>NZ_JBHSMU010000015.1:0-1444366 GCF_042655085.1 Massilia niabensis | reverse complement strand
CGACCACCTCGGGCGCGGCGACGGGCGGCACCGGCGGCACCGGCGGTACCGGCGGCGCAGGCACCGGTGGCATGGGCGGCGCCAGCGGCGCCAACACCGCGGGCACCGGCGCCGGCGGCGCAGGCGGCACGGCCAGCGGCGGCGCGGGCGGCACGAACACCGTGAGCGCAGGCAGCTTCGACATGTCCAACACCATGTCCAGCGTCGGCCAGTCGGCTGCGGGCGTGATGGTGATGAGCCAGAACAATGGCTTCTCGTCGCTGGTCCAGCAGAGCGTCAACGTCCAGAGCAACCTGTCGGTGGGCCCGTAATCCCCTGGCCGCCGGTCTTGCAGCTTGTGATGCCAGGTGATTAGCCCGAAGACCGCCCCGCCTGCGGGGCGGCTTTCGCACTCAGGAGAGACGATGAACAAACTCTTTGCATTCAACCATGTGGGCCGCGCCTGCACGCTTGCGCTGGCCGGGGCACTGGCCGCGGTGCTCGCCGTCCCTGCCTGCGCGGGCGAACCTGCCGTGCTGCGCGCGGAGGAACTGGGCGCCCTGCCCTTCGTGGACCTGTCGACAGATTTGCTTGCCGTGCCAGGCGCCAAGGCGCAGGGCGCCAGGCTGGCCGTCGGCGGTGACAGCGTCGAGGCGCTCGACCTGGAACAGCTGGAACGGGAACGGGGGCGCGCCGACACGGTCGTCAATGACACCCGGCTGGGAGGGGAAGTCGCCAACAACAGCGCGGTCAACGTCAACACGGGCGCCAATACGATCGACGCCGGCTCGTTCGCCAACATGTCCGGCATCCCAGTGGTCATCCAGAACAGCGGCGCCAACGTGCTGATCCAGAACGCCACCGTCATCAACCTGCAGTTCCAATGAAGCGCCGCCCGTTTTTCCATGCGTTCGCCTTGTGGGCGGCACTGCTCCCCGGCCTGGGCGCCCCCGCCGGCGCTGCCTTCGCGGCCGAGCTGTCGCTGCCGAGCGGCATGCGCGTTGGCATGCCCGTCAAGAGCATGAAGGACCTGCGCTTCCAGGCCACGCTGCGCCAGCAGTACGACTTCAGCTGCGGCTCGGCCGCGCTGGCCACGCTGCTGACCCATCACTACGCGACGCCGACGAGCGAGCAGGACGCTTTTCAGCAGATGTACGCGGGCGGCGACCAGCCGAAGATCCGCCGCGAGGGTTTTTCGCTGCTCGACATGCAGCGCTACCTGAAGAGCCGCGGCTTCACCGCCAACGGCTTCCTGCTGCCGCTCGACAAGCTGATCGAAGCGAAACTGCCGGCCATCGTGCTTGTGTCCGACAACGGCTATCGGCACTTCGTCGTCATCAAGGGCTTCGACGACGGGCGCATCCTGCTGGGCGACCCGTCGCGCGGCACGCGCGTGATGGCGCGCGAACGCTTCGAATCGATCTGGGCCAACCGGATCCTGTTCGTGGTCCACGAGTCGCCGGTGCAACCCGGCTTCAACCAGGCGGCCGACTGGCGCAATGCGCCGCGCGCACCGCTGGCGGAGGGCGCCAGCCGCGCCCTCGAGACGACCTACGGGCTGCCGAAATTCGGCCCCGGCGATTTTTAACCCAGGAACTCCACCATGCGGCTTCCTCTTTCCCTGTCGGCCCTGCTCCTCCCGCTCGCGGGCCTGGCGATGGCCACGCCCCCGGAACCGGCACCGGGCGCGGCCGCGTCCAACGCGTTCGACCCGGCCAGCGCGGTCGACAGCGCCACCCTGGACGCAGCGCGCGGCGGCTTCGTCACGGCCGACGGCCTGGTGGTCACGCTGGGCCTGGAGCGCCTGGTCACCATCAACGGCAATATTGTCGAGCGGACCGAGATGCAGCTGGGCGACATCGGCAAGCTGGCGGGCGGCCAGGGCAGCATTCCGGGCGAAGCGCTGGGCCAGCTGCGCCTGATCCAGAACGGCGACGTGCGCGCGGTGACGTCCGGCTCGTCCACTTTGCTCGGCGGAACGCTCATCCAGAACACCCTGAACGACCAGCTGATCCAGAACCGGACCTCGATCAACGCCACGGTCAACAGCGCGGGCATGCTGCGTGCGCTCAATTTCGGCACGAGCCTGAACAACGCCTTGTCAACAGCCGTCGCGCCCCGCTGACGGCTCACCATCATGGAGCAACGTATGCAGAAGATCCCGGCGCCATGTCTTGGCGCATTGGCCATCAGTGCGGCATTTTGCGCCCTGCCGGCGCAGGCGCAATCCGTCGAGGAACTGGTGGAACAGGTCAAGGCGATGCGCCAGCAGCTCGAGTCGCAACGCGCCCGTATCGATGAACTCGAGCGCGACGTGCGCAGCGCGCGGCGGGCGAGCTTCGCTCCCGCCACGCCTCCTGCCGCACCTGCTGCCGCGCCCCCGGCCCCGGCCGCCGCATCAAGGCCCGTGCTTGCGGGGACACTTCCGGGCACGCTCACCGGGGCGCAGCTCGACGCTCTGCGCGGCACCGGCAACGCGGCCGGTGTCGCCCCGCAAACTGTGGCGGCGCCGGCGGCGGGTCCCGGCACGGCCGCCGTCGGCCGGGCACCGGCGCGCGAGCAGCGCGTGCCCGAGGTGGCCCCGATCTTCGAGCAGCCGGGCGTGCTGACGCCGCGCGGCAAATATGTGTTCGAGCCCGCCATCCAGTACGCCTATTCGTCGAGCAACCGCGTGGCCCTGGTCGGCTACACCGTGATCCCCGCCCTCCTGATCGGCCTGATCGACGTGCGCGAGGTCAAGCGGAACACGACCACGGCCACCGCCACCCTGCGCCGCGGGCTGACCAACCGGTTCGAAGTCGAGGCCAAGCTGCCCTGGGTCTACCGCAGCGATGCCACCGTCAGCCGCGAGGTGTTCACCGGCACCGCCGTCGAGCGCGCGTTCGAGACCAGCGGCCGGGCGCTCGGCGACGTCGAACTGGCCGCGCGCTACCAGCTCAACAATGGCGGTGTGGACAAGCCCTATTTCATCGGCGGCCTGCGCTACAAGTCGCGCACCGGCAAGGACCCCTTCGAAGTGGTCACCGACTGCCAGCGCCGCTGCATCGGCGAAAACATCACCGGCACCGGCCTGCCGCTCGAATTGCCGACCGGCTCAGGTTTCCATTCGCTGCAGCCGAGCCTGACCTGGCTGTTCCCGTCGGACCCGGCCGTGTTCTTCGGCAGCTTCAGCTACCTGCACAACTTCAAGCGCGAGGTCTCGCGCACGGTGCTCGGCGGCGAAAAGGAAGCGCTCGGCGAAGTCGCGCCCGGCGGCGTGGTCGGCTTCAACTTCGGCATGGGGCTGGCGCTCAACGACAAGGCCTCGTTCAGCGTCGGCTACGACCACAACTCGGTGGCGCGCACGAAGCAGTCCGGGCGCACGGTACCGGGATCGGTGCGCACGCAACTCGGGACGCTCCTGATCGGCTATTCGTACCGGCTGACCGACAAGAAGACGCTCAGCGTGGCGGTGGGGGCCGGCCTCACCCGCGACACCCCGGACGTCACCCTGACGGTACGGGTGCCGATGTCGTTCTGACGCGGCTTTACCGGCTGCGCGCGCCGGCACGCGTGGCGCCGGCCGCGGCAATGACTTCGCGGAAGAATCCGACCAATGCGGGAACATGCGCGTCGAAGGCGAAGCGATGCCGGAGGGCCTCGACCCGGGCGCCGATGGCGTCGAGCGCGGCACGGTCGCGCAAGCTTTCCCCCAGCTCGGCGATGCTTCGATAAAACACGCCGATATCGAGCGAGCGCGCCAGCGTTTGCGTGGCGACGATCGCACCGTGGTTGTCGCGCTGGATCATCGGCAGGCCGGCCGCGGCGAGCGTGGAGAGGCGCGCCGGATAGTTCAGGTCATCCCAGTTCGCACGGCGCAGCTCGCCCTCGTTGGCGCTGGCAAAGGCATGCAGCCAGCCGGCGTCGTAGCGGGAGAATTCACTGCGCCAGGCGCCCTGGTCGACATTGGCGTGCAGGTGCAGGTGGCGCGGTGCCAGCGCCTGGGCGTCCCGTATCCAGCCACGCCACTGGCCCTGGGTGAAGTCGCCATAAAAATGCAGGTGGATGCCCTCGCCGGCCAGTTCCGCCACCGTGTGCGGATGCAGGCCGATCGGGCGTCCGGGCACGACGGTGTGGACTTCGCCATCGCGCGCGGACAGCCGTGGCGACGGCGCGCCGTCCACCGAGGCGGCCAGCGGGAGGTCGCCATCGAGCACATGCGACAGCCCGCCGAGGGACAAGCCGGGCAGCGCGGTATCGAACCAGTCCCGCATCTCCGGACTGCTGAAAATCCGGCCGTCGGCCTGGCGGTACAGGTCGGCCAGTTGCGGCCACGTCCCCTTCTCGATGCAGATGAACGGCCCCTCCTTGAAATGCCAGACGAAAGGGACGCCTGGCGTGGCCGTCATGACTTCATGCACGAACGGTACCGCCTGCCAGTTCAGCAAGCCGTAGATGATGTCGGGCCTCAAGCGTTCGATCGCTGCGCGCCAGTCGTCGGCCGGGAGGTCCTCGACATGGCCGAAGGGCAGCGGCCCCACGGTGTTGAACCAGTAGGGCTGGCGTGTCCAGAGGCCATACAGCCTGTGCCCGGCGTCTTCCAGGGCCAGCACGCGCTCGGCGTTGTAGGCCAGTTCGCCCACCAGCAGGATAGTCAAGGCATCGCTGGCGCGCGGCGCGGCGGGCCGTTCGCGCGCCATGGCGTACTGGCCGACTTCGTCGATGGCGTTGCCGACGGAGCTGCGAAAGCGCAGGGGCGTCGTGACCCGGTAATGCTGGCGGAAAGGATTGATGCCGCCGAACGGCTCCTGGATCAGCTTGTGGCGCTGGGCCGGATGGTCGACCCACTCGCAGCTGACCGTGCCGCTGCCGGCAAAGTCGCCATGCGCGCGCAAGCCTCGCCAGAACAGTTGCTCGAGATCGTCGGACTCGAACTCGCTACGCTCGATCCAGCGCGCAGCGTTGCGCCGGTGCAGGCATTGCACCAGCTGCAGCCAGGAATCGGGCAGCTGGCCGGGCGCGCTGCGGTTGTAGTGGTGGCGCAGGCCGGAATAGGCCAGCACGGCGCCGGGCTGGCTGTCGAGCACGGCGCACAGGCTGGCCAGGTGCTCGCGGTAGTAGACGTCGTCGCTCGGCAGATAGGCAACCAGCGGTGCGCGTGCCCGCTCCAGGCCGATGTTGAGCGAGCGTCCCAATCCTTCGTTGCACTCGTTGCGCAGGTAATGCACGCGCGGGTCGTCGCGCCATGGGGCCAGCGCGGCGCGGGTTGCCGCTCCGGCGCCGTCGTCGATGACGATGGCTTCCCAGTCGCCCAGCGTTTGTGCGGCGAGGCTGTCGAGCGCCCGCGGCAGGAAGGCGGCCTGCTCGTAGGTGGGCATCAGCACGCTGACGCGCGGCGCTGCGGCGCTCACCGTGCGCTCCGGGCCCTGGAGCAAGCCGCCCCACACGGCGTTGGACAGGTTGTGCGGTGTGAACACTGGTGCAGCTGGTGCAGTGTCGGATGCATGGTCTCGATCCCGCCGTGTCGGATTTGGTCAGCTTAAGGCCGGGCAGCCGGCACCATTTGCGAGGAATCAGACGTCACCGGGGAACTGTTCAGTTTCCTGCGACTCTGACTTGACAGGCTGATCAAATATCGCGGCCCGGCAGAAAATCATGCCGGATTGACGTGAAGCCTCGGCCTAGCCCTGCAGTCTTTTCCAGCCAGCTCTGGGCTGTGCGGAATAACCTGTTCCAGCGCCCGACATGAGGATACTTATGGAAACGCCTGAACTATTTGCCAAGCTGATGGATCACGCGCGCGTCGTGGCGCAACTGGCACGCCTGCCGGTTGCCCGGCTGCGTTTCGAGCAAGGGCTGCACCCGGAAGACATCCGCCGCGCCCACGCCTATTTCACGCGGCGCCACCCGCGCCTGAAGATATTTCGCAACAAGACGATGGGCATCGCGCTCATCGACCTCGCAGCCTATGGCGGCGAGGCCGGCAATTATCTCGATGAGGTGCGCCGCAAGGACTACGCCGGGCCGAAAAGCAGGAAAGCGGCGGCCCGTGGCTACTGGCTGCGCCCGATCGACCGCAACGACCATATCGACGAGATCCATGCCATCCATACCTCCTGCGACGAGCGCCAGGGGCGTCCGATGGACAGCGCCTACCTGGTCAAGAAAACGCGTTACGACAACATGCCGCACGGCGCCTGTTACGGGGTCTTCGATGTGGAAGGCCGCCTGGCGGCGTATTGCAATACGCTTCGCTACGGCAATTTTGTGTCGACCGACCAGCTGATGGGCTACAAGAACAATGACGGCGTCATGCACTTGCTGTTATTGACGATCATTTGCCGCCTGATCGAGGAGCGCACGGTCGATTACTTCATGTACGACACCTTCCTGGGCGCCCAGCCCGGCCTGCGCGAATTCAAGCGCCGCATCGGATTTCAACCGTACCGGGCGCGCTACGAGCTGGTGTGAGCCGGCGGCACGGTCGCCCACAAACGACAACGCCCCGCGTTTGCGAGGCGTTGCCGATGCGTGGGCTGCACGCATGCTGTCTGGAGGCGAGGAAGGGAGTCGAACCCATCTGGACGGCTTTGCAGGCCGTTGCATAACCACTTTGCTACCTCGCCAGACACCATGTTACGAGCGTCACGCCGGCTGGTGATGTGCCACATCAATACCACGAGCCATGTCTTTTTGCAGGTCAGTTCAAATGAAAGGCCAGGTCAGCACGCGCTTCACATGCAATATCGTGCGGGTGACAACATAGCCGATCGCAAAGCCGAAGGCCAGCAGGCTGCGGAGGTCGCCCAGCGCGGCGAACCAGACGCCGGCGACGGTGGCTGCGGCCACCAGCACCATCAGCCATAACTCGATGCTGAGGAAAAAATGGATCGACTCGCGCCAGACGCGCAGCGTGAGCGCACCGGCTTCCTTGAGGGTTTTGATTTCGTGACGCATGATGGATTTACCGAGACTGGGACCAGCCAGGGACTAAGCATAAATGCAAAATCGCCGCAGAGCGACGATTTTGTCATGGTATTCTGGAGGCGAGGACGGGAGTCGAACCCGTCTAGACGGCTTTGCAGGCCGCTGCATAACCGCTTTGCTACCTCGCCAGGGGGTAAGGTACTGCTGCTGACCTGGCGGGTTATATGCCATATCAACATGAGAAGCGTTGCCTTCTCTGAATTCTGGAGCGGGAGAAGAGTCTCGAACTCTCGACCTCAACCTTGGCAAGGTTGCGCTCTACCAACTGAGCTACTCCCGCTTAGGAGTCCTGCTATCGACACGCCTACTGGAGCGGGAGAAGAGTCTCGAACTCTCGACCTCAACCTTGGCAAGGTTGCGCTCTACCAACTGAGCTACTCCCGCACGGAGTGTTTTACTTTTACCACTGCTACTGCCCCAGATAACTGGAGCGGGAGAAGAGTCTCGAACTCTCGACCTCAACCTTGGCAAGGTTGCGCTCTACCAACTGAGCTACTCCCGCATACTGGAAACAAGGATTATCGCAGAAATTGTTTCAACTTCCAAGGTAACCCGTCACTGCCGACTTTACTGCAAACGCTGGAGCGGGAGAAGAGTCTCGAACTCTCGACCTCAACCTTGGCAAGGTTGCGCTCTACCAACTGAGCTACTCCCGCTTTGTCTATCGTTTGCTGCGATGTCGTCACAACAGGCAAGCATTATAGATGATCTGATCCGTACGTCAAGGATGACAGAGAATTAATCTTACAAACTCCCGCTCTTTTCCTTGATCAGGGGCCACGCACGGCGAAGATAGTAGAACATCGACCACACCGTCAGTACGCCGGCCACCCACAGGAAGACTTGGCCCCAGTAGTACATGTTGATGCCGAACAGGCGGTCATGGAACAGCAGCATCGGGATCGCAGCCATCTGCGCGGCGGTCTTCACCTTCCCCAGCGAGCTGACGGCCACCGACTTGCGCGCGCCGATTTCCGCCATCCATTCGCGCAGGGCCGAGATGGTGATCTCGCGGCCGATGATGACGAAGGCGATGATCGCGTTCACCCGGTCGAGCTGGATCAGCACCAGCAAGGCGCCGGCCACCATCAGCTTGTCGGCGACCGGGTCGAGGAAGGCGCCGAAGGCCGAGGTTTCATTCCAGCGCCGCGCGAGGAAGCCGTCGAACCAGTCGGTGATGGCGGCGACGATGAAGACCAGGGTCGCCGCAAGGTTGCGGTCGGCCACCGGAAGCCAGTGCGTGGGAAGGTAGTAAACGCCGACAACGAGGGGGATCAGTGCTACACGTAACCAGGTCAGGAGAATCGGGATGTTAAAAGGCATAGGGGGCTTGAACTGGCTTACCGGTGGAAAAAAGCGTGCGCCGCTAGTCTACATGGGTATTGCTTTTTAAACCAGTTGAGCTCGGACGGATGTGCTGAGCATGCAGAATCGGGTCGCCGCGCACACCCTGCGTGCTTTGCGGGCAGCCCCTAGTGCAACTGCCGGTAAATCTCTTCCGCCAGCGCGGTCGAGATGCCCTCGACCTGGCACAGGTCTTCGACGCTGGCGTCGACCACGCCGCGCAGGCCGCCGAAGCGGGCAAGCAGGCGCTGGCGGCGCTTGGCGCCGATGCCCTCGATTTCCTCGAGGCGCGAGGCCTGGCGTGCCTTGGCGCGCTTGGCGCGCATGCCGGTAATGGCAAACCGGTGCGCTTCGTCGCGGATCAGGGCGACCAGCATCAGGGCAGCCGATTCCTTGCCGAGTTCCTGCGCGGCGCGGCCGTCGGCGAAGATCAGCGTCTCCAGGCCGACCCGGCGCCCTTCCCCCTTCGCCACGCCGACGATCAGGCTGATGTCGAGGCCGAGTTCCGACAGCACCTGGCGCGCCATCTCGACCTGGCCTTTGCCGCCGTCTACCAGCACGACATCGGGCATGACGCCGTCGCCGCTCGCGACCTTCTCATAGCGGCGCATCAGCACCTGGCGCATGGCCGCGTAATCGTCGCCGGGCGTGATGTCGTTGATGTTGTAGCGCCGGTATTCCGCATTCTGCATTGCGTGGTGGTGGAACACCACGCACGATGCCTGGGTTGCCTCGCCTGCCGTGTGACTGATGTCGAAGCATTCGATGCGCAGGGTTTCCAGGTCGGCTGAATCGAGCGACAGGGCCTCGGCCAGCGCGCGCGTGCGCGACTGCTGCGACCCTTGTTCAGACAACAGCCGCGCCAGCGAGATCTCGGCGCCCTTTTGAGCGAGCTCAAGCCACTGGCGGCGCTGGCCCTGCGGCTGGAAAATCAGGTTGATCCGGTGCCCGCACTGCTCGGCCAGCGCCACCATCAGCTCGGGCTGGTCGAATTCGATATTCAGGATCAGGGTGCCGGGAATAAACTTGTCCGTGTAATGCTGGACCATGAAGGCAGCCAGCACTTCGCATTCGATCGAGGCCTCCGCAATTGCCTCGGCAACCTGGGTTGGGAAATAGGCCCGGTCGCCCAGGTGGCGCCCGCCGCGCACCATGGCCAGGTTGACGCAGGCACGCCCGCCCTGCACCACCACGGCGATGACGTCGACGTCGGCATCTCCGGTCGTTTCCATGCTCTGCTGGTGCAGTACCCGCGACAGCGACTGGATCTGATTACGCACGCCCGCCGCCTGCTCGAACATCAGCTTTTCGGCAAAGCCGTGCATCTTGTGCTCGAGGTCTTCCAGCACCTCGGTCTGTCGCCCGCGCAGGAACTTCGCCGCGTTCTCGACGTCGACCTTGTACTCATCCTTGGCGATCAGGTTGACGCAAGGCCCGCTGCAGCGGCCGATCTGGTGCAGCAGGCAGGGCCGCGTGCGGTTGGCAAACACGCTGTCCTCGCAGGTGCGCAGGTTGAACACCTTTTGCAGGATCTGCATCGATTCCTTCACCGCCCAGGCACTTGGGAAAGGACCGAAATACTGGTTCTTCTTGTCCAGCGCGCCCCGGTAATACGCCATGCGCGGGAAGTCGCCGCCCGTGATCTTCAGGTAGGGGTAGGACTTGTCGTCGCGGAACAGGATGTTGTAGCGCGGCTTGAGTGCCTTGATCAGGTTGTTTTCCAGGATCAGGGCTTCGGCCTCGCTGTGCGTGACCGAAGTCTCGAGATGCGCAATCTGGCCGACCATCATCGCAATGCGCGGGCTCGACAGATTCTTCTGGAAATAACTCGATACCCGTTTCTTCAGGTTGCGCGCCTTGCCGACGTACAGCACATTCTGGTTGGCGTCGAAATAGCGGTAGACGCCGGGCAGGTCGGGCAGCTTGGCGACCGTGTCCAGGACCCGCTCCCTCGCCGAGGGACCGGGGGGCACGGGGTCGGCTGCATCGCCCTTCAAGGTTGCCGTCAGCTCTTCCTTCACGGCCTGCCAGGCATCGGGACGCGCGCGCGGCGCGGCAGCCTCCGCCGGCTTGCGCCGGGAGGGCTTGCCCTCGACGGGATGCGGCGCGGGCATGGCAGCGCCGCCCGCGGCCACGTAGGCTGCGGGCGCTTCCGCCACCTCATGGGCGGCGGTGGTGCCGGGCGCCGGGTTCTCCGGCAGGTCGGGGGAATGCACTTCCTTGGTCACTGGCTTATCGCTTGCTTGATGTTTGCTGATTATTGGGAGCGTCTAACAAAACCTTCAGGGCAAGGCCCAAGGGCGGAGCGACATCGTCGAAGACAGTACGATAGTACGGCGAGACGATGCAACGCCGCCATGGAGGTTTTGTTAGGCGCTCTGAGTCACGATGACGAAGGCGACGCCATAGTCGGCCTCGTCGCTGATCGTCACCTGGGCGGTCAATTTGTTCTGCCGCATGAATTCTTCCAGCGCCCCGCTGCACACGATGACCGGCTTGCCGCTCGGGGCGTTGAGCATCTGCGCCGAGCGCCAGGTCATGGGCATGCGCATCCCCATGCCGATCGCCTTGGAGAACGCTTCCTTGGCCGAAAAACGCGTGGCGAGGAAACGCAGGCCGCGCACTTCGCTGCGCGCGCGCCGGGCGCGGAATTTTTCCAGTTCGTCGGGGCCGAGGATTTTTTCGGCAAAGCGCTCGTTGCGCGCCAGCGCCGCCTCGACGCGCGAGATCTGGACGATGTCGGTGCCGATACCGTAGATCATTTTGAGCCCAGCGACACGCCCAGGCGCGCGGCCACCATGATCGCCTTCATCTCGCGCACGGCATTTTCCCAGCCCGCGAACAGGGCGTGCGCGACGATCGCGTGGCCAATGTTGAGTTCGGCGATGTCCTGGATTGCCGCCACCGGCTGCACGTTGGTGTAATGCAGGCCATGGCCCGCGTTGACCACCAGGCCGTGGCGCTTGCCGGCGGCCACGCCCACCTTGATGCGCTCGAGCTCGTGCAGCGCCTCGGACCCTTCGGCCTCGGCATAACGGCCGGTATGCAGTTCGATCACGGTGGCGCCGGTCCGGGCAGCCGCTTCGATCTGCGCTTCGTCGGCGTCGATGAACAGCGACACACGGATGCCCTCGCCTTTCAATTGCTTGACCGCCGTTTCGACCTCGTGGAAATAACGGATCACGTCCAGCCCGCCTTCGGTCGTGACTTCCTCGCGCCGCTCGGGCACCAGGCACACGTCCTGCGGGCGCACCTGGCAGGCGAAATCGATCATTTCCTGGGTGACGGCCGCTTCCAGGTTCATGCGCGTGGCCAGTTGCGGGCGCATCGCGAGCACATCGGCATCGCGGATGTGGCGCCGGTCTTCGCGCAGGTGCAGCGTGATGAGGTCGGCGCCGGCCTGCTCGGCGAGCAGGGCCGCGCGCAGCGGGTCCGGATAGACGGTGCCGCGCGCGTTACGCACGGTGGCGATGTGGTCGATGTTGACGCCCAGGTCGATGACCGGGCCGGCGGGTTGCAGGAAGCTCATGGTTATGAAGGTGTTATAACTGCATCAAATCGATCAAAATCTGCCGGGTGTTGAGCGGCGTGCCGCCCAGGTGGTGCGCCAGCAGGAAACGCATCAGCTGCTTGCTCTGGCTTTGGGTGGCCGGGTCGCCATAATCCTCGCGCTCCATGTCGAGCAGGGTTTTCCCGGACACCACCGGCCAGACATCGGATACCCGCGCTTCGCGCGCGCCGCGCTCGGGATCGACGACATAGTTGCTGACCTCTTGCACCACTTCGCGCGTCGTCGTCGAGCGGCTGAGATCTGCGGCGACGCCTGTTTCCTTAAGTAAGGCCCGTTCGAATTTTCGCAAGGCGATTTGTGCCGGTTCGCCGTGCGCCAGCTCGTTGAGCGTGGAGACGTAATGGTCGAACAGGGCGCGGTGCGCGTCGTCGCGCGCGAGCAGCTTGACCAGCAGCTCGTTCAGGTAGAAGCCGCACAGGAGCGCGGTGCGCTCGAGCGGCAGCATGCCGCCGACCCATTCGGCGTCGATCAGCGTGCGCAGTTCGGACTTGCCGCTCCAGGACACCGACAGCGGCTGGAAGGTCTGCAGCACGCCGCGCAGTTTCGACAGCGGCCGCTTCGCCCCCTTGGCCACGACCGCGATGCGGCCATGGTCGCGGGTGAACAGGTCGACGATCAGGCTCGTTTCCTTGTAGGGATAGCTGTGCAGCACGAACGAAGGCTGGCCGTTGATGCGGACCTGGCTCACCGGCCCGCGCACACGGCGCGCCGGCGCCGGCGGCCCGTCCGGCACGGGTTGCGGACGTACAGGGGGCGCAGCCGATGACGGTACGCCGGCTGCGGGCACGCCGGCTGCAGGCACGCCGGATACGGGCGGGTTCGCCTGTACGTCCTTGTTGTCGCTGTCGGCGTCGGGGCTCGTCATGCGTACGGGTCGTCCTGCGGCGCTTACTCGTAGCCGTAGGCGCGCAGGCCTGCTTCGTTATCCGCCCAGCCCGACTTGACCTTGACCCAGATCTCCAGGTACACGGGGCCGCCGAACAGCTTTTCCATGTCGAGGCGCGACTGGGTCGAGATTTCCTTCAGGCGGGCGCCCTTGTTACCGATGATCATCGATTTGTGGGTGTCGCGCTCGACCAGGATGGCGGCAAAGATGCGGCGCAAATTGCCTTCCTGGAGGAACTGCTCGATGATCACCGTGCTGGTGTAGGGCAGTTCGTCGCCCAGCAGGCGGAACACCTTTTCGCGCACGATTTCGGCGGCCAGGAATTTCTCGCTGCGGTCGGTGATGTCGTCCGCGCCGAACACCGGCGGGTTTTCCGGCAGGTGGTTGCGGATCTCGCGCTCGAGCGCATCGATTTGGAAGCGCAACTTGGCCGAGACCGGCACGATGGCCGTGAAGTCGCGCAAAGCGGCGACTTTCTGGGCGAACGGCATCAGCGTCGCCTTGTCCTTCATGTGGTCCGACTTGTTGATGACCAGGATTACCGGCACGTTTTTCGGCAGCAGGTCGAGCACTTGCTGGTCGGCCGGCCCGAAGGTGCCGGCCTCGATCACGAAGAGGACAACGTCGGAGGCCGTCAGCGTGTTCGAGACCGTCTTGTTCAGCGTTTTGTTCAGTGCGTTCGAATGACGGGTCTGGAAGCCCGGCGTGTCGACGTAGATGAACTGGGCGTCCTCGACCGTCTGGATGCCGGTGATGCGGTGGCGCGTGGTTTGCGCCTTGCGCGAGGTGATCGACACCTTGGCGCCGATCAGCTGGTTCATCAGCGTCGACTTGCCGACGTTCGGGCGTCCGACGATGGCGATATAGCCGCAGCGAAAACCTTCGACCGAGGTGCCGCCGCTGGCGTCGGTCCGGTCAGCGAAGAAGGCGTTGACGTCGACGCCTGGCATATCTGCCGCGTCGTCATTGTCAGTGTGATTGTTCTCAGCGGGATTGTTTTCGGTATTCATAACGTCTTCATGCTCGTTTGGTGGGGGCAGCAGCAGGAGGGGCGGCTTCGGCCGTCTCGTCGCCCTGGATGGTGGCAATGCCGGCCAGCTTGAGCTGGGCGGCGCGCGGCTTGGCCTTGCGCCCGGCGGCCGGTGTCTTGCGCAGCGCCTGTTCGGCCGTCTCGAGCGCGAGGCGGGCCGCGGCCTGCTCGCCGGCGCGGCGGCTGCCGCCGCGGCCGAAGACCTGGATATTGAGCTTCGGGACCAGGCATTCGATCTCGAATTCCTGGTTGTGGGCGGCACCGTGGGTGGCGATCACGTTATAGGTCGGCAGCGCGATGCGGCGGCTTTGCAGGAATTCCTGCAGCAGCGTCTTGGCATCCTTGCCGAGCGTGCGCGGATCGACCGTGTCGAGCAGTGGAATGTAGAAGGCGCGGATGGTGTCGCGCGCGGCCTCGAAGCCGGCATCGAGGAAAATTGCCCCGAGCAGGGCTTCGAGCGTGTCGGCGAGGATCGACGGGCGGCGAAAGCCCCCGGACTTCAGCTCGCCCTCCCCCAGGCGCAGGAACTGCGACAGTTCCAGCTTCTGGGCGATCTCGAACAGCGACTGCTGCTTGACGAGGTTGGCGCGCAGGCGCGACAGGTCGCCCTCGTCGAGGTGGGTGAAGCGCTCGTACAGGATCGAGGCGACCACGCAGTTGAGGATCGAATCGCCGAGGAATTCGAGGCGCTCGTTATGCAGGGCGCTGTGGCTGCGGTGCGTCAGGGCCTGCTGCAACAGGGCAGCACTCCGGAACGTATAACCTAAGCGCGTTTGCAATAACTGAAGATTCATCATGGGTTCATTCTAGTACGAACGCCGCAGTCGGCGGCGCAGGGCCGGCGGGGCGCAGGGTGGCGCGCAATGACGGAGCCGTCACACAGAGCGCCCAAGCGCCGTGCAGCCAGGCTGGCTGCACGGCGTTGACGTCCGGGTCCGGTCAGTCGGCGCTGGCAGGTTTTGCCGCGGCGACGCCGCTTGCGTCGGTGGTGCCATCGTAATCGATGACAAGGGTGGCATTGTCGAGCAGCGGAATGCGCTTTTCGTAGGCGAAGCTGATTTCCGGGCTGGCGCCATCGCGGCTGATGACCAGGTCGCGTCCGCGCACGACATCGACGTTGTTGATCTCTGCAAACTTGTCGAAGGCCTGCTGCATCTCGGCAGGCGAACCGCCCGCCGCCTTGGCGCGGACGATGCCGTCGCGCACCGAACGGTATTCGAGGAAGGATGGCAGGATCTTGATGACGAGCACCGCGAACAGGCCCAACACCATCAACACCAGCACCAGCCCGGTCAGCGAGATGCCCCGCTGCCGGTCCAGGCACACTTCCTTACGCTCACGCATATTCACTCCCATCTTGCCTCCTCAGCAACGCCGGCATCGACATTACTGGATGCTGCCGATGCGCTTCGGATCGCCGAAGTTCATCCACACCAGGAACGCTTTGCCGACGATATTTTTGTCGGGAACAAAACCCCAGTAACGGCTGTCCGCACTGTTGTCGCGGTTGTCACCCATCATGAAGTAATTGCCTTCCGGTACGATACAGGTAAATTTATCGTACGAATAGTCGCAGGCTGCGCGTTGCGGGAAGTTCTCAACGGCATCGAGGTTGAACGAGCGCGCCGGTTCGGAATTGAGGATGCGATGCTGGCTGCCCGGCAGCTTTTCGATGAAGTGCTTGTGGTAGACCGGCTTTTCGTCGTCCAGGTAGTCGTCGAGCGGCGTGTACTCGACCGGCGTGCCGTTCACCGTCAGGCGTTTGTTTTCGTAGGTGATCTTGTCGCCCGGTACACCAATGACGCGCTTGATGTAGTCCTGGCTCATGTCCTTCGGATACTTGAAGACCATGACGTCGCCCCGCTCCGGATTGTTCAGCTCGATGATCTTCTTGTTGATGATCGGCAGGCGAATACCGTAGGTGTACTTGTTCACGAGGATCAGGTCGCCGATCTGCAGGGTCGGCACCATCGAGCTCGACGGGATCTTGAACGGCTCCCACAGGAAGGAGCGCAGGAAGAACACGATCGCGATCACCGGGAAGAAACTGCCCGAATACTCGACCCAGGTCGGCTGGCGCAGGTGCGCCGCTTCGATCGCGGCGCGCTTGTTGGTCTCGACCTTGATGCCATCGCTGGTGAGCTTGGCCGTGCGTGCATCGTACTCCGCCAGTGCGGCGTTGGCCGCGGCGCGGCGCTGCTTGGACAGGACAAAAACGTCCCAGAACCAGATCGCGCCCGTGATCACCATGAGCACGAGCAAAATAAGCGCAAAATTCGCCAGGATTGGTTGCATGTTTATTTGTCTTCCACTTGGAGGATGGCGAGGAAGGCTTCCTGTGGAATCTCCACCGAGCCCACCTGCTTCATCCGTTTTTTACCGGCTTTTTGTTTCTCAAGCAGTTTCTTCTTACGGCTGATGTCGCCGCCATAGCACTTCGCCAGCACGTTCTTGCGCAGCGCCTTGACGTTTTCGCGCGAGATGATGGTCGCGCCGATCGCGGCCTGGATCGCCACGTCGAACATCTGGCGCGGGATCAGTTCACGCATCTTGGCCGCCACCTGGCGCCCGCGATACGGCGCGTTGGCGCGGTGCACGATGATCGCCAGCGCGTCGACCTTTTCGCTATTGATCAGCATGTCGACCTTGACCACGTCGGCCGAGCGGTATTCCTTGAACTCGTAGTCCATCGAGGCGTAGCCGCGCGAGGTCGACTTCAGGCGGTCGAAGAAGTCGAGCACGATTTCCGCCATCGGGATCTCGTAATGCAGCTTGACCTGGCGGCCGTGGTAGGCCATGTCCATCTGGACGCCACGCTTGCCGTTACACAGCGTCATCACCGAGCCGACATATTCCTGCGGCATGTACAGGTTGACGTCGACGATCGGCTCGCGCACCTCGTTGATTTTCGACGGCTCCGGCATCTTCGACGGGTTGTCGACGCGGATGATGGAACCGTCGCGCATCTCGACCTCGTACACCACGGTCGGCGCGGTGGTGATCAGGTCCATGTCGAACTCGCGCTCGAGGCGTTCCTGCACGATTTCCATGTGCAGCAGGCCCAGGAAGCCGCAGCGGAAGCCGAAGCCCAGCGCCTGCGACACTTCCGGCTCGTACATCAGGGCGGCGTCGTTGAGTTTCAGCTTTTCCAGCGAGTCGCGCAGGGCGTCGTACTGGTTCGCTTCGACCGGGAACAGGCCGGCGAACACCTGCGGCTGGACTTCCTTGAATCCCGGCAGCGGCGCCGGCGCCGGACGGTTCGCCAGGGTCACCGTGTCGCCCACTTTCGCGGCGGTCAGTTCCTTGATGCCGGCGATGATGAAGCCCACCTGGCCGGCGGACAGGGTCGGCAGCGAGACCGAGCGCGGCGTGAAGACGCCGATGTTCTCGACCAGGTTCACCGACTCGGTCGCCATCAGGAGAATCTTGTCCTTCGGGCGCAGCGTGCCGTTGACCACGCGCACCAGCATGACGACGCCGACATACGGGTCGTACCAGGAGTCGACGATCAGCGCCTGCAGCGGTGCATCGACGTCGCCCTTCGGCGGCGGCACGCGCTTGATCAGGTCTTCCAGCACGTCTTCCACGCCGAGGCCGGACTTGGCCGAGCACATGACCGCTTCCGAGGCGTCGATGCCGATGACGTCTTCGATTTCCTTCTTGGCATTGTCGGGGTCGGCGTGCGGCAGGTCGATCTTGTTCAGGACCGGCACCACTTCCACGCCCAGGTCGAGCGCGGTGTAGCAGTTGGCCACCGTCTGCGCCTCGACGCCCTGGGAGGCATCGACGACCAGCAGCGCGCCTTCGCAGGCCGACAGCGAGCGCGAGACTTCATAGCTGAAGTCGACGTGGCCCGGGGTGTCGATCAGGTTCAGGTTGTACACCTGGCCGTCGCGCGCCTTGTATTGCAGGGCAGCGGTCTGCGCCTTGATGGTAATGCCGCGCTCGCGCTCCAGGTCCATCGAGTCGAGCACCTGCGCGTCCATTTCGCGGTCCGACAGGCCGCCGCACAGCTGGATGATGCGGTCCGCCAGGGTCGATTTACCGTGGTCGATGTGGGCGATGATGGAGAAGTTACGTATGTTGTTCATTAACAAAGCTCAAAACCAAAAAGGGGCGAGGCCGCAGGCGGGTGGCCGGCCGGCGCCGCAAACTGCCGGCGCAATACGAAAAAAGCGCTCCGTGGGGGGCGTGTCCTACCCCAGGCGAGCGCCTTATTTCAACTGAGTTCAACGTGAGAAGCCTCCGGGACAGCGACAGAGGCTTTTTCCAACCCTGCATTTTACCGGATTTCAGGGTAGAAAGCCCGGTTTGTGAGGGAAATAGGCTGAATGGAGGCCGGGTAGCCGCTAGTGCGTGCCGAAGGGACGTAGGGTGGACGGCTTTGCCGTCCACGCGGTGATCGTTAGGGGATGGGCAGACGCAAACGAGCTGGTACCTGTGATGCCGGCAGATGTCCCTTCCGTGGCATGCACAGTGCGGTTGAACGCGTGGACGGGGGGACCCGTCCACCCTACGTGCTACGCCGTCTGCGCGGAATGACGATCGATGTACGCCCGCACCGCCGCCTCATCGAGAAAATAATGGCACAGTTCCGGCTCGTCGAGCCGGCCGTACAGCACAGGCACCAGCTCGTCGAAGCGCTCGACCAGCGCCGGGTCGGCATCGACGTCGATCACGTCGACCTCGAAAGGCTGCCCCGGCTCTGCCAGCGCCTGCAAGGCCGCCAGCATGTCCTCGCACAGGTGGCAATAGCTGCGCGAGTAGAGCGTGAACCGCCTCACTTGACGGGCTTGATGACGAGGTACTGGGTGACGTTGTCACGCCGCACCAGCACCGCCACGCTCTTCTTCGGGTCGAGCCTGGCTGCCAGCGTGTTGAACTGGGCCACGTCCTTGATCTCGACGTTGTTCATTTGCAGGATCAGGTCGCCCGGCCGGATGCCCGCCGTGGCCGCCCTGCCCTCGGACGCCTCGACCGCCACGCCGCCGTCGATACGCAAGGTGCGCCGCTGTTCGGGCGTCAGGTTCGACACATTCAGGCCGAGCACGTTCGGGGCAGCGCCCGGGGCAGGCTTGGTTTGCTGCGGCTTGGCCGCGGCGGTCTTCTCGTCCTCGAGGGCGACGATCGTGACCGGCACATCGAGCTGGGCGCCGCGGCGCCACACGGTCACCGTGGCGCGCGTGCCGACTTTCGATGCGCCCACCAGGCGCGGCAGGTCGCGCGTGGTTTCGATCGGCTGGCCGTTGAATTTCAGGATGATGTCGCCGACCTTGATGCCGCCCTTTTCCGCCGGGCCGCCCGGCTCGACCATCGAGACTTCGGCGCCGCGCGCCTTGCCCAGGCCCAGCGATTCGGCGACGTCGCGCGTGACTTCGCTGATCTGCACGCCGAGGCGCCCGCGCGTGACGGTGCCGGTTTTCTTGAGCTGGTCGGCGACGCGCATCACTTCGTCGATCGGCACGGCGAAGGAAATGCCGTTATACGCGCCGGACAGGGTGGCGATCTGCGAGTTGATGCCGATGACTTCGCCGCGCATGTTGATCAGGGGACCGCCCGAATTGCCCGGATTGACGGCGACGTCGCTCTGGATCAGCGGCAGGTATTCGCCGGTATCGCGCGACTTGGCCGAGATGATGCCGGCGGTAACGGTGTTATCGAGGTTGAAGGGCGAGCCGATCGCGATGACCCACTCGCCAACCCGGATCTTGCTCGAGTCGCCCGTGCGCAGGTAAGGCAGGCTGGCGGCGCTGACCTTGAGCAGGGCGACGTCCGAGCGGCGGTCGGCCCCAAGCACCTTGGCCTTGAACTCGCGGCGGTCGGTGAGCGTGACCGTGACTTCGTCGGCGCCCTCGACCACGTGGGCATTGGTCAGCACATAGCCATCGTCGGAAATGATGAAGCCGGAACCGACACCGCGCTGCACTTCCTGCTCTCCCTGCGGCTGCTGAGGCGAGCGCCGGCGCGGGATCGGCTGCCCGAAGAAGCGGCGCAGGAATTCCTGCATTTCTTCTTCGCCCGGCCCGCCCTGCCCCATGCGCACCCGTTCGGTCGTGCGGATGTTGACGACCGCCGGCCCCGCCTTCTCGATCAGGTCGGAAAAGTCCGGCAGCCCGGTCACCACTGGCGTGGGAACCGGTGCAGCGCCAATCGCCGCGCCAGGGATGGACAAACCGGCACACGTCAACAGCAGGGCCGAGAGGACTACGCTACGGGTTTTGCTTGTCATGGGAGTCAGGAATGAGGACGGGAATTGACGTTATGGTAAGCCAAAAACAGCCGGCTTGTCGCATCGACTTGTCGCATCGACTTGTCGCATCGACTTGTGGCGCGGTGGAGTGCAGGGATGTGGGGAGGAAAGCATGGACACCGCAGCCGTCGACGGCGGCAAGGGTCCCAAGGGCCAGACGCGGTTGCATGCGCCGGGCGCCTGCATGTGCCTGTCATCGGCAGCAAAAGCCAGGACCAGCAGGTTCTGATGGAAACCTGCCCGATGGCTTGCGCCGACCGGTCCGAGGCCAGGGCCGCCCGCGTACGCGAGCGATGAGTGCGCCGCAGCGCCTCAGGAAGATGGGGAGGAAGCGGCGAGCACGGCCGGCTTGGAGGCGTGCTCTGCTTCTGAACTGGTGGCGCGGCGCGGGTGCAGTGGCTCGGCGTCGAGGCGCGCCGCCAAGCGGCTCGAGAAGCCCGGCGACAGGTCAGCGGACTCTCCCGTGCGCAGCATGTCACCGATCAGGTGATACACTTCCCACGCTGCCCTCCCCTCGTCCGTACGAAGCGCGGCGCTGGCGAGCTCGTGGTCGTCTTTAGGTAGAGCGTCGTCGCACAGGGCGGAAATACGCTCGCGGTTTTTCTTGTTCGTGTCCATCAGTGGTTCCATGACAGTAGCTGCGTGATCCAAATTACCAAAAATACCCAGGTTTCCGAAAACCTGAAAAAACAAGGTTTTCGCCTTGCGATCATCGCTACTACCGACGTTTGTCAGCCGGAAAGTCAAGCAAAGGCTTTAATTTCTCGGCAATGACCTCGCGCGCCCGGAAAATCCTGCTGCGCACTGTGCCAATTGGACAAGCCATCACTTCGGAGATTTCCTCGTAGCTCAAACCCTCAATTTCGCGCAGGACAATCGCCGTCCGCAATTCCAGCGGTAGCGCTTCCATTGCAGCATTGACCGTGTACGCGATTTGCTTGCTCGCCAACACCGATTCGGGTGTGTTAATGTCGCGCAAGCTATCCGCATCGTCAAACCCTTCAGCGCGTTCCGTATCGGCCTCGGTCGAGGTCGGCGCACGCCTGCCTTGGGTGACGAGAAAATTCTTTGCCGTGTTAATTCCGATTCGATATAGCCAAGTATAAAACGCCGACTCGCCGCGGAAGTGCCGCAGAGCACGGAATGCCTTAATAAAGGTTTCCTGAACCACATCTTCGGCTTCGGCGGGGTCATGCACGAGGCGCGACACCAACCGCATCAGCCTGCGCTGATACTTCGCCACCAACAAATCAAACGCCTGCCGGTCACCGGCCTGGACGCGTTCGACCAGCAGTTGATCACCCTCGCGTTCTGTCGTCACTGACGGTGTCCCGTTAACTACAGCGGGCTCTCCGATGAGCCTCGATCAACCTGTTGCGCGCCAGATCGTTGGTCGTTGCGCGCTGCGGTTCTCGAAGCCCCTCTAGCTTAAGAGTTGGCCTGCTGCAATAAGTTCAAAGTATTTCGTTCGTCGTTGCCGCTGGTGAACCGCGTCCACACAAGCCACCAAGCGCTACCCGCAGTGCCCGGTATTCCGGCCGCGCCAGGCTGTCGCGCAGCACCGGCACCACCGTTCTCTTTCCGTGCGCATCGCCAAGATGCAGCAGCAGAAGTTGCGACCAGACCAGCGTTTCAGGCAGCAGCATGACGACGATTCCGCTTGAGGCCAAGGTATCGGCTCCCATCTCCTGTTGTACCGTCAGGCGGATGGCGCCGGTTCCAGATACATCAATCTGGTGCGTCTTTGTCGCGCTAACGCATCCATGCAAGGAAATCAGTCCTGCGAGGAGGAAAAAAACGGCGCAGAGCTGCGCGCCGGCGAATCGTTCCGGCAATACAACAGCAACAGCAACGGCAGCACCGATGTTGGCGAGCGCGAACAGCGCAAGCATTGTGCGCAAACTGCGTGACGGCGCGACGAGCGCGGACACGGCAAGTGACATATGGAGAAATGGAGAAGTGGAACGCCTGCCACGCGCGGGATGCGGCAGGGTCAGGCGCCCAGTCCGTTAGACAGGACCGGGCGCGGCAGGTTCAGATTGAGCGTGTGAAAAAATGACTTTTTACACGCTCTGGGTACTAGACCTTGGCGAAGACGAGGGTACCGTTGGTACCGCCGAAACCGAAGGAATTTTTCACGGCGTAGTCGATCTGCATGTCGCGGGCGGTGTTCGCCACGAAATCCAGATCGCAGGCCGGATCTTGGTTGAAGATGTTGATCGTCGGCGGCGAGACCTGGTTGTGGATCGCCAGCACCGTGAACACCGACTCGATACCGCCGGCGCCGCCGAGCAGGTGGCCGGTCATCGACTTGGTCGAGTTGACCACCAGCTTGTGCGCATGGTCGCCGAAGGTGCGTTTGATGCCCTGCACTTCCGCGAGGTCGCCCAGCGGCGTCGACGTACCGTGTGCATTGACGTAATGCACCTGGTCCGGGTTGATGCCGGCATTGCTCATGGCCGAGACCATGCAGCGGCTCGCGCCACTGCCGTCTTCCATTGGCGCCGTGATGTGGTTCGCATCCGCGCTCATGCCGAAGCCCAGCAGCTCGGCGTAGATCTTCGCGCCGCGCGCCTTCGCGTGCTCGTACTCTTCCAGCACCATGACACCGGCGCCCTCGCCCAGCACGAAGCCGTCGCGGTCGCGGTCCCAGGGACGCGAGGCCGTGGCCGGATCTTCGTTGCGCGACGACAGCGCGCGTGCCGAGGCGAAGCCGCCCAGGCCCAGCGGCGAAATGGTCGACTCGGCGCCGCCGGCGATCATCACGTCGGCATCGCCATACTCGATCAGGCGGCCAGCCGCGCCGATGCAGTGCAGACCGGTGGTGCAGGCCGTGACGATGGCCAGGTTCGGGCCGCGCAGGCCGTATTTGATCGAAAGATCGCCCGAGATCATGTTGATGATCGAAGCCGGCACGAAGAACGGCGAAATGCGGCGCGGGCCGCGCTTGTCGTACTCGTCCTTCTGCTCTTCGATCCGCGGCAAGCCGCCGATGCCCGAGCCGACAATCACGCCGATGCGGTCGGCGTTTTCTTCAGTGATTTCGAGGCCCGAATCCTGCAGCGCCTCGATGCCCGCTGCCATGCCGAAATGGATGAAGGTATCCATGTTGCGGGCTTCCTTGGCGGGGATGTAATCCTCGATATTGAAGCCTTTGACTTCGCCCGCAAAACGGGTCGAAAACGGCGTTGCATCGAACTTGGTGATGTTGGCAATGCCCGACTTGCCGGCCAGCGCCGCGTTCCACGCATCGACAATATTGTTGCCGATAGGTGAAATGCAGCCCAGGCCGGTAATGACAACGCGGCGGTTGCGTGAACGGCTCAAGCGAATCTCCCGAAAACTAAAACAGCTTAGGCCTTGACGTGCGCGGTCGCGTAGTCGATTGCTTGCTTGACGGTGGTGATCTTTTCAGCCTGCTCGTCAGGGATTTCCATTTCGAACTCGTCTTCCAGGGCCATCACCAGCTCGACGGTATCCAGGGAATCTGCGCCGAGGTCGTCAACGAACGAGGACTCGATTTTGATGTCGGCTTCTGCAACACCCAGTTGCTCAGCGACGATTTTTTTAACGCGTTGTTCGATATCCGACATGTTATAGCTCCATTAGGTATGTGTTGCGGAAAGTGCGCGCATTTTATCAGGTTTGCGCGCTGAAAAACTATTTTCGGCGTCTGACGCTAATTCGGCCGAAACTCCTGCTAAAAGATGAGAATCTGCCGACATTCAAAACGGGTCAAACTCAAGCGTGCGCCCCATGTCGAACTGTCCGGCACCGGCTCAGCCTTAATTCATGTACATGCCGCCGTTCACGTGCAGGGTCGTGCCGGTGACGTAGCCGGCGGTCGGGCCGGCCAGGAAGGCCACCGCGTGGGCAATGTCTTCGGGCTGGCCGAGGCGGCCCAGCGGAATCTGCGTAAGCAGGGCTTCGTGCTGGCCTTCGCCCAGGCCACGGGTCATGTCGGTGTCGATGAAGCCCGGCGCCACGCAGTTCACCGTGATGTTGCGGCTGCCGATTTCACGCGCCAGGGCGCGCGTCATGCCGGCCACGCCCGCCTTGGCGGCGGCATAGTTCATCTGGCCCGGGTTGCCCGAGGAGCCCACCACCGACGTGATGTTGATGATGCGGCCATGCCTGGCCTTCATCATGCCGCGCAGGACGAGGCGCGACAGGCGGCCGACTGCCGTCAGGTTGGTCGCGATCACGCTGTCCCACTCCTCGTCCTTCATGCGCATGGCCAGGTTGTCCTGGGTGATGCCGGCATTGTTGACCAGGATCGAGAGGGTGCCGACGGTCTTCTGGACCTCGTCGATGACGACCGTGCAGCGCGCCGCGTCGGTCACGTCGAGCACGACGCCTTTGCCGCCGAATTCGCCCAGGTAGGCGGTGATTGCCTCGGCGCCGGCTTCGCTGGTGGCGGTGCCGACGACTTTGGCGCCCTGGCGCGCCAGTTCCAGCGCGATGGCCTTGCCGATGCCGCGCGACGCGCCGGTAACGAGGGCGACTTGCTTATCCAGATTCATGTGATTCCTGTTCTTTTCTAAAACAAATTGGGTGCAAAGCGCCGCTTATGCAGCGCGGACGGTCGCCAGCACGCGCTCCAGCGAGGCCTGGTCCACCAGCGCTTCGCCGACCAGCACCGGGTCGATGCGCTTGGCCATGCCGATCAGGGTCTTGCTCGGAGCGCATTCGATCACCTGGGTCACACCCTCGGCCGCCATTTTCTGCATCGTCTCGACCCAGCGCACGGCGCCGGCCGCCTGGCGTACCAGGGCGTCCTTGATCGCTTCCGGATCGTTCACGATGGCGACATCGACATTGTTGATCAGGTCGATCTGCGGCGCATGGAAGCTCAGCTTCGCCATGTAGTCGCGCAGGCGGTCCGACGCCGGCTTCAGGAGCGACGAGTGGAACGGCGCCGACACCGCCAGCTTCATGGCGCGCTTGGCGCCCTTCGCCTTGGCGAGCTCGCAGGCGCGGTCGATCGCGGCGACGTGGCCGGCGATGACGATCTGGGTCGGCTCGTTGAAGTTCACCGCTTCCACGACCTCTCCTTGTGCCGCTTCTGCGCAGACCGCGCGCACGTCGTCGGCGGACAGCCCCAGCACGACGGCCATGCCGCCCTGCCCGACCGGCACCGCTTCCTGCATCGACTGGGCGCGGAAGCGCACCAGCGGCACCGCGTCCTTGAAATCGATGACGCCGGCGGCGACCAGCGCCGAATATTCACCGAGGCTGTGGCCGGCGACGATGGAAGGCGCCGGGCCGCCGGCGGCGATCCAGGCGCGGTACACGGCCACGGCCGCGGTCAGCATCACCGGCTGTGTGTTGGTGGTGAGGTCGAGTTCTTCCTTCGGGCCCTCGGCGATCAGGCGGCCGATGTCCAGGCCCAGCGCGTCGGACGCTTCCGCGACGGTCTGTGCGACCACCGGGTTGCCGGCGAAGCCGTTCAGCATGCCGACCGCTTGCGCGCCCTGGCCGGTGAACAGGAATGCGAATTTGCTCATCTTGTTGTTGTCCTTCTCATTTAATGCTTATTTATTACTTGCTTACATGCGTGCCAGGACGGCGCCCCAGGTGAAGCCGCCACCCACGCCTTCCATCAGCACATTGTCGCCCGGTTTGACCCGACCGTCGCGCACGGCAAGGTCGAGCGCCAGCGGGATCGAGGCCGCCGAGGTGTTGCCGTGCTCATCCACGGTCACGACCATGCGCTCGATCGGCAGGCCCAGCTTCTTGGCCGTGCTCTTCATGATGCGGATGTTGGCCTGGTGGGGAATCAGCCAGTCGACGTCGCCCGCCTGCATCTGCGCCTCGTCCAGCACTTCGGTGGCAACTTCCTCGAGTACCGTGACCGCCAGCTTGAACACGGCCTGGCCATCCATGTGCAGGAAGCCGCCGCTGGCCGCGCTGCCGGCCGGGTTCGGGGGAATCGAGAGGATGTCGGCGTGGGTGCCGTCAGCGTGCAGCTTGGCCGCGAGGATGCCCGGCTCGCTCGAGGCCGTCATCACCACCGCGCCGGCGCCGTCGCCGAACAGCACGCAGGTGGTGCGGTCGTCGAAATTGAGGATGCGCGAGAACACTTCGGCGCCGATCACCAGCACCGTGCGGTGCATGCCGGCCTTGATGAAGGCATCGGCGGTGGCGACCGCATAGACGAAGCCGCTGCAGACGGCCTGCACGTCGAAGGCCGCGCTGTGGTTCGTCATGCCGAGCTTGCGCTGGACAATGCAGGCGGTGCTGGGGAAGCTGCCCTGGAAGTCCGGGGTCGAGCTGGCCACGATCACCATGTCGATGTCTTGCGGCGTCTTGCCGGCCATCTCGAGCGCGCGCTGGCCTGCCAGCACGGCGAGGTCGGACGAGTTCTGGTCGGCTGCGGCGTAGTGGCGCGCAGAAATGCCACTGCGCGAACTAATCCATTCATCCGAGGTTTCGATGCCCCGTTCGGCCAGCTCGGCAGTCAGATCGTCGTTGGTAACCCTGCGTGCCGGCAGGTAGCTGCCGGTGCCGATGATTTTGCTGTAGACAGTCATTGCGTCTCCACCCATCTTGCGTCGTTTTTCCGTCGAATATCAACCCTGACGCTGGGCGCCCGGGGTGTCTGGCATCAAATCAGCAATCATAGCTGATAGTTGCTCTTGTACATTATATTTTGCTGCGTCAAAAGCGCGCTTCAGTGCCCACTCGAAAGCGTAGGCATTCGCGCCGCCGTGGCTCTTGAATACCAAGCCTTTCAGACCCAGCAGGCCGGCGCCATTGTAGCGTTCCGGGTTCAGCTTTTTGAGTGCGCCACGGGCGATCAGCGCGCCCAGCATCGACAGCCAGCTTTGCTTGAACACCGACTTCATGAAGCGCGACAGGCCCTCGATGGCCTTCAGGGTCACATTCCCGACGAAGCCATCGCAGACGACGACGTTCGCCGTGCCCTTGAAGATGTCGTTGCCTTCGACGTTGCCATAGAAATTCAGGGCGCCGCGCTCGTGATCGGCGCGCAGCAGGAGTGCGGTGGCCTTCACCACCTCGTTGCCCTTGATTTCTTCGGTGCCGACGTTGAGCAGGCCAATGGTCGGCCTGGCAACGCCTTCCATCGCCGAAAACAGGACCGAGCCCATGATCGCGAACTGGTGCAGGTGGTGCGGCTCGCAGTCGACGTTTGCGCCCAGGTCGAGCATGTAGGTCGGCCCGTTCTTCTGGTTCGGCAGGATCGAGCAGATCGCCGGACGGTCGACGCCCGCCATCGTCTTCAGGACGTAGCGCGACACCGCCATCAGCGCGCCGGTATTGCCGGCCGAGACGCAGGCGTTGGCGCTGCCGTCCTTGACCAGTTCGACGGCGACACGCATCGAGGAATCTTTTTTACGGCGCAATGCGACTTCGACCGGGTCGTCCATCGCCACCACTTCGGAGGCGTGGCGGATCGACAGGCGCGCATTGCTGGCGGCATGGTGTTTTTTCAGTTCCGCGCGCAACACGTCTTCCAGGCCGACCAGGATCAGTTCGGCCTCGGGTTGCTGCTTCAGGAACGAGAGCGCTGCGGGAATCGTGACGGAAGGACCGTGGTCTCCGCCCATGCAGTCGATGGATATTTTAATTGTCATCTGTGGGGTATTACCGCGGCTCGCATGAAGCGGGCGGCTGGATGCATGCGCCCGGGGCGCGATGCCGGCGCCAAAACGGCAGCCGTGATGGCTTCACACGAAGGTGCAACCGGAGGCAAAAAAAAGCGGCGCCACGCACTCAACATACGTTGCACCGCTTTCATGGTACGAAAAACAAGACGGTGATTACTCGTCGTTCTTGGTCTTCAGGACTTTGCGACCACGGTAGAAGCCGTTCGGGCTGATGTGGTGACGCAGGTGGGTTTCACCGGTGGTTGGCTCGACTGCCAGGTTTGGGGCAACCAGGAAATCGTGCGAACGGTGCATACCGCGCTTCGATGGGGACTTCTTATTCTGCTGAACTGCCATGATGACTCCTAATACTAAAGTTCGAAAATTCTAACACAATCGATTTGCAAAAACATGCACATCGAGTATCCAACCGGCAATCTCACAATTGCCGACATGTTTGAAACGCTGCCCTGACATACTCGACTGTGCACGCGTTTGACTACAACTGCTTACTACGAATTGCTTATTCGGATTTCAGGTTCTTCAAGCCGGCGAATGGCGAGACCTTTTCAGACTTCAGCGTCTCCAACAACGTGGTGTCGGGACAAGCCTGGTGTTTCGGCGCCTGCGGCAGGGCCAGCAGTGCCTCATCCTCGAGCAGCTCGCGGATATCGGCAGCGTGGCTGCCGACGATCACGTCAATGCTGTCGTCGTCGAGGACTTCCTCGAAGCTGTCAGCTTCCTCGTCGTCGCGCCCCAGCACCAGCTGGGTCGACGAATCGATATGGTAGTCGAACGGGGCCAGGCAACGCTGGCATACCAGCTGGACCGGGCCGGCCACCGACAGGGTCATGGTCGGATAGCCCTGCGGGGTGCTGCCGCCCTGGATCGACCAGGAAATTTCGCCACTGTTATTGGCGCAATCGGCGGCCAGGCGGGCCATTTCCGTGACCGGGGTCACCCCTTCGCGATAGCCACCC
Source organism: Massilia niabensis (assembly GCF_042655085.1). Classification (NCBI taxonomy): domain Bacteria; kingdom Pseudomonadati; phylum Pseudomonadota; class Betaproteobacteria; order Burkholderiales; family Oxalobacteraceae; genus Massilia; species Massilia niabensis. The sequence continues at coordinate 1,415,750 of NZ_JBHSMU010000015.1, read as the reverse complement.
GTGCGGCAGAATTCAAAGGCGTCGATGACAAAAGCGCTCATTGCAGAAAACGTCCCCGGAAAACCTGCGATAATAACAGGCTTATCCCCGCGCAGTCAAAGGCTTGGCGCGTTTTTTTGGCCCGCAGCGGCACAGCCGTTGCAGGCTCGCGAATCGTGTTGCCAGCAGGCAGCTTTGCGCTTGGCTCCACTGTTGGCTCCGCTGTTAGCTCGACCATCAGCTTTGCTTGCCGGGATACGCCATCTATCTGTTTTGCTTATATATTCGCGTTTTATCCCTCAGACCGCCCGACATGATACCAAGTTCCACCCAGCCGCGCCTGATCCTCGCTTCGAGCTCCAGCTACCGCCGCGAACTGCTGGGGCGCCTGCAGCTCCCGTTCGAGGCGATTGCGCCGCACATCGACGAAACGCCGGAACCCGGCGAAGCACCCGAGGCCACGGCGCTGCGCCTGGCGCGCGCCAAGGCCAGCGCGATCGCCCTGCAACATCCCGGGGCGCTCGTGATCGGCTCCGACCAGGTCGCCACGCTCGACGGCGCACAGATCGGCAAGCCCGGCGACCATGCGCGCGCCCTGCTGCAATTGCAAACGATGCGTGGCCGCGAAGTCGTGTTCCATACGGCGCTGTGCCTCTGGGACGGCCGCATCATTGACCCCGCCACCGCGGCCCAGGTCGAGAATGTGCAGGTCTTCGTGCGCTTTCGCGACTTGCCGGATGCCGAACTCGACGCCTACCTGCGCATCGAGCAGCCCTATGACTGCGCCGGCAGCGCCAAGAACGAAGGCCTCGGCATCGCCCTGCTCGAGCGCATCGAATCAAACGACCCCACCGCCCTCACCGGCCTGCCCCTGATCGCCCTGACCGGCATGCTGCGCCGCGCGGGCGTGCCGTTCTTCGGCACCCAGAACCCTTAACTCATCAAACAATGCCCGGCACCCTCTACCTGATCCCGAATACCCTCGGCCCCACCGACGCCGTTCCCGGCGCCCTGTCCCATGTCCTGCCCGGCCAGGTGCAGGCGATTACTTCGCAGCTCGGCTACTTCGTCGCGGAAAACGCGAAAACCGCGCGCGCCTTCCTGAAACTCGTCGCGATCGACCATCCGCTCATTCAACCGCTGCAGGACATCCGCATTGCGGAACTGAATGTGAATACGCCGGCCTCGGCGCTGGCGCAATTGCTCGAGCCGCTCCTGGCCGGTGAGGATGCCGGGCTGGTCTCGGAGGCCGGCGTGCCGGCCGTGGCCGATCCGGGCGCCGACCTGGTACGCCTGGCGCACGCGCATGGGATCACGGTGCGCCCGCTGGTCGGGCCCTCCTCGCTGCTGCTAGCCGTCATGTCGAGCGGCCTGAACGGCCAGAGCTTTGCCTTCAACGGCTACCTGCCGACCGATGCAGCGGCGCGCACCAAGCGCATCCGCGAACTGGAAGCACGGTCGAGGAGCGAGAAGCAGACGCAATTGCTGATCGAGACGCCGTATCGCAACGGGCAGATGCTCGAGGCCCTGGTGGCGAGCTGCCAGCCGGGCACGCTCGTGTGCGTGGCTACCGACCTGTCGCTGCCCAGCGAATCGGTACGCACGCTCACGGCGGCGAAGTGGAAGGCGCAACTGGCGGCGGGGAAGGCGCCGGACTTTCACAAGAAACCGACGGTGTTTTTGTTCCTGGCGTAGGGTGGGCGGCTCGTAATTCAGCACCCCGGGCTGAATTACCTCACGCGTTCAAATCACGCTCGGAATGCCTGCGCGGCTGATCTTGCGCCGGTCGAACGCGTGAGCAGGATTTCAGTCCCCCGGACTGAAATCCCCCGCCCACCCTACCCTTCGCTGACCAGTTCGCGCACCCAGTCAAACGCCGCCAGCTCGATCTCGCGCACCTGCTTCGAGGTCAGCTCCAGCTTGTGCAGCGCGGCCGTGAACTGGCGGTCGGTGTCGGCTTTTTCCAGGCGCTCGACGAGGTCGAGCATGGTGCCGAGGTCGCCGGCGCGTCCCAGCAGCGCAGCGCGCACGTCGTCGGCCAGCTCGACATTGTCGAGGATGTCGGCCATCGGCATCGAAAACAGCGCGTCCGCCAGCGACATGATTCCGACCGTAAAGGCACGCTCGGCGCCGACCACATCGCCCGGGCGCACCTGCAGCGACATCAGCTCGAGCAGCTTGCCGCGCGTGGTGGCCAGCTGCAGCAGCGGCGAGGCCAGTTCGACCGGGTTGCCCGGCGTGGTGTAGAGCAGGATCTGCAGCCAGCGGCGCAATTGCTTGCGCCCTAACTTGTTCAGCGCCTCGGCAACCGATTCGATCCGGTTGTCCGGCCCTGACGCGCGGCTGTTCACCAGGCGCAGCAGGTTCAGGCTGATCAGCGCATCGCGCTTGACCGCTGTTTCGATCACGGTATCGTCCGCCGCGCTGTTGATCAGCTCGAGCAGGCGCAGGATGACCAGTTCCGAGGGCGTGATCTTGCGGCCGCTAAGGATCACGGGACGCGCGAAATAATAACCCTGGAAATAATCGAAGCCGAGTTCCTGGCAGAGCCGAAATTCGCTTTGGGTCTCGACTTTTTCCGCAAGGAGCTTCTTGCCGGCCGCATGCATCGACGCGACCAGCGGCCCGAGGGTTTCCTTTGCCACGCCCTGCAAGTCGATCTTGACCACGTCGACCAGGCCGAGTAGCTGCTCGACTTCGTCGGTATGCTCGATGACGTCGTCGAGCGCGAACTTGAAGCCACGCTCCTTCAAGGCCGCGACCCGGGCCAGCAACTCTTGGGTCGGCTTGACGGTTTCCAGAATTTCGAGGATAACCTTATCTGGAGGTAGGAAACGGACAAAATCGCTCATCAGGACGTCGGCATCAACGTTCACGAATGCCAATTTCTCCCCCACCACCTGTGCCAGACCGAGCTGCGACGCATGGGAAATGACGGCCGCGGTCGCGGCGGCGCCATTTGTCAGGCGGGCGTCGTCGTGCTCACCCGCGGCGCGAAACAGCAGCTCGAAGGCAACCAGGTGCTGGTCGCGCCCGAGGATCGGTTGGCGCGCCAGGAAAAATTCGTCGGACGGTATCGTGTTCGATACTGCCCTTACTTCGGCATGCATGTAAGCTCCTGAAAACAATTGCTACGCGGCGGGCGCGGCAACAGACGCGCGTCGTCGCACACCTCCTCCGACTATACACCAAACCGCGAATCTTTACATTTTTACATCGAAATGCGCGCCTCAACGGGCGTGAGGTGTTGCGCGCACGCGCCGGGCTTCTCTATGCGTTGAGGGTAGTGAGGTGCAAATCGGTGGCCGGACGGGCAGCCCGGCTCCGGTGCTTATCGCGGCTTGCGTGCCTTGGCCGGACCGGCACCCGTGCGCGCGGTGCCGCTGCCATCCGGCCGGGTAGACGAGGACCGGCCGCCCGCACCTGCTGCCTGCGGACGCCCGCTGGCGGCGCGTGGAGCTGCCCCCTCGGCGGCGGGACGCGAAAACCGCTTGGCGCGCGAGGCAGCTTCCACCTTTGCGGCCGGGTTCGCGGTTGGCGCGCCGGCCTTGGCGCTCGGTGCGCCGATCGGACGGCGTGCATCCGCCGCCGCTGCCGCCTCCTCCAGCGCACGCTGGACCGAGGGCTGGCCCGGCAGGCGCAGGCTTCCCGTGCCCGACAGCGGGCTCGCGCGGCGCGCGTTGCCGACCGGCTGGCGCGTCGCACCGCCGGCGCCGACACGGCCCGCCGCCGCACCCGTCACCTGGGTGCCGCGTTCGATGACGAAAGTCGCACCCGCATCCTTGCCCAGCACTTTCACCAGGTAAGGCATGACTTCGCGCAGCAAGGGCTCGAGCGTGTACGGCGGGTTCAGGATGAACATGCCGCTGCTGTGCAGGCCGAAGCCGTCCGGCCCCGGCGTCGACACGGTCAGCGTCACATTCAGCCATTCCTTGGCCGGCAGGCGCTTCAGGCGGTCGGCGAACTGGCGCGATTCCATACGCTGCAGCAAGGGATACCAGACGGCGTAGATGCCGGCCGGGAAGCGCCCGAGCGCCTCCTCGATCGCATCCTTCACCTTGCGGTAGTCGTCCTTCATTTCGTAGGGCGGGTCGATCAGCACCAGCGCGCGGCGCGAGGGCGGCGGCAGCAAGGCTTTCAGGCTGAGGAAGCCGTCGCCGCGCTCGATCATCACCCGGCGCCCGCGCGCGCGTTCGCCCTGCTCGGCCTTGTGCGCCTCGGCCTTGCGGAAGTTTTCCGCCAAAATCTTGCTGTCGGCCGGATGCAGTTCGAACAGGCGCAGGCGATCCTCCGGCCGCGTCATCTGGTCGGCCACATAGGGCGAACCCGGGTAGTAGCGCATCTTGCCGCTCGGGTTCATGCCCTTGACCAGCTTGACATACTCATTGAGCGCCGGCGGCAGGTCGGTGCGGGTCCACAGCGGACCGATGCCGGTATCGAATTCGGCATTCTTGCTGGCGAACGAACTGTCGAGCGCATACACGCCGGCGCCCGAGTGGGTGTCGATGTAGGTGTAGGCGGTGTCCTTCTGGTTCATGTACAGGTGCAGCTGGACCTGGACGAAGTGCTTGAGGACGTCGGCGTGATTACCCGCGTGAAAGGCGTGGCGGTAGCTCAACATAGGGGGAATTCCAAAAAAAGAGTCGATGCAGATGCCGCCGAGCGGGCGGCGCAATGTTCGACATTATCCACTACAACCGCACAGGGCCGAAACTAATCGAGTAAAAAGGAAAAAGCCGGGGCTGTGACGCCCCGGCTTTTTGGTTCGCCCATCGCACCCGGCCACGGCCAGCCGAATGGGCGAACAACCCTCTTCCTGATAATGGTCAGGCGACTTTCTTCTCGTCGAAGAACTGTTCGTCCTCGGTCGAGCCGTGCAGCGCCGTGGTCGAGCTCTGGTTTTGCTGGATGGTCTGGGTGACGGCGTCGAAATAACCGGTACCGACTTCGCGCTGGTGCTTGACCGCCGTGAAGCCCTTCTCGGCGGAGGCGAATTCGGCTTCCTGCAGCTCGACGAAGGCCGACATCCCGCGGCGCGCATAGCCGTGGGCCAGGTTGAACATGCCGTGGTTCAGCGAGTGGAAACCGGCCAGGGTGATGAACTGGAACTTGTAGCCCATTGCGCCCAGTTCCTTCTGGAATTTGGCGATTGTCGCGTCGTCCAGGTTCTTCTTCCAGTTGAACGAAGGCGAGCAGTTATAGGCCAGCATCTTGCCCGGGAACTTGGCGTGCACGGCGTCGGCAAATTTTTTCGCGAATTCCAGGTCCGGCTTGCCGGTCTCGCACCAGACCAGGTCGGCAAACGGGGCATAGGCCAGCGCGCGCGAAATCGCCTGGTCGATGCCCGGGCGCACCTTGTAGAAACCTTCGACGGTGCGCTCGCCGGTGCAGAACGGCTGGTCGATCGGATCGACGTCGGAAGTGAGCAGGTCGGCCGCTTCGGCGTCGGTACGGGCGATCACCAGGGTCGGGGTGCCCATCACGTCGGCCGCGAGGCGCGCGGCGGTGAGCTTTTCGACCGCTTCGCGCGACGGCACCAGCACCTTGCCGCCCATGTGGCCGCATTTCTTGACCGAGGCCAGCTGGTCTTCGAAGTGCACGCCGGCCGCGCCCGCCTCGATCATCGACTTCATCAGCTCGAAGGCGTTGAGCACGCCGCCGAAACCGGCCTCGGCATCGGCCACGATCGGCGCGAAGTAATCGATGTCGTCCTTGCCTTCGGACCACTGGATCTGGTCGGCACGCTGGAAGGTATTGTTAATGCGGCGCACGACCAGCGGCACCGAGTTGGCCGGATACAGAGACTGGTCCGGATACATTTCGCCAGCCACGTTGGCATCGCCCGCGACCTGCCAGCCCGACAGGTAGATGGCCTTCAGGCCGGCTTTCACCTGCTGCATCGCCTGGTTGCCGGTCAGCGCACCGAGGGCATTCACGAAGGGCTCGTTGTTGACGAGGTCCCACAGCTTTTCGGCCCCGCGCTTGGCCAGCGTGTGCTCGATCTGGAGCGAACCGCGCAGGCGGACCACATCTTCCGCGGTGTAATTGCGCACGACGCCCTTCCAGCGCGGGTTGGTTTCCCAGTCGGTTTGCAAGGCTGCGATCTGCTGTTCACGAGTTGCCATGGTGTTTCTCCTGATGGATTAGAAAACTGAAAAAAAGTTATTGCGAGATGAACTCTGTTAGACAAATCATAGATCAGGTTGTGCAGGGCACAATTGGTCTTATATAAGACAAATGATTATTTTTATTCTTATTAAAAACAATGGGTTGAGCCCCACATTCCACGATGTGGAACGATTTTTCTCAAAACGGGAGGCGCGCGGCGTGCTTTTGTGCTGCACCTTTCCACGCCATGAGATCATGATTTCACATTGTGAAAATCTGGCTTTTAGCAATGGCATGGATTCGTGTCCTGCGCCGATCAAGAAAGTTGCAAATCGTTGCGTATCCGCTCGACTTATTTCCTTATTTCATTATTTGTTGACCAATAGCATTAGAACAGGCAGCATTCGACCCTGATGTCATTACAGATAACAAGAGCGCAGAAAACACTATGCGCATAAAGGGAATGGATTTGAAGACGACTTTTCGCAAATTAATACTGGCGCTCGCCGCAAGCGCCGGAATCGGTTCCGCCCAGGCGGGCGTGCTGAGTTACCAGGACGTGGTGTTCACGACCACCTGGGCCAACAATATCCTCACGCTGGAAATCGATGCAGCCAAGCATAGCGGCGACTGGACAAAGGCCACCCTGCTCGGCGCGGTGGGGATCAAGGGTATCGGGCAATTCGACAGCGTCTCGCTGGTCTCCGCGCCGACCGGCGCCGGGGCATGGAAGCTCAGCTCGCTCGAACTGAATGCCCATGGCTGCAGTGGCGGCGGCAGCAAGAACTCGGACACACAGGCGCTGTGCCTGTCCGGCGGCCCGATCCGTCTGGCCGACAACATGATGTTCGCCTTTGCCTTCACCGGCGCACCGGACCTCGACGAGCCGCACCTGAAGGTGAACTTCCTCGACAGCAGGGGCAAGAAAACCGGTGACCTGGTGTCGCTGGCCATCCCTGCTTCCTTCCCTGTCGTCGTACCGCCTCCGGGGACGCCGGTGACACCTCCTGTGACGCCGCCGACGACGCCGCCTGTCACTCCGCCTGTGACGCCACCTGTGACGCCGCCGGAGGCTCAGCCTGTAAAGCTGCCGGAATCGCCGCCGCTGGTCCTGCTGCCGGCAGGCGGGCTGCCGGCAGGCGAGCTGCCGGATGCGGCGAACGAGGTGCCGGAACCGCAAAGTGCTGCGCTGATGTTCGCCGGCCTTGTCCTGATGGGATTCATGCTGCGCAAGCGCGGCTGATCTCCGGGCCCGCCAGCACATCATAAAAACGCGCGGACCTTGCGGTCCGCGCGTTTTTTCGTTCAACCGGGTTCGTCCAGCTCCGGGCCTAGGCCTTCTGCGGCACCGGTGCGCGCCCGTTGGCGCCCGCCCCCACGGCCGTGGCGATCGCCAGCGTCTGGAACAGCGCCACGCCGATGAAGAGCGCGGCCGGCTGGCCGTCGTCCATCAGCGTGCCGAACAGCAGCGGGCCGACAGCCATGCCGCTGTCCAGTCCGGAATAGACGATGCCAAACACGCGCCCGCTTGCGTTCGGCGGCGCCGCTGCGCGAATCAGGAGGTCGCGCGAGGGGCCGGCGACGCCCATCGCCAGTCCCATCGCACCCATCACCACCAGCACCATCGACCCCGGCACGCTCGATGCCGACAGCAGCAGCGCCAGAGCGGCGGCGAACAGGAAGGCAATCGCGATCGTGCGCCCGTGGTTGTGGGCCCGGGCGGCAAGGAAGCCGCCGGCCACCATGCCGACCGCGGACGACAGCATGAAGGTCGTGTAAGCGGTCGCGGCCGTTGCCAGCGAAATGCCGTACAGCGCGCTCAGGCTGGTGGACGAGAAAGCCTGGATGCCGCCCAGCGCCACAGAGGTCAGGAAAAAGAAGCCGAAGCACATCCAGACCTGCTGCAAGCGCAGGAAGGCGAAGGAACCGCCGGGTGCGGCGGCGCCTTGCGGCTGGGGCGTAGCGCGCACCGCCAGCGCCTTGCGGTTCAGCAGCAGGACCGTCAGCATGCAGAACGGAATCGCGGCACTGCACAACAGCGCGATGCGCCAGTTTGAGAGCGTGGCGACCGCGGCGAGGAACAGGGGCGCCGCGGCCCAGCCGATGTTGCCGGAAATACCGTGCACCGAGAACGCGTGCGGCAGGCGTTCCTTCGACACGTTTTGATTGAGCAGCGTGTAGCCCGCCGGGTGGAACACGGCGTTGCCGCAGCCGGCGAGGAGCGAGCCGAGCATCAGCACCGCGTAGTTCGGCGCGCTCGCCAGCAGCAGCGCCGCGATACCCAACAATGCATGCCCGGAAAACAGCACGAGGCGCGCGCCGACGCGGTCGACGATGAACCCCGACAAGGCCTGGCCGATTCCCGAGACCACGAAAAACACGGTCATCAGCAGGCCGAGCTCAGCATACGACAAGGCGAACGCGGCCTTGAGCCAGGGGAACAAGCCCGCCAGGATCAGGTGGAAAAAGTGGGACACCCCGTGCGAGACGCCGACCAGGCCGATCACGCGCGCATCCTGGCGCAGGCTTGTTGAACTCATGGTGTTGCCGACCGTTGAAAACTGGAGAGCAGCCAGTGTAGACAAAAGCGCGCAAGCCTGCTGGCGCGCCCTGCCTTTCTTCCAGCCTGTTACACCGACAGCGGCATCTTCGTGATCAGCTTGTCCAGGGTAATCGGATAGCTGCGCACCCGCACCCCGGTGGCGTTGTAGACCGCGTTCGCGATTGCCGCCGCCACACCGCAAATGCCCAGCTCGGCAATGCCCTTGGCCTTCATCGGCGACGACATCGGGTCCGTCTCATCGAGGAAAATCACTTCCTGGTGCGGGATGTCGGCATGCACCGGCACCTCGTAGCTCGCCAGGTCGTGGTTCACGAAGAACCCGAGGCGGGCGTCGACGGCGAGCTCTTCCATCAGCGCCGCGCCGACGCCCATCGTCATCGCGCCGATCACCTGGCTGCGCGCGGTCTTCGGATTGAGGATGCGCCCGGCCGCGCACACGGCCAGCATGCGCCGTATGCGCACCTCGCAGGTGACGGCGTCCACCCCTACTTCCACGAAGTGCGCGCCGAAGGTCGACTGCTGGAAACGCTCGCTGATGTCGCCATACTCGATCAGGTCTTCGGCCACGATCTCGCGCTCGCCCACCGCCTGGGCCAGGGGCATGCTCTTGTCGCCGGCACGCACCAGTCCGTCGGCGAAGATGGCGCGCTGCGGGTCGAACCCGGCCTTCTGCGCCACTGCATCGCGCAGTTTCATGCAGGCGGCATACACGCCGGCCGTCGAGTTGTTTCCGCCCCACTGGCCGCCGGAACCGCAGGAGGCGGGGAAGCTCGAGTCGCCCAGGCGCACTTTCACGCGCTCGAGCGGGATGCCCATCATCTCGCTGGCCGTCTGCGCGATGATGGTATAGCTGCCGGTGCCGATGTCGGTCATGTCCGTTTCCACGGTCAGGAAGCCGCGCCGGTCAAGGCGCACGCGCGCCGCCGACTTGGTCAGCATGTTGTCGCGGAAGGCCGACGCCATGCCCATGCCGACCAGCCAGCGGCCGTCACGCACCTGTCCGGGTTTGGCGGAACGCTTGTCCCAGCCAAAGCGCTGTGCGCCGGTCTGCAGGCACTGGATGAACTGGCGCTGCGAGAACGGCGGATGCGGGTTGTGCTTCTTTTTTTCTTCCGGCTTCTTCGACTGCGGGTCGGCCGATGCCGGCTTTTCAGGGTTGTCCGGCACCACCTGCGTGTCGTTCAGAATGCGAAACTGCACCGGGTCGATGCCGAGCTTTTCCGCCATCTCGTCCATCGCGATTTCCAGCGCCGCCATGCCCGGCGCCTCTCCCGGCGCGCGCATGGCGTTCGCTTCCGGCAGGTCCATCACGGCCACCCGGTTCGAGGTCATGCGGTGTTCGCCCGCATATAGCGAGCGGGTCTGGGTCGCCGCGTTCTCCGGGCTGCCTTCGGGGAGGTTGCCGGAAGCGGTGTCGTGGGCGATCGCAGTGATCTTGCCCTCGCGCGTAGCGCCGATGCGGATGCGCTGGATGGTGGCCGAGCGGTGGGTCGTGTTGTTGGGGATCAGCGCGCGCTGCAGGGTCACCTTGACCGGACGCCGCGCGGCCCTGGCGCCGAGTGCGGCCAGCAGGGCATCGGCGCGCGTAAACAGCTTCGAGCCGAAGCCGCCGCCGATATACGGCGACATGACGTGTACCTTCGCTTTAGGGATACCCAGCGTTTTCGCCAGGTCGCCCGCATTCCACGCAATCATCTGGTTCGAGGTCCAGACGGTCAACCGGTCGCCGTCCCAGGCCGCGATGCTCGCGTGCGGCTCCATCATCGAATGCGACTCGTGCGCCGTATGGTATTCCGCGTCGAGTTTGACGGGCGCCGAGGCAAAGGCACCGGTGAAGTTGCCGACCTTGCTTTCAGCCGAACCATCCTTTTTCGGCGCCGCCGCCTTGTTGCGCACGGCATGCAGGTCGAATACGCCGCCTTCGCGTTCGTACTTGATGCGCACCAGGTGGGCGGCGTCGCGCGCCTGCTCGAAGGTCTCGGCCACGACCAGTGCGACCGCCTGGTGGTAGTGCTCGATGCGCGGGCCGCCCAGCAGCAGCGCGGTATTGAAATTACCCTTATTGAGCTTGCCTGCATTGGCCGCGGTGACGATGGCGAGCACCCCGGGCGCGGCTTTGGCCGCCGCCAGGTCCATCGAAACGATGCGCCCCTTCGGGATGGCCGAGCCGATGATGTAACCGTGCGCCTGGTTGGGCACCACGTCGTGCCGGTCCATGGCGTAGGGCGCGGTGCCGGTCGTCTTCAGGGGGCCGTCGATACGGTTGACCGGCTGGCCGACAATTTTCAGCTGGTCGATCGGGTTGGTGGTGGCTGGTTCGTTGAATTTCATGGCTTACCCTTTGTTTGCATCAGCGAGGATCGAGGCAATCGTGCGCTCGACCAGCGGCACCTTGAACGCGTTGTCCTCGGTCGTGCGCGCGCCGGCCAGCAAGGCGGCGGCAAAACCCTGGGCGCCGCGGCCCATCGCAGCCTCGGCCGCCTCGACGCGCCACGGCTTGTGGGCGACGCCGCCGAGCGCCACGCGCCCCGTGCCGCCCGGCTGCACGATGGCGGCCACCGACACCAGCGCAAACGCGTAGGAAGCCCGGTCGCGCACCTTGCGATACACCTGCATGCCTCCCACCGGCGGCGGCAGGGTGACCGCCGTGATCAGCTCGCCCGGTTGCAGGTTGTGGTCGATGTGCGGCGTCTTGCCCGGCAGGCGGTGGAAGTCGGCAATCGGGATGATGCGGGTGGCGCCGCTCGGGTTGACGGTTTCGACCTGGGCATCGAGTACCCGCATGGCAACCGCCATGTCGCTCGGGTGGGTGGCGATGCACATGTCGCTCTGGCCGACAATCGCGTGCAGGCGCGAAAAGCCGCCGATGGCGCCGCAGCCGCTGCCGGGTTTGCGCTTGTTGCAGGGCTGGTTGGTATCGTAGAAATACGGGCAGCGTGTGCGTTGCAGCAGGTTGCCGGCGGTGGTCGCCTGGTTGCGCAACTGGCCCGAGGCGCCGGCCACCAGCGCCCGCGTCAGCACGCCGTAATCGCGGCGCACGCGCGCGTCGCTGGCCAGGTCGGCATTGCGCACCAGGGCGCCGATGCGCAGGCCGCCGTTCGGGGTCGCTTCGATGCGGTCGAGCGCCAGGTCGTTGACGTCAATCAGGTGCGACGGCGTTTCGATCTGCAGCTTCATCAGGTCCAGCAAATTGGTGCCGCCGGCAACGAAACGGGAATTCGGGATGCGTGCGGCCGTCGCGGCGGCCTGCGCCGGCGAGGTGGCGCGTTCGTAGGTGAAGGCCTTCATGCTTTCGCCCCCACAGCAGCCACGCCGGCCACTTCGGCGATCGCTTCCTGGATGTTCGAGTAGGCCCCGCAGCGGCACAGGTTGCCGCTCATGCGCTCGCGGAACTCGATCGGGCTCATTTGCGGCGCGGTGTTCAGGTCGGCCGTCACATGGCTCGGCACGCCCGCGCGCAGCTCTTCCAGCATGCCCACGGCCGAGCAGATCTGCCCCGGGGTGCAGAAGCCGCACTGGAAACCGTCGTGCTTGATGAAGGCGGCCTGCAACGGATGCAGGTTATTCGGGGTGCCGAGTCCCTCGATGGTCGTGATCTCATGGCCTTCCTGCATCACGGCCAGGGTCAGGCAGGAGGTCACGCGGCGGCCGTCGACGATCACGGTACAGGCGCCGCACTGGCCCTGGTCGCAGCCCTTCTTGCTGCCGGTCAGGTGCAGGCGCTCGCGCAGCGCGTCCAGCAGGCTCGTGCGCGGATCGACCATCAGCTGGTGTTCGGCGCCATTCACGCGCAGCCGGATGCTCATGGTGGCCGGGGTGGCCGGGATAGCCGGCTGCGCGACAGCAGCAGCCTCGGCATTGGGGGCCAGCTGGGAGGCGGCGGCGACGCCGCCCACCGCCACGGCGGACGCTTTGAGCAGCTGGCGCCGGTTTGAATCGAAGTCGGGCATCGTTCTTCCTTCAGAGAAATTGGGTCGTATCGGCGTCCACCGGGAGCACAGGCCTGGCGAAACATGCAAATCTGATTGTATGACGTTCGCGATTTGCTTGTTTTTTCCGAAACACTCCAGTGCGCCCCAAAACGGTGCAGGCTTCCCCGGTTCAACAGGCAAGCGGCAGATGTCGCGCAACAAAAAGGGCGCATCACTGCGCCCTTCTCTGACCTCGCTGTGAATGCCGGCTTATTTCGCCGGCTCCCCGGCCCCCTTGGTCGAGACCCTCTGCAAACGCCGGCGCCCCAGCAATGCGAATACGCCGGCACTCGTCAACAGCCAGGTCGCGGGCTCGGGGATCGGCGCCATGGCCACGTTGATCGTATAGTCGCCAATGCCTCCCGTCCCGCCCCAGGCTGTAACGATCCCCGGGTTCAGCGGGGCTAGAAGCATGCCGCGCATATCGCCAAAGATCGGCAAGTTCCGCCCTTCCAGGGGACGGCGCTCCCAGGAGCTCACTGCCAGGTAGTAAGCCCCGGAAGCGAGCGGAACTGTGAGCTGCGCATCGAGCGACGTACCCATATCGTCATTCGCCCACAAGCCCGCTCCCGCGGAATTAAACAGGAACAGTTGCGAATCGATTGTGCTCGTCGCTGCGGTCAGGAACGACAAGGTCGCAGGTGATGCCAGGTTGAGCTGGAACATATCGACGTCCAGGGCAGACTCGATCCTTCCCGTGATGCTGGTGATGGAACCGATGTCCCCCATGATTTGGGCATCGGAAGGCAAGGCTCCTGCATCGCCGCTTTCCGGAACGGGAGCCGCAAGCGCCACGGATCCGAGAGTCGACACAGCGAGGCCAAGAAGGCCCTTCAGCAGCTTGTTAAACATGATGATTCCTCCGCGAATGTTGGCAAACTGATTTCGTTAAAGCCTGGACCGCATGGCGGCTCGAGCGGACGTCATTTCAGGACGTTGCTCTCCTCGGCGGCGCGGATGAACTTGTCGGCATCCTGTTTCATCAGGAAGCGCTCCCTGACGAGTTCCTTGCCTGCGCGCCGCACCGCGTTGACGAAGCCGGCGTGACTGCCGTAGCGCTCTTCCAGGGACGGGCGGGAATCGCCCGCTGCCAACCGCTCGGCCCGGGTGCGGGCAAACGGCCGGTAACTGCCGGCCAGGCCGCACAGGTTCGGCGCGCGCGCGGCGCGGATGTTCCATCCGACATTGGTACCCAGCGGCGCCCGGGTGTACATCGTGTGGATGCCGGCAGCACCGGCTCCGTCCCCGGGCCTGGGCTTGGGAACCAGGGCCTGGTATTGCGGGCCCAGGCGCGGAGGCAGGACCGTCCGGTTGCCGCCGGTTGGCCCGAACAGGGGACCGAAGTCCAGTACGTTGACCTGGTTCATGACCGTCGGCGCTTCCATACCGGGGATGGTGGGGAACAAGGATTGATATTGCTGCACCGTCACCAGGTCTGCCTTGGTCGGGTAATTGCTGGGCGGAGGCGGAATGCCGCGATCGGCCCAGTCGTCCATGACCTGGACGAGCGCTCTCGGGGTCATGCCAACGGAAGCGATGCCCTGCGAATTGTGCCTGCAGATCCCCGCCGGGCCGGCCGGGGCAAGCAGCCCCGAAGCGCCGATGTGCCCGAAGCCGTTCTGGAAGTAGAGCCGGACCTTGTCAGGCACCGGCACCGGCGTGCCTGCAGAATTGACCACATTGAGCGACGCCTTCCATTGCCAGAAGACGAGTTCCTCGTCGATTTGCATGACCAGCGGATCGGTTGCGGGCCGTTTCAGCAGCCCATCGGTGACGCCGGTGACAGGATCGGTCGTCACGGCGAACGTAAATGGCACGATCGCGTTCGACGTATAGTCCTGGTGCTGGTCCTGGCCCGAAAAGAAGGTCGGGTGGGCGAACTGGACGTTGGCAAACAGCCGGTAGCTTGCCGCCGAGTAAATGGTTACGCCATCGAACACTTTGCGGCGCGCTTCGTCTTCGTTGAAGCCGAGGTAGAGGAATTCGCGCTGGTACATGCCGGTCGAGGACGTTCCTGACGAGTAAGCGCGCACGATGCCGGTACCGCTACCCGGGCGGCCCGTCGCCAGCGGATTCCGGTTGCCGGCCTGGTCGGTCATCGAATAGCGCAGGAAGGAGCCGATGTCGCGCGGCACGGCGTACGCCAGTCCCATGACGATGGGATCCCTGGCAGTGTAGATGAGCTCGTATATCTTGTTCGGTGCAAAGCCGTCGAACAGGCAAATGTCGGTGGCCGTCTGCACCAGGCTCGGCCGCCCTGCCGCGCAGCGTCCAAACGCCCAGCGGTTCGCTGCAATCGACACCTTCGGCGCATCGGCGCGATCCCGTACCGTGAGCGTGGCGTTCGCCGTGTTCAGGTCAGCGGCCGGGTAAGCACGCCATTGACCGGCGAAGGGCTGCGGAAGCGGTTGCGTGTAGGTGGCCGCGTCAAGCTGATACTCCAGACGGAGAGGTCCGGTAATCGGGCTGCCGTCGGGATTGACCGCTACCGGGAAATTTGGGTAGAGCTGCTCCCGGTCGGGATCGGGAATGCCATCACCCTGCCAGCCGGCGTCGACAATAACGAATCCCTTCTGCAACAGTGGGTTGTCTGGACCGATCTCCTCAGCCGACAGCCGGTTGCAGTTCCCGCCGCCCCCGGCCGGAGTCGGGAACGCGCGGCCGAAACTGACCTCGATGCAGTTGCCGCGGTTGTTCAGGCCGACCCAGAGCTTGTGGTTACTGCGATTCATGTCGACCGGCTTGAGCATGACGAACGGGGTTGAAAACTCGACCATGCCGCGGCTATTGCGGGGCGCTTTGTCGATGTTAAAAATCACCGCGTTCAATGGATCCACGGGGTCGACTTCCATATATGCCGTTCCGCGCAAGCGCTCGTAAGGGCCGGCCTTACCCCAATTCATGCCGCCGGCGACCAGCGCATGGTCGTTCACGACAAAGCGGGTGACGTGGGCAGCGCTTGGAGCGGGAAGCGCCACCAGGGCCGCTGCGGCGGCCCCACTGGCAAGTAGCGAGGTCATAAACCTTTTCATGGCACGAGTCTCCTGGATGATGTGGCCGACGATAACCGGTTCACCTCCCGCGTCGTGCGGGTCGATGATGGGCGCTCGGCGCGCGCCGCTTTTTGCAAGATGGTTTCCCGATACTGATGTCTTTCCACCCACGCGGCTTTCATGAAACACGCGTGATTTCATAAAAACGTCCTGTTATCCGGGATTTTCGAATGGCGACCGGACAGCGGAAGGGTTTTGTTACGGTGGGGACAGAGGCGGCAAAAAAGAATGCTCGGACGATGGCGTATGCGTAGCGCCACTGATCGGTACTGCAGCCAGTTCTGTTGATTTGGCTCTAAGGTAATCGCTGCCACTACCCATTACGATTTGACGAGCACACTTGCTTTTGCCTGACCCGTGTCCAGTCCGCTCACAGACTCGCCGACGGAGACAAGATGAACACCGATCGCGCTATCCAGCTGCTGATGTCACCCCTTCCTGATGCGGGAGGCACGCCATGGGGTGGGCTACCCGTCAAGTCCTTCTCCGTAAGCTCGGGATTTCAGTCAAGACTGGCCTGTCCATCGATGCATCTTCTTTTGTATCTGAAGGGCAGTCCAAAGGTGAGCTGGAGCAATGGCAAGCAAACCTTCCGAAGAAACTGGAAATACGGCGACTACAGCTTTGTCGGCAAGGATCTCGAGATTCGCAATGTCAGCGTGGACGGCGACCACGAAGGCTTGGCAATTCAAATTCCCTTCGAGGAAATGGATCGGAGGATGCAAAATTTTTCTTCACTGCCACTGCATCTCTATGGAGAGGACCCGCAACTGTTCAACATGGCGCTTTCCATCAAAGACGAGATCGGCAGAGGCTGCCCATGTGGCAAAATTTTTGCTGAGTCGATATCGCTCGCATTACTGACTTATTTTTACGGCAATCACTGTACTGAACAGCCGCATGGGCGGGGGCGAAGCGGTGGATTTCCCCCAGCCAGGCTGAGGCTGATAGAAGAATACATTGGCGCCAATCTTGGCAACAACATATCGCTGCTCGAACTGGCGGCGCTCGCCCGCCTGAGTCCGAGCCGGTTTTCCCGCATCTTCAGCAAGGCGACCGGCATGCCCCCTCATCGCTATGTGATGCATGCGCGCGTCGAGCGGGCAAAGACCATCCTGAAATCGTCTGACCGATCCGTCACGGATGTGGCGCTCGAACTGGGGTTTGCCAGTCCCAGCCATTTCAGTTTTGCGTTCCGCAAATCAACCGGAACCTCGCCTCGGGAATTTGCGCAGCACCGGTAAATAGCGTGGCGCAAAAAAGGGGCGCATCGCTGCGCCCCTCCAGGCCCTTCCTCGATCTGCGCTAGCGCGCCGCGCCGTCTTGACCTGTCAGGCGCCCCCGGCCTTGCCGGAACCCCTGACCCGCTGCACCAGCTCGGAGAACTCGGCCGTGGCCGACCCGTCCGTACCGCGCACCTCCTGCATGCCCTCGTCGCCGTCAATGACCAGCGTATAGCTCATCCCGTCGGGATGCGGCGGCGCCGGCGGGCTGGACTGCGCAGATACTGCACGGGCCAGCCCTTCCACTTCGTCGCGGTCCTGGTCCAGGTCCGCGGTATCGAGGACTACCGGCGGGCGCGTGACCGGGGCCAATCCACCGTACTGCTTCAGGGTAATCTTCATCGGTATGAATAGCGGTAAAGGGTTAGTCATAGGCGTCAGTGAACGTGCCCGGACGATTGCTTGAGGGCCTCGATATCGTCCCGCAGGCTGCCGATTTGCCGGGTCAGCCGCTCGATGGACGTCGCCAGGTCCTCGTTCGACCGTTCCCGCGCGGCCGCTGTCCTGCCTGTCAGGATTTTCTCCTTCTTGCCGACCCTGATGCCGACCTCGTCCCAGGCGGCCTGGAGGGCTTGCTGCGTCGAGGTGTCGAAATTTTCGCCGGCGATGGCATAGGTGGTGTTCGCAAACAGGTCGAAGTTGGTGTCCTTCTTGCTGCGTTGCAGGGCCTCGTACCAGACCTGGCCGGCCGTCTCCCAGGCGACACCGCCGATCGAGCTGGCAAACAGGTAGAAGGCATGGTTCGGAATGCCGGAATTGATGTGGACGCCGCCCATGTCGCCTTCTGGCGTTTCCGGCAGCAGCTTGTAATCGCGCATGTGCCCCGGCTGCGGGTCCTTGCCGATCAGGGGATCGTTATAGGCGCTGCCCGGATTTTTCATGGAACGCAAGGCGTCGCCGTGGATGTCCGGGGTCCAGCATTCGGTACCGACCAGCCAGTCGGCCTGGGCGGCAGTCTGCGACAGCGACCACTGCTTGACGAGCGAGCCGAATACGTCCGAGACCGATTCGTTCAGCGCCCCGGACTGGCCGCGGTATTCGAGATTGGCGGTGTACTGGGTGACCCCATGGGTCAGCTCGTGGCCGATGACGTCGAGCGACTGCGTCAGCCTCGAGAACAGGACGCCGTCGCCGTCACCAAAAATCATCCTGCGGCCATCCCACATTGCGTTCGGATACTTCTCGCCGTAATGCACATAGCTGTCGAGCCGCATCCCGGCGTTATCGATCGAGTTACGATGAAAAATCTGGCTGTAGAAATCGTAGGTGGTTCCGACGCCGTCGAAGGCCTCGATGGCGGCGATATCGCCATTGCTGCGGTCCGATTCGCGCCGGACCAGGACCGCATTGCGGGTAGTCGGTTTGTTGCGGCAGTCGAAAATCATGCGCTGCTTGCCGGCGCCGGACACCGGTGCGATGAAGCCGAGCCGGGCGACGAAGCGCCGGTCGGCGCGTAGTGCGGTTGCCGAAAGCAGTGCCTTGAGCGCCATGTCGCGCTGGTCCGGCGAACCCTTGTCCAGCAAGTTCTTCAGGATGTAAGGCGGCATGATGCAGTGAATAGAGCAGCGGTGTTCCATCTCATCCCCCTGTTTCCCGGCCCCGGCCGTCTTCATGGAAGAACCGGCAGCCGGTCTTGTTATTGACAGTATCCGGACCTGGCATGCGTGTTTTCTTCCCTCCTGCCTCGATGGAATGTTCGTGTCGAAAGAAGCTCGACCGGTAGAGGGAAGACGCCAACCAGTATGATTAATCTAGGCAGGCGGCATGCGGCCAGCAAGGACAAGTCAGAAACAAGTCGGACCCCTTTGATCCCTGTCAAAGCAGACGATCGCGGGGCGGGCCCTGCAATCGAAGAGGACGAAAAAAGGGCGCATCGCTGCGCCCTTCATCCCTGCAAGCTTGTCGGACAGGCCGCTTATTTCGCCAGCCTTATTTCGCCAGCTCGACCTGCTGGGTTTCGCCAAACACCAGCTGCCCGGCCCGCACGCGCACGGGAATCGTGTCCTTCGGCCCGAAGCGGCCCGAGAGGATCGCTTTCGACAGCGGATTTTCGATCTGCTGCTGGATCGCGCGCTTGAGTGGCCGCGCGCCATACACCGGATCGAAACCGGCCTCGGCTATTCTTTGCAGCGCTTCTTCGTCGATGTCGAGCGTCATCTCCATCTTCGCGAGGCGCTCTTCCAGGCTGCGCAGCTGGATGCGGGCGATCGCGCCGATGTTCTTCTCGTCGAGCGCATGGAAGACGACGATGTCGTCGATGCGGTTGATGAACTCGGGACGGAAGTGGCCGCGCACCTCGGCCATCACGGCCAGCTTCACCACCGCCGGCTCGTCGGTGTCCATCGACTGGATCTTGTGCGAACCCAGGTTCGAGGTCATCACGATCACCGTGTTCTTGAAGTCCACGGTGCGGCCCTGGCCATCGGTCATGCGGCCATCGTCCAGCACCTGCAGCAGCACGTTGAACACGTCCTGGTGCGCCTTCTCGATTTCGTCGAGCAGGATCACGCTGTAGGGCTTGCGGCGCACGGCTTCCGTCAGGTAACCGCCCTCCTCGTAGCCGACATAGCCCGGCGGCGCGCCGATCAGCCTTGCCACCGAATGCTTCTCCATGAATTCGCTCATGTCGATGCGGATCATCGACTCCTCGGTATCAAACAGGAAGGCGGCCAGCGCCTTGCACAGCTCGGTTTTGCCGACGCCGGTCGGGCCGAGGAACATGAAGGAACCATAGGGGCGGTTCGGGTCGGACAGGCCAGCGCGCGAACGGCGGATCGCGTCCGACACCGCCTCGATCGCCTCGTCCTGGCCGACCACGCGCTCATGCAGCTTTTCCTCGATGTGCAGCAGCTTGTCGCGCTCGCCCTGCATCATGCGCGATACCGGAATACCGGTCGCGCGCGAGACCACTTCGGCGATTTCCTCGGCGCCGACCTGGGTGCGCAGCAGCTTGGGCTTGGCATTCGCATCGGGCCCGTCATCGCTGCGTGATGCCGCCTCCTCGGCCTGCTTGAGCTGCGCTTCGAGCTGCGGCAGCTGCCCGTATTGCAGTTCCGACACCACCTGCCAGTTGCTCTGGCGCTTGGCTTCCTCCATCTGGTAGCGGATGCGCTCGATCTCTTCCTTGATGTGGGTGGTGCCCTGCACCGCGGCCTTTTCCGCCTTCAGGATTTCCTCGAAATCGTTGTACTCGCGCTCGAGGCGGGCGATTTCCTCGCCGATCAGCTCCATGCGGCGCTGCGAGGCTTCGTCGGTCTCCCTGCGCACGGCTTCGCGCTCGATTTTCAGCTGGATCAGGCGGCGTTCGAGCTTGTCCATCACTTCCGGCTTGGAGTCGATCTCGATCTTGATCTTCGAGGCCGCCTCGTCGATCAGGTCGATCGCCTTGTCCGGCAGGAAGCGGTCGCTGATGTAGCGGTGCGACAGCTCGGCGGCGGCGATGATCGCCGGGTCGGTGATCTCGACCTTGTGGTGCAGCTCGTATTTCTCCTGCAGGCCGCGCAGGATGGCGATCGTCGCCTCCACGCTTGGCTCGTCGACGATGATCTTCTGGAAGCGGCGCTCGAGCGCGGCGTCCTTCTCGACGTACTTGCGGTACTCGTCGAGCGTGGTCGCGCCGACGCAATGCAGCTCGCCGCGCGCCAGCGCGGGTTTCAGCATATTGCCGGCGTCCATCGCGCCTTCGGCCTTGCCGGCGCCGACCATCGTGTGGATCTCGTCGATGAAGACAATGGTCTGCCCCTCGTCCTGGGCCAATTCCTTCAGCACGGATTTCAGGCGCTCCTCGAATTCGCCGCGGTACTTGGCGCCGGCCAGCAAGGCGGCCATGTCGAGCGAGAGCACGCGCTTGCCCTTCAGGGAATCGGGCACCTCGCCATTGACGATGCGCTGGGCCAGGCCCTCGACGATCGCCGTCTTGCCCACGCCCGGCTCGCCGATCAGCACCGGGTTGTTCTTGGTGCGGCGCTGCAGCACCTGGATCGCGCGGCGGATTTCGTCGTCGCGGCCGATCACGGGGTCGAGCTTGCCCATGCGGGCGCGTTCGGTCAGGTCGAGCGTGTATTTTTTCAGGGCCTCGCGCTGGCCTTCGGCGTCCTGCGAATTGACATTCTCGCCGCCGCGCACGGCGGAAATCGCCGATTCAAGCGACTTGCGCGCCAGGCCATGCTCGCGCGCCAGGCGGCCGGCGTCGGACTTGTCCTCGGTCAGCGCCAGCAGGATCATTTCGGAGGACAGGAACTGGTCGCCGCGCTTTTGCGATTCGCGATCGGCCAGGTTCAGCAAGGACACCAGCTCGCGCCCGACCTGGGTCTCGCCACCGGTGCCGGACACCTTCGGCAGGCGCTCCAGCCCACTCTTCAATGCATTCGTCAAACCGCCGACATTCACGCCGGCGCGCTGCAGCAGCGAGCGGGCGCCGCCGTCGTCCTGGTTCAACAGGGCGACCAGCAGGTGGACCGGTTCGATGTACTGGTTATCGTTGCCGACCGCCAGGCTCTGGGCGTCCGCCAGCGCTTCCTGGAGCTTGGTCGTCAATTTGTCTTGCCGCATATTGTGCTCCCTAGTGAGTGTTCATAACTAGGAAACAACATTGGGATGCGCCCGCGCTTTTCAAGATCCTCCCGCGCTACGGTAATCTTTATCCTACGCAGCCGTCACCGGCGTGAAGACCGTGGCGGCGTTCTCGAGGATGCGCCTGACCGCGGGATGGTCGAGCTGGCGTTCAACGGTCAGGGCATAGAACTGCTCGGCGATGGAGGCGATCGAACCGGCCGCCTCCAGCCCGTATTCCTCCTGGACGGCGGCGGCAACCGCGCTGGGCGCGACCATGAAGCCGGCGCCGGCGCGCGCGAACGCCTTGAGCAGCGCGCCATCGTCGAATTCGCCGACGACGATCGGGCGCAGGGCATGCTCCTCGAACCAGCCCTGCAGCTGGGTGCGCACCGCCGCATCGGGTCCGGGCAGCAGGAATGGCGCCTCGCGCAGGCAGCCAGGAAAAGCGCCGCTCCAGGCCCGGCACAGTCGCGGGTGGCCAAGCACGGTCAAGCTGCTCGTGCCCAACAGGTGCGTGTAGCCGCGGATCGCGCCGCCCGGCGCCAGGCCGCGGTCGGCCAGGACGAGGTCGAGCCGGTGCGCGGCCAGTTCGCCCATCAGCGCATCGAAATGGCCTTCGCGGCAAATCAGGCGCATCGCCATCCCGGCTTCGCGCGCCGGTTGCAGCAGGCGAAAGGCAATCGTCTTCGGGACGATGTCGCAAATGCCGACCCGCAGCGTTTCCGGCACGGGGGCGCCGCCGCGCCGCATGGTTTGCTCGAGCTCGTTGCCGAGATCAAAAATGCGCTCGGAGTATTGCAGCGCGACCTTGCCCGCATCGGTCAGTTCCAGCCCGCGTCCTTTCTTGCGAAACAGCGGCGCTCTGAACTGTTCTTCCAGCAGCCCCAGCTGTGTGCTGATCGCCTGTGCTGTTACGTGCAACTGCTGCGCGGCCCGTGCGATCGAGCCGCCGACCGCGACGGCATGGAAATACTGCAGGTGCTTGTAATTCATCGCCCGACAGCTCAAGAAAAGTTGAGATTCACTAAAGAATAATCGATTTTTATTTTCTGTCGCAGGCGCTTAAGCTGCAACGCATCCACAACCAGCATTTACCACCACTAGCGAGGACCGCATGAAAACTTACCCAACCGACAGCCAGGAAGCCGTCTGCCGCCTGCTGGCGCTGTCGATGATCGTCGACGGCCACCTGGCTCCTGCCGAGGTCAAAGCCATGGAGCATGCCGCCATCCTGGAACGGGTAGGCGCCGACGCGGACGGCTTCGACGCCGTCGTCCATGCGCTGTGCGAAGACCTGCTGGCCACCGCGCGCTGCCGGGCCGGTTGCGAAGTCGAACTCGACAAGCGCCTGATCGACAGCCTGCTCGACGAGGTGGCCGATCCTTTGCTGCGCATGTGCACGCTCAAGGCCATGCTCGACATCGTCCACGCCGACCGCCTGATCGACGGCCGCGAGCACCTGCTGCTGCAGCGCGCCCTGAAGAAATGGTCGACGCCGGCACACGAGCGCCTGCCTGTGCCGGAGGGCTGATGCCATGGACTTCCTGAACATCGTCTGGCTGGGTGCGCCAGCCTGGATGTGGCTGGTGTTCGTCACCGTCGTCGTGCTGCTGCTGGCCTTCGACCTGGGTATCCTGAACCGGGACGACCACGTCATCGGCGTGCGCGAGAGCCTGAAACTCTCTGGCATGTACCTGGCCGCGGGCCTGGCCTTTGGCCTCTGGGTCTGGCACGGCTTCGGCAGCGAGAAGGCGCTGCACTTCTATACCGGCTTCCTGATCGAAAAGAGCCTGTCGCTCGATAATATTTTCGTGATCTCGCTGATCTTCGCCACCCTGGCGATTCCGCCCGCATACCAGCACCGCGTGCTGTTCTGGGGCATCCTGGGGGTGATCGTCACGCGCGGCATCATGATCGGCGCCGGCTCCGCCCTGGTGGCCAGCTATTACTGGGTGCTGTACGTGTTCGGCGCCATCCTGATCGCCACGGGCATCAAGATGTTCTTCGCCACGGAGAACCCGAACCAGGTGCGCGACAGTGCGGTGCTGGCCTGGCTGCGGCGCCACCTGCGCGTGACCGACCGGGTGCACGGGAATGCCTTCCTGGTCCGCCTGCCGGCGCCGGGTGTGGCGGGAGTGCCGGGCCGCGCGGTGTGGCACGCGACGCCGCTCTTCCTTGCCCTGTGCATGGTCGAGATCACGGACATCATCTTTGCAGTCGACAGCGTGCCGGCGATCTTCGCGATTACCAGCGACCCGTTCATCGTCTACACCTCGAACATCTTCGCGGTGCTGGGCCTGCGTGCGCTGTATTTCGCCCTGGCCGACGTGGTGCAGCGCTTCCGCTACCTGAAGTATTCGCTGGCGGCGGTGCTGGTCTTCATCGGCTCGAAGATCTTCCTGGGTGACTTCCTGTTCGACGGCAAGGTGCCGGCCGGTCTGTCGCTGGGCGTGACGGCCGGCCTGATCGCGGCGGGGATCGGGTACTCGCTATGGCGCAGCAGGACGGAGGCTGTCCATCAATAAGGACTGGCAGGGAGCGGCCGGCAGTGCGATGCCACCTCGCGCCGCTCCTGGTTCAACAAGGCGACAAAGCGCGCCGCCGCCGTCCCCAGCGGGCGCTCGGCGCTCCACACCACGTCCACAAAAAAGCGCAGGACGTTCGTCAGATTATCAAGGGGCATTTCCACCAGTTCCCCCTGCTGCAAGGGTGCCTGGACAAAACCCGCGGGAAGCCAGGCCCAGCCCAGGCCCGCCTTGACGAGCGCCAGCGCCGCTGCCGGACTGTCCGTCTTCCACTGCAGGCGCGAGATGGCGATGCGTTTGTCGACCTGGTCGATATCGCGCCCTGCCACGACGATCTGGCGTTCTTGCAGCAAATCCGCGTCGCGCACGGGACGGCGCCCGCCGGCAAGCATGGCGTGCCCGGGCGCCACGACCGCCACCAGGCGCTCCTCGCCCACCTCCTGGAAGGCCTCATGCGCGCCGACGCCGTAGCGCTCGAACACCAGCGCCAGGTCGGCGCGTCCGCTGTGCAGCATGCCGAGCGCATCGGCCTGGGGCGCGGTCAGCACCTCCACCGTGAGGCCGGGGTGTTCGATCGCCAGCGTTGCCAGGGCTGCGCTCCAGGGCCTGGCTGCCAGCAGCTCGGGCAGCAAGGCGATGGTGAGCGAGGTTTCCAGTCCCTGTGTCAGCGACAGCGCGTGAATATTAAGCCGGTGCAGCTGCTCGGCCAGCAGCCTTGCCTGAGGCAGCAAGGCCAGCGCCTGTGCCGTCGGCTTTGGCTCGCGGCTGCTGCGGTCGAACAGCTGCAGGTCGAGTTCCGCTTCCAGGTTGGCGATTGCCATGCTGACCGCCGAGGGAACGCGGCGCAGGCTGCGCGCGGCCGCCGAGAAGGAGCCATGGTCGATGGCGGCCAGGAAGGCATTCATATTGTCGAGGTCGAACGCCATATGTCAATTTCACTGATAGAAACTGACTTTTTATACCATGAAAACAGACATACGATGCGAGGCATTGGCGCTGGCGTTGGCACTGCATCGGCGCCAGGAATTCATCAATGTGAAAGGCATATCATGGTTTGGCTCGTTCTCATCCTGGCAGGACTGTTCGAAATCGGCTGGGCCGTCGGACTCAAATACACCGAAGGATTTACCCGGCTCTGGCCCAGCGTCGGTACGGTCGCCGCCATGGTCGTCAGCTTCGGCCTGCTCGCCCATGCCTTGAAGTCGCTGCCGATCGGAACCGCCTACGCGATCTGGACCGGCATCGGCGCGGTGGGAACGGCCTGCGTCGGCATCCTCGTCTTTGGCGAATCCGCCTCGGCGCCACGGCTGGCGTGTATTGGCTTGATTGCCGGCGGCATTGTGGGTCTCAAGCTGGTAACGCATTGAGGATCTTGGCCCCAAAAGCATACCGGCCAAAAATGGCCGGTATGCATGATCGTCAGGCTGAGCCCTTAAACCTGTTCGGCGGCCACCAGTTACAAGTCTCGGGTTGCGAATATGCAGGGCTTGGCGGGCTCGCCCTGGTCTCCCGGCAACCCGGCCAGACACGGTCACCGGCAAAGTGGCATTTTTGCGTCAAACAGTCGTAAATTCCCTGGTGGCCGGTAGTCGGCGCGCGGCGTTGTTATACTGTCGCGCCGGCGCCATGATCGCGCCAGTACTCGACCGGCAAGCCACGTCCCCGCCGGGGTTCCCGACACCACGACGAAACAACGAAGAAAAGAACACAATGCAAGGTGAACCACTTTCCCAGAGGCTCCGCTCCCTGGTCCGCTCCCTGCCACGGACCGGCATCACGCTCAGCGAACTGATACACCTGGTCGGCAACGACGGCCTGCTGATCCTGACCGCCCTGCTCACGCTCGTGTTCCTGATCCCGGTGTCGATTCCCGGCGTGAGCACGGTGTTCGGCGCCGCCATCCTTCTCATCGGGATGAGCCGCCTGTTCGGACGCGAACTGTGGATTCCATCGAAAATCAAGCACCGCACCATCGCCACCAGGAAGCTGCGCCCGCTGCTGCGCAAGGCCCTGCCCTGGCTGCAAAAGCTGGAGCGCGTGAGCCGCCCGAACCGCATCCAGTGGCTGGTGGCAAACGGCCCGATCCAGCACCTGAACAATGCGTCGCTGATCCTGGGCGCGGTGCTGCTGATGATGCCCTTCGGCCTGATTCCGTTCAGCAATACCTTCCCGGCCATCGCGCTCCTGTTCTTTGCCATCGGGCTGCTGCAGCGCGACGGCGTCTGCGTGCTGCTTGGCCATATCAGCAACATCGTCACGATCATCTATTTCGCCGCGCTCATCGGCGGCGGCGGCCTGGCGGCGCGCGAGGTATTCACCCGCATGACGACCTGAAGGGTCGTTAGCCGCTCTCAGCCGTTCTCAGCCCCTGAGCGCACGCCAGGTGGCAAAGCCGGCGATGCACAGCAGGAGCGCGCCGACCAGGTGCAACAGCGTGTGCGCGAGCGCCCAGCCGTAATCGCCGCGCTGCAGCAGGACCATCGATTCTGCGGAAAAGCTGGAAAAGGTGGTCAGTCCGCCGAGGAAACCGGTGACGACGAACAGGCGCCACTCCGGCGAAAGATGCGGATGGTGCGAAAAAAAGCCGAGCGCCATCCCGATCAGGTAGCCGCCGATGAGGTTGGCCGCCAGCGTGCCGGCCTGGACATGGGTGTGCGCGCTGGTGTTTATATTACTCAGCCACAGGCCGAGTCCCCAGCGCAGCCAGGCGCCGATCGCGGCGCCTCCACCCACCGCCGTGACTGCCAGCCAGTTCAGGCCGCTACCCACTTGGCCTTGGCGCTGTCGTCGCTCAGGCGCGCGTCGACCCAGCGCGCCCCCTCTGGCGTCTGTTCCTTCTTCCAGAACGGGGCGTCCGTTTTCAGGTAGTCGATGATGAACTCGCAGGCGGCAAAGGCTTCGCCGCGGTGCGCCGCGCTGCAGGCGACCAGCACGATCTGCTCCATCGGCGCCATCGGGCCCACCCGGTGGACTACCAGCGCCTTGTACAGCGGCCAGCGCGCCCGCGCCTGCTCCACGATGTCTTCCAGCGCACGCTCGGTCATGCCGGGGTAATGCTCGAGTTCCAGCTCGGACACGTTGGCGCCCTCGTTCATGTCGCGCACGGTGCCGACGAAACTCACCACCGCGCCGACGCGCGGGTCGCCCTCGCGCAGGCGCGCCAGTTCCTGTCCGAGATCGAAATCCTCGTGCTGTACCCTGACCGCGCTCATTTGACACCCATGCGCATCACCAGTTGCTCGACCCGCAGCGCGGTGCGCGCGTCGGCCAGCGCCGGCAGGGCGCACAGGGCATGCAAGCCATCCTGGCGCTGGCCGGAGCCGTGCGGCCTGGTGCCGGCTTTCAGGGTCGACTGCAAGGCTTCCACCTGCAGCTTGAGGCGGTCACGCGCGAATTCGGCGCCGCTGTCGATACCGGCCGTCACTTCCTGGCGCAGCAGTTCGTTCAGCAAGGTGACGCAATTGGCTTCGAGCAGGCGCGCGTAAGCCGCACGGTCGCCCTCCAGGGCATTCAGGGCCGCCTCGAAGCGGGCGTCGAGCACCGGGTCGTAGTCGGGGCCGGCCGGCAGCAGCGCCGCCCAGCGGTTGCGCCAGTCGGAGCTCGAGACCGGCTGCTCGAGGTTGGCCAGCGCGGCTTCCAGTTCCTGGCAGGCGCGCAGCTTGTCGCGCACGGCGCCCGCCAGCGCCATCCCGGCGGCGCGGCGCGCGAGGTCCGCATGGTGCTGCACTTTGGCGATGGCCTCGTGGTAGCGCTTGTCGACGCGGGCTTCATGGGCGCGCGGCACCGGGCCGATCGCGTGCCACTCAAGCGCGGCTTCGCGCAGCAGCTTGCCGGCGCTGGCCGGGGTAGCGTCGGGCGCCGCCGCTTCCAGCCGGGCGCTGATCGCTTCCTTGGCCGCTTCGTGGGCGCGGCGTTCGGCGTCGGCCGCGTGCGCGCTGTCCTTGCGGCGGGCAAACAGGTTGTCGCATTCGGCGCGGAAGCGCGCCCACAGCGCCTGCTCGGCCTTGCGTTCGAGCGGCAGCGCGCGCACATGCTCCTGCCAGCGCGCCTGGATCTCGCGCAGGCGGTCGATGGCGTGGCGGTCGTGCGGGTCGAGCGCGGCGACTTCCTCGATGAGTTCCTCGCGGCCATTCATCTCGGCCTTGCGCTGCTCTTCCAGCGGTCCCTGCAGCGTGGTGAGCGCGGCGGCAAATTGCTGGTCCAGGCGTTTCTTGTCCTTGCGGTCGATGGCGCCCAGGTGGCTCCAGGCCAGGCGCATGCGCTGCACGGTGCCGGCGACGTGCTTCCAGTCGGCCTCCCCGGACTGCAGGCGGGCGATCTCGGCATTGGCTTCCTGCACCAGCGCCTCGCCGCGCGCGGCGTTCGCATGACGCTCGTCGGCCAGGTGCTTGAAGTGGGCGGCGGCCGGGGCATAGGCCACCGTGCAGGCATGGTCGAAACGTTCCCACAGGCTTTTCGGAGCAGCGCCCGACAGGCTGTCGAGCGCCTTCCAGCGCTCGCGCATGCTGCCGACCTTTTTCGCCAGTTCGGCCATCGCCAGGTTCTGGGTCGGCAGCGCTTCCACCGTCTTGATCAGTTCCTCGCGCGAGACATTGCCGCCCCAGCGCGCCCAGTCCGACAGGCGCTTGAGTTCGGCGCGCAGGTGCGCCAGGCGGTCCGCCTGCGGCGCGCTCAGGCGCATGCCCTTGCCTTTGGTGTCCTTCAGGGCCTTGTCGAGTTCCGCGGCGTGGGCGAGCGATCCTTGCTGCAGGGCCGCTTCCAGCGCATCCATGGTGTCGAGGAAGGCCTGGTCGGCGCCGCGCGCGGTTTTTTGCTGGCCCGGTCGCGGCTCGGTTGCAGGCGCGCCCTCCCCGGCTGCCGCCGCATGCGATGCGTCATGGGGTGCATCATGCGCCGCATCTTGCGGCACATCATGCAGCACCTGAGTCGCATGGCCGCCCGCGGCATGCGTGCCGGACGCCGCGCCCCGTGCCGGGTGCGCAGCGTCGCGCGCCTTGCGCGCCGCCTGCGCTACCGGTTGCGGCAGGCCCGCCAGCAAGGCGTCGAAGCGCGCCTGCAGGGCCGCCGCGGCCGCGCCTTCTGGCGTCGCCGGCAATTTCTGCCAGGCCTTGCGCAAGGCGTCAGCGTTCAATTCCTCGGTCGGCTGGGCCTGCCATTCGGCGAGGGCCGCTTCGCGCGCCGCCAGCGCCGCCTGGGCCTGCTCGAGCGTCGCCAGCAGGCCGTGCACGCGCGCATGCTCGACGGAAAACTCGGCCACCAGCGCGCGCGGCAGGGATACCCGTTCCGGGTGAGCGAGGGCGGCTTCCTGTTCCTGCGCCATCCGTTCCAGGGTCGCCGCCAGGTCCAGCGCAGTGAGCCCGCTCGCGTCGAGCCGGCGCAGCGCGGCGACGCGGTCGATCATGGCGCGCTGCAGTTGCACCTGCGCTTCCAGGCGCGCGCCGAGGGCGGCGCGGACCGGGGCGAAATCGCCGGCCAGTTCGGGCGCGGCGATGACCGACCACTTGCGGTCGAGGTCGGCAACCTGGTTCGGAGTCAGGTGGGCGTCCTGCAGAAGCGCCCTGGCCTGTTCCAGCATGGCCTGGCCACGCCCGAGTTCCGCCTCGTGGTGGCGGATCGCGTCGAGCCTGGCCTGCGTCAGCTTGGCGACACGGCGGTCGATGTTGCGCATGGCCGTGTGCACGCGCTCGAGTGCGGCGCGGCTGTGCACGAACTCGGCCGCAGCGAGGCGCAGTTCGGAATATTCGGAATGGAGGATGAAGTCGACCGCGCGTGCTTCGTCGCCGTCGAGCGATTTGAGCGCTTCGGCCTGCTGCTCGCGTCCTGGTTTTGCCGGGCGCGGGCCGGCCGCGGCGCCGTTGTCCGGGCCGGGCGATGCCGCGCCTGCGGCCGGGGCCGGTGCAGCGGGCGACGCTGCCGGCTTGCCGTCCGGCTTGCCACCAGGCTTGCCGCTTGGCTTACCCCCAGGCTTGCCGCCGGTCTTGTCGCCCTGGCGCTTGAAAAGGAATTCGAACATGATGAAGTCGCAGTTCCAAAACCCCCATCATAGCAAAGAACCATGGCGGCTTTTCCTGCCGCACCCGGCAGGCGCGCGCCCGGGTCGGTGCCGGAAGCCCAGTGCGGGAACCTCAGTGGGCGAAGCTCAGCGGCACGCCTTGCCGATTCGCATGCTCGGCCCGGGCGGCGCGGCTTGCCGAGGGCGCCACGCGGCCCCGGTGCTCCTCGACATAGGCGTCATGCGCGAGCATCTGGTTGGCGACTGCAAACCAGGCCTCGCCGGCAATGGCGGCGCGCGCGACCGGGAACAGTTCGCGCTCCTCGCGCTCGAAACGCACGGTCAGCGCCGAGCAGAAGCGCTCGACGGCGAGGCAGAACGCATCGACGCGGTCTTCGTTGTCGACGCCCCCCTCGGCGAGGGTGCAGGCCGTGTCCAGCGCTTCGGCCGCGCTGCGGCTGAGCATGTCGAGCTCGCACAGGAGCGGGTTGGCGCCCGCCCCTGCGCGGCGCAGGGCCGGCATGAGGAATTTGTCGAGCTTGCGGCGATGACATTGTTCGTACAGGCGACGCAGCGAAACGCACACATAGTCGGCCTGGCCCGAAGTCAGCGCGCTCTGACGTGTGTAGCCTTTTTGAACCAGTTGCCCGATGGCGTGCAGGCTGACGCGCATATTTGTTTGTTCAACAGATAGCGCTACGAGCGTGTAGGTCGCGGTAAGCATTCATTCTCCTCTCGACGTCGTCAACGCAGGCGCGTGGCTCCATGGAGGGGACACGGCCTGGCTGGACATACTGATTTTGGAACAGGCCGTTGTTTGTTTTTCTATTCTTCAGCCTGAAAGAACTAGTAGTGTAGGGAGCACTGGCGTGCCGGGTTTGATCTTTCGCAAACTCCGCGGAGTGCGTAATGCAGTGCGAGTCAACCAACTTCGGGGATGTGCGTTGACATGCGCTGGCGTGCAGCGGCACCCTCAGGCCGCGGCCTGGGTATCGGAATGCATGCCGAGCACTCCAGCCAGCCTCGGTCCCAGCTCCGCCGGTTCCGTGCGGCCGACCTGCACGTCGGGACAGCCGTGCCAGCGCGCGCAGCGCTGCAAGGCCTGCGCCACGTCGCGCAGCAGCGCCTCGCTGGCGCGCACGCCGGGCTCGAAAAACACCGCCTTCACCTCGAAGACACCGCTCTTGCGGTGTGCCTTGGCATCGACGCGCCCGACCAGCACCCCGCGGCGCAGCACGGGCAGCGTGAAATAGCCGTAGCGGCGCTTCGCCGCCGGCGTATAGCATTCGAGACGGTAATCGAAACCGAACAGTTCCAGGGCCCGGCGCCGGTCCCATACCACCGGGTCGAAGGGCGACAGGATGGTGGTGAGTGTCGCGTTCAAACCGCCAGCGGCGGCCTGCCCCGCCAGGCCGGCGTGATCGGAATGGATGTAGACCGGATCAATCCAGCCCTCGACGCGGGCGCGCAGCAGCAGGCCCTCCTCCACCAGCGGCGCGAGCGCGACATGCGGGCGGCGGGTGCGATGGTAGTCGGGGATCCAGCCGGCGCGCGCGACCCCCAGCGCCTTGACCGCCTGCAGCGCGAAGCGGCGCCGCACCTCGGCCAGCGGCGGCATGTGCGCGTCGTCCCAGTCCGGCAGCACGCGCTCGGCAAGGTCGTAGACGCGCTGGAAATTGTGGCGGCGCGTGATCATCAGCGCGCCCGAGGTGAACAGGACTTCGAGCGAGCGCTTTTCCGGCTTCCACTCCCACCAACTTCCCGCCTTGGCGTCCGCCTTGGCGCCGGCTTTCCCATCCGAACGTTCGAAGTCCGACGAGCGCACCGGGCCGTTGGTACGAATATGGGCCAGCAGCGCCGCCACTTCCCCGGCGCGCTCGCGCATCCAGGTGCTCGAATACTTCCAGCCCATGGCGGCCGGGTCGAGCATGCGGTGGCGATACAGGCCGTAGTCTTCACGCGGAATGAAACAGGCTTCGTGGGCCCAGTACTCGAACAGGCGTCCCTCCGCCAGCAACTCGTCCAGCCATTCAGGCGGATAGCCGCCGAGCCGGCTCCACAAAACGAGGTAGGGACTGCGCGCCACCACGTTGATGGTGTCGATCTGCAGCAGGCCCATGCGCTGGATCGCGTCCAGAACATCGTCCTTGACCGCTTTGCGCCGGCGCGGCTGCAACAGTCCCTGGGCCGCCAGGTGCAGGGCGCGCGCGGCGCCGATCGACAGGATTAATTCGCTCATGCAATGATTTTAATGAGGTTTCGGCATCATGCCGCGCGAGTTCCGGATTTTTTTTGAAGCGGCGGCATGGCTGCGTTATAGTGCAGCCGACTCCCTTTTCTCCAAGATTCGACTCCCGATGCGTCTGTTGCACACCTCCGACTGGCACCTCGGCCAGACCCTGCACAATTACGACCGGACCTACGAGCACGAGTGCTTCCTCGACTGGCTGGAGGGCACCATCGTAGCCGAGGAAGCCGACGCGCTCCTGATCGCCGGCGACATTTTCGACAACGCCAATCCCTCGTCCGCCGCGCAGCGCCAGCTCTACCGCTTCCTGCAGCGGGCCAAGGCGCGCACGCCGCACCTGCAGATTGTCGTGATTGCCGGCAACCACGATTCACCGGGACGGCTGGAAGCGCCCGGCCCCTTGCTGGAAGCGCACGGTACTGTCGTGATCGGCAACGTCGTGCGCGACCGCGAAGGCGCAATCGACCTCGAGCGCCTGGTGGTACCGCTGCGCAACAAGGCAGGCGAAACCAAAGCCTGGTGCCTCGGCATCCCTTTCCTGCGCCCGGGCGACGTGCCGCGCGCCAAGGTCGAGGGCGACGCCTACCTGAACGGCATCGCCCTGCTCTACAACCAGGCCTTCGAGCTGGCGCAGTCGCGCCGCGAAGCCGGCCAGGCGATCCTGGCGATGGGCCATTGCCACATGGTCGATGGCCAGTCGTCGGTTGACTCCGAGCGCCGCATCGTGATCGGCGGCACCGAAGCGCTGCCGGCCTCGATGTTCGACCCGGAAATCGCCTACGCCGCGCTCGGCCACCTGCACCTGGCGCAGCGCGTCGGCAAGAAAGAGCACCTGCGCTATTCCGGCAGCCCCTTGCCGCTGTCGTTTGCCGAAGTCGGCTACCAGCACCAGGTGCTGCGCATCGACCTCGACGGCGCGGTGGCGAAAGAAGTGACGCCCCTGCTCGTGCCGCGCGCGGTCGACCTACTGCGGGTGCCAGGCAAACCGGCGCCGCTGGCCGAGGTCCTGGCCGCACTCGAAAGCCTGGAACTGGACGACGCGCTGCCGCCCCAGTGCCGGCCCTACCTGGAAGTACGGGTGCTGCTCGACGGGCCCGAGCCGAGCCTGCGCGCCCAGGTCGAGGCGGCGATCGCCGGCAAGCCGGTGCGCCTGGCAAAAATCGAACCGACCCGCAAGACGGTCGCCTCCCAGGATGGCGCCGACGCGCTGACGCTCGACCAGCTGGCCCAGCTGCAGCCCGACGACATCTTCCGCCGCCTCTGGCAGCAGCGCTTCGGCGAGGACGCACCGGACGAGCAATTGTCCGCGTTTAATGAGCTGATGTTGCCAGGCGATGGGGAGTCCGCATGAAGATCCTGCGCATCAGCGGGCGCAACCTGGCCTCCCTGGCGAACGAATTCGTGGTCGACTTCGAGAGCGAGCCGCTGGCGTCCTCGGGCCTGTTCGCGATCTGCGGCCCGACCGGCGCCGGCAAGAGCACCCTGCTCGACGCCCTCTGCCTGGCCCTGTACGGCAACACGCCGCGCCTGCAACTCAAGAGCAGCCGCGGCGCCCTGCCCGACGCCGGTGGCGAAAGCGTGTCGACCACCGACGCCCGCAACCTGCTGCGGCGCGGCGCCGCCGAGGGACATGCCGAGGTCGATTTCGTCGGCAACGACGGCATCCGCTACCGCGCGCGCTGGAGCGTGCGGCGTTCGCGCAACAAGGTCAGCGGCCTGCTGCAGGCCTCGAACATGACCCTGCACCGGTTGCCGGAACTGGCGCCCCTCGGCAGCACCAAGACCGAGACCCAGGCCGAGATCGCGGCGCGGATCGGCTTGTCGTTCGAGCAGTTCACGCGCTCGGTGCTGCTGGCGCAGAACGAATTCTCGGCCTTCCTGAAAACCGACGAGAACGAACGGGGCGAGCTGCTCGAAACCCTGACCGGCAGCGCCGTCTACAGCGCCATCTCGAAACGCGCCTACGAGCGCTACAAGCAGGAGCAGGACGCCGTGCGGCGCCTGACTTCGCGGCTGGCCGACGCGGCACCGCTGGCGCAGGAAGCGCGCGAGGCGCTCGATGCCGAGCGCGCCGCGGCCGACGTGGCCCTGCAGGCCGTCGACGTGCGGCGCGCCCTGCTGGAAGCCCAGCTGCGCTGGCACCAGGAACGCGAACGGCTGCGCCAGCGCGAAGCGGAGGCGCACAGCCTGCTGCTCGAAGCACGCAGCGCCGCCGAAGCGGCGCAGGAGCGGCGCATCCGCCTGGCCACGCTCGACGAAGTACAGGCCGCGCGCCCGCTGATGGCGGAACTGGCGCGCCTCGACGCCGAGCGCGTGCAGGTCGAAACGACGCTGGCCAACGGCCAGGGAGAACTCGCGCGCGCCCAGGAAGCGGCCCGGCAAGCCATGCAGGAGGTGCAGACGGCGACCATCGCGCTGAAAGCGGCGGAAGGCGCGCAGATTGAAGCCGCAGCCCGGCTCGATGCCGCCAAGGCGCTCGACGCGACCATCGACACCCTCGCTGGCGCGCATGCGCAGCTGGCCGGGCGGCGCGAACAGACGGCACTCGACGCGGCGCGCACGCGCGAGCTGCTGGCCGAGGCCGGCGCCCGCCTCGCGCAGACCCGCGAAGCCGAGACCGCGAGCCGCGAATGGCTGGCCGCACACCGCCGGCACGAAGCGCTTGCCGCCCAGTGGCCGCGCTGGGACAAGCTCTTCACCCAGGCGGCGCAGGCTGCCGCGGCCGAAGGCGCGAACCTCGCCGCGCTGGCGAAGGCCGACCGCGCCCGCGTCAATGCGGCGGCCACCGTCGAGGCTTCCCTTGAAGCCGCCGAACGGGCCGCCACCCGCATTGCCGAACTCGATGCGGCGCGCCAGGCTGCCGCGACGGCGCTCGCCGGCTTCGACATCGACGCCCTGCACGAAGAACGCCAGAGGCTCGAGGCGCGCCGCGAGCAACTGTCGGCGGCCGCACGGATCGCGAAAAGCCTGCACGTCGCGCGCGAGCACCTGGCCCGCATCGACGCCGAGTTCGAACGCACGCGCAGCGCGCGGGCCGCCGCCGACACCGGGTTCGCCGCCGCCGGCGCGGCCGCACCCGCCCTTGGCGCCGCCGCAGCGCAAGCGGAACACGCCTTGAGCGCTGCCGAACGCGCCATCGCCGACAAGGTCGAAGACCTGCGCGCCGCGCTCGTCGAGGACGAGCCCTGCCCGGTCTGCGGCAGCGAAACCCACCCCTACGCCCACCAGGACGAGCGCCTCCACGCCGTGTTCGACATGCTGCGCGCGCAACTGGCCGAACGCCGCGCCGCGGTGCAGGACAACCTGTCCGAACAGGCCACGCGCCGCGCCCAGCGGGACGCCGCCGGCGAGCGCCTGGCCGCGCTGGGCGAGGAACGGGGCACACTGCTGGCCGACCTCGGCGAACTCGATGCCGCCTGGAATGCGAATCCCGTGGCGCAGGAAGCACCGCCCGCCGGCGAACGCCAGCCCTGGTTCGAGGCGCAGATGTCGAGCGTGCGCGAGTCCCTCGGCGCCATCGAGGCGCGCCAGTCGGCGGCGCGCCGCGCCGCGCAGGCGCGCGAGGCTGCGCAAACGGCCTTTGAAGCCGGCAACACCGAGCACCTGCGCCTGCGCGAGCTGGCCCAGAACGCCCGCACCGCGCTTGGTACCCACGAGACCGAGCACAAGGCGCTCAGCGCCCAGCTCGAGCGCGACCGCGCGACGCTGGCCGCCCTGCTGGCCGAGCTCGACCCGGTGCTGCTTGATGTCGCCGGCGATGGCTGGCAGGATGCCTGGCGCCGCGACCCGGCCCGCTGGCAGGCGGCGCGCGCCCTCGATGCGAAAGCATGGACCGCGCAATCGGCCCAGCTGGCTGAACTACGCACGGCACTGGCCACCTTTGATGCGGCGCAGCGCGAAGCGGCAGTGCGCGCCGAGCACGCATCCGGCGCGGCGGCCGCAGCCGGGGAAGCCTTTGCCCGCAGCGAAGCCGAACTACGCGAACGCCGCGCCAGCCGGGCCGCCCTGTTCGGGGGCCGCCCGGTGCAGGAAGTCGAGCAGGCCCTGCGCCGCGCCGTCGCCACCGCACGCGAGGTCCTGGCCGCGCGCCAGGCGGTTTCGCTCGAGGCGGCCCAGCGCGAAACCCGCGTGCGCAGCACCCTGGCGCAGGCCCAGGAACGCATCGGCGCCCTGCAGGACGACGCACGCGACGCCGCTGCACGCCTTGCGGACTGGATCGAGGACTATGCCGCACACCACGCCGAGCTCGAACCGGTCGCCAGCCAGGCGCAGCTCGCCGGCCTGCTGGCCGTCGGCGCCTCCTGGCTGGCCCAGGAACGCACGGCGCTGGCCGAACTCGACGCCGCCTCGGCCAAGGCGGCAGCCGTGCTGGCCGAGCGCCGTGCCCAGCGCGACGTGCACGAAGAAGGTGTCTCCCAAAGCGGCGCCGCGCCTGATGACGCGATGCAGGAGGCGGCAGCCATCGCCGATGCGCTCGAAGCCGTACAGGAAGAGCGCAGCACCGTGCACGAACGGGCGACCAGCCTGCGCCTGCAGGCGGCCCAGGACGACGAGCGCCGCATCAAGGCGCAGTCGATGCTGGCCGAGATCGAGCGCCAGCAAGCCATCGAGCAGCGCTGGGGGAGATTATCCGAACTGATCGGCTCGGCCGACGGCAAGAAGTTCCGCAACTACGCCCAGCAGTTCACGCTCGACGTCCTGCTCGGCTACGCCAACAGCCACCTCGGGCAACTGGCGAAGCGCTACCGCCTGGAGCGCGTCGACAATGCCGGCGCCCCGTCGCTGGGGCTGATGGTGCGCGACCAGGACATGGGCGGCGAGATCCGCTCGGTCAATTCGCTCTCGGGCGGCGAATCCTTCCTGGTATCGCTGGCCTTGGCGCTGGGCCTGGCCTCGCTGTCGTCGAACCGGGTGCGGGTCGAGTCGCTGTTCATCGACGAGGGCTTCGGTTCGCTCGACAGCGACACCCTCGGCATCGCCATGGACGCGCTCGACGCGCTGCAGTCGATGGGGCGCAAGGTCGGCGTGATCTCTCACGTGCACGAAATGACCGAGCGGATCGCGGCCAAGATCCAGGTGCGGCCGACGGGAGGGGGCAGCAGCGCAGTGATGGTGCTCTGACGATGTGCATCAATCGTGGCGCCGGGCTGCGCCACGATAATGTGGGCCCATCCCAGAGGATTCCCCATGCGTTGCTTGCCTTCGAGATTGTTGCCAATCCTGCTATTTACGGCCGCTTGCGCGGCCTGTTCCTCGTCGCCCACACGAGGGGTGCTGAACGAGACCGCAGATGCCCTTCCGGAAAACGTGCCGGCAGCCGCATTTTCAACCTGCAAGAAGCCAACCTGGCCTCCTTCGGCACTCATGCGCAAGGAGCAAGGTGTTACCTTGCTTGCGCTCCTCGTTGGCGCCGACGGCAAGCTGCGCCGGGCCGATGTCATCGGCTCCAGCGGCAGCGCCGAGCTCGATTCTGCTGCGAAAGCGATGATGTCGTCTTGCCGGTTCGTGCCGGCTATCGTGCGGGGGGACCGGTCGAACGATGGGTGCAAACCGTGTACGTGTGGTCGATCGAGGATGACGGCAGCCGTCCGTCCGCCCTCGTCCGGCAGTTGAGCGACCGGGCCGCACTGGGCCAGGCGGACGCACAATATGCACTGTACATCGTCCTCGGCGAAGACGAAGAGTACGCTGCCGGCGACAAGGCCGCCGCGCTCGAAGGCCTGCTGCGGCATTCGGCGCAAGGCGGCTACTGTCCCGCCAAGTTCTCCTTGGGTGAGCGCTACGCGCAAGGAAAGAAAACCGTGCGCGATGAGGGGCAGGCCCGCGACTGGTTCAGGCAGGCGGCACTCTGCGGCCATCCGGTAGCGCACCAGGCGCTCGAGGAAATGGAAGCAGGCAACCAGGCCGTGGCGACCGGAAAATACTAGTCGTCGTTGTACAATGCCGGCTTCGTTTATCCACACCCATACAACATGAAACCCGCCCGCACCCTCACCTTCAAATGCGCCAAATGCGCCAAACCCGTCACGGTCTACCTGCAAAAGGTCTCGGCCTGCTCGCACATCCAGCCTTACCAGGGCATCTGCGGCTGCGGCGAGGTCAAGCGCCATGCGACGGGCAATCCGGACGCGGTGAAATCCTTCCTGGAAGCGGGCGACGGCAACTGGCACCACCACCATTGATATGACGCGCATCGAGTGGATTGAGGGCGGCGAATTTGGCACAGTATCGCGCTCGGCGCTGTGGCGTTCCGAGAGCGGCTGGCCGGCCCCGAAAAAAGTCGTGATCGCGGACGACACGATGGCCGCCGATACGGCCTATCGCCTCGCGCTGGACGGCACCGCCCTGCTCTGGCGCGGCGACTTCCAGAACGCACGCCAGCTAGTGCAGGCGCTCGCGCGCCGCATCGACCATAAAGGTTCGCGCGCAAAACGGGTCAAGCCGGCCAAGGCGGCCAAGGCAGCGCCCACGCTGACGGAGAGTTTCCACCGCCACCGCCTGGCGCAGCTGCAGCGCGCGCGCACGCTTGCCATGCTCCTGATCCCCTTCGATGCCGACTACACAATTCCGCTGCGCCGCGCGCCCGACGTGCGCCAGGCCTGCAATGAAGCCTACGGGGCCGCCACCGAACCCTTCGTCGTTTCGCTGCGCGAGCTGCTGGGCCTGATCGGCGCGCACGAATGGCGCACCAGGGGCGTGCCCATCCCGGCGCTGGACGCCCGCATCCACCCCTGGTACGGCGTGTTTTCGCCGGTGCGCGGTGAATACGTCGAGCTGGTGGCGCAAGCCCCGCTGCCGCAGAAAACCGGCGTGGCCTTCGACATCGGCGCCGGTACCGGTGTGCTGTCGGCCGTGCTGGCGCGGCGCGGCTTCAAGCGCATCGTGGCCACCGACATGGACGAGCGCGCTTTGGGCTGCGCCCGCGAGAACATCGAGCGCCTGGGCGTGGGGTCGCAGGTCGACATCGTCAAGGCCGACCTGTTCCCCGAAGGCCAGGCCGACGTCGTCGTCTGCAACCCGCCCTGGCTGCCGGGCAAACCGAGTTCCGCCATCGAATACGCGATCTACGATCCGGACAGCCGGATGCTGCGCGGTTTCCTGGCCGGGCTCAGGACGCACCTGGCCCCGGGCGGCGAAGGCTGGCTGATCCTGTCCGATCTCGCCGAGCACCTCGGCCTGCGCTCGCGCGAGCAGCTATTGAAATGGATCGAGGCCGCGGGCCTGGCCGTCGCCGGCCGCCAGGACGTGCGCCCGACCCATTCGAAGGCGATGGACCAGGACGATCCGCTGCACGCCGCCCGCTCGCAGGAAGTGACCTCGCTGTGGCGCTTGCGGGCCGCGTAGCGAAGGCACTGCGCAAGCTCCGTAGTGCGGGAAACTGACTGATTTGCTCCTGCATTTGCATCCTGGCGCGCGAAGCAGTACAATAGCGCTGCGGGGTGGAGCAGTCTGGCAGCTCGTCGGGCTCATAACCCGAAGGTCACAGGTTCAAATCCTGTCCCCGCAACCAAACACTTAGCTTTAAATGAGCCCGACTCTTGTAGTTGGGCTTTTGTTTTCTGGGCCCAGCGACGCCGGATGAGAGACAAGAAAGACAACGCCACGATCGACCTGCCGGGTTTTGAACCCGCCGCCCCGCTCGAAGCCGGCGCTGGCGAGATCCCGCGCACCACAACGCGTCCCCGTCGCCCATCCCTGAAGCAGGAACAGATTTCCCTGCTCGAAGAAACCGACACCAGCGGCCTGCCAGTCTGGCGCCGCGACGATAACCTTGATCTGACCGGCCTGCCGGTCTGGGCGCCGGACTCCTGAGTACTTGCCAAGTACTTTAGTCCGGCCTGACCGGCTGGAGGGCCACATGACCACACCATTTTCCACGCTGCCGCTGGCACCGCAATTCCTGGCCAACCTGGACGCGCTCGGCTATCACTCGATGACGACGATCCAGGCCGAAAGCCTGCCCGCCGTCCTCGAAGGCCGCGACCTGATCGCCCAGGCCAAGACCGGCAGCGGCAAGACCGCCGCCTTCGGCATCGGCATCCTGAACAAACTCAATCCGGCCTGGTTCGCGGTCCAGGGCCTGGTGCTGTGCCCGACGCGCGAACTGGCCGACCAGGTAGCGGGTGAGTTGCGGCGCCTGGCGCGCGGTGTCGGCAACGTGAAGATCCTGACCCTGACCGGTGGCGTCGCCATGCGTCCGCAGATCGCCTCGCTCGAGCACGGCGCCCACATCGTGGTCGGCACCCCGGGCCGCATCCGCGACCATTTGGGCCGCGCCACGCTCGACCTGACCAAGGTGCAGACCCTGGTGCTGGACGAAGCCGACCGCATGACCGACATGGGTTTCTATGATGAGATCGCCGGCATCGTCAGCGCCTGCCCGCAGCGCCGCCAGACCCTGCTGTTCTCGGCCACCTACCCGGACGACATTCGCCACGCCACCGCCGGCTTCCTGCAGGAACCGATGGAAATCGCCGTCGAGAGCCAGCACGACGCCAGCAAGATCGAGCAGCGCTTTTACGAAGTCGGTTTCGACAACCGCGACGACGCCGTGGCGCGCCTGCTGCGCCACTACCGCCCCGTCTCCACGCTGGCCTTCTGCAACACGAAAGCGCACTGCCGCGAACTGGCCGATACACTGCGCGACCAGGGCTTCTCGGCCCTCGCCCTGTACGGCGAACTTGAACAGCGCGAACGCGACGAGATCCTGATCCTGTTCGCCAACCGCAGCTGCTCGGTGCTGGTGGCAACCGACGTCGCCGCACGCGGACTGGACATCGCCAACCTGGAAGCCGTCATCAACGTCGACGTGTCGAAGGATGCCGAAGTCCACGTGCACCGCATCGGCCGCACCGGCCGCGGCGAGGAAACCGGCCTTGCCCTGTCGCTGTGCGCGCCGAACGAAAAGAAATGGGTGCGCCTGATCGAGGAGTACCAGGACACCGAGGTCTCCTGGTACAAGGTCGACGACCTGGGCGACAGCGTGCTGCCGGCCGAACCCGCGCCGATGGTCACGCTCATCATTGCCGGCGGCAAGAAGGACAAGCTGCGCCCGGGCGACGTGCTGGGCGCGCTGACCGGCGACGCGGGCCTCTCGAAGGAACAGGTCGGCAAGATCAACGTGACCGAATTCCAGACCTATGTCGCGCTCGCACGCGAGGTTGCCGACGACGCGTTCCGGAAACTCAACGCCGGCAACCGACTGGGCCCGGACTTCGGCAACTTCAAGGGTCGCAGCTTCAAAATGCGCTTCCTGGAAGTCTAACGGGCGCAGGAGCCACGGATCGGCCGGAAAAACCGGCGATTCCGTGCGCACGTTTGCTTTCGCAGCGACACGCTCCCTGTAAATCTGGCATATTTGCTAAAAATAAATGTTTAGCAAAATGACCAGCCAAAATACAACCATCTATACCCCGTTCGCGGACGGCCGCACGGTCCGCGATATCGTCGAGCACACCCCGGCACTGGTGAACGAAGCCTGGTGCCGCGACCTGCTGCGCCATACCCTCGATTCGCTCGAGCGCCAGTACGCGACCGGCTCGCCGCATCGCCCGATCTCGCCGGACACGATCGTCATGCTCGCCAATAACGAGCCGCTGCTGCTGCCCGCCGCCGAAGAAGTCGGCCCCGCGAGCGGACAGACCCTGGCTGCCGACCTGCATGCGCTGGCATTGGTCGTCCATTACGCGATCACCGCTGAACTGCCTCCAGACGGACCGCTCGGCCCGCGCCTGTACGACAACTACAGCACCGCGCTCACCAATGGCCTCGACCGCTGCCTGGGACCGAACGGGCGCCTGCGCCCGAAAACGGCTGCCGACATGCGCGCCCTGCTGGGCATCGATGCCCCAAGCAGTAGCGAGGCCATCCATGCTTCGAGCGTGGCGCCGGCGTCTGCAGCGGTCGCACCGGCCCCGGGACCGGCGGCCGAATTGCCAGCCGAATCGGTCGCCCCGCTGGACGAATCCACCTCTGCGCCGCCGCGGTTCGTGACGGCGCCTGCCGCGCAAGAGCTTGCGCCCGCGCCCGACTACGGCCAGCCGGTGCCGGTCCCGCCGACGCCGGAAGTGCGTCCAGCCGAGGCCGAGCCTGCGCTGCCGGTTGCCGCCGCGCCGGTTCGCCCCGATACGGCGCCAACCGACGCGCCGCGGCTGCATACGCCATCGGCGACCGCCCCCCTGCCGGAGGCCAGGACGGCACAGGCATCGGTTCCCGAGAAGCGTGCGGAGGTGCCGCCGGCCGGCAGCGACACGCTGCTGCGCACCCCGGCCGCGGCCGCGACCGATACCGCTGCAGCCCCCGGCCCCACCGGCCACGCCAGCCCGGCCAAGGCGCCCACCGCCCTGGAAGCGGCGACCGCGGCGCGGCTCCATGAGGAAGCGTCCCGGGGCCGCACCACGGCCGCCCCGCAGTCGCGCGCAAGCACTAGCCCCGGCGCCGGCAGCGTCCAGCGCTGGGGCTGGATCGCGGGCGCCGCCATCGTGTTGCTCGCGGCCGGCAGCGCGCTCGTGTCCTTCCTGCAGCAAGACGACGCGCGCGACATGGTGAACCTGTCGCTCCCTCCGGCCGAACGCGCCGCCAACGGGCTCGAACCGGGCGAAACGGTGGTCGCGCCGCGCGCCGAAGTGGCGAACCCCGAGGCCGGCGAACTGGCCCCGGTCGCGGGCGCAGATCCGGCCGCCGTCGCCGCACCAGGGGCGGAATCAGGCGTGCCTACGCCTGGCGCCAACCCCGGCGGCCTGCCGCCGGCGGCCAGCACGGTGCCCGGCAAGCCGAGCGACGCCGTCGTCAACGGCACCACCTACAAGCTGGTCATCAAGCCCTGGGGCACGATCTACGTGGACGGCATCGACCGTGGCGTCAGCCCGCCGGTCAAGCGGCTGACGCTGGGCAAAGGCCTGCACACGATCCAGATCGTCAATCCGAATTTCCCGGATCACATCCTTACCGTCGACTCCGGCTCACAGGAATCGACCACGATCCAACATGATTTCACGGCCAAGGCCGCCGAGTAAGGAGTTGCCATGACCCGCATCCTCGATCCACGCTGGCTGGGCGCGCTGCTTGCCGCAGGCGTCCTTGCCGGTTGCGCCCAACTCGAGCCCCTGTTCGAGACCAAGCAGCAGCGCGACCACAAGAATGCCGTCAGGCGCGAGGCCGAGCGCGAACACAGCCGTGCCGTGCGGCGCGACAGCGCGCGCAGCGAATCCCGCAGTGAAGCGCGCACCGAATCCCGCGCCGAAGCGCAGGCCGATCGCGACGCGGTGGCGCTGCGCGAAGGCATCCGCCTGTACAACGAGGGCGACTTCAATGGCGCAATCCGACGCCTGGGCTCGAACGATATCCGCAGCGGCGCGCCGCTGCGCACGCGGCTCATGGCGCTGAAATACACGGCGTTCAGCTATTGCGTGACCTCGCGCCCGAAGCAATGCGAGGAGGCCTTCGAGCGGGCCCTCAAGCTCGATCCGAATTTCACGCTGGAGTCGGGGGAACAGGGCCATCCGCTGTGGGGGCCGGCGTTCGAGCGGGCCAAGCGGGGGTAAGGCGCAAGCGATTGTAAAAAAAACGGCCCGGTTTCCCGGGCTGTTCCGCTTTACGCCTTGATGTTCACCGAGGCCGGATAGACCGGCGCGCGGCGGCGTTTCGTCGCCTGCTCGTACGCGTAGGCCATGCCGATCAGCGTCGCTTCACTCCAGGCGCCGCCGACGAAGGACAGCCCGACCGGCAGGCCGCGCGTGAAGCCGGCCGGCACCGTGATGTGCGGGTAGCCCGCCACCGCGGCCGGCGACGAAAAACTCATATCGTAGTGGTCGCCGTTGATGTAGTCGGTCAGCCAGGCGACGCCGCCGGTCGGCGCCACCAGCGCGTCGAGCTTGTGCTCGCGCATGACCTTGTCGATGCCCTCTTCGCGCGCGTAGCGCAGGTTGTTGGCCAGCGCTTCGCGGTAGGCCTTGGCATCCAGCCCCGGCTTCTTCTCGGCGGCGATCAGGTGTTCCTGGCCGAAGTACGGCATTTCGCGGTCGGCATGCTTGATGTTGAAGGCAATCACGTCGGCCATGTTCCTGACAGGCGCGTGCGGCGCGTACTGGGCAAAATAAGCTGCCAGATCAGGTTTAAATTCGTACAGCAGGACTTCGAGCTCGGTGTCGTTGTATTTGTCGGTATTCGGCACCTTGACCTCGACCAGGATCGCGCCCTGCGCCTTGAGCACGGCCAGTTCC
Source organism: Massilia niabensis (assembly GCF_042655085.1). Lineage (NCBI taxonomy): Bacteria > Pseudomonadati > Pseudomonadota > Betaproteobacteria > Burkholderiales > Oxalobacteraceae > Massilia > Massilia niabensis. Next base: position 1,371,253 of record NZ_JBHSMU010000015.1, on the reverse strand, counting down.
TGTTCGACGATGGCGTCGATCGCCGTGCTACCCCCGAAGAAGTTGCGCGCCACGCCGATGCGCTTGCCACGCAGCCCGTCAGTGCGCAATGCGGCTGCGTAGTCGGCGGTCTTGCCCTGGCTTTCCCTGGTCACCGCGTCCATCGCATCGACGCCGGTCATCGCGGCCAGCATCAGGGCGGCATCGGCGACGCTGCGCGTCATCGGGCCGGCGGTGTCCTGCGAGTGCGCGATCGGGATGATGCCGCTGCGGCTGAGCAGGCCGAGGGTCGGTTTCAGGCCGACAATGCCGCAGCTCGACGAGGGCGAGACGATCGAGCCGTCGGTCTCGGTGCCGACCGCCAGCGTGGCCAGGCTGGCCGCGATCGCCGCGCCCGAACCGGAACTCGAGCCGCTCGTGTTGCGGTCGAGGGCATGGGGATTTTTAGTTTGCCCGCCGCGACCGCTCCAGCCGCTGACCGAATGGGTCGAGCGCATGTTCGCCCATTCGGACAGGTTGGTCTTGCCGAGGATGACGGCGCCGGCCGCGCGCAGGCGCTCGACGATGAAGGCGTCACGGGTGGCGCGCACGCCGGCCAGGGCCAGGGAACCGGCGCTCGTGCTCATCCGGTCGCCGGTGGCGATGTTGTCCTTCAGCAGGACGGGAATGCCGTGCAGGGGGCCGCGCAGCTTGCCGGCGGCGCGTTCGCGGTCGCGTTCCGACGCAATGCTCAGGGCGTCGGGATTGAGCTCGATGACGGAATTGAGGCGCGGACCGGCCTTGTCGACGGCAGCGATGCGGGCCAGGTAGCGCTTGACCAGCTGTTGCGAGCTCAGCTTGCCTGCCGCCATCGCGGCGCCCTGCTCGCGCACGCCGGCGTCGAGCAGGTCGTCAACGGCAAGCGCTGCTTTCGGTGCCGCCGCCGCGGTCGTTGCACTTGCCACGGCGCCTGCCGCCACGCCCAGTCGAACGAAATCCCTGCGGTCCATGCGTCTCCCCTTCTTTTATATGAAAGCAATAGGATAGCAGTGCTTGCCGTCCGGCACGGACGAAAAAAAACGCTGCCGGATGAGGGCAGCGTTTTTTCGCAGAACGAACCAGACGGTTCGATCAGTTGCGACTTAGTTACGTACCACGCGCTTGTATTCGTTGGTGCGGGTGTCGATCTCGATCGTGTCATCCTGGCTCACGAACAGCGGCACCATGACGACGTGCTGGTGGGCTTCGATGGCGTTCTCGATCTTGGCTTCCTTCAGGACGTTGCCCGAAGTGTTGCCCTTGACTGCAGGCTCCGAGTAGATGACCTTGCGCGCGATCGTGGTCGGCAGTTCGACCGAGATGGCCTTGCCGTCATAGAACACGGCTTCGCATTCCATGCTGTCTTTCAGGTAGTGCAGCGCGTCGCCCAGGTTCTCTTCTTCGATTTCGAACTGGTTGTACTCTTCGTCCATGAAGACGTACAGCGGATCGGCGAAGTACGAGTAGGTCACCGGCTTCTTGTCCAGCACGACGACGTCGAACTTGTCGTCGCCACGGAACACGTTTTCCAGCGGAGCGTTGGTCAGAAGATTCTTCATCTTCCACTTGTAGGTGAAGCCCGTGCGGCTCGAGCCGTTGACGTCAGAACGCAGCACGATAAAAGGCTTCTCATCAACCATGATGATGTTGCCGACACGGATCTCTTTTGCGGGTTTCATAGGAGTCTGAGTAATCAAAAAAAGGGGTTGCAGTAACCGGGCATGATATCACGTAACGATTGCCGTGCCTATCGCAGTGAAGCCGCAAAGGTGAGCAGGTTCGAGGCCAGGTCGCCGTTTTTCAACATTTCACCTTGCCATTCGGCAGATCGGGCTTCGATGCGGGCCGCATCGTGCCGCAAGGCGGACCACAAGGCCGGCCAGTCGCCCTCCCCCACAGCCCCGTTCCAGTGCAGGGAAAACGTGCTCAGGCTGTCGATGCCTACGGCGTAGCGGCCAAGGAAGGCGCGCAGCTTCTTGTGATGCAGGTTGTCGTCTTGCGGATAGATGTCCCAGACGAAGGGCTTGCCGGCCCACTGGGCGCGCACCCAGGAATCCTCGCCGCGCACGAAATTCAGGTCGCAGGCCCACAGCAGGCGGTCGTAATCCGGCTGCGGCACGAAGGGCAGCACGCGCACCGTGAGCGCACCCCGGGTTGCCACCGCGCCCGCGCTGCCCGGCTGACCGAGGAAAGCTTCGACGGCCGCGCGGGCGACGCCTTCCGGCACCAGGCAGGTCATCGGCGCCAAGCCCGCGCGCCAGGCATCGAACAGCGCGGCCACCGGCGCATGCGGGTAGCAGAACAGCGATACCTTCAGCGCGTCGATCTCGGATTCCGGCAAGCCAAGGCCGCGCAGGAAGCTGCGCGCCGCGGCGGGATCGCACTGGAAGTCCTGGCGCTCGCGCTCCAGCTCCCCTTCGCGCAGCAGGCCGCCGGTCTGCGGCGTGAAGCCCGGGAAGAAGAAATGCTTGGTCAGCTTCAGGCGCGGATGCATCGAGGGCAGCTTGTGGCAGCCTTCGACCCACTCTTCGGCCGTCAAGCCTTCGAGGTTGAGCCATACCGGCCGCGGTTCGCAGCCTGCCATCGCTTCGATATAAGCGGGCGGGATGTCGCAGGCAAAAAACTCGATGACGATATCGGCCACGTCCCCGGGTGCAAAGCTGCCATCCTGGCCGCGCCAGTGGCGGACAAGCACGCCCTGCACGGTTTGTTCGTCCGCCTCCACATCCACTTCCGGGCAGATGCGGCGAAAACTTGCGAGGTCGTCGACCCACAGCGTGACGGCCACGCCGTGCTCGCGCTGCAACTGGCGCGCCAGGCGCCAGCAGATGCCGATGTCGCCGTAGTTGTCGACAACCTTGCAGAAGATGGCGAGGGTGAGCATGGGGTAATAATCCTGTAGGCGGAAAACTAAGCAGACAACAAAAAGAAAAAGCCGCTTCTCAGCGGCTTTTTCTTTTTACTGCCATATTTGGCGTCCCCACGGGGATTCGAACCCCGGTACTCACCGTGAAAGGGTGATGTCCTAGGCCTCTAGACGATGGGGACCTAAAACTGTGTGCACTGCTATATTACTAAATGCGTACTGCTGATGCCGAATTTTTGGCGTCCCCACGGGGATTCGAACCCCGGTACTCACCGTGAAAGGGTGATGTCCTAGGCCTCTAGACGATGGGGACCCTGGACTGCGATTTAAAACTCAACTGCGTGCCTTACTTCTACGTGGTGGAGGTAAGCGGGATCGAACCGCTGACCTCTTGCATGCCATGCAAGCGCTCTCCCAGCTGAGCTATACCCCCCACGGGGAAAACAACACTATAACATACTGCTTTTACTTCTACTACCGCTGCCGCTGGCGCAGCTTCCGGCAAACTTCTGCCAAAACCTTGGCGTCCCCACGGGGATTCGAACCCCGGTACTCACCGTGAAAGGGTGATGTCCTAGGCCTCTAGACGATGGGGACCCTGGAACTACCGTTACTCCCTTCAGAAAGTGGTGGAGGTAAGCGGGATCGAACCGCTGACCTCTTGCATGCCATGCAAGCGCTCTCCCAGCTGAGCTATACCCCCGTACTGCTGAAGTGCGAGCATTATAGCGGGGGTTCTTGCATTACGCAAATACCGATTTAACGGAATTACACACCCTTGGCCACGCGAGCCAGGACGGCCTCGCGCCCGAACAATTCCAGCACCGCATCGATGGCCGGCGTCTGCAGCTGGCCGGTGACGAGCAGGCGCAGCGGCATGGCGATCTGCGGCATCTTCAGGCCATGGGCCGCCAGCACTTCCTTGAGCATGGCGGCCAGCGCGGCCTTGTTCCACTCGACCGTCTGGCAACGCTCGGCAAAAGCGCTGAGCGCCGGGCGTACGGCGTCGGTCAGGTGCTGGGCCAGCAGGTCCGCACCAGGCGCCGGCTGGCGGTAGAACAGCATCGCGGCGTCAGCCAGTTCGTTGATCGTGTTGACGCGGTCCTTCACCAGCGCCAGCACGGCCGGCAGGGCCGGTGCATTGTCGAACTGGGCGCCCTGCCCCTCCATCTTCGGACGGACAAGCGTCGCCAGGCGCTCGTTGTCGGCCGCCTTGATGTAATGGTTGTTCAGCCAGGCCAGCTTTTCGGGATTGAACTGGGCGGCGGACGCGGTCAGGTGCTCGAGGTTGAACCACTTGGTGAACTGCTGCATCGAGAAGATCTCGTCGTCGCCATGGCTCCAGCCGAGGCGCGCCAGGTAATTAAGCATCGCTTCCGGCAGGTAGCCCTGCTCCGGGTATTCCATCACGCTGACCGCGCCGTGGCGCTTGGAAAGCTTCTGGCCGTCGGCGCCCAGGATCATCGGCAGGTGGCCGTACTCCGGCAGCTCGGCGCCGAGCGCGCGCAGGATGTTGATCTGGCGCGGCGTGTTGTTCACGTGGTCGTCGCCGCGCAGCACGTGGGTGATCTGCATGTCCCAGTCGTCGACCGAGACGCAGAAGTTATAGGTCGGGGTGCCGTCCGGGCGCGCGATGATCAGGTCGTCGAGCTCCTTGTTGGCGATCGTGATCGGGCCCTTGACGACGTCGTTCCAGGTCACTTCGCCATCCAGCGGATTTTTAAAACGCACGACCGGCTTGACGCCTGCCGGTACCTCCGGCAGAACCTTGCCCGGCTCCGGACGCCAGGTGCCGTCGTAGCGCGGCTTCTCGCCGTTGGCCCGCATGCGCTCGCGCATCGCTTCGACTTCTTCCGGCGAGCAGTAGCACAGGTAGGCCGTGCCGGCGTCCAGCATGCCCTTGATCACCTCGCGGTAACGGTCCATGCGCTGCATCTGGTAGAACGGGCCTTCGTCATGCGACAGGCCGAGCCACTGCATGCCGTCCAGGATCGCCTGCACCGCTTCCGGCGTCGAGCGTTCCAGGTCCGTGTCTTCGATGCGCAGGATGAAGGTGCCGCCGAAATGGCGGGCATAGGCCCAGGAATACAGCGCGGTGCGGGCGCCGCCGAGGTGGAGGTAGCCGGTCGGGCTGGGGGCGAAGCGGGTGCGGACGGGGGGGCGGACGGTCATGGTGAAAGCCGAAATGATAAAGCGGCTATTTTACCCCGATGCGCCGGGCCCGGGCGCGGCTCGTGGCGCCCCTCCACTGCCCTCGCCGCTCAGGCCGTCCGCGTCAGCGGCGGCGGCGCTGGGGCGTCGACGGCGGGTAGGCCGGCTCGACGCCGAGCGCGGCGCCGGCGCCGGCAACGGCCGCGCCGATGGCGCGCGCGCCCTGGCGCAACTGGGCGGGGCGGTGCTCAGCCATCACCTGCAGGCGCAGGCGCGCCGCGCCAGGCAGCACGCCGGACGCCAAGCCGCCAGCCTCGGCCAGGTCGACGAACACCCCCTCGCGCGCCAGCGAGCGCCCGGCCAGGCGCGCCACCTGCTCGTTGCCGATCCACAGCGGCACGACCGGCGCGGGCGCCCCGAGACAGCGCATCCCGGTCTCGGCCAGGTGTGCGCGCAGGCTCAGGGCATTGCGCAGCAGCTCCGCGCGCAACGCATCGCCCTCGGGGCTCCTGGCAATGCGCAGGGCTTCGAGCACGCAGGCCGCCTGCACCGGGGACAAGGCACTGGACGATTGATAAGGCCCCGCGAACAGCTGCAGCTGGCGCTTGAGCGCACGCGAATTGCCGGCCACGAAGCCGCCGTTCGCGGCGAAGGTTTTCGAGAACGCGCCAGTCACGATGTCGGCCTTGCCCAGCATCGCCTGCTCGCCGAGCGAACCGGTGCCGCCCGGGCCCGTGGCGCCCAGGTCGTGCGCCACGTCGACCAGGAAGGTGGCGCCGTACTCGCGGCACAGGTGCTGCATCAGGGGCAGGTCCGGCACGTCGGCGTCGAGGCCGAACAGGCCTTCGGTCACGACGAGGATGCCGTTATCAAGATCGCGCGCGCGGATGGCCGCCAGGATTTCGCGCACATGACCCGTGTCCAGGTGCCGGTGCGGCACGACGTTGCGGGTGGCTGCGGCGGCGCCCTGGCGCAGCGCCACACCCGCCTGGGCGTCGATGACGACATAATCGCGGCCATGCACCAGCGCCGTGATCGCGCCGAAAGCCGCGCTCCAGCCGGTCGGGAACAGGGTGACGTGCTCGAGCAGCAGCAAGGCGCCGAGCGCCGCTTCCAGCGCCAGCGACAGGCGGCTGTTGCCGAGCAGGCCGGCGGCGCCGGCGCTGTGCGGCCCGGCGTCCAGAAGGGCACCGGTGGCTGCCTCGCGCACCGCCGGGTGCGCCGCCAGCGACAGGTAGTCGTTTGACGCGAAATTCACGCCGCGCCTGGCCGTGCTGAACGCCGCGCCCTCCTCGCGCACGCAGGCCCCGGGCCCCGGGGCGCCGTCGAGCGCGCGCGCGTGCTGCCACATACCGTACGTGGCGCGCAGGGCGCACCAGTCGTCGAGGGGTTTGATGCGGCGCATCAGGTCCGGGCCGCGCGGCTGCGCGAACCCGGCAACGCTGCCGCGCAACGCCCCGCAGGCCAGCAGCGCCGCGATGTCGTCGGCGCCCTCGAAGACGGTCGTTTCCTCGTTCACGGTGGTCTCCTCGATCGAAGGTAAAGGACAGGGAAGAAGAAAGGCGGAAGGGTGGTTAGGCCAGGGCCGGGGCCGGCGACGGCGCCGATCCCGCGGCCCCGGCCGCCTGCCGCGCCAGCAGCGCGCCCACGCTTTCGGCCGGCAGCGGGCGGTGGAACAGGTAGCCCTGCGCCTCGTTGCAGCGCATGAAGTCGAGGTCGGCCAGTTGCTCGGTCGTCTCGACGCATTCGGCGATCACTTTCAGCTCGAGCCGGTGCGCCATCGCCACGATCGTCTCGGCGATCGCATACGGCCGGGTGCGCAGGCTGGAGCCGAGGCGGCGCACGAACAGGCCATCCATTTTGAGGATGTCGACCGGCAGCTCGGACAGGTAGTTCAGGCTCGAGTAGCCCGTGCCGAAGTCGTCGATCGACACCAGCACGCCGGCCGCGCGCAGTTCGCCGAGCACCTTGCGGTTCGCGTCCAGGTCTTCGATCAGGACGCCCTCGGTGATCTCGAGGTCGAGGCAGCCCCACGGCAGGCCGGTAGCGCCCACGATCTCCATCACCCGCGCCGCCATGCCCGGCGCACGCAGCTGGCGCGCCGACAGGTTCACCGCCGTCTTCACGGCGGGCAGGCCGGCGTCGCGCCAGGCCCGGTTCTGGGCGCAGGCCGTGCGCAGCACCCAGTCGCCGATCGGCACGATCATGCCGCTTTCCTCGGCCAGCGGGATGAAGCGGCCCGGATCGATGCGCCCGTACACCGGATGCTGCCAGCGCAGCAGCGCCTCGACGCCGACGATGCGGCGCGTGGCCAGGTCGACCTGCGGCTGGTATTCCAGGAACAGCTGGCCGCGCGTGAGGGCGTCGCGCAGGCCGTTCTTCAGGGCCAGGCGCTCGCTTTTCGGCTCGCTGGCGGCGCTCGAATAGACCTGCACGCTGTTCTCGCCCCAGGTGCGCGCGCCGCGCATGGCGATGTCGGCGCGCTTGAGCAGCGCGTCGAGGTCGCAGTCCTCGGCCGGATACAGCGCGATGCCGACCGACAGCGTGACGAAGCACTCGCGTTCGACCACCGTCAGGGGCAGGCCAAAGCGGTCGAGGATCTTTTCCGCCACCTGGCGCGCATCGCCCTCGGCGCCGAGGTCTTCCAGCAAGGCCACGAACTCGTCGCCGCTCCAGCGCGCCACCGTGTCGCAGTCGCGCAGGCAGTCGCGCATGATGGTGCCGGCCTGCACCAGCAGGGCGTCGCCGGCCTCGTAGCCGAGGGCATCGTTCACTTCCTTGAAGCCGTTGATATTCAGGAGCAGCAGCGCGACCAGGCGCCGGTTGCGGTCGGCGCGATCCATCGCATGGCGCAGGCGGTCGCGCAGCAGGCGCCGGTTGAGCAGGCCGGTGAGCTGGTCGCAATGCACGCTGTCGAGCATGCGCCCGATGCTCGCGCCCAGGTCCTGTTCGTCGGGAGCCCCAGGCGCACTGTCGCGCAGCGCAAGTGCACCCAGGGCCACACCCAGCGGCTCGTCCCCCTGCCCATGGCATACCACGCGATTGCGCCCGCTCGACTTGGCCAGGTACAGCGCCTCGTCGGCGCGCCCGACGGTCAGGCCGATCGCTTCGCCCATGCGGTATTCGGCCACGCCGATCGACACCGTCAGCGCGATCTCGCTGCCCGCCTCCAGGCAGCGCAGCTTCTCGATGGCGTCGCGCACCCGTTCGGTCAGCACCAGGGCGTCGGCCGCGGGCGTCTCGGGCAGCATCAGCAGGAATTCCTCGCCGCCGTAACGGCCGAAACAGTCGCTGCCGCGCACCTGCGCCTGCACGGTGCGGGCGACGGCGCGCAGCACGGCGTCGCCGGCGCTGTGGCCGTAGGTGTCGTTGACGCGCTTGAAGAAGTCGATGTCGAGCAGGCACAGGCAGAAAGCGCGTCTGTTGCGGTTGCTGCGCTCCTGCTCCCGTTCGATCAGTCCCATCAGGTAGCGGCGGTTGTGCACGCCGGTCAGCTCGTCGCGGATCGCCAGTTCGTTGATGGTGCCCAGCGCCTGCTCGAGCTTGACGAAACCCTGGGTCTTGGTCAGCTCGACCAGCAGGGCGAACACCAGCACCACGATAAACAGGCCGAGGTGGCAGGCAAGATACAGCAGCGGCATGTTCGAAACCGGATGGCCCGGGAGCGGGTAGCCTGCGCCCGGCAGTGCGTAGATGGCGATGGCGGCGGCGCAGCTGAGCGCCAGCCAGGACAGTGCGCTGGCCACGCCGCCGAGGAACATCGCCACTAGCGGCGCCGTGATCAGCCAGCTCGCGGTCGGCGCGCCGATGCCGCCGAGGTGGTAGCTCAGCCAGGTAAAGTTGAAGAACAGCGCGCACAGGAAGAGTTCGCGCGCGGCCCGCACGCTGCCGCTGGCGCGCAGCAGCAAGGGCGAGCCCAGCATGAAGAGGCAGCATAGCAGGATCTCGACCGCCGCCGCGCTGAAACCGAGCAGGTGGTAGGCCAGCGCATAGAACGGCCCGGCGGTGCCTGCCAGGAGCGCCGCGTTGACGACGTTTTCGGCACGCAGGCGGGCAGCCGTCGGCCCGTTGAGGCAGTCGGCGGGGATGAACCAATGGGTGGCGACAACATAACGGTCGCTCCATCGCGCGCAGGTGCTGTTCATGTATGTCCGGTCTGGCCGGCGGCGGCCTTGGCGAGTCAATCAAAACGCCAGTGTAGGAAGCAAGTTTCCTACAGACCTTATTTTTGCGCAGAAACAAAGCCGAAAATCATGCACCACGCTTGATGACGATGCAGGCAATCTGGCAGGCCCTCCTCCTGGCGCCAGCTCGGCCGCGCGTGGCCAGGCATGCCGGCCCTATGCTAAAGTGACATGATTCCCCCATATACGAGGGCGTCCGGCATGCTGCCGGTTCTGCCTGGGGGGCGACAGCGGAGCACGCAGCGTAGTAATTTTCCCGCTCAACCAGAGCGGCCCAACCAAGGTCTTTGGCATCCCATGAGTTTGTTCGAACATTTGGCCGTACTGTTGGCACTGGTGCTTGCGGCCGGCTTCTTGTCACTGACGGAAATCTCGCTGGCGGGCGCGCGGAAAATCAAGTTGAAACTGCTGGCGCAAGCGGGCGACGAGCGTGCCCAGAAGGTCATGGTCCTGCAGGCTCCCTCCGCCGAATTCTTTGCGGTGTCGCAGCTTGGCCTGAATGCGATCGCCATCCTCGGCGGCATCCTGGGGGAAGGCGCGATGCGTCCGTTTTTCCTTGACTGGCTGTCCGTGGTGTATAGCGGCCCGGGCCGCGAGAACGTGGCCTTCGTCCTGTCCTTCGTGTTCGTGACGACCCTGTTTGTCCTGTTTTCCGACCTGATGCCCAAACGCCTGGCGATGATCGCGCCGGAAACAACCGCGATGGCCGTGATTCGCCCGGTGCTGCTGATCATCCGCATCTTCAAGCCGTTTTCCTGGGCACTGAACCTGGTCGCCAACATGCTGTTCCGCCTTTTCGGCGTCAACATGACACGCGAAGACCGCATCACCTTCGACGAGATTTCGGCCGTCGTGGAAGCCGGCGCCCAGGCCGGCGTGTTGCAGAAACAGGAGCAGCATTTCATCGAGAACGTCTTCGAACTGGAGTCGCGCACGGTGACGTCGACCATGACGACCAGGGAAAACGTCGTGTTCTTCAACCTGAGCGAACCGGAAGACAGCATTCGCCAGAAGATCGCCCAGCACGCCCTGTCCAAGTTCCCCGTCTGCGACGGCGTGATCGACCGGGTGATCGGCTATGTCGACACCAGGGACCTGCTGGTGCGCCTGCTGAACAACCAGTCGCAGTTCCAGCTGAACGAATCGAGCATCCGCACCGTCCTGATGATTCCGGACACCTTGACGCTGTCCGAGCTGCTCGACCGCTTTCGCGCCACGAAGGAAACCTTTGCCATCATCATCAACGAATATGCGCTGGTGGTCGGGGTCATCACGCTGAGCGACATCATGGTGACGGTGATGGGAAGGTGGGGCAGCCCGCTCGAAGCGGACCAGCAAGCCCTGCAGCGCGACGACGGCTCCTGGCTGATCGATGGCAGCACCCCGGTGGCGGACATGAAGCGTGTGCTCGAGCTCGAATCCCTGCCCGAGGAAGAGCATTACGAGACGGCTGCGGGATTCATGATGTTCATGCTGCGCAAAGTGCCGAAGCCCACCGACAGTGTCGAGTACCAAGGCATGCGCTTCGAAGTACTCGATGTCGACCACTATCGTATCGACCAGCTGCTGGTCAAGCGCCTCGAGCGCGGAGCTGCGTCCCCGCCGCAAGACACGCCTGCCGTCGCCCAGCGCATGTAGCCGGGCCCGAGCGGATGGCGGCAACCAGCGGCCGATCGCCAACGTCCAGGATAGTTCAGTGCAGGAGCGTTGTTTCTCGTGCGCCAAGCTCGAAGTAATCCAGGCACCTCAAGGCAGCGCGGCGATCGGGATCGTTCGTCCGGCGCGCGCCCGCAACTGCCCGCACCCTCCCTCCACATCCTGCCCTGCCGAATCGCGCAGCTTGGTCAGCACGCCGCGCGCGTGCAGATGGGCGGCGATCGCACGCGCCCTCTCCCAGCCCGGACGACGGAAGGCCAGGCCGGGAATCGTGTTGTAGGGAATCATGTTGAGGATGGCGTACTTGCCGCGCAGCAGGGCGACAATACCGTCGAGCTCCTCCGGGCCGTCGTTCACGCCCTCGAGCAGGGTCCACTGGTACTGGATGGGATAGCCGGTGAGGCGCGCATAGCGCTCGCCGAATTCGACCAGTTCGGCGGGCGCCAGCCGCGGCGCGCGCGGCAACAGCTCGGCGCGCAGCGCCGGTTTGGTCGTGTGCAGGGACAGCGCCAGCGCCGGCTTGACGCGGCCAAGGGGCAGGCGCTCGAAGGCGCGCGGGTCGCCCACGGTGGAAAACACGAGGTTCTTGTGCGGGATGTTGGCCTCGACGCCCAGCAGCTCGATAGCTTCCAGCACATTGTCGAGGTTGTGGGCCGGCTCGCCCATGCCCATGAACACCACCTTCTTGACGGGACGCCGGACACGCGCCAGCACCACCTGGGCCACGATTTCTCCGCTGCTCACCTGCCGCAGCAGGCCATCCTTCCCGGTCATACAGAACTGGCAGCCGACCGCGCAGCCAACCTGGCTCGATACACAGACGCCGTCGCGCGGCAGCAGCACGGTTTCGACCGCCTGGCCGTCCTGCAGCCCGACCAGCAGGCGCGCCGAGCCGTCCTTGGCCGGGTGCTCGCTGATGACACTTGCCAGCGACGCCAGCTCCAGATCGAGCTGCGGCAATGCCTCGCGCACGGCTTTGGGAAGATAATCGGCGGGACGGCGCCGTCCGCGTTCGTGCGGCGCGCCCTGCACCCAGTCGCGCAGCACGCGCGCCTGGTGTTCCGGCAGCGCGCCCAGGCTGGCCAGGCGCTCGCGGATCGCGCCAACGCGCATGCTTAATCGTTCTTGACGACGATCGTAGGAAACTTGCTGGTCATGTCTTTCGCCTTTTCGGCGACCTTGACCGCCACCCTGCGCGCGATCTGCTTGTAGACAGCGGACACCGCGCCATCCGGATCGGCCACCACGGTCGGGCGGCCCGAATCGGCCTGCTCGCGGATCGCCATCGTCAGCGGCAGCGCGCCGAGGAAATCGACGCCGAAGTCCTTGCACATCTTCTCGCCGCCGCCCTGGCCGAAGATCGCTTCGGTATGGCCGCAGTTCGAGCAGATATGGGTGCTCATGTTTTCCACGACGCCAATGATCGGGATGCCGACCTTCTCGAACATCTTGAGGCCCTTGCGCGCGTCGAGCAGGGCGATGTCCTGTGGGGTGGTGACGATCACGGCGCCGGTGACCGGCACCTTTTGCGACAGCGTCAGCTGGATGTCGCCGGTGCCCGGCGGCATGTCGACGATCAGGTAATCGAGGTCGCGCCAGTTGGTCTGGTCCAGCAGTTGCTGCAAGGCTTGCGTGACCATCGGGCCGCGCCAGACCATCGGCTCGTCCGGATCGATCATGAAGCCGATCGACGAGACCTGCACGCCGTGGTTTTCCAGCGGCTCCATGGTCTTGCCGTCCAGGCTTTCCGGGCGCGCGTTAATGCCGAGCATGGTCGGCTGCGACGGACCGTAGATGTCAGCGTCGAGGATGCCGACGCTGGCGCCTTCGGCCGCCAGTGCCAGGGCCAGGTTCACAGCCGTGGTCGACTTGCCGACGCCGCCCTTGCCCGAAGCCACGGCAATGATGTTCTTCACGTTCGGCATCACCTTCAGGCCGCGCTGCACGGCGTGCGACAGGATCTTGACCTGCACCGCCACGCTGACGTTGCCCACGCCGGGAATCGTTTTCACGCCATTGACCACGAGCGCGCGCAGCGAAGCGATCTGGCTCTTTGCCGGGTAGCCCAGCTCCAGGTCGAGGGCAACGTCGCCGCCGTCCACCTGGATGTTCTTGACCGATTTGGAGGACACGAAGTCCTTGCCCGTATTAGGATCGATGACCTTTGACAGTGCCGCCTTGACGTCGTCCGCAGTGATGCTCATGTGTTTCTCCGAATGTGATGGGCGCAGTGTAGCAAAAATCGGCCATTGTCCCTTGCTTGAATGGCAAAACGCGGCAATACCCCTGCGCGGAGAACCTGTCCCAGTGTTCTTGGGGCCATCCGCTGTTAAAATGCCTTTTTTCCTTCCACTAATAGCGCTTCGACCATGACCCGCAAGCTGTTCGTCACTACCGCACTGCCCTACGCCAACGCCGCCTTCCACATCGGTCACATGATGGAGTACATCCAGGCCGATATCTGGGTCCGCTTCCAGCGAATGCAGCGCGATGGTGACGCTCAACGGCAAGTGCATTTCGTCTGCGCCGACGACACCCACGGCACGCCGATCATGATCGCCGCCGAGAAGGAAGGCATCACCCCGCAGGAATTCGTGGCGAAGATCGCCGCCGGCCGCGCCCAGTACCTCGATGGCTTCCACATCGCCTTCGATAACTGGTATTCGACCGATTCGCCGGAAAACGTCGAGCTGTCGCAGGGCATCTACCGTAAACTCCGCGACGCCGGCCTGATCGTCACGAAAACCGTCGACCGCTTCTTCGACCCGGTCAAGGGCATGTTCCTGGCCGACCGCAACATCAAGGGCGAGTGCCCGAAATGCGGCGCGAAAGACCAGTACGGCGACAACTGCGAAGTCTGCGGCGCGGCTTACCAGCCAACCGAACTGGTGAACCCGTTCTCGGTATTCACCGGCTCGACCCCGGTGCTGAAACCGTCGGAACAATATTTCTTCAAGCTGTCCGACCCGCGCTGCTTCCACTTCCTCAAGGAGTGGCTGAACACCCCGGGCCGCCTGCAGTCCGAAATGGTCAACAAGGTCTCCGAGTGGCTGGGCGAGTCCGGCGAAAAGCTGGCCGACTGGGACATTTCGCGCGATGCGCCCTATTTCGGCATTCCGATTCCTGATGCGCCGGGCAAGTTCTTCTATGTGTGGCTGGACGCGCCGGTCGGCTACCTGGCCTCGCTCAAGAATTATTTCGACAAGCAGGGCCTCGACTTCGAGACCTTCCTGAACGATCCGAACGCCGAGCAGGTCCACTTCATCGGCAAGGACATCGTCTCCTTCCACCTGCTGTTCTGGCCGGCGATGCTGAACTTCTCGGGTCACCCGATCATTGACAAGCTGAAGGTGGCGGTGCACGGCCACCTGACTGTCAACAACGAAAAGATGTCGAAGTCGCGCGGCACCGGCATCTCGCCGCTGCGCTACCTGGAACTGGGCATGAACCCGGAATGGCTGCGCTATTACCTGGCGTTCAAGCTGAACTCGAAGGTCGAAGACCTCGACTTCAACGGCGAAGACTTCGTTGCCCGCGTGAATAGCGACCTGATCGGCAAGTACGTCAACATCGCCAGCCGCTGCGCCGGTTTTATTGCCAAGAAGTTCGACGGCAAGCTGGCCTCGAAGCTGTCGGATAACGCCAAATCCTGGATTGCGAAAGCGCTCACCAATGAAGGCGCCGAGCGCCAGGCCAGCATTGCAGCCGCTTTTGAGGCCCGCGAATACGGCCGCGCGCTGCGCGAGATCATGGAGATCGCCGACGTCACCAACCAGTTCGTCGACGAGAACAAGCCGTGGATCCTGGCCAAGGATGCGGAGAAAGCCGCCGAGCTGCACGACGTCTGCACCACGGCCCTGATCCTGTTCCGCCAGCTGACGATCATGCTGTCGCCGGTGCTGCCGCAAGTGGCCGCGCGCGTCTCCGAATTCTTGGGCGACGCACCACTTACCTGGGCTGATACCGAAGGCGATGCCGTCTACAGCACGATGCTGGGCCGTACCATCGGCGCCTACAACCACCTGATGCAGCGCGTTGACGCGAAGATGGTCGAGAACCTGTTCGACAAGCCGGCTGCTGTTGCACCGGCCGCAGTTGTGTCCGATGCCTCGCTGGCCGTTGCCGCCCTGGCCCCGGAGGACGATGCCGGCGATATCGAAGCCTTGGCTCCGGAGATCTCGATCGACGATTTCACCAGGATCGACCTGCGCGTCGCAAAAATCGTCAACTGCGAACACGTGGAAGGCTCCAGCAAGCTGCTGCGCCTGACGCTGGACGTGGGCGAAGGCCGCCACCGCAATGTATTCTCGGGCATCAAGTCCGCGCACCAGCCGGAAGACCTGATCGGCAAGCTGACCGTGATGGTGGCTAACCTGGCGCCGCGCAAGATGAAGTTCGGCATCTCGGAAGGCATGGTGCTGTGTGCTTCCGCGGCGGATGAAAAGACCAACCCGGGCCTGTACCTGCTCGACCCGATGCCGGGCGCCACTCCGGGCATGCGCATCCGCTAAGGCCTTGCCGCTCTTGCCAGCCTCGGGGAAACCGTGTTCCCCTGAGGCAATCCTCGGCGTTATAATGCCGTTTTCGAAGAAACATGCGCCTGACGCCCCTTCAAACTCTTTGATAGGTAGCTAAAAAATGACCGAATTGAATCCCCTCCGCCACATCCCGCAAGCGAACGTGTTCCGCAAGGGCGACGTCTTCGTCCTGTTCGGCGAACTGTTCGGCCGCGGCTATGTGAACGGCCTGATCGATGAGGCGCGCAAGGCCGGCATGACCATCGTCGGCATTACCGTCGGCCGCCGCGACGAGACCGGCGCCCTGCGCGCCCTGACCGCCGAAGAGCATGCCGAGGCCGAAGAAAAGCTGGGCGGGCGCATCGTCAACGTGCCGCTGATGGCCGGCTTCGATATGGATGCCCCTGAAGGCGAACAGAATCCGACCGAAATGCTCTCGGGTGTCACCCTGAAGGGCTGGCAGGAAGACAAGCTGGACTGGGAAAAGATCGAGCGCTGCCGCGAAGCCGGCGTGCGCCGCTTTACCGAATCGGCTGCGCAAGTCATGGGCGAGATCGACAAACTGGTCCCGGCAGGCGCGAACGTCTTCTTCGCCCACACCATGGCCGGCGGCATTCCCCGCATCAAGGCCTTCTTGGCCATTGCCAACCGCATCTACAAAGGCCGCGGCGAGCGCTTCATGTCTTCGCGCGCCCTGCTCGACAGCGATCTCGGCAAGCTGATCCTGATGAATTTCGACGAAGTCAGCGCCAACACGCTGAAATACCTGATCGACGCCTCGGGCGCGATCCGCGAACGCGTGACGGCAGCGGGCGGCGAAGTACGCTACACGGCCTACGGCTACCACGGCACCGAGATCCTGATCGGCGGCAAGTACCAGTGGCAGACCTATACCAACTACACCCAGGGCTATGCCAAGATGCGCCTGGAAAGCATTGCCGAGGCCGCCTGGAACGGGGGCGTCGCCGCGACCGTCTTCAACTGCCCGGAAATCCGCACGAACTCGTCGGACATTTTCGTCGGCGTCGAACTGTCGCTGTTCCCGCTGCTGGCCGCGCTCAAGAAAGAAGGCGGCGGCGCCTGGGCCGAGCAGCAGTGGCAGATCTGCCAGGACCTGCTGGGCGAAGGCACCTCGCTGCAGTCGCTGCTCGACACCATCGAGCAATACAATAACGACGCCACCAGCGCGCAGTTCCGCAATTTCGAAGCATGGCCGATGGACAATACCCCGGCCCTCGCGGACGTGATGATCGGCACTTCGGAAGCGATGACTGCCCTGCACAAGGACAAGAAGGCCCTGATCACGGACCACCTGTCCTCGCTGGTACTGGAAGGCGCCGGCCCGCTGATGTTCCATGGCGCATCGGAAAAGATTGCCCCGGTGCTGTGGCTGAACCACGACATCATCGCCCGCCAGCTGAACGCGCTGCACCCTTAAACCTTGACGCCGGGAGGCCGTGGGCAGAACAATCTGCCTCGCCGTCCCGGCTTCACTTTCCCGAGCTCATAACATGCCGAAATTTACCGGATACGTATCCGACCACACCAAGTTCATCGACGAACTGAAATCGACCACCCCTGGCATGGAAGAGCGCCAGCAGGAAGGCCGTTCCCTGCTGTGGGACAAGCTGCCGATCTCGCCCGACGAAGACGCGCGCATCAAGGAGTCGCGCCTGCGCCAGGGCGCCTATCCGTACCAGAGCAAGGTGTAAAGGCTGACAGGCATGCTGCCGGAACAGGTCGCACCGGATGCGCCGGTCGCGAATGTGCTTGAGGACGGCGCATTGCCAGTTGACTCCGCCAGCCTCGACGATGCCGCCAAGGCAGCCACGGTGGCGGCCACTGCACGCCTGTACGGCGAGCCGCTGCTGCGCATGCCCAACGACCTCTACATTCCGCCGGACGCGCTCGAGATCTTCCTCGACGCTTTCGAGGGACCGCTCGACCTGCTGCTGTACCTGATCCGCAAGCAGAACTTCAATATCCTCGACATCCCGATGGCGCAGGTCACCCTGCAATACCTGGTCTACGTCGAGCAGATCCGCAAGAGCAACCTGGAACTGGCCGCCGAGTACCTGCTGATGGCGGCGATGCTCATCGAGATCAAGTCGAGGATGCTTCTCCCCAAAAGGCAGGACGAGCTGATTGAAGATGCGGGCGACCCGCGCGCCGAACTGGTGCGGCGCCTGCTGGAGTACGAGCAGATCAAGCTCGCCGCCGTGCGGCTCGGCACGCTGCCCCAGGAAGGGCGCGACTTCCAGCGCCCTTCGCTGCACGTCGAGCAAAGCCTGACGCCGACCCTGCCCCAGGTCGACCCGCACGACCTGCAGCGCGCCTGGCTGGACGTGATCCGTCGTGCCAAGCTCACCCAGCACCACCGGATCGGGCGCCAGGAACTGTCCGTTCGCGAGCACATGTCGGCCATCCTGCGCACGCTCCAGTCCCAGCGCTTCGTCGAATTCGGCGAACTGTTCGCCGGCCAGGAGTCGGTGCCGATCGTCGTCGTGCATTTCGTTGCCCTGCTCGAACTGGCCAAGGAAACCCTGGTCGAAATTACCCAGGCCGAACCGTTCGCGCCGATTTATGTACGCCTGGCATACTCGCCCGCATAAGCGGGCGGGTATGCTGCTTACTCCTCCCTCCTACACTCCACACCATGAAAATCATTACGACCATTGAGGAACTGCGCGACCAGATGCGCGGCCAGCTGCGTACCGCCTTCGTGCCGACGATGGGCAACCTGCACGAAGGCCACCTGTCGCTGATGCGCCTGGCGCGCAAGCATGGCGACCCGGTGGTGGCCTCGATTTTTGTCAACCGCCTGCAGTTCGGCCCGAACGAAGACTTCGACAAATACCCGCGCACCTTCCAGGCCGACGTCGCGAAGCTGGAAAAGGAAGGCGTCTACGTGCTGTTCGCGCCGACCGAGAAAGACCTGTATCCGGAGCCGCAGGAATACCGCGTGCAGCCGCCGGACACCCTGGGCAACACCCTGGAGGGCGAATTCCGCCCCGGCTTCTTCGGCGGCGTGTGCACGGTCGTGACGAAACTGTTCTCATGCGTGCAACCGCGCGTGGCCGTGTTCGGCAAGAAGGATTACCAGCAGCTGATGATCGTGCGTAACATGGCGCGCCAGTTCGCCCTGCCGACCGAGATCATCGGCGCCGAGACCTACCGCGCCGAAGACGGCCTGGCCCTGTCGTCGCGCAACATGTACCTGTCCCCAGAAGAACGCGCCGAAGCCCCGGCCCTGTACCAGGGGCTGAATTTCGTCGCCAACGAGATCCGCGGCGGCCACCTCGACATCTTCTCGGTCGAGCGCGAAGCGATGGCGCAACTGTCGGCACGGGGCTGGAAGCCGGATTATATCTCGGTGCGCAAGCGCATCGACCTGCAGCCGCCCTCGGCCGGCGACCTGGCCGAAGGCGCGCCGCTGGTCGTGCTCGCCGCGGCCAAGCTCGGCACCACGCGCCTGATCGACAACCTCGAAATCTGAGACCCCTTGCCGTGACCGATTCCTTTTCCCGCCCGCCCCGCAAGGGCCCGCCACGCCCGGACGACCTGCTGGCGCGCATCGCGCCTACCATGTCGCCGCACGAGATGCGCGACCCGTTCGACATCGGCGAGACGCTCACCTCCCTGGCCGAGTCGGGCGAGCCGATTACCATTTTCCCTGCGGGACAGACCGAGCCGATGCTGGCGCGTATTGCGTCGGTCGATCCGGAAGAGCCGCATTTCGTGCTCGACCTCGCCGGCGAGTTCGGAATTCCACCCGGACCTGCCACCTTCGTCGCTGCCCTTGGCGGCAATGCGAAGCTGCAGTTCGACCTGGAAAGCGACTGGACCGCCCTCGACGAGCCGAACCTGGTGCCGGCCGTATTCCCGGAAACCTGCCTGGTCCTGAACCGGCGCGCCGCACCGCGCCTGGACACCCCCGTCAACGGCAACTACGCGGCGACGTTCACCCTCACGAACAAGCAGTTCGAACTGCCGTTGTGCGACTACTCGGTCGGCGGCGTCGGCCTGCGCGCTTTGCCTGAACAAGCGGCGGAACTGCATCTGGGACGCAAACTGAAGAGTGTGCGCCTGCAGCTGGGGCCGGCACTGGCGATCGTCGCCGACCTGGAAATCCGCCTGCTGCGCCCGTTCCGCAGCTTCCTGCTGGGCGAGCAGGTGCAGATCGGGTGCAGCATCGACAATATCGAGATGCAGATGCGGCAGACGCTGGAGCGGTTGGTGACGTCGAATCGGGGGCGGTAGCAGGGCCGACCGCGCGACGGGTGGCGCGGTGTGGTACTCATCCGCTAGTTGAACGCTGCATGCTTCTCGACTGCGGTCGATCTTGACCGGTAGGGTGGGCGGGTTTCCCGCTCACGCGTTCAACTGCCCCTGCGCAGTGGAACAAACTGCTTACTGCGTCACCGCCTGCGCCCACGCCAGCGCCGACAAGTGCGCCTTGTTGACTTCGAACGGGCTGAGGTCGAGCGACCCCGCCAGCGATCCGACGAGGTTCGAACTCAGCTCGCAGGCTTCGGCCAGCGCCAGATATTGCCCGTACATCCCTTCGCGCCGCAGCAGTGCGCGCACGACTTCGGGCGGCAGCGGGATCGTTTCCAGCACCGCCTGCATCGGCAGCCCGAGCAGGCGGTCGAGCAGGGAGAACATGCCGGCGACGAACAGGTTCTCGCCCTCCCCCTTCGGCAGCGCCTTCAAGCCTAGCAGTTCGGTCAGGCGGCCGCGCACGACGGCCGTTTCCATCAGCACCGGCGAGTAGCCGCTTTCGCTGGCGCCGGCCAGCAGCAGGGTCAGCCAGCGGTACAGGGGCGCATAGCCCATCAGGCTGATGGCCTGGCGGATCGACTGCACCTCGCGACCAGCGCCGAAACCGGCCGAGTTGATGTTGCGAAGCAGCTTGTAGGTGAGCGCCGGGTCGCGCTTGAGCACGCTTTCCAGCTTGGGGATGTCTTCGTTGTTCTGCACCATCTGCATCAATTGCAGGATGATGGTCTGGGCCGGGTTCAGGCCCTTGACCGGGTTGCCCGGGCGCGGGGTCAGGTGCAGCTTGCCCACGAAGGCGTCGAGGCCGAGCGCGGCGCAGGCATCGTAGTCGATCCAGTTGCTGACCGGGCGGCCCAGCATGCGCAGGGACGACTGCTTTGCCGCCGCGTAGCTGCGCGCCTGCTCGGCCACGTTGATGCCGGCAAAGCGCATCTCCACGTGCGAGGCATAGGGCGTCAGCGCCTTGGTGAGGTGTTTCGGTTCGAGGCCGCGCAGCGAGATGCCGACGCCGCCGGTGCGCACGGCCTGGATGGCGGCGCGGGCGTTCGGGTCCATCAGGTGGCGCGCCTGCAGGGACAGGACGGTGCGCTCGGGCGGCAGCGCGAACAGCGCGTCGGTCGAGAGCATGGCCGGGACGGCGTCGAGATAGAGCTGCTTGTCGCGCAGCAGCCAGCCGTGGTCTTCGTGCTGGACGTGTTCGGCAACGAAGCCGACCAGGGTTTCCAGCTCGGCATCCGGGACGGGCTGGCCGCCCCGCTGCCACAGCAATTCGTAACCGATGACCCGTTGCGCAGGGTCGAGCAGCGGTTCGCGAACAATGTAATTAGTGTGATGCATGGATACAGTCGCGAAGAAATCGATGGCGGCCTGGCGCCGCCCTTGCTTAGAAGCCCAGGCTATCCAGGAGGTCGTCGACCTGGCCCTGGTTCGCCACGACTTCGACGTTGCCCTCCGGCTTGATCTGCGGCCCGTTCAGCAGGCCATTGTCGAGGTCGCGCTTGATTTCGTTCGGGGCGAAATCGATGAGTACCTGTACCAGCTGCTTTTCCAGGTCCTGGGCGATCGAGGTGATCTTGCCGATCACCTGGCCGGTCAGGTCTTGGAAGTCCTGCGCCAGCATGATGTTCATCAGCTCGGCGCGGGTGCTCGCCGCCGCGCGCTCGGATTCGGCCATGGCCGCCACGGTGCGCTCGGCCAGCGCCCGCCAGTCGGATTCGCCCGCCGTGCCGCTGTCCAGCAACGCCTGCCATGAGGTACGCACATCCGCGCTGCGGCTTTCGACGATGTCCTGCAGGGGTCCGGCAGTATCGGTCGCGTCCAGTACGCGCTTGGCAGCCTGCTCGGAAAGCCGCGCCACGTAGTCGAGGCGGTCGCGCGCATCCGGGATGTCGCTGGCTGCTTTTTCGACCAGCTTGTCCAGCCCCAGGCCGCGCAGGCTGTCGTGCAGCGTGCGCGTCATGTGGCCGACCCGGCTCAGGACTTCCTCGTGCGAAACTGCCTCGGCGCTTGGCTGGAGCATGATTACGCCTTTTCCATTTTCTCGAAGATCTTGTTCAGCTTTTCGTCGAGCGTGGCCGCGGTGAACGGCTTGACGACGTAACCGCTGGCGCCGGCCTGGGCGGCCGCAATGATGTTTTCCTTCTTCGCTTCCGCGGTGACCATCAGCACCGGCAGCTTGGCCAGCGCCGGATCGGCACGAATGTTCTGCAGCATGGTCAGGCCGTCCATGTTCGGCATGTTCCAGTCGGAGACCACGAAGTCGAAAGTTTCGCTGCGCAGTTTGGCCAGCGCCATCACGCCGTCTTCTGCTTCGTCGACGTTCGCGTAACCCAGTTCTTTCAACAGATTCCGGACAATGCGGCGCATCGTCGAGAAATCGTCAACAACCAGGAAACGCATCTTTGGATCAGCCATGAAATACTCCGTTGTTTCTTTTGCTAATGGTTAGTGTGGCTTGAGTCGATGCAACAAGCAGACTCAAGAATAGCAGTTTTGTTGCCGTACGGCGATAAAAGCGGCGGAAAAGGAGTCGATACGGATCAAACGCGCAACGCTCGGCCGGCCTGGAACGACATGTGGCCGAGTACCAGTCCCGGCAGTGCCGTGAGCGGGGCCACTTCGTGGGTGGCGCCGATCGCAATGGCTTCGCGCGGCATGCCGAAGACGACGCACGAGGCTTCGTCCTGGGCGAAATTCTGCGCCCCTGCGTTTTTCATTTCCAGCATACCAGCGGCGCCGTCTTTTCCCATGCCCGTCAGGATCACGCCGACCGCATTCTTGCCGGCAGCCAGCGCCGCCGAGCGGAACAGCACGTCCACCGAGGGCCGGTGCCGGTTGACCGGTTCGCTCTGCTCGATCCTGGTCATGTAGTTGGCGCCGGAGCGGGCCAGCAGCAGGTGCGAGTGGCCCGGTGCGATATAGGCGTGGCCGGGCAGCACGCGCTCGTTGCCGGCCGCTTCCAGCACGCGGATCTTGCACAGCGAATCGAGGCGCCGCGCGAACGAACTCGTGAACCCTTCCGGCATGTGCTGCGCGATGAGGATGCCGGGGCAGTCCGACGGCATCTGCATCAGGAATTCGCGGATGGCCTCGGTGCCGCCGGTCGAGGCGCCGATGATGATCAGTTTTTCCGACGAGGTCAGCGGGCTGCGCAGCTGGGGCAAGGCCGTGGTGGGCGTCGCGCTGACGCCCGTACGCTTCACGCGCGCCCGCGCCGCGCCGCGGATCTTGTCGGCAATGAGTTCGGTGTACTCGCGCATGCCGGCCTGGATCGAGAGCTTCGGCTTGGTCACGAAGTCGACCGCGCCCAGTTCGAGCGCGCGCATCGTGATTTCCGAGCCGCGCTCGGTCAGGCTCGAGACCATCAGCACCGGCATCGGGCGCAAGCGCATCAGCTTTTCCAGGAAGTCGAGCCCGTCCATCTTCGGCATCTCGACATCCAGGGTCAGCACGTCCGGGTTGTGTTTCTTGATCAGTTCGCGCGCGACGAGCGGATCGGGCGCCGTGGCGACAACCTCCATGTCGGGCTGCGAATTGACAATCTCGCTCATCACGCTGCGGATCAGGGCCGAGTCGTCGACGATCAGGACCTTCGTTTTCATCGTCATTTCCTTCTCCATCAGAACAAATCGATCTCGCCGCCCACCGGCTCGACCTTGAGCCGCCGGGCGTAGTCGAGCTCGCGCTTGGCGAGCGTATCGTTCTGCGTTTGCATCAGTTTCTTGACCATGACTTTGCCCGTGCGTGGGAAGAAATACACCTTGCGCGGATGGATGTCGTTCAGGTCTTCAGCCAGCACCGGAATGCGTTCGGTCTTCAGGAAATTCATCACAAAAGCGGCATTCCGCTCGCCAACGTTAATCGCGGTAAAGCCGCGCAGCACGGCGCCGCCGCCGAAGACCTTGGCTTCCAGGTGCTCGCGCCGTGCGCCTGCCTTGAGCAGGTCGTTGATCAGGACTTCCATGGCGAAGGTGCCGTAGCGCATCGAGGCCGACACCGGGCTGCCGGCGTCGCCGCCGCCGTCCGGCAGCATGAAGTGGTTCATCCCGCCCAGGCCTGTCACGCGATCGCGGATGCAGGCCGACACGCAGGAGCCGAGCACGGTGACGATCAGCATGTTCTTGCCGGTGTAGTAGTACTCGCCCGGCAGGATCTTCGCCGCGTCGCAGTCGAAGGTGCGGTCGTAATAGACGTTGGTAGCGAACTGGTTGTTGGAGTGCATGCTAGGCTCGACGGTCGTTGCGAATGTCATTGAGTTCGTAGACAGTCTTGCCACGCAGGCGCAGCGAGTTTGATACGTACAGGAAGTTTTCGGAGTGGCCGGCAAACAGCAGCGCGTGCGGCTTCATCAGGGGCACGAAGCGCGCCAGGATCTTGCGCTGCGTTTCCTTATCAAAGTAAATCATCACGTTGCGGCAGAAGATGGCGTCGAATGCCCCGCCGTTCTGTCCACCCAGCGCCCAGGTCTCCGACAGCAGGTTCAGCTGGCGGAAGGTCACGAGCTGCCGCAATTCCGGGCGCACGCGCACCATGCCTTCGTGGCGGCCTTTGCCGCGCAGAAAGAAGCGCTTGAGGCGCTCAGGTGCCATCTTCTCCACGCGCTCGATCCCGTACATGCCTTCGCTCGCCGTCGCCAGCACATTCGTGTCGATGTCGGTGGCGATGATCTGCACGGGCGGGCTCAATGTGTCGAAGGCTTCGCACAGCGTCATGGCGATCGAGTACGGCTCTTCGCCGGTCGAACTGGCCGAGCACCAGATGGTGAGCGGCGCATTGTCGCGGGCGCGCGCGCCCAGGGCATGATCAGCCAGCAGCGGGAAGTGGTGCGCCTCGCGGAAGAACGAGGTCAGGTTCGTGGTCAGCGCGTTGGTGAACGATTCCCACTCCTCTTTCATGCGCCCCCCTTCCAGGTCGTCGAGGTAGGTGGCGAAGGACTGGATGCCGGTCGCGCGCAGGCGCCGCGCCAGGCGGCTGTAGACCATTTCCTGCTTGCTGTCGGCCAGCGAGATCCCGGCGCGGCTGTAGATCAGGGCGCGCACCCGCTCGAAGTCGGCGCGCTTGAAGTCAAATTCCTTGACCGTATCGGATTTCTGTAACGGCACTTTGCCTTGCCTTCATTGTTGCCGGCCGCAGCCGGCGGTTGCTCGGTGCCGTACGACTTACGCTGCCAGCTTGTTGTCGATGAGTCCCATTTCGGCGGACGACATCAGGCGGTCAATATCGACCAGGATCAGCATGCGCTCGTCGATGGTGCCGAGGCCAATCAGGTAGTCCGAACTGAAGGTCGTGCCCAGGTCCGGGGCCGGCTTGACCTGGTCCGGCGTGAGCGTGGTGACGTCCGACACGCTGTCGACCACCATGCCCATCACTCGGCCGGCGATGTTCAGGATGATCACCACCGTGAACTGGTCGTAGGTCGGCGTGCCGAGCTTGAACTTGATGCGCATGTCCACCACCGGGATGATGATGCCGCGCAGATTGATCACGCCCTTGATGAACTCGGGCGCGTTGGCAATGCGGGTCACGGCTTCGTAGCCGCGGATTTCCTGCACTTTCAGGATGTCGATGCCGTATTCTTCCGAGCCAAGCGTGAAGGCCAGGTATTCGCTGCCGGCGCCGTCGTTGGCATGGGAGATGTTATTGGTCATGGACATGGTGTTTTCCTAGTTAGTAGCGGTGTAGTTTCAAGCATCAGTTCAGGCAGCGATGTCGCCGGCCAGCTGGCGTGACGAGCGCACCAGCGCCGCCACGTCGAGAATCAGCGACACGCCGCCGTCGCCCAGGATAGTCGCCCCGGAGATGCCGGCCACCTTGCGGTAGTTCGCCTCCAGGTTCTTCACCACCACATGCTGCTGGCCGACCAGGTCGTCGATCAGCAAGGCGGCGCGCCTGCCTTCGGATTCGAGGATGACGACGATGCCCTCGGCCGGGTCCTGGACGCGGGCGGCAATGCCGAACACGCCGTGCAGGGCGATGAGCGGCAGGTATTCGCCCCGCACCTTCAGCACCTGGCCGCGGCCGGCGATGTCGCGGATGTCTTCGCGCCGCGGCTGCAGCGACTCGACGACATAGCCTAATGGAAGGATATAGATTTCCTCACCGCAACGTATCGTCATTCCATCCAAAATGGCGAGTGTCAGCGGTAATGAGATCGAAATCGTGGTGCCGAAACCACGGGCGCTCCGGATGTCGACCGAGCCGCCCATCGAAGTGATATTACGTTTGACAACATCCATGCCGACGCCGCGTCCCGACACGTCGGTCACCACATCGGCCGTGGAAAAGCCCGGTGCGAAGATCAGCTGCCAGACCTCGGCATCCGGCATGTTGTCGGACACGGCGATGCCGTTCTGCGCCGCTTTCGCGAGGATGCGCTCGCGGTTCAGGCCGGCGCCATCGTCGGCCACTTCGATGACGATGTTGCCGCCCTGGTGGCCGGCCGACAGGAACAGGCGCCCCGCGTCCGACTTGCCGGCGGCCCGGCGCGTGTCGGGCATCTCGATGCCGTGGTCGATGCTGTTCCTCACCAGGTGGGTCAGCGGGTCGACGATGCGCTCGATCAGGCCCTTGTCCAGTTCGGTTGCGGCGCCGTGCGTGATGAAGTCGACCTTCTTGCCGAGTTTGCCGGCCAGGTCGCGCACCATGCGCGGGAAGCGCGAGAACACGAAGTCCATCGGCATCATGCGGATCGACATCACCGCTTCCTGCAGCTCGCGCGTGTTGCGCGTGAGCTGGGAAACCGAGGACAGCAGGCGCTCGTGCAGCATCGGGTCGAGCCCGCTCGAGCGCTGTTCGATCATGGCCTGGGTGATCACCAGCTCGCCGATCAGGTTGATGAGCTGGTCGACCTTTTCGACCGAGACCCGGATCGAGGACGACTCGGCGCCCTTCTCGTCCTTCTTGACCGCCTTTTTCTCGGCGATCTCGACGAGGGTGCCGGCAACCGGCACGACGGGTACCGGCTCGACGCCGGCCAGGGCGCGGATCTGCTCGATCGGCTGGAAGAAGCCGTAGCCGCGCTCGTCGTCGCTCAATTCTTCAGCGGGCGCCGGAGTATCGTCCGCCAGGTCGAAAAAGCCGTAGCCCTGCTCGTCCTCGATGCGGGCGCGCTCGGCCGCTTCAAGCGCGCGCTGCTCGGGCGTGAGCGGCGGCGCCTCGAAAATCTTCAGGTCGTCCGGGTTGAGCACGAAGGAGCAGATGGCGACGACGTCTTCCAGGCTTTCCTGGGTCGTGATGACCAGCGCGCTGCGCCCGCCGGCCAGCGGCGTGACCGACACCCGCCCCATCAGGCCGAGTTCGTCCACGAGCGCATTCACGTCGCGCTGTTCGACCACGGGCAGCTCGATCTTGTAGCGGCGCGCGCCCTCGCCCGCCTGGACGGGGGCTTTCGGTTCGGCGTGCAGGAAGGACGGCGCTACCAGGATCGCGCCCGGCACCAGGCCTTCGGACAGGTCGTGCAGCATCATGCGCACGTTGGCGACGCTGTCCTGGTCGACGGGGGCGCCGTTGCGGTGGCCGTCGAGCTGCATCTTGAGCGTGTCTTTCGCGGCCAGGAAGGCGTCCACGTGCTGCGACGTGAGCGCCATCTCGCCCTTGCGGATACGGTCCAGCAGGGACTCGAGCACGTGCGTGACTTCGCTCATGTCGGTGATGCCGAAGGTCGAGGCCCCGCCCTTGACCGAGTGCGCGGTGCGGAAGATTGCGTTCAGGTCTTCCGGGTCGGGCGCGGCCACGTCGACGGCGAGCAGCAGCCGCTCCATTTCGGCGAGCAGCTCTTCGGCCTCGTCGAAAAAGACCTGGTAAAACTGGCTGATGTCGATCGTCATGGTGAAACCTTGCTGGAAAGCCCGTGCATTCGGTGCTGCGTCATGCGGTTCAGCCGATGACTTTTTTGACGACCTCGATCAGGCGCTGGGGGTCGAAGGGCTTGACCAGCCAGCCATTCGCACCGGCCGCACGGCCTTTCGATTTCATTTCGTCCGACGATTCGGTGGTCAGCATCAGGATCGGCACCTTCTGGTACTCGGGCAGGCTGCGCAGGTGCTTGATCAGCGACAGGCCGTCCATGCGCGGCATGTTCTGGTCGGTCAGGACCAGGTCGACGACCTGGTTGCGTGCCTTGTCCAGGCCATCCTGGCCGTCGACCGCCTCGACCACCTGGTAGCCGGCTGCCTTCAGGCTGAACGCCACCATCTGGCGCAGCGAGCTCGAATCATCGACCGCGAGAATTGTTTTAGCCATCTTGTGCTCCTGCTGTTTTCGTAGTTGGGTTGCGGCGCGTTCTTGAAACACTGTCAGAACAGTTCGATGTCGCCGCTTTCGAGATGCTGTTGTTCGACCGACTTGCGCAAGACGCTGCGCAGCTCCAGCGACTGGATCGCCAGCGCCATGCTGACCTTGCCCAGGCGCTCGACGATTTCGTCGCTGCCCGTGCCCGGACGGATGAGCGACCCGTGTTCGTCCAGGGTGCCGAGGAATTCGCGCAGGCCCGTCACGCGCTTCAGGGTACGGTCGATCAGCTGGCTCGTCATGTCCTGGAACTGCATGCTGGTGATCGCCGAATTGACGTGGGTGCCGATTTCGCCCGACATCGCCGCCAGCTTGGCGGTTTCTTCAGCCGTCGGGGTACCGCCGGCCAACATGCAGTCGATCGCTTCCTGGCGCGCGCCGACCGCGCTGTGGATGGCGATGAAGCTCGTGGTCAGCTTTTCCACTGCTTCTTCCAGCAGCAGGCCGGTCTGCAGCAGGTCGGTCTCGACCTCGCTCAGGTGGCGCCGGCCATGCGTGGACACGCCCGACAGCAGGCGCTTCACGTGCGAGCCTAAAATCTTTTTTCTTGCCATCATGGTCCTCGATTCCTGTCGCGCGCTTATTTCGTGCTACCTGTCGTCGTGCCCGGTACTGCGGCGGCGACTGCCTCGGCGGCCGCCTGGCCATCCCGGACGGGCATGTCCCGGACGGGCCTGTCCGTGCCCGGCACATCCAGGGTGGCCGCGTCACGCATGACGGCGTCCTCGGTGCGCTTGTTCATCACGATGATGCTGATGCGGCGGTTGATCGGGTTGAACGGGTCGGCGCGGTCGAGCGGCGCGGCCGCGGCCAGGCCGACCACGCGCAGGATCTTCTCGTCGGCCAGCCCTCCTACTACTAAGGCGCGCCGTGAGGCGTTGGCGCGGTCGGCCGAGAGCTCCCAGTTACTGTAACCGGCGTCGCTGAAATACGGGGTCGAATCGGTGTGGCCGGACAGGCCGATCCGGTTCGGCACGTCGTTCAGCACAAAACCCAGCACGTGCAGGATTTCGCCCGTGTACGGCTGCAGGGTCGCCTTGGCCAGCGCGAACATCGGGCGGTTCTGCTCGTCGACGATCTGGATGCGCAGGCCTTCGCTGGTGATGTCGAGCAGCAGCTGGTTCTGGTATTTTTTGAGGATCGGATTGGCCTCGATGACGGATTCGATCTTGGCCTTGAGATTCTTCAGGCGCTCACCTTCGGCGCGCTCGAGCGCGGCCTTGGCGGCCTGCAGGTCGTAGGTCTTGTTCGAGGGATCGGTGTCGCCCTTCTTCACCTGGCCGTTGCGGCGCGTGAGGTCGGTACCGCCGCCCTTGATCACCGAGGAGCTGTCGCCGGAACCGGAGCCGCCTTCCATCGCCACCTTCAGCGGGTTCTTGAAGAATTCGGAGATGCCCTCGAGGTCGCCCTTGGACGTCGAGCCGAGCAGCCACATCAGGAGGAAGAAGGCCATCATCGCCGTCACGAAGTCGGCGTAGGCGATCTTCCAGGCGCCGCCATGGTGCCCGCCAGCGGTCTTCTTGATCCGCTTGACGATAATCGGGCGCATTCCTTCGTCGGCCATTACTTGCTCTTCGATTTCTTGATGTGCTCTTCGAGCTCGGCAAAGCTCGGGCGCTCGGTCGAGTACAGCACCTTGCGGCCGAATTCGACGGCCAGGGCCGGCGCGTAGCCGTTCAGGCTGGCGAGCAGCGTGACCTTCACGCACTGGAACATCTTCGAGGATTCGTCCAGCTTCTGCTCGAGCAGGCTGGCCAGCGGCGCAACGAAGCCGTAGGCCAGCAGGATGCCGAGGAAGGTGCCGACCAGGGCTTTCGCGATCAGGATGCCGAGTTCGGCCGGCGGAATGCCGACCGATTCCATGGTGTGGACCACGCCCATGACGGCGGCGACGATACCGAAGGCCGGCAGGCCGTCACCGAGCTTGGCAATCACATGGGCCGGCACCGCGCCTTCGTGGTGGTGGGTCTCGATCTCGTTGTCCATCAGGTTTTCGATCTGGAAGGCGTCCATGTTCCCTGAGACCATCAGGCGCAGGTAGTCGGCCATGAATTCGATGACGTGATGGTCGGCCAGCACCAGCGGGTATTTCGTGAACAGGGGGCTGGCGTCGGGCGCTTCGATATCGCCTTCGATCGACATCAGGCCTTCCTTGCGCACTTTCGAGAGGACGTCGAACAGCAGCGACATCAGCTCCATGTACATTTCGCGCGTGTAGTGCGAGCCCTTGAACACCGTGGGCAGCGCCTTCATCGTCGCCTTGATCGACTTGTTATTGTTACCGACAAAGAAAGCGCCAACGGCCGCGCCGCCGATCATCAGGAGTTCGATCGGCTGGAACAGGATGGCCGCGTGCCCGCCGGCCATGATGAAGCCGCCGAACACCGAGGCGCACACAATGACGTAACCGATAATGACTAACAAATCTGCTCCAGGTGGGGACCAAGCATGGCCAGGAAGACGTTGTTTCCGAGTTAAAGTGTCTCAGAAAAAATATTTACGTGCGGAACTACTGCAGCTGAAACAATAGCTGGAGAATAGCCTACGGGCAAGTAAAAAGGCCCGGACTGTCTCCTAAAAGTGCCATATGTAAAGAGTTCGGCCCGTATCCTGTAGACAGACCGATAAGGTGGGGGGCTGGCCCTCGATGGCGAACTCGTAACTCATCAACATGCTGCCGGGTCGCATCTCGCGCCGCGCCTTCTGCCACAGCGCCGTCATGGCGGCTGGCGACAGGTAGGCAAAGACGGCGTCGAAGCTGCCGAAGTCGAGTTGCTCGTAGTCGCCGAGGATGAAACGGGCCCGGCTTGCCCTTGCGCAGGCGCGCAGCCAGCTTGCCAGCCAGGGCAGCGGCGCCAGTTCGATGCCGGTCACCTGCGCGTCGGGCCGGCGCCGGGCGAGGTCGAGCACCAGGCCGCCGAGGCCACTGCCGATGTCGATCACGCGGATCGGCCGGTCCTGCGGCAGCTGCGCGGCCACCGCGGCCCAGGCACTCTTGCCGGACGGGTAGTACGGCACCTGGGTGCGGAAGGTCGACCAGTAGAGCACCAGCATGAAGAGGAAGACGCCGAGGAACAGGGCTGGCGGCAGGTCGAGGCCACTGGTGCCGAACAGCGCCAGGGGGAACAGGAAAGCGATCGCAATCCACCATGACGCGAGGCGCCAGCGCCAGGTGAGCAAGGCGGCGAAGCCGCCCTGCAGGAGGGCGGCAAGCAGGTAGGAAGGCGAGGCGCCGGCGCGGGTCAGCAGGTAGACGCTTGCCAGGGTGAGCGCAAAGGCGGCAACCTGGCACAGCAAGGCGCGCACCGAGGGAATGCTTAATAGACGACCGAGGCGGCCGGCCGCACTCATGGCAGGCTCCGGCGCAATGCGAACATCACCAGGGAATCAGGCGCCAGGCTCAAGATCCGGGCGGGACTCCGCCTTGGCGGGCTTCGGCCTCGGCTTCAATGCGGGCGGCTTCGGCATTCGCTGCGTCCTTGGCTTTTCGCGTCTTGCCGGCGCGCGAAGGCATGTGGCACAGGCCGCAGAGGTAATCGCTGTTGAGGTCGAGCGCGTTGACGACGAACTTGCCCTTGCACTTGCCGCAAGGCGCCAGCGCCAGCATGTTGCTCTGGAAGAAACGTACCAGGGTCCAGGCGCGGGTCAGCGAGAGCAGCGGCTCTTCGCCGGGCGCGGCCGGCATCTGTTCGAGGTAGAGCTTGTAGGCTTTCATCACCGCCTGGACACCGGAAGCGCCGGCGTGTTCGACCAGGAAGTTATGGATGTTGATGAACAACGAGGAATGGATGTTCGGCTGCCAAGTCAGGAACCAGTCGGTCGAGAACGGCAGCATCCCTTTCGGGGGCGACATGCCTTTCAGTTCCTTGTACAGCTTGATCAGGCGCTCGCGCGACAGCGAGACTTCGCTTTCGAGGAGCTGCAGGCGCGCTCCCAAATTGATCAGCTCGATCGCGAGCTGGATTTCCTGCGCTTCGGATACGACGCTTTTTTTACTCATCACTGCTCCACTTCAGTCGAGGTCATCCTACACCATCGGACCGGAGCCCAGCGATCTATTAGGCAATTTCTTCAGCAGGCTGGCCGGCCATCAGGATGGCAGCGTGCGACTGCGCCAGGGCGCGGTCCTTGCTGTGGCTGGTGAGCATCGACAGGATGGCGGTGTCGTCAAAGCGGAAGCGGGCCAGCATCATGTTGCCGCCGGCGAGCTTCAGGATCTGGGCATTGCTCATGCCTTCGATCAGGTCGGCGATATCGGCCGAGATACCGAGACGGAAGATGGCGGTGACCTTGTCGCTGCGGATCATCTGCTGGGCCAGCATCAGGTAGCTCAGGTTAGCGTCCCGGATTTCAGCCATCATGTCGTTTGCAGTCATTTTCCACTCTCCGTCGATTCGTTGTTCCTGGCGCTGTGTGTGTTGCCAGTGAGATAGATTCTGACTGTACGGAAACTTTTCGGGAATCGGATAAACGCTGTATTTGGACCCCGGAAACGACGAGGTCCGCCATAGGAGTTTGTCTGACAAACCCTTGCGGATGGGGGATGCGCTCCTATGAAAAGGAGGCTGTTGCAATGATGTCGAGCGCGCCGTTTTGCTGCCCGGATTTTTCCGGCGACTCGCCCCATGTGTTGGTTTACGTCAACTACAACGGAAACTTTAGGGCTGTTCTGAACTATTTTTCAGACACGCTTCCTGGCCTTCTGACTCTTTAACGGCAGCGTCGGCGGGAACTTTAGGGTTGTTCGAAAATATTTTTGAAATATTTTTTGACCACCCTGCACTGCGCCTTCTGTACCCTTAACGGCCGGCACATCGGGAACTTTAGGGTTGTTGGCAAAATAAATTTAAAAAAATTCAAAAACAGCGATGAACCGGCATGGCTGCGTTAAAAGATAACAAGGCGTCATCGCTACCTTGTCTTGCCAAGGCCTTTTCTTGCTACACTCCCGCCCGAACGGCCCACGCGCCCTGCCGACCTCCTGACATCTTCTATATGAACGCTGACTCGACCACGTCCGACATTACCCGCGCCGACTGCCTCGCGCGCGACGCGCAAGACCCGCTCGCGCCCCTGCGCGAACGCTTCGACCTGCCGGAAGGCCTGATTTACCTGGACGGCAATTCGCTCGGCGCGCGCCCGCGCGCGGCGCTGGCCCGTGCCCATGAAGTCGTGGCGCGCGAATGGGGCCAGGACCTGATCCGCAGCTGGAACACGGCGGGCTGGTTCGACATGCCGAAACGCCTGGGCGACCGGCTGGCGCCGCTGATCGGCGCGGGGCCCGGCGAAGTCGCGGTGACCGACACCACCTCGCTCAACCTGTTCAAGGCCCTGGCGGCCGCGATCCGCATCCAGGCCGAGGGGCCGCATGCCGCACGGCGCACCATCGTGACCGAACGCAGCAACTTCCCGACCGATATCTACATGGCCGAGGGCCTGGCCGGCTGGCTCGAGCGGGGCTACCGCGTGCGCCTGGCCGACTCCGTCGAGGAACTTCCTGGAGCGATCGACGACGACTGCGCTGTCGTCATGCTCACCCACGTGAACTACCGCACCGGCTACCAGCACGACATGGCGGCCTTGACCCGCCACGCGCACGAGCGCGGCGCGCTCATCGTCTGGGACCTGGCCCACTCGGCCGGCGCGGTGCCGCTCGACCTGGGCGGCGCCGAGGCCGACTTCGCGGTCGGCTGCACCTATAAATACCTGAACGCCGGCCCCGGCGCCCCGGCCTTCATCTGGGTGCCGCAGCGCCACCAGGCGCAGTTCCAGCACCCGCTCACCGGCTGGTGGAGCCACGCGAAACCCTTCGCGATGGCGCACGGCTTTTCCCCCGTCGACGGCATCGGCCGCGCGCTGTGCGGCACCCAGCCGGTGGTGTCGCTGTCGCTCGTGGAATGCGGGCTGGAAGTGTTCGAGGAAACGAGCATGGAAGCGATCCGCGCCAAGTCGCTCGCGCTGACCGACCTCTTCATCGAGCTGGTCGAATCGACCTGCGCCGCGCACCCGCTGGGCCTGGTGACGCCGCGCGCGCATGCGCGCCGCGGCAGCCAGGTCAGCTTCACCCATCCGCATGGCTATGCGGTGATGGCGGCCCTGATCGCGCGCGGCGTGATCGGCGACTACCGCGAGCCCGAGATCATGCGCTTCGGCTTCACGCCGCTGTACACGCGCTTCGCCGACGTCTGGGATGCGGTCGCGATCCTGAAAGATATCCTCGATCGCGAGGATTACGATGTGGCCGCCACGCGCGGCGCAGTGACTTGAGGCCGGCATGAGCGACGACCAGAACAAACCCGCCGAGTGGCATGGCGCGAAAATGGATTTCAAGGAGTCGATGAGCTACGGCGACTACCTCGGCCTCGGCCAGATCCTGTCGGCCCAGCACCCGCTCTCGCCGAACCACAACGAGATGCTGTTCATCATCCAGCACCAGACCAGCGAGCTGTGGGTCAAGCTGATGCTGCACGAACTGGCGG
This sequence comes from Massilia niabensis, assembly GCF_042655085.1. NCBI lineage: Bacteria > Pseudomonadati > Pseudomonadota > Betaproteobacteria > Burkholderiales > Oxalobacteraceae > Massilia > Massilia niabensis. The sequence goes on along the minus strand of NZ_JBHSMU010000015.1, from coordinate 1,336,836 downwards.
CCGTGCGCGTGCAGCTGCGTGCCGGCGAACTCGATCCGGCCTTCAAGATGCTGGCGCGCGTGGCCCGCATCATGGACCAGCTGGTCCATGCCTGGGACGTACTGGCGACCATGACGCCATCGGAATACACGGCGATCCGGCCCTACCTCGGCGCCTCGTCCGGCTTCCAGTCGCACCAGTACCGCGAGCTCGAATTCATCCTCGGGAACAAGAACGCGGCGCTGCTGGCCGTGCACGAGAAGAACCCGCCGGCGCACGCCATCCTCGACAAGGAACTCCACACGCCGTCCGTGTACGACGAAGCCATCCAGCTGCTGGCGCGCAAGGGCTTCGGCATTTCGGAAGAACGCCTGGCGCGCGACCCGACCCTGCCGACCGTGCACGACGAATCGGTCAAGGCGGCCTGGCTCCTTGTCTACCAGGACCCGGACAAGCACTGGGGGCTGTACGAGCTGGCCGAAAAACTGGTTGACCTGGAGACAGCCTTCCGCTTCTGGCGCTTCCGCCATGTGACCACCGTCGAGCGCATCATCGGCTTCAAGACGGGTACCGGCGGCACGGCGGGCGTCAGCTATCTGCGCAAGATGCTCGATGTGGTGCTGTTTCCGGAACTGTTCGCGCTGCGCACGGCCTTGTGAGCACGCGTACAATCGGCTGACACTCAACGAGGAGGTTCCATGGATTGCGATGTTCTCATTCTGCCCGGCCTGTGGAACTCCGGGCCCCAGCACTGGCAGTCGCTGTGGCATACCCGCCATCCGGAGTGGCGCCGCCTCGAGCATCGCGACTGGAACGATCCGGGCCGTGACGAATGGGTCGCCGAACTCGACGCGGCGGTCGCCACCTGCGAGGGCGCACCGGTGCTGGTCGCGCATAGCCTGGGGTGCATCCTGGCGGCGCACTGGGCCGCCTCCGGCTCGCCGCTGCGTGCGGCCGGCGCCTTCCTGGTCGCGCCGAGCGATGTCGACGCCCCGTCCTACCCGATCGACGCCAATGGCTTCGCCCCGGTCCCGCTGGCGCCGCTGCCCTTCCCCAGCATCGTTGTCGCCAGCACCAACGATCCGTTCGTGACGCGCGAGCGCGCGCAAGCCTTTGCCGCCGCCTGGGGCAGCGCCTATGTCGAAATCGGCGACGCCGACCACGTCAATACCGATGCCGGTTACGGCGCGTGGCCGGAAGGCGAACAGATGCTGCTCGACTTCTGCACGCAGCTGCGCAAATAAGCTGCGCAAGCAAGTTGCCGAAATAACGACACTCATTGTCTTTTTCGCAGGTTGCGTTCAGGCATGGGGTATCATGGCGGCTGCATAACCAGTCACTGCCATGGCACATCCGGCCCCTCCGCTCTCTCGACCGCTGTCGCTCTACCTCGACTGCTGCCGCTTCCTCGCGGCCGTGCTGGTCGTGGCCAGCCACTTCGGGCCGTACCAGGTCATCGCCGGGCACCATGGTTCCTGGCTGCTCAATCTCGGCCGTGAATCGGTGGTGATCTTCTTCGTCCTGTCCGGTTTCGTGATCGCCTACACGACCGAACGGAAAGACGGGGGGCTGCGCGCGTATTGCGTGGCGCGCTGCACCCGCATCTACTCGGTGGCCCTGCCGATCCTGCTGCTCGCCTTTGCCGCCGGCGGCCTGCTGCTGGCAGCGGGCATCGTGCCCATGGGCGAGGTCTACCAGCTCGCCAAGCTCTGGCTCTACCTGCCCCTGCACCTGCTCTTCATGGGCGAGCTGTGGACCATTTCCGAGCCGCCGACGCTGCTGGCGCCCTACTGGTCGCTCGGCTACGAGGTCTGGTATTACGTGCTGTTCGGCGCGCTGTTCTACCTGCGCGGCCGGCGCCGCATCATCGTTGCCGCCTCGATCCTGCTGTTCATCGGCCCGAAACTGTGGCTGCTGCTGCCGGTATGGGCCAGCGGCGTACTGGTGTACCACTGGCAGAAAAGGCTGACGATCCCGCGTCCGCTCGCGCTCGCCGGATGGTGGGCGACCCTCGCCCTGCTGGTGCTGTTCAAGGAATCCGGCACGGACGCCGCGCTGCGCGCACTGGCCGATGCCACCTGGCCCTTCCCCGGCCTGCCCCTGAAAAGCGCGGACCGTTACCTGGCCGATTACGTGGTGTGCATGCTCGTCGCCGCCAACTTCCTGTGTGCCAAGAGCGCGGTCTTCTCCAGCCTGCTGCGCCTTGAAAAGCCGGTGCGCGCCCTGGCCTCGTACACCTTCACGCTGTACCTGGTGCATGCGCTGGTGATGCGGCTGTGGATGCTGTTGTATCCGCATGACCGGAACAGTGGCGTGGACGTGGCGGCGCTGGTGGTGGTGATCGGGCTTGTTACCTGGGTCGTGGGACAGGTGACGGAGCACCGCAAGGGGTGGTTCGAGGGGATCTTCAACCGGCTGGCGGCCAGGCTGCCGCAACGCGTGGCGACATCGGGCTGAAGGACGTGGACTGCGCGTGAGAACGCCTGATATATATCAGTGCTTTCCCAAGGGCTGCTCGGCAGCCTCCGCAAGGGATGCTTCCTGCTCCGGCGCCAGGAACCGGGTCGACGGCCGGCCGTCGGCGTTGTGCTGCATGATGCGCACTGGCCGCCCTTGCGCGTCGAGCCACACCTGGCCGATGCCGGCGCCGTTCCAGACGCGCTCGCCATGCCGGCGCGAATCGGGCAGGTACGGCGTGAGGGCAAGATCGCGGCGCTGGGTGAACCAGTTCAGCGGCGAGCGCGGAGAATACAGCCAGCGATTGAGGCGATCGAGCCAGTCGAGCAGGCGGCGCGGGAATTCGTTCTTGATGCCGCTGCTGCTGATCTGCCAGATATGCGGCGTGCGGTCCGAATCGCGCACCTCGACATCATAGGCGAAAGAGTAGTGCACATCGCCCGACAGGACCACGTAATTGCCCGGGGTGCGTGAGTGGCGGAAGATATTGAGCATGCTGCTGGCCGCGCCGCGATGCGCCATCCAGTTCTCGGCGTCGACGGTCAAGGCCAGGCCGGCGAAGGTGGCGACCCTTTGCACCACCTCGATCAGCTTGACCCCGAACATCGGCGTCGGCGAGACGATGACGGCGGCCGTTTCGTCCAGCAGCTCGTGCTGAAGCTCGGTCAGCGACTCCCAATCCATCAGGCCCGAGGGATGGCCGGGCCGGCGCCGGTTGCGCCAGCGCCGCGTGCGGGTATCGAGCACGATGATCGTGGGCTCCGTCCGGACGACGAAATCCCACTGGCGGAAAGACAGCAGGCGCCTGATCAGCGCATCCTGCCCTGGTGCGTCCAGCCGGTCATCGTCAGCGGCCGTGGCGGCCAGCACCGCCATATCGTCCAGCGCCGTCTCGAACACATCGGGGCGGTTGCCCCAGCCCTGGCACAGCATGTAGGCGATCAGCGCATTGCCCACGATCCGGCGCGAGAATGGGTGCTCGTAGACGGTGGTTTCCCACTTGGCCGACAGGTTCCAGTCGTCGGTGATGTCATGGTCGTCGAAGATCATCAGGGTCTGCACATGCGCCAGCAGCCGCGCGGCCTGCGGCAGGTCGCGGCAAAAGCCCGCCAGCGCCTTTGACTCGCGCCGCCAGCGGTCTGCATGTCTCGGCTCCAGCACGGGCGCCGGCGCATCCGCCACCAGCTGCCATGGCACGGGCGACCAGACCAGCAGGTACATGGCCATCACCTCGGCCAGGGTGACCAGGTGGTTGTGCGCATTGGCCGTGGTGAAGATCGGCTTTTCGCTGCCGCCGAAAAAGCGGTCGCGCAGCGCATCGTTGGACCTGAACGCAGGCAGCAGCTCTTCGCGCCGGTAGTAACTGGCCGGATGGCCGTACAGCGCCTCGCTGTCGGCGACCACCGCGCCTTCCAGGCATTCGCCATACAGGGCCAGGCGCCGGATCAGCGCGTGGATCGCCGCCAGCGTCGGGCCTGCCACATCGTCGGCATACACCTGGTCACCGCACAGCATGAGCATGGCGGGCCGCTCGTCGGGCCGCTCATCGGCTAGTTGAGCGTGATCGGCCAACAAAGCGTCGGCGCGCGCCAGGCCGTCCCGCGCGGGATGATGCGGCTTGCGGCACGAGCCATACAGGATATTGTCGCTGCGGCTGCGCAGCACCATGTTCGGCCGCGTTGCGCCGGCATGCAGCAGGTGCGGCGCCCAGTGTGCGATGCCGGCCTGGTTGCCATCGCCCTGCGTGACGAGCAAGTCGTACTCGATGATCGTGTCTTGCGGCAGCGGCTCGGGCAGTGCGACATCGATCAGGTGCACGCAGGCGTGGCGACCGACGCGTATCACGCGACAGCGGCGCGCGTCCAGGGGCAGGCGCCGGGGCGCGCCTGCCCTGGGCGCCAGCACCAGGGTCAGGTCCAGCGGCGCGCTGCCGACCAGCCAGAGCACAAGGCGGCCCGGCTCAAGGCGGCGCAGGACAGGACCGGCAAGCACGGGCGGCAGGCCCTCGGGGGAAGGAGTCGGGATCAATCGGGTGCACAATGGTTGAATGAACAAATCAGTGTAGCAGACACGCCGGACGGCTCGAGCACGCAATGGAAGCAACTAGCCTCCATTCCCGCCAACGAAATTTCCGAAATCCAGGACGAAAAAAAACCGGGCCCGCAGGCCCGGTTGTCATGTCCATCCAATGCTTATTTGGCGGTCGCCAGCAGCATCTCGTTCAGGCGCTTCACGAACGCCGCCGGATCCGCAAGGCTGCCGCCTTCGGCCAGCATCGCCTGGTCGAACAGGATGTGCGACCAGTCGGCGAAGCGGGCGCCGCTCGCGTCTTCGTACTTCAGGCGCGTCACCAGCGGGTGGTTCGGGTTGATCTCGAGGATCGGCTTCGACTCGGGCGCATTCTGGCCTGCGGCCTTGAGCATGCGCACCAGGTTCGCCGACAGCTCGTGCTCGTCCGCCACCAGGCAGGCCGGCGAGTCGGTCAGGCGGAAGGTCACGCGCACGTCCTTGGCCTTCTCCGCCAGCGCACCCTTCATCTGCTCGACCAGCTCCTTGTACTGGGTCTCGGTCTCTTCGTGTTCCTTCTTCTCGGCTTCGTCTTCCAGCTTGCCGAGGTCCAGGCCGCCCTTCGCCACCGATGCCAGTTCCTTGCCCTCGAATTCGGTCAGGAAGGACAGCATCCACTCGTCGACCCGGTCGGTCATGAGCAGCACTTCGACGCCTTTTTTACGGAAAATTTCGAGGTGCGGGCTGTTCTTCGCGGCGTTGAAGCTGTCGGCTGCGACGTAGTAAATCTTGTCCTGGCCTTCCTTCATGCGCTTGACGTAGTCCTCGAAGGACGTGGTCTGCTCGTCGGTGTCGTTCGCGGTCGACGCGAAGCGCAGCAGCTTGGCGATGCGGTCCTTGTTGGTCGCGTCCTCGCCGATGCCCTCTTTCAGCACCTGGCCGAATTCCTTCCAGAAGGTCGCGTACTTGTCCTTGCCTTCCTGCTCCTCGGCGTTCGCCATTTCCTCGAGCATGCCGAGCACGCGCTTGGTCGAGCCTTCGCGGATCACGCGCACGTCGCGCGACTCCTGCAGGATCTCGCGCGAGACGTTCAGCGGCAGGTCGTTCGAATCGATCACGCCCTTCACGAAGCGCAGGTAGGTCGGCATCAGCTGCTCGGCGTCGTCCATGATGAAGACGCGCTTCACATACAGCTTGATCCCGCCGCGCTTGTTGCGGTCCCACAGGTCGAACGGGGCGTGGCTCGGCACGTACAGCAGCTGGGTGTACTCGCTGCGGCCTTCCACCCGGTTGTGGGTGTAGGCGAGCGGCTCCTGGAAGTCGTGCGAGACGTGCTTGTAGAACTCGTCGTACTGCTCTTTCGTGACCTCCGACCGGTTGCGGGCCCACAGGGCGCTGGCCTGGTTGACGGTTTCGACCTCATCCTTGACGACGGTCTGCTTCTTCTCTTCGTCCCACTCTTCCTTCTGCATGACGATCGGCAGCGAGATGTGGTCGGAGTACTTGCGGATGATCGACTTCAGCTTCCAGCTCGAGAGCAGCTCTTCTTCGCCGGCACGCAGGTGCAGGATGACGTCAGTGCCGCGGCTCGGCTTTTCGATCGTTTCGATGCTGTAGTCGCCCTCGCCGGCCGACTCCCAGCGCACGCCGTCGGAAACGAAGGCGCCGGCGCGGCGGGTGTTGACGATGATTTTCTCGGCGACGATGAAGCCCGAGTAGAAGCCCACGCCGAACTGCCCGATCAGGGCCGCGTCATGCTGCTGGTCGCCCGAGAGCTTGCTGAAGAATTCCTTGGTGCCCGACTTGGCGATGGTGCCCAGGTGCGAAATGACTTCGTCGCGGCTCATGCCGATGCCGTTGTCGGAAATCGTGATCGTGCGCGCGTCCTTGTCGAAGCTCACGCGGATCTTGAGCTCATGGTCGTTGCCATACAGGGCGTCGTTATTGATCGCCTCGAAGCGCAGCTTGTCGGCCGCGTCGGATGCGTTCGAAATCAACTCGCGCAGGAAGATTTCCTTGTTCGAATACAAGGAGTGAATCATCAGTTGCAACAGCTGTTTTACTTCAGCTTGAAAGCCAAGGGTCTCTTTTTCGGCAGCAGCCATCTTATTCCTCGTGGTAGAGCGGTTTGAAATACGCGGTTTGAATGAAAGTTGAACGGACTGCAGCAATATTGGGGATAGTGCCACGGGTTTCAAGAGGTCTGTTATACAAGAAATCTTGCAAAACCTTCAACACGGCACGGAACAGCAATCGTATGGGTCCGCAGGGTCGGCCGGACCCTCATGCCTTCGCCGGGGCGGCAGGCGCCGGCGCGCTTGAACCCAGTACGCGGCGCGCGGCCAGGTGCACGGCCAGCGCGCAGCCCAGCGCCAATCCGAAGGCCGGCGCCAGCGCCCCTTCGCGCAGTTGCAGCGCCAGCACGGCGCAGAACACGGAAAACCCGAAATACCCGGTCACCATGCCGCGCAACAGGGCGACCGCATTACCGCGCCCCAGGCTGGCATGGGCAAAGCCGACCAGCACGGTGCTCATGACCGGGAACATGGCGAAGAAGCCGGAGAGGCGCGCACCCAGCTGCGCCGCGCCGGTAGTGACGGCAAAAACGAGCACGGCGCCGGCCAGCATGCGCCACGGCAGGTCGCTGCGGCGCGGGGAACTTGCCGCAACCGAAGGCGCAACGCCCGGGAACAGCCGGGTAGCCGCCAGCAGCGCGCACCAGACGAGCACGAACGCGCCCGCCAGTGGCAGCGACAAGGCTTGCAGGGCGGCCACTGCCATCCCATAGGCGAGCAGCGCCAGCGCCATCGACCCTGCCACGCCAAAGCGCATCGCAGCCCACGCGTAAGCAACGCTGAACACGAGAAGCGCCACGACCGCCAGCAGCGTGCCCTCGGCTGCATGTGCGGCGAATTCCGGCCCCTGCTCGAGCGTGAGGGCAAACAGGATCGGACCGGCCACGATTGGAAAGGCGGACAGCCAGCCGGCCACGCCGGGACCCCAGCGCCTGCCGGCCAGGGTGACGAGCCAGATCAGGATGGGAACCAGGAATAACTTCAGCGCGAATACCATGCTCATCTGTGCGACCCGTCGATGCCGCGTCGCGGCGATCCCGAATGATACCACTGGGCAATGCCAAACTGATAACAGCTTGCAGGCCCGCGGCACCCCGCTTCGATGACCTGGAGGCAAGGGGCAGGCAAAATGACGGCGCTTGTCGATGGAACCGCTTGCCGCGCCAGTGTGTCCATCCCGGCTGGCAAGTCGTACAATACCGGCTTCATCTACCGCATTGGAAATTCCATGTCCGTCTACGACAAACTCAAAGAACTGAACATCACCCTGCAACCTGCCGCCGCCCCGGTGGCCGCCTACGTCATGTATGTCCAGACCGGCAACCTGGTCTTCATCTCGGGCCACATCGCCAAGAATGCGGACGGCTCGGTCAATGTCGGCCAGCTGGGCAAGGACAAGACCACTGCGGAAGGCCAGGCGGCGGCGCGCGCGATCGCGATCGACCTGATGGGCACCCTGCAGGACGCCTGCGGCGGCGACCTGAGCCGCGTCAAGCGCATCGTCAAGCTGATGAGCCTTGTGAACTCGACGCCTGACTACATCGAGCAGCACCTGGTCACCAACGGCGCCTCGGAACTGTTCGGCGAAGTCTTCGGCGATGCCGGCAAGCACGCCCGTTCGGCCTTCGGCGTGGCGCAGTGCCCGCGCGGCGCCTGCGTCGAGATCGACATGATCGTTGAGGTGGCCGAAGCCGCTTAAGCAGCAGTCAGGAAAATGCATCACGGGGCCGGGCTACCCGCCCGGCCCTCTCGCGGCCGACAGGCCGGCGGCCTACCAGGCCTCCGGACTGTCGGCTTACCTTCATCGCCAGGTTCGGCCGGCGGTTCTTTCCAGTGAGATCAGCATGACCATCGAACAATCCCGTCCCATGCAGTGGCAGTTTTCCGAACGCGCACAAGGGCTGCAAAGCTCGTTCATCCGCGAAATCCTGAAGATCACCCAGCGTCCCGAGATCATTTCGTTTGCCGGCGGCCTGCCCTCGCCCGCGACCTTCCCGGTCGAGCGCATGAAGGCCGCTTACGACAAGGTGCTGTCGGAAACAGGAAAAGTCGCGCTGCAGTACGGCCCGACCGACGGCTACGCCCCGCTGCGCGAATGGATCGCGCACTCCCTGTCCACTGAAGGCACGAAGATCCTGCCCGAGCAGATCCTGATGGTGTCGGGCTCGCAGCAGGCCCTCGACCTGATCGGCAAGGTCCTGATCGACGAAGGCAGCCGTGTGCTGGTCGAAACCCCGAGCTACCTGGGCGCGCTGCAGGCCTTCTCGGTGTACCGTCCCGAATTCGCCTCGGTCGCCACCGACGACGACGGCCTGGTGCCATCCTCGATCGCGCGCGTGGCCGACGGCGCCCGCCTTCTGTACTCGCTGCCGAACTTCCAGAACCCGACCGGCCGTTCGCTGTCGATCGCGCGCCGCCGCGAGCTGGTCGACACCTGCGCCAATCTCGGCCTGCCGCTGATCGAGGACGATCCCTACGGCGCGCTGTCGTACCGGGGCGAACCGATGCCGAAGATGGTGGCGATGAACCCGGACGGCGTCATCTACATGGGGTCGTTCTCGAAAGTGCTCACCCCCGGCATCCGCCTTGGCTACGTATGCGCCCCGCTGCCGCTGGTGCGCCGCCTGGAACTGGCCAAGCAGGCGGCCGACCTGCACACCGCCCAGCTCACGCAGATGGTCGTGCACGAAGTGGTGAAGAACGGTTTCCTGGACGAGCACATCCCGACCATCCGCACGCTCTACGGCAGCCAGTGCCAGGCCATGCTCGACGCGATGGCCGAGCACTTCCCCGCTTCGGTGTCCTGGACCAAGCCCGAGGGCGGCATGTTCATCTGGGTGACGCTGCCGAAGTCGATCGACGCCATGAAACTGCTCGACCAGGCAATTGCCGCGCGTGTCGCCTTCGTGCCGGGCGCGCCGTTCTACGCCAACGATCCGGAAACGAACACGCTGCGCCTGTCCTTCGTGACGGTGCCGCCCGAGCGCATCCGCGAAGGCATCGCCATCCTGGGCAAGCTGATCACCCCGCACTTATAAAAGCCGGGCTGCCGCACGGTCACGGGCGCAAGGCGCGTGACCGGGTGGCTCCTTTCCCCTTTTTATGCAGTGTAAATGAATGCGATTGTTGCCACAAAGAAATACCAGCAGTCACCCCGCTTTGCTCGTCTTATGGTTGTGGCGCTGCAACAGCAAAGACTAGCTTTCTGGCAACAAAAGTTACCTCTCGCGGCCACATCGGGTTATGATTTTGTACGAGATCAACCCGTCCTGCGACGCCAACGCGATGCCTACTCTAGTCCCAGCACCAGCTGCCACGCGACAGGCCGCCGTCCTGATCGTCGACGACGCGCCGGCGCACCTGGGTGCGCTGCGCTCGATGATGCTGGAGCAGGGCTACCAGACGTTTGTTGCCAACACGGGCGAGCGCGCGCTTGAAATCGCCCGGCGCGCCCTGCCCGACCTGATCCTGCTCGACATCGTCCTGCCCGGCATGGACGGCATGGAAGTATGCCGCCGCCTGAAGGCGGACCCGGTGACGAGCAACATCCCCGTCATCTTCATGAGTGCGCGCACCGGGACCGACGACATCGTCGCCGGCTTCGACATCGGCGCGGCCGACTACATCGCCAAGCCCCTGCGCCTGGCCGAAGTGTGCGCACGGGTGCGCGTCCAGCTGCAGTTCCGCCGCACCGCGCTGTCGCAACAGCAGCAGAACGAGCGCCTGCGCCTGATCGTCAACAGCATGGACGAAGGGCTGATGATGATCGAAGCGAGCGGGCGCATCCAGTACGCCAACCCGGCCTGCAACCGCTACCTCGGCTACGCGCAGGGCGAACTGGCCGGCCGTTCGATCCGCGACCTGCTGGCGCCCCCGCTGGCGCAGGAATACCTGGAATTCTTCAGCCAGGCCGAGGCCGGCCCGGGGGCGCCGGTCTGGCGCGGCGCGCGCGAAGTGCTGATCCGCCAGCGCGACGGCATCCTGCGCGCGATGGACCTCACGCTCACGCCCATGGGGACCGAACAGCCGACCTTCATCGCGCTACTGCATGACATTACCCACCACAAGCAGTCGGAAAACGCCCTGCAGCGCGCGGCCCTGCTCGACCCGCTGACCAAGATCGCCAACCGGCGCCATTTCGACAGCTTCCTCGAAAAGGAATGGCAGCGCGCGATCCGCTCGAGCCAGCCGCTGTCCCTGATCGTGCTCGACGTCGACCACTTCAAGGGTTACAACGACAGCCTCGGCCACGCCGCCGGCGACGCCTGCCTGCAGCAGGTGGCGATGGCGCTGCAGTCGCACGCGCTGCGCGCCACCGACCTGGCCGCGCGCTACGGCGGCGAGGAATTCGTGCTGCTGTTCGGCGAAACCGGGCATGACGCTGCCTGTACGATCGGCGAGGCGATCCGCGCCCACATCGAATCGCTGAACATCCTGAACCCGCGCTCGACCACCTCGCCCTGGGTCACCGCCAGCCTCGGCATCTCGACCATCGTGCCGACCCAGCTCGACGACATCAAGGAATTCTTCGTCTCCGCCGACCGCGCCATGTACGCCGTCAAGGAGGCCGGCCGCAACGGCATGCGCGCCGTGCAGACGGGCGCCACGCTCGAACTCATCCAGGCCGCGCTGCAGTCCTAGGACCGTATCCATTGGTGCGCGCCCCGGCACCGGCGGCAACCGGTGTTATCGGCGCTATAATGGATCTTTTCGCACTGCCCTTCCTGGTACCGACGTGAATCCACACCTCGACAAACTGCACCCCTACCCGTTCGAAAAGCTGCGCGAACTGTTCGCCGGCGTGACGCCGAACGCCGACCTTGCCCCGATCAGCCTCGGCATCGGGGAACCGAAACATCCGACGCCCCCGTTCATCGAGAAAGCCCTGATGCACGCCGTGGGCGGCCTGTCGAACTATCCGAGCACGGTCGGCGGCGAACCGCTGCGCGCGGCGATCGCCGGCTGGCTCGAGCGCCGCTACGGCGTGCCCGCGCTCGACCCGGCCACGATGGTGCTGCCGGTGAATGGCTCGCGCGAAGCCCTGTTCGCCATCGCCCACTCGGTCGTGGACGCCAGCCGTCCGGATGCGCTAGTGCTGTGCCCGAACCCGTTCTACCAGATCTACGAAGGCGCGGCCTACCTCGCCGGCGCCACCCCGTATTTCGTCAACTCCGACCCGGCGCGCAACTTCGCCTGCGACTACGCCACGGTGCCGCACGACGTATGGGAGCGCGTGCAGCTGCTTTATGTCTGCTCGCCCGGCAACCCGACCGGCGCCGTGCTGGGGCTGGACGACTGGCGCGAGCTGTTCGCCCTTGCCGACCGCCACGACTTCGTGATCGCGGCCGACGAATGCTATTCCGAAATCTACTCCGCATCGATGCCGCCGCTGGGCGCCCTCGAAGCGGCGCACCAGCTCGGCCGCAGTGGCGGCAGCCGCCCGTACGCCAACCTGATCGTGTTCTCGAGCCTGTCGAAGCGCTCGAACGTGCCGGGCATGCGCTCGGGTTTCGTCGCCGGCGACCCGCAGGTGCTGAAGAAATTCCTGCTCTACCGCACCTACTCGGGCGGCGCCATGTCGCCGACCGTGCAGGCGGCCTCGATCGCGGCCTGGGGCGACGAGACCCACGTGCACGACAACCGCACCCTGTACCGCGAAAAGTTCACCCTCATCACGCCGCTGCTGCGCGAGGTGATGGACGTCGAGCTGCCCGACGCCGGCTTTTATCTGTGGGCCGACGTGCGCCGCACCGGTCTGTCGGATACCGACTTCGCACGCCGGCTGTACGCCGAATATAATGTGACGGTTTTGCCCGGTTCCTACCTCGCGCGCGACGCGCACGGGACCAATCCGGGCCGCAACCACATCCGCATGGCGCTGGTGGCCGGCGTCGACGAAGGGCTGGAAGCGGCCAATCGCATCGTGCAGTTCTGCCAGTCCCTGCGCAACGAATCCTGAAAACGAGATCATCATCATGACCCAACAACTCCAGAACATCATCGACACCGCCTGGGAACAGCGCGCCGAGATCAGCCCATCGAACGCCAGCGCGGAAGTGCGCGACGCCGTTGCCCACGTCATTGCGGGCCTCGATGCCGGCACCCTGCGCGTGGCGCAGAAGAGCGGCGCCGAGTGGCTGGTGAACCAGTGGATCAAGAAGGCCGTGCTGCTGTCGTTCCGCCTCGAGAACAACGTCATCGTCAACGGCGGCGATGTCCAATATTTCGACAAGGTCCCGACCAAGTTCGCCGACTACACCGCCGAAGATTTCACCAAGGGGGGATTTCGCGTGGTGCCGCCGGCAGTCGCCCGCCGCGGCTCCTTCATCGGCAAGAACGTGGTCCTGATGCCGTCCTACGTCAACATCGGCGCCTATGTCGATGAAGGCGCGATGGTCGACACCTGGGCCACGGTCGGTTCCTGCGCCCAGATCGGCAAGAACGTGCACCTGTCGGGCGGCGTCGGCATCGGCGGCGTGCTCGAACCGATGCAGGCCAATCCGACCATCATCGAAGACAACTGCTTCATCGGCGCGCGCTCGGAAATCGTCGAAGGCGTGATCGTCGAAGAGAACTCGGTGATCTCGATGGGCGTGTACATCGGTCAGTCGACCAAGATCTACAACCGCGAAACCGGCGAAGTAAGCTACGGCCGCGTGCCGGCCGGTTCGGTCGTCGTGTCGGGCAACCTGCCTTCGCCGGACGGCAAGTACAGCCTGTACTGCGCCGTGATCGTCAAGCAGGTCGATGCCAAGACGCGGGCGAAGACGGGGATCAACGAGCTGCTGCGCGGGATTTAAGTCGCGCACATCGGCTGCTCGACGGCTGGTTGAACGCGTGGAGTAGTTCAGGCCGGGGGCCTGAACTACGAGCCGTCCACCCTACCGCCCGCACCGCCGCACCATCAAAAGCACCACCCGGGAGACACAGCCAATGGCCATGGACCGCCTGTTCCAGCTCATGAAAGAAAAAAACGCGTCGGACATGTTCTTCGCTGTCAATTCTCCCGTCCACATCAAGATCAACGGGAACCTCATCCCGATCAACCAGCACAAGCTCGACCCGGACAACATCGCCTCGCTGCTGGCCGAAATCACCACGCCCGAGCAGCTGGAAGAACTGGAACGCGAAAACGAGCTGAACATGGGCATCTCGGTGCCCAACCTCGGCCGTTTCCGCCTGTCGGCCTTCCGCCAGCGCGGCAGCATCTCGGCCGTGTTCCGCTTCGTGCCGGCGACCATCCCGCCGCTGGGCGAACTCGGCCTGCCGCCCGTGCTCGCCGAACTCATCATGGAAAAGCGCGGGCTGCTGCTGGTCGTGGGCGCCACCGGCTCGGGCAAGTCGACCACCATTGCCTCGATGCTCGACTACCGCAACGAGCACCGCACCGGCCATATCCTGACGCTGGAAGACCCGATCGAATACCTGTTCAAGAACAAGAAATCGATCGTCAACCAGCGCGAAATCGGCAGTGACGCACTCGACTTCCAGCTTGCCCTGCGCAACAGCCTGCGCCAGGCGCCCGACGTGATCCTGATTGGTGAAATCCGCGACCAGGCGACGATGGGTGCCGCGCTGGCCTACGCCCAGTCCGGCCACCTCGTGGTCGCGACCCTGCACGCGAACAACAGCTACAACGCACTGAACCGCATCATCGGCTTCTACCCGGTTGAGAACCGCCCTGCCCTGCTGCAGGACCTGGCCTCGGCGACCCGCGCCATCGTCTCCCAGCGCCTCGTGAAGGCCGCGGCCGGCGGCACGCGCCAGCCGGCGGTTGAAATCATGCTGAATACCCGCTACATCGCCGACCTCATCGAAAAAGGCGAACTCAGCCAGATCAAGGAAGCGATGGACAAGAGCCTGTCGCCGGGCTCGCAGTCCTTCGAGGCGGCCCTGCTGCAGATGGTGCAAGTGGGACTGGTAACGCAGGAAGAGGCGCTGGCGAATGCCGACTCGGCGACGAACCTGCTCTGGCTGCTCAACAACGGGGCTGGGCAAGGGGTGGAAGACCAGCAGAATAAGTCGGACGAGCCGACCACGACATTTACCGAGTTTACGCTCAATACCTGAGTACCTAAGGCGCTCCGCCACCCGTCCCGCACCCCGTTCACGATCCCGCTAAGGCGGGATGGCTGTGCTATTCTCGCCTCTTCCCGAACGACCGCACCCTGGCAACCACGAGTTGCCTCGCATCATTTACGCCCATGACCAAGACCCTCTACGGTATTCCCAACTGCGACACCGTCAAGAAAGCCCGCACTTGGCTGGCAGAGAACGGCATCGAGTTCACCTTCCACGATTTCAAAAAACAGGGCCTGGACCGCGAGACGGCCGCCCGCTGGCTCGAGCAGCTCGACTGGGAGGCCCTGGTCAACCGCAAGGGCACGACCTGGCGCAATTTACCGGACGAGCGCAAGGCGGCGGTTGTCGACAAGGCCAGTGCGCTGGAACTGATGCTGGAACACACCTCGGTCATCAAGCGCCCGGTGTTCGAAGGCGACGGCGCGCTGGCGGCGGGTTTCAGCCCGGATGCCTATGGTCGCCTGACGGGGGCTGCATGATCGTCAAGCACTCGCGCACCCAGGACCTGTCCGCCGAACTGATCGCCCTTGATTCGATCACGCCCAACGACAAGGGCTGCCAGCAGCGCCTTGTCGAGCTGCTGGCGCCGCTGGGTTTCCGCTGCGAGCGCATCGAATCGAACGGCGTCACCAATTTGTGGGCGCGCAGGGGCAGCGAGGCGCCGCTGTTCGTCTTTGCCGGCCACACCGACGTCGTGCCGACCGGCCCCGTGCACCAGTGGACTTCCGAGCCCTTCGCGCCGACCGTGCGTGACGGCAAGCTCTATGGCCGCGGCGCGGCCGACATGAAGACCTCGATCGCGGCGATGGTCGTCGCCTGCGAGGAATTCGTGGCCGTCCACCCTGATCACAAGGGCTCGATTGCCTTCCTGATCACGAGCGACGAGGAAGGCCCGGCCACCGACGGCACCGCAATCGTCTGCGACATGCTGGAAGAACGCGGCGAGACACTCGATTACTGCCTGGTCGGCGAGCCCACCTCGGCCCACATCCTGGGCGACATGATCAAGAACGGGCGGCGCGGTTCGCTCTCGGGCCACCTCGTCATCAAGGGCATGCAGGGCCATATCGCCTACCCGCACCTGGCACGCAACCCGATCCACCAGGCCGCGCCGGCACTGGCCGAGCTGTCCGCCGAAGTCTGGGACGAGGGCAACGAGTACTACGCGCCGACGAGCTGGCAGGTCTCGAACATCCATGCCGGCACCGGCGCCAACAACGTCATTCCCGGCCAGCTGACGCTCGAATTCAACTTCCGCTTCTCGACCGCCAGCACCGCCGAGGGCCTGGAAGCGCGCGTGCACGCCGTCCTCGACCGCCACGGCCTCGACTACGATCTGCAATGGACGCTGTCTGGCCTGCCCTTCCTGACGCCGAAGGGCACGCTGTCGGAAGCCGTGTGCAGCGCGATTGTCGACGAAACGGGCGTGGCGACCGAATTGTCGACCACGGGCGGGACCTCGGATGGTCGCTTCATCGCCCGCATCTGCCCCCAGGTGATAGAATTCGGCCCACCAAACGCCAGCATCCACAAGATCGACGAGCACGTCGAGCTGCGCTTCATCGACCCGCTCAAGAATATCTACCGCCGGACGCTGGAAAACCTGCTGGCCCGCGGCTAGAACAGAAATAAGACTAATCAAGCGAGGATAAGCCATGACCACGACCACTTTCAGCACCCCGCGCGACCTGCTGCGCTATGCCGTCACCCGCTTCAACGCCGCTAGGCTGTTCTTCGGCCACGGCAGCGCCGAGGCCTTCGACGAAGCGGCCTACCTGGTCCTGCACACCCTGAAGCTGCCGCTCGACCGCCTCGAGCCCTTCCTCGACGCCAAGCTGCTGCCGGAAGAAGTGCTGCAGGTGCTGGCCGTGATCGAGCGCCGCACGACCGAACGCGTGCCGGCCGCCTACATCACCAACGAAGCCTGGCTCGGCACCTATGCCTTCTATGTCGACGAGCGCGTGCTGGTGCCGCGCTCCTTCATCGCCGAGCTGATCCCGAATTACTTCAGCCCCTGGGTGCAGGATCCGTTCGCCGTCGAAAACGTGCTCGAATTGTGCACCGGCTCCGGCTGCCTGGCGATCATGCTGGCCGACGTATTCCAGAATGCGGTGGTCGATGCGGTCGACATCTCGCAGGACGCGCTGGCCGTGGCCGAGCGTAACATCCGCGACTACAAGCTCGAGGGCCGCGTCAACCCGATCGCCTCCGACCTGTACGAGAACGTGCCCTTCAAGAAGTACGACCTGATCGTCACCAACCCGCCGTACGTCAACGCGGACTCGATGGCCAAGCTGCCGCCGGAATACCTGCGCGAGCCGCAGATCGCCCTGCATGGCGGCGCGGACGGCATGGACCTGGTGCGCCAGATCGTCGCCGGCGCCGCCGAACGCCTCACCCCCGAAGGCATCCTGGTCGTCGAGATCGGTAATGAAGCCGAATACGCCGAAGCCGCCTTCGGCCACCTGGGCCTGACCTGGCTCACTACCAGCGCCGGCGACGAGGCAGTATTCCTGCTCACCGCCGAGCAGCTCCAGAACGCTTAACAACAGCACACCAAGATTGTAGAAACCACCGCATGATCCGTTTCCTGAACGTCAGCCTGATGCGCGGCACCAAGCCGCTGCTCGAAGGCGCCGACCTGACCCTGAACCCCGGCGACAAGATCGGCCTCATCGGCGCGAACGGCGCCGGCAAATCGAGCCTGTTCGCCATGCTGCGCAACGAACTGCACGCCGACGGGGGCGAGATCGACTTCCCTTCGAAATGGCGCATGGCCTATGTCGCCCAGGAGACCCCGGCGCTTGACCGCGCCGCCCTCGACTACGCCATCGACGGCGACGTGACCCTGCGCCGCCTGCAGGCCGAACTCGACGCGCTGGAAGCGGCCGAGCACACCGACGAGAACGGCGTCGCGATGGGCAATGTCCATGGCGCGTTGATGGATGCCGACGCCTATACGGTGCAGTCGCGCGGCGAACAGCTGCTGCTGGGCCTGGGCTTCTCGCTGGACCAGATGCAGCAGCCAGTGTCGAGCTTCTCGGGCGGCTGGCGCATGCGCCTGAACCTGGCGCAGGCGCTGATGTGCCCTTCCGACCTGCTGCTGCTGGATGAACCGACCAACCACCTGGACTTGGATGCGATCATCTGGCTGGAAGACTGGCTCAAACGCTATCCGGGTACCCTGGTCATCATCTCCCACGACCGCGATTTCCTCGATGAGATCGTCAACGTGGTGGTGCACATCGACGAGCGCAAACTGAAGCGCTATTCGGGCAATTATTCGTCCTTCGAGCGCCAGCGCGCCGCCGCCCTGGTGCTGGCCGCCAGCGCCCAGGAAAAGCAGGCGCGCACCCGCGCCCACCTCGAATCCTTCATCAACCGCTTCAAGGCCCAGGCCACCAAGGCGCGCCAGGCCCAGAGCCGCATGAAGGCGCTCGCCAAGATGGAAGAACTGGCGCCGCTGCGCGCGGCCGCCGAATTCTCGTTCGAATTCCGCGATCCGCTGGCCGCACCGAACCCGCTGCTGGTGATGGAAGACGTCGACGCCGGCTACCCGATCCTCGACCATCATGGCGACAAGGTCGGCGCGAAGACCATCGTCAGCCGCATCAACTTCTCGCTGCAGATCGGCCAGCGGATTGGCTTATTGGGAGTCAACGGCGCCGGTAAATCGACGCTGATCAAAACCATCGCCGGCGAACTGGCGCCGCTCACCGGGGACGCCACGCTCGGCAAGGGCCTGTCGATCGGCTACTTTGCCCAGCACCAGGTCGAGATGCTGCGCCACGACGAGTCGCCGCTGTGGCACCTGGCGAAGATCGCGCCGACCGTGCGCGAGCAGGAACTGCGCAACTTCCTCGGCAGCTTCAACTTCCCCGGCACGATGGTCACCAGCCCGATCAAGCCATTCTCGGGCGGTGAAAAGGCGCGCCTGGCGCTGGCCCTGATCGTCTGGCAGCGCCCGAATTTGCTGCTGCTGGACGAACCGACGAACCACCTGGATCTGGAGACGCGCGAGGCATTGACGCTCGCACTGGCGCAGTTCGAGGGCACGCTGGTCGTCGTCTCCCACGACCGCCACCTGCTGCGCGCCACGACCGACCAGTTCATCATCGTGGCCGACGGCCGCCTGCAGCCGTTCGATGGCGACCTCGACGACTACAAGGACTGGCTGTTCAAGACCAAGCTCGGCAAGGGCACCGAGGCCTTGCCGGGGGCGGCGGCTGCCGCTGCTGCGGCAAAGGCCACTGCACCTGCGCCGGTGCCGGTGGCTGCCGCCCCGGTCTCAACGGGCGATCGCAAGGAACAGAAGAAGCTCGACGCGGGCGAACGCCAGCGCGTCGCCGCGCTCAGGAAGCCGCTCGAAAACCGCCTCAAGCGGGTGGAAGAGCAGATGGCCAAGCTGAACACGAAGAAGGCCGACATCGACGCCCGCCTGCTCGACTCCGGCGTCTATGACGCCGGCAGGAAGGACGAGTTGAAGACCCTGGTCGCGGACCAGGCTTTCTGCGTGCGCGACCTGGGCACGCTGGAGAACGAGTGGCTGGAGTTGCAGGAGCAGCTGGAAGGTCTCGCCGCGTAGGGTGGTCGGCTCCACCCGGGCGTTTGATGGTTCGCGGCTTGTGCGCCGCCCACGCGTTCAACGATTCCCAGAAACCTCGCGTCGGTTCAGGCGTGATTTGAACGCGTGGGCGGCGCAGGAGCCGCGTGCATGCGAAGTGACGGGTGGAGCCGACCACCCTACGGTTCGGATCACGCCACCTGGCGCGTTCCGGTGCCGCGATCAATTGACATCAGCCGGTCGATATCCACCAGGATCAGCCGGCGCCCCTGGGACACGCCCAGCCCCAGCAGGTAGTCGATGGCGCCGCCGTCGGCCCCGGGGATCGGCGAAATCTGGTCGGGGCCCAGGGTCACGACGTCGGTGATGCCGTCGACGACCATCCCCATCACGCAGGTCGACAATTTCAGGATGATCACGTCCGTCATCGGCGTGGTCGCCACCGGATGGCCGCAAAAGGCGGCGCGCATGTCGACGATCGGCATGATCACGCCGCGCGAGACGGCCACGCCTTCGACGATTTCGCCGTCCGAGGCGAAGCGTTCGAGCGATTTCAGTACGCGCAACTCCTGCACCTTGCCGAAATCGAGTCCGTATTCGAGACCACCCAGTTGGAAGCTCAGGAATTCCTTGGCTGCCGGGCGCAATGCGGTTGTGTCCTTGTGCATGATGCTCCTTTCGGTAACAGTCACCATGCTAGGTCAGGGAGCACCTGCTCTCGTTGCGAGCAGTCAATATTTCCCTAGAACATTACGTAGTTTCCACAATCGTGCCGCTTTCCCAGCCATAACTGCCATAGGCGCCGCCGTAGAGCGGCGTGCCTTCGTTGGCGCGCAGGCGCGCCTTCAGCTCGCGCGGCGACAGCTGGTGCAGGAGCGGCGCGTCGGGATCGAAGGCGAGCTGGCGCACCTGCGTGTCGCCCGCCAGCTGGCGCAGCGTCACCGTGCTGGCCCCGGCGCGCGCGGCGCGCTGCGCCCGGTAGCGCGCCAGCAGTGCCTGTCCTTCGGCCAGCTCGGCCTCGCCGCTTTTCCGGGCGGCCGACACCTCGCCGATGCGCTGCAGCTCGGGCCCGACCGCCTGCCCCATCTGGCGGAACTGCTGCGCCTGGGCCGCGCTCAATGCCGCTTCGCCGCTGCGCACGCGCCGCGCGAGCTCGAGGTAGCTGCGCACCTCCGCCTTGGCGCACAGCTGCGCCAGCTCGCCCTTGTGGTGGGCGATGGCCGCCTCGATCGCGGCCAGGCGCTCGCCCACCTGCCCCAGCACCTCGTCGATCCGGCTGCAATCGGCGCACAGGACATACACCAGCATGTCGCGGTCGTGCCAGGCCGTGGTGGTGCCGATGTCGACACGGCGGCCGGCCACGGCGCAGCCCTCGGCCTGGCCGATCGACACATCGATGCCGGCAATGTCGCAATTGACGGCATGCTCGATCCGCACCTGGGTGCCGGAAACGACGCAATTCTCGGCCCGGCCGAGGATCACCGCGCCATCGTGGCCCTGGACGACCGCGTTCGAGGTCACGCCGTCGACCTGGATGTCGCCGCGCCGGTTGTGGGCGCTGCCGCCGATCAGGTTGGCGCGCAGGCGTACCATGCCGCCGCGCGAGACGATCTCCCCATGAACGTCGGCGTGCACGGTGATCCCGTTGCCTTCAATGACGCGCATTTCCTGGACCTCGCCGAACTCCTCGTAGTCGCCGCTGAGCTGCAGGTTGCCGGTGGTCTTGGCGCTGACGCCGTCGCGGCTGACGATCTTGTCGCCGACCGCGATGCATCCGCCCTTGTCCACGTCGAGATAACCCGTGCGCGCGGCGACCAGGTATTCGCCGCCGCCCGTGCGTTCGATGCTGGTGCCGGCGCCGGCATACGGGGCGAAATCGAGCTCGTGCGGCGCGGCCGGGTCGATGCGGATGCCCGACAGCTCGAATCCGGCCTCGCCGGCGCGCGGCGGCAGCTTTTGCAGCAGGCGCGTACCGACCTGCACCTGCGGGAAGCGGTTCTGGAAACTCATCAGGTCGAACTTGCCGTTGGCGAGCTGGCGCGGCGCGTCGCTGCGGTGGATGTCGTCCGACACCTCGACCACGGCGGCATCGACGCCCGGCACTGGCTCGAGGCGGCGCGCCACCACCATGCGCCCGAGGCCCGGGTTGGCGACGCCGGCGCGCACGGCGGCCATGTCGATCCCGAAGCGGATGCCCTTGCCCCACATGTCGGCCACGAATTCGTCGGCGTCGAGGCGCGTGGGGAGCGCGGCCTCGCCTTTTTCATCAGCGAGGTAGACCGGCTCGAAGCAGTATTCGGCCTCGCCGTCGCCGATCCGCACCGAGCGGTACAGGGCGCGGCGCGCTTCGTCGAAGGGCACGATGGCGCGCGCCAGGCGCACCAGGGGCTGGCCATCCGGTCCGGCCGGGAACGCGGGGCCGCTGCCGTAGATGGCCTTGATCAGGACCGGATAGTCGAGGCCGGCCAGGTAGCTGCCGGAGCGCAGGAGGCTCTCGAACGCCGCCAGCACGGTCGTGCCCAGCACGGCCGGGTCGGCAAAGACGCCGTCCGCGCGCTGCGCCAGGCAATGCTCCGGGCCGGCGGCATCGAAGCGGGCGCCGGGCGCGGCGGCGGTGGAAGAGGTGGCAACAGCGGCGGTATCGGACACGTTCGCGCTCCAGTGGGTGTGCCGGCCTTTGACGAAAGGTCACGGCGTGCAGCACCCAAGCGTAACATGTTGTCAGCGATAAATAAATAATTGTTAAGGTCAATGACTCGAGGGCACCGGCAAAGAAAAAGCCGGGACGAGCCCGGCTTCCTTGGGTGCTGCGGCGCCGGTCAGCGGCGCCCGCGGCCCGGGTAGATATCCATCTGGGCCTCGTTGACCTGGCGGCGCAGCTCGCGCCGCTCGTCGGGGGTCAGGCGCCCGCCGCGGCGGCCGCCGTCGCGCGCACCTTCGTGCTGCATCTCCTGCACGGCCTGGCGGCGCTCTTCGCGCTGCTGCTGGTCGCGCTGCTGGTCGAAGCCACGCTCGCGCGGCTGCTCCTGCGGCGGCAGCGCCAGGCGCTCGCCCCGCGCCGACGGCGGAGGCTGGAGCTGGGCGTCGTCGCGGCGGCCATGGTATTGTGCCTGGGCGGCGCCGATGCCGGCGCAAGCGAGCAGGCATACCGCGACACCACGGCGCGCCAGGCGGGCAAGCAGGCGGCCTTTGGCCCCGGATGCTGCAGAGGTTTTGATGTGCGCGTTTGTCATGGTGTTCCTCTTCCGTGATACCGGATAAACAGATAAGCTGTACTTCATTGGTCCCCAGTGTATGTGGAACGGTGCCGGGGTATAAGCCTAATTGGGTAAAGTTTGTAACACGATGTAATGCCTTGTCGGTATTCGGAATGTTCAGCGCGCAGAGAAGTTACCATAGCGACATGATTCTAACAACACACAGCACATGAATACATCTTCCAGCACGAATTCGGGCAATAACACAACAGCCAACGCCGGCCACAGCGCCAAGATCATGGTCGTCGACGACGACGTGCGCCTGCGCGACCTGCTGCGGCGCTACCTCACCGAGCAGGGCTTCCAGGTCGTCACGGCCGAGAGCGCGCCGGCGATGAACAAGCTGTGGCTGCGCGAGCGCTACGACCTGCTGGTGCTCGACCTGATGCTGCCGGGCGAAGACGGCCTGTCGATCTGCCGCCGCCTGCGCGGCGCCGGCGACCAGACCCCGATCATCATGCTCACCGCGAAGGGCGAGGACGTCGACCGCATCGTCGGCCTCGAGATGGGCGCCGACGACTACCTGCCGAAACCCTTCAACCCGCGCGAACTGGTGGCGCGCATCGGCGCCGTCCTGCGCCGCAAGGGCCCGGACGAAATCCCGGGCGCGCCGTCAGAAACCCCGCAGACCTTCGAGTTCGGCCAGTTCGTGCTCGACCTGGGCACGCGCACGCTGAAGAAAAACGGCGAAACGGTGCCCCTCACCACCGGCGAATTCTCGGTGCTGAAGGTGTTTGCGCGCCATGCGCGCCAGCCACTGTCGCGCGAAAAGCTGATGGAACTGGCGCGTGGCCGCGAATACGAAGTTTTCGATCGTTCGCTCGACGTGCAGATCTCGCGCCTGCGCAAACTGATCGAACCGGATCCATCGAGCCCGCTCTACATCCAGACGGTCTGGGGCCTGGGCTATGTGTTCATCCCTGAAGGACAGCCGCGCTAGTGCTCGCGTCAATTTCACCGCCGGGCCCGGGGCGCATGAGCTGGATGCGCAGCGGGCTGTTCTGGCGCACCTTTTTCCTGCTCTCGCTCCTCACCACGCTCTCCATCGGTTCCTGGATCGGCATGCTCAACGTGTTCCAGCGCGATCGCCAGGTACAGCAGACAGCCGAACTGGTAGTGTCGGTGGTGACGATCACCAAGGCCGCCCTCACCCACTCTGCGCCCGACCTGCGCCGCGAGCTGCTGCTCGAACTGGTGTCGAACGAAGGCATCCGCATCTTCGCGCTGGAAGACTCCGACGTGGTCGACCCGCCGCCGGCCAACCCCCTGATGCCGGAAATCGCCGCCGCCGTGCGCGACAAGCTCGGTCCGCAGACCCGCTTTTCCAGCCGCGTGAACGGCGTGGCCGGCTTCTACATCAGTTTTAACATCGACGAAGACCAGTACTGGCTGATGCTCGAGCGCGAACGCATTGCCGGCCTGACGCGCGTGCAGTGGCTCGGCTGGGCCAGCGTGGTCGGCGTGCTGTCGCTGCTGGGCGCGGCCTTTATCTCGAGCCTGATCAACGTGCCGCTGGCGCGCCTGACGGCGGCGGCGCGCGTGATCGCCAAGGGCGAGCGCCCGGCGCCGCTGCCGGAAAAAGGCTCGCAGGAGATCATCGAGGCGAACCGCAGTTTCAACCAGATGGTCGACGACCTGGCGCAGGTGGAAAAGGACCGCGCCGTGATCCTGGCCGGCATCTCGCACGACCTGCGCACGCCGCTGGCGCGCATGCAGCTCGAACTCGAGATGGCGAACCTCTCCACCGACGCGCGCGAAGGCATGCAGTCCGACATTGCGCAGATGGATGCGATCATCGGGCAGTTCCTCGATTACGCAAAGCCGACCGAGGCCGCGACCTTCGTGCCGGTCGACCTCTCGGGCCTGCTCGCCGACTCCGCGATGCACGCAATGCGCCTGCCGAACGTGCGGGTGGCGACCAGCATCGAAGACGGGATCCTCGTCATGGGCAACGAAATCGACCTGCGGCGCGTGATCAGCAACCTTGTCGAGAATGCGCGCCGCTATGCGCGCACGCCCGGAACGGACATCGTCGAGATTGAATTCACCTGCAACGTGCGCAGCACGCCCCAGGGCCGGCGCGCGGTCGTCCTGATCGCCGACCACGGACCGGGCGTGCCGGAAGACCAGATCAACCAGCTGCTGAAACCCTTCACCCGCCTGGACACCGCGCGCGGCCAGGCCAATGGCGCGGGCCTCGGCCTGGCGATCGTCGAGCGCGTGGTCAGCCGCCACAATGCCGAACTGAATGTGCGCAACCGCGACGGCGGCGGCCTGCTGGTCCAACTGGCGCTGCCGCTAGCGTCCTGAGTTTTTCTTTTTCTTTTCACGTCCATGAACGATACCGCCACCCTGCAGTACAGTGATGTCGAACAAGCCGCCGCGCGTTTGCTCGGCGCCGCCCACCGCACCCCGACCCTCACCTCCAGCACCGCGAATGCGCGCACGGGTGCCGAGCTGTTCTTCAAGTGCGAGAACTACCAGCGCATGGGCGCCTTCAAGTTCCGCGGCGCCTTCAACGCGATCGCCCGCTTTACCGATGCCCAGCGCGCCGCCGGCGTGCTGACCTTTTCGTCCGGGAACCATGCGCAGGCCATCGCCCTGTCTGCGCGCCTGGCTGGCATCCGCGCCACCATCATCATGCCGCAGGACGCCCCTGCCCTGAAAGTCCAGGCGACGAAGGAATACGGCGGCGAAGTGCTTTTCTACGACCGCTATACCGAGAACCGCGAGGAAATCGCTAGCCGGCTCGCCGAGGAACGCGGCATGACCCTGATTCCTCCGTACGACCACCCGGACGTCATCTGCGGCCAGGGTACGGCGGCGATGGAACTGTTCCAGGACGTGGGGCCCCTGGACGTGCTGCTGGTGCCGCTCGGCGGCGGCGGCCTGCTGGCCGGCAGCGCGCTGGCGGCGTCCGGCCTGGCGCCCGATTGCAAGGTGATCGGCGTCGAGCCGGAAGCGGGCGACGACGGCCGCCAGTCGCTGCGCAAGGGAGAGATTGTCCACATCGGCGTGCCGAAGACGATCGCCGACGGCGCCATGGTCACCCATGTGGGCGAGCACAATTTCAAGGTCATCCGGCGCCGGGTGGACGACATCGTCACCGTCAGCGACGCGCAGCTGGTGGACACGATGAAGTTCTTCGCCGAGCGCATGAAGATGATGGTCGAGCCGACCGGCTGCCTGGGCGCCGCCGCGGCGCTGCACGGGGCCTGGCCGGTGGCCGGCAAGCGGGTCGGCATCCTGATCAGCGGCGGCAACGTCGACCTGTCGCGCTTTGCCGCGCTGGTGGCGTGATGGAGTCGATCCAGTCGTGCGAACTGCCGGCGCCCGCCGGGCATTACTCGCAGGCGGTGGCGGCGGGTTCGCTGGTATTCCTTTCGGGGATCCTGCCGGCACGCGACAGCGTCGACCCGACGGCCAGCTTCGAGGCGCAGTGCGCCTCCGTGTTCGACCAGGCCGACAAGGTGCTGCGTGCAGCCGGCTGCGGCTTCCAGGACGTGGTGCAGTGCACGGCCTATATCGTCGGCGTCGATGGCTGGCCGCTGTTCAACGGCATCTATGCGGAGGTGTTCGGCGCGCACAAGCCGGCGCGGGCCGTGGTGCCGGTGCCGGGCCTGCACTACGGCTACCTGGTAGAGGTGCAGCTGGTCGCACAGCGGCGGGGCTGAAGAGCTAACCCATCCGTGGTTTTTTTGATAATATTTGTGGTCCGTGTGGCACCGAACAGAGTGAGGCGGCCTCGGCCGGGACAATGGCTCCATCGTATTGATGGAGGTGACCATGAAGCGCCTAGCCTCTCAAGTGAGCCTGATCCTGGCGGCCCTTGCCGCAACACCCGCCGCCCTGGCGGGTTCTGAAATCCTGAAATGCGTCGATAGCGCCGGCCACGTGACGCTGACCGACCAGCCCTGCGACAGCGGTTCGCGCGCCACGCGCCTGGTCGTCGTTGCCTCGCCGGCTGTTCTGTCGAGCGAGCCGGCCGCCCCGTCGAGCGAGCCATCCGCACAGCCTGCGCAGCCGCAAGCCGTCGCCGTGCAGCGCTACGAAGCGCCGCCCGCCATCCTGCGCCAGCAGAACTGGCGCCCGCGCATGCCCAACCGCGACCGCCCGCTGGCGCGCGATGTCGCCACGCTCAAGGCCGCGCGTGCCCAGCTGATGCTGAGCGATGCCGTTCGCCAGCCGCGGCCGCAATTGGCGACGATCCAGTAACGGACATTCCCGCGACGTCCCTTGCGACCAGGCCGGACCGAGGCGCACGCCCATGACATCGCAGGGGCGCCGGCGCTCTCAGTGCATGCGCACCATCCCGCGCAAGTCCAGCGCGGTGCCATTGCCCAGGTTGGGCAGCAGTTCGAGCAGCTCCGGGTCCTGGATGAAGCTGGCCGACGAGCTGGCCGTGAGCATGCGCTCCGGCGGCAGCGAGCGCGAGACCGCCCAGCCCTGCACATAGTCGACGCCGATCTCGGCCAGCGTCTGCACGGTCGCGGCATCTTCGGCCCACTCGGCGATCGTCTTCATGCCCAGGTTCACCGCCAGGCTGACGATGGCCTCGACGATGGCCACGTTGGCCGGGTGCGCATTGATGTTGACGATGAAGTTGCCGTCGATCTTCAGCACGTCGGCCGGCAATTCCTTCAGGTAGGAGAACGAGGTATAACCGGCACCGAAATCGTCGAGCGCTACTTTCACGCCGAAATTGCGGACCTGGTCGATGAAGCGGCGCGTGTTGTCGAGGTCGTGCAGGGCCACGCTTTCGGTGATCTCCATGCACAGGCGGCTGGCCACATGCACGTGGCGCGCCAGGATCTCGAGCGTGTCGGCGACGAAGCGCTCGTCGTTGAGCGAAGCGCCCGACAGGTTCATGCACACGAAACGCGTATTCGGCAGGCGCGAAATGTTTTCCGCGATCCAGCCGAGCGACGTGCTCAGGACCCAGCGGTCGATCACCCCTGCCCGCCCGCTTTTCTCGGCCGCCCCGATCAGCGGGCCGGCCGGCATGATGCGCCCGTCTGGTCCACGCATGCGCAGCAGCACTTCGAAGTTCAGCGATTCGTGCGGGGTTTTCAGCGACATGATCGGCTGCATCTCGATGAACAGCCCCTCGGTGGCGCTGGGCCCTTGCAGCTTGGCCACCAGGTTCAGCTCGGCTTCGCGCTCGTAGAAGGCCGACGCGTTGCGCTCGTAAATCACCAGGCCGTCGCTCGACTCCTTGGCTTCGCGGCAGGCACGGTCGGCGGTCGAGATGACGTCGCGCATCGGCATGCCCGTCGAGACTTCGATCAGGCCGATCGAGCCGCGTACGTGGAAAGCCTTGTCGCCGACCCGGTACGGCACGTTGCCGATGCGCTCGACGATGCCGCGGCAGATCAGCGAGGCCAGCGACACCGAGGTATCCGGCATGACGATGACGAACTCGTCGCCGCCGACACGCCCCAGCTGCTGGCCACTGGTAAGCGTCATGCCGATACGCTCGCACACCTGCTTGAGCACCTCGTCGCCGGCGGCATGGCCGAACAGGTCGTTGATCAGCTTGAAGCGGTCGAGGTCGATATAGGCCAGCGCCATCGGCGTGCCGGCCGCCAGCGACACCGCCGCCATTTCGAACATCTTTTCGATGCCGCGCCGGTTGTAGACCTTGGTCAGCGGATCGTTGTCGGCCATGAAGCGCAGCTGCTCGGTGGCCTTGCTCTTTTCGGTGATGTCCTGCAGCACGCCTTCGATGCGCCCGCGCGCCAGCGTCGCGCTGACCAGGAAGCGCCGGGTAGCGTCGCGGTTGGCGATTTCGAGTTCGGCGTCGCTGCGGCCATGCACCTGCTCGTACAGTTCCTTCCAGACGTTTTCGCTGAAGAAGTCGCGCCAGGCCGTGCGCCCCGGCTCGAAGCTGCTTGCTCCCAGCATCTTTTGCAGCGACGGGTTGGCGCTCTGGAACTGGCCATGCATATCGAGCGTGAACAGGCCGACCGGCATCGCCTCGTAGGCATGCTCGAGCTTGCGCTGGGCTTCCTCGCGCTTTTCGGTCTCCGCGCGCATCTGTTCCGCGACCGCCAGCGCTGCCAGCAGGCTCGATGCGAGCGCGGCCGTGACGCTGTTGATGAAGCCCACCACTTCGCGCATGCCGAGTGCCGCAGAGACGATCTCGACCAGCGTGGCGAGGACAGTCAGGGCGAACGACGCGGCGAACCAGGTGGCGACGCGGTTGCGCGATTCGGCGATGACCCTGAACAGGCCGGCCGCCATGATCGACAGGCAGACGGTGCAGGTCACCCACACGATCGGCAGGTAGACGTGATACGGCAGCAGCACCGCGGCCGCGAGCAGTGGCAGGCTCAGCCATTGCATGGCGCGCATCGGCGCGGCGTAGCGCGAACCCTCGAGGCTGGTGCGCAGCAGGTTCTGATAAAGAATCAGGGTGGCGATGCCATACAGGGTCAGCGTCAGCGAGCGGGAAAGCAGCAGCAGGTCGGCGGGAACCGTCTGTCCCAGCCACTGGATGTCCCATCCGGCCGACAGCGCACCGACACGCAGGTTCAGGATCAGCCAGCCCGAAAACAGGACATACAGCGGCTGGCGATTGATGAGCGCGGTGAGGAGAACGAACAGCGCCAGCACGATCATGCCGCCGTCGAGCAGGCCGGACTTGCGATGGTATTGCTCCACCGACAAGGCAAACTGTTCCGACCGCCACTGCACGGCGCTCACGCGCGCCGGGCCGCCGAAGGTGCCGCTGCACAGCATCTGCGTCGGCAACGCGCCCGGGCGCAGCGCAAAACCGGCCTTGACGGCGCCGATCGCGCCGCCGGCATGACTACGGCTGGCCTCGCCCAGCGGACGCAAGTTTGTCGCGTCCCAGCAGCGTAGCGACAAGCCATGGCGCGACGGGAATTCGATGACGTCCTGCTGGGCCGATGCGGACATCGGCGCGAAGCTGAACCAGACGGGGCGGCTGCTGAGGTTGGTGTCGTAGGCGGCGACGGCCGGACGCGAAGCGAGCTGCGCCAATGCCTGGGCCGGCGACGGCGCCGCCCCCTCATCCTGCGCGAAGACGCGCATGGGCAGCACCACTGGCTCGCTCACCTGATATTGGTTGTGCCAGAACAACAGCGCGACCAGGGAGAACAGGCCGATCCCGACAGGGATCAGGTAGTACGCGAACACCCGCAGCACACGTTCGAGGGCCAGATTGGCCGGCGACGAAAGAAAACGATGCTGGTGAACGGGAGTATTTGGCATAAGCGGTATCAAGCGAACAGCAAAGGCCGCGATTTGAACCGCAGCCTGATCAGGCGCAAGGATACAGCTTTAGCGTGATACCGTCATGCAATATCGATATTCAGGCGAGGGCCAGTTCGCGCATCGCAACACTGGTTGATGCCGCCGGTGCACGCTGTGGGACACGCGGCGCGCTGAAACACGGCTCGGCCTTCGGGCCGACATTGATGTCCGGATGGTGCGTGTGGCGGAAGAACTTGAGCATCGGATGGGCCGCCGCGGTCCAGCGCGCCTCGCCGGTGGCGATCTCGAAGGCCATGACGCGATGCGGTATATCGCCGATGTGACGCATCGGCACCATTTCCTTTTCACCGAACACATCGGTGAACATCAGCTGTTCGTACTGGCGGTCGACCGGAGCGCGGCCGGTGATGACGGCATAGTCGAAGCCATTGTTCTCGAAGTACTCGAAGAAGGCCTTGACCAGCGCTACCTTGACCACATGGCCGATCCGCCCCTGGTTGACACCAAGTCGTTCGACCTCGCCCAGCCTGCGTCCCTGCAGCCATTGGGGCAGCATGACCGATTCCTCGATGTGCAGTGGGTGGTGGATATTGGTACGGATGCGGGCAGTGCCCAGCGCCGTGCCGTCGAGCTTGGACTCGGCCAGCAGGACGATAGTGTCGCTCTCATAGTCGGCTGCTTCCGGCAGGGCCAGGGAACGGGCAAAGTCGGGAACGTGCCGTGCATAGGCGTCGTAACGGACGCGTACCGCCTTGAGCAAATCATCCTCGTTCTCGACCCGGCGGATGGTGAACGGCAGGCGCTCGGTTGTCCTGGACACCTCATGGACTGCGGCGACGGGACCCATCGACATGGCGGTTCCTTGGGTGGCGACGTTTGCTTGGCACAGTTCCATGAGGTGTTACTCCTAAGATTGTTTAATTGTGGAAAACTTCTTTCCTGATAATTATCAATCTTTGGAGAAATTCTTAATTGATGAGTAAGCGGGCTTTTCCCCCTCTAATTCCAATTTGACAAAACCGGTGAGTCAGTAACCCATGTTCAATAACTACAGCGGCCGGGCCGTGCCGGATACGCGGATCGACCCACCCTGCTCGGGCCCGATGCTGGCATGCAGGCGCGAGCGCATGCCCATGTCCTCGCCCTGGACGACATCGATGCCGCCGCCATGCGGCCAGCCGATATCGCGCAGGTAGCCGGCCAGCGCCGCGGTGCCGGCGCCAGTGGCAGGGTCTTCATAAACACCGCCGGCGGCGAAGGGATTGCGCGTGTGGAACAGGGTCGGCGTTTCCGCCCACGCCAGCACGACGGTCACAATGCCCAGCTCGCGCATGAAGGCGCGCCCGGCATCGAGTTCATAACGCATCGCCGACAGCAGCGCCCGGCTGCGCAGCGCCAGCACCAGGTGCGGCGCGCCGCCGTGGGCCAGCGCCGGCGGGATGCGCGGGTCGAGATCCTCCTGGCGGTAGCCGAACAGCGCCAGCGCGCGTTCCACGGCAGGCGCCGGGGCTGGGCTGCTGTGCGTGGGCGGAGATTGCAGCGCGGCCGATACCAGCAGCGTCCCGTCCGCGCCCGCCTCGCGCCGGCCTTCCACGGTAATGCCGGCCTCGTTCAGCGCCAGCGCATAGACGCCGTCGCCCTGGCGGGCGGCGAGCGCGGCCCCGAGCGCAATGGTGGCGTGGCCGCAGAATGGCACTTCGGCTTCCGGCGAAAAATAGCGCACGCGCCAGCCATCCTCGAATGGGGCGGCGAAGGCGGTTTCCGAATAGCCGATCTCCTGCGCCACGCGTTGCATCTCCGCCTCCGGCGGCAGGGCCGCGCCGATCCAGACACCGGCCGGGTTGCCTCCTTGCGCGCCGTCGGAAAAGGCGGCGATGCGCTGGACATCAGCGGCATTCATGGCTGCACCATTGCGATGACAGGGGCTGGAAACCGGACAATGGAACCGGCGTGACGGTGCTGGATATTAGTTTCTATGTGGAAATAATAAAATTGACGGGAGAGCATGAATAAGCCTTGATTAATGTTGTTGTTAGACTATGTTTGGCGGGAGGCCTGGGCGCCCCGCCAGGGAGCAGGAATCAAGCTCAGGGATAACGCACCGGCTTGCCCTTCTGCTCGGGCAAGGGAATGAATTCGGTTTCGCCCGGCACCTGGGGAAATGCGCCGGCTTGCCAGTCTCGCTTGGCCTGCTCGATCCGTTCCTCGGAACTGGCGACGAAATTCCAGGACAGATAGCGCGGGCCGTCCAGCGGTTCGCCGCCCAGCAGCATCACCCGCGTTTCGCCGGGTCCCGGCGCGGCCAGCACGACGTGCGCCCCTGGTTTGAGCACCACCAGCTGGCCCGCCTCGAACACGCCGTCGCGCCCGAGGTCGAGCCGCCCGGCGACTATATAGAGCGCCTGCTCTGCGTATTCCGGCGGCATGCCGACGCGCGCACCGGGGGCCAGGCGCACATCCACATAGAACATGCTGGACAAGGCGGGAACCGGCGCACGCTTGCCCCAGTAGCTGCCGGCCACGACCCGTGCGCTCACGCCCTCGCCTTCGATGACGGGCAGCTCGCCGGCCTCGATATGGGCGAATGCGGGATCGGTCTCCTCGTGGCGGCTGGGCAGTGCCACCCAGCATTGCAGGCCGAACAGGTTCGAGGCGCCCTGGCGCAGGACGCTGTCGGTGCGTTCCGAGTGGACGATGCCCTTGCCCGCGGTCATCCAGTTGACTTCGCCGGGCCGGATCGGCTGCACGCTGCCGACGCTGTCGCGGTGCAGGATTTCGCCGTCGAACAGGTAAGTGACGGTGGCCAGGCAGACGTGCGGATGGGGCCGCACGTCGAGGCCGCGGCCGGGTTCGAATACGTGCGGGCCCATCTGGTCGAGGAAAACGAAGGGGCCGACCATGCGGCGCTCGCGGCTCGGCAGCGCGCGCCGTACCTTGAAGCCGTCGCCGAGGTCGTGCGTGGGCGGCACGATCACGATGTCGAGTGCGCTGATGTCGGTATTGTCCAAGCTGTCCTCCTGTGGTTGCGGGTTACCGGCGGGGTCAAGGCCAAGGCCAAGGCCGAAGGCCCAGTCTACGTTGCGTACCGGTCTTGTGCAAATGTTCACGCTTGCGCTTTCACCCCCCCCGGCCGCGTCGCTCCCTCCCCTTGCTGCTGGGCTTTGCCGGCGCCACCTCGGGTACAATGCACGCGCTTGAACGGGCGTTCCCAACCTGCCCGTGCCTTCGCTTGATAAGAACACTCCATGAATTTTGTCGCTACCGCCTCCCTCGCCCTCGCCATGTCCACCGATGCGTTCGCCGCCGCCGTCGGCAAGGGCGCAGCCCTGCAGCGGCCGCAGTGGCGCGAGGCCCTGCGTACCGGCGCCATTTTCGGCGTCATCGAAGGGCTCACGCCGCTGCTCGGCTGGGCGCTCGGGAATGCGGCCGCGCCGTATGTCGAGGCCTGGGACCACTGGATCGCCTTCGTGTTGCTGGGCCTGCTCGGCCTGCGCATGATCCGCGAGGGCTGCAGCGCGCCCGAGCAGGGCGAAGACAAGCCCAACAGCCACTCGTTCATGCGCCTGGCCCTGACCGGCATGGCGACCAGCATCGATGCGCTGATCGTCGGCGCCGGCCTGGCATTCATCGATGCGAACATCCTCATGACCGCGGCCGCGATCGGCTTTGCCACCTTCGTCATGGTGACGCTGGGCGTGATGCTGGGACGCGGGCTCGGTGCGCTCGTAGGCAAGCGCGCCGAGCTGCTTGGGGGAATCGTGTTGATCACGATCGGCAGCCTGATCCTTTACGATCACCTGCAGCCGCCTGTAGCCTAAGACTGATCGGTTCTCAGGCGCAGCCGCCCGTCGCCGCTTCGTTTTTCATCGCTTCGTCCATCTCTTGCGGCGACACGTCGCGGATGTGGGTGGCGAGCGACCAGCGGTGGCCGAAGGGGTCGTCGAGCTGGCCATAACGGTCGCCCCAGAACTGGTCGGCCAGCGCCATGCGCACCGTGGCGCCGGCGGCAACCGCGCGTTCCCATACCTGGTCGACGTTCGGCACGGAGAGGTGGATCGTGACGGGCGAACCCTTCAGCGCGAGCGGCCCGAACGAACCGTAGTCGGGATATTCGTCAGCGAGGAACAGGGGCGAATCGCCGATGCGCAACATGGCGTGGCCGACTTTGCCGTCGGGCATCGGCATGCGCATGACTTCTTCCGCGCCGAAGGCTTTCTTGTAGAACTCGATTGCCTCGTGGCAGTTTGCACAGACCAGGTGCGGGGTGATGGTGTGCATGCCCTCTTCGACCGGCTTGACCTCTGAACTCATGACGCTTTCCTTTCGGGATGTGTTGGACGGGTTGTACGGGTTGTAAATGCGGCGCTTGTTATCGGTTTGTACTGCTTTATGAGCGTAGCGCCCGCTCGAAGTTCACGCAACGGTTGTCGATGCTGCGATGCGCCAAGCAAGTACGTCAAGGTGGCACGAAGGCGAAGCGCCAAGGCGGAACTATCCATCCAGCCTGCTCCCCAGCTCGCGCGCCAGGAAATCCACCAGCGCAGCCACGCGCGGCGCCAGCGCGCCCTGCTTGTAGAACACCGCCCATACCGGCTGGGTCCAGGGCAGCGCCGCCTCAGGCAGCACCGGGACCAGGCGCCCGGCAGCGAGGTCGTCGCGCGTCAGGAAGCCGGACAAGGAGGCAATGCCGGCCCCGGCCAGCGCCAGGTGGCGCACCGTCTCTCCACTCGAGGCCGTCACCGCCGGCTCGACCGTCAAGCCCTCGCCGCCGTCATGCCTGAGCGGCCAGGTATTGAGTGAAGCCGGCGCGGAAAAGCCCAGCAGGCGGTGCCGGGCCAGGTCGTCCACCGTGTCCGGCATTCGGTGGCGCTCCAGGTAGGCGGGCGCAGCCAGTACGCGGATGCGGCTGGATCCGAGGCGGCGCGCGTTCAGCGTCGAATCCGGCAGGTGTCCGATGCGAATCGCCAGGTCGGCCCGTTCCTCGATCAGGTCGACCACGGTTTCGCCGCTCGTCAGTTCCAGCTGCACCAGCGGATAGGCGTCGAGGAAGGCCGGCACCAGGGGCGCGAGCAGGTGGTCGAGTGCGGGCGTTGCCGCATTCACGCGCACCAGGCCGGCCGGCTGCGAGCGCCGCGCGGCCGCCTCGGCTTCCGTATTGGCCAGCTCGGCCAGCAGGGTGCGCGCCCGCGCCAGCAGCCAGGCGCCCTCGTCGGTCAGGTGTAGGCGGCGGGTGGTCCGCTGCAGCAGCGTCAGGCCGAGCTGCTTCTCGAGCCGGGCGATGGTGCGCGACACGCCCGAGGGCGTCTGCCCGAGTTGCTGCGCGGCCATCGTGAACGACCCCGTATCCATGACGGCGGAGAAGGCAATCAAGGCCTCGACATCGATCATTCGTGACTCCCAGTCAAAAGTGTATTCTACGCCAGAGCATTTTTCTCCCGAGCCGATCCGCGCACACTGCGCTTCCTTTCATCGGCTACAGGAGAAACCATGCCACTTGCCCTCTGGGCGCTCACCTTGAGCGCTTTCGCCATCGGCACCACCGAATTCGTGATCGTCGGCCTCATTCCGGATGTGGCCGCCAGCCTCGGCGTGTCCGTCCCTTCCGCCGGCCTGCTCGTGAGCGTGTATGCGCTTGGCGTCGCGGTCGGCGCCCCCGTGCTCACGGCCCTGACCGCCCGCGTGCCGCGCAAGCAGCTCCTGATCGGGTTGATGCTGCTGTTCACCGTCGGCAACCTCGTCGCCTCGGTGGCGCCCGGTTACGCATCCTTGATGGCGGCGCGCGTCCTGACCGGCCTGGCGCACGGCGTGTTCTTTTCGATCGGTTCGACGATCGCCACCAGCCTGGTGCCGAAAGCCCAGGCGGCGCGCGCGATCGCGCTGATGTTCACCGGCCTGACCGTGGCCCTGGTGACCGGGGTGCCGCTCGGCACCTGGATCGGCCAGCAGTTCGGCTGGCAATCGACGTTTCTCGCCGTCGCCCTGCTCGGCGTGGTGGCGATGATCGGCAGCTGGCTGCTGGTGCCGGCGTCGATCGGTGGAGCCAAGCCTGCCCGCCTGGCCGAGCAGTTCGCCGTGCTGAAGAAACCGCGCCTGCTGCTGGTGTATGCGATCACGACGCTCGGCTACGGCGGCTCGTTCATCGCCTTTACCTATCTCGCACCGATCCTGCAGGACGTGGCCGGCTTCGCGCCGTCGAGTGTGAGCCTGGTGATGCTGGTGTATGGCGTATCGGTCGCAGCCGGCAATATCTGGGGCGGCCGGCTGGCCGACCGCAAGGGACCGGTGCGCGCCCTCCAGGTCGTGTTCGGGCTGCTTGCCGCCGTCCTGGCCGTGCTGAGTTTCACCGCACCGCACCCGGTGCTGGTGGTGGCCACGGTGCTGGCCTGGGGCGCGGTCGCCTTCGGCAACGTGCCGGCGCTGCAGCTGTATGTCGTCCAGCGCGCCGAACGCGATGCGCCTGGCGCACTCGACATGGCATCCGGCCTGAACATCGCCGCCTTCAACCTCGGCATCGCCCTCGGCGCCTGGGGCGGCGGCCTGGTCGTGGGGGAGCTCGGCCTGATGGCGACGCCACCGATCGGCGCCGCCATCGTCCTCGGCGCGCTGACCCTGACCACCTTTGCCGGCCACCTCGACCGCCGCGATACCCGTGCGCTGCGCACACCCACCCGTACCGACGCACTTGTTTGATACTCGTTTAAGACTCAATACATCAAGGAACCCGACATGAACCTCCCTACCATCGGCGCCGGCACTTTCCGCCTGCAGGGCCAGCAGGCCATTGACAGCGTCGCCAATGCCCTCGACCTCGGCTACCGTCACATCGACACCGCCCAGATCTATGGGAACGAGGCTGAGGTCGGCGCAGCACTCGCCAACAGCGGCGTGCCGCGCGGCGAGGTCTTCGTCACCACCAAGATCTGGATCGATCACCTGGCCGGCGACGCCCTCATCCCGAGCCTGAAACAAAGCCTGCACAAACTGCGCCTCGACAGCCTCGACCTGACGCTGATCCATTGGCCCTCCCCGGGCGGCAAGGTAGCGGTGGCCGAATCGATGGCGGCGCTGCTGGAAGCGCGCGCACTCGGCCTGACGCGGGCGATTGGCGTCTCCAACTTCACGATTCCGCTCCTGACCGAGGCGATCGATGCGGTGGGCGCGCCCAACATCGCCACCAACCAGGTCGAGCTGCACCCCTACCTGCAAAACCGCGCCGTCGCCGCCTTCGCAGCGGCCCACGGCATCCGGTTGACGGCGTACATGCCGCTGGCCTACGGCAAGGTGCTCAAGGATCCGACCGTGCGAGGCATCGCGGCCCGCCTGCAGGCCACGCCGGCGCAGGTCGCCCTGGCCTGGTCGCTGGCCAAGGGCCACGCGGTCATTCCTTCGTCAACGCAGCGCGCCAATCTGGCGGCCAACCTGGCTGCGGCGCAGCTCGTGCTGGCATCCGCTGACATCGCCGCCATCGACGCATTCGACCGCGGCGAACGCCTGGTCGGCCCCGAGTTCGCGCCAGCCTGGGACTAAGCCCTAGGTATCGAGCTCCGGGTAGCGCCGGAAAATGCCCTCCTCGTTGAACGGCAGCCGGCGCGGCGAGCTCAGATAGGCGGCAAGGCGCGGGCGCGTGGCGATGCGCTGGCGGAAAGCGGCCAGGTTCGGGTGCTCGGCCAGCGTGCGCACGAGTGCGTTCGGGAAGGCATAGTCGAGGCCCTCGAGCACCTGGAACAGCGACAGGTCGGCATAGGTGAGTTGCGCCCCCAGCAGGAAGTCCTGCTCGCCCAGCACATGCCCGAAATAATTCAGGAATTTCGGGATGCGCTCCGCGGTGAATTGCGCAGCCCGCCGGCGCGCCTCTTCCTTCTGGTCTTCGTAATACAGGCCGGCGCCGAGCGGATGGTGGGTGTCGTGGGCCTCGGCGACCAGGTCGGCGACGGTCAGCTGCAGTTGATGGGTCCAGAGGCGCCCGGCCGTGTCTTGCGGCGCCAGGCCGTGGCGTTCGCCGAGGAACATCAGGATTGCCGCCGTCTGGCCGATCGTCATGCCGCCGGCCCGCAGGAAAGGCGGCGCGAACGCCGGTGTCGGGCCTTCCTTCAGCGCGGCCATCATGGCGTCGACCCCGCCCGGCCCGCGCGCCACGTCCGCGTAATCTTCGCCTGCTTCTTCCAGCACCAGGCGGACGAATTCGCCCCGTCCCTGAATGCCGGGCCAATAGAACAGTTCGTAAGCCATCTTCCCCTCCGCCATGGTGGAGCCACGAGTATGGAACAGAATTTGGCGGGGCCGCGCCCGTGACGTATGGTATCTTTCAGGAAACGAACGTGAACGTTCGACACAAAAACAGATACGCCTGAGGGAAGAACCATGTTGACAGCGCGCGGCCGTGCCAAGAGGAATATTGCCCTAAAGAATTTGTTTCTCTTGAGCAATCTCACCTCCCGAGGCCGTCAGGTAGGACACCATGAACCTGTCCGCAACCCGACGTCTTCGAAGGACCGCCCCATGATCCTCGCTCACCTCACCCGCCACTGGCTGGCCCATCGCAGGCGGCTGCCGTTCACCTCCTGGGTGCTGTCGACCCTGCGCAGCGCCCGCGTCATGCTGTTTTACCGCGACCATGCCGCCCTGTGCCAGCTCGATGTCTACCGCAACTATGTGATGGCCGCGCCCGGCGACGATCCCTTCCACCACCTGAGCCACCGCGGCTACCTGGTGCAGGGCCTGAGCGCACGCCAGCGTGTGCAGTGCGTGCTGTCGCATTACCGCTTCGAGGAGACGACCTTCAACGCCGCCTACAAGCAGGCGGTGTACGCGGCGGGCGGCCTGACGCTGTGGCGGCATACCGTCGACGAGAGCGAATTCCTGATCCGGCTCGAGATGGCCTCGCGCATGAATGCCGAGGGCGACCTGACGCTGGCGCTGATCGCCGACGGCAAGGTGCTGCACCGGCTGTCCTTCTCCTGGATCGATGGGGCCATTGCCGGCGTGCCGAGGCCGCTGGTGCCCTTTATTGCGCGCAACCAAGGGCGCTGGAACGAATCGAACGAAGCCTTCGAGGCCTTCGAGCGCTGCTTCCCGAACAATTCGCCCAGCTTCTTCTGCTTCGCGGCGATGCAGGGCGTGGCGCAGGCGGTCGGGATGGAGCAGGTGCTGGCCGTGAAGTGCACCTCGCACATTGCCTACGACCCGCAGGACGTCAAGCACTTCGCCAACGCCTATGACGGCTTCTGGAAAATCCTGGGCGGCGTCGAGATGCCCGGCAACGCCTGGCTGATCGCCCTGCCCTTCTACCTCAAGCCGCTAGCCGACATGCCGTCCAAGCACCGCAAGCGCGCGGCCCAGCGTCGCGACTACTGGCGCGCCATCGGCGACGGCGCGCGCGCAACGCTGCAGCGCCACCTGCTGCATGCGCGCTCGCACCACGAGCACGCCTCGCCGCTGCGGGAAACGGCGGAAGTGTAATTGACAGAACCACCACGGCCCGCCCGGGCCGTGGTACACTCGCGGCTCGCTAGGGGTCCTGGAATTCGCGTTCCGGGTGAGAGATACCCTTCGTACCTGATCTGGATAATGCCAGCGAAGGAAAGCGCAACGCAGTCCCCATCTTTGTTTGCCCTTCCCCCACGTTGGCTCCGGCTTTTTGTTTAAAAGCGCCGCGTTCGCACGTTCGCGTCGCTCAAATCCTGAGCACACCAATGACACCAGTGTTGAAGCATTCCCTCCTCGCCTGCGCCATCGCGCAGGCTTTCAGCGTTAACGCGTCCGCCCAGACGGCCGAGCCGATTGCCTCGGTTCACGTGACCGGCAGCAAATGGTCGGTCAGCGAGCGCGCCAGCGTCGGCGGCTTCGGCGAAACGGCCATCATCGACACCCCGAGCTCGATCACCGCCATCGACCGCGGCCAGATGCAGGACCTGTCGATCCGCAGCGCCAGCGAAGCGGTCGCCTATGACGCCTCGGTCGGCGACGCCTACAACGCCATCGGCTATGCCGAGCAGTTCTCGGTGCGCGGCTTCATGTTGAACAACAACACGGGCTACCGCAAGGACGGCATCGCCATTCCGGCCGACACCCAGATCCCGCTGGAAAACAAGGAGCGCTTCGAGCTGCTCAAGGGCGTGGCCGGCATGCAGGCGGGCCTGGCCGCGCCCGGCGGGATCCTGAACTTCGTCACCAAGCGCCCGACCGAGGCGCCGCTGCGTTCGGTGACGGTCGAAGCGCGCGAGCGCGGCACGCTGTACGGCGCGGTCGACCTGGGCGGGCGCTTCGAGGACCGCCGCTTCGGTTACCGTATCAATGCCGCCGCCGAGCGCCTGCGCTCTTACGTGGAAGGCGCCGACGGCAAGCGCCAGTTCGCCTCCGGCGCATTCGACTGGCAGATCACGCCCGATGCCCTCCTCCAGCTGGACATGGACTTCCAGCACAAGGAGCAAATCACCGCCCCCGGCTACCAGCTGATCCGCGGTGTCGCCCGGCCGCAGAACGTGTCGCCGAAGACCCTGCTCAACGCGCAGCCATGGACGAAACCGGTCGACACCGACAGCGCCAACCTCGGCCTGCGCTTCGACTACCGCCTGAACGCCGAGTGGCGCGCCGTCGTCACGGCCAACAAGCACTGGTTCAAGCGCGACGATTTCACCGCCTTCCCCTACGGCTGCAGCAACGAAGGCGAAGGCTTCTATCCGGGCTACTGCTCGAACGGCGACTACGATGTCTATGACTACCAGAGCACCGGCGAGCGCAAGACCCCGTTCGGCATCCAGGCCCATGTACAGGGCCACTTCGCCGCGGCCGGCCTGCGCCACGTGCTCACCGCCGGCGTCGCCTATGCCGAACGCCACAACCGCTACGGCGACTACGTCTACGACTACGCGGGCTCCAGCAACATCTACAACAACCAGGTCGTCGATCCGGCGCCCGGCAACCCTGTGACCGGGCCGGTGAGCGAGCGCTTCCGCGACCGCGAGCGCTCCCTGTTCGTGCAGGACATCATCACGCTCACGCCCGACCTGGCGCTGCACGCGGGCCTGCGCTACGTGAAGATCGACAGCACCCAGCTGCCCGAGCCTGAACTCGGCTGGGCCTCGAACCGCGCCTCATTCGTTCTGCCGGGCGTCTCCCTCGTGTACAGCCTCGCGCCATCATGGAACCTGTACGGCACGGTCGCGCACGGGCTCGATGCGGGGGGCGTGGCGGAGATGGGGACCAGCAACGAGAACATGGACCTGGGCCCGAGCCGCTCGAAGCAGTTCGAACTCGGCACCAAAGGCAATTTCGGCGGAGTGGCCGTCAGCGCTGCGCTGTTCCAGATCACGAAGGGGCTCGAATACACGGACGCGACGAATACGTTTGTCCGCAGTGGCGACCAGCAGCATCGCGGCTTCGAACTGGCGGCGCAGAAGAGCAGCGGCGCCTTGAGCTATGGCGCTAACCTGATGGCCCTGCAGGCAAAGCAGAAAGGCACGGGCGACTCGCTGATCGACGGCAAGCGCGTGACCAACGTGCCTGAACT
Source organism: Massilia niabensis (assembly GCF_042655085.1). Classification (NCBI taxonomy): domain Bacteria; kingdom Pseudomonadati; phylum Pseudomonadota; class Betaproteobacteria; order Burkholderiales; family Oxalobacteraceae; genus Massilia; species Massilia niabensis. The sequence goes on along the minus strand of NZ_JBHSMU010000015.1, from coordinate 1,295,667 downwards.
GAAGACCACACTGTGGGCCGATTATGCGGTCCCGGCAGTGCCCGGGCTGAAGCTCAGCGGCCAGTGGCAGTATGCCGGCGAGAAGTCCTTCGATCCGGAGAACACGGTGAATGTGCCGGGCTACCACGTGTTCGGCCTGGGCGCGGCCTATGGCATGAAGCTGGGCGGGACGAGCGTCACCCTGCGTGCGCGCGTCGACAACCTGGCGGACAAGTTCTACTGGCGCGACGTGACCCAGCAACTGGGCGGCTACCTGCTCCCGGGCGCCCCGCGCACCGTGCGCCTGTCGGCACAGTTCGACTTCTAAGTACTTTTAGCCGACGCCCAGCACTTTCAGCACCGCTTCCACCTGCCGCACGCGCTGCGGCAGGTTCCCCTGCACCAGTACGAAGGGGATGCCGCGCACGTCCAGTTCCTGCACCACCATCGCATACACCCGCTGGCGCACCTCCTCCGATTCGCGCATCAGGCCATCGGCGATCCATGGGGTATCCGGCGCCGTCACCAGCGTCAGCGCGTAGTCGTGCCGGCTCGCCAGCGCGGCCAGTTGCGCATCGACGCGCCCCCAGTACACGCGGCTGTAGAGCGCCGTCATCAGGGGCGTCGTGTCGCAGAACAGGACCCGGTTCGCACGTGCCATGGACGCGCCTTCGCGTTCGTGCTGGGTGCGCGCAATCCCGAACTGGTCGCCCTCGAACGGCACCCGGCCCGTCGACTCGACGAACTCGCGCAGGTATTCGGGCACCCAGACGGTGTCGTAGCGCCGCGCCAGCGCTTCGCACAGCGTCGACTTACCCGAGGATTCGGCGCCGAGGACGGCAATTTTCAGCACCGCGCTCATCGCGCCGCCACGGCGATATTGCTCCACGCGCGCAGCCCGCGCGCGGCCAGCACCACGAACACGGCGTACAGCACCGCCGTTACATGCAGGTCCTTGAAGACGTACAGGCCGACATACAGCACGTCGACGATCACCCATACGTGCCAGTTCTCGACTTTTTTACGCGCCAGCAGGAACTGGCCGACCAGGCTGCCGGCCGTGAGGAAGCCGTCGGCATGCGGCACGTCGGTGTTTGTATAGGTCTTCAGGTACCACGACAGCAGCAGGAATGCCGCGCCCCAGGCCGCGATGGACAGCGCCCAGCCGGCGCGGCCGAGCCGGGTCACGACCAGGCGCGACTCCCCTGCGCCGCGCAGCCACTGGCTCCAGCCCCAGACCGAGGCGGCGATGAAGACCAGCTGCAGGCCGCTGTCGCCGTACAGGCGGGCGTCGAAGAACACGACCGCATAGGTGGCCGAGGACGCGATCGAGAACAGCCAGGCCCAGTGGTTCTGGCGGATGTTGAGCAGCACGGTCGTGACCGCGAGGGCGAACGAGATCAATTCCAGCGGGGTGGTCATGAAACCGGCAAAGGCAAGCGAATCGTTCATGCACGCGGCGGCAGGCCAGGATGGAGCGCGGAAAGCACGCCTGGGCTGCGTCGAAAAGGTTATTGGGGAGCACAGCTCATCGGGCTCGCGAGTATGCGCCCTGCGGGTCGAATATGCAACGCGGGAAGGCGCAGGTGGCCCGCGCCGGCGCCCTGCAGCCGCCCTCCTGTAACCGGCATTCCATGCGATTGATGCTATTCTTGTTCAACACACCTCTCCTGACCTGACCCGTGATCTATGAGGCCGGCTTGGCCGGGCCTGGCCCCAACCCCACGGGGAGCACATATGGTTTTTCGTATTTCATTGTTCCTGGTCGTCGCGCTGGCGGTGGTTGCAGGAGTCGCGCCGCAACGGTTCAAGTCAATCAGCGATGCGGCGCTCGCCACCGTCATCCAGAATGCCGGCTGGTTGTACCTGCTGATCGTGTTCCTCACCCTGGTGTTTCTCGGCTGGCTCGCCTTCGGCCCCACTGCGGCGCTGCGGATCGGCGGGCGCGACGCCGAACCCCAGTTCTCGAAGTCCGCCTGGCTGTCGATGCTGTTCGCGGCCGGCATGGGCATCGGCCTGGTATTCTGGGGCGCGGCCGAGCCGATCTCGCACCTGGTAACCCCGCCTGAAGGACTGCCGCCGATGACGCCCCGGGCGGCAAGCGCGGCGATGCGCTACACCTTCTTCCACTGGGGCCTGCACCCGTGGGCGATCTATGCGCTGATGGGGTTGGCGATCGCCTGGTTCCAGTACAACCGGAACGGGCGCGGCCTGATCAGCGACCTGTTGCAGCCGCTGATCGGCGACCGTCACCTCGGCTGGATCGGCAAGCTGGTCAACATCGTCGCCGTGGTTGCCACGGCAATTGGGGTGGCCACCACGCTTGGCTTCGGCACCATGCAGATCAGCGCCGGGATATCCCGCGTGTTCGGCCTGCCGGGCGGCCTGAACATGCAGCTGACGGTGATCGGAGTCTGCTTCGTGCTGTACATGGCCTCGAGCGCCAGCGGCGTCGATCGCGGCATCAAGTGGCTGTCGAGCTTCAACCTCGCCCTGGCCGGCGTACTGCTGCTGACGGTGGCAGTGCTCGGGCCGACCGGCTTCATCTTCGATACCTTCACCACCTCACTGGGCAGCTACCTCGACCACCTGGTGGAGATGAGCCTGCGCATGTCGCCGTTCTCCGCGAACACCTGGGTCGCCGACTGGACCATCTTCTACTGGGCGTGGTGGATCTCCTGGTCGCCGTTCGTGGGCTCGTTCATCGCGCGCGTGTCCTACGGGCGCACGGTGCGCGAATTCGTGCTCGGCGTGGTCGTCGCGCCCAGCCTGCTCGGCTTCGCCTGGTTCGCCACCTTCGGCGGTACCGCGCTGTGGGCGCAGCTCTTCGGGGGCGCGGACATGGCCGGCGCGCTTGCAGCGGGCTACGAGACGGTCCTGTTCCGCATGTATGACGTCCTGCCCCTGGCCGGGCTGCTCTCGGGCCTGAGTATCCTGCTGCTGGTGATCTTCTTCGTCACCTCGGCCGATTCCGCCGTGCTGGTACTCGGCCTGATGTCGAGTGAGTCCGCCGGCGACCCACCACTGTCGCGCAAGTTCGCCTGGGGCATCGCCATCGCGCTGATCGCCACGGCCATGCTGGTCGCCGGGGGCCTGGACGCGCTGCAGACACTGATTACCGTGGCCGCGCTGCCCTTTGCGCTGTTGATGGTGGCGGTGATGGTGGGGCTGTACCGCGTGCTGAGCCTGGAAGCACTGCGCGAGAAGGCCACCAAGCGGCGTGCGCGCCGCGCAATCGAAGACTGGATCGCGCGCGAGCAGAAACTGAAGGCGTCGGAGCAGCGAACCGGTAACGCGGCTGACGGCCATGACAGTTGAACTCGCGCTGGCAGTCGCCAAAGGCTTTCTCTTCGTGCTGGCGACCATGCTGCCCATCCTGAATCCCGCTGCAACGGCGCCGATCTTCCTGAGTATGACCGATGGTGCATCGCCGGCAACCCGCACCCTGCTGGCGCGCCGCATCGCGCGCAACATGTTCTGGCTGATGACGGGTTCGATGCTGGTCGGGTCCTATGTACTCGATTTTTTTGGCATCTCCCTGCCCATCGTCCGTGTCGGCGGCGGCCTGCTGCTCGCTTCCGTTGCATGGCGCCTGCTCAGTGCGACGCCGAGCACACCCGACAGCCGGGTAGCCCTGGCCGAAGGGTTCACCTCGGACCACGCATACCATCAGGCGTTCTATCCCCTCACCTTCCCGATCAGCTGCGGTCCGGCATCGATCTCGGTCGCCATCACGGTGGGCGTCGCCCTGCACGATGTCCGCCTTGTGATATCGGTGGCACGCATGGGCGGCGCCTTGCTCGCGCTGGCCATCATCGGCGTGCTGCTCTATCTCGCCTTTCGCTATGGGGAGCATTTTCTGCGGCTTATCGGCGATGCCGGAACCGCAGTTTTCCTGCGCCTGACGGCCTTCATCCTGCTGTGCCTTGGCGTACAGATCGTGTGGGACGGCCTGAGCGAACTGATGCTCGACGTGATGGCCCGCTCCACCCGATTGGTGGGAACCTGGCCCCTGTCTGGCTTCCTGCCTGCGGTGACCCGCGATGGCTAAACCGCACGTCAATCCGGTCGGCCTGGCACTCGGGCTGCCGGCCGCCATATTCTGGACCGGCGTTGCTGCCCAGGGCGGCTCCGATGTCGACTTTTACGGTTCGCTCCGTACGCAAGTCGAGGCAGTCAGCCCGGATCGCACCGAGCGCCTGAACAGTTATATGTCCGTGCGCGACGCCTACTCCCGGCTGGGAATCAAAGCCGAATATTCGCTAAGCACCGGCCTGGTGCTGACTGGTCAACTGGAACTTCCCGTTGATTCCGCAAATTTCCGGATCCGCGACCCCTACGATCAGGGTAATGCGAGCCGCGGCGGAGGGCAGCGGCTCAGGATCGCCCAGCTTGGATTGCGGGGCAAGTTCGGAACACTCGCCTACGGTCAGCAATGGATGCCCTACTACAACGTCATCGCAGCGCCGGTGGACAGGTTCAGCAGCTATTACACCGGCTTTGCCACCTATACTGTCTTTCGCGTCGCCGACACTGTTGCCTGGTCCAGCCCGGAATTCAACGGCTTTTCCTTGGCGGCAGCGTATGCGGGCAGCGGCGGAAACAGGCGCTCGACCTCGCGCATCGACGACCGGCGCTGGCAAGTCGTCGCCGCCCATGCCTTCGGCAACACCCGCCTTGCGGCAGCCATCGATGACCGCGGCAACACGGGCCACGGGCGCGACCGGCTGCTTGGCGTGTCCGCCAGCCATCAGGCCGGCAAGCTCTACCTGGCGATCAAGTACGAGCTGTTCAACACCGGCAACCGCCAGCGAGGCAGTTTCTCGAGCGACGGGAATCAAGCGATGAATGTGTTCGGCAGCTGTGTCCTGGGCAGGAACACGTTCAAACTGATGCTTGCGAAGGTGGAAAACTATGGCGATCACATCGTCCATCTTGGCATCGACCACCACCTCTCGGATGACTTGACGGTCTTCGCGGAGTATTACCGGGAAGGCACAACTGCCGCGCTCACCAGGCGCCAGGGAGGCCTGGGCGATTTCGATGCGAGCATCGGGGGCGGCCGCGCTATCGCCGTCGGTCTTCGCCGGGATTTTTGACGCGCTGCGGATGCCCGGGCCGGAAAACAAAGCGGCGCCCCAGGGGCGCCGCTTTCTGCGTTTCGAGGACCGAGCGCTTATTTCTTCGGATACTTGATCGTCATTTCCTTGAGCAGGTTATCCGCCCCATCGACTTCCTTCATCACCCACAGCATGTAGCGGATGTCGACGTGGATCGCGCGCGTGATCGCGGTGTCGAAGTACCAGTCCTTGGTGATCGACTCGTAGGTCGAATCGAAGTTCAAGCCGACCAGTTCGCCGCGCTTGTTCATCACGGCCGAACCGGAATTGCCGCCGGTCGTGTCGGCGCTCGACAGGAAGTTCACCGGCACCGTGTTCAGCACCGGGTCCTTGAAGACACCGTAACGCTTTTCCAGTACCGCCTTCTTTAGCGTCGCCGGCACCAGGAATGGATCCTTGTCGGTTTCCTTCTCGACGATGCCCTCGACGGTCGTGAACGGACCCTTGACCAGGCCATCGCGCGGCGAATACGGCGCCACGGTGCCGTAGGTCACGCGCAGCGTCGAGTTGGCGTCCGGGTAGACCGGCTTGCCCTGCGACTTGCGGTAGGCGATCACGGCCGACATGTATTGCGGGATGGTGCGGTCGAGGTTGCCGTCGACTTCCTTGCGGCGTTCGTCGAGCTTCGTGGCGACATCGTTCAGGCGCACCGCGAGCTGGATGAACGGGTCCTTCGAGGCGCGGAATGCTTGCACGTCCTGTCCCATCCAGGCCAGGCGCTTCGCGGTATCGGCCAGCTCGGTGCCCTTGTAGAAGCCGTCGAGGTTACCAGCGTTCGGCACCAGCGCATCGAGCCCTTGCGGACGCAGCTTCTGGTCGATCTTCGCGTAACGCGTCAGCGCGGCTGCCCAGCGGGCGCGGTCGACGTTCGGCACGAACGACTGCTCGAGGCGGGTCAGGCGGGCCTTGATGAAGGACAGGTCGCGTTCCTGGTAGCCGGTTTCGCGCTGGGCGTCCGGCTTCTGGCGCTCCTGCGCCAGGCGGTACAGGGTGCGTGCGCTTTTCAGGAGGTCGCTGTGGGTGGCTTCGCCGTAGGCGCCCTCTTCGCGCGACAGCGCCATGTCGGCGGCGATCACGGCATCGAGGTCGCCCAGCAAGGTCTTGCCGCTGCCGCTGCCATTGGCACTGCGGGCATACCAGCTGCGGAACTCGGCGTCCTGCACGTCCTTGATCGACGCAATGTCCTTGCGCGCAAAGCCGTCGAGCAGGCCCTGGCTCTTCTTCATGACGTTGTTCAGGCTCTTGGCGACGCTGGCGTAGCGCACGTCCCAGGCGGCGTTGCCTTTCGTGGCGGCGGCAATCACGTCCAGGTCGGCCTGGATGGTGGCAACCTTGCCCGGCAGGTCGACGTCGCGCGCGAAGCGGATTTCCGAGGGCAGCTTGTAGCGGCTGGTGCGGCCCGGGTAGCCGGCCAGCAGGATCGGGTCGCCGTTCTTCAGGCCTTCAGCCGAGACCACCAGGAAGTCCTTCGATTTATACGGCACATTGTTCGGCGACGGGTCGGCCGGGCGGCCATCCGGGCCGACGTAGGCGCGCAGGAAAGTGTAGTCGCCGGTCTGGCGCGGCCATTCGTAGTTGTCAATGTCGCCGCCGAAGTTGCCGATCTTGTCCGACGGCGCATACACCAGGCGCACGTCGCGGATCATCAGCTGCCGGATGCGGTAGTACTCGAGGCCGCGGTGGAAGGCCGGCACCGAGCAGCGGTAGGCCTTGTCGGTCTCGCACTCGGCGATCAGCGCCTTGATGCGCGAGGAGATCGCCTCGTTGCGCTCGCGGCCCGACATGGACGCGCCCAGGTCCTTCAGCACGCGGTCGGTGACGTTCTCGACCTTCTCGGTCACGTACACGAGTGCGTTCGGGCCGCCCGGCAGTTCCTCGGCGCGGGTCCTGGCCAGGAAGCCGTCGACGATATAGTTCTTTTCCGGGGTCGAATTGCGCTGGATCGAACCGTAACCGCAGTGGTGGTTGGTCACCACCAGGCCGTCGGGCGACACGAACGAGGCCGAGCAGCCGCCCAGCGACACGATCGCGCTCATCGGATGCTTCGACAGGTCGGCCAGCTTCTCGGCCGGCATGGTGATGCCGATGCGTTTCAGTTCGGATTTAAGCTGCGGCAGCTGGTGCGGCTGCCACTGGCCTTCGTCGGCAACGGCGTGGCCGGCGACGCCCAGCAGAAGGACTGGAAGAGCCGCAGGAAGGACGATCGATTTGAACAAGGTTGACCCCGGATGAGTGAAAACAAAACGGCGAGTATAGCCCGGTTGCCGGGGGACGAAAACGGTTTTTTGACCTCCATACAGGCGCGCCCGCCCGTGCTCCCCGAACGGTCGCGCCCCTTCACGCCGTGGTCATTTCTTCGCGCGGGCCGCCAGCCTCGCCTCGCGCCGGGCGACCTGTTCCTCGAACGCGGCGAAGCGCTCGTCGAGCTGGCGCAGCAGCTGTCGCTTGGTGCCGACATCCGCGAACGAATACTCGATGCTGTTGCGCGAAATGCGCTTGAGCTCCGCGTAGCCCGGCTTGTAGCGGCTGGCAAAGAGCAGGTATTCGTGCGACAGCGTGTGTCGCGTGACCCCGGCGTCGTCGGTCGAGATCACGATCGGCACGCCATACTTGCGGTACAGGGTGACCGGATGGGCCGCGCCCTCGACACCGCTGATGAAGGCGTTCGAAGTCAGGTTGATCTCGACGGGGACCGGCGGTGCGCCTTTCGGCATGTCCTGCGTGCGCGGCAGTCCATTCGCCATCCGCTCCAGCAGCTGCTCCGCATTGTCTTCATGGGCGATATCGAGGCCGTGGCCGATGCGGTCCGCCTGGGCAGTGCCCAGCGCCTCGGCTATATGGAACTGGAGGCCTTCCGGCGGCACGTCACCCATCGCCAGTTCGCCCGCATGGGTCGACACCTTCACGCCGGGATCGAGCGACTTCAGGAAGCCAATCATCCGCATGTGCAAAGCATAATCGTGCATCGGCATGGCCAGGCTTTCCTGCCCGACGATGTTGACACCGACTACCTTGCCATTCTGCTTGGCCATCTCGAAGCCCGACACCAGCGAGGAAAACACTTCGGCCGGCGTGTAATTGCGCGTGGCATAGGCGTGGAAGCGCAGCGTGAAATCGGTGTCGTCGATGTCTTTCGAGTCGGCGGCAACTGCGTCCATGTACTTCCTGATCTCTTTCTGGAAGTCGCCATCCTGCAGCAGTTGTTCGCGCCGCGCCTTCAGCGCCGCCTCCAGGCCGGTAAAATCCTTGCCCTTGATGAGCGTGCGCACACTGGTGTCGAACGCGGCATCGGTGATCCTTGGCGCCGTCTTGAGCATCGTTTCGAGGTACCCGACGTTCTCCGCTTTCGCCCGCGCCTTCAGGTCCCGGAAGGCCCCGGCGTAGTTCAGCCTCGAGAAATCCCCGAAGCGCTCGAAGGTCTGGAAAAACTGCCGGTCCGGCGCGAGCTGGCCCGCCCCATACGTCGCGAAGTCCTTCGAGGACCAGCGCTTGAGCAGTTCGCGCCAGGCCGCTTCGTCGGCCATCAAGTCCAGCCCGGACACGCATTTCGCCTCTTTCGGCGGCTTGGCAAGTTCAGCCTTGACGATCTCGGGTGCCTTCTCCAGTTTGAACGTGTCCTTGTAGACGCAGTGTTTCGCGTTGTCGACGAACTGCATGTACTGCTCGGCATAGACGGATCCCGAATAATGATGGTGCAGGTCGCCGCCCTTGGGCATGCGCCTCAGGAACAGCGCCAGCTCGGCGAGCCGCGGCTGCGGTCTGGCGACCAGGGCGGCGTAATAGGCTGCGGTGGCCTTCTCGTTGTCGTTTGCCGTGCGCGCATGGGCGGCGCCGGCCAGCAGTGCGCAGCCCAGCAGCGCGGGGAGCAAGGTCTTCTTCATGGAACCCTCTCTTTCAGGTGGAGTTGTCAGTCCGTCAGCCAAGCAAAACCGGTGCCTGAAAAAAGTTTCTTAAATGAATCAAGCGCTTGGACGGACGCGGCTTCGGCGGGCGCGGGGCACTGTCAAGAATGCCGACAGCGCTGCCTGCCTTTTGGCTAGAATGGACGGTCGCCCACAGGGCTCATCCGCTTGAAAGACGCCATGGCAAGCATGCCCGCCCTCCTCGCCAGAACCATGCGCCGCCTCGCGCTTGACGGCTTCACCATCGCCCTGATGGGCATGGTCGCACTGGCGAGCATCGCGCCGGCGAGCGGCGCCGCGGCGCTGGCCCTGGGCAAGGTCACCACGGTCGCCATCGGCCTGCTGTTCTTCCTGCACGGCGCCAAGCTCTCGCGCGAAGCGCTGGTCGCCGGGATCGCCCACTGGCGCCTGCATCTGCTGGTGCTGTGCAGTACCTTCGTCATGTTCCCGCTGATGGGACTGGCCATCGAGCCGCTGGCGCTCATCCTGCTGACGCCCGAACTGACCATGGGCATCCTGTTCCTGTGCCTGCTCCCCTCGACCGTGCAGTCGTCGATCGCCTTCACGGCCCTCGCGCGCGGCAATGTGGCGGCGGCCGTCTGCAGCGCGTCGGCTTCGAACTTCATCGGCATTTTCCTCATGCCGCTGCTGGTCGGCGCCCTCATGCTGCAGGGCGCGACGGGAGCGAGCGGCGACGGATCGGGCTTTGCCCAGGTGATGAAGATCGTCCAGCAGCTGCTGCTGCCATTTATCGCCGGCCAACTGCTGCGCCCCTGGATCGGCGCCTTCATCGACCGCCACAAGCCGCTGCTGCGCTATGTCGACCAGGGTTCGATCCTGCTGGTGGTGTACACCGCGTTCAGCGAATCGGTGACCGAGGGTTTGTGGCAGCACATCTCGGCGCCGACGCTCGGCGCCCTCATCGGCCTGTCCTGCCTGATGCTGGCGATCGCGCTCGGCCTGGCCACCTGGGCCAGCCGCCGGCTCGGCTTTTCGAAAGAGGATGAAATCACGATCGTGTTCTGCGGCTCGAAGAAGAGCCTGGCCAGCGGCGTGCCGATGGCCAAGGTGCTGTTCGCGCCGTCGGCACTGGGCATGATCATCCTGCCCCTGATGCTGTTCCACCAGATCCAGCTGATGGTATGCGCGGTGCTGGCGCAGCGGTGGGCGCGGCGCCCGGGTGCGGACATTGAAAGCAGACAGCCACACCCGTCATCAAACGAAAAGTAGATCCGTAACGGTTAACCGGTTCCCGGGCACGCCCCCTTAAGGCTGCGTGCCGGCCCGCCAGCCGCCGCCCAGCGACTGGATCAGCGCCACCGCCACCGTCTGCCGGTCGCTCTGCACCTGCACCAGCGAGCGGCGCGCGTTGAGCGCCGTCACCTGCGCCTGTACCACTTCCGTAAAGCCCACCTGCCCCGCCCGGTAGCGGTTCATGATCTGCTGCTCGACCAGGTCCGCTGCTTCCGAGGCCTGGCGGCGCAGCTCCTGCTGCTGGGCCAGCACCCGGGTGGCACTGAGCTGGTCTTCGACGTCGGCAAAGGCATTCAGTACCGTCTGGCGGTAGCGCGCGACGGCCGCCTGGTGGCGGGCTTCCGCACCCGCGACGCCCGCGCGCGTGGCGCCGGCATTGAAGATCGACTGCGCCGCCGACAGGCCGAACGACCAGGCCGCGTTCGAGGCCGAGAACAGGTCGCCCACGCGGCTGCCGCCGGTTCCCAGCGATCCGGACAGGCCGATGTTCGGGAAATAGGCCGAGCGCGCGATACCGATCTCGGCATTGGCGGCGGCGACATCGCGTTCGGCGGCGGCGATGTCGGGACGGCGCTGCAGCAGCGTGGCAGGCACCCCGACCGGCACCTCGGGTACCGTGACTCGCCATTCGGCCAGCGGAGCGAGTGCGAACTCGCCTGGGGCCTTGCCGACCAGGATCGCGATCGCATGTTCGAACTGGGCGCGTTGGCGCACCAGGGACAGTTCGTCGCCGCGGGCGCTGGCGAGCTGGGTCTGGGCCTGCAGCACGTCGGTCCGGGCGACGATGCCGACATTGAAGCGGTTTTGCGTGATCTGCAGCTCGCGCTCGTAGCCGGTGATCGTGCGCAGCAACAAGGCCCGCTGGGCGTCCAGTGCCCGCAGGGTGAAGTAGTTGGCGGCCAGTTCCCCCTGGGCCGACAACCTGGCGCTGGCCAGGTCGGCGGCACTTGCCTCGGCCCCTGCGCGCGCGCTGGTCACGCCGGCGCGCAGCCTGCCCCACACGTCCGGCTCCCAGCTGCCGCCCAGGTTCAGGCGGTAGTTGCTGTCCGATCCTTGCGAACGCACGCCGGAACGGTCGGCGGACAGGCCGAGCGACACCGTCGGGAACAGCGCGGCGCGTTCTTGCGCCACCAGCGCGCGGGCGGCCGCGTAATTGGCCGCCGCCACCGCCACGTTCTGGTTCGAGACCTCGACGCCGGCGGCCAGGCCGTCCAGCACCGGGTCGTTGAAGAGCTGCCACCACGGTCCCCGCTCGAGCGCGTCCGCCGGGGCGGCCGGCACCCAGCCCTCAAGCTCCTTGAACGCCACCGGCTCGGGCGTCGTGGGACGCTGGTAGGCCGGGCCGCCGGCGCAGCCGGCGAGGCTGAGCGCCAGTGCAATGAGGGTGAGTCGGAGCGGCTTGGATCTTTGCATAGGGGTACTCATCGCTTATTTACTTGGACATGGATGGGGTGGCTTCTTCCAGCGGATGGCGCGCCAGTGCGCGCTCGCCCGGGGTCTTGCGGCGCAACCTGTCGAGCAGGACGTAGACAACCGGGGTGGTCAGCAGGGTCAGCACCTGGCTGGCGATCAGGCCGCCGATGATGGCAATCCCGAGCGGCTGGCGCAGCTCCGATCCTTCGCCGAAGCCGATCGCCAGCGGCAGCGCGCCGAGGGCGGCGGCGAGGGTCGTCATCAGGATCGGGCGGAAGCGCAGCAGGCAGGCTTCGCGCACGGCCGCCAGCGCCGTAAGGTCCTTCGAGCGTTCGAGTTCGAGCGCGAAGTCGATGATCAGGATCGCGTTCTTCTTGACGATGCCGATCAGGAGGAAGACCCCGATGAGCGCGATGATCGAGAACTCCATGTTGAACATCAGGAGCGCCAGCACCGCGCCAACGCCGGCCGACGGCAGGGTCGACAGCACCGTGATGGGGTGGATCAGGCTTTCGTACAGGATGCCGAGCACGATGTAGATGACCACGATCGCCGCCAGGATCAGGAGCGGCTGCTCCTTGTTCGATTCCTCCGCCGCGCGCGCCGTGCCCTCGAAGCTGCCGCGCACGTTGGACGGCATGGCGATGTCCGCTTCGGCCTGGCGCACGGCCGCCTGGCCGTCTTCCAGGTTGAAGCCTTCGGCCAGGTTGAACGAGACGGTGGTCGCCAGTTCGCCGTCCTGGTGGTTGATCGAGGTCGGGGTCGAGCTTTCGGCGAAGCTGGCGATGCTTGACAACGGTACCATGGTCGACGCGCTGCTGGACAGGGCCGAGCCGCTGGAGGCGTCGCGGGTGGCGGTGAGCGTCGAGGCCGGCGCCGGAGCGCCGGACGCTGCAAGCGTCGCGTTGCTGCCGCTGTTGCTGCTGGTGCCGGCACTAGCTGTGCTGCCATCTGTGCTGCGCGCCGGCACATACACGTCCTTCAAGGCTTCCGGCGACTGCGCATACCTCTGCGCCACGCCCATGATCACGTTGTACTGGTTCAGTTCATCGTAGATCTTGGCGACCTGGCGCTGACCGAAGTTGTTGTACAGCGCATTGTCGACATCGCGCGTGCTGATGCCCAGGCGCGCGGCGGTGTCCTTGTCGATGGAAACGTACATCTCGACGCCGTTCTCGGCCTGGTCGGTGTCGACGTCCACCAGCGCCGGCTGGCGCTTCATGGCCTCGCCCAGCTTTCCCGCCCACTCCTTCAGGTCGCTGCTGCTGTCGCTCTTCAGCGTGTACTGGTAAGTCGAATTGCTCGAGCGCCCGCCCATGCGCAAATCCTGCACCGGATTCAGGAACAGCGACACGCCCGTCACGCGCGCCAGTTTCGGCCGCAAGCGCGCAATCACGGCCTGGCCCTTGTCCGTGCGCTCGGAAGCGGGCTTCAGGTTGATGAACATGAAGCCGCCGCCGGCCCGCCCGCCGCCGGTAAAGCCGACCACGGTGTCGACGGCCGGATCGCGCTTGATGATGTTGACCAGCTGGGTCATCTTGCCCTGCATCGCCTGGAAGGAGATGCTCTGGTCGGCGCGGATGCCGCCGCTGATCTGGCCCGTGTCCTGCTGCGGGAAGAAGCCTTTCGGGATCGCGGTGAACAGGTACCAGTTCAGGCCGATCACGAAGACGAAGATCACCATCACCAGGCCCATGCTGCCCAGCGCCCAGTCGAGCGAGCGCTCGTAGCCGCGCAGCAGCGAATTAAAACCGCCCTCGGCCCAGCGCGCGAAGCGCCCCGGCGGGCGCTCGATGGTATGGCCCTTCTTCAGCAGCCAGGCGCACATCATCGGCGTGGTGGTCAGCGAGATCACGAGCGAAATCATCACCGCGGCGGACAGGGTCACCGCGAACTCGCGGAACAGCCGGCCCACCTGCCCACCCATGAACAGTAGCGGAATGAACACGGCCACCAGCGACAGGCTGATCGACAGCACGGTGAAGCCCACTTCGCGGGCGCCAAGGAGCGCCGCCTGCATGCGGTCCATGCCCGCTTCGATATGGCGCGCCGTGTTCTCCAGCACCACAATGGCGTCGTCCACCACGAAACCGGTGGCGACCGTCAGGGCCATCAGCGACAGGTTATTCAGGGAAAAGCCCAGCATCCACATGACGCCGAAGGTGCCCAGCAGGGAGACCACGGTCGCCACCGCCGGGATGATGGTGGCGCGCACGCTGCGCAGGAACACGGAGACCACCAGCACCACCAGCAGGATCGAGAGCATCAGCGTGAACTCGATCTCGTGCAGGGACGAGCGGATCGAGTTGGTGCGGTCGGACGCCACCTGCAGCTTCACGTCCCCCGGCAGTTGCGCCTGCAAGGACGGCAGCAGCGCACGCACGCCGTCGACCGTTTCGATCACGTTCGCCGCCGGCTGGCGCGTGATCAGCACGACCACCGCCGGCTCGCCGTTGAACAGGCCAAGGGTGTTGATGTTTTCCGGGCCGTCGATGACTTCGGCCACGTCCTGCAACCGGATCGCGGCGCCTCCGCGCCAGGCGACGACCAGGCCGCGGTAGTCGGCCGCGGTGCGGCCATTGGTGGGAGTATCGGCTTGCGAGTAGATCTGCAGGCGGTTGCCGTTGCCCTCGATCGCGCCCTTCGGGCGGTTCGGGTTGCTCGACTGGATGGCGGCGCGCACGTCTTCGGCCGAGACGCCGTAGCGGTTCAGCGCGTAGGGCAGCAGTTCGACGCGCACCGCGGGCAGCGAGCCGCCGCCGATCTCCACTTCGCCCACGCCCGGCACCTGGGCCAGGCGCTGCTGCACGATGTTCGATACCGCGTTATAGATCTGGCTCGGGCTGCGCGTTGGCGAGGTGAGCGCGAGGATGATGACCGGCGCGTCCGACGGGTTGGCCTTGCGGTAGGTCGGGTTGCTGCGCAATGTGGCGGGCAGGTCGGCGCGGGCGGCGTTGATCGCGGCCTGCACTTCGCGCGCGGCCGAATCGATCTTGCGGTTCAGGTCGAACTGCAGGCTGACGCGGGTCGAGCCGCTGCCCGAGTTCGAAGTCATTTCGTTGACGCCGGCGATCACGCCCAGCCGTCGCTCCAGGGGCGTGGCGACGCTGCTGGCCATGGTTTCCGGGCTCGCGCCCGGCAGCGAGGCCGACACCGAGATCGTCGGGAAGTCGACCTGCGGCAGCGGCGACACCGGCAGCACGAAAAAGGCCGCGATGCCCGCCAGCGCCAGCCCGAGCGTCAGCAGGACGGTCGCGATCGGGCGCTGGACGAACGGTTTGCTCAGGTTCATGCGCCGACCTCGCGCGGCTTGGCGGGCGCCTTGCCGCTCCAGCGGCGCGCAAGACGATCAAAAGACAAATAGATCACCGGCGTCGTAAACAGGGTGAGCAACTGGCTGACGATCAGGCCGCCGAAAATGGCCAGGCCCAGCGGACGCCGCAGCTCGGCGCCTTCGCCCCAGCCCAGCATCAAGGGCACGGCGGCGAACAGCGCGGCCAGCGTCGTCATCAGGATCGGGCGGAAACGCAGCAGCGCGGCCTGGCGGATCGCCTCCAGCGGGGTCTTGCCCTGGTCGCGCTCGGCCTCGATCGCGAAGTCGATCATCATGATCGCGTTCTTTTTCACGATGCCGATCAGGAGGATGATGCCGATGATGCCGATCACGCCCAGGCCCTGCCCCGTGATCCACAGCGCCAGCAGCGCGCCAACGCCGGCCGACGGCAGCGTCGAGAGAATCGTCAGCGGATGGATATAGCTCTCGTACAGCACGCCGAGCACGATATACACGCAGACCACGGCGGCCAGGATCAGCCAGAGCTGGTCCGACAGCGAGTTCTCGTAGGCCCCGGACGCGCCCAGGAAGTTGAGCGTGACCGACGGCGGCAGTTTGATGTCGGCGGCGGCCGCGCGCACCGCGTCCACCGCCTGGCCGAGCGAGGTGCCCGATGCGGTGTCGAAGCCGATGGTGGTGGCCGGGTACTGCGCCACGTGCGTGACCTGCAGCGGCGCCTCTTCCTCGCGGATGGTCGCCACCGCCGACAGCGGCGTCGGCTCGCCGGAACCCGTGCGTAATTGCAGGCGGCCGAGGCTGGCCAGCGACATGGCTTCATCCTGCTGGGCTTCGAGGATCACGCGGTACTGGTTGGTCTCGGTGAAGATGGTCGAGACGATGCGCTGGCCGAAAGCGCTGTAGAGCGCGTCGTCGATGGCGGATGCGGTGACGCCCAGGCGCGAAGCGGTGTCGCGGTCGATGTGGACCACGGCGGCGGCGCCGACCGCGCCGGCGTCGCTCGTCACGTTGCGCAGCTGCTTCTGCTCGGCCATGCGGGCCACCAGCTTCTTCGCCCAGGCGACCACGGTGGCGTTGTCGGCGCCCTCGAGCGAGACGCGGTACTGGGTCGGGCCGCTTTCGGCGTCGATCGTCAGGTCCTGCGTCGGCTGCAGGTAGAGCGTGACGCCGGCCACGCGCGCCACGCGGTTCTTCAGGCGCGTCATGATCTCGTCCTGGCTGCCGCGGTCGTCCTTCAGGTTGATCAGCATGGTGCCCGTGTGGAGCATCGTGTTGTTCGCGGCATCCACGCCCACATTCGAGGCCAGCGACTCCACGTCCGGATCTTCCAGGATCGCCTTGGCGGCGGCCTGCTGCATCTCGGCCATGCGCGCATACGAAATCGCCTGGCGCGCCTCGACCCTGGCCTGGAGCTGCCCCGTGTCCTGGGTCGGGAACAGGCCTTTCGGGATCACCACCCACAGCAGCGCGGTGAGCACCAGCGTGCCGACGGCGACGATCAGGGTCAGGCCCTGCCGCGCCAGCACCCAGTCCAGGCCGCGGTCGTACTTGTGGATCACGCGATCAAAAAAGGCCTGGGTTTTCTTCGCCCATTTGCCCGGCTTTTCTTCTTCGTGGCTGCGCAGCCAGCGCGCCGACATCATCGGCACCAGGGTCAGCGACACTAGGCCGGAAATGAGGATCGTGATGGCGAGCGTGACCGCGAATTCGCGGAACAGGCGGCCGACGACGTCGCCCATGAACAGCAGCGGAATGAGGACCGCGATCAAAGAGACCGTCAGCGAGATGATGGTGAAACCGATCTGCGCCGCGCCCTTGATGGCGGCGGCCATCGGCTGCTCTCCCTCTTCGATATAGCGCGAGATGTTCTCGATCATGACGATGGCGTCGTCGACCACGAAGCCGGTCGCGATCGTCAGCGCCATCAGCGACAGGTTGTTCAGGCTGTAGCCGAGCAGGTACATGATGCCGAAAGTGCCGATCAGCGAGATCGGCACGGCCAGGCTGGCAATGACGGTCGCGCGCACGCTGTGCAGGAAAGCGAAGATCACCAGCACCACCAGCACCACGGCCAGCAGCAGCTCGAGCTGCACGTGGTGGACCGAGGCGCGGATGCCGGTCGTGCGGTCGGAGAGCACATCCAGGCGCAAGGCGGCCGGCAGGCCCGCCTGCAGTTCCGGCAGGCGCTCCTTGATGCCGTCCACGGTGGCGATCACGTTGGCGCCCGGCTGGCGCTGCACGTTGAGGATGATTGCGGGCTTCAGGTTGGCCCAGGCGCCGAGGCGCACGTTCTCGGCGCTGTCGACCACGCGCGCGACATTCTCCAGCCGCACAGGCGCCCCATTGCGGTAGGCGACGATCAGGTTTTTATAGTCCTCGACCGTGACCAGCTGGTCGTTGGCGTTGATGGCATAGGCCCGCGTCGGGCCGTCGAAGCTGCCCTTGGCGCTGTTGGCATTGGCGGCGGTGATCGCCGTACGCAGCGTGTCCAGGCCCAGGCCGTGGGAGGCCAGCGCTTCGGTGTCGGCCTGCACCCGTACCGCAGGGCGCTGCCCGCCCGAGAGCGTCACCTGGCCCACGCCCGAAACCTGGCTGATCTTCAGCGCCAGGCGCGTGTTCACCAGGTTCTGCACCTCGGTCAGCGGGATCGTGTCGGAGGTGATCGCCAGCGTCAGCACCGGCGCATCGGCCGGGTTGACCTTGGCGTAGACCGGCGGCGCCGGCAAGTCAGCAGGCAGCAGCGAGCCGCCGGCATTGATCGCGGCCTGCACCTCCTGCTCGGCGACGTCGAGCGTCTGGCCCAGGCCAAATTGCAAGGTGATGACCGAGACGCCGGCGGCGCTGGTCGAACTCATGCGCGTCAGGCCCGACATCTGGCCGAACTGGCGCTCCAGCGGCGCCGTGACGGTGCGCGACATGACTTCCGGGCTGGCGCCGGGGTACAGGGTTTGCACCTGGATGGTCGGGAAGTCGACCTGGGGCAGCGCCGACAGCGGCAGGAATTTATAGCCGACCAGGCCGGCCAGCACGATGGCCAGCATCAGGAGGGCCGTGGCGACCGGGCGCTGGATGAATGGGCCGGATGGGCTCATGAACGTTCCTCGTTCATATCACGCTGCCCGCGAACGCATCCTTGCGTTGAACGCGTGGACGGCAGAGCCGTCCACCCTACGACGGCAATCATTGCGCGGCTCCCTCGCGCTGGCGGCGCGGACGCTCGCCCTGTGCACCCTGCGCGCCCTGGCGGCCACCCGCCCCACCCTGCGCCGGACGATCCCCCGGCAAGGTCACTTTCGCTCCATCCTTCAGGCGGTCCGCGCCTTCGGTAATCACCCGCTCGCCCGGTTTCAATCCGGTCTTCACCTCGACGCGGTCGGCTGTCGCCTGCCCGCGCGTGACCGGCCGCAGCGACACCGTGCGCGCCTGCTCGTTCAGCACATACACGAAGTCGCCGTTCGCGCCATGGCGCAGGGCGTTCACGGGCACGACGACGGCGTCCTCGATGGTGCGTACCTGCAGGCGCAGGTTGACGAACTGGCTCGGGAACAGCTTGTTATCCGTGTTCTCGAAGCGCGCCTTGGCGCGCACGGTGCCGGTCTGGGTGTCGACCTGGTTGTCCAGCGCGGCGAAGCGGCCGCTGGCCAGTGTGGTGCTGCGCGTGCGGTCGAGGGCCGTGGCCGGCAGCGTCGCGTTCTGGGCGATGCGGCCCTGCAGTTCCGGCACCTGGTCTTGCGGCACCGCGAATTCGACGTCGATCGGCGAGAATTGGGTGATCACCGCGATGCCGTTGGCGTCATTGCTGCCCACCAGGTTGCCGATGTCCACCGTGCGCAGGCCGACGCGGCCGGCAATAGGAGCCTTAACTTGGGTATAACCCAAGTTAAGCCGAGCTAAGTTCTCGGCCGCGGTGTCGGTCTTGACCGTCGCCTGCAGCTGTTTCACCAGCGCCGCCTGCGTATCGACTTCCTGGCGCGCGATCGAGTCCTGCGCCAGCAGCGTCTGGTAGCGCGAGAGCAGCAGGCGCGCGTTCTCGAGCTGGGCTTCGTCGCGCTGGCGCTGGCCAGTCGCCTGCAGCAGCGCGATTTCCGATTGGCGGGGATCGATCGTCGCCAGCACCTGGCCGGCGCGCACCAGCTGCCCTTCGGTGAAGTTGATCTTTTGCAGCACGCCGGACACCTGCGGCCGCACGGTCGCCACCGCCGCCGGCGTCACCGTGCCGAGCGCCTCGAGCGTGACCGGAATGTCGACCTGTTCGGCGACGGCGACGCCGACCGTGGTGGCGGGCGCGCCGCGGCCGCCCCGGCCTCCGCCTCCACCACCACCGCCGGGACCGCCACCGCCACCGGGCCTGGCCCCTGCCGCTGCCCCGGCCGCCCCCGACCCGCCTGCGCCCTGCGGCGTGCGGTGGGTCAGGTACCAGGCCAGCGCCGCGAGCGCCGCCATGGCCAGCACCGCGATGACGCTGCCGATCAGCTTGCCGCGGCGGCGGCGCGCTTCGGTGGCGGGAGGTTTTTTGGTGGTTACGGGCGAATCCATGCTCATCCTTGTTGTTCGAATTGCTGACACATGCATAAGGCAATCAGCTTGGAATGTAGCATGGACATGTGCGGCGATATGTTTCGTAACGTACATTGCGCCGTGCTCGCCAGCATGTGTCGAAGGGAGCGCGCCGCATCTCTTTACACCGATTTACACCAATGTAAGCGGTAGGCCGGACATGCATGAAAAAAGGGGCGCCGGATGATCCGGCGCCCCTCTGCTTTGTTTCAAGATTTGTAACAGCCGATACAAACCCGCTACATAACTTTACCTATCCAGCCGCTCCCTACGGCAGCTCGCACAGGCAATGTGTCACCGCCGCGAACGGTTTCCTGCCATCGCCCAGCTCCGACAGCCAGCCCAGGTCCTTGGCCACCGTGGCCACGGCGCCCGCAGGCAATGCGTCTGGCAGGATGCCCAGCTTGACCTGGATAGTCAGGGCCTGCGCGCTCGATACACCCAGCAGCGACAGGAAGCGCTCGAAGGCAGTCCCCGGGCGCTCGACATAGGCCACGCGGAAATCGTCGCCGAGTTTCGCGCGCTTGGCGGCCGAACGCAGCGCGTCGCCATAGCTGCCCAGGCGGTCGACCAGGCCGCGCTCCTTGGCCTGGGCGCCGGTCCAGACACGGCCCTGGCCCACTTCGTCGATCTTCGCTTGCGTCGTCTTGCGCGCCGCGGCCGCCTTGGTGGTGAACTCGCGGTAGACGTTGTTGATGCTCGACTGCACCAGCTGGCCGAAGCGCGGATCGAGCGGGCGCAGCGGGTTGTAGGCGTCGGCCAGCCAGGTGGTGGTGACGCCGGCCGTGCGCACGCCCAGCTTGTCGGCCACGCGCTCGGCGGTCGGGATGATCGCGAACACGCCGATCGAACCGGTGATGGTGGACGGATCGGCGATGACTTCGTCGGCCGCCATCGCGATCCAGTAGCCGCCCGAGGCCGCCACGCTGCCCATCGACACCACGACCGGCTTGCCGGCCGCGCGCGTCAGTTCCAGTTCGCGCCGGATGAGTTCCGAGCCGTAGGCGCTGCCGCCGGGCGAATCGACGCGCAGGACCAGCGCCTTGACGCTGTCGTCTTCGCGCGCGCGGCGGATCATGTTGGCGGTCGAAGTGCCGCCGACCACGCCCGGGCCGCCCTGGCCTTCGGTGATTTCGCCGGCGGCGACGATCACGCCGACCGCGTCGCCAAGGGCTTTCTGCGGATTGCGCACAAGGTAGTCGCCGAAGGACACCTGGCGGAAGGTCTTGATCTTCTCTTCATACACGCCGCGCTTGATCATCATGGCGCGCACTTCATCCTTGGTCTTGATGCCGTCCACCAGTTTCGCCTGCAGCGCGACCTGGGCCGCGTTGCCGCCCGCCGCTTCCATCAGCTGCGGCAACTGTTCGATGCTGCGCGCCACGGCGCCTGCCGGGAGCTTGCGGTTCTTCTCGACACTGGCCGTGTAGTTCTGCCACAGCGCGCCGTACAGGAAGGCATCGGCCTCGGTGGCCGCCTGCGACGGGCCATTGCTGATGTAGGGCTCGGCAAAGCTCTTGTAGGTGCCGACCTTCATCAGGTTGACCGTCACGCCCAGTTTGTCGAGCGCGTCGCGGTAGTAATTCTTGCGCCGGCCGAAGCCTTCGATCAACACCATGCCCATCGGGTGGACATAGACTTCGCTGGCATGCGAGGCGAGCAGGTAGCGCTTCTGGTCGAAGCTGCCGCCCCAGGCCACGACCGGCTTGCCGGCCGCCTTCACGCGGTCGATCGCGGCGCCGACTTCGTGCAGCATGGCGAGCCCGCCGCCGTCGAGCTCGTCGAGCAGCAGGACGACGCTGCCGATGTTCTTGTCCTTGGCCGCCGCGTCGAGCACGACCAGCAGGTCGCGCAGTTCCACCGCGCGGCGCACTTCGCCGCCGACGTTGGCCAGCAGCGAATCGCGCAGTCCGCTGCTGTGCTCTTCCACCAGGTCGCCGCGCAACTCCAGCACCAGCGAGGTTTTTTCGCCGAGCGGCTTGGCGCCGCCGCCGAAAATGGCCCACAACAGGGCAATGACAATGAGCAGGAACAGCGTGTTGAGCACGACACGCCGGGTGGCGTCTAACCCGCGCCAGAACACACCAAAGGCGCGACGCAGGGCAGTCATGGGCTTGATGGACATCGAAACTCCGCTAAAAAAGGGTAATCAGGCTGTGACGGTGAGTTTGTCGGCCGTCTCTTTGTGCGAGATCGCAAACAGGCCGCCGAATACGAGTATGCCATTGACCATCAGCAGTTCAAGTCCCAGCCGATAGCTGCCGAGTAAATATTGCTGATTGAACTCAAGGAGTGCGCAAACAAGGGGCGCCCCGATCGTGACGAAAGGCACCAGTTTGTCGGTCAGTGTGCGCCGCGTCAGCATGCCAAAGGCGAACAGGCCCAGCAGCGGCCCGTAGGTGTAGGCGGCCAGCTTCAGGATGACGACGATCATGCTCGGCTCGTCGATCCACTTGAAGCCCATCACCAGCACCAGGAACAGCGCCGCGAAGCCGAGGTGCACGTGGCGGCGCAGGCGTTCTTTCTCGAGCTGGTTCAGGTCGGTCCGGCGCTGGATGCCGAGGATGTCGATGCAGAAGGTCGAGGTCAGTGCGGTGATCGCGCCGTCCGCGCTCGGGAACAGCGCCGACACGAGTGCGATCAGGAAGATGATCTGCACGGCGGCAGGCAAGTGGCCCATCACCACGGCCGGGAAGATCTTGTCCCCGGTCTCAACCACGCCGGCGACCGGCGCATACAGGTACAGCAGGCCGCCGAGGAACAGGAAGGAGGACAGCACCACCACCAGCACCGCAGTCAGGGTCAGCAGGTTCTTTTGCGAGTCGGCCAGCGTTTTCACCGAAATCGTCTTCTGCATCATTTCCTGGTCCATGCCGGTCATGGTCAGGACGATGAAGATGCCCGCAATGAATTGCTTCCAGAAGAAATTGGGGCTGTCGAAGTCCCAGGTAAAGATGCGCGCCAGGCCTTGCGACTGCATCCGGTTCAGGCTCTCGAGCATCGACATGTCGAGTTCGTTCAGCAGGAACCACGCGCAGGCGAACAGGCCGAACAGCATGCAGGTCGTCTGCAGGGTGTCGGTCCAGACGATGGTCTTGACGCCGCCCTGGTAGGTGTACATCAGGATCATGCCCAGGATCACGAGCGTGGTGGCCCAGAAAGGAATGCCGAGGCTGTCGAGGATGATCGCCTGCAGGATATTGACCACCAGGTAAAGCCGCGCGGTCGAGCCGAGCAGGCGCGAGACGATGAAGAACCCTGCCCCGCTCTGGTAGGCACGGCGGCCCAGGCGCACATCGAGGTAGTGGTAAATCGAGGTGAGTTTCAGCCGGTAATACAGGGGCAGCAGGATGTAGGCCACCGCGATGTAGCCGAAGACGTAACCAATCAAAATCTGGCCATAGCCGAAGGCGTCCTTGCCGACCGCGCCCGGCACGCTAATAAAAGTAGCCCCCGACAGCGTGGTGCCGACCATGCCGAAGGCGACCAGCATCCAGTTGCTGCTCTTGTTCCCGATGAAGAAGCTGTCGTTGGTGGCGTTGCGGGAGGTGGCCCAGGCGACGCCGAGGAGCAGCGCGAAATAGGCGATCAGGATGCAGAAAAGAAGAACGGGGGACATGTATTTCCGTGGGTGTTGACGATTCGCCCAGCAATATACACGTAGAAGGCATGTGCGGCCACCGGCCCTGCCCCCGGAGGGTCCTACGCTTCCTCGCCCTCGATCCGCTCGAAGGGCCCGATACACGTTTGCATCGTCTCGTCGCTGCACATCAGGAACAGTGTCCCGGACGGGTGGAAGCGCAGGAAATTGGTGGCCCGGGTGCCCACCTTCATGATCTCGCCCGAGCAATCCTTCTTGCCGTTGTCCTTGACGATGCGGTCCTCGAGCTTGTAGAAGCCCTTCGCGCTCGGCTTGTCGGGGATGCTGTACTCGCTCTCCGAGACTTCCTCGGCACTGGTGACGAGCGTGGTGCCGTCGCCGCGGAAGCGGTAGGTTTCGGAGCAGCCCAGGTCGGGCAGGCTGAGTTTCCAGATACCGAGGATCGGATGGTTGGCCGCCGGTGCGGGCGGTGCGGCCTGCGCCGACGAGAGGGCGGCGAAGAAGGAAGTCAGGAGCAAGGTCGGGAGCGAAATTCTGGCAGGCACACGCATGGCAGTTCCTTTCACTACGGTTGAGCAGCGTTCGGTTAGACCACCAGGCGCCTGCCGGGTTGCCCCCGGGGTGCCGGCACCGGCCGCAAAGGCGGCCGGGTTTGCGCCAGGTCCTGCTTACTTGTTATTACTCGTTACCCGGGGTCGCTTTCGGCTTGGCCGGACGGCGGCTGCGCGCCGCGGGTTTGCGTGCCGCAGCCTGGCGGTCGGCGGGCTTGCGTTCCGCTGCTTTGCGCCCCGGCCCGCTTGCGTTCCTGCTGCCAGGCATCACGTTGCCATTCACGTCGTCTTCCTCCTCGTACGCCTCGTCCGGCTCGTCGGCAGGTGCGGCCTGTGCCTGCGGCGACACGGTCAGGGCCGCCGCCGGGTCCTGGGCAGCGATCGCCGGCGCGGCTGCTGCGTCGGAACTCGCCACCTCGACGGGCGCGGCGTCGATTGCCGCAGCAGCGCCCTTTTTCGCCGCAGGTTTGCGCGGTGCGCGGCGGCGTTCCTTCTTTGCCGGTTCCGGCTGTGCTTCGTCCGCCGCCACTGCCGGCTCCGGCGTCGCGACATCCTCGGCAACCGCTGGCCATGCCCCGGCTGCCGCGACATCGTCGACGTCGAACGGTTCCGTTGGCGCTTCAGCCTGTACCTCGACCTGCGCCACTTCGTCCGGCGTCACCGGCACGAACGGCAGCTCGGTGCGATACGAGGTCTTGCGCCCACGTCCGCCACGGCCACGACCGCGTCCTTCGTCCTCGGCGTCGTCGCGCGCCTGCACTGCTTCCGGCGCATCCTGCAGGACGGGCTCATCAATGCCCTCGCCTGCCGCAGCACTCGCAACAGCCGCGACCTGCCCGCGTCCACCACGGCCACGACCGCGGCCACGGCCTTCGCCGCGCGCCTGGTCACGCGGCGCCCGCCCATCCTGCACCGCAGCTTCCTCGCCGGCGTCGCCTGGCATGAGGGTGGCCGACAGGTCGATGCCCGGCTGCTCGGCAGCCACGGCTGGCCCGCCGCTGCTGCGGTAAACATAGGTGCCGGATTTTTCGTCGCGGCCGAACTCGAACAGGCCGCGCGCCTGGGCTTCTTCGAGCAGGTTGCCGAAGGTACGGAAGCCATAATAGACCTCGGAGAATTCGGGACGGCGGCGCTTGAGGGTGTCCTTCAGCAGCGAGGCCCAGATCTTGCCGGTGTCGCCGCGCTCGGACACGAGCGCATCGAAGGTCTCGACCACCATTTCGAGCGCCTGGGTCTTGCGCGCTTCGAGCTCTTCCTTGCGGCGGTCGTCGCCCGGACGCTTCTGCTGCTGTGGCTGGGCCTTGCGCGCATCCTGCACTTCCTTGCGCTTGGCCGCGGCGCGGGTCACTTCGCGCACCAGGTCGTCATAGAAGATGAATTCGTCGCAGTTGGCCACCAGCAGGTCGGAGGTCGACTGCTTCACGCCCACGCCGATCACCTGCTTGGCGTTCTCGCGCAGCTTCGACACCAGCGGCGAAAAGTCGGAGTCGCCGCTGATGATGACGAAGGTGTTGACGTGGGATTTGGTGTAGCACAGGTCGAGCGCGTCGACGACCAGGCGGATGTCGGCCGAATTCTTGCCCGACTGGCGCACGTGCGGGATTTCGATCAGTTCGAAATTCGCTTCGTGCATGGTCGACTTGAAGCCCTTGTAGCGGTCCCAGTCGCAATAGGCTTTCTTGACGACGATGCTGCCCTTGAGCAGGAGGCGCTCGAGCACCGGTTTGATATCGAATTTTTCGTAGTTCGCATCGCGCACGCCGAGCGCGACGTTTTCGAAATCGCAGAACACCGCCATGCTGATGTTGTCGGAATTTGAAGCCATGAGTTGTTATTTTCTAGTAATGAAGACAGATATCGGCGGATTATACGCACAAGTCGATCCCGGCTCGCGCGAGCGCAGCCTCGCGCTCCCGCAGCACGCCCGTGCTCACTCTAGGGGCTATAGCCGCGCCAGGGTGGCCGGGTCGGCCTGGCCATCGAAAAACTGGTCGAGGCAGGTCTGGAACACGGCTTCATCGGGCGCCACGTCGGCAAACAGCGTCATCGAGGAGTGGAATTTGCGGTCGTCCGGGCTGTCGAAGATATCGCTGATGTCGCGGTCGCGGTGGAGGGCAACCAGCCGCGCGCATTCGCGCAGGCGCGGCCCGAGCACCGGATGGGCAAGGTAGGCGGCGGCCTCGTCGCCTGACCGGATCGCATAGCGGCGCGCCATCTCGCTCGAACCGAGGCCCTCGATTTGCGGGAACACGAACCACATCCAGTGGGTGCGCTTGCGGCCGGTGCGCAGTTCGCCCAGCACCGTGGAATACACGGGGTCCTGGGCGGCAACGAAGCGCTCGAGATCGAAATCATTGTCCATGGCGTTCTCCCATGGCGACAATGCTACCCCTTTCACCCCGTTTGCTAAAGTGGCGCCACGATGAAACCCGAACACCTGCAACTGCTCCTGACGCGCGAGATGCCCTACGGTAAATATCAAGGGCGCAAAATCGCCGACCTGCCCGGCCACTATCTCGGCTGGTTCGCGCGCGAAGGCTTCCCGCGCGGCGAACTGGGCGAGCTGCTGGCCCTCATGTACGAGCTCGACCACAACGATTTACGCAGCCTGCTCGACCCGTTGCGGCGCGGCGGCCGTAGCGGGCACGGTTGAGGCGCTGCAGCTTGTCGCGCGCTATACTGGCGCTGCCGAATTGTTTCTTACTGCACATGAATAGCGAACAACACCCTGCAAGCGTCCTCGTGGTCGAGGACGACGAACACATTTCACAGGTCCTGCGCTTCATGCTCGAGCGCCAGGGGTACCAGGTGACCCACCTGGCCGACGGCCGCGCGGCCGCCAGCCATATCGCCACTGCCCCTGCGCCGGGACTGGTGCTGCTCGACGTCATGCTGCCGTATATCGACGGCTTCGAACTGGTACGCATGATCCGCGAGCAGGCGGCATGGGCCGGCGTGCCGGTCCTGATGCTCACCGCGAAGAACACCGAGCGCGATACCGTGCGCGCGCTCGACGCCGGTGCCAACGACTTCGTCATCAAGCCCTTCCAGCCGAACGAATTGCTGGCGCGCGTGCGCCGCCACCTGCCGGCGGGCGCATGAGGGCCGCCTTCCTGCTCGCGGCGGCGGCCGCCCTGGCTGCCCTGCCCGCACAGGCAGCCGAGACCGTCGCCCGTGTCTCGGCCGCTTCCGAACAACTCAGCAACGGCAGTCCCGGCTGGCGCGAGGTCGGGGTCGGCATGCAGCTGCGCTACGGCCCGCGCCAGGTGCTCGACCTGGCGGGCGCCGACGTGCACCGCTTCGGCCTGCACGACAGCCAGTTCGCCGCCAGCTACAGCCTGCCGCTCTCGAACGTCCTCACCGCCACGGTAGAGGGCAACGCAAGCGCCACGCACCGCGTGCTGGCGCGGCACGCCTTTGGTGCCGCCCTGCAATTCGAATTTGCGCCGGCCTGGCTGCTGCACGGCGGTGCGCGCACCAGCAAGTACGACAGCGGGACCGTCAACGGTTTCCAGGTCGCGCTCGAGCACTATTTTTCTTCCTGGAGCGTGCTGCTTGGCTGGCGGCCGACGCGCGCCTTCGGCGAAACCGTGCACAGCGCCGAGCTGCGCGCCAATCATTATTATGGCGAGCGCAACGCCATCGGCCTGATCGCCGCCGGCGGCGAGGAAGCGGCGAGCGTGCCGGGCGGCGTAGTGCTCACCGACGTGCGTTCGCTGGCGCTGACGGGCCGCCACTGGGTGAACCCGCGCTGGGCCCTGACCTGGGGCGCCAGCTACGCGCGCCAGGGTTCCCTCTACACACGCAAGGGCCTCAATGCCGGCGTCCAGTACGTTTTCTGATCCGTTCATTGCCGCAGCGGTCTGGACCGGGCTGGCGGCGCTGGCGCTGACCCTGTTACTGAGCCTGCAGATCATCGGCATGCGCATGACCCTGAGCCGGCGCCAGCGCGCCGAAGCCCGTGCGCTGGCACGCTGGCGGCCGCTGCTCAACGCCGCCATCGTCGGCGACGCGCCCGCCACCCTGCCGCCACTGTTGCGCGCCGACCGCCTTCCCTTCCTGCGCCTGTGGGTCCACCTGCAGGGGTCGCTGCGTGGCGAAGCCGGCGAAGCGCTCAACGAATTCGCGCGGCGCCTGGGGCTCGACGAGGACGCACGCACGATGCTCGCGCGCGGCCGGCGCGCGGCGCGGCTGCTCGGCGCACTCGTGCTCGGCCACCTGCGCGACAGGCGCGCCTGGCCCGAGCTGCTGCGCCTGGCCGACCAGGCCGACAACACGCTGTCGCTGACGGCGCTCTGGGCCCTGGTCCGGATCGATCCCGAAGCCGCGGCCGAGTACCTGGCGCCGATGTTCGTCGAGCGCGAGGACTGGGCGCTGTCGCACGTGGCCGGCATCCTGCAACAGGCGAGCGGCCCGGCCGCCGCCGTGCTGGCGCGCCTGCTGCCCGGACTCGACGAGGCAAAGCTGCCGCGCGCGCTGCGCATCGCCGAAGCACTGCGGATCACGCTGCCGCACAAGGTGTTGCGCACGGCGCTGGCAAGTGCCGCCGTGCCGGTGGTAATTGCCGCCCTGCGCAGCGTGCTCACGCCCGACACCATCGACCAGGTGCGCGCCTTGCTCGCGCACGAGGAGTGGCAGGTGCGGGTACAGGCCGCGCGCGCGCTGGGCCGGGTCGGCGAGCGAGCCGACGCCGACCGCCTGGTTGCCCTGCTGGGTGACCCTGAGTGGTGGGTGCGCTACCGCGCCGCCCAGGCGCTGCTCGAATTGCCGTCGCTGCGCCGCGCCGACATCGAGGCGCTGTGCGCCTCGCTGACTGACCGCTTTGCCGCCGACATGCTGGCGCAGGTGATGGCGGAGAACCGGCCCGCATGAATACCGACAACCTTCTCGTCGCCTTCGTCACCTGGTTCGTGCTGGCCTATTTCATCGCGCTCAACGGCGGCTACCTGATCCTCAACCTGTTCGCGCTGCGCGCCTTGCGCCGCCGCGGCGAGGAGCAGTTCCTGGGCGAACTGCCGCGCGCCTATTCGGGCCTTGAGCCGCCGATCAGCATCCTGGTCCCGGCCTACAACGAGGAAGCGACAATTGCCGCCTCGATCCGCTCGATGCTGCAGCTCAGTTACGCCGAGTTCGAGATCATCGTCATCAACGACGGATCGAAGGACGACACGCTCGGGGTCCTGCAGCGCGAGTTCGCCCTGCTGCCTTTCCCCGAAGCCTACCGCCGCCAGATCGCCACAAAAGAAGTGCGCCAGATCTACCGCTCGACGCGCTACCCGAACGTGCGCGTGATCGACAAGGCCAACGGCGGCAAGGCCGATTCGCTCAACGCCGGCATCAATGCCTCGCGCTATCCCCTGTTCTGCGGGGTCGACGCCGACTCGATCCTGCAGCGCGACAGCCTGGCCAAGGTCACCGAGCCCTTCCTGCGCGACCCGACCGTGGTCGCCACCGGCGGCACGGTGCGTATCGCCAACGGCTGCGAGGTCAGCGGCGGCTTCCTGACCAAGGTCGGCCTGCCCACCAACGCCTGGGCGCTGTTCCAGGTGGTCGAATACCTGCGCGCCTTCCTGTTCGGGCGGCTCGGCTGGTCGGCGCTGAACGGCATGCTGATCATCTCCGGCGCCTTTGGCGTGTTCCGCAAGGACGCCGCGGTGCTGGCCGGGGGCTACCGCGTCGACACCATCGGCGAAGACATGGAACTGGTGGTGCGCATGCACCGCCTGCTGCGCGCACGGCGCCAGCCCTACCGGATCGAGTTCGTGCCCGATCCGGTCTGCTGGACCGAGGCGCCTGAGGACATGCGCACCTTGAAGAACCAGCGCATCCGCTGGCAGCGCGGGCTGGCCGAGAGCCTGAACGCCAACTGGGGCCTGCCGTTCTCCACCAATGGCGGCGTGCCGGGCTGGCTGGCGTTCCCCTTCATGCTCGCCTTCGAGTGGCTGGGGCCCCTGATCGAACTCGGCGGCTACGCATTCATGGTGATCGCCTTCTTCACCGGGGCCATTTCGTGGCAGGCCTTCGGCGCCTTCCTGTTCGTTGCCGTCGGCCTCGGCATCCTGCTGTCGGCTTCCGGCCTGCTGCTCGAGGAGATGTCCTTCCACCTCTACCCGCGCGGCAAGCAGCTGCTGGCGCTGGGACTGGTCGTGATCCTGGAAAACTTCGGCTACCGCCAGCTCAACACGGTCTGGCGCCTGACGGGCCTGTACCGCTGGGCGATGCAGAAGGAGTCGAGCTGGGGCGCGATGAAACGCAAGGGCTGGCAGGCCGGCGCGCCGGAGCAGCCGTCCGCGCCGCCCTCCGGCCCGCCAGCCGGTTCGCCATGAAGCATGCCACCCTTGTCGCCTGTGTTTTCCTGTCGATGAGCGCGCCCGCACAGGCCGCATGGCTGCACCTCTGCCCCGCCGTAGCAGCGCCCGCGGGCGCGCCGCAGGCTGCGCTGCCGGGCCCCGGCGCCATGCGGGCGGTTGTCGCCGGTGTTGCCGAACTGGCCGGCTGCAGGGGGGTGCCGCTCGGGACCGGGGCGGCCCAGGTCGAAGCGATCTATCCCCTGCCGGCGGCGGACGTTCCCGGTTCCGTCATCCTGCTGCAGGGCGTGGCGGGCGAGCGCTTCGCGCCGAACAGCCACACCCTGCCCGTGCCGGGCGCGCCGGCGCCGGCGCCCGCGCCGATGCCCCTGAACACGAACCTGCTGGCGGCGGCATCGGTGCGGGCATTCGGACGCGAGGAGCGGGTCCGCGTCGAACACGGCGAAGCCGGCCTGCAACTGTCCTGCCGCGCCGGCATGCGCGCCGCGGGCGTACTCGTGACCGGCCCCTGGTACCTGCCGCGCGCGCAGCTCGCCGTGCGCGCGCGCTTTTCTGGCGACGGCGCCTTCCGGGTGCAGGTGGCGGACACGCAGGACGCGGCGCGCGAACACGCACATGACCTGGGCAAGCTGGGCGCCGTCTCCGGCAAGAGCACGCTTGCCATGCCGATGCCGGCTGGCCTCGACCGTGCCCGCTGGCGCCAGTTCGTCATCCAGTGCCCGCCGCACGCGGCCAGCCTGGTACTCGACAGCCTGGCGCTCGAACCGGTGCCCGGCTCGCCCGGGCGCCGCGCGACCTGGATCTGGGAGGCGGCGCGATGGCAGGCAGGCGGCGCCCTGCTCGACTGGGCGGGCCGCGAGGGCATCGGCGAACTGTTCATCGTGGTGCCGCTGCAGGAGGGTCGGGTGCGCGAACCGGCGGCGCTGGCCGCGTTTGTCCAACGCGCGCACGCCGCGGGCATTTCCGTGTCGAGCGTGGACGGTGACCCGCACATGGTGCTGCCGGAACAGCATGGCGCCACGATACGGCGGGCGCGCGCCTACGCCGCCTATAACGCAAGCGCGGCGCCGGAAGCGCGCCTGCGCGCGATCCAGTTCGACATCGAGCCCTACCTGCTGCCGGCGAACACCATCGCGCCGCCCGAGGCCGACCGCCAGTACATGGCGCTGGCCCGCGCACTGCGCCGCGCCGCCGGCAAGACGACGCTCGAATTCGTGGTGCCCTACTGGTGGTCGGAAAAGCCGGAGCTGCTGGCTGCGCTGGCCGGGGCGGCCGACGGCCTGGCAGTGATGGACTACCGCACCGACCCGGACGAAATCGTTCGCTTCGGCGTGCCCTTCCTTGACTGGGCGGCGCACCACGGCAAGCGTGTCCACATCGCGCTCGAAGCAGGGCCGGTGGCGCCCGAGACCCAGCGCCGCTACGTGCGCGCGCCGAGCGGCGAGGCCGGCAGCCTGGTCGTCGCCGAAGCCGGCGGGCACCGCATCCTGGTCTTGCTGCGCGCGCCTGCCGCGGTCCCCGGCGCGGCCGTGTACCGACTCGAGGGCGAGCGTGTCTTCGATGGCAGCGCCACCAGCTTCCATGGCGACCAGGCGCGCTTGCGCGACCTGCTGCCCCGGCTGGAACGCGATTTCTCGGCTTGGCCGGGCTTCGCCGGCGTCGCCCTGCACGAATGGCGCTAGCGTCGCCCCGTAACATGCAAATGTTACTAGACGACCGGTCTAATCGCTGCTATTCTCACTCCATGGAAAAAGTGATCACAACCGAGTCCTCTGACGTTCGCGATAATATTGTCGCGGTTGGGCAGCGGATTATGGCAGGAAAAGGATTCTCGGCGGTAGGCCTGAACGAGATCCTGACGACGGCCAGCGTGCCAAAGGGCTCCTTCTATCATTACTTTGGATCGAAAGATGCATTCGGCGAAGCCCTGCTTGAAAAATATTTCGAGGATTACCTGGCCGAGATTGACGCCATCTTCCAGCAATCGAATCTGACGATGGCGCAAGGCTTGGTACGCTACTTCGATAACTGGCGCATGAACCAGTCGGCTTCCGACTGCCAAGGAAAATGCCTGGTGGTGAAGCTGGGAGCGGAAGTGGCGGATTTGTCGGAAGCGATGCGCCTGAGCCTGAAGCGCGGTACTGCCGGCATCGTGGCCCGCCTGGCAGGTGCCATCGAGCGGGGGATGGCGGAGGGCTCGTTGCGGGTGGACGGCCAGCCGCGCCTGGTCGCCGAGAGCCTGTACCAGCTCTGGCTCGGCGCCAGTGTCATGGCCAAGATCACACGCGATGCATCGCCCTTCGATGCCGCAATGCGCACGACGCAGCAAGTACTGAATCTGTCCCGCTGAGCGGGACTTGACCGAACGCTCGAGACTGGGCGTTTTTTTTGAGCCAGTTACTAGACGACTGGTCTACTTCAACTGCATAAAGGGCTTTACCATGAATATCCTGATCGTTCTCACTTCCCATGACACGCTGGGCGCCACCGGGCGCAAGACCGGTTTCTGGCTGGAAGAGCTGGCTGCCCCATACTACGTCTTTACCGAAGCGGGCGCCAATTTGGTGCTGGCATCGCCTGCCGGCGGCCGCCCTCCTCTCGACCCGAAGAGTAATGAGCCTGCGTTCCAGACTGACCTGACCCGCCGCTTTGAAGCCGACCCCGTCGCAACCGCCCAGCTCGCCCGTACCGTCCGCCTCGACAGCATGTCGCAGGAGGATTTCGATGCCGTGTTCTACCCGGGGGGCCACGGTCCCCTGTGGGACCTGGCTGAAGACGCCAACTCAATTTCACTGATCGAATCGTTCCTTGCGGCGCAGAAGCCCGTCACGCTGGTCTGCCATGCGCCCGGTGTGCTTCGCCACGTCAGGAATCCGGATGGCTCACCGCTGGTCGCGGGCAAGCAGGTCACTGGCTTTACGAATAGCGAAGAAGCCGCTGTGGAACTGACGGACATCGTGCCCTTCCTGGTGGAAGACGAACTCAAGGCACAAGGCGCCATCTTCACGCGCGGCGACGACTGGGCTCCTTATGTCGTCACCGATGGCCTCCTGATCACGGGACAAAACCCGGCTTCGTCGGCCGCCGGCGCCGAAGCCTTGCTGCAAGCGCTTGCCCATCACGCCGACTCGACCCACTGACAAACCAGTGATTGTGAAAGGATAACCATCATGAAACACCCATCTCCAGCGTCCATGACGATTTACGACTGGTTCGACGGGCCGTATCCGGCCCGCGTCCGCATCGCAATCGCCGAGAAAAACCTTCAATCGCAAGTCCGCTTCGAGTCGATCAATCTCTGGACCGGGGAACACAAGACCCCTGCCTTCCTGGCCAAGAATTATTCCGGCACCCTGCCCGTGCTCGAGCTCGATGATGGAAGCCTGATTGCCGAGTGCACGGCCATCACCGAGTACCTCGATCACCTGGAAGGCCCACCCACCCTCACCGGCAGGACGTCGTTTGAAAAGGGGACGATTCACATGATGAGCCGGCGCGCCGAGTTGGAACTCCTGGACGCAATCAGCGTGTATTTCCATCACGCCACGCCCGGGCTGGGGCCGGAGGTCGAGCTTTACCAGAATGCGGAATGGGGTGTGCGCCAGCGCGACCGGGCCATGCGCGCCATGGGCTACTTCGATGCGCTACTGAAAACACAGCCGTATATCGCAGGGACGGAATTCTCGATGGCGGACATCACCGTGATTGGCGCCTTTATTTTTGCCGCCATCGTGCAGCTGGAGGTACCGGCGCACTACACGGCGCTGCACGCCTGGCATGGACGCATGCAGGAACGGCCAAGCGTACAGGCCTGGAACAGGATGGTCGAAGAGACCAGGGCAGCGGCTTGAAACAGGTGCCGGTCAGGCACCCGTCAGCGGCAGGTCGACCCGGAAGCTCGTGCCCCGGCCAGGCACCGTCTCGAAGCTGATCTGTCCGCCGTGCTCCTCGACCAGGCTCTTCGAGATCGACAGGCCCAGCCCGGTGCCGCCCTTCTGGCGCGTGTCGGCGCCGTCGGCCTGCGCGAAACGCTGGAACACGCGCGGCTGGAATGCTTCCGGAATGCCGGCGCCCGCGTCGTGCACCGCCAGCCGCGCGCACCTGTCGATCCCTTCCAGCTCCAGGGTCACGGTGGCGCCGCGCGGCGAAAATTTCACCGCGTTCGACAGCAGGTTCGTCAGCACCTGCACCAGGCGGTCGTGGTCGATGGCGGCGGCCAGGGCGCGCGCGGGCTCGCGATATTCGAGGCGTAGCGTCACGCCGTTTTCCTGGGCATAGGCCTGCATGCCCTCGATTGCGTGCTGCGCCACCGGCAGCAGCGGCTGTGCGCGGCGCTCGATCTGCATGCCGCCGGCCTCGATCTTCTGGATGTCGAGCACGTCGTTCACCAGCCGCACCAGGCGCTCGGCGCTCTGGTGGGCAATGGCGATCAGGCCAGCGATGTCGGGCGGCAGCTCGCCGGCGTAGCCGTCGGCCAGCATCGACAGCGAGGCGCGGATCGAGGTCAGGGGCGTACGCAGTTCGTGCGACACGGTCGACACGAATTCGGTTTTCAGCTGGTCGACCTTCCTGCGCTCGGAAATATCGTGCAGGAAGACGGCGAAGATGGTCTGGTCGCCGCCGCTGGCCAGTCCTGCCGTCATCTCGATCGGGAATTCCTCGCCGCGCCGATTGATCACAAGGCGTTCGGCACGCCGCTCGAACAAGGGAGTGTGCCCGGTCGCGCGCACGCGTTCGATGGCGCGATAGGTGCTGGGGCGAAAGCGTTCGGGCACGATCAGTTCGGTCATCGGCCAGCCGAGCACCTCGCTGCGCTTCCAGCCGAACATGCGCTCGGCCGCCGAGTTCCAGTCGGTCACGAGGCCGCGCATGTCGACGCCGACGAAAGCGTCCTGCGCCGCCTCGACGATGGCGCCGACGCGCTGCTCGCTCGCCCGCACCGCCCCCAGGGCGCGCTCCAGCTCACGGGTACGCGCCTCGACCCGCGCTTCCAGCGTTGCGTTCAGGCCTTGCAATTCCTGGCGCCGTTCGACCAGGTCGGCGACCAGGGCGTTGAGCGTGTCCGACAGCGTATTAACTTCGGCATAGCTGCCGGCCCCGGGCAGCAGGGGCAGGCTTTCGCCGCGCCGGATGCGCTGGGCGTCGCGCACCAGCCTGCCCAGGGGCCGGGTGATATGGCGGGCCAGCAGCACCCCGACGAGGGAGAACACCAGCGCCAGGCCGACGCCGCTGAGCAGCGCGCGCTGGCGCAGCTCGCGCGCCGGGGCGTAGGCCGCGTCGACCGCCTGGCGCACCAGCACCGTCCAGCCAAGTCCCGGATAGGCGTCGCGGCCGCGGCTGCGGCTGAAACCGACGAGGTAGGATTGTCCGTCCGGCCAGTTCTCGACGAGATAGCCGCCGTCCTGGCTGCCGGCCTCGCGCAGGCTTGCGAGGTCGAGCTTCGTGCCCTGCAGGGCGCCTGGTCCGAGCAGCACGGTGCCGTCGCGACCGACGATCAGCGCGTCGATCTTGCCGCGCGCCGCCACCGGCGCGATCACCGAGCGTTCGACAGCGCGTGCCCACTTCCACGACAGGTGGACCCCGAGCACGCCGAGCGTCCTGCCGCTCGCGTCCATGTACGGGAAGGCGACGTCCACGAAACGCCGCGGCTCGCCACCTTCCGTTGGCAGCAGCTTGGCCAGCAGCACCGCCTCGTGCACGTCGCCCACGTTGACGCCCTGCAGCGCATTGCGGAACCAGGGCCGGGCGCCGACATTGACGCCCTCGAGCAGGCCGCGTCCCGCCACCTGCACCGTGCCGTCGATGCCGGCCATGCCGATCCAGTCGTAGTAGCCGTAGGATTCCTGGATGCCGTCGAGCACCTCGCGGCGCGCCGCCCGGTCGGCGTTCGCGGGCGACAGGTCGCGCCGCTGCGCCAGCAGGCGGACCTCGCGATAGCGCTCGAACATTCCCCGATCGAGCTTGTCGGTGGTCTGGAGTGCCAGTTCGCGCAGGCCATGGCCGATGCTCGTTTCGACCTGCCCGGTGGCGGCGATGTCGACGACTTCGACCAGCAGCACCGTCAGCAGGATCGACAGCAGCGAGAATGCCAGCGCCAGCCAGCTGCCGAGGCTGCGCAAGCCGCGCCGCCTGGACCGCAGTGGAACATCGGCGGACGGGTGCTGGGCGGCAGCCTGGGATGGGGTTGTTTCGTGGTTCATGACATCGGGAGATTTGCTTTGGCGAAAGAGTAGCATGCCGCCCCGCACGGCTGCGACGGATTTCTCTTATACTTACCGGCTACACCATTCGCACCAAGACCACAGCATGTCCGATAAAACCACGCCCGCCTCCGCTCCCCTGCTCGACTACGTCACCTCGTGCGCGCTGCCCACGCCCTGGGCCCAGTTCACGCTGCACGCCTTCGTCGAACACGCGACCGGCAAGGAGCACCTGGCGATGGCGCTGGGCGACATCGCCAGCGGCGAACCGGTGCTGGCGCGCGTCCATTCCGAATGCCTGACCGGCGACGTGCTGTTTTCGCAGCGCTGCGACTGCGGCGCCCAGCTCGAGGGCGCCCTGAAACGCATTGCCGCCGAGGGTCGTGGCGTGCTGCTCTACCTGCGCCAGGAAGGCCGCGGGATCGGCCTGGTGAACAAGATCCGCGCCTACCGCCTGCAGGAAGCCGGCGCCGACACGGTCGAAGCGAATTTGCAGCTGGGCTTTCATGCCGACGCCCGCAACTACGAGCTGTGCTTGCCGATGCTGGAGCAATTCGGCATCCGCCAGGTCAAGCTGATGACCAACAACCCGCGCAAGATCGACGCCCTGGCGCGCCTCGGCATCGAGGTTGTCGAGCGGGTGCCGCTGCTGGTCAACCGCAACGTCTTCAACAACGGCTATCTGGACACCAAGCAGGCCAAGCTCGGCCACATGATGACGCCGCAGCTTGACGCCGTGGTCGAAGATGGCGAACTGTAACGTCCTGCAGATAAGTTAGTGTGGTGGCAAGATAGCGCCAACATCGCTATTCTTGATGGATCGCGTTCCAGGCCGCGCAGGCGTCCCTGGGCCGTCGGTCCTTTGATCACATGAAACGCACCGCCAGCCCCCGCACTGCCAGTCTGCTCCTGCTGTTCTGCCTGGGCGCGTCCGTGGCTGCGCCTACGGGCGACAAGCCGGGCGAGAAGTCCCCGGCCGCGCCCGGCCGGCTGGCTGCGACCGCCGGCGCCGGGCCGGCTGCCCCGAGCCCGCCGACCGTCGTGCCGCCCGACAGCCCGCCCGCCACCACCCCGCCCGCCCCCGGCCCCGGCGAAACCGACACCACCACCGCGCTGCCGCTGCCCTCCTCGGCCGCGCAGGAACTGTATTCGGCGGCGCAGGCCGACCTGCTGCAGATCCGCATGCTGCTGCGTAACGGCCGCACCCAGTCGACCGTCGGCTCGGGCTTCCTGGTGGGCGACAGCCGCCTGGTCGTCACCAACTACCACGTGGTGTCGCAGATGGCGCTCGACCCCGACGTCTACGTGGGCGAATACGTCGACACCGACGGCAAGCACGGGCCGGTCGAGCTGATGGCGGTCGACGTGCTGCACGACCTGGCGATACTGCGCGTGAACCGCAGCGGCACCGGCTTCTTCAAGGTGCCCGAGCAGCCGGTGCGGCTGACCCAGGGCCAGGACCTGTATTCGCTCGGCAACCCGCTGGACCTCGGCTTCGCCATTTCCGAAGGGGCCTACAACGGCGTGGTCAGCCGCAGCTTCTACGACCAGCTGATGTTCAGCGGCCCGATCAACTCGGGCATGAGCGGCGGGCCGAGCGTGACCGCCAGCGGCACCGTCGCCGGCATCAACGTGTCGAAACGGCGCGATGGCGAGGCGGTGAGCTTCCTGGTGCCGGTGAAATACGCGCAGGAACTGCTGCGCAAGGTGGCCGCGCAGGCCGCGCCCCCGAAAGACTTCAATCCGCTGATCGCCGAGCAGTTGCTCGCGCACCAGCGGGCGATGGTCGGGCGCCTGCTCGACACGCCGCTGTCGATCAAGAACATGGGCCCGTACCGGGTGCCGGTGCGCGAGTCCGGCCAGCTTCGCTGCTGGGGCCGCTCGAACGTGAAGGCCGAGGCCTCGTTCAGCGCCGACTCGATGAGCTGCGCCACCGAGTCGGCCATTTATGTGTCGGACACCCAGCAGACCGGCAACGTGTCGATGACGCACCAATACCTGCGCTCGGCCACCCTGCACCCGCTGCGTTTTGCGGCGCTGGCCAGCAGCCAGTTCGGGATCGACCGTTTGGGGAACACGCGCGATACGCGGCTCACCGGGCCGCTGTGCAGCGAGCGTTTCGTGCATTCGAACACGCTGGCGCTGCGCGCCGTGACCTGCGTGCGCGCCTACCGCAAGTTCCCCGGGCTGTACAACTTCACCGTGCTCACCGCCAGCACCGACAACCCGCAGGCCAGCCTGCAGAGCCGGCTGGACGTGGCCGGGGTGTCGTACGAGAACGGCATGCGCGTCACGCGCGCCTTCCTGAACGCGCTCGGGCGCGGCGGGAAGTTATGAGAGCTGCGTGTGATGAACGGCATATGAAGGTCCGCCTATGAAGGGGCCGTGGTTTATCGAGACCCTCGCACGCAACGGCGACGTCCTGCACCGTCACCGGGTCGATTCGCTGCCGATCCGCATCGGGCGCGGCTACGACAACGATTACATCCTCGACGACGCCTACGCGGCGCCGCGCCACGCGCAGGTCGAGGCCGGGCCGGACGGCGAACTGGTGCTCGTTGACCTCGGCACCAGGAACGGCGTGGTGTATGCCGGTCGGCGCAGTGACCGCCTGGTGTTGGGCGGCAATACCGTCGTGCGGCTCGGCCACACGACGCTGCGCGTGCGCGCCGCCGATTTTCCGGTGCCGAAGGAGCTGCCGGACCGCACCATGCACGGCTGGGAAGGCGCGCTGCCGGGCCTGGCCGGCGCCACGCTCACCGCGATCGTCGCGCTGTTTACGATGTGGCTGGCCGATACCCAAGCCTTTCGCCCGTTTCGCTACCTGCTGGCACTGGCTTACGGCCTGGGCGCGGGCCTGGTGTGGAGCGGCCTGTGGGCCTTCGGCAACCGCCTGTTCGGGCGCCACGCGCGCCTCGGGCGCCACCTGTTCATTTTCGGCTGCGGTATCGCGGCATTGATGGTGTTCCGGCTGGTGACGAGCGCGGTCGGCTATGCCTGGTCGATCGAGGTGTTCACCCGCTACGGCTCGCACGTGGCGATCCTGCTGGTGGCGGGGATGGTGTACTTCCACCTGACGACGGTAAAACCCGAGCCGCGCAAGCGCTTTGCGATCATTTGCGCGGCGCTGGCGGTGCTCGGGTCGGGTTTGGTGCTCATCAGCAATGATCAGCGCAATGGCCGCCTTGCAGACGAGCTGTACATGTCGGTGCTGTTGCCACCGGAAATGCGGGCCACGCCGGACGACAGCGTGGACGAATTCATGGAAGACGTGGCGGCCATGAAGGAAAAGCTCGACCGCGAGCGGCTGGAGCAAGAATGACACCGGGAGTGAGGCACATCGGCTCCGGAACCTGATGCACCTCGACGTTCGGCAGAGCGGGAGCCGGTTCGTCCGGACGGACTGGCGCTGCCTGCCTGGCTATATCGTTGCCCCGCCCGACGCAGGCATCAGATGCCTTGCATCAGGCGCGACGGGAAGGCGTCAGGCGTGCGTGCCCTTGGAACCCGGGCTGCCGCTTTCGCTGCGCCCCGTGGTGCTGCCCTGGATCGAGCCGCCCTGTGGCTGGCCGCCCTGAGGCTGGCTGCCGCTGCTGCCCTGCCCTGCGCTTTGCATGCTGGCGCCGGCGCCGCCATTGCCAGCGCGGGCCTGACCATTGCCGGAATGCGTGCCGGCGAACGGGTCGGTGAAGCGCTGCAGGGTCTCCTGCTGCTTGCGCAGGCCGCGCTCGGTTTCCTCGGACGCGGTGCGGGCCACTTCGTCGGCCAGCTGGCGCGCGGTGCGGGTGGTGTTTTGCACGTGCTGTTCGGTCACGCGGGTCAGTTCGACCTGGGCATCAGCGGCCAGGCGCGAGATATGCTGTTGGTAGGCGCGCAGCTTTTCAGCGGCTGGCTGGGCGCGCGATGCGGCTGCGCTGATCACTTCGGTCTGGCGGTCGGCGGTAACGATCTGCTGGCCGGCCAGCGTCGTTTCCTCGAGCATGGTCTGCATCAGCTTGATGTTCAGGTCGCACATCTGCTGGAAGGACTGGAACAGCGATTTCGAGACGTCGTTCATGAAGGCGGTCTGCGCGTCGAGATGGGTGCGCACTGCTGGGGTAACCGATTGGGAAAATGGATACATGCGTTGCCTCGCTC
Organism: Massilia niabensis; assembly: GCF_042655085.1. NCBI lineage: Bacteria > Pseudomonadati > Pseudomonadota > Betaproteobacteria > Burkholderiales > Oxalobacteraceae > Massilia > Massilia niabensis. Next base: position 1,255,353 of record NZ_JBHSMU010000015.1, on the reverse strand, counting down.
ATGGATAGTGGTTTTAAGGATCAAGTCCCGAGGTTCAAGCCTCGAGGATCGAGTTCGCCCGGCGCAGCACAATTGTGTGCGCACACGGGAGCTCGCGGGGAAAGCGGGTGTTCCCGTTGTTGGGAAGGCTGCTTTCCGCGCGAAGCCTCAAGGCTAAGGGAGGAGGTCCCGGCGAGTTTGCGTTATATCAAAGGTGTGCGGTCAAGCGAAGCCACCCAAATTGACCTTGCATAGATGCATTCCGAGGGGAAATCCGCACCGGGGGCAAGCTGGTCGGCCGCGTTTTTCAACCTAGCATTTCAGCCAGTATGGCGCTCGACCCAGGCGGCAAAGCTGTCCACGAAGGTCTGCAGGAAGCCGCGCAGCGACTCGTCGGCCAGCGCCTCGCCCTGGAATTTCGAGCCGATGCCCCCGAGGTAGGCTTCCGGCCCCGGCATGGCCGGCATGTTCAGGAAAGGCAGCGTCTGGCGCAGGTGATGGTTCGCCCCGAAGCCGCCGAGCGCGCCCGGCGACTGGCTGACGATGGCGCAGGGCTTGCCGCTCCAGGCTGCTTTCCCGTACGGGCGCGAACCGACGTCGATCGCGTTCTTCAGGGCGCCCGGCATTGAGCGGTTGTACTCCGGGGTGACGAACAGGATGCCGTCGGCCGCGCGGATGCGGTCGCGGAACTCGGTGAAGGCGGCGGGCGGCGTGGCGGTATCGATATCCTCGTTGTAGAGGGGAAGATTGCCGATCTCGACGATTTCCATCTCCAGCTTGCCAGGCGCCATGTTCATCATTTCCTTGGCGAGCTTGCGGCTAAATGAGTCCTGGCGCAGGCTGCCCACCACGATTGCGATTTTTTTCGTTGCCATTCCGGGTTTCCTTCTTCTTCGTTGAGTAGAGTTCGATATTAGCCATTCGTCATATACGGCCGCGCCTGAATGCCGCCAGGAACTTGCGCGCCTGCGCAGCGCTCAGCACCTGGACCGGGTCGCCGTGCCAGGCGAACAGGAAAGGCTCGCCCCCCAGGCGGTCGGTCAGCTTGGCGTTCAGCAGGAAACGGGTGCCGGCAGGATACTGCCCGGGGTCGCTCAGGGCGCGCGCGCACTGCACGCGCATCGAGGGCGCGTAGGCCTGCCCCGGCATCGGGTGAATGCGCAGCCTGCCCGTGCGCGGGTCAAGCACCGAATGGACGGCCACTTCACGGTAAGCCCAGGTGTCGCGCGCCATGCTCAAGCCTTGGCCACGGGCGGCGTGGCGGCGCGTACCACCGGCGCCTCGCGGATCGGCAGGTTGATCGCGGCGGCGGCCAGCGCCAGGGCAATGTCGGCGTACCACATCCAGCTGTAGTCGCCGAAGCGCACGAAGGACAGTCCGCCCAGCCAGGCGCCGAAGAAGCCGCCGATCTGGTGCGACAGCAGGGTCAGGCCGAACAGGGTCGCCAGGTAGCGCGTGCCGAACAGTTTGCCCACCAGGCCGGCCGTCGGCGGCACGGTGGCCAGCCAGGTAAAGCCGAGCGCGGCGGCAAACACGTAGAAGGTCAGCGCGGTTTTCGGCGCCAGCAGGTAGAGGGCGATGATAACGGCGCGGCTGGCATACATCAGCGCCAGCAGGTTCTTCATGCGGTAGCGCGTGGAGAGCGCACCGGCCGTCAGGCTGCCGGCGATGTTGAACAGGCCGATCAGGCCGAGCGCGGTGCCGGCCACGCCGACCGGCAGGCCGCACAGCGCCACCTCGCCCGGCAGGTGGGTGACGAGGAAGGCGATATGGAATCCGCAGGTGAAGAAGCCCGCGTGCAGGAACAGGTAGCTGGGGTCGCGCAGCGCCTCGCGCAGCTGGCCGCTGAGGGTGATGCCGATGATGGGCGCAGCGCCCGCCGCGGCGACGCTGGCGCCCTGCGCTTTTTTGCCTTTCATCAGCCAGGCCAGCGGTATCGTCAGCAAGGTGGTGGCGGCCATCGTCAGCATGGCGAGGATCCAGCCCGGGCCGGCGATCAGGAATTGCATCAGCGGCGAAAACACGAACTGGCCGAACGAGCCGCCGGCGTTGATGAAGCCGGATGCAAACGGACGCCGCGCCGGCGGCAGGCGCTGGGCCGTGGCGCCGATCAGGATCGAAAAGCTGCCGGCGCCCGCCCCCGCCGCCGAAAGCACGCCCATCGTCAGCAGCAGGCCCCATTCGGACTCCACGAAAGGCGTCGCAGCCAGGCCGCCGGCGAGCAGCAGCGCGCCGATCACGATCACGCGCGCCGGGCCGTACTTGTCGGCGATTGCGCCGAACACGGGCTGCGAGGCGCCCCACATGAACTGGCCGACCGCCAGGGCAAAGCTGACGGTGGCCACGCCCAGGCCGGTGGCGGTATTGATGGGCGAGAGGAACAGGCCGGTGGTCAGGCGCGCACCCATCGTGATCATCAGGATCGCGCTGGCGGCCAGGATCAGGATCCAGGCGGCGCGCGGCGACATGTCGGTGGAGGTGATCATCTTCAGTCCGGTGGGCGCCGCGCACGGGCGCGCAGGCGAAGATGAGATTCTAGCAATGATGTCGCGAGGCTGCTGGAGGCGGATTTTGTAGGATGGGCCGGGCCACGAAAGGCTCTCGAGCCCACCCTGCCAGAGCTAGCCCGTCAGGCTGCGCGGATCAGCATCGCCACGGCTTCCGCCGCCATGCCCTCTTCCCGGCCCAGGTAGCCGAGCTTCTCGTTGGTCTTGGCCTTGACGTTCACCTGCTGCGGCGAGACGCCCAGGTCTTCGGCGATGCGCGAGACCATGTGCGGGATGTGCGGCGCCATCTTCGGTTGCTGGGCGATGATGGTGGCGTCGACGTTGCCGATGGTGTAGCCGGTGGCGAGCACGCGGCTGGCCACCTCGCGCAGCAGCGTGCGCGAATCGGCGCCGGCGAACATCGGGTCGGTGTCGGGGAAATGCTTGCCGATGTCGCCAAGGGCGGCGGCGCCCAGCAGCGCGTCGATGATGGCGTGCAGCAGGACGTCGGCATCGGAATGGCCGAACAGGCCCAGGCGGTGCGGGATGGTGACGCCGCCGACGATGAGCTTGCGGCCCTCGACGAGGCGGTGGCAGTCATAGCCGGTGCCGACGCGAAACGGCGGAGTCGGGTTGTAGGATGCAAGTGCCATATTTTTTTACAAATTCGTTTTTACAGCAGTTCAGGTTGGGCCGTTGCCAGGTACATTTCGGCGAGGCGCACGTCGCCCGGCATCGTGACCTTCATGTTGCGCGGGTGGCCTTCGACCAGTTTCGGCGACAGGCCGAGGGCCTCGACGGCGCTCGCGTCGTCCGTCACCTGCCGGGGGTCGCGCGCCGAGTCGGTGGCCGCTGCCAGGGCGTCGCGCAGCAGGCGGTAGCGGAACATCTGCGGCGTCTGCGCCAGCCACATGCCTTCGCGCGAGACGGTGCCGACCTCGCCGGCGATGCTGCGCTTGACGGTATCGACCACCGGCAGCGCCAGCAGGCCGCCGACCGGGTGCTCGCCGGTGCTGGTGATCAGTTTTTCGATGAGCGCTTCGTCCAGCCCCGGGCGCGCGGCGTCATGCACGAGCACCCAGTCATTCTCGCGCAGCGTGCCTGCCAATGCGGCCAGGCCGTTCTGCACGGATTCCATCCGCGTTGCACCGCCGCAGCGGAGCACGGTCACGCCGTGGCTCGGCACGACGCTGTCGATAAAAGGATCGTCCGCGCTGACCACCACATAGGTGTGCGCGATCAGTTCGCTGAACAGGAAGGCGTCGATGGCGTGGCGCAGCATCGGCTTGCCGCCGATTTTCAGGTATTGCTTCGGTCCACTCGCAGCCATGCGCGCGCCGACACCGGCCGCGGGAATGAGAGCGAAATAACGTGGTGCTTGGGAATTCATGTGTTTTTCTTACGTTTTGCAGGTCTGATAAGAGACTGTACCTCACCTGCGCAAACTTTGCCGAGACGAGCGTATTCCTGCGGCGTATCAATTGATGCCTGTAGACGCTCGACTTTGGCCATCTCGCGCTTGATGAAGGGCATCCAGCCGCTGTCGATCTCGCGCTGCAACAAATCGCGCGCCTGGCCGCGCGGCGCATATAGTGGTTTGCCTTCGAAGCGGCGCGCCAGCGCGTCGCTGACGGCCTTTTCGGCGCCGGGCAGGAAGCCCAGGTAGATGTCGCGATGGCGCAGTTCGTGGGCGAGGATTTCGCGGTATGCGCAGGTGCCCGGCGCAAACTCGCGTCCCACGTACACGATGATCGGCAGGTAGTGCAGCTTGACCTCGAGCCGCGGCGCCACGCATTCGTAACCGCTCGCGGGGTCCGTCAGCATGCGTCCCTGCACGCCGATCGTCACCCGCGACTCGGTGCGGGTCAGTCCCAGCACATGGCTGCCGGGCGCGCGGCCGCCCTTCAGGGCGTCCAGGCCATGGAACGAATGCGAATTGTCGACGCGGTAGCCATCCTGCTGCGAGGAGATGACCGATACGCTCTCGCCGATGCTGTCCTCGCAGCGCGCCTGGAACGGCGTGCGAGCGCTCGCCGGCATGAGAAAGCACAGCAGGACCAGCGCAATCGCGAACGCGCCACACCGTTTCATGGCTCAGGCGGGCGACCAGGCCCCGGAGGTAATTTTCTCAAGCCAGAAGGCGCCGATGATTGTCTTGACGTCGGTGACCTCACCACGTTTCACCATCTCCAGCAATTCCGGGATGGTGGTGGTGAAGGTTTCCAGGAACTCGCCGGCATCGAGCTTCGGCGTGCCGGCCGTGAGCCCGCGTGCCAGGAAGATCTCGAGGTGCTCGTCGGAATACGCGATCGCATTGTGGATGGTGCAGACAAACTGCCAGTCGCGCGCGGTATAACCCGTTTCTTCCTCGAGTTCGCGCTGGGCGCAGGCCAGGTGTTCCTCGCCCGGATCGATTTTCCCGGCCGGGAATTCGACAAAGACACGGTCATTCGGGTAGCGGAACTGGCGTTCGAGCAGCACGCGGCCGTCGTCCAGCAGCGGCAGGATCACGACCGCGCCCGGATGGCGGATGAATTCGCGATGCGAAATGCTGCCGTCCGGCAGCTGGATGCGGTCACGAGAAACTTGGAGGAAGTTGCCGTCATAGGCAATCTCGCCATCGAGGCGGATTTCCTTCAGATGAGAATCCATTGGACTCCTGTGTAGAGCGTTGATCGGAAAATCAGTGGCGCTTACGCAGGTAACGGAAGACAAATCCTGGAAACGCCAGCACGACGAACAGGCAGCCGGTGATCGCATAGAACTCCCAGCGCTGGGCAAACACGTTGCCGATGCGGGATTCCAGTGCGTAGGCGAGTAGCCCGACAAGGAAGTATAGAACAAGGAGCTCGAGCAGGCGCAGCGCGAAGGGTTTCGTGCGCGCCTGTCCGGTTTGCGTGGGCTTCATGGATATGAAACCGAACACGCGCTCGCTGGCAAACGGGAGGTTGGCCGCCGCGAGCGCGACGACGATCACCAACCAGCTTGCCAGCGAAACAGTCAACATGCCAGCTTAAGAGCGCAGGGTCATCTCGATCGCCTGCAGGCAGGCGCCCAGCAGTGCGCCCGGGATCAGGCCCAGCACCACCACCGCCACGCCATTGAGCGACAGCGCAACGCGCATGTCGGTCGGCGTGACGATCGGGCTGGTGTCGACCGCTTCGTCGAACCACATCGTCTTGACGACGCGCAGGTAGTAGAACGCGCCGATCAGCGAGAACATGACGGCGACCACGGCCAGCCAGACGGCGCCGGTGTTGGCGACGGCCTGCAGGACGGCCCACTTGGCCATGAAGCCCATCATCGGCGGCACGCCGGCCAGCGAGAACATCAGGACCGTCATGACGAGCGCGAACCACGGGCTGCGGCGGCCCAGGCCCTTGAAGTCGGCGATCTGCTCGGCCTCGAAGCCGGCGCGCGCCAGCATCATGATGATGCCGAAGCTGCCCAGCGTGGTGAGGACGTAGGTGATCGAAGAATACATTGCTGCGCTATATGCCGCAGGCATATTGCTGGTGTCGTCGCCGACCACGCCGGCCATCATGCCCAGCAGGACAAAGCCCATCTGCGCAATGGTCGAGTAAGCCAGCATGCGCTTGAGGTTGGTCTGGGCGATCGCGGTCAGGTTACCGATGGCCAGCGACAGCACGGCCAGCACCAGCAGCATCTGCTGCCAGTCGTAGGCCAGGCTCGGCAGCGCTTCGACCAGCAGGCGCATGACGATGGCGAACGCCGCCAGCTTCGGCGCGCCGCCCAGCAACAGGGTCACGGCCGTCGGCGAACCCTGGTAGACGTCCGGGGCCCACATGTGGAACGGCGCGGCGCCCAGCTTGAAGGCCATGCCGGAGACCATGAATACCAGGCCGAAGACGAGGATGGTCGGGTCCGCAGCGCCGGATGCGGCGCTTGCGGCGATGTCCGGAATGTTGAGCGAACCGGTGGCGCCGTAGATCATCGAGATACCGTAGAGCATGAAGCCCGAGGCCAGCGCACCAAGGATGAAGTATTTCATCGCCGCTTCGGTCGAGGTCGCATGGTCACGGCGCAGCGCCACCAGCGCATACAGCGACAGCGACATCAGTTCCAGGCCCAGGTAGACCGACAGCATGCTGTTGCCCGAGATCATGATCATCTGGCCCAGCATTGCAAAGAGTGCGAGTACGTAGAACTCGCCGCCGAGGTTACCCGAGAGCATGCCGCGATCGGTCACGTACTGGCGCGAATACACCAGGGTCAGGGCCACCGCCACGTAAGTGAACAGTTTCAGCAGGTTCGACATCGGGTCCGACACGTACATGCCGTTGAACGTGTAGACGGTCGCGCCCGAGTTGAAGTCGCCAAAGGTCAGGACCGCGCAGCCGACCACGGCCAGCAGCGACAGGTAGTAGGTCACGTTGCGGCGTGACCCTTTCAGGTACAGGTCGATCAGCAGGATCGCGGAGGCCGCGATCAAGAGGAAGATTTCGGCGTACACCGGCACCAGGTTGGTGTCGACAGCCGGTAGCAAAGTGTTGTTCATGGCGTCTATTTCAATTATTGAGGCAGCTGCGGCAGCTTGCTGACGGACACATGTTGCAGCAGGTCGGCCACGGAGGTCTGCAGGGTCTCGGCAAACGGCGCCGGGTACAGGCCCATGTACAGCGTGGCGATGGCCAGCACGGACAGGATGCCGAATTCGCGCTTGTTCAGGTCGGTCAGCGCGGCCACGTGCTTGTTGCCGATCGCACCGAAGATCACGCGCTTGACCATCCACAGAGAGTAGGCGGCGCCCAGGATCAGTGCGGTGGCAGCCAAGAGGCCCGTCCAGAAGTTGAACTGCACGGCGCCCAGGATGACCATGAATTCGCCGATGAAGCCCGAGGTGGCGGGCAGGCCGGCGTTGGCCATCGAGAACAGCACGGCAAAGGCGGCGAACTTCGGCATCGTGTTCACCACGCCGCCGTAGTCGGCGATTTCACGCGAGTGAACGCGGTCGTAGAGCACGCCGATGCAGAGGAACATCGCGCCCGACACGAAGCCGTGCGAGATCGACTGCATGATACCGCCCTGCACGCCCATGTCGTTGAAGATGAAAAAGCCGAGCGTGACGAAGCCCATGTGGGCGATCGACGAGTAGGCAACCAGTTTCTTCATGTCCTTCTGGACCAGTGCGACGAGGCCGATGTAGATCACGGCGATCAGCGACAGCACGATGACGGCCGGGGCCAGGTAATGCGAGGCGTCCGGGGTGATCGGCAGCGAGAAACGCAGGAAACCGTAGGCGCCCAGCTTCAGCATGATCGCGGCCAGCACGACGGAGCCGCCGGTTGGCGCTTCGACGTGGGCGTCCGGCAGCCAGGTGTGCACCGGCCACATCGGCACCTTCACGGCGAAGGCCATGAAGAAAGCGATGAAGATCAGGATCTGCTCGCGCATGGTCAGCGCCTGCACGTGCCACTTCTGGATGTCGAAGGTGCCCGAGACGTTGTACAGGTAGATGATCGCGATCAGCGTCAGCAGCGAGCCGAAGAACGTGTACAGGAAGAACTTGAATGCCGCGTACACGCGGTTCGGGCCGCCGAACACGCCGATGATGATGAACATCGGGATCAGCGTCGCTTCGAAGAAGAAGTAGAACAGCACGCCGTCGAGTGCCGCGAACACGCCGATCATCAGGCCGGACAGGATCAGGAAGGAACCCATGTACTGCCCCACGCGGTCCTGGATGACTTCCCAGGCCGACAGGATGACGATGACCGTGATGAACGCGGTCAGCGGGATGAACCACAGCGACAGGCCATCGACACCGAGACGGTAGAAGATGTTGAAGCGCTCGATCCACGGCGCCACTTCATAGAACTGCATGCCGTGGGCGGCGTTGTCGAAGTTCATGATCAGCGGGATCGTCGGCAGGAAGCTGACGACACCGCCGGCCAGCGCCAGCAGGCGCGTGAAGCCGCGGTTGGCATCGCGCCCGACGGCGAGCACCAGCACGCCGAACAGGACCGGGAGCCAGATCGCCAGGCTCAGGTAGGGAGGAAATGTAGAGATCGTAGACTGCATCATTTGTCTTTTTCTTTGCCTGTGATTAGCGCCAGAACGGGAAGAAGTACAGCAGGGTCGCCATGACGCCCACGATCATCACGAACGCGTAGTGATAGATGTACCCGGTCTGGAAGGTACGGGTGATGGTCGAGAACCAGCCGATCATCTTCGCGCTGCCGTTGACCATCAGGCCATCGATCAGCCCACGGTCGCCCACCCGCCACAGCCCGTTGCCGACGCCGCGTGCGCCGCCGGCGAAGACTGCCTGGTTGAACGCGTCCATGTAGTACTTGTTGTCGAGCAGCGTGTGCAGGAACTTGAACTTGTTGTAGAACCAGGCCGGGACACGCGGGTTGACCATGTAGCAGTAGTAGGCCGCGACCACGCCGGCCAGTGCCAGCCAGAACGGTGCCGTCTGCAGGCCATGCAGGGCCATCGCGCCCGCGCCGTGGAAGTTCTCGGTCAGGGTGCGCATCGCGGTATGGTTTTCGCCGACGAAGATCACGTCCTTGAAGAAGTCGCCGTGCAGCATCGGGCCGATCGCCAGGTAACCGATGATGACCGACGGGATCGCCAGCAGGATCAGCGGCAGGGTCACGACCCATGGCGACTCGTGCGGCTTCTGGCCCGGGGCCAGGCCGTGGTGGCCATGTGCGTCTTCCTCTTCGTGGTGCGCGTCCGAATCGTGCAGGGCGTGCGGGTCGCCATGACCATGGCCTGCAGCGACGGCCTGCTTGTGGTCGTCGTGCGCGTGGCTGTGGTCGTCATGCGCGTGGGCTTTACCGAAACGCTCTTCCCCATGGAACACCATGAAATACATGCGGAACGAGTAGAACGCGGTCACGAACACGCCAGCCAGCACGGCGAAGTTGGCAAAGCCGGCGCCCGGGATGTTCGAGGCGTGCACCGCTTCGATGATCGAGTCCTTCGAGTAGAAGCCCGAGAAGAACGGGGTACCGATCAGGGCAAGCGAGCCCAGCAGCGAGGTGATCCAGGTGATCGGCATGTACTTGCGCAGGCCGCCCATGTTGCGCATGTCCTGGTCGTGGTGCATGCCGATGATGACCGAACCGGCGCCCAGGAACAGCAGTGCCTTGAAGAACGCGTGGGTCATCAGGTGGAACACGGCGACCGAGTAGGCCGACGCGCCCAGCGCGACGGTCATGTAGCCGAGCTGTGACAGGGTCGAGTAAGCGACGACGCGCTTGATGTCGTTCTGGATGATGCCGAGGAAGCCCATGAACAGCGCGGTGATCGAGCCGATGACGATGACGAAGGACAGTGCGCCGTCCGACAGTTCGAACAGCGGCGACATGCGCGCCACCATGAAGATGCCGGCGGTAACCATCGTTGCGGCGTGGATCAGTGCCGAGATCGGGGTCGGGCCTTCCATCGAGTCCGGCAGCCAGACGTGCAGCGGGAACTGCGCCGACTTGCCCATCGCGCCGATGAACAGGCAGATGCAGGCGGCGGTCAGCAGCGGCCAGCCGATGCCGGCGACCGTCATGCCGGCCAGCTTGTCCGCTTGCGCAAACGTTTCGCCGTAGTGCATCGTGCCCGAGGCGGCCAGCAGCAGGCCGATACCCAGGATGAAGCCGAAGTCGCCGACGCGGTTGACCAGGAAGGCCTTCATGTTGGCGAAGATCGCGGTCGGACGGGTGTACCAGAAACCGATCAGGAGGTAGGAGACCAGGCCCACTGCTTCCCAGCCGAAGAACAGCTGCAGGAAGTTGTTGGACATGACCAGCATCAGCATCGAGAACGTAAACAGCGAGATGTACGAGAAGAAGCGGTTATAGCCTTCGTCCTCGGCCATGTAGCCGATCGTGTAGATGTGGACCATCAGCGAAACCGACGTGACCACGCACATCATCATTGCCGACAGGGTGTCGATCTGGAAGCCGACCGCCAGTTTGACGGTACCGACCTGCATCCAGGTGTAGATGTCCTGGTTGAAGCTGGCGCCATCGAGCACCGCCATCAGGGTCTGCACCGAGATGATCAGGGCGATCAGGACGCCGAGGATGGTTGCCGTGTGGGAGACCTTGCGGCCGACCACGTTACCCAGGAACTTGGTACCCAGCAGGCCGGCGATTGCCGATCCTGCCAGCGGCGCCAGCGGCACCGCAAGTAAGAGTGAGGAAGAGAGTTGCCCCGCCATGTTGAACCTTAATCGTTATTGTTTATCGTGCCGAGACCGGTCAGCCCTTGAGGCTGTCGAGGTCTTCCACATTGATCGTGTCCAGGTTGCGGAACAGGACCACCAGGATCGCCAGGCCGATCGCCGATTCGGCGGCCGCGACGGTCAGGATGAAGAACACGAAGATCTGCCCTGCCGCATCGCCCAGGTAATGCGAGAAGGCGATGAAGTTCAGGTTCACTGCCAGCAGCATCAGTTCGATGGCCATCAGCAGGATGATGATGTTCTTCCGGTTCAGGAAAATACCGATGACCGAGATCGCGAACAGGATCGCGCCCAGGACCAGGTAGTGTGCGAGCGATAAAGTCATGGGGCCTCCTTGGTTTCCTGGGCACCGGCAGTCGCATTGGCGTCATGGCCGGCAGCGCTTGCCGATTGCATCTTGACGATGCGCAGGCGGTCGTTACGCTTGACGCGCACGGCCGCTGCCGGGTCGATTGCCTTGCTGTCGCTGCGGCGGCGCAGGGTCAGCGCGACGGCGGCGATGATCGCCACCAGCAGGATCACGGCGGCAATCTCGAAGCCGTAGATGTATTTCGTGTAGATCAGCAGACCCAGTTCCTTCGTGCCGCCGATGTTCAGCGCAGCCGCTTCCGCCGTCTGGGCGAAACCGCCGTAGCTGTTGTACAGCACCAGGGCCATTTCGATGACGATCACGGCGCCGATCAGCAAGGCCATCGGCAGGTAACCCCAGAAGCCTTCGCGCATGCGGTCGACATTAATGTCGAGCATCATCACGACGAACAGGAACAGCACCATGACGGCGCCGACATAGACCAGCACCAGCACGATGGCAAGGAACTCGGCCTTCAGCAGCAGCCAGATGCCGGCCGCGTTGAAGAACGCGAGCACCAGGAACAGCGCGGCGTGCACCGGGTTCTTGGCGGTAATGACGCGCAGCGCGGACAGCACCATGACGGCCGCGAACACGTAGAACAGAACAGTTGTGAATTGCATGACTTAACCGGGCCTTTTTCTTATCAACGGTACTTCGCGTCGGCCGCACGGGCTGCAGCAATGTCGGCTTCGTAACGGTCGCCCACGGCCAGCAGCATCTCTTTCGTGTAGTAGAGATCGCCCCGCTTTTCGCCGTGGTATTCCAGCACGTGGGTCTCGACGATCGAGTCGACCGGGCAGGACTCTTCGCAGAAGCCGCAGAAGATGCACTTGGTCAGGTCGATGTCGTAGCGCGTGGTGCGGCGGGTGCCGTCTTCGCGCTGCGCCGATTCGATCGTGATCGCCATGGCCGGGCACACTGCTTCGCACAGCTTGCAGGCGATGCAGCGCTCTTCCCCGTTCGGGTAGCGGCGCAGCGCGTGCAGGCCGCGGAAGCGGTTCGACATCGGCGTCTTCTCTTCCGGGTACTGCACGGTTATCTTGCGCGACAAGGCGTAGCGGCCCGTCAGGGCCAGCCCCTTGAACAGCTCGGTCAGCATCAGGCTGCCGAGGATTTCTTTAATTCGGTTCATTTGAATGCGCTTCCTTACTTCCAGATATTCCAGGACGTCTGCATGACGCCGGCGACCAGCACCAGCCAGACCAGCGTGATTGGAATGAACACTTTCCAGCCGAGGCGCATGATCTGGTCATAGCGGTAACGCGGGAAGGTGCCGCGGACCCAGATCATCAAGGACACCAGCAGGAACATCTTCAGGAACAACCAGAAGAAGCCGCCGAAGGCGCCGCCGAATTCCAGGAACGAGAACGGTGCGTGCCAGCCACCCAGGAACATGATCGAGGCCAGCGTGGCGATCAGGATCATGTTGGCGTATTCGGCCAGCATGAACATCGCATACGACATGCCCGAGTACTCGACCATGTGGCCGGCGACGATCTCCGACTCGCCTTCCACCACGTCGAACGGGTGGCGATTGCACTCTGCCAGGCCGGACACGAAGTAGATGACGAACAGCGGGAACAGCGGCAGCCAGTTCCACGAGAGGAAAGTCAAGCCATTGCTGGCGGCCATGCCGACGGCCTGGCCGGCGACGATGTCCGAGAAGTTCAAACTGCCCGAGACCATCAGCACGACGACCATTGCAAAACCCATCGGGATTTCATAGGAAATCATCTGGGCCGAGGCGCGCATGGCGCCCATGAAGGCGTACTTCGAGTTCGACGACCAGCCGGCGATGATGATGCCGTACACCTCGACCGAGGTGATCGCCAGCAGCAGCAGCAAACCTGCGTTGACGTTGGCCAGCGCCGCGTCCGGGCCGAAAGGCACGACCGACCAGGCGGCCAGCGCCGGCATGATCGTCATGATCGGGCCCAGCACGAACAGCTTGGTCGTCGCTTTCGTCGGGATCACGATTTCCTTGAACAGCAGCTTCAAGGCGTCGGCGATCGGCTGCAGCAGGCCCAGTGGACCTACGCGGTTCGGGCCGACGCGGATCTGGATCCAGCCGATGAGTTTGCGTTCCCACAGCGTCGCGTAGGCGACCAGGCCCATCAGCGGCAGCAGCACGCACAGGATCTTGATCACGGTCCAGACCACTGGCCAGACCGGCGCGATCGGGCTGGCTGCGCCGAACTCGTAGAAACTATCGATATAACCGGGCGTTGCCATTATTTGCCCTCCCCTGCTTTTTCAACGTTGATGGATCCAAACATCGACCCGAGGCTTGCGGTTGCCGGATGCGCGGCAGCCACACGCACGACGTTCGCCGGCAGGCGGGCGTCGATCTCGGCGACCAGCAGCGCGCTGCCGTTGCCTTGCGTGACCTTGACCACGTCGCCAGCTTTCACACCCAGGCGCTCGGCCAGGGCTTTCGGCAGGCGCGCCAGCGGCTGCTGGCCGTCGGCCGTACGCAGCAGCGGCTCGGAACGGCGCGCGATGGCGTCGGCGAAATAGATCGGCACGTCGGCGAGGCGTTGAATTGATTCGTGCAGCGAGCCCGACTCTTCCGAACGCGGCGCTGCGGTCGGGGCCAGCTTGGCCACGTTGTTCAGCTTGCCCGACAGGTCGGTCACGCCCTTGCCCAGCGCTTCGTCGCGGATCGATTCGGCGGTGTCGAAATCAAAACCTTGCAGGCCCAGCAGGTTGCCGAGCACGCGCAGCACTTTCCAGGCCGGACGGGTTTCGCCGAGCGGCTTGACGGTGCCGTTGAAGCTCTGTGCACGGCCTTCGCAGTTCACGAAAGTACCGGCGGTTTCGGTGAACGGCGAGATCGGCAGCAGCACGTCGGCGTACTCGAAGCCATGCTTGAACGGCGACATGGCGACGACCATTTCGGCGCCGGCCAGCGCGGCGACGGCCTGCTGCGGGTTTGCTGCGTCCAGTTCCGGCTCAGCGTTAAGCAACACATAAGCTTTTTTCGGTACGCTGAACAGGTCGCGATTCGAGGTTGCGCCGACCAGGTAGCCGCCAACGGTGTTCGCCGCTTCCACGAAGGAGCCGAACTTGGCGCCGACCGCTTCGGCGATCCACTGCGCAGCGGCGTGGATCTGCGAGGCGTGCGGGTGGTGCGCGGCTGCGTTACCCAGCAGCACGGCGCCCGGCAGTTCCGCACCGGTCGCGACCAGCGAAGCGGCGATGGCTTTCGCCACGTCGCCAGCCTGCACGTTCTCGAAACCGCTTGGCGCCGCGATTTCCTTGGCGGCAGCGACAGCCGACACCACCTCCGACAGGACAGCCAGCCAGTCGTTTGGCGCGGCGATCAGCTTGTTGGCGGTCGGGATCAGGTTGTCCTCGTCCGAACCGTGCAGGATCGACAGCTTGGCGCCGCCCTTCACTGCCGTGCGCAGGCGGGTTGCGGCTAGCGGATGGTCCTTGCGCAGGAACGAACCGATGACGAACGCACGCTTGAGGTTCGACAGTTCGGCAATCGGCATGCCCAGCCATGGCGTGACGCTGCCATCCAGGGCGAAATCGGTCTGGCGCAGGCGGAAGTCGACGTTGTTCACGCCAAAGCCGCGCATCGCCTTGTTCAGCAGGTGCAGTTCTTCCACGGTCGAGTGGGCGGTCGCAACGGCAGCAATGCTGTCGGCGCCATGCTCGTGGCGGATGTTGCGCAGGCCGTGGGCGACGTACTCCAGCGCGGTCTGCCAGTCGGTTTCCTGCCACTGACCGCCCTGCTTGATCATCGGGTTGATCAGGCGGTCGGCATTGTCCAGCGCTTCGTACGAGAAGCGGTCCTTGTCCGACAGCCAGCACTCGTTGATGTTCTCGTTCTCGAGCGGCAGCACGCGCATGACTTTACCGCCCTTGACCTGGACGATCAGGTTGGTGCCGAGCGAGTCGTGCGGGGAGATCGACTTGCGGCGCTGCAGTTCCCACGGACGGGCCGAGTAGCGGAACGGCTTGCTGGTCAGCGCGCCGACCGGGCACAGGTCGATCATGTTGCCCGACACTTCCGAGTCGACGGTCTTGCCGACAAAGGTCGTGATTTCAGAGTGCTCGCCGCGGCCTACCATGCCGAACTCCATCACGCCGGCCACTTCCTGGCCGAAACGCACGCAACGGGTGCACTGGATGCAGCGCGCCATTTCTTCCATCGAGATCAGCGGGCCGGCCTCTTTCGGGGCGACCACACGCTTTTCTTCGTTGTAGCGCGAATTGCTTTTACCGTAACCGACGGCCAGATCCTGCAACTGGCATTCGCCGCCCTGGTCGCAGATCGGGCAATCGAGCGGGTGGTTAATCAGCAGGAACTCCATCACCGACTTCTGGGCCTGCACGGCCTTGTCGCTGTGGGTGCGCACGATCATGCCCGGCGACACTGGCGTGGCGCAGGCAGGCATCGGCTTCGGTGCCTTTTCGACTTCGACCAGGCACATGCGGCAGTTGGCTGCAATCGACAATTTCTTGTGATAGCAGAAGTGCGGGATATAGGTCCCGAGTTTGTTTGCGGCGTCCATCACCATGGAACCTGGTGCGACTTCGACTTTCTTGCCGTCTAATTCAATTTCAACCATTTGATCGTTACCTGACCTGGCTTAAAGGTATGTGGGCACAGCGCATTGCTTGTGCTCGATGTGATGAATGAACTCTTCGCGGAAGTTCTTGATCATGGCTTCCACCGGCATCGCGGCGGCTTCGCCGAGTGCGCAGATGGTGCGGCCCTTGATGTTGAACGCCACGTTGTTCAGCAGCTCGATGTCTTCCGGACGGCCCTGGCCGTTCTCGATGCGGTGGACCATGCGGTACAGCCAGCCGGTGCCTTCACGGCACGGCGTGCACTGGCCGCAGGATTCTTCGTAGTAGAAGTAGGACAGGCGCAGCAGCGACTTGACCATGCAGCGCGTCTCGTCCATGACGATCACGGCGCCGGAACCGAGCATCGATCCCGCTTTCGCGATCGAGTCGTAGTCCATGTCGGTTTCCATCATGACTTCGCCACGGATCACCGGTGCGGACGAGCCGCCAGGAATCACGGCCTTGATCTTCTTGCCGCCGCGCATGCCGCCGGCCAGCTCGAGCAGCTTGGCGAACGGCGTGCCCAGCGGAATCTCGTAGTTGCCCGGACGCTCGACGTCGCCCGAGATCGAGAAGATCTTGGTGCCGCCGTTGTTCGGCTTGCCCATGCCCATGTAGTTCTCGGGGCCGACGTTCATGATGAACGGGACAGCTGCAAAGGTCTCCGTGTTGTTGATCGTCGTTGGCTTGCCGTACAGGCCGAACGAGGCCGGGAACGGCGGCTTGAAGCGCGGCTGTCCCTTCTTGCCTTCGAGCGACTCCAGCAGTGCGGTTTCTTCGCCGCAGATGTAGGCACCGTAACCGTGGGCGGCATGCAGCTGGAAATTGAATTCCGAGCCCATGATCTTATCGCCCAAGAAGCCGGCGGCACGCGCCTCTTCCAGCGCTTCTTCGAAACGCAGGTATTCCTGGAAGATTTCGCCGTGGATGTAGTTGTAGCCCACGGTGATGCCCATCGCGTAGGCGCCGATGGCCATGCCTTCGATCAGTGCATGCGGGTTGTAGCGAATGATGTCGCGGTCCTTGAACGTACCCGGCTCGCCTTCGTCGGTGTTGCAAACGAGGTATTTCTGGCCAGGGAACTGGCGCGGCATGAAGCTCCACTTCAGGCCGGTCGGGAAACCGGCGCCACCGCGGCCGCGCAGGCCCGAGGCCTTCAGGTCGGCAATGACCTGTTCCTGGGTAACGCCACCTTCGAGGATACGGCGCAGGGCCGAATAGCCGCCGCGCTTGACGTAATCTTCCAGGTGCCAGTTCTCGCCGTTCAGATCCTTCAGGATCAGCGGATTGATATGACGGTCGTGCAGGCTGGTCATTGCTTTACTTCCTTCAGTTCATCCACCAGGGCATCGATTTTCTCGTTGCTCATGAACGAGCACATGCGGTGGTTATTCACCAGCATGACAGGCGCATCGCCGCATGCGCCCATGCACTCGCCTTCCATGACGGTGAATTGGCCATCTTCGGTGGTGCTGCGGAACTCGATGCCGAGTTTTTCTTTCAGGTGGTGCGCGGCGCGCTCGCCACCCGACAATGCGCACGGCAGGTTGGTGCACACGGTGATCTTGTGCTTGCCGACCGGGCGGATGTTGTACATGTTGTAGAAGGTCGCCACTTCTTGCACGGCAATGGCCGGCATGCCGATGTAGTCGGCGACTTCCTGCATGGTCTCGGGCGACAGCCAGCCCAGTTCGACCTGGGCATGCGCCAGCGCCGCCATCACGGCGCTCTGGCGCTGGTCGGCCGGGTACTTGGCCAGTTCGCGGTCGATTTTTTGATAGCACTGCTCTGATAACAACATAATCTTTTCTGCCTTTCGGACTTATCGGTCAATGGAGCCGAAAACGATGTCTTGGGTACCGATGATCGTGACGGCGTCGGCGATCATGTGACCGCGCGCCATCTCGTCCAGGCTCTGCAGGTGGGCATAGTCCGGGGTACGGATCTTCAGGCGGTATGGCTTGTTGGCGCCGTCGGAGACGATGTAGATGCCGAATTCGCCCTTCGGGTGTTCGATCGCGGCATAGGCCTCGCCCGGCGGGACGTGGAAGCCTTCGGTGAACAGCTTGAAGTGGTGAATCAGCGATTCCATGTTCGACTTCATCTCTTCGCGCGCAGGCGGCACGATCTTGTGATTGTCGATCATCACCGGGCCCTGGTTTGCGCGCAGCCAGGTGACGCACTGCTTGATGATGCGGTTCGACTGGCGCATTTCTTCCATGCGCACCAGGTAGCGGTCGTAGGAGTCGCCATTGGTGCCGACCGGGATATCGAAGTCGAGCTTGTCGTACACGGCGTAAGGCTGCGTCTTGCGCAGGTCCCACTCGACGCCGGAGCCGCGCAGCATGGCGCCGGTGAAGCCCATCGCCTTTGCGTCTTCCGGCGACACCACGCCGATGCCGACCGTGCGCTGCTTCCAGATACGGTTATCGGTCAGCAGGGTTTCGTATTCGTCGACGTAACCATCGAAACGCTTGGTGAAGGCCTCGATGAAGTCGAGCACCGAACCCTGGCGGTCTTCGTTGAGCTGGGCGATCGCCTTCTTGCTACGGATGATCGACTCCTTGTGCTGCGGCATGCGGTCCGGCAGGTCGCGGTACACGCCGCCGGGGCGGTAGTAGGCCGCGTGCATGCGCGCGCCCGAGACCGCCTCGTAGACGTCGAACAGGTCTTCGCGGTCGCGAAACGCGTACAGGAAGGGGCCCATGGCGCCGATGTCGAGCGCGTGCGCGCCCAGCCACATCAGGTGGTTCAGGAGGCGCGTGATTTCGTCGAACATGACGCGGATGTACTGGGCACGGACCGGCGCTTCGATACCGAGCAGGCGCTCGATGGCCAGCACATAACCGTGCTCGTTGCACATCATCGACACGTAGTCGAGGCGGTCCATGTACGGCACCGACTGCAGGTAAGTACGCGTTTCGGCCAGCTTCTCGGTGCCGCGGTGCAGCAGGCCGATGTGCGGGTCGGCGCGCTGGATCACTTCGCCGTCGAGTTCCAGCACGAGGCGCAGCACGCCGTGCGCTGCCGGGTGCTGCGGACCAAAGTTCAGGGTGTAATTCTTAAGCTCAGCCATTATTTCATCCCGTAGGTTTCTTCGCGGATCACGCGCGGAATGTTTTCACGCGGCTCGATCGTCACGGGTTGGTAGATCACGCGCTTCTGCTCGGGGTCGTAGCGCATTTCGACATAGCCCGAGATCGGGAAGTCCTTGCGGAACGGGTGGCCGATGAAGCCGTAGTCGGTCAGGATGCGGCGCAGGTCGCCGTGACCGTCGAACAGGATGCCGTACAGGTCGAACGCCTCGCGCTCGTACCAGTTGGCGGCGCGCCAGATCGGCGTGATCGACTGCACGATCGGCATCTCGTCGTCCGGGCAGAAGGTGCGCACGCGTACGCGCCAGTTGTTCGCCAGCGACAGCAAATGAACGACCACCGCGAAACGCGGGCCGTCGTAGGTGCCTTCGCCGTATTCGGAATAGTCGACGCCGCACAGGTCGATCATTTCTTCGAATGCGAGCGACGGGTCGTCACGCAGGGTCTGCATGGCCTGCGCGTAGTCGGCGGCCTTGACCACCACGGTCACTTCGCCGAGCGCGGCGGTGACAGCGGCGCCCTCGCCCAGTGCTTTTTCCAGGGCGAGCTGGAGGACTTCGAGTTTTGTCGTCATGGTGAATCCGGCAGTTGTTAACGCGCGATGGTGTTGGTGCGCTTGATCTTGTTCTGCAGCTGCATGATTCCGTACAGCAGAGCTTCTGCCGTCGGCGGGCAGCCCGGCACGTAGACGTCGACCGGCACGATGCGGTCGCAGCCGCGCACCACCGAGTACGAGTAGTGGTAGTAGCCACCGCCATTGGCGCAGGAACCCATCGAGATGACCCAGCGCGGCTCGGCCATCTGGTCGTAGACCTTGCGCAGCGCCGGCGCCATCTTGTTGCACAGGGTGCCGGCGACGATCATCACGTCGGACTGGCGTGGCGACGGGCGGAACACAATGCCGAAGCGGTCGAGGTCATAGCGGGCTGCGCCCACATGCATCATCTCGACCGCGCAACAGGCCAGGCCAAACGTCATCGGGAACATCGATCCCGTGCGTGCCCAGTTGATCAGCTTATCGGCTGTGGTGGTAATGAAACCTTCGTTTAAGACGCCTTCATGAATAGCCATGGCTTATTCCCAATCAAGGGCACCTTTCTTCCAGATGTACCAGAACCCAACGACGAACTCGGCGATAAACACCATCATCGTGACGAAGCCGGTCCAGCCCAGCTCGCGCATGGAGACGCCCCATGGGAAGAAGAATGCCGTTTCCAGATCAAACAAAATAAAGAGAATCGCGACCAGGTAGTACCGGACGTCGAATTTCATGCGCGCATCTTCGAATGCTTCGAAGCCGCACTCGTAGGGAGAGAGTTTTGCCGCGTCCGGACGTTGCGGTCCGAGCAGATACCCGAGCACCTGGGGTGCGACGCCGACACCGACGCCAATCAGGATAAAGAGAAGAACGGGGAAATAATTTTCGAGGTTCACGATGGAGCCTATTTGAACGATCGGTTAATGAAACCACTGCATGCCTGCAGCGCCGTATCGCGCAATCCTGGCCTCGTACTTGCCACCAGGACCGTACGACTGATCCTCGTGAAAAAGCCAGCTTAGGCATGAGAGCAATTGCTCGTTTGCCCTTGCTGGCTTTTTCTATATCTTGGTGCCGACGGCGAGACTCGAACTCGCACAGCTTGCGCCACTACCCCCTCAAGATAGCGTGTCTACCAATTTCACCACGTCGGCTGGAGACCAGTATTCTACCCTGCTTTAGCACCTTTTTTCAATGCACAAATTGAGGCATCGCAAGGAAAAACAGAATATTTCTCAAACTTTTGATCGTTGCGTGTTTGAAAACACGGCGAAAGAGGCTTGAGCACCCAGCAAGCGCCCTGGTGGGTAGCGCTGCCGGTGGGAGATTAGTCCAGTGGACTGCTCTCCCTGCGGTCCTGGGACCGCAACTACGAGGTACTGCTGCGGCCTTGCAGCCGCTTTGCTGCCATTACTGCTGGTGCATCAGGGCGTCAGCCCAAACGATACCACCACCCTACCCTGTTACCTGCGCGGTCGACGAAACCCGGCCGGGCCGGATTCCGCGAACGACTGAAACGATCATTACTGCTGCGTAGCCGGTGCTGCCGGTGCCGGAGCACTTGGCGCCGGCGCGACAGGCGCAGGCGCCGGTGCAGCAGGCACGGTCTGCGCAGGCGCAGCCGGCACACCAGCCGTCGGCGCAGGCACGTCGGTCGTCGGCGTGGTGCCAGGCACGACAGGAGCAGCATTTGCCGGCACGCCATTCGCAGGAGCCGCCATGCGCTCCATCACGCCGCCGCTCGGTGCGGCGTCGCCGCTACGGGTGCTGCCCATGTACGCCAGCGACAGGGTCGACGCGAAGAAGATGGCCGCGGCAACCGCGGTCGACTTCGACAGGAAGTTCGACGAACCGCTCGCGCCGAACAGGCTGCCCGACGCGCCGGAGCCGAAAGCGGCACCCATATCGGCACCCTTGCCGTGCTGCAGCAGCACCAGGGCGATGATGGCCAGCGCGGAGATGACCTGCACGACAATCACAAAATTGGACAACACGTTCATTACAGTTCCATTCCAAGTTTAACTACGTTGCAAATTCTTTTCAGACGGCGCACTGGAGGCCAAATTCAAGCTGCAGCAATGATCGCCAGGAAGTCCGCCGCCTTCAGCGCGGCGCCACCGATCAGCCCGCCGTCGATGTCGCCCTGCGCCATCAATTCCAGCGCGTTGTCCGGCTTCATGCTGCCGCCGTACAGGATGGCGACCTTCTCTGCCGCCTGCGCACTACGCTCGCGCAGCTGGCCGCGCAACTGCGCGTGCACTTCCTGGGCCATGACCGGGGTCGCCGTCTTGCCGGTGCCGATCGCCCAGACCGGCTCGTAGGCCACCACGATACGCTCGATGGCAGCATCGTCAAGCAGCTCCAGCACCGCAGTCAGCTGGCGAGTCACCACGGCATTCGTCTGGCCCGCTTCGCGCTCATCCAAGGTTTCGCCGACGCACACGATCGGGATCAGGCCCGCGCCCAGTGCCGCCTGCGCCTTCTGCGCCACCAACTGGTCGCTCTCACCATGGTAGGCGCGGCGCTCGGAGTGGCCGACAATCACGTAGCGGCAACCGAAGTCCGCCAGCATCGAGGCTGCGACTTCACCCGTATAGGCGCCGCTCGCGTGCTTCGAAACATCCTGCCCGCCCCAGGCGAGCTGGGTGCCCGTCAGCGTATCGGCACATTGCTGCAGGTAGGGCGCCGGCACGCAGACGGCGCAGGCCGCCTTGGCAGCATCGAGCCCAGCGACTCCGGCGACAATGCCAGCGAGCAGCGTCGCGTTATTCGCGCGGCTGCCATTCATCTTCCAGTTACCTACGACGAGTTTGGGACGCATATTACCCCACAGTCAAATAACCCGCTATTCTAGCCGCCGTTCCGGGGACGGTCAAACAATGGCTGAGCGAGCGTGTTAGAAAGACGTCAATGGATGTTCCGCTTGGAGCGCGTAACAACGCCCTCAGGGCAAGGCGCGTCGTCGAAGACAGTACGCTAGTACGGCGAGACGATGCAACGCAGCAATGGGAGTGTTGTTTCGCGCTCTCACACCACCTGCAACACAATCTTCCCCACATGCGTGCTGCTCTCCATCAGCGCATGCGCCTGCGCCGCTTCCTCCAGCGGAAACACCTTGTAGATGACCGGTTTGATGCGCCCCTGCTCGATCAGCGGCCACACCCGCTCGCGCAAGTTGCGCGCAATCGCCGCCTTGAACGGCACCGGCCGCGGCCGCAAGGTCGACCCGCTGATCGTCAGGCGGCGCCGCAATACCTGGCCGAGGTCGATATTCGCCTTCGCACCACCCACGAGGGCAATGAGCGCGATGCGTCCGTCGTCGGCCAGGCAGGCGATCTCGCGCGCCACGTAGTCGCCGGCGACCATGTCGAGCACGACATCGACGCCGCGCCCGTTCGTCAGGGTTTTGACGACCTCGACAAAATCCTCGTCACGATAATTGATCCCGCGCTCGGCCCCGAGTTCCTCGCAGGCCAGGCATTTTTCATCGCTGCCGGCGGTGGCGAAGACGCGATGCCCGAGCGCGCTTGCCAGCTGGATCGCGGTGACGCCGATGCCCGAGGTCCCGCCCTGCACCAGCAGCGTCTCGCCCTCAAGCAGGCCGGCCCGGTCGAACACGTTCGTCCAGACCGTGAAGAAGGTCTCCGGCAGCGACGCCGCCTCGACCGCGCTCAATCCCTGCGGCATGGGCAGGCACTGCGCCACGGGTGCCGCGCAATACTCGGCATAGCCGCCGCCCTGCACCAGCGCGCAGACCATGTCGCCCTTCACAAAGCCGCTGTCGCCAAGGTCGCCATCGACAATCTCGCCCGCCACCTCCAGCCCCGGCAGGTCGGACGCACCCGGCGGCACCGGATAGTGCCCGAGGCGCTGCAAGACGTCCGGCCGGTTGATCCCCGCCGCATGCACGCGAATAAGCACTTCGCCGGCTTTCAGCCCGGGCAGCGGCCGCTCGCAGACCTGGAGCACGTCGGGCTTGCCCGGCTGGGTGATTTCGATTGCGCGCATGGTGAGGTCTCCCATTAAGAAAAGGGCAATTGTACGCCAGCCCTTCCTTCTCGATTTGTTGCTGTCCGGCGAATATATTTCCTATTTGTATGTCCGTACGCAAACAAATTCTTCGATGCATGAGCTTTCTGGCGAACGCTAGAGCTAGCGCAACGAACTCATCCGGAACTATCTTGTTCGTCCCATGCTCGCCGCATAAATTGAAGGACCCGAGCTCAGCCACACGGGGCCGACTCTCAACCCGACCTTCAACCATCGAAGGAGCACGATCATGCACGTGATTTCGCCTGCCCTGTTCGACCTCGCGCGCCGCACCATGGCCGCCTTCCGCCGGCCGAGCCCGGCCAACCGGCCGCGCCGCACCATGCTGCTCGCCAGCGCCGCCATTACCGTGGCCCTCGCCCTGCCCGGCCAGCCCACCCAGGCCCAGAACTGGAGCACCGAACGCTGGACCGGGACCTGGGGCACGGCGCCGGCCGGGCCGCCTTTGCCGGCCAACGTGCAGACCTTCACCGACCAGACGCTGCGCCTGATCGTGCACACCAGCATCGGCGGCAACCGCGTGCGCATCCGCGTGTCGAACGAGTTCGGCACCACCCCGCTGAGGATTGGCGCGGCCCGCATCGGCGTGCGCGGCATGGGCGCCGAAGTCGCGCCTGGCACCGACCGCGTGCTCACTTTCAGCGGCAACCCGTCGATCACGATTCCCGCCGGCGCGCCGGTGCTGTCCGACCCGGTCGAACTGAACGTGCCGGCGCTGGGCGACCTGGCGATCAGCCTCTACCTGCCCGGCACGGTGCAGGCGACCACGATCCACAACACGGCCCTGCAGACCAATTACGTGTCGCTGCCCGGCGACTTCACGGCGTCCGCCACCCTGCCCGTGCAGCGCACGATCACGAACTGGCCCTTCCTGACCGAAGTCGACGTCGACAGCGCGGGCCCGGCCATCGTGGCGATGGGTGACTCGATCACCGACGGCACCCGCAGCACGGTCGACACCAACAACCGCTGGCCCGACTGGCTGGCGCGCCGCCTGCAGACCGTGCGCGACCCGGTGCTGGGCCTGAACGCCCGCCTGGGCGTGGTGAACCGCGGCATCAGCGGCAACCGCCTGCTCTCGGACTCGCCGAACCCGCTGGCCGGGCGCTCGATCCTGGAGCGTTTCGATCGCGACGTGCTGGCCACCGCCGGCGTGCGCTACATGACCTTGATGATCGGCATTAACGACATCGGCAACAGCCCGAACGAGAACCCGATTCCGGCCGCGGACCTGATCGCCGGCTACCGCCAGGTGATCGCGCGCGCCCATGCCAAGGGAATCGCCATCTTCGGCGCGACGCTCACGCCTTTCGAGGGTGCCGGCTACTACTCGCCGCAGAAGGAATTGGTGCGCCAGGCGGTGAACAACTGGATCCGTTCGAGCGACGAGTTCGACGGCGTGATCGACTTCGACCTCGCCACCCGCGACCCTGCCCGCCCAAGCCGCTTCCTGCCGGCCTATGACAGCGGCGACCACCTGCACCCGAGCGACCTGGGCTACCAGGCGATGGGCAATGCTGTGCCGTTGACGCTGTTCCGGTCGCTGGGGGCAGCGGCGGCGGTCAAGCCGGCGGCACAGAAATAAACAGCCAGACGAAGGTGCCCCACGCTGCACTGCCGACGCACCGGCGGTGCAGCGCGGCGCCGACAGCACGACCGCAGGCTTATCCGGCCAGTAGCGGCTGCAGCAGACGCCACCCGTAGATTGCCGTGAAGGCCAGGCCGATGCAAGACAGGATGGCGAAGACGCCGTAGCCAATGCGCAGCAGCGACAGCGACTGATGTGCCGTCGCCTGGTCCACCGAGCGTGCCAGCCTGTTGTTCCACAGGCAGTTGCCGACCAGCTCGCCTGCCAGCTGCACGGGCAAGGCCAGCAAAAAGACCGCCATCCATTGGGCCGGCGTCGATGGCAGGTCAGGCCATGAAAACACGACGAACACCAGTCCGAGCAAGATGGACAAGCCCAGGTAGACGGTCAGGATTCTGATCACGTTCCGCATCGTCGCATTTCTCTATCCCCCGCCCGTCCTCGACTGCGTCGGCAGGCTTGTCCCCACCTTCCAGGTGCGCGACAGCGCCTGCGCTTCCTCGATCTGCGCCTGCGTCATCTGCCTGGCGATCGCCGCGCGCTGGCCCACCGCGTTGTGGTTGCCGTTGGCCGCGGCCAGGTTCCACAGCATATAGGCAATCACCGGGTCGCCCGGCACCCCGGCTACCTGGTAGCGGTACATCAGGCCGAGCGCGTGCTGCGCCTCGCCGTGGCCCTGCTCGGCCGCGCGGCGGAACCAGGTGACGGCGTGCTTCTGGTCCTGGGGCACGGCGTTACCGGTGTAGTACATCGCCCCGACCACGTACTGGGCGTCGGCCTTGCCCTGCTGCGCCGCCTTCAAGTGCCAGGTGAAGGCTTGTTTGTAGTCGCGCGCGACGCCGCGGCCCATGTAATACATCAGGCCCAGCAAGTGCTGGGCTTCGGCATGGCCGGCGCGCGCCAGGGGCGCGACTTCCTTCAATGCCTGCGCGTAGTTGCGCGCGTTGTAGGCGCTCGCTCCTTCGGGGAAGCCTGCCAGCGCCGTGCCGTGCAGGCCAAGGGCCAGCAGGATCGCTACGGTAAGTTTTTTCATTGTCTCGTGCGTGGAACCAGACTCTTTCCTATCCTCGTGCGACGATTATTTCCAGCTCACTTTGCCCAGCCCGTCGACGCTCACCTTGCGGCTCAGGGGTTTACCGAAGACTGTGACCGAGCCCATGCCCGACAGGTTCAGGTTCGCGCTCTGGTGCGCGGTCACCGTCGCGTTGCCCAGGCCCGACAATTCGAGCGTCACGCTATCGGCGGCAAAGGCCTGGGCATCGAGCCCGCCCAGCCCGCCCAGCTCGGCCTTCAGCCACTTGCTGCGCCCGCTGAGCGTCACGTAGCCGGCGCCCTGCAGGTCGAGGTTGATGCCTTCGCTGTTCACTCCTGCCAGCTTCATGCTGCCCACGCCGCCGAGGCTGGCGCTGATCAGGCGGTAGTGCACGTTCACGTTCATCGACCCGGCGCCGTCGAGCGACAACTCGAGCTCGTCGCCGCGGAAACCCGTGATCTCGGTCGTGCCCACGCTCTCGGAACTGACTTCGCGCAGGTTCGGCAGCACCATCTCGGCGCGTACCGGGCTGTGGCGCTGCATGCGTACGCCCTGCATGTCGCTGCCGATGACGACGGTGTCGCCGCTCTGCTGCGCCGTCATCCTCGCGACCCAGCGCGGATCGCCCGAGAGGACCAGCGAAGCCGGGCTGCCCTGGCGCAGCCGCAGGTCGACCACGCCGTCGATCTTCACGCGCACCACGCGCGCGTCGAGCGGCCGGGTTTCGCTCGTGCTCTCCGGCGCCGCCGTCGCCAGGCGCAGGGGCGCCAGCATGCAGAAGGCTGCCAGGGCGAGCCTGAAATAATGGGTCATGCGCTGTTCTCCGTGTTTCTCTGCTTCTATTGAATGTTACTCGACAATTCTTATACAGCTGGCTAATCGTTTTGCCAATGCTGCCACTATAGCCAGCCGCCTGGCGTCGCCGGTGCGGATTGCGACAGACTGCAGAATCCGCGCCCCAGACGACGGATTCGCCCCGGATTTGCTTTCCGTTACGTCAACATACATACACGAAAAAAGTTACTTTCTAACATGCTGTTGCGCTAAGATGAATTGCTCCGTGCCCTGCCGGCACGGCTGTTTTCCATCGACTCAGCCCTATATTTGAGGTCATCAATGCGCATGCGCCAACTTCCCGTCCTGCTGGCCGGGCTCAGCCTGTCGGTCTCTGCTTTCGCAGCGTCCAGCGACAGGTGGGACCTGCCGGTCCATACCAAGAAACTCGACAACGGCCTGACCGTGATCGTCACCCCGGACCCCAGCTCGCCGACCGTCGGCGTCTCGGTCGTGTACCACGTCGGCATGCGCCTCGAGCCGAAGAACCGCACCGGTTTCGCCCACCTGTTCGAGCACCTGATGTTCCAGGGCACGCCGAACGCCCCGAAGGGCGTATTCGACAAGACGATCACCGGCGGCGGCGGCCGCAACAACGGTTCGACCCGCGCCGACTTCACCAACTACATCGAGACCGCACCGGTGTCCTCGCTCGAGCCGATCCTGTGGCTGGAAGCGGACCGCATGAAGACCCTCGACTTCAGCGCCGCGACCCTGAAGAACCAGCAGGACGTGGTCAAGGAAGAGATCCGCGTCAACGTGAAGAACCAGCCCTACGGCGGCTTCATGTGGATCGACATCGGCCAGCATGCGTTCCAGAAGTGGGAAAACAACCACGACGGCTACGGCAGCTTCGAAGACCTCGAAGGCGCCAGCCTGGAAGACGTGCGCGCCTTCCACCGCGACTACTACGGCCCGAACAATGCGGTGCTGGCCATTGCCGGCGACGTCACCCCGGCCCAGGGCTTCGCACTGGCGCAGAAATACTTCGGCGCGATCCCAGCGCGCCCGGTGCCGAAAGGCGGCGACTTTTCCGAACCGCTGAACAAGGTCGAAAAGCGCATCGAGCAGAGCGACGCCCTGGCCCAGGTGCCGGCGCTGGCCGCGGCCTGGAAGATGCCGGACCGCGGCAGCCGCGACCAGGCGCCGATGGCCGTGCTGGGCGAGCTGCTGGCCGGCGGTGACGCATCAAGCCTGTACCAGGGTCTCGTAAAGGGCCGCGAGCTTGCGCTGAATGTGGACGTGCTCTTCGGCCTGACCAGCCCATGGGAATTCGACGGCCCGACCCTGTTCACCGTGTACTCCATGTACAAGCCGACCACCAACGCCGACGCCATCCTGGGCGCCATGGACGAGGAAATCGCGAAGATCGTCAAGAACGGCGTCGACGACGCGACCCTCAAGCGCGTGAAAACGCGCATGCTGGCCGACTGGAACAACGGTCTGGAGAGCTTCATCAGCCGCGCCGACACCCTGGCGCGCCTGCAGACCCTGTGGGGCGACGCCAACGTCGTCAACAAGATCCCAGGCTGGATCGAAAGCGTGACCTCCGCCGACATCCAGCGCGCGGCGTCGACCTACCTGGTCAAGACCAACCGCACCGTCATTGACCGCAAGCCCGTCGCCAAGCCGGCGGTTGCGGCTGCAACGCCGCCTGCCGGCGCACAAAAATAAGGAGCGCATCGATGAAAAAACTGATGCTGACACTGGCCGTTTCGATGGCCTTCGCCCCTGGCGCTTTCGCAGCCGAGGCACCTGCGACCGCCAAGGCGTCCGGAGCGCCGGACCACGCAATGCCGCCCTACGGCCAGGACAAGCCGATCCCGACGCCGACGATCGTCAAGAAGACCCTCGCCAACGGCATGACCGTCTGGGTCGTGCCGCGCAAGGGCCTGCCGCGCGTGGACTACGTCCTGGCCGTGCGCGGCGCCGGCTACGCGGCCGACGGCCGCGCCAATCCGGGCTTCGCCAGCCTGCTGGCCGGGATGATCAACGAAGGCAGCGCCAAGCGCGACTCGCGCGCCATCGCCGAAGCAGCCCAGGGCATGGGCGGCTCGGTGGCCGCCGGCCCGGCTTCGGACGGCATTTTCGTGCAGGCGAACGCCGTCACCTCGCGCGCGGCCGACATGATGTCGCTGCTGGCGGAAGTGGCGCGCACGCCGAGCTTCCCGGTCAAGGAAGTCGAGCTGGCCAAGGCCAACGCGCTGCAGCAGCTGCGCGCAGCCGAGGCGACGCCGCGCTTCCGCGCCGAGCGTGCGATCAGCCAGGCCGTGTACGGCGAGCACCCGTACGGCCACACCCAGCCGACGGCCGAAGCGATCAGCGCGGTCACGCAGGACATGCTGCGCACCGAGCACGTCAAACGCTTCCGTCCGGACCGCGCGCTGCTGGTAATCACCGGCCCGGTCAAGGAAGCCGAGGCCATGAAGCTGGCCCAGGCCGCCTTTGGCGACTGGAAGGCACAAGGCCCTGCCCTGCCAGAGACCGCACCGCCGGCGCGCGCCGCCAACCCGTCCCGCATCCTGCTGCAGCGTGGCGGCAGCGTGCAGTCGACCATCCGCGTCGGCGGGCCGGGCATTGCCGCCAGCGCCGCCGAGCAGGTGCCGCTGCGCCTGGCCAGCACCATCCTCGGCGGCGGCTTCTCGAGCCGCGTGAACATCAACCTGCGCGAGCAAAAGGGTTATACCTACGGCGCCTCGGCAGGTGCGCGCATGAACCGTGCCGGCGGGGCGATCGTCGGCGGCGCCGATGTGCGTAACGAAGTGACGGGCGCGGCGCTGACCGAGTACCTGAACGAGTACAAGCGTATCGGCAGCGACCTGGTCCCGCCTGACGAAATGACGATGAACAAGCGTTACGTCGCCGGCGGCTACCTGATCAGCAACCAGCTGCAGGGCGCCGTGGCCTCGACGCTCGCCCAGAACTGGCTGATCGGCCTGCCGCCGGAGTTCCTTGGCCAGTACGTCCCGCTGATCCAGAAGGTGACGCCGCAGCAGGTGCGCGACGTGTCGAAGAAGTATTTCGCACCCGAGGCGCAGTCGATCGTCGTGGTCGGCGATCCGGCGGCCGTGGGCGCGCAGCTCAAGCCCTTCGGCGAGTTCAAGGTGGTCGAAAAATAAGGACGGTTTGATCCCTCCGAATGCCCGCCGCGTGCGGGCATTTTTTATGGCGCGGCCATCCGTTCGAGATGGGTCTGCAGCTGCTCCTGCGCCAACGGCCGGCTGAACAGATAGCCCTGGAACTGGCGGCACCCGCAGCGCGCCAGCAATTCGCGCTGCTCGGCCGTTTCCACTCCTTCCGCGATCACATGCATGCCCAGCGCATGCCCGAGCGCGACGATGGTGGTCACGATGGCCAGGTCGCGCGGGTCGTTCATCAGGTTGCGCACGAACGACTGGTCGATCTTCAACTGGTCCAGCGGCAGCCGCTTCAGGTAGGACAGCGAGGAGTAACCCGTGCCGAAATCGTCGAGCGCAAAACAGACGCCGTGGCTTTTAAGCATCGTGATCTTCTCGATTGCGCTTTCCATGTCCTCCACCAGCAGGGTTTCGGTGAGCTCGATTTTCAGCCGGCGCGGATTGGCTCCCGCCTGCGCCAGCACGGCCAGCACGTCGGCCCCGAAAGTCGCCTGGCGAAACTGCAGCGCGCTGACATTCACGGCGACGCTCAAGCCCGCCGTCGCGCTGTCCGCCGCCATGCGCGCCAGCTGGGCGCAGGCCTCTTCCAGCACCCAGCGCCCCAGCGGCAGGATCAGGCCGGTGTCCTCGGCCAGCGGGATGAACTGCGCCGGCGACACCATGCCGCGCACCGGGTTGCGCCAGCGCAGCAAGGCTTCGACACCGGTGGGAAGCCCGTCGCTATCGAGCTGCGGCTGGTAGTGCAGCAGGAATTCGTCGCGCTGCAGGGCCTGGCGCAGCTCCGCTTCCAGGCGTGAGCGCGCCAGCGCCGCCGCCTGGATTTTCGGGTCGAAAAAGCGCAGCGTGTTGCGCCCGGCCGCCTTGGCCTGGTACATCGCCAGGTCTGCGCGCTTGAGCAGCTCGGTGATGCTGTGCGCCGCGCCGCCGAACAGGGTCAGGCCCATGCTCGGCGTGATGTGCCGCTCGTAGCCGGCCAGGTTGAACGACCCGTTGAGCGTTTCCAGGACGCGCCGCGCGACCATGGCCGCGTGCCCGGCCGCCACCTCTTCGGAAAAGCCGAGGTCTTCCAGGATGATGACGAATTCATCGCCGCCCAGCCTGGCCACCGTATCGCGGTCGCTGACGCTGGCCACCAGACGCTGCGCCACCAGGTCGAGCAGCAGGTCGCCCTTGTCGTGGCCGATGGTGTCGTTGATGGTCTTGAAGTTGTCCAGGTCGATCAGCAGCACGGCGCCGATGCGTCCGCGCCTGGTATGCAGCGTCACCGCGTGCGCGAGGCGGTCCATCAGCAGCTGGCGGTTCGGCAACCGGGTCAGCGTGTCGTAGAACGCGAGCCTGCCGATTTCTTCGTGGGCCAGCTTCATGTCGTGGATGTCCATCGTGGTGCCGTACCACTTCACGATGGCGCCGCTGCCGTCGCGGATCGGCATGCCTTGGGCCAGGTGCCAGCGGTACGATTGGTCGGCCGCGCGCAGCAGGCGGTATTCGCAGGAGAATACCTCGCCCGTGTTGACCGAACGAGTCCAGGCCTTGAGTGTGCGGCCGACGTCGTCCGGGTGCAGCAGCCCGATCCATGTTTCGGCGATGCGCTCGATGCCGGGCAGGCCGCCGTAATCGACCACGGTCCGGTTGGCGTAATCGATCAGGCCATCCGGATTGGCCGACCAGACGATGTAGGGCATGGCGTCGGCCAGCTGGCGAAAGCGCAGGTCCCGTTCCGGCTTGCCGACATCGGCTTCGCGGCGCTGGCGCTGCAGCGCCAGCTGCGCCATCACCTGCGCGGCCACGGTGTGGAGCGCCTCGAGCTGCTGCGGCTCGAGCACGCGCGGGATCCGGTCCATCACCGCCAGGGCGCCGAGCACGAAGCCATCCGGCGTCTCGACCGGCACCCCTGCATAGAACCGTGCCCCGGCCGCGCGCGGGCCCTGCGCATCCTGCCCCGGCTTTCCCTCGCCCGCCTCGTGCGTATCCGCAAGCACGACTGCGCGCCGGCCGGCGACGACCTGCCTGCCCCAGGGCGCCTCGCGGTCGAGCTGCGCCGGATCCAGGCCGACCGCGCACGCGCAGCGCTCGCCATCGCGGCCGGCGAAGCTGAGCGCGGCCATGGGCGCGCCGCAGGCATGGGCTGCCAGGCGCACCAGGCGCGCAAGGTCGGCCAGCCCCTCGCTGTCGCGGGTCTGGTAGGAGTCGAGCGACCGCAGGCGGCACTCTTCCAGGGGGGTATCGCCTGACATGTTCGCTCGCGGGAGTGGGAAAGATGGGCAAGGTGGACGCAGGCTCGGGCGCGAACCGGCGCCAGGCAGTCGTCCCATTCTAGCGAAAAACATGGGAGCGCTGGGGTGATTTCCGTGCTGTAAGGCGCCGGCGATGGCGCGCCCCCACCGGGGAGGGCTTTACGCGTGGATCAATGCAGCAAGGCGCCGCCCTGGTCGCGCCGCAAGGCCAGCAGGTCGGCCATGCCGTAGCCCGATACCAGCCCGGCCACCGGTTCGCCAAAGGCATCGGCGACGTTGCGCGCAAAGGCCGCGGTGCCGAGCGCGGAGCTGCCGACGCCGGCAACGGCGAGGATGCGGGTGCGGTCGCCGCCCGCCTCGGCAAAGGATGCGATGTCGGGACAGATGCACAGGGCGCCGCCCCCGGTGGGCGGCACGATCAGCAGCGCGCCCTCGCACGCCAGTCAGGGGGCGAGCTGGCCTGTTTCGGACGGGCTGATGACC
This sequence comes from Massilia niabensis, assembly GCF_042655085.1. Taxonomy (NCBI): domain Bacteria; kingdom Pseudomonadati; phylum Pseudomonadota; class Betaproteobacteria; order Burkholderiales; family Oxalobacteraceae; genus Massilia; species Massilia niabensis. The sequence continues at coordinate 1,222,754 of NZ_JBHSMU010000015.1, read as the reverse complement.
TTGACGTCGTAAAAGATGGCGTCGAGCGCCGCATTGCGCTGCTGCATGCGGTACCTCCCTGAAGCGGCCCCGGAATCGGGCGGCCAGTTCTTAAGAGGCGGCGCGTGGCATTAAGTTCACCGCCGCACCGTTCCCATGCCTACCCGCGCAGCGCCTTCTCCAGGTCTTCCAGCTCGGCCGGCTTGACGAGATGGGCATCGAAACCGGCTTCCTGGGCACGGCGCCGGTCTTCGGGCGAGCCGTAACCGGTGTGGGCCACGAGGCGGATGTGCTTCAGTTGCGGGTGGCTCTTCAGCATGCGCGCCAGCTGGTAGCCGTCGGCTCCCGGCAGGCCGATGTCGAGCACGATCACCTGCGGCTTGTGCTGCAGGGCCATCTCTTCGATCTGAGCAGGGTCCGAGGTGGTCCGGGTTTCGTGGCCCATTTCTGCCAGCAGGAAGCCCATCATCTCCATCGCGTCGACGTTGTCGTCCACCAGCATCACGCGCAGCCCGGCCGACGCGGCGCCCTCCTCCTGGGCCGCGCCGCTTGCGCATTCGGTTCCGGTGGTGCGCAGTACCGGCAGCTCCACCGTGAAGGTCGAGCCCATGCCGATGCCCGGGCTCTCGGCGCGCAGGCTGCCGCCGTGCATTTCGAGCAGGCGCGAGACCAGCGACAGGCCGATGCCGAGCCCTTCGGGCGCGCGGTCCGGCGGCACCGCCGCCTGGGCAAACATGCCGAAGATGCGCGACAGGTTGTCCTCGGCGATGCCGATGCCGTTATCGATCACGGCGATGTGCACGCTCTCGCCGCGCAGCGATACCGTCAGGCGGATCTCGCCGCCCACCGGGGTGAACTTGGCCGCATTGTGCAGCAGGTTGCCCATCGACTGCGCCAGGCGCACCGGGTCGCCGGCGATCCAGACCTGGCAATCGGCCTGCCGCACTTCCAGGCGGTGGCTGCGCGCCGCGATCAGGGGGCCGGCCGTCTCGATGGCTTGCTCGATGACGGCGCCGAGGTTGACTTCCTCGCGCCGCAGCACGATCTTGCCTTCCGAGATGCGAGCGACGTCGAGCAGGTCGTCGACCAGGTGCGCCAGGTGCTCGACCTGGCGCAGGATGACTTCGCGCGCGCGGCTCTGGCGCTCGCTCGTGTTCTCGCCGGTCACGCCCAGCAGCGCGGCGGCGTTGCGGATCGGGCTCAGAGGGTTGCGCAGCTCGTGCGCGAGGGTCGCCAGGAACTGGTTCTTGTTGGCGTCGGCGGCGCGCAGCAGCGCTTCCATTTCCTTGCGCGCCGAGATGTCGCTGGTGACGCGCGCCACCCGGTATACCTCGCCGCGCGCATTGCGCACGGCGAACAGACGGTCGCGCACCCAGCGCGTGGTCCCGCCGCCCAGCACCACCCGGAATTCCTCGTCGTAGTGCGGATGGGTCGCCAGCGCCGCCCAGCGCCCGGCCAGGCGCGCGCGGTCGTCGACGTGCACGGCGTCGAGCCAGCTGGCGTGGTTGCGGCGCAGCGAATCGCAGCTGCGGCCCCAGATGGTGGCATACGCCGGGCTGACATAGGCCAGCACCCCGTCCGGCGCCGAAAACATCCAGAACACGTCCTCGACGTTGTCGGTCAGCTGGCGGAAGCGCTCCTCGCTCTCGCGCAGGTCGTCCTGGGTCTGGCGCATGCGCAGCAGCGCGTTGACGTTCGCGATCAGCTCGTCCGCTTCGATCGGCGCGGCGAGGTAATTGTCGGCGCCGCCTTCCAGGCCGCGGATCTTGTCGGCGCGGTTGGTCAGCGCGGCCGAGGTCTGCAGCACCAGCACGCCGCTGGTGTCGGGGTCGGCCTTGATGCGGCGGCATACCTCGATGCCGTTGATGTCGGGGAGCTTGACGTCGAGCAGCACCAGCGCCGGTTCGTCGTCGCGCACCATGGCCAGGGCGTCGGTGCCGTTGGCCGCCTCGAGCACGTGGAAGCCGGCGCTGCGCAGGATCCGCGTCTTTGCGTAGCGCGCGCCATCGTTGTCGTCGACGTTGAGGATAGAGATTGGATTGGCAGTCATCGTTCAGTTTTAAGGCGCAGTGTCGTCAGGCGTTCGCAGTCGCCGGCTGTGGAAACTGGCGCGGCAGCGTCAGCATGAAGGTGGAGCCGATGCCGGGCCGGCTCGTCACGTCGACCGAGCCGCCCAGCAGCCCGGCCAGGCGCCGGCACAGCGGCAGGCCGAGGCCGGTGCCCTTGCTGCGCCGCTGCAGAGGGTTCTCGACCTGGGTGAACTCCTCGAAGATCAGCTGCAGGTGCCCGGCATCGATGCCGATGCCGGTGTCGGTGACGGCAAACCTCAGGGTGTCGGTCTCGGGGTCGTGCGCCGCGCTCACGCGCACCGAGCCCTGTTCGGTGAACTTCAGTGCGTTCGAGATGAAGTTGCGCAGGATCTGCGAGAGCATGCCTTCGTCGGACTCGAACGCTTCGTTGACGCCGCCCTCGTCGAACACCAGCTCCACGCGTGCGGCATCGACCAGCGGGCGCATCATCCCTTTCAGGGCGCGGAACAGGTTCTCGACCACGACCGGCGCCAGCTGCGCCTCGACCCGCCCGGCCTCGATCTTGGCCAGGTCGAGCAGGTCATTCACCAGGTCCGACATTTCGGTGGCGGTGCGTTCGATCAGGAATACCTGGCGCTCCTGCTCCTCCGTGAGATCGCCGTCCATGCGGTCGAGCAGGAGCTTGGACAGCGCCCGGATCGACGACAGTGGCGTGCGCAGTTCATGGCTGGTATTCGACAGGAAGCGCGACTTCATTTCGTCGGCCAGGCGCAGGCGCTCGGCCTTGTCTTCGATCTCGGCATACAGCGCGACGATGCCGCGGTTGGTGTCCTCCAGCTCGCGCGTGAGGGAGAGCAGGTCTTCCTGGCGCTCGCGCAGTTCGGCCAGCGTCTCGACCAGCTCGCGGTTCTGCTGCTGCACTTCCTCGTAGGAGTTGGCCGCGGGCGCCGCTGCCAGTTCGGCGCTGAACTGGACCAGCCGCGCCGGGCTGATCGGCGGCTGCGGCGGCAGCGCCTTGCGCATCCGCACCAGCGGCCCGCCGGTGCCCTTCTCGACCTCGCAGGCGTCCATCAGGCGGTGCGCCGTCACCAGCGCATGGTCGGCCGTGGCCGCAGCCTCGCTCCCGAGCGGCGCCGCGCGCGGGGCGCTGACGGTCACCTCGAGCTGCTGGCGGGCGCCCCCTTCGGCCAGCACGAATGCCGCGCGCGCACCGGTGCCGCCGAGGTAAGCGGCACGGGCCACTTCCGACACGGCGGTCGCGATGCGCACCTGGTCCTGCTTGGCAAATCCCAGCAACGCCGACACCTGGCGTGCGCGCTGGCGTACCAGCACCACGTCCTTGTCGCCCTCGAGGGCGACGGTGAGGATGCGCTGGCTCATTGCTTGCCCCCGTTACCGCCCCCATGCCGGCGGCGCACCACCAGCACCATGGCGTCGTCGCGGCGGCGGATGTAGTCGCGCATCATCATGGCGGCAATCAGCGCCGGGCTGCGCGCCAGCAGGCCCGGATATTTGTCGAGGTCCCACTGGGTCTGGATGCCGTCCGAATGCAGGATGACCATCGCGCCCGGCGGACAGGGCACGGTAAATTCCTGCACCTTGCGCATGTTGTGGCCGACGATGCCGTTGTGCGACACCAGTGCGCGCCGGCTGCTGCCGTCGATCACATAGGCGCCGATGTTGCCGACGCCGGCAAAGCGCACCTCGTCGGCGTCGAAGTCGATGCGCGCGGCCGCCAGTGCCGCGCCGCGCGTGGTGCGTAGCGCAGCATGGGCCGCATCGACCAGCGGCGCGGCTTCGGAAGCAGGCAGGCGCTGCAACTGGCCCAGCGCCGCTTGCGCCGCGGCGGCCGCCGCCGGGCCGTGGCCCAGCCCGTCGACTGCAAGCAGGGTGGCGCCGCGCGGGCCGCAGGCCACGCCCCAGCCGTCGCCGCATTCGTCCTCGCCCGCCAGCGGCACCGTCAGCGCGCCGATGTCGACCCGGCACAGTCCCGGCCCTGCCTCGTCGCGCCACAGGCGCATGAAGAACACCGCACCGTTGTCTGGCATCGACCAGACGTCGAATTCGTCCGACAGCCGGCGCAGCGCGCCGAGGCCGGTGCCGGCCGTGCCGGTGGTGGACATGCCGTCGCGCAGGCAGGCATCGACGTCGGCGATGCCGGGGCCACTGTCGACCGCCAGCACCTCCACCCCGGGCACGCCTTCGGACTGGGCCACGTTCAGGTACAGCATGCCCTCACCCGCATGCTTGAGCAGGTTGGTGCCGGCCTCGGTGACAATCAGGGCCAGCGAGCCGGCACGGGTTTCATTGAAGCCGAGTTCAAGTGCCAGCCTCTGGCCGGCGCGGCGCGCCGCCGAGATGTCGCTGGCGTGTACGATCGGATACGCATGTTGGGTGCTCAGGGAGCTGATCAGCGTTTCCATTTTACGACCGCGATGGCGGTCCCTTCTCCGGGTCGGGTGTCGATGTCGAATTCGTCGACGAGGCGCTTGGAGCCGCCCAGGCCAAGGCCCAGGCCGCCGCCAGTGGTGTAGCCGTCGCGCAGCGCCAGCTCGATGTCGACGATGCCGGGTCCGCTGTCGACGAACACCAGGCCGACACCCTGGCGCAAGCCGTCGGTCAGTTTGTCCAGGTACACCGCACCACCGCCGCCGTACTTGATTGAATTGCGCGCCAGTTCGCTTGCGGCAGTAATCAGCTTGGTCTGGTCGACCAGCGACAGGCCGATGGCCACGGCACGCTCGCGCACATGGCGGCGCAGGCCGACCACGTCCTCGTCCGTGCGCAGCGGCAGGCAGGTGCGCTCGATGCGCTGCCTGGCGTTACGTTCCAGCAAGTGCGTCTCGAATCCGACTGCGGAATCATTCGCAGTGCTCATCTATTCAGGTTCTTTCCGAGCAGGATCATGCCCTTCTCGACGTTCAACGCGGTTTTCACACCGTGCAGGGTCAGGCCCAGCTCGACCAGGGTGATGGCGACGGCCGGCTGCATGCCGACCACCACGGTCTGGGCATCGAGCACGCGCGCCATGGCCGCCGTGTTGCTGATCATGCGACCGATGAAGGAATCGACCAGGTCGAGCGCCGAGATATCGATCAGCACGCCCTTGGCGTTATCGCGAACGATACGCTCGGTCAGGTCGTCCTGCAAGGTCATGGCCAGGCGGTCGTGCATGTCGACCTGGATGGTGACCAGCAGCAGGTCGCCCATCCGCAGAATTGGAATGCGTTCCATCGTGAATCCTGGTCAGTTCTTGCGGGCGACGGTGACCGAGGCGCCGGTGCGCTCGAGGGCGACCAGGAAGGCGTCGGCCAGGGTCGCCTTGGTGACGACGTCTTCCAGGTTCACACCCAGGTGGACGATGGTCTGGGCGATCTGCGGGCGGATGCCGCTGATGATGCAGTCGGCGCCCATCAGGCGCGCCGCGGCGATGGTCTTCATCAAGTGCTGGGCGACGAGGGTGTCAACCATCGGCACGCCGGTGATGTCGATGATGGCGATGACGGCGCCGGTGTCGACGATCTTTTGCAGGATGTTTTCCATCACCACTTGGGTACGGGCCGAATCCAGCGTACCGATCAGCGGCAGCGCCAGGATCCCGTCCCAGAGTTTGACGACCGGCGTCGACAGCTCGAGCAGTTCCTGCTGCTGGCGCACAATGATCTGGTCGCGTGCTTTCTGGAATACCTCGATGGTGTACAGGCCGAACTTGTCGAGCAGCGAGCTGACTGCCCAGGAAGCCGCGGCCAGCGTCTGCGGCTCTTCGACAAAGGCGACCGTCAGCTGGGCGAACAGCGGCTGCTTGAGCGAGAACACGAAACTGGCGGTCTCGCTCGGGGTCGAACCGCTTTTCGCGCGGCTCGACGAGATGTCGGTCAGCAGGTCGCGCACTTCATCCCACGAACGGTGCTCGATGTTCTCGAGTTCGCCATCGCGCGTGGCAACCGCAAAGGCCGACAGGAACTGCTGGCAATGGGTGCGCAGCTGCTCGCGCGAGCTGCTGGTGCCGCGCACGAGCATCGCTTCGAGCTGGGAAATCCACTGCGAGCCGATCTCGGCCTCGTGTTCCTGGATGATCTGGCTGATGCGGGTTGCGTTGTCTTTCGTGGTCATCAATAGTTCCTGGGTTTGTCGTTAGTACGGGGATGCGCTCGAATTGTCGAACGAGCTGCTCCACAATTAAGTAATCATTAACTATAACACTTCTTTCCACATTTCCATGTCACAGTCGAGCGCGCAGGAGGCCAGGCAGCGTGTCGGCCCTTTACGGTAGGACCCGCCCATGGAATTCAGGCCTTGTGCTGGCCTCTACCTCGTCCTTTACGCGCAGAACTTGATCTCGGACAACAGACTGCTTCGAAGACATTGCTAGCCTGATGTGTCACGCCAATACGGCCGCATCCCATCCGCAGCCGCCGGCGTGCCGAAGTGCGCTCACCGCTCGCATCCCTGTCCAGCGGGGACCCCTTGCACCAAGGAGAAGACACGTGAAATCATTGTTCAGCCGGCGTGAAAAGTTCTTGTATCGGCGTAATCCCTTGTATGCCAGTTTTATCTCCGGTACCAAATTCGGAGTGGTCGTTGCCCTGCTGGTGCTGCTGGTCACCAAACTGGCGTGACTACGCCAGGGCGGTTATGCAGTACAGCCCGCTAGCGCAATCGCGCCACGGGCATGGTCCAGGCACCACCAATAAAAAACCGCCAGGCTCACGCGCTGGCGGTTTTTTGTTGTCAGCGCCCGTTTCCGAGCGCTGTTGCTAACGCATTACTGCGCAGCAGCTTCCACCGGATCGGCAGCCTTCATCGACAGCTTCAGGCGGCCGCGCTCGTCGGTCTCGAGGACCTTCACGCGCACTTGCTGGCCTTCTTTCAGGTAGTCGGCAACGGCATTCACACGCTCGTTGGCGATCTGCGAGATGTGCAGCAGGCCGTCCTTGCCTGGCATGACTTGCACGATGGCACCGAAGTCCAGCAGTTTCAGGACGGTGCCGTCGTAGGTCTTGCCCACTTCGACCGAGGCGGTCAGCTCTTCGATGCGGCGCTTGGCTTCCTGGCCGGCAGCGGCGTCGACCGAGGCGATGGTCACGACGCCTTCGTCGGTGATGTCGATCTGGGTGCCGGTCTCTTCGGTCAGCGCGCGGATGACGGCGCCGCCCTTGCCGATGACGTCACGGATCTTCTCTGGGTTGATCTTGATCGTGATCAGGCGTGGGGCGAAGTCCGACAGTTCGGTCTTCACGGTCGGCACGGCCTTCTGCATCTCGGCCAGGATGTGCTGGCGGGCTTCCTTGGCTTGCGCCAGCGCCACCTGCATGATCTCCTTGGTGATGCCCATGATCTTGATGTCCATCTGCAGCGCGGTAATGCCTGCAGGCGTACCCGCCACCTTGAAGTCCATATCGCCCAGGTGGTCTTCGTCACCGAGGATGTCGGTCAGGACGGCGAACTTGCCGCCTTCCTTGATCAGGCCCATGGCGATGCCGGCGACGTGCGCCTTCATCGGCACGCCGGCGTCCATCAGTGCCAGGCAGCCGCCGCAGACCGATGCCATCGACGAGGAACCGTTCGATTCGGTAATTTCCGACACCAGGCGCACCGAGTAGCTGAAGTCTTCCGGGTTAGGCAGCGCAGCAACCAGTGCACGCTTGGCCAGGCGGCCGTGGCCGATTTCGCGGCGCTTCGGGGTGCCCACGCGGCCGGTTTCGCCGGTGGCGAACGGAGGCATGTTGTAGTGCATCATGAAGTCGTCGGTGTACTCGCCCATCAGCGCGTCGATCTTCTGGCTGTCACGGGCGGTGCCGAGGGTCGCGATGACCAGCGCCTGGGTTTCGCCGCGGGTGAACAGGGCCGAACCGTGGGTACGCGGCAGCACGCCGGTACGGATCTCGATCGGGCGCACGGTGCGGGTGTCGCGGCCGTCGATGCGTGGCTCACCGTCCAGGATCTGCGTACGCACGACCTTGGCTTCCATGTCGAACAGGATGTTGCTGACGTCGGCCGAATCGGCCTGGACGCCTTGCTCGGACAGGGCTGCCATGACTTCGGCGGACAGCGACTTCAGCTTTTGCTGGCGGGCCGATTTTTCGCGGGTCTGGTAGGCGTCGCGGATTTTTGCGGCGGCCAGCTCGGACACTTGCGCGATCAGGGTTTCGTTCTTGGCAGGCGCGGTCCACTCGACTTCCGGCTTGCCGCCTTCTTCGACCAGCGCGTGGATCGCGTCGATGACGACACGCATCTGGTCATGGCCGAAGACGACCGCGCCCAGCATGACTTCTTCCGACAGCTGCTGCGCTTCGGATTCGACCATCAGCACGGCCGTTTCGGTACCGGCGACGACCAGGTCCATCTGCGAGGTCTTGAGCTGGGTGGTGCTCGGGTTCAGGATGTACTGGCCGTTGGCGTAACCAACGCGCGCGGCGCCGATCGGGCCGTTGAACGGGATGCCGGCGATGCACAGGGCAGCCGAGGCGCCGATCATTGCAGGGATGTCCGGATCGATTTCAGGGTTGACCGACAGCACGTGGATGATGACCTGGACTTCGTTCAGGTAGCCTTCCGGGAACAGCGGGCGGATCGGACGGTCGATCAGGCGCGAGGTGAGCGTTTCCTTTTCGGAAGGACGGCCTTCGCGCTTGAAGAAACCGCCCGGGATTTTACCGGCAGCATACGTTTTCTCGATGTAATCGACGGTCAGCGGGAAGAAATCCTGGCCAGGCTTGGCGTCCTTGCGAGCAACGACGGTAGCCAGCACGACGGTGTCTTCGACCGACACCATCACGGCGCCGGAGGCCTGACGGGCGATTTCACCAGTTTCCAGGGTAACGGTGTGTTGGCCGTACTGGAAGGTCTTCGTAACTTTGTTAAACATTGGTAATCCCTTTCTATTTGCCGACAGATTTTCAGGAGCTGTCGTTCACCTCACCACGCACGGCTACAAGGGTTGGACCCCGCCGCTTACTGCAGATAAAACAAATCTGGTAAAACAAAAAATGCCCGCGACAGCAACACTGACGCAGGCATTTCTTTGACTAAACCGTCTGGCGCAAAAATTACTTACGCAGGCCGAGTTTGGCGATCAGGTCGCGGTAACGGTTCAGGTCTTTGCTCTTCAGGTAAGACAGCAGGCTCTTGCGACGGTTGACCATCATGATCAGGCCGCGGCGGGAGTGGTGGTCTTTCTGGTGGGCTTTGAAGTGGCCGTTCAGTTCGTTGATGCGTGCGGTCAGCAGTGCGACCTGGACTTCCGGCGAGCCGGTATCGTTCTGGCCACGTGCGTTGTCGGCGATGATTGCCGACTTGTTGATGTTTTCTACGGACATGATGTTACCTTTCACATGCGGTGCAAGAGTCGTAACCCAGCGCACCGTGATTTGATTAAAAAACCCCGCCCTCGCGGACAGGCCCGCCAGTATATGCGAAAACAGTTGGCGTCACCAGCATTTGCTACGGCGCGCCTGGGGCATCATGGGGGTTCTGGAGCTTATTGGGGCGTCTACCATGCACAAAATGATGAAAATGGCAACGATCTGCTCAGCCATGGCATTGGCTGCTTGCGCCGGGCCGCTGTTTCGCCAGGCCCCCACCGTCGGCGACCCGGTCGCCGCCGTGACCGCGAAAATGGGGCAGCCGACAGCCGTGTATCCGGCACCAGACGGGCAAATCTTCGAGTACGCCACCGGGCCGATGGGCCAGTTCACCTTCATGGCGCGCATCGGGGCGGATGGGCGGCTGCAGTCCTACGAGCAGGTGCTGACGGGCGAGAAATTTGCGACGATCAAGATTGACCGCGCCACGAAAGAAGATGTGCTGCGCACGATCGGGCGTCCGGCCGAACGCTCGCGCATTGCCCTGCGCAATTACGAAGTGTGGTCCTACCGCTACAAGGAAGCGGGGGTGTGGAATTCGCTGATGCATGTGCACTTCGACCAGAACGGGATCGTGCGGCAGATGCTCAATGGGCCCGATCCGCTGTTCGAGGTCAGGGACCGGGATCCGTTCTGACGGCGGCGCCGTCCTGCGCGCGCCGGCGCCCGCCATCGCTGCGAACGAAGGCCTCGACCGCGTCGAGCGTGGGCGCCAGGCCGCGCAATGTCGAGGACAGCGAAGCGACCAGCGTCGTGTGGCTGACGCCATCGTAGTACACCTCGCGCACGGGAACCTGTACAGCCCGCAGCTTGGCCGCCAGTCCGCCGGTATTGCGTGCCGGATCGACCAGGCTGTCCTTGTTGGCGGCGATTAGCAGCGCCGGCGGCGCCGCGGCGCTGACGTGGCGCACCGGCTGCGAGTCGGGCGGCGTGTCGGGCGCGTTGAAGACGGGGCGGGTCGTGCGGTTCTGCACCGGCAGGAAATCGTAGGGACCAGCCAGGCCGATCCAGCCGCGCAGCGCATCGCTGCGCATTCCCTGCTGGCCCAGCCAGCGCGGGTCGAGCGCCAGCATGGCGGCGTTATAGGCGCCGGCGCTGTGGCCCATCACGAACAGCCGGCCAGGGTCGCCGCCATGAGCGGCGATTTCGCGCCGGGTCCAGGCGACGGCACTTGCGGCATCGACGAGGAAATCCGGGTAGTGCACCTGCGGGTACAGCCGATAGTCGGGGACCACGACCACGAAGCCACGCGCTGCCAGGGCGCGCCCGACGAATGCGTAATCTTCCCGCTTGCCGCTAACCCAGTTGCCGCCGAAGAAAAAGACGATGACCGGCGCGCCCTCGGCCTTCCACGCCGGGTGGTAGACGTCGAGCATGTTGCGCGGGTCCGCTCCGTAGCGGATCGCTGCGGTGGCATGCACCGTGCCTGCCGGCGACACGGCATTGAGCGCCGACAGGGGCGAACAGGCGGACAGCAGCCCGGCCAGGAGCACGGCGGCGGCGGCAAGGACGAGTTTGGTCATGCGCCGAGTATATCGGCCAGGCAGGGGAACGGCCGCACGACAGCCGGGCCCGCCAGGCGGCGGACATCGTCCTGCGCATGCATATGCAATTGTTGACCCAAAAGTAACAACGGGCCATATACTGTTGCGATATGAATATCGCACAGTCGCCCTTGCAACAGCCGCGTTCTCTCACCGGGATCGGTATCTCGCTGGCGGTGCACCTGCTGCTGGTAGTGTTGTGGCAGGCGTCGCGGCCGCCCCTGCTCCCTGACGATACGCCGCCCGAGATGCAGTTCGTGCGCGTGCTGCCTGTGCCGGAGGCAGCCAATCGGCCGCTGGCCGCCCTGCCCGTTCCCGTCCGCCGGCCAACCGCGCCACAAGCGCAACCAGCGGCGCAAGCGGCAGCGCCTTCGGCCGACGCACCCACGGCAAGCACCACGCTCCCGGCCGAGCCAACCGATCAGCCCGCAGCCCCGGCTCCCTCGACCGCCGACCTGCTCCAGCAGGCCAAAGCCGCCGCCGGCGGCATCGACAGCGCCCTGCGCAAGGAAAACCCGCGGCGCGGCATCCAGGCGCCGATCGTGACGGCGACGATGAAGCTCGAGCGCGGCATCGCCCGTGCCGCCGAGATGGCGCCCAACAAGTGGTACGAGGCCCCGAAAGTCCATGAGGTGCTCGACCCGGGCGGCTATGGTCGCCGGCGCTACCGGGTGATCACGGCGCGCGGCACCTATTGCGTCACCTACGAATCGAACCACGGGCCGGATGGCCGCGACACGATGCGCGACGGGATCCCGCCGAAGAAGACGAACTGCGACCCTGACGAGGAGCCGGCAACTAGCCAGGACTGGAACCACAAAGGCCTATAACTGCGGATGGGCCCGCTCCACCTTCGAGTGCAGCTTGTTCAGCCCCGACAGATAGGCCTTGGCCGAGGCCACGACGATGTCCGGATCGGCGCCCACGCCATTGACGATCCGCCCCTGGCGCGACAGCCGTATCGTCACCTCGCCCTGCGACTCGGTACCGCCGCTGATCGCGTTGATCGAGAACAGGATCAATTCGGCGCCCGAGTTCGCCTGGCTTTCGATGGCGTTCACCGTGGCGTCGACCGGGCCGTCGCCGGTGCCCTCGCAGGCATGCTCCTGCCCGTCCATCGCGAACACCACCCGCGCATGGGGCAGCTCGCCCGTTTCCGAGCGCTGCGCCAGCGACACGAAGCGGAAGTATTCGCCCTCCTGCGCATGGTCGGCGGCCGAGACCAGCGCCATGATGTCCTCGTCGAAAATCTCGCTCTTGCGGTCGGCCAGTTCCTTGAAGCGGGCAAAGGCGTCGTTCACCTCCGCTTCCGATTCGAGGGCGATGCCCAGTTCCTCCAGGCGCGCCTTGAAGGCGTTGCGGCCCGAGAGTTTACCCAGCACGATCTTGTTGGCGTGCCAGCCGACGTCTTCGGCGCGCATGATCTCGTAGGTTTCGCGCGCCTTCAAAATGCCGTCCTGGTGGATGCCCGAGGCGTGGGCAAAGGCGTTCGCACCCACCACCGCCTTGTTCGGCTGCACCGCAAAGCCGGTGATCTGCGACACCATTTTCGAGGCCGGCACGATCTGCGTGGTGTCGATGCCGACCGTCAGCTTGTAGTAGTCGGCACGGGTGCGCAGCGCCATCACGACCTCTTCCAGCGCGGTATTGCCGGCGCGTTCGCCCAGGCCGTTGATCGTGCATTCGATCTGGCGCGCGCCGCCGATGGCCACGCCGGCCAGCGAATTGGCCACGGCCAGGCCCAGGTCGTTATGGCAGTGCACCGACCAGATGGCCTTGTCGGAGTTCGGCACGCGCTCGCGCAGGCGGCGAATGGTTTCGCCGAAGACTTCGGGCGTGGCATAGCCGACGGTGTCGGGGAAGTTGATGGTGGTGGCTCCCTCGGCGATCACGGCTTCCAGCACGCGGCACAGGAAATCCTCTTCCGAGCGGCTGCCGTCCTCGGGCGAGAATTCGATGTCGTCGGTGTGGTTGCGGGCGTAGCGGATGGCCTGGATCGCCTGCTCCAGCACCTGTTCCGGCTCCATGCGCAGCTTCATCTTCATGTGCAGCGGCGAGGTGGCGATGAAGGTGTGGATGCGTTTGCGGGCGGCGGGCGCCAGCGCCTCGGCGGCGCGGGCGATGTCGCGGTCGTTGGCGCGCGAAAGCGAGCAGATGGTCGATTCGCGCACCGCTTGCGAGATGGCGCGGATCGCTTCGAAGTCGCCGATCGAGGCGGCGGCGAAGCCGGCCTCGATGACATCCACCCGTAGCCGCTCCAACTGGCGCGCGATGCGCACCTTTTCGTCCTTGGTCATCGAGGCGCCGGGCGATTGCTCGCCGTCGCGCAAGGTGGTATCGAAAATGATGAGGCGGTTAGGGTCGTACATGGCAGCTCCAATCGGCGCTTGTTAATCAACGAGCGCCGTCCCGGATCTACCGGGAACTAGCGGCGCTCGGTCTCATCTGATGGATCGTCGGTCGGGATGATGCTGACCCGCTTGCCCTTGGCACGCTGGATCGCAAACACCACATAGCCCGACAATCCGTACACTACAAAAATCGGCCACAGGACCTTCGGTGGATCGATTGCCACCAGCGCGAAAGCGAGGGCAATCAGGAACACCACAATGAACGGCACCGACTTGCGGAAGTTCACGTCCTTGAAGCTATAAAACGGCACGTTCGACACCATCGTCAGGCCGGCAAACACCGCCAGGCCCCACGACACCCAATCCACCTGGCGCGCGCTGATATTGATGTCCGGATCGGTCATCATCATGATGAAGCCGACCACCAGCGCCGCCGCTGCCGGGCTGGGCAAGCCCTGGAAGAAGCGCTTGTCCACCACTTCGATGTTCGTGTTGAAGCGGGCCAGGCGCAGCGCCGCGCCGGCGCAGTAGACGAAGGCCGCGATCCAGCCCAGCTTGCCCATGCCTTTCAGCGACCATTCATACAGCACCAGCGCCGGCGCCGCACCGAAGGACACCATGTCCGACAGGCTGTCGTACTGCGCGCCGAACTCGGACTGCGTATTCGTCAGGCGCGCAATGCGCCCGTCCAGCCCGTCGAGCACCATCGCAATGAACACGGCCCAGCAGGCGTGCTCCCAGCGATGGTTCATCGCCATCACGATCGCGTAGAAACCGCAGAACAGGGCACCGGTGGTGAACGCGTTCGGCAGCAAGTAAATGCCGCGTCCGCGCGGTCCGCCCTTGTCCTCGGCCCGGCGGCCGAAGCGCTTCAGGCGGGAGAATCGTGGCGCCCGCGGAGCTCCGCCGGTTTTCTTGCGTCGTGGGAAGGTTGGCATAAGTTTCCGTATTCAAATAAAGTGCTGTTCGGCTGTTTCCGCATTATAGAGGCGGAAACAGCATGTTAGCGAACGGATACTGTTACTTGAACTTCACTTTTCCAACCAGCCGCATTTGCAGCGTCGTCTCTCCTGGTTCAAAACTCGGTTCCGGCATCTCGTCGCTCGCCTTCATGCGCGAGCCGCTCGCCTGCGCCATGCGCATTTCGGCCTGGGGCGCGTAGTTGCCCGAACCTTCGAAGTCGACCGTATCGAGCACCGCGTCGCCCGGCTGGCGCCCCATGGCGCGCGCAATGGACGCAATGCGCTCGTTCAGGTTGCGGTAGGTCTCGGCAATGCGCCGGTCATCGAGCAGCTTTTCCGTTGCCGGGCTCAGGCCGAAGTGGATGTTGTTGATCGACAGAACCTTCTGGGCGGCCGCTGCCGTCTTCGGCAGTTCCGCCAGGCTGGTCGTCTTCACCTCCAGGTACTGCCCGACACGCCAGCCGATCGGCACCGGCTTGACCGGCATCCGGCTCGCAGGTAGCGGCTGGACGGGCGGTTCCGGATAGACCGGGTAAGTGAAATACCCCTGCGTCTTCAACTCGGCTTTCGGATCGGCACGGCGCACGATCTCGGTGCCCTCCTTCATCTTGCGGTTGACGCGGGCGGCAGCTGCCACCTTGTCCTTGTCGAACTCCTCGACCGCGAAGGTCACGGTCGCCTGGTCGTTGGCATGGCGTACTTCGCCGTTGGCCGGCACGATGACGAGGGCGCCCGCCGTCGAGGCGGGCGCCGCGGTCTGCGCGCCGGCATGAGGGGTGGCAGATGCGGCCACCACCAGGCTGGCGATCAGGAACATTCTTGGAAGGGACATTGTTTTCTCCAGTTAAGCAAAGTGAATAGACTTCACTTATACGATACCGGTCCTGCAACTTCCATCGTGTTTTTGTAATGGAAAGTTGCAATATGGTCGCGCTGGAGCGCCGTGTCCCTTTCTGTGTCCCTTCCCTGCTTAGTTCTTCGACTGATCGACCAGCTTGTTCTTGGCGATCCACGGCATCATCGCGCGCAGCTTGGCACCGACTTCCTCGATCGGGTGCTCGGCGGTCAGGCGACGGCGCGAGATCAGGGTCGGGGCGCCGGCCTTGTTCTCGAGGATGAAGCTCTTCGCGTATTCGCCGGTCTGGATGTCCTTCAGGCACTGGCGCATCGCGTCCTTGGTCGCCGAGGTGACGACTTTCGGGCCGGTGACGTACTCGCCGTATTCCGCGTTGTTCGAGATCGAGTAGTTCATGTTGGCGATGCCGCCCTCGTAGATCAGGTCGACGATGAGCTTGAGCTCGTGCAGGCACTCGAAATAGGCCATCTCCGGCGCGTAGCCGGCTTCGGTCAGGGTCTCGAAACCGGCCTTGATCAGCTCGACGGCGCCGCCGCAGAGCACGGCCTGCTCGCCGAACAGGTCGGTCTCGGTCTCTTCGCGGAAGTTGGTTTCGATGATGCCGGCACGGCCGCCGCCGTTGGCCATCGCATACGACAGCGCGATATCGCGCGCCGCGCCCGACTTGTCCTGGTAGACGGCGATCAGGTGCGGCACGCCGCCGCCCTGGCGGTAGGTGCCGCGCACGGTGTGGCCCGGGGCTTTCGGCGCGATCATGATGACGTCGAGGTCGGCGCGCGGCACGACCTGGCCGTAGTGGACGTTGAAGCCGTGGGCAAAGGCCAGCACCGCGCCCTGCTTGGCGTTTGGCTCGACGTTTTCCTTGTAGACCTGGGCAATGTTCTCGTCCGGCAGCAGGATCATGATGATGTCGGCGTTCTTGACTGCCTCATCGACCTCGGCCACTTTCAGGCCGGCCTGCTCGACCTTGTTCCAGGAAGCGCCGCCGCGGCGCAGGCCGACGGTGACGTTCACGCCCGATTCGGAGAGGTTCTGCGCGTGCGCGTGGCCCTGCGAGCCGTAGCCGATGATGGCGACGTTCTTGCCTTTGACGAGGGAGAGGTCACAGTCTTTGTCGTAGAAAACTTTCATGGTCATTCCTATCTTTTTAATAATCGTTGTATGCAGGCGTTACGCGTGGGCGGCGCCAAATTTGCGTGTCATTTAATAGCGGGGTGGAGCCGACCACCCTACGTTGTATCGAAGTCAGCAGCGGGTCAGACCTTCAGGATTCGTTCGCCGCGGCCGATGCCCGAGCCGCCGGTACGCACGGTCTCGAGGATGGAAGCGCGGTCGATCGCGTCGATGAAGGCATCGAGTTTGCTCTTGGCGCCGGTCAGTTCGATCGTGTAGGTCTTTTCGGTGACGTCGATGATGCGGCCGCGGAAGATGTCGGCGGTGCGCTTGATCTCTTCGCGCTCCTTGCCGACCGCCCTCACCTTGATCAGCATGAGCTCGCGCTCGATGTGCGAGCCTTCGGTCAGGTCCACGACCTTCACCACTTCGATCAGCCGGTTCAGGTGCTTGGTGATCTGCTCGATGATGTCGTCGGAACCCGAGGTGACGATCGTCATGCGCGAGAGCGTCGCGTCTTCAGTCGGCGCCACGGTCAGGGTTTCGATGTTATAGCCGCGTGCGGAGAACAGCCCGACCACGCGCGACAGGGCGCCGGCTTCGTTCTCGAGCAGGACGGAGATGATGTGTCTCATTTACAGGTCCTCCGAGCCGAGCAGCATTTCAGACAATCCCTTGCCCGCCTTGACCATCGGCCAGACGTTCTCGCTCTGGTCGGTGATGAAGTTCATGAACACCAGCCGGTCCTTCATGGCAAAGGCTTCGCGCAGCGATCCCTCGACGTCGCCCGGCTTTTCGATGCGCATGCCGACGTGGCCATAGGCCTCGGCCAGCTTCTCGAAGTCGGGCAGCGAATCCATGTACGACTCGGAATAGCGCGAGCCATAGTCGATCTGCTGCCACTGGCGCACCATGCCCAGGAAGCGGTTGTTCAGGAGGATGATCTTCGGCGTCAGGTGGTATTGCTTGCAGGTGGCAAGCTCCTGGATGCACATCTGGATCGAGCCTTCGCCGGTGACGCAGGCCACCGTCGCGCCCGGGTTCGCCATCTGCACGCCCATCGCATACGGCAGGCCGACGCCCATCGTCCCGAGCCCGCCGGAATTGATCCAGCGGCGCGGCTTGTCGAACGGGTAGTACTGGGCGGCCCACATCTGGTGCTGGCCGACGTCCGAGGTGATGAAGGCGTCGCCGCCGGTCACTTTCCACAGCTTTTCGACGACCGATTGCGGCTTGATCAGGATGTCGGAATCCTCGTAGCGCAGGCAGTCGCGGCCGCGCCATTCGTCGACCTGTTTCCACCAGTCGCGCAGGGAGTCGGTGTTGGTGCGTGCGGCGCCCGTGGCGTCGAGCTGCACCAGGAATTCGGTCAGCACGTCTTTCACGTTGCCGACGATCGGGATGTCGACTTTCACCCGTTTCGAGATCGAGGACGGGTCGATGTCGATGTGGATGATCTTGCGTGGATGGCTGGCGAAGTGCTTCGGGTTGCCGATCACGCGGTCGTCGAAACGGGCGCCGATGGCGATCAGGACGTCGCAGTGCTGCATCGCCATGTTCGCTTCATAGGTGCCGTGCATGCCGGGCATGCCGACGAAGTGCTTGTCGCTGGAGCGCGAGCCGCCGAGGCCCATCAGCGTGTTGGTGACCGGGGCGCCGATCTTTTCGACCAAGCGGTTCAGTTCCGGCGAGGCATTGGCCAGGATCACGCCGCCGCCGGCATAGATCATCGGACGCTCGGCGCCCTGCAGCAGCTGCACCGCCTTGCGGATCTGGCCGGTGTGGCCCTTGTCCACCGGCTTGTAGGAACGCATTTCGATCTCGCGCGGATACTCGAACATGCATTTGTTGACGGTGATGTCCTTCGGGATATCGACCAGCACCGGGCCGGGACGGCCGGTACGTGCGATGAAGAAAGCCTTCTTGATCGTCGAGGCCAGATCCTTCACATCCTTGACCAGGAAGTTGTGCTTGACGACGGGGCGGGTGATGCCGACGGTGTCGCATTCCTGGAAGGCATCCTGGCCGATCGCATGGCTCGGCACCTGGCCGCTGATCACCACCATCGGAATCGAATCCATATAGGCGGTGGACAGGCCGGTGACCGCATTCGTCACGCCCGGACCGGAAGTAACGATGGCAACGCCAACGGTGTTCGAGCTGCGCGAATAGGCATCGGCCGCATGCACGGCTGCCTGCTCGTGGCGCACGAGGACGTGCTGGAATTTGTCTTGCTGGAAGATGGCGTCGTAGATATACAGCACTGCGCCGCCGGGATAGCCAAAGACGTGTTTGACGCCCTCTTCGGCCAGGCAACGTACGACAATTTCGGCGCCCGTGATGGGGCCGGCGGGACCTGACGGTCCTGATGCTTCGTTATTCATGAATCATTCCTTTCAAAACCCATTGGGCGATTGATCGGATGCTCGTTCCTAACGAAATACGGTTTGCCCCACAGCGCTCAAGCTTCCCTTCTTTCTGCGGCGACGACGAACGCCCGGATATCCATAGATACCCTTTGGAACGACGCTAAACGCAACTCGTTTGGCTGAGTGTCTGTAGCGGCTCGACGCATCTCTCGCGCTTGTGGCGCGGGTTGGAGCAAACTGCCTACAAATGAAAGCGTGTCATGCCGCACAAGCCTTGTGTGCCGGAAGGGCTGACGTTGAAGCTTCGCTGGTGCAAAGCGCAAGAAACACCTTACTGCGTTGCACCATTTTGGTCAAGATAAAATATGCAAAAGCGCAAACGCATGATTTTGGTGCGCAACCGGGCGGTAGGCCGGATGGGCTATCTTGCAGTGCAGCGATGCGCTTTGCCGTCCACCCTACCGTTCCATCCCCCAGCGCCTCACCGTCACCCGCTCCAGCGTCTGAAACACGATATTCTCCACCGCCAGGCCGATGATGATCACCGCCGCCAGTCCCGCGAACACCTTGTCGGTGAACAGTTCATTGCGGCTCTGGAAGATGAACCAGCCCAGCCCGCCCTGCCCCGATGTCGTCCCGAACACCAGCTCGGCCGCGATCAGCGTCCTCCAGGCAAACGCCCAGCCGATCTTCAGGCCCGACAGGATCGCTGGCAAGGCCGCCGGAATCAGGATCTGCAGCACGAAACGCAGCCCGCCCAGCCCATAGTTGCGACCCGCCATGCGCAGCGTGTCCGGCACCGCGCGGAAACCCGCGCTGGCGTTCAGGGTCAGCGGCCACAGTACCGAATGCATCAGCACCATGATCAGGCTGCCCTTGCCCAGGCCGAACCACAGCAGGGCCAGCGGCAGCAAGGCGATCGCCGGCAGCGGATTGAACATCGAGGTGAGGGTCTCGATCAGCTCGCGCCCGACCCGGTTCGACACCGCCAGCCAGGTCAGCAGGAAGGCCCCGAAGACGCCCATCAGGTAGCCCTGCGTCAGCACCGCGAACGACACGCTGATATAGCCGAACAGTTCGCCCGAGGCGATGCCCTCAAGCAGCGCCCGCCCCGTCTGCAAGGCGGTCGGCAGCAGCAGGTCGTTGTCGTACCAGCGCGCCAGGCCTTCCCAGAGCACGGCCAGCACCAGCAGCATGCCCGCCTTGCGCAGCCAGCCAAAACCAGCCAGCGGCCAGGCGTGCCGGGCGGCGGCCGGAACCGGCGTGGCTGAGGCAGCGGCGCCGGGCAGCGCCAGCGCCAGTTCGTATTCGGGACGAATCGAAGGATCTCGGAAAGCGTTCATGAATGCACCGCGAAAGCGTGGGGAGCGGGTTGCGGAGCCGGCGCAACGTGCGACGGGTCGAACAGCAGCCGGTGGATGCGCTCATTGGCCGCCTGGAATTCAGGACTGCCGGCGCTCTTCAAATCGAACTGGTGGCTATTGAGTTCAGCACGCACACGTCCCGGATGGGGACTGAGCAGCAGGATGCGGTTGCCCACAACCAGCGCTTCCTCGATCGAGTGGGTCACGAACAGCATCGTGAAGCCGATCTCTTCCCACAGGCTCTGCAGCTGCTCCTGCATCGTGCGCCGCGTGAGGGCGTCGAGCGCGGCGAAGGGTTCGTCCATCAGCAGGATTTCCGGCTGCATGGCCAGTGCCCGCGCGATTGCCACCCGCGCCTTCATGCCGCCCGACAGCGTGTGCGGGTAGGCGTCGGCAAAACGCGCCAGGCCCACCTTGCCGAGCCAGTGACGGGCACGCTCGCGCGCTTCAGGCTTCTTCACGCCGCCGGCCAGCAGCGGGAACATCACATTGCTTTCCACCGTCTTCCACGGCGGCAGCTGGTCGAATTCCTGGAACACGACGATGCGGTCGGGTCCCGGCGCCGTGATTGGCCGGCCGGCCAGGCGCAGGCTGCCCGCACGGGGTGTGATGAAACCGCCCACGGCTTTCAGCAGCGTCGACTTGCCGCATCCCGACGGTCCCAGCAGCACGAAGCGGTCGCCGCGATGCACCTCGAAGCTGACGTCGTCGGTGGCCCGCACGACGCCCTGCGCTCCGGTGTACTCGAGGGTCACATGCTCGGCGCGCAGGAGCGGCCCCTGGGGCGGTACGACCTGCAAAGGCAACGTACTCATATCAGCTCCCCGAGGCCAGCGCCGGATGCTCGAAGAAGTAATCCTTCCAGCTGGCCGGCTTGTTCTTGATCGCACCGACGCCGTGCAGGAACTGCGCCAGGCCCAGCGTGTTCTGCGGCGCCACCTTGAACTGCACCTTCGGGTCCTTGATCACCTTCACCAGCAAGGCGCGGTCGATGCTGTTCTTGTTCACGCGCAGATAGGCGTCGGCCGCCGCTTCCGGGTTCTTGCTGGCCAGTTGCGCCGCCTCGACCAGGGCGTCGATGAAGGCACGGTAGGTCTTCGGATTCTCCTTCACATACTTTTCAGTGGCGTACAGCACCGTGGCCGAGCTTGGTCCACCGAGCACCTGGTAGGAATCGAGCACGATCTTCGCCTTCGGGTTGCCGGCCAGCTCCTGGTCCTGGAACGGCGGATTGGCGAAGTGGGCATTGATCTCGGTACCGCCGGCAATCACCGCCGCCGCAGCATCCGGGTGTGGCACGGCTTGCGTGAGCGGGTCGAGCTTGCGGAACTGGGCGGCGCCCCACTGCTTCGCCGACGCCATCTGCAGGATGCGCGCCTGCACCGACACGGTCACGGCCGGCAGCGCGATGCGGTCTTTCGGGCTGAAATCGGCGATGGTCTTCACCGCCGGATTTGTGCTGATCAGGTAGTACGGGAAATTGCCGAGCGAGGCCACGGCGCGCACGTTCTGCTTGCCGGCGGTGCGGTCCCAGATCGTCATCAGGGGGCCGAGGCCGGCGCCCACCACGTCCACCGAGTTCGACAGCAAGGCGTCGTTCACCGCGGCGCCGCCGGATAGTTTCACCCAGTCGACATCGATCTCGACACCGTGCTTCTTGCCGTGCTTTTCGATGAGTTTCTGGTCCTGGGCGACATTCAGCAGCAGGTAGACCACGCCGAACTGCTCGGCGATGCGGATCTTGCCTTCGGCCTGGGCGGCTGGTGCGGCGGCAACCAGGGAAGCGACCGCTACTGCGGCCGCGAATTTTTTCAGATTAATTTTTAAGCTGAGCATGGATTCTCCTGGTTCAGAACGGGACATCGCCCGCGATCGTGGTGCGGTACAGCTTGCGGCGCTGGTCCGGCGGGCAGCCGGCGGCCAGGTGCATGACCGAGCGGTTATCCCAGAACACCATGTCGTGTGGCTGCCACCCGTGGCGGTAGATGAACTCCGGTTTCGTGGAATGCTCGAACAGGGCAGCCAGCAAGGCGCGGCTGCGTTCTTCGGGATAGCCATTGATGCGCGTGGTGAAGTGCTCGCTGACGAACAGCGCGCGGCGCCCGGTTTCCGGATGGGTGCGCACGACCGGCTGGAGCACCGGCACCACTTCGTCGATCTGGGCCTGGGTGAGCGCGGGCCGCCACGGGTTGAGTTTACGGAGGTCCTCGTAGCGAGCCAGGTAGCTGTGCTCGGCCCGGGCGCCCTCGACTTCCTTCTTGAGCTCGGGCGGCAGCGTGTCCCAGGCCAGGTGCTGGTTCGCAAACAGCGTGTCGCCGCCTTCGGCCGGCAGTTCCTGGGCATGCAGCATCGAGCCCAGGCTTGGCACCGCTTTATAGGACAGGTCGGAATGCCAGTAGTGGCCGGCGTCGCCGAGGCCGATCGGCTCGCCGTTCTCGCGGATGTTCGAGATCACCAGCACTTCCGGCTGCTCCGGATGCTGGAACTGGCGCAGCACATGGATCTGCAGCTCGCCGAAGCGGCGGCTGAACTCCACCTGCTGGCTTGGGGTGATGCGCACGTCGCGAAAAACGAGCACGTGGTGGTCGAGGTGGGCGCGGTGCACGCGCGCCAGATCGCCGGTGGAAAGGGGCTGGGTCAGGTCGAGCCCGAGGACTTCGGCGCCGAGCGGGGCATCGAGCGGCCGGATGTCGAAATCCTGGCGGATGCCGGTGGTGCTGTGGGTATCGAGAGGCATTTTTTCCATCATGGCTGAGTCAGAGTTGTTTTTAGATTAGCCATGCCTTTCTGCTGAGACAACGAATCATTTCGAGTATCGTCATGCAGTTTTTGTAAGCCCTGTTGATGAAACGGACAAGGCGCGGCGCACATCGCTGAGCAATTACGATGCATGTACGGTGGTTTTTTGCTAGGATTCGTGGGTTTCCATAAAGCACGGGCAACGTACCCGGGCGCACCTCCTTCCTCCATCGCATGGCGACAGACAAAGAACTCAACGACTTCCTCGAGAATGTCGAACGCCGGGCGTTCAAGCAGGCCGTGTATGCGGTGCGCAAGGACGAGGCGGCGCTCGACATCGTGCAGGATGCGATGATCAAGCTCGCCGAGAAATACGGCGACAAGCCTGCGGCGGAATTGCCGATGCTGTTCCAGCGCATCCTGCAAACGACGATCCTCGATTATTTCCGCCGCGAGAAGGTGCGCAATACCTGGGTGAGTCTGTTTTCGAACCTCGGCCGCCGCGAGGGCGAGGATGAGGACTTTGATATACTGGGTTCGTACGAATCCGAGGAAGGCTCGGCCGCTGCCGAGTCGAGCGCGGACCAGGTGGAACGGGCCCAGACCCTGCGCCTGATCGAAGCGGAGATACAAAAACTCCCGGCGCGTCAACGCGAAGCCTTCCTTATGCGTTACTGGCAGGATATGGATGTGGCCGAGACGGCCGCCGCGATGGGGTGCTCGGAGGGCAGTGTCAAAACGCATTGCTCTCGCGCTACGCATACCCTTGCCGATGCCCTGCGGGCCAAGGGAATTAAATTATGAATAACGACGACATCAACCTGGCGTACAAGCTGCGCCACGCCCTGAACGAGAACCTGGAGGCGCTGCCGGCGTCGACGACCGAGCGCCTGGCCGCGGCACGCAAACTCGCCCTGTCGCGCAAGAAAGCGGACGCCGCCCCTGCCGTCGAACGCCGCGGCCTGTGGCGCCTGTTCGATGTCGATTTCCATTTCTCCGGCACGGGCCTCGGCCGCCTGGGCGTCGCCCTGCCCCTGCTGGCGCTGGTCGTCGGGCTCGGTGGCCTGTACCAGTACGAACAGGAGCAGCGCATCGATGAGCTGGCCGAACTCGACGCGGCCATGCTGGCCGACGAGCTGCCGCTGACGGCTTACCTCGACCATGGCTTCAATGCCTACCTGGAGTCGCAACAGCGCCGCCAATGACGACACCGCACTCCAAGCCCCGCCGTGCCGGCCTGATTGCCGTCGCTGCGCTGCTGCTGGCTGCGCTGGCTGCCTGGTTTGTCTGGGAAGGCGCCAGGGACGGCGCGCAGAGCGCCGCCCCTGGCTCGTCCAGTTCCGGCGCGGCGGCCGGCATGCCCGGCAAGGGCGGTCCGCAACTGTTCCACAAACCCCTGTGGAAAGACCTGTCGGGCGCGCAGCAACTGGCGCTGCAGCCGCTGAAGGACGAGTGGGACGTGATGGAAGGCACGCGCAAGCGCAAATGGCTCGAGATGTCGCGCCGCTTCGCCTCGATGAGCCCGGCCGAGCAGGAGCGCGTGCACGAGCGCATGCGCCAGTGGGTCCGCCTCACGCCCGAGCAGCGCACGCTGGCACGCGAAAACTTCACCCGCACACGCAAGCTCGCGCCGGGCGAAAAGACCGCCAACTGGGAAAACTACAAGCAGCTCACGCCCGACCAGAAACGCCGCCTGGCGCAGACCCGCAAGAGCCCGCCAAGCGCAAGCCCGCCTGCCTCGCCGATCATCGTTGCACCGACCAGCTGCCCGCCCGGCACCACCCGCCGCGGCGCCTCCTGCATGTCGCTCCAGGCCCCGGCCAGCATCCCGAGCGCGCCGGCAATCACCCAGCCTGCCCCGGCCCCTGCCGCGCCGGCCTCCTCGACCACCCAGCCCACCGCCGCCCCAACAGCATCGAATGCAAACGGTTAAATCTACTGCGTCATCCGCGTCGCCTGCGTCACCTGCTTCTGCCCAGATCGGCACGCCGACCGTCAAACGTCGCGTGATCGCGATGGTGTACGAAGCCTTCCTCCTGACCGCCGTCGAGGCACTGGCCGTCTTCCTCTTCATTTTCCTGACCGGCAACCGCCAGGACCCGGTCTTTCGGGCGGCGCTGATGGTCTTCCTGTTCCTGGTGACAGGCGCCTATTTCGTGCACGCGTGGAGCGGCAGCGGCTTCACGCTGGCGATGAAGACCTGGCGCATCAAGGTGCTGAAGGTTGGCCACGCGAAGGTGCCCCTGAAGAACGCGGTGATCCGCTACCTGCTGGCCTGGGGCTGGGTCGCCCCGGCCCTGCTGGCCGGCGCCCTGCTCGACCTGCACCGCTTCAAGGAGTGGGTGCTGGTGCTGACGGTGGGCGCCGTAGCGTGGGGGCTAACGGCCTTCCTCGACAGGGACCGGCAGTTCTTGCATGACCGGATTGCGGGGACGAGGTTGATTGCGTTGCCGAAAGAGTCGAAACGCAAAGCGTGAGGGACGTAGGGTGGGCAGGTTGCCCGCCCACGCGTTCAACAAAAAGATGCTAATTCGCGATATGGTTTGCGCCCGTTGGTTGAACGCGTGGGCGGGACACCCACCCACCCTACGTCCCCTGCCAATTGCTCGACGGGGATGACGCCGACTCTGCTCACCCGCTCAAAACCGCTCGTACTCCGCCAGGTAGCGCCACTGCCCTTCCGGCAAGCCGCCCATTGAAATCCGCCCGACGCGCAGGCGCTTGATGTCGGTGACCTCGAGGCCGACCGCAGCGCACATGTGCTCGATCTGGCCGGGGCGCATGCCCTTGGCGGCAAAGCGCAAGCGGCCTTCGCTTTGCCAGCTGACCTTCATCGGATTGATCGGCTTGCCGCTGAACTTCAGGCCGTGGTTCAGCAGCTCCAGGCCGCCGTCCTGGATCGCGCCCGATACCTCGACCACGAACTCGTGTTCGACCCGGTCGCCATCGTCTATGAGCTTACGGGCGACGCGGAAATCTTGCGTATAGACGAGCAGGCCGCTGGCATCGGTTTCCAGGGGCGTGGCAAGCGTCAGGCGGGCCAGGTGGCGCTTCAGGAAGCGTGGCGCGCCGTGTACGCCGGCCAGCAGTGACTCTTCCTTCAGGCATTCGAGCGCGCTCGCGCCGCGGGCGCCGACGCCGGAGTTCATGCCCGATGGCTTGTGGAGCAGGATGGTGACCGGCGGCGCTTCCTCGGCACTGGCGCCCGGCAGCACGGCAACCGATTGCGCCGGCGTCACACGGGTGGCCGGGTCCTCGACCACGACGCCGTCGACGGTAACGCCGCCGCCGGCAATAAAGCGTTCCGCTTCCGCCCGCGAGCACGGCACCAGTTCGGCCACACGCTTGGCCAGGCGGATTCCCTCGCTCGAAGTTGCGTGATTCATCAGGCGCGCCAATCTTTGAAGAAGGTCTTGAATGCGGCGACAACTTTGACAACGTCGTCGCGCGAGACATCCAGGTGCGTCACCAGGCGCATGCGCGGGCCGACGGTGGCGCGGATGCCCGCGTCAGCCAATGCCTTGCGCAGCGGCTCGCAGGCCGCTGCCGGGAGGTCCATCCAGAAGATGTTGGTCTGCGGCGGCGTCACCTTCAGCACCTCGATCTCCGCCAGGCCCCGCGCCAGGTCGGCCGCATTCTCGTGGTCCTCCGCCAGACGCTGCACGTTGTACTGCAGCGCGTGCTGCCCGGCCGCCGCGATGACGCCGGCCTGGCGCATGCCGCCGCCCAGCATCTTCCGCCAGCGCTTGCCCTGCTCGATGAAGGCCTTCGGCCCCAGCAGCACGGAGCCAACCGGGGCGCCCAGGCCCTTCGACAGGCAGACCGAGACGGTATCGAAACCCTTCACCGCATCGCGCAGGCTGACGCCATTCTTGACAGCCGCATTGCAGACGCGCGCGCCGTCGAGGTGGGTGGCCAGGCCCCTGGCGTGCGCGAGCGAGGTGGCGGCCGCGATATAGTCCTGGCCGAGCACGCGCCCGCCGATCGTGTTTTCCAGCGCCAGCAGGCGGGTGCGCGCGAAGTGCATGTCGTCGGGCTTGATATAGCCTTCGATGTCGGCAAGTGCAAGCGAGCCGTCGGGCTGGTTCGCGATCGGCTGCGGCTGGATTGAACCCAGCACCGCGGCGCCGCCGCCTTCGTATTTATAGGTGTGCGCTTCCTGGCCGACCAGGTATTCGTCGCCGCGACCGCAGTGGGTCATCAGCGCGATCAGGTTCGTTTGCGTGCCGCTGGGGGCGAACATGCCTGCTTCGTAGCCGAACAGGTCGGCCGCGAAATCCTGCAGGCGGTTGACGGCCGGGTCGTCGCCGTAGACGTCGTCGCCGACCTCGGCGGCGGCCATCGCGGCGCGCATCGCTTGGGAGGGCTGAGTGACGGTGTCGCTGCGCAGGTCAATCCAGGTGTTGGTATCGCTCATGATCTTCAGTGGTCGTTTGTAAGGGCTTCTGCTTGCGCAGCATAAAAACGCTGGCCCATCTCTTCCAGTCCCAGCGTGGACAGCACTTCGGCCAGGCGCTCGCTCGGCCGGCGGCGCGGCAGGTTCTTGTAGGTCGCGACGATCAGCTCGTTCTTCATCGAGTGCTCCCAGCCCACCAGTTCGGTCACCGTCACCTGGTAGCCGTGCGCTTCCAGCTGCAGGCAGCGCAGCACGTTCGTTACCTGGCTGCCGAATTCGCGCGTGTGGATCGGGTGGCGCCAGATTTCGGTGAGCGCGCTCTTGCCCAGGTCCTTGCCCTTGTTCTTCCGCAGGAAAGAAGCCACTTCAGCCTGGCAGCACGGCACCAGCACCATGTGCTTCGCTTTTTTCTTGAGGGCGAAGTCGATGGCGTCGTCCGTGGCGGTATTACAGGCGTGCAGCGCGGTGACGATGTCGATCGTTTCCGGCAGCAGGTTCGATGTGGTGGACTCGGCCACCGACAGCGGCAGGAAGGACATGTTGGCAAAACCCAGGCGTGCGGCCAGCTCGGTCGATTTCGCAACCAGCTCTTCGCGCGTCTCGATGCCGTAGATATGCGAGGCGTCGTCCAGGCCCTTGAAGAACAGGTCGTACAGGATGAAGCCGAGGTAGGACTTGCCGGCGCCGTGGTCGACCAGAGACACGCCCTGCTTTTCGGCGCGCACGTCCTGCAGCAGCGGCTCGATGAAGTTGTACAGGTGGTAGACCTGTTTCAGCTTGCGGCGGCTGTCCTGGTTCAGTTTGCCGTCGCGCGTGAGGATGTGCAGCTCTTTCAGCAGCTCGACCGACTGGCCGGGACGGATTTCCGGCGGGAGCTCGGGTGCCGGAGCCGGCTTCTTGATGTTCTCGACGCGCTTCATGCGATGTTCAGCTCCAATATGGATCAGTGGTTCTTTTCGGCGGCGTGGTTGATCGTGTACTTCGGGATCTCGACCACGAGGTCGTCCTCGGCCACGATGGCCTGGCACGACAGGCGCGAGTTCGGCTCCAGGCCCCAGGCCTTGTCCAGCATGTCTTCTTCTTTTTCTTCCAGCTCGTTCAGCGAGTCGAAGCCTTCGCGCACGATCACGTGGCAGGTCGTGCAGGCACAGACGCGGTCGCAGGCGTGCTCGATGTCGATGTCGTTCTCTAACATGACGTCGCAGACCGATTTGCCGGCCGGGGCCTCGAGGACGGCGCCGTCGGGGCAGAAGGTTGGGTGGGGCAGGATGACGATTTGTGGCACGTTATATACCTCTTCAATTTGTTCTGAACCGTAGGGTGGACGGCTCTGCCGTCCACGCGTTCAACGGTCGTTTAATTCGTCGCGGTGGATGATATTCCCATAATTCGGGCGGTGTTGAACGCGTGGACGGGAACCCGTCCACCCTACGATCACACCTCGTCGAGCGACTTGCCCGCCAGCGCGCTGCGCACGCTCTTGTCCATGCGCCGCGCGGCGAATTCCTCGGTGCCGTCGGCCAGCGCGTGCACGGCGTCGTGCAAGGCATTCTGGCGCAGGCCCGCTTCCACGGCCGTATCGTTCGAATAGGCGATCGCGTCAACCACGCCCTGCACCAGCGCCGCCACGGAAAGCTGCTCGTCGTCGCTCAGCAAATCCTTGTCCGTAGCGAGCGCCGACTGGGTCGCCAGCAGGATGCGCTCGGCTTCGACCTGCTCTTCGCGCAGCGCGCGCATCTGCATGTCGAGCTCGGCCGAGCTGTACGAGTCCTGCAGCATGCGCGCCACCTCGTCGTCGCCCAGGCCGTAGGACGGCTTGACCGTGATCGAGGCTTCCACGCCCGAGCGCGTCTCGCGCGCCGACACCGACAGCAGCCCGTCCGCATCGACCTGGTAGGTCACGCGGATGCGCGCGGCGCCGGCCGCCATCGGCGGGATGCCGCGCAGCTCGAAACGGGCCAGCGAGCGGCAGTCCGAGACCAGTTCGCGCTCGCCCTGCACCACGTGCACGGCCAGGGCCGTTTGCCCATCCTTGAAGGTCGTGAATTCCTGCGCGCGCGCGCAGGGAATGGTGGAGTTGCGCGGGATGATCTTCTCGACCAGGCCGCCCATCGTCTCGATGCCGAGCGAGAGCGGGGTCACGTCGAGCAGCAGCCAGTCGTCGCCCGCGGCGCGGTTACCGGCCAGCAGGTTCGCCTGGATCGCGGCGCCCAGGGCG
Source organism: Massilia niabensis (assembly GCF_042655085.1). Classification (NCBI taxonomy): domain Bacteria; kingdom Pseudomonadati; phylum Pseudomonadota; class Betaproteobacteria; order Burkholderiales; family Oxalobacteraceae; genus Massilia; species Massilia niabensis. Next base: position 1,193,469 of record NZ_JBHSMU010000015.1, on the reverse strand, counting down.
ACGACCTTGTCCGGGTCGATGTTCGCGTGCGGGATGGTGTGGAAGAAGTCGGTCACCGCGCGGCGCACGGTCGGCATGCGCGTGGCGCCGCCGACCATCACCACGCCGTCGACGTCTTCGACGGACACGTCGGCGTCGCGCATGGCTTTCCTGATCGCGGTCATGGTCTTGGCGACCAGGTGCTTCGTGATCTCGGCAAAGGTGGCGGCCGTGATTTTAACTTGCACGATCTCGCCCGACTTCAGGATCGCCTCGACCGTCGTTTCGTCGTCGGTCGACAGCAGTTCCTTGGCCTGGCGCGCTTTCACCATCAGCGTGGCCGTGTCTTCTTCCGACAGCGGGGCCAGCTTGGCCTGCTCGCGGATCCAGCAGAACAGGCGGTGGTCGAAGTCGTCGCCGCCCAGGGCCGAGTCACCGCCGGTGGACAGTACTTCGAACACGCCTTTTGATAACTTCAGGATCGAGATGTCGAAGGTGCCGCCGCCGAGGTCATACACAGCGTAGACGCCTTCCGAGCCATGGTCGAGGCCATAGGCGATGGCGGCTGCGGTCGGCTCCGACAGCAGGCGCAGCACGTTCAGGCCGGCCAGCTGGGCGGCGTCCTTGGTGGCCTGGCGCTGGGCGTCGTCGAAATAGGCCGGGACGGTGATCACGGCGCCGACCAGGTCGTCGCCGAGCGAATCTTCGGCGAGCTGGCGCAGCGTGGCGAGGATCTGGGCGGAGGTTTCGACCGGGCTTTTTACGCCGGCAACCGTGTTGATCTGCACCATGCCGGGGCCATCGACGAAGTCGTAGGGCAGGTTTTCGGCGTGGGCGATGTCCTTCAGGCCGCGGCCCATGAAGCGCTTGACCGACACGACCGTGTTCTTCGGGTCGGTCGTGCGGTGGGCTTGGGCCTTGTAGCCGATGTGGGCGTTGCCGTTGGCCAGGTAACGCACGACCGATGGCAGCAGCGCGCGGCCGTCTTCATCGCTGAGCACCTCCGGGATGCCGCTACGCACGGTGGCGACGAGCGAATTGGTGGTACCCAGGTCGATGCCCACCGCCAGCCGATGCTGGTGCGGCGCGGTCGACATGCCGGGTTCGGAAATCTGCAAAAGTGCCATGTTCGTGTTACCTGGTTGTTATTTTGTGGGTACGGTGGCGGAGCGGTTCGAAACCGCCGTTGCGAGCGCAACGTCGCGACATGTCGGCGCACGCCGACGATGTTGTTAACCCTCGATCGCCTCGAACGCGTACTGTACCTCGTCCCCGAATTTATCGAGGAACATCAGTGAACGCACGCCCTGCGCCGCGGCGTCGAAATCGCCCGCGTCGAGCTGCTTGCCGACCTGGGCCAGCAGCGTCTTGCGCTCGCCGCGCACCTGCACGTCGAGTTCGTCCAATGCAGACGCATCCTTCGCCGCACGCGCGTCGCCGAGCGCTTCGCGCCACTCCATCTGCTGCATCAGGAAGGCCATCGGCATCGCCGTGTTCGATTCGGTCTGCAGGTCGACGCCGTTCAGTTCGCACAGGTATTGCGCGCGCTTTTGCGGATTCTTCAGCGTCTGGTAGGCCTCGTTCGCCCGCGTCGCCCACTGCATGGCGACGCGCTTTTCAGCATCCGTCGCATTCACGAAGCGGTCCGGGTGGACGCGGCCCTGGATCTCGCGATAGGCCGCGTCCAGCGCGTCCATATCGACCTCAAACCGGGCAGGCAGCTGGAACAGCTCGAAGTGATTCTGCATCAGCGGCTCAGATACGGAAGCTCTCGCCGCAACCGCAATTGTCCTTGACGTTCGGGTTGTTGAAGCGGAAGCCTTCGTTCAGTCCCTCGCGAGCGAAATCGAGTTCGGTGCCGTCGATGTAGGGCAGGCTTTTCGGGTCGACGAAGACCTTGACGCCGTGCGACTCGAAGACGTTGTCCTCGCTTGCAGCCTCATCGACATACTCCAGCTTGTAGGCCAGGCCGGAGCAGCCGGTGGTGCGCACGCCGAAACGCAAACCGAGGCCCTTGCCGCGACGCTCGATGTAGCGGTTGATGTGCTTCGCCGCTTTTTCGGTCAGTGTGATTGCCATGCGTTCCTCTCCAGCTGGTTTCTACTTGCTAATCTGATTTACTGCGCAGTTGCGTGCTTGGTCTTGTAGTCGGCGACGGCCGCCTTGATGGCGTCTTCGGCCAGGATCGAGCAGTGGATCTTCACCGGCGGCAGCGCCAGTTCTTCGGCGATCTGCGTGTTCTTGATGGCCAGTGCCTGGTCCAGCGTCTTGCCCTTGACCCATTCGGTCACCAGCGAGCTCGATGCGATGGCCGAACCGCAGCCATAGGTCTTGAACTTTGCGTCTTCGATCAGGCCCTGCTCGTTCACCTTGATCTGCAGCTTCATCACGTCGCCGCAGGCCGGTGCGCCGACCATGCCGGTGCCGATCGATTCGTCGCCCTTGTCGAAGGCGCCGACGTTGCGTGGATTCTCGTAATGGTCGAGTACTTTGTCCGAATATGCCATGGTAGTGCTCCTGTTCTGCTTTTGATGCGTTCTTGGATTAGTGGGCTGCCCATTGGATCGTGCTGATGTCGATCCCGTCCTTGTACATGTCCCACAGCGGCGACAGTTCGCGCAGCTTGCCGACCTTCGATTTCAGCAGATCGATAGTAAAGTCGATGTCTTCCTCGGTCGTGAAGCGGCCGATGGTAAAGCGGATCGAGCTGTGCGCCAGCTCGTCGCTGCGGCCCAGGGCGCGCAGCACGTACGACGGTTCCAGGCTGGCCGAGGTGCAGGCCGAGCCGGACGATACGGCGATGTCCTTGATCGCCATGATCAGCGACTCGCCTTCGACATAGTTGAACGAGACGTTCAGGTTGTGCGGCACGCGGTGTTCCATGTCGCCGTTGATGTAGACCTCTTCGATCTCCATCAGGCCTTTTGCCAGGCGGTCGCGCAGCGCTTTCACGCGCACCAGTTCGGCGTCCATCTCGATCTTCGCAAGACGGAAGGCTTCGCCCATGCCGGCGATCTGGTGGGTCGGCAGCGTGCCCGAACGCAGGCCGCGCTCGTGGCCGCCGCCGTGCATCTGCGCCTCGAGGCGGATGCGCGGCTTGCGACGCACGTACAGGGCGCCAACGCCCTTCGGGCCGTAGGTCTTGTGCGCCGTGAAGGTCATCAGGTCGCACTTCGTCTTTTCCAGGTCGATGTGGACCTTGCCGGTTGCCTGCGCGGCGTCGCAATGGAAGATGATGCCTTTCGAACGGCACAGTTCGCCGATCGCGTCGATCGGCTGGATCACGCCGATCTCGTTATTGACCAGCATGACCGAGACCAGGATCGTGTCCGGGCGGATCGCCGCTGCCAGCTGCTCGATCGTGATCAGACCATTGTCCTGCGGCTCGAGATAGGTCGCCTCGAAACCCTGGCGTTCCAGCTCGCGCACGGTGTCGAGCACGGCCTTGTGCTCGGTCTTGACCGTAATGATGTGCTTGCCCTTCGTTTTGTAGAAGTTGGCCGCACCCTTCAATGCCAGGTTGTTCGACTCGGTCGCGCCCGAGGTCCAGATGATTTCGCGCGGATCGGCGCCGACCAGGGCCGCAACATGGCCGCGTGCCTCTTCGATGGCGGCTTCGGCCGACCAGCCGTACATGTGGCTGCGCGAGGCGGGATTACCGAACTGCTCGCGCAGGAACGGGATCATCTTGTCGGCAACGCGGGGATCGACCGGCGTCGTGGCCGAGTAATCCATGTAGATCGGGAAATGCGGCGCAGTCACGAAGCTCTGCTCGATTTTTTTGTCCAAAGGCGCGTTCATCAGTAACTCCAGTTTTGCTCAGTTTTGTACACTAGTAGAGCGTTTGAAAAAAACTCCAGGGCAAGGCGCATCGTCGAAGACAGTACGCTAGTACGGCGAGACGAATGCAACGCCGCCATGGAGAATTTTTTCATGCGCTCGTAGCGGCGGGCGTCGTGCGGTGCACCACCACGACGTTCTGTTCTTTCTGCTTCTGCTGGTCGACCAGGTCTTGCAGGGAAACCGAGTCCAGGTAATCGACCATCTTCGAATTAAGCGTGGTCCACAGGTCGTGCGTCATGCATCGGATACCGCTGGCGGTATCGGAGCCGTGGCAGTTTTCCTTGCCACCGCACTGGGTCGCGTCCAGCGGCTCGTCGACCGCGATGATGATATCGGCCACCGTCACCTTGCTTGCGGGGCGCGCCAGGCTGTATCCGCCGCCCGGGCCGCGGATCGACTCGACGATCGCATGGCGGCGCAGCTTGCCGAACAGCTGCTCCAGGTAGGACAGCGAAATCGCCTGGCGCTGGCTGATGCCCGACAGCGTGACGGGACCATTGCCCTGGCGCAGGGCAAGATCGATCATCGCAGTGACAGCAAAACGGCCTTTGGTGGTCAGACGCATCACAACCCCGGTAATGTTAGAATATTGCTCTCGTTCACTTCTCATTCACTTTTCCCGGTCTGCGATGCTGATGCACAAAGACCGTAGTAGTTGAATGATTTAGTCAAGTATAGCAAAAACGGTGGGGTTTGTCTTGGAGGGCCCCAAAACCGCCACCCTGCCGGCTGCCGTTTTTGTGCGGTGCACACAGCGCGTATCAGCGGGCCACGTCTACCTCGCCTCCAGCAAGCGCATCGGCCCGAACAGCGCGCGCATCCCCTGGTGCTCGATGAACGACAGGTTGTACGGATGCTCGGCTGCCGCCTGCGGAAAGCGCGCCGTCTCTGGCAATTTCGCCAACTGCTCGGCGATCTTCCCCCATAGCACCAGTGTCGGCGGCGCGGCGCGTTCGCCCAGCACCGCCAGCACGGTTTGCAGGAAGGGCAGCCAGGCCCGGGCATCGATCGCCGGCGCCACGTGCTTGCGAAACACCAGCGCCGCGTTCAGCAGCAGGAAGCCTTCCCCGACCAGGTTGTCCTGCAACTGCGCCAGCGTCCGGATGGCCCCGTTAGTGCGGGCCGCGGCCGCCACCGGCGCCAGCGCCGCACCGCCCGTCGCACCCGGCTGCAATTGCCCGCTCGCCACCAGCAGCATCTTCATGAAGTTGCGCAGCGAGGTCGCCCGGTTGACCGGTTTCGACAATCCACCCTCGCTCCACAATTCGCCAACGGCGCCATCCATGAAGGAGACCCCGGTCGCACTGTCGGCGCGTGGATACGGCCCCTCCCCCACCAGCACGTAGCGCACCTTCTCTAGCGGCTGGGCAAATGCGGCGAACAGGCGGCCCTGGGTCGGCAAATAATCATCGACGGCGAGCGCCGGCAGGTAGCCCGGACTGGCCTGCGCGACCGCTTCCAGGCCACGCACCAGGTGCGGCCGCCAGGATGGATCGGCAAGGGCCAGCATGTCGAGAAATGAGTCGGGTACGGTCGGATTGGTCATGGCGGGCGGCGAAAAAAAAGAAGCGGATTGTACCTTTGCACGGTCCGCGCAGCAGGAATGATTCCGCGCCTCAATCTAGCGAGCCGAAACGGCGGTTCAAGGCATGATGAGGGCCGGATTTTCCGTGTGTTCGTCAACCAATCAACAAGGAGACAGCAATGCAAACCATCCAGGATGTGATGACCCGTGACGTGCAAACCATTTCGCCGCAGGAAACGGTGCAGCGCGCCGCGCAATTGATGGATGAACTGAACGTCGGCGCCATTCCCGTCACCGACGGCGACAAACTGGTCGGCATGATCACCGACCGCGACATCACCGTGCGCTCGGTCGCTGTCGGCCAGGACCCGGGCACCACCAAGGTGACCGACGTGATGAGCACCGACGTGCGCACCTGCACCACCGACCAGAGCGTCCAGGACGTCCTCGACCAGATGGCCGATGTCCAGGTCCGGCGCATCCCCGTGCTCGACGATTCCGGTCAGATCGTCGGCATCGTGTCGCTCGGCGACGTGGCGACCAAGCACTCGGCCGACGTCGATCGCACGCTCGACGAAATCTCGTCGCCGTCGGAGCCGGATCGCTCGGCGACCCAGCACTGAGGCATTACCGCGCGGCGCCCGCCCCGCCCGGGGCGGTGTCCGCCGGCCGCGGCACCCAGCGCTCCATGTCGCTGGCGATCTTCACGCCAGCGTCCACGAACGGCACCAATACTTTCATGCGGAAGTCGAACCGCGCCGGCAGGCTGCCCGCCTTCGGGTGCGGACGGTAGGCCGTCAACAGGCTCATGTCCATCATCATGGTGCCGTGCGCTGTCGTCTCCATCTGGTGCGCCACGCCCGTGGCCGGGTCCACCCACAGGCGCACCTTGATGTCCATCGGCCCTTTCGACTGATCGACCTCGAACAGCGTCCACGACTTGCCGTGCAGGCGCTGGTTGTCGCGGCGGCGCACCTTGGCGTCCGAGCGCAGCAGCTCTTCGCTCATTTCGCCGATGCCCTTCATGTCGAACTGGCTTTTGCCCGGCTTCTTGCCAGCCTCCGGCGGCGGTTCGATCTGCGTGGTTTCGTAGACGGGGTCGCCCTTCTCCCAGCCGGTCAGGCGCTGGCGCACGCGCGTGCGCTCGGCCTTGCCGTCCGCCGTGCCTTCGGCCACCAGCTGCACCTCCCCAGGCGCCCACTTTTTCATTTGCGCAGCCTGAAGCACGGCTTTTTCCCATAGCGGGTCGGCCTGGGCCTGGCTTGGAGCGGCCAGCGATAGGGAGAGGCAGACTGCAGCAAATGCGACGCTAGGTTTCATCGTTCCTGCCCTTGGCAAAAAAACCAATTCTACGAAGTTTGCTACAACAAGGAAACAACTATCCCTACCCTCCCTTACCGTTTCACTCGGCGTCCGGCTGTTTCGACGGATGCGCCGCCACGAACGCCGGCATGTCGACGCAGAGTGCGTTGATGCGGGCGATGTTCGGGTAGGCCGCGATATCGATGTCGAAGCGCTGGGCGTTGAACACCTGCGGCACCAGGAAGCAGTCGGCCATGGTCGGCGCGCCCCCGTGGCAGAATGGGCCGGCGGCAGGGTCGCGCGCCAGGTGCGCCTCGAGCGAGGCCAGGCCCTCGCCGATCCAGTGGCGGATCCAGGCGTTCTTGGCGTCCTCGTCGAGCTTGAGTTCATGCACGAGGTAGCGCAGCACGCGCAGGTTGTTCAGCGGGTGGATGTCGCAGGCGATGATCTGGGCCAGTTCGCGCACGCGTGCGCGGCCGGCAACGTCCTGGGGCAGCAGCGGCACGGCCGGGAAGCGCTCATCGAGGTATTCGATGATCGCCATCGACTGCGTCAGCGTGATGCGGTCGTCCTGGAAGGCCGGCACCAGGCCGCTCGGATTGATCTGGCGATATTCTTCCTGGCGCTGCTGGCCGCCGTCCTTGAGCAGGTGCACGGGCAGCGCGTCGTAGTGCAGGCCTTTCAGGTTCAGGGCGATCCGCACGCGGTAGGCCGCGGAGCTGCGGAAATACGTATAGAGCTTCATTCTTTCCTCCCGTGGTAATGCGCTACTTCGTGGTCGATGGCGCCGAAAATACTCGCGCCGTCCGGGTCAAGCATCTCGATGCGCACGCTGTCGCCAAAGCGCAGGAACGGCGTTTTCGGGGCGCCGTGTTCGATCGTTTCGTACATCCGCACCTCGGCCAGGCAGCAGTAGCCGACCCCGCCGTTGGCGATGCTCGAGCCGTGCAGCCCGCCCTGCTTGTTCGATACCGTGCCGGAACCGATGATGCTGCCGGGTCCCAGTTCGCGCGTCTTCGCGGCATGCGCTATCAGCTCGGCGAAGCTGAAGGTCATGTCTTCGCCGGCGTTCGGCTTGCCGAAAGGCTCGTCGTTGAGCGTGACGAGCAGAGGCAGGTGCAGTTTGGAGTCAAGCCACGCCGCGCCGAGTTCGTCGGGCGTGACCGCCACCGGCGAAAACGCGCTGGCCGGCTTCGACTGGAAGAAGCCGAACCCCTTTGCGAGTTCGTTCGGGATCAGGTTGCGCAGCGAGACGTCGTTGACCAGCATCACCAGGCGGATCGCATTGGCCGCCTGCAGGGCGCTGGCGCCCATCGGCACGTCGCCCGTGACGACCGCCACCTCGGCTTCCAGGTCGACGCCCCACTCCTCGCTCATCACGGCGATCGGGTCGCAGGGACCGATGAAGCGGTCGGAGCCGCCCTGGTACATCAGCGGATCGGCATAGAACGAAGCCGGCACCTCGGCGCCGCGCGCCTTGCGCACCAGCTCGACGTGGTTGATGTAGGCGGAACCGTCGGCCCACTGGTAGGCACGCGGCAGCGGCGAATGGCATTCCATCTCGATGAAGGACTCGGCCTCGTCGGCCGTGCCGGCATTCAGGCGGTCGTAGACGTCTTGCAGTTTCGGCGCGACCGCGTCCCAGTCGTCAAGGGCGCCTTGCAGCGTGCGCGCGATCTTGGGAACAGCCTGGCAAGTGACGAGGTCACGGCTGACGACGACCAGCGTGCCGTCGCGGCCGCCGGTCTTGAGTGAGGCGAGTTTCATGGCGTTTTCCTTCGTCTTGTCGGTTTCGCAAAAAGCGCAGTGTCGCCATTAAAAAGCAAATCGTACTATCATACAAACAATATTTTCAGGCCGATTTATCGGATTATCTTATGAATCCCACCCTGCGCCAGATGCGTGCATTCGTGGCGCTTGCCAAGACCGGCAACTTCACCCTGGCTGCCCAGTACATGCACGTCACGCAGTCCGCCTTGTCGGGGCTGATCAAGGAGCTCGAGCAAACCCTGGAGGCCCGCGTCGTCGACCGCTCGACGCGCCGCATCACGCTCACCGACATCGGCCGCGAGCTGTATCCGCTATTTAGCCAGATGATCGATGATCTCGACGGTGCGCTGGCGAACGTGGCGGACCATACGCAGCTGCGCAAAGGCGTGGTGCGCATCGCCGCTCCGCAACTGATGTGCTGCACCCTGGTGCCGGAGGCGATGGCCGCCTACCGCGCGCTGCATCCGGAGATCGATGTGCGCGTGGCCGACAGCGCGGTCGACAACGTGATTGCCCGCGTATTGTCGGGCGAGTCCGACATCGGCATCGGCCCGGAACGCGAGGCGATCCCGCAACTGCAGGCGCGCGAACTGTTCGAGATGCCCTTCGCGCTGGTGTTTCCCGAGGGGCACCCGCTGGACAGTGCCAAGCGCGTGACCTGGCAGGATGTGGCGCGCTACCCGTTCATCGCCCTGCAGGGGCAGTTCACCGAGCGGCTGCTGGCCGACATGCACGCGCTGCTGCGCGACGTGCCGTTAAAACCCGCGAACGAGGTGACCTTCATGAGCACGGCGCTGGCGATGGTCAGCGCCGGTCTCGGCATTACCGTCTGCCTGCCGTACGCGCAGCCGCTGGCCCAGCTCTACCGCCTGCGTATGCGTCCGCTCGAGGAACCGGTGCTCACCCGCCGCTTCTTTGTCTACACGCGCGCCGGGCGCTCGCTGTCGCCGGCGGCCGAGAGTTTCATCGACTTCCTGTTCCCGTACGTGGAGGAGAAACGGGTCCTGGCGCGGCTGCAGGAAGACTGACGGGCGCTGCCTGCAGCGGCGTGCGCCCTGCGCTAGAATCGTGCGAATCGATTCTTGCCGGAGTTTCCCAGATGTCCCATAACACCATTGCGCTCAACCGGCGCATGGACAAATTCGACGGCCACCATCGTGTCTGGCTGTTCGGCTACGGCTCCCTGATCTTCAAGGCCGACTTTCCCTATATCGAACGGCGCCCCGCCGCCATCCGCGGCTGGAGCCGCCGCTTCTGGCAGGGCTCGCACGACCACCGCGGCACCGAAACGGCGCCGGGCCGCGTCGTCACGCTGGTGCCGGAAAATGGCGCGCTGTGCCATGGCATGGCCTACCTGGTGACGCCCGAGGAATTCGCGCACCTCGATCACCGCGAAAAGAACGGCTACCTGCGCCTGGCGACCGACATCGCTTTCGACGACGGCAGCAGCGCCGAGGGACTGGTGTACATCGCCACCCACGAGAACGAGGCCTTCCTCGGCCCGGCGAGCGAACTGGACATTGCCCGCCAGATCGCCACCGCGCGCGGCCCGAGCGGCCCGAACAGCGAATACCTGCTGGAGCTGGCGAAAGCGCTGCGCGAGCTGGGGAAACCTGATCCACACGTGTTCGAGATCGAGCGGCACCTGGCCGCGTTGCCGGCGGGCTAAGGGCCTTGCTATTACCGGGCGCCCGCACGATTGTTTGACCTTCCCCAGTAAGCAGACTCGGCTGAATGCCTAAGCTGAGTCATGTGCCTCTTGTCTAGCAGCTTTTTCCTCAAGACATGTTGACGGAGCACATAAGCTGAACAGGAGGAAAAAATGGAACCGAGAATCGAACGGCGCCGCATGCAGTGCAGCCGCTGGTTGAAGTACGTGCTCATTATCCTGTCTGTATACGGCTTGGCGCGACTAGCGAGCGCGTCCGTCGTGCCATCGTAGATGCACGCTCTCGACCGCAGCGGTCGTGAACGGGGCAAGCGGCGACGCCATGGTGCTTAGCCAAGGCATTCCACGCCTGGCCGGCGCTATTTCTCTGCTGTCAGCGCTTTCACCGCCTTTTCCAGCGCACGGACTTTTTCGCGCATGGTGGAGAGGTTGCGTACGAGTACAGCGACGCGTTCCCAGTCGGCATTCCTGGCAACCGGGAAATAGCCCGTGTACCGTCCCGGCTCGGTAATCGAGTTCGGCACCATCGTTGCCGCCGTAACGTGCACATTGTCGACGATCTCGATGTGGCCGTTGATCATGGCGGCGCCACCGAAGGTGCAGTGCTTGCCGATCCTGGCGCTGCCTGCCACGCCGACGCAGCCGGCCATGGCCGTATGTGCGCCGATATGGCAGTTGTGGCCGATCTGGATCTGGTTGTCGAGCTTGACCCCGTCTTCGATGACGGTGTCGTCGAGCGCACCCCGGTCGACCGTCGTATTCGACCCGATGTCCACATCGTCGCCGATGACCACGCGCCCGGTCTGCGGGATCTTGATGTAGGCGCCACTGTCTACCGCGAAGCCGAAACCGTCGCCGCCGATGACCGCGCCCGAGTGGATGATCCCGCGCGCACCGATGATGCAGCGCGCATGGAAGGTCACGTTGGCGAACAGGTGCGTGCCTTCGCCGATGACCGCCTCGCGCCCGATATAGCAGCCGGCATCGATGACGGCGCCGGCCTTGATCACCGCGGCTGCCTCGACCGTGACCCAGGGGCCGATGCGGGCCGTTGGGTCGACATGGGCGCTGTCGTGCACCGCAGCCGCCGGATGAATGCCGGGTTCGGGCGCGGGCCAGCGCTCCGCTTCAACCCACTGCGCGAAGTACTGCGCGGCCCGGGCGAAATAGGCATAGGGATTGGCGGTGACGATGCGCGCGCCTTCGTAGGTGGCGGCCACCTCCGGTTCGTCCCCGGGCGACAGGATCAGCGCCGCGGCGTGGCTGTTCGCGGCCAGCGGGCGCAGCTTGCTATTGCTGAGGAAACTGATGTCCGAGGGGCCCGCACGGTCCAGCGGGGCGATGGCTTCGACTTCGATGTCAGCACTGCCCTGCAGCTGTCCGCCAAAACGTTCGATCAGTTCGCCTAGTCGGGTGCCCATGCTGTCGGCCTCATGTTGGTTTCCTTGTCGTTGTCACTGTTCAGGTATCCGAGTTGGACAGGCCGCCGGGACGGGCGGTTCCGGGACCGGCAACGCGCGCTGGCCTGGATCAAGGGCGAGGCATGGCGATGCCAACACCGCCAGCGAGCAGGGCCACCACGCCTTGCCCTGCCGGCGTCGTAAAATGGTGCCTGCACCCCACTTACAGAGTATTCAAATGGAAAACAACGACCAGCGTTACCTCGTCCAGCAAAACAAGATCGCCGACGGCGACAAGAAGCCGCCCGTCTTTGCCAAGGTCATGCGCAGCAAGGAAGGCAAGTTCGAAGGCGTTTCCTTCATCAAGAACAAGGAAAAAGCGACGGTCATGACGGTGGCCGAGGCCAAGGAAGTCACGGACTGGGCCGCTAACAAGAAGAGCAATGCGAATGAATATGTGACGAAGGTGATTTGCCTGGGTCAGTAGACGCTGGCGGAATGCACTTCCCCAGGCAGCAATGCTCGCGACCTGGCATGGCACGGCAGCTGGCATGCTTGGCGCGCAACTCACCTTCCAGCTGCCAGCGGCGGCCTGCACCCGGCGAGTTGCTGCTCAGCTCTGTCAAGTCAGGAACCCTGTTTCGGCGCGCCAGACTGTTTTGGTGGCGGATTGTTCCCTCTCCCCTTGCCAGAAGGCTTCCCTGTCGTGCTCGGGCCGTTCGGCGGACGGGGCGCGGGACTAGGCGCTTTGCTGGACATTGCGTTCTCCTGTCTGTTTGCTATTAGACCAGAGTATCTCGCTGTCGTTTCACCAAAACCCGTTCCTACTCGATGCGCTGCGTGCGCGACTGTTTCTCACGCCGCCATCAAAACAGATCGAGCTGCGCCGCACCTGCCCGGCGTCCCGTACCCGTTGCCGCCGGCACCACCAGCGGCCGCCGGAACTGGCTTGTGTCCAACCGATCGAAACGCCCCTCCAGCCGGCCGAGTCCAAGCCGGTCGACCGTCTTATGGAAACGCTGGCGGATCAGGTCGGCCCACACGCCCTCCCCGTGCATGCGCTTGGAAAAGTCGCTGTCATAATCCTTCCCGCCGCGCATCTCGCGCACCCGGTTCATGACGCGCGCCGCCCGTTCCGGGAAATGCGCCTCAAGCCATTCCTGGAACAGCGGATTCACTTCGAACGGCAGGCGCAGCACGACGTAATGGGCGCCGACGGCGCCGGCGTCGCGCGCTGCTTCCAGGATGCGTTCGATCTCCGGTTCGGTCACGAACGGAATGATCGGCGCCACGCTGACGCTCACCGGGATGCCGGCATCGGTCAGCGTGCGGATAGCGCGCAGGCGCCGCGCAGGGGCGGCAGCGCGCGGCTCCAGCGTGCGCGAGATCTCGGAGTCGAGCGTGGTGATGGTGATCGCGGCGCAAGCCAGCCCTTTTTCAGCCATCGGTGCCAGGATGTCGATGTCGCGCTCGATCAGGGACGATTTGGTGATCATGCCGACCGGATGTCCGCATTCGCTCAACACCTCCAGCACCTGGCGCGTGATGCGTTTGTCGCGCTCGCAGGGCTGGTAGGCGTCGGTATTGACGCCGATGGCGATGTGCTCGGGCTTGTAGGACGGATGCGCCAGCTCGCGCCGCAACAGCTCGGCGGCGTTGACCTTGGCGAACAGGCGGCTTTCGAAGTCGAGCCCGGGCGAGAGCCCGAGGTAGCTGTGGGTCGGGCGCGCGAAGCAATAGATGCAGCCATGTTCGCAGCCGCGGTAGGGATTGAGCGACACCTTGAAGGGAATGTCGGGCGACGCGTTGTGCGACAGGATGCTTTTCGCGAACTCGTCGGTGACCTGCGTCTTGAAAGCAGGCAGGTCCTCGCCCTCATCCGTGGCTGCCCAGCCGTCGTCGAAACCCTCGCGCCCGTTCACCTCATACCGGCCCTGAATGTTGGACACGGCGCCGCGGCCCTTGCGCGCGGCCAGTGGACGCGGCGGCAACATCGCCTGCTCGGCACTGTATTCCCGGTCAATTGTTCGCTGGTGGTTTTCCATTGCGCACCCATCACTGTATATTTATACAGTATGGTACGCCGCTATGGCAGAGATTTCAAGCGCGGCACGAATGCCGCCTGCTGCTCTACAAAACCTTCAAACGCATCGAACAGGGGCACAACGCGCGCCATGTCGCCCTCGACCTGTCCCAGCGCATGGGCGCTCGCCTCGAGCGTCGAGAGCTGGTCGGGCGCATGGGCCTTGCGGATGCGGTAACCGGAGGCCGGCATGTCGCGCAGTGCCAGCCGCGGCAAGCACTGCAAAGCCGGGTTCAGGTACAGCATTTTGCGGCTTTTGCGCCACGTTCCGTCGAGTACGACGAGGCGCAGCCTGGCGGCGGGCGGCAGAACCGGCGTGCTCGCTTCCCCAGGGGCCGCGGGATACAGCAGCACCGGGATGCGGCCGTCCGCATGCAGCAGCGCATCGAGTTGCGCCGTGTCGAATGCCTCGCCCACGGCCAGCACGCTGCCGGGAACGGAGAGGTGCAGCAGGCGCGCGCTGTTCTTCGCGTTGGCGACCTCGAGCGGATGCTGGAGGATCAGCAATGCCGCATCAAACCGCACAGGGGTGACCCAGCGGCAAATGCAGGCCGGCTGCGCGCGCAGGCAGGCGGCGCAGGTGGCGCGGCGGGGAGTGGGGATCAGCGTCATCGGCGAAGGGGAACGAAAGGCGCGATTGTAGCAGCCCGGTTTTCAGCGGCAGCCGCCGTGCCGGCGCACAGCCTGTCTCGTCAATACCACGCCCGTTTGGGCTTGCCGGCTCATCAATATTGCCTCTTTCAAATGCCAATTAACGGGTCTGCCGAGGCGTCGTTGCGCGTTCGTTATTGATGCGCCTAAGCATCTTGGCAACACACGAAAATTTGCCTCCCGAATTGACTATTCGGATATTGCTCTGCTCTTTCTGGGTGCCTAGAATCAACTTATTCCATGCAGCAATTCTGTCGCACCGGCAGGCACTCCAGAGTCTCCCATGTTTAGAGTTCGCCCCAATTTTCGCACCGCCCTCACTGCCGCGCTGGCCAGCCTCGCCATGTTGCCTGGCATCGCGATCGAGCAGGAACTTCAGCTCGACCACCGCATGAACGAGCGCATCGTCCAGGTCCCCGCTGCCAAAGGGCGCGCGATGCTCGAGACGACCGTGTTCCAGCCGAACGGGCCGGGCCCCTTCCCGCTGCTCATCATCAACCACGGCAAGGACCCGGGCCGCCCGAGTTCACAGCCGCGCGACCGCTTCTATCACATGGCCAGCGCCTTCGTGAAACGCGGCTATGCGGTAATGGTGCCGATGCGCCAGGGTTTCGCCAACTCGACCGGCCACTACCGCGACCGTGGCTGCGACATGACCGCCAACGGCTACCTGCAGGCCGACGACATCCGCTCGACGCTGGACTACGCCCGCACCCAGAAGTGGGTCGACGCCGGGCATGTGGTGGTGGCCGGCCAGTCGTATGGCGGCCTGGCAACGATGGCGCTCGGCACCCAGGACCTGCCGGGCGTGCGTGGCCTGATCAATTTCGCCGGCGGCCTGCGCGACGACAGCGACCGCTGCGCCTGGCGCTCGGCGCTGGTATCGGCCTTTGCCGAGTACGGCGCCGCCAGCCGCGTGCCCAGCCTGTGGATGTACGGCGAGAACGATTCCCTGTTCGGCCCGGACCTGGCGAACCGCCTGCACAAGGCCTACAGCCAGGCCGGGGGTCGCGCGCGCCTGGTCGAGTTCCCGTCGTTCAAGCGCGACGCGCACGGCATGCTGGCCAGCCGCGACGGCGAAAAAGTCTGGCTCGCCGAGACGATGGGTTTCTTGAAAAGCGTCGGCATGCCGACCGAGGTGCTCCACAACGTGCCGCCGCCGCCGACCCCACCGCGCACCGACTTCGCGCTCGTCGACGATATCGAGGCTGTGCCCTTCCTGTCGGAAAACGGCCGCCTTGCCTACGCCGATTACCTGACCAAGATGACGCCACGCGCCTTTGCGGTCTCGCCGAGCGGCGCCTGGACCTGGGCCGAGGAAGGCGAGGAGCCCGAAGCGCGTGCGCTGGCCACCTGCACGGCCAAGAGCAGCCAGCCGTGCAAGCTGTATTCGATCGACGATTACGTGGTCTGGAACGGCAGCCGCATCGATGCCGCCGAGAAGGCCAGCATGACCGCCTCGATCGCGGCCCCGGCGGATCCGAATGCACCGGGTGCGGTCGGCAGCACGGTACCGGCCTCACCCGCGGCGCTGACGGCGGCCCCGCCGGCGCGCGCGGTCCAAAAAGCACAATAAGTACGCGTGACAAAACCTCTTGGCTCACCTCCAACAGACAGCCCTTGATAGCTGGGATAGCTTCTACGAGAGGGATGAGCACGCGCGAACCATGGACTTGCGCTCAGGGTTCCATAGTCTGTTAAAAGCTCAATGTTCCGAATACCCGATCCTACTCGCTGACAGGTCGCCGGGACGGCGCATGCGGGCGAATCACGCCCGTATCGGCGTCCCGCGCTAGCGCATCGCGCCGACCGGACAAGGCGTTCCGGATCAGGTGCACGGTCTCGTCGGGTCGTTTTGACCAGGCAACACTTAATTGCGGCTGTCAGATAGCATGAATGCTTGCTCCATCTGATGCATGATCCTACCTACCACTCCCGGTGAGCGACGTAATCCATCTCGTAATTAGCGGCGGCCAGGGCTACCGTCCTGTACTTTGCTGTTTGCGTACACCCACGTGTATTCAGCCCCAAATAGGAAAATCTGCGCAGAGTAATAGAACCACGCGACGAGAATCACAAAAGAGCCGGCTGCACCAAAGCCCGAGGCCACGCTCGATTTTGCGAGGTACAACCCGATCAATGATTTGCCTACGTTGAAGAGCAATGCTGTTACCGCGGCCCCCATCCAAACATCGTGCCAGGATATCTTCGCGGTCGGCATGATCTTGTAGATCATCGCAAACAGAACTGTGAAGAGGGCGAACGACGCGGTGAAATTTAATATATTTGCCAAAATGCTTTCCGCTGCAGCCCCCCCGCTCAACCATTCGCTCGACGCTGCGAGCGCAGCGCTCACGACGAGTGAAATCATCAGCATGAAAGCCAGTCCGAGAACCAGTCCGAAGGATAATACGCGGCTACGCAACCAACCCCAAAGGCCCGACGGTTTCTCCTTCGCCGGCACTTGCCAAATGCGGTCCAAATCAGTTTGCAGTTCAGCGAAAATCGCAGTTGCGCCTAGCAGCAAAAGAAAACCGCCGACGATACTAGCGACAATCCCGGTGGACGGTTCACGCGCAGCTAATAGCAAGCCCTGCACAGCCGTCGCTCCTTCCTTACCCATGATGCTTTGAAGCTGCGCGATGATTGCTCCTTGTGCAGCGTCCTGTCCGAATACCATCCCGGCAATCGCGATGATGAGGACCAGTAGCGGTGCTAAGGAAAACAGCGTGTAATACGAAAGAGCCGCACCCATACTCGGCGCGTAATCATCCATCCATGCGTTTGCTGCCGCCACGACTATTTGCCACTGCCTGCCGATCCAGCTCGCTGAGGTTTGCTCGAACCGTGGGCGCGGGGGCGTGCTTGTGGCCGGTTCCGCGTCCTTTACATCAGATTTGCAGTCCTCTAAACGCGTCGAAGCATATTCTGTTCTTTTCTGAACCGCCGCGGATGGGTCGACGCTGGCATTGTTCATGGCCGAGGCGGTTGACGCTACCAGGGATACAAGATAACTACCCACCCTTAGAATACTGCCAGTTTCGTCGCCGCGTTCTGGTGCCATATTGGATATACGGGTTTTTTTGCGCCTGACGAGAGCATAGGCCGCCGCCGCGATCCCCACTACAGCGGCGCCACGCACATACGGAGAGGAAAGCACGTCTGAAGCCTTCGATTTCAACACTTTGAATTGCTCATTCGTTCTCAAATCGGCGGCAGCTACGCGGGTTCCGGCTTCATGCTTTTCGTGAGCGGTAGTGTTCATATTGTCCTCATGTGGTCGGCATTCGTGCCGGGCCGCAATGGCGTGACGGCAAAATGGCTCGTTTTCTTCAATTTCTTCGTTTGCTTAATTGTTTGGTTGGCCTGCTCATTGCCAATTGCTGCGTGTCGCGTCCGGCTGCTACGCAGAGCCACTTCTGGCCGAACGCAGCCCTCTTAAATTAAGCATGCGCTCGGTGTAAGAATGGAGGGTGTCAGCCGCCTTGGAAAGGTCTTCAGCCATGCCATCTCCTTTCAAGCTGTACTGTACGCCTTCCGTTAGTAACGGTTCAGTACGGTGACTCACCGTCTGCAGAAGCAAAAAGAGGATTTTTGCACGGAAAATGCCACTGTCGTACTGGAGCCGCATTGTTGAAGGACCGCAGCCAAAATGACCGGTTTCGATTGCGCATTCAACCCGTCGACGCACTATTCTGGTGCGCCGACGGGTTACTCAGCCGCTACACCCGACATTGCGCAAACCGAATGGACGCGCACCCTCCGACAATATGAGGCTGACGACCTCTCGGAGTATTCCTCATGCTGCAGCCGTTCCAGACCCTGAGCGCAGTGCTCGCGCTGATGCTGGCCCTGTTGCCGGCAGGTGCGCGCGCCGCCAACAACGATCCCATCGTGCTGGTGCACGGCTTTCTCGGCTTCGGTCCCGACCAGTTTCCCCGCAGCGGCTTCCTGTACTGGGGCGGCTATGCCAACATCGCCACTCACCTGCAGCTCTACAAGGGGCCGCGCACGGTCCATACCGCCACCGTCGGGTCGATCGCCACCAACCGCGAGCGCGCCGCCGAACTGTATGCGCAAATCAAGGGCGGCTGCGTCGACTATGGGCTCAGCCATGCTGCGGCCGAGGCAGCCGAGGCGGCCGCAGAGGTAGCGGCAGATGCCGAGCGCAAACCGGCCAAATGCTGGGCCGCCGACCCGGCGAGGAACCCGCTCGGCCATCCGCCGGCGCTGTACCCGGCCTGGGATGCGCGCCACCCGATCCACATGATCGGCCATAGCCAGGGCGGCACGACCATCCGGGCGCTGATCGAACTGCTTGAACACGGCGCGCCCGGCGAAGGCGATGGCGACCTGTACCAGGGCGGCAAGGTCGGCTGGGTACGGAGCGCCACGACGATCTCAAGCCCGCACAACGGCTCCACCCTGCGCGACGCCGTGCTCGACATACTGCCCCAGCTGAGCTCTCCCCTGCGCGACTGGCTCGAGCACGACCTGCGCAACTGGGAAATGGCGCCGGACGGCGCACGCAGCTTCAACCGCTGGGCGCGCACCTCGCCGCACGTCTATTATTTTTCGGTCGGCACGCTGGCAACCGAGGCCGGCGCCTGGTGCTGCAATGGCACCGACCGGGCAATCGCCCCGATCCAGTCCTCGCGCTACCAGTATCCGCGCGCCGACATGTTCACCTACTACAAGACCTATGCCGGCGAATGGATCGTGCCATCGATGCTCCAGCACGGCATCGGCGGCTACACCCAGGGCGCGCCGGGGCGGGTGCGCATCGACAGCGAGTGGTTCGCCAACGACGGCGTCGTCAACACGGCCAGCATGCGCGCGCCTGCCGGGCATCCGGTGCGCGATTTCGACGGGACGCCGGTCAAGGGCAGCTGGAATTTCCTTGGCAACTACCGCGGCTACGACCACTTCGACGTCCTGAACTGGCCGAACAAGGGGCCCTCCGCCAACCCCATCTACGAACGCATCAGCGACATTCTGTTTGCGCTGTGACGGCGCTTTCTAGCGCGGCAATATCGCCACCCCGAATAAGGTCGAGGTGCCTGCTGATCCAGTCGACAGGGCGATCCCACCAGGCGACGTCCAGCAAGCGCCGCACGCCGTCGGCATCGAAACGCTCGCGGACGACGCGCGCCGGGTTGCCGCCGGCGATAGCGTAGGCGGGCACGTCAGTCGCGACGACCGAACGCGCGGCGATGATGGCGCCGTCCCCGATCGTCACGCCGGGCATGATCAGTGCATCAAAGCCGATCCAGACATCGTTGCCAATGACCGTGTCTCCTTTGTAGGGCAATTCTCCATCGGCCGGCCGCGCGGCTTCCCATCCATTCCCGAAGATAAAGAAGGGATAAGTCGAGATGCCGTCCATCTGGTGATTCGCGCCGTTCATGATGAACTTCACGCCGCGCGCAATCGCACAAAACTTCCCGATTCGCAGGCTGTCGCCAACGAATGGGAAATGGTACAGCACATTATTTTCGAAATTATGCGCGCCGTCCGGGTCGTCGTAATAGGTGAAATCGCCGACCTCGATGTTAGGCCGGGTGATGATGTTTTTTAATAAACAAACCTGGGGGAAACCAGGCATTGGATAGCTGGTGTCTGGGCTGGGGCCGTGCATGATTTAATTTTCGTTTTAACAACCGATAATCTACCGCACAAGGAGTTCAGGTCGCCAATCTTTTTATTCCTCAGGCGCGCAAAAACGCCAACCTGTATTGGTTGACGTTTCTGTTTCGGGTCAGCGCTGTGCGATCGGTGCGGAGCTGATCACCACGGCCTGGGCTAGGCGCGGGTTGGGGACATAGCTCATCTGCATGTCGTCGCCCTCGTTGCCCTTGTTAAATTCCATGATCACGTTGCCGCTGGGCGAGGCGAACTTGTACGGCTCCACGGCGGTGAGGCGCAACGGCCGCTGGTTGTCGATAGTCGCGTCGATATGACGTGAGCCGGTGCGTACCCGCAGGAGCCAGCCGTTCGACATGGCATAGGATCCGCCAATCTTTTCGGCCTGGACTTCCCTGACCCGGATCGGCTTGGGCGGCGCCGTCACCTGCACGGTCGACATGGATGGATCTTCGGGCTGCGGATAGGGTAAGGTCTGCGCGCCCGCGCTGGAGGCCAGCAGGAGCAGGCAGGCGGGAGGCAGGAGCGATAAAGGACGCATGATTATTCCTTCACAAAACGGAAAAGGCCTTTGGTACAGGCGTTACGCCAAAGAGCGAATGCCTGTCCGCCGGGGTGCCGCAATGACGGCGATATCCCCGATATGCACCAGATGAACGATATGCGCCCTCGATTGCGATAATTCAGTCTAGGGCGCGGGCGCCCCGTCACAAGGGTCCCGGGTGGGTGCATCACGAAACAATCTCGATCCGCACCAAGTCAGAACGACGCGAAATGATTCGAAACCGGCGGCGAAAAGCGGCTTTGTCGTATCAGGCGCCCGTTACTGCAGACGGATGGCCATGTCGAATATCCAGGTGCGGCGAATTTCAATGACGTCGTATTGGCGCGCCAGCGCCGGCGAAAACGCGGGATATGGCGCCTGGCTGGCGATGACTTTCCGGACCGCTTCGTCGATCGCGGGCACGCCGCTGGAGACGACGAAGGTCACCTTTTCCACGGAACCGTCGGCGCGAATGGCCACCGTCACGACCGGCGCGGTGTGCGGCTGCTTCACCGCTTCGCGCACGGTGTCGAAGGTCATGTTCAGCTCGATCTTGCGGCTCATGGCCTGCGCGTACAGGACGAGGTCGGCGTTCGGGTCGGCGCGTCCGAACAGCCAGCCACGGCGCAGGCTGCTGGCCCCGGGCGGCAGCGGCTCGCGCTGGGCCGCTTCCTTGTCGAGTTGCTTGCCGATCGCACGCAGGCGCTCCTCGCGTTGCGCTTCCTGCTCGGCACGCTCCCGCTGGGCCTGCTCCTGCCTTGCCCGTTCCTGGTTCGCAGCTGCCTGGTTGGCGGCATCCCTGCGTGCCGCCTCCTGCCTGATGGCGTCCTGCCGCGCGGCCTCCTGCTGCGCCTGGCGCGCCTGTTCCTGGCGTGCTGCTTCCCTCTGTGCTGCTTCTTTCTGCGCGGCTTCTTTCTGTGCTGCTTCCCGCTGCGCTGCTTCTCTCTGCGCGGCTTCCCGCTGTGCAGCTTCCCGTTGTGCAGTTTCCCTTTGTGCGGCTTCCCTCTGTGCGGCCTCCCGCTGCGCGGCTTCCTTCTGCGCGGCGTCCCGCTGCGCAGCTTCCTGTAGCGCCGCTTCAGCCCGTTCCCGTTCCTGGCGCGCGGTCTCCTGCTGCGCCTGGCGGGCGGCGTCGAGCTGTGCTTGGCGTGCCTGTTCCTGGCGCGCGGCTTCCCTGCGTGCGGCTTCCGCCCGTTCCTGGTCCTGTCGAGTGGCCTCCTGCTGCGCCTGGCGCACCGCGTCGAGCTGTGCCTGCCTTGCCTGTTCCTGGCGTGCCGCTTCCCGCTGGGCCGCTTCCGCGCGCGCAGCCTCGGCGCGTTCCTGCTCCTGGCGAGCGGCCTCCTGCTGCGCCAACTCGTCCTGCCTTGCCCGCTCTTTTTGCTGCGCCTCCCGGCGCAGCTCCTCTTGCCGCGCAAGCTCGGCGCGTTCGGCGTCCTGGCGCAGCTCTTCCTGGCGCGCTGCCTCCCGCTGCGCCATCAGCTCCCCCTGCCGGGCCCGTTCTGCATCTTCCTTTTCGCGCTCGAGCATGATCTGCTTGAGTGCTTCCTCGTTGGCAGTGTTTCGCGCTACGTCGGGCTCGGTGCGTGCCGTCATGACCGGCTTCGACGGCGCGGGAGGCGCTATTTGCGCAACTGCGGGCGCAGGTGCGGGAGGGATTGCCGGCACAGGTTCAGGTTCGGGCACAGGCACAGGCGCCGGTTGCGGCGCTGGTGCGGCCTTCACGGCAGGCGCCGCGCCACCCTCGATAGCAGGCGACGGCATGCTCATTGGTGCCGTCCTGTCCACGGGCACAGGCTTGTCCAGCGGAACGGGCGCGGCCTTCGCCGGTGGCGGCGGCGCTGGTTTCGGTGCCGGTGCGGGTGCTGGCGCCGGCGCCGGCGCCAGCACGATGCTCAAATCGTCCGCGCCCAGGCGCCTTTCTTTCCAGGGCAGGTTCAGGCCAGGCAGCCCGAATGCATGGCCACCCAAACTGATGGACAGCAGCAGCGTGTGAACGAGCAGTGAGACGAACAGCGCAGTGTGCAGGCGCGACGGTCCGCGCTGGAAGAAGACGGCGGTGCTCAAATGCCAGGTCCTTTGTGCAGCTGCGCGTGCCAGGCCTGCAGTTGCGCCACCGTCGCGGTTGCCCCGCCGCAGACGATCGCCAGCACATTGTCGAATCCACCAAGGCGGCTGCCGGCCTCGTAGGCCAGCGCCAGCGCCGCCCCGCAGGCGGGCTCGACCACGATCCGGTGATCGTCCATGAAGCGCAGGCAGGCTGCTACCGCCTCGGCGTCGCTGACGACGACCGGGGTAATCGGATGGTCAGCCGCCAGCGCGAACGCATGTGCGGACACCATGCGCGCGCCGAGCGAGGTGGCGATGCTGGCAATGCCCGGCAATTCGATGCGCTCGCCCGCCGCCAGCGACTGGGCATACGCGTCGGCGCCGAGCGTTTCGACGGCGATCACGGGGACGTCGTTCCAGCCCTGGCGCCGCAAGCCGGCCACCACGCCACTGAGCAGCCCTCCTCCACCAACGGCCAGCACCACCGCGTCGGGCCGCAAGCCGGCAGCCGCCACCTCGTCGATCATGCCGGCGTGGCCTTCCCACAGCAGCGGGTCGTCGAACGGATGGATGAAGGCGTCGCTCGGGTCCAGCAAGGACTGGGCGTGCGCGTTCGCCTCCTGGAACGACAGCCCATGCACGCGGACTTCGGCGCCTTCGCGCGCGAGCAGTTCCCTGGCTCGGGCGCTCGTCGTTTCCGGCACCACGACGAGTACCGGCACGCCGAGCCGGCGCCCGGCATATGCCGCCGCCAGCCCGGCGTTGCCGCCCGACGAGGATACGATCCGGCGCGCGCCGCCTGCCACGCGGGTTGCGCAGGCGTGGCCAATGCCGCGCAGCTTGAACGAGCCGCTCGGCTGCAGGGCGTCCATTTTCAGCCAGACGCGCTGGCCTGCGCGGCAGGCCGTGGCGCTCGATTCGACCAGCGGGGTGTCGATATGCAGCTGCATCCGCCCGCCCTGCCTCAAGCCGCCGTGCGCAGCGCGCGCGCCAGGTCCGACAGGCGGTAGGGCTTGTTCACGAAGGCGTAGTCGTTGAGAAGCCCCGGCTCGATTTTCAGGGCCGGCAGCGGATAGCCCGACGCGAGGATGATCTTCACCTGCGGATAATTCTCGCGCGCGAAGGCGGCCAGTTCGATGCCATTCAAGCCGTCGGGCATGATGATGTCCGTGAACAGGATGTCGATATCGCGGCTGGCGAGCAGGTTCATCGCCTCCTGGGCATTCGAGGCGGTCACGACTTCATAGCCCATGCTGATGTAGAGCGCCGCGGCCACATCCATCAGGTCGGGCTCGTCCTCGACGATCAGCACCAGCTCGTTTGCCCTGCGTCCGTTGCCCTGCTCCTGGCCGGGGGCGGCCGGCAGGAAGATGGAAATCGCCGTGCCTTCGCCGGGTGAGCTGCCGATCACGACCTCGCCGCCCGACTGCTTGATGAAGCCGTACACCTGCGACAGCCCCAGGCCCGTGCCCTTGCCGACTTCTTTCGTCGTATAGAAGGGCTCGAAGGCGCGCGCCACGGTTTCGGGTGACATGCCGGTGCCGGTGTCGGTGACGGTGACCCGCACATAGGGTCCCGGCGCCAGCCCGCGCACTTCGTGCTCGACCAGGTCGACGTTGGCCGTTTCGATCTGCACGCTGCCGCCCTCGGGCATGGCGTCGCGTGCATTGACCACCAGGTTCAGGAGGGCCGACTCGAAACGCGCGCTGTCGATGACGGTGTTGCGGATGTGCGGGTCGAGCCGCAGCTCGAAGTCGATCGAGGCGTTGACGCCCCGGCGCAGCACGGATTCGAAGCCGGAAATGAGGCGGTTCACGCTGCGCGTTTCAGGCTGCAGCGGCTGCTGGCGCGCGAATGCCAGCAGTTGCTGGGTCAGCGTGGCGCCGCGGTCGATCGCCCGGCGCATGCTGTCCAGGGTCTTGCCGTCGGCGCTGCCGCCGCGTCCCAATGCCATCACCTCGAGCCCGCTGGCCAGCACCGACAGCAGGTTGTTGAAGTCGTGCGCGATGCCGCCCGTGAGCTGGCCGATCGATTCCATCTTCTGCGACTGGAACAGCGCGGCATTCGCCTCGGCCAGCGCATCGGCGGCGGCTTTTTTCTCGGTCAGGTCGCGCGTGATTTTCGCAAAGCCGATCAGGTCGCCACGCTCGTCGCGGATGGCATCGATCACGACATGCGCCCAGAAGCGCGTGCCGTCCTTGCGCAGGCGCCAGCCTTCGGCTTCGTAGCGGCCCTCGCGCTCGGCGGTCGCCAGCGCCCTCCGTGGCAGGCCGTTGGTGCGGTCGTCCTCGGTATAGAAGCGCGAGAAATGCTGGCCCACGATTTCGTCGGCCATGTAGCCCTTGATGCGCTCGGCGCCGACGTTCCAGTTGTTGACCTCGCCCTGGGGCGAGAGCATGTAGATGGCGTAGTCGGTCACGCCCTGCACCAGCAGGCGGAAGCGCTCCTCGCTGGCGCGCAGCGCCCTTTCCGCCTCGCGCTTGGCCGTGATGTCGCGCGTGATCTTGGCGTAGCCGAGCAGCGTGCCATGCTCGTCGTAGATCGGGTCGATGACGACGCTGGCCCAGAAGCGCGTACCGTCCTTGCGCATGCGCCAGCCCTCGGCTTCGTACTTGCCTTCCACCAGCGCGGTGCTCAGGGCACGCTCGGGCAGGTTGCTCTCCCGGTCTTCGGGTGTATAGAACTGCGAAAAGTGCCGCCCGAGGATTTCGGGCGCCTTGTAGCCCTTGAAGCGCTGGGCGCCGGTGTTCCAGCTGCTCACGTGGCCACCGGTATCGAGCATGTAGATCGCATAGTCGCTGATACCCGAGACCAGGTACTGCACGCGCTGTTCTTCGGTCAGCTCTTGCTTGGCTTCTACGCGGTTGTTCATGGCAATAAGAGAGTGGCTTTTCCGGATAACACACCATCATACCCGCAAACGCAAACAACAGACCACGCGACTGTTTCACCCGTGCACTAGGTGTTGAGGATCTCGTCAAGCACCGATCCGCCCAAAAACATGACGATTCATGTCGCACCGCGAACGAGACGAAGGGACAGGAATCGAGACGATCCGGCCCTTGTCTTTCAGGCTAAAATGGCGCCTTTGTAACCCAGCCGTTCCCACGCCTGCGCCCATGATTCCTGCTCAAGCTCCAGCTCAACCTGCACCGCTCGACCTGTCCAGTTGCGACAGCGAACCGATCCGCACGCCCGGCAGCATCCAGCCGCATGGGTTCCTGCTGACCTTGTCGAACGAGGCGAGGGTCTTGCAGGCCAGCGCCAACCTGGCGCGCTGGGTCGGGATCGACGCCGGGGCCGCGATCGGCGGCGCGCTGGCCGATGTCGTCGGCAGCGCCGCAGCGCAGCGCCTGGACGCGGAAGTCTCGAGCAGCAAGCTCGGCAACCGCCCGCTGTACATCGACACGGTCACCAGCGCCAACGGCAAGCATTTCGACGTGCTCGGCCACCTGTGGGACGGCCTCGTCATCCTCGAATTCGAGCCGGTCGAGCGCGCCGGGCCGCCCGACTTCCGCCACCTGTACGCCCTGCTCGGCGACTTCCTCCTGAAAATCGACCAGACCCAGACGGTCGAATCGGTCGCCGGACATGCGGCGCACCAGGTGCGCATGGTGACGGGTTTCGGCCGCGTGATGGTCTACCAGTTCGACCGCGACGGCCATGGCCACGTGATGGCCGAGTCGAAAGAGGACGGCTACCACTCCTACCTGGGCCAGCGCTTCCCCGCCTCGGACATTCCGGTGCAGGCGCGCGAGCTGTACGCGCTGTCGCGCATCCGCCTGATCCAGGACGCGAACTACCTGCCGGCGCCGCTGGTGCCGTCCGCAAATCCCGTCACCGGGCAGCGCAACGACCTGTCTTTTGCCGCCCTGCGCAGCGTCTCGCCGGTGCACCTGCAATACATGCGCAACATGGGGACGATGGCCTCGATGTCGGTGTCGCTGATGGTCAAGGGCCAGCTGTGGGGCCTGATCTCCTGCCATAACGAGGCGCCCTGCCCGCTGCCTTTCGAGAAGCGCAGCGCCTGCGAGCAGCTCGGCCAGGTGCTGGCGCTGTGCATCGAGTCGCGCGAGGATGCGAGCGACCTGCAGTTCCGCCTCGAGGTACGGCGCATGATGGTCGCGATGCTGGGCAACCTGACCAAGGGTGCCGACATCATCGAGAACATGGGGTCGGTCTTCCCCGAGCTGCTGCGCTTCGCCCGCGCCGGCGGGGTGGCCATCGTCGCCGACGAGCGCGTGCTGACCTACGGCGACACGCCGGATGCCGAGGCCATCGGGTCGCTGGTGTCCTGGCTCGAGCTGCAGGGCCACGGCGGCGAAGTGTTCCACACCGACCAGTTGTCCAGCCTGT
The DNA here is from genome assembly GCF_042655085.1 of Massilia niabensis. Lineage (NCBI taxonomy): Bacteria > Pseudomonadati > Pseudomonadota > Betaproteobacteria > Burkholderiales > Oxalobacteraceae > Massilia > Massilia niabensis. Next base: position 1,166,661 of record NZ_JBHSMU010000015.1, on the reverse strand, counting down.
ACCCGGATGGCGATGCCATGCGCCGCAATGCCAGCGGCCTGCTGGCGATGTCTATCTCGCGCGTGCACAAGCATTACCTGCTGTGGTTCCGCCCGGAAGTGGTGCATACCATCGAATGGGCGGGCAACCCGCATATGAAGGAAACGGAACAGCTGTCCGGCACAGCCCAGCAGCTGTCCCCGCGCACCTCGTTTGCCACCTGGCGCGAGGTGATCCACGGCGTCAGCCTGCCATGGCACGCGGCGGAGATCGAACTGACCGGCGAGTTCCGCAGCGCCCTGCTCGGCATTGCGCTGGAACGCGCGGAACAGATGGCCGAACTGGCCGAAGAACTCGGCCGCGCCAACAAGGAACTCGAAGCGTTTTCGTATTCGGTCTCGCACGACCTGCGCGCGCCGCTGCGCCACATCGTCGGCTTTTCCGACCTGCTGCTCGAATCGAGCGGCAGCGAAGACACCACCATGCGCCAGCGCTTCCTCACCAACATCAAGGAATCGGCGCGGCTGGCTGGCAAGCTGGTGGACGACCTGTTGAGCTTTTCGCAGATGGGCCGCGCCGCCCTGCGCCCGGTCGAGGTGGACATGTCGAAGCTGGTGGCCTCGTGCATCGACAAGCTGTCGCTGGACACGGCCGGGCGCAACATCGAATGGATCCTGTCGCCGCTGCCGCGCATCAAGGCCGACCCGAATTTCCTGCACCTGGCCGTGCTCAACCTGCTGTCGAATGCCGTGAAGTTCACCGGGCAACGCGATCCCGCGACGATCCGGGTGTGGTCCGAGCAGAATGAGCAGGACACCGTCTTCCACATCGCCGACAACGGCGCCGGCTTCAACATGGATTATGTCCACAAGCTGTTCGGCGTCTTCCAGCGCCTGCACCGGATGGAAGACTTCCAGGGCACAGGCATCGGCCTGGCCAATGTGCGCCGCATCGTCGAGCGCCATGGCGGACGCACCTGGGCCGAATCCGTGCAGGGCCAGGGCGCCACTTTCTCTTTCAGTATTCCCCGCGCACTCGCTCTCTAATTCGCTTTCTACTCCTCTGCGAGCAAAAACTACCATGTTAAAACCGATTCTGCTGGTCGAGGACAATCCGCATGACCTCGAACTGACCCTGGTGGCGCTGGCCAAAAGCCAGCTCGCCAACGAAGTCGTCGTTGTGCGCGACGGCGCCGAAGCGCTCGACTACCTGCTGCGGCGCGGCGAGTTCGCCGAGCGCGCGGAAGGCAACCCGGCCGTTACCCTGCTCGACCTGAAGCTGCCGAAAGTCGACGGGCTCGAAGTACTGGAGAAAGTCCGCACCACCCCGCACCTCAAATCCATGCCGGTGGTGATGCTGACCTCTTCGAAAGAGGAACAGGACCTGGTGCGCAGCTACGAGCTGGGCGTGAACGCCTATGTCGTCAAGCCGGTCGATTTCAAGGAATTCGTGCGCGCGATCGCCGACCTCGGGATCTTCTGGGCGGTGCTTAACGAGCCGCCTCCGGGCTCGCACCGCTACGTGCCGCCGGCCTGAATGGCTTGCGCTCTTCGTAGGGTGGGTTCAAGAGCCCACCCTACGAAATCATCAAGCGGATGCCGACGCAGGCTGTGCCGCGGCTGCACCGGGCCCTCGACGCCCACGGCGCAGCAGGTGGCGGATGCGCGCGCTGAGCGCATCCGGATGATAGGGCTTCTGCAGCAGGTTCACCGAGGCGTGGACCTTGCCTTCGTGCGCCAGCACCCCTTCCGCATAGCCCGAGGTATACAGCATCTGCGCTTGCGGTAGATACTCGCGCACGACTTCGCCGAGTTGCAGGCTGCTGACCGGCCCCGGCATGATCACGTCGGAAAACACGAGGTCGACGTGGCGCCCGCTTTCGATGAGCGCGATGGCGCCGGCGGCGTCGCAGGCTTCGAGCACGTCGTAGCCGAGTGCGGACAGGATAGCGCAGGTGGCGCTGCGCACGTCTTCCTCGTCTTCCACCACCAGTATCGTCTCCAGCCCGCCCAACAGCGGGGCGTCGTTCGCCTTTTCGGGTTCCTGCGCCGAGGTAGCACTCCTGGGCAGGAAAATGCGCACGCTGGTGCCCCGGCCCGGTTCGCTCTCGAGCGTGATCTCGCCGCCCGACTGCTTCACGAAACCATAGGCCATCGACAGCCCAAGCCCCGTGCCCTGCCCGACCGGCTTGGTCGTGAAGAAGGGCTCGAAGGCGCGTTGCAGCACCTCGGGCGCCATGCCCTTGCCGGTGTCGGCCACTTCGATCATCACATACTCGCCGGCCGGCGCGCCGTGCAGGGGCAGGCAGCCCGCGGCCGCCGGCTTGTCGCCCGAATTGCCGCCTGAGTTACTGGCGCGGATCAGCAAGCTGCCATTCCCGCCCATCGCGTCGCGCGCGTTGATGGCCAGGTTCAGCAGCACGTTGTTGAGCTGGTGGGGGTCGGCGACCGTGCTCCACAGCGAGGGGTCGATGTCGGTGACGACGCGCGCGTTCGGGCCCAGCACGCGGCGCATCATGTCGTCCATGTCGCGCAGCAGGTGGCCCGGGTTGAGCACCACCGCCTGCAGCGGCTGGCGCCGCGCGAACGCGAGCAGGTGGGCCGACAGCTTGGCGCCGCGCTCGACGCCGGCCAGCGCCATCTCGACCCGGTTGCGTGACGCGTCGTTCAGCCCGCCGACGAGTTTCAGCAGTTGCAGGTTGCCGCCGATGATCTGCAGCACGTTGTTGAAGTCGTGGGCGACGCCGCCGGTCAACTGGCCGATCGCTTCCATCTTCTGCGCCTGGTGCAGCGCCGATTCGCTCGCCGCCAGCTGCTCCCGGCTCACGCGCAGCGAGGCAAAGGCGGCATCGCGCTCGCGGCGGGCGATGCAGGCGGCGCTGTGGTACTGCACGCGCGCAACGAGCTCGCGCGGGTCGGGCCACTTGACCATGTAGTCGTTGGCGCCGGCCGCGAAGGCCATCGCCTTGACCTCGGGGTCGTCTTCCGACGACAGCATGATGATGGGAATGTGTTCGGTGTCGGGCCGAGCGCGCATGCGGCGCGTGAATTCGAAGCCGTCGAGGTCGGGCATGCGCAGGTCGACCAGCACCACGGTAGCATTGAGTTCACTCGCGAGGGCGACGGCACGCGCCGGGTCCGACTCATAGCGCAGTACGTGCTTGATGCAGGTCTTGAGCCCGTGTTCGATGATTTGCTGGGAAAATGGCTCGTCGTCGATCAGGAGGATCGAGCAGGTACTGGTATCGTCGTCGATCATCGTGTCGAGACCCCATTTAACACTGTCAACGAGGCCATATTGCATTTTGTGAAGCGCTGATTCTACACCATGTTATTTTGAAATTCATCAATGCACTATCGTGCGAGCCGGGCCATGCGCCGCACTTGTTTTGTCGAATGCGCGCCACCATTTCCTAAGAATAGGCGTTACTGTCAGGCGAGGCCATGCAGGATCCATTCTGTCCGCTGTGCGGACGGGAACTGGGAACGGTCAACATCGACCGCCACCACCTTGTACCAAAGACCTTCAAGGGCAAGGAACAGTTCCCGATCCACAAGATCTGCCACCGCAAGATCCACTCCGCGTTCACCGAGCGCGAGCTGCTGCGCACCTACCATACCTGGGAAGCGCTGCGCGGGCACGAGGAGATCCGCGCCTTCATCGACTGGGTAGCGCGCAAACCTGCCGACTTCTACACCCGTACCTATACCTCGAACGACAAGAAGCGGCGCAAGTGATCCGTTGATTTCAACTCGACATGTTTACGCCGGCAGCATTTCATGCTGAACATTATTTTGTTCCGGAACGCGCATGGATTTCTCCGAATACCTGCAACACGACGCCACCGCGCTGGCCGCGCTCGTCACGCGCGGCGAAGTCTCGCCGGCTCAGCTGCTGGACACCGCCCTGGCGCAACATGCACGCGTGCATCCGCGCATCAACGCAGTCTGCCGCCTGATGGAAACGCAGGCGCGGGCGCAGCTGGCGCGCCCGCTGGGTGGCCGTTCCCCTGGCCCGCTGGCCGGCGTCCCCTTCCTGATCAAGGACGCCGCCGTACAGGACTACGCGGGCGTGCCGACGGGTTTCGGCAGCCGTTCGATGCAGGGCAATGTGCCGCGCGAGCACGCAGCCGTGGTGCGGCGCTACCTCGACGCCGGCCTCGTCGTATTCGGCAAGACCAACCTGCCCGAGTTCGCGCTGAAGGCAGTGAGCGACTCCGCCCTGCATGGCCGGGTCAACAATCCCTGGAACCTCGCCCACACGCCGGGCGGCTCGAGCGGCGGCGCTGCCGCTGCGGTGGCGGCCGGCATCGTGCCGATGGCTGCCGGCAATGACGGCGGCGGGTCGATCCGCATTCCCGCCGCCTGCTGCGGCCTGTTCGGCCTGCGCACGTCGCGCGGGCGCATCTCCTCGGGGCCGGCCATCGGCGAAGTCTGGTTCGGCGCCTCGACCGAAGGCGTGCTCTCGCGCAGCGTGCGCGATTCGGCGCTGGCGCTCGACATCCTCGCCGGATCGGAACCGGGCGACCCGTTCGATATCGCCCCTGCTGCCGGGCCCTACCGCGAGCTGATGCGGCGCGATCCCGGCCGGCTGCGCATTGGCTTTACCGCCGTGTCGCCGATCGGGACCGAGGTGCATTCAGAAGCAGTGACGGCGGTGCACAAGGCCGCGGCGCTGTTGCGCGGCCTCGGCCACGAGGTCGAGGAAGCCGCGCCGCAGCTCGACGGCGCCGCCCTGGCCGAAAGTTTCCTGCACGTGTATTTCGGCCAGGTGCCGGCGCTGGTGGCGCGTGCCCGCGCGCTCGGCGCAAAAAGCGGCGACGTCGAGCTGATGAGCCGCTTGCTGGTGACGCTGGGCGCGAGCGTGTCGGGTGGGCGCCTGACGGCGCAGCTGGCCAAGTGGAACGATTTTTCGCGCGCGCTGGCACGCTTTCACGCGCGCTACGACATGCTGCTCACGCCGGCGCTGGCGCACCCGCCGATCCGGCACGGCCAGGGCGACCCGCCGCGCGGCGAACAGTTCGTACTTGATCTCCTGCAGCGCAGCGGGCTGCTGGGCATCCTGGCAAGCCTCGGGCTGCTCGACGCCACCGTCAACAAGATCGCGCGCGACAACCTGCGCTATGTGCCGTTCACCCAGCTGGCGAACCTGACCGGCGTGCCGGCGATGTCGGTACCGCTGCACTGGACGGCCGACGGCCTGCCGCTGGGCGTGCAGTTGGTCGGGCGCTTCGGCAGCGAGGATCGCTTGCTGCAGCTGGCGCACCAGCTCGAACAGGCTGCGCCTTGGTTTGATCGCCTGTCGCCGCTGACGCGGGAGGGTTCAAGTGAGCAGGTAACGCATACAACGTAGGGTGGACGGGGCGCTTATGCCAACAACCCCGCAATCGCATCCCCCATCTCAACCGTCGTCGCCGTCCCGCCCAGGTCCCCCGTGCGCGGCCCTTCGCGCAGCACCTGCTCGATCGCAGCCAGGATCGCATCGTGCGCCTCGCGGCACCCGCCTGGCGCATCGGGCGCATCGGCCAGGAAGCCCAGCATCATCGCCCCCGACCAGATCATCGCGATTGGATTGGCGATGCCCTTGCCGGCGATGTCCGGCGCCGAGCCGTGCACCGGCTCGAACAGCGACGGGAAACTGCGCTCGGGATTCAGGTTGCCCGAGGGCGCCAGGCCGATCGTGCCGGTGCAGGCCGGCCCCAGGTCGGACAGGATGTCGCCGAACAGGTTCGAGGCCACCACCACGTCGAAGCGCTGGGGCTGCAGCACGAAGCGGGCGCACAGGATGTCGATGTGCTGCTTGTCGACGGTGATGTCCGGATAGCCCAGCGCCATCGCGTCGGCACGCCCATCCCACCACGGCATGCTGATGGCGACGCCGTTCGACTTGGTCGCCACCGTCAGGTGCTTGCGCGCACGCGACTGCGCCAGCTCGAACGCGTACTTCAGGACGCGGTCGGTGCCATGGCGGCTGAAGACCGATTCCTGGATCACCACCTCGCGCTCGGTACCGGGGAACATGATGCCGCCGAGGTTCGTGTATTCGCCCTCGGTGTTTTCGCGCACCACGTAAAAGTCGATGTCGCCAGGCTTGCGATTGGCCAGCGGGCACGGCACGCCTTCGAACAGGCGCACCGGGCGCAGGTTGATGTACTGGTCGAACTCGCGGCGGAATTTCAGCAGCGAGCCCCACAGCGAGATGTGGTCCGGCACCGTGGCCGGCCAGCCGACGGCGCCGAAGTAGATGGCGTCCATCCTCGAGAGCTGTGCTTTCCAGTCGGGCGGCATCATGTCGCCGGTCTTCAGGTAGTAGTCGCAGCTGGCCCACTCGAAGTGGATGAACTCGAGGTCGATGTTGAAGCGGCGCGCTGCCGCTTCCAGGACTTTCAGGCCTTCGGGCAGGACTTCCTTGCCGATGCCGTCGCCGGCGATGGCGGCGATCTTGAAACTGCGTGTCATGGGGCGCCCCTGTCGCGGATAAAAAGCGATCGTAGCAGTCTTTGAACGACTTGGCAGACGGGGGCCTGCGAATATCAAGTATGCGCCCGCGCGGCGCCGCTTTGCTATAGTCGCAGCACCGGCGCCGAAGCGCCAGCATCCCCCATACAGCCATGACCACTCCCCGCACACTCGGCACTCCCCTCTCCCCCTCGGCCACGCGCGTGATGCTGCTCGGCTCGGGCGAACTCGGCAAGGAAGTCATCATTTCCCTGCAACGCCTCGGCGTCGAAACCATCGCGGTCGACCGCTACCCGAACGCGCCCGGCCACCAGGTTGCGCATCGCGCCCATGTGATCGACATGACCGACGGCGCGGCGCTGGCCGCACTGATCGAGCGCGAGCGCCCTCACCTGGCGATTCCGGAAATCGAGGCCATCGCCACGGATACGCTGGCCGAACTTGAAGCGGCCGGCACGATTACCTGCATCCCGACCGCGCGCGCCGCGCAGCTGACGATGAACCGCGAAGGCATCCGCCGCCTCGCCGCCGAAGAGCTCGGCCTGGCGGCCTCGCCCTACCGCTTTGCCAGCAGCCTGGCCGAGCTGGAGGCGGCCTGCGCCGCGGTAGGCTTTCCCTGCGTGGTCAAGCCGGTGATGTCGTCCTCGGGCAAGGGCCAGTCGAAGCTCGACAGCGCCGCCGATGTGCGCGCCGCCTGGGACCATGCCGCCGCCGGCGGCCGGGTCGACGCCGGCCGCGTGATCGCGGAAGGCTTCATCGATTTCGATTACGAAATCACGCTGCTGACGGTGCGCTCGCGCAGTGTGGATGGCGATGGCGGCATCGTGACCGGTTTTTGCGAGCCGATCGGCCACAAGCAGGTCCAGGGCGACTACGTCGAATCCTGGCAGCCGCACCCGATGGCGCCCCTGGCGCTCAAGCGTGCACATGAGATCGCCGCGAAGGTCACGGACAATCTGGGCGGACTGGGCGTGTTCGGGGTCGAGCTGTTCGTCAAGGGCGACATGGTGTGGTTCTCGGAAGTCAGCCCGCGCCCCCACGATACCGGCATGGTGACGATGGCGACCCAGGTGCAGAGCGAATTCGAGCTGCACGCCAAGGCCGTGCTTGGGCTGCCGGTCGATACCGCGCTGCGCGCGCCCGGCGCCTCTGCCGTGATCTACGGCGAGCTCGACGCCGCCGGCATTGCCTTCGAAGGCGTGGCCGAGGCGCTGGCCGTGCCGGGCGCCGACATCCGCCTGTTCGGCAAGCCGGAGTCGTTCGCGCGCCGGCGCATGGGGGTGGCGCTGGCTACCGCCGGCGATGTCGAGACGGCGCGCGAACGGGCGCGCGAGGCTGCGGCGAAGGTCAGGCCGGTGGCCGGGGGCGCCTGATCCTCAGCACACCCCGCCTTTCGAGCGCCACGCGATGTCGTGAGCGAGCCTGGCCAGCATCTTCTTGGCCGCGGGCGTATCGAGCGATTCGAAACGCAGGGGGCGCCAGTCCACGTAGTTGCGCATGCCGAGCAGGCGCGCGACCGCATCGGCATTACGCTGCATCTCGTCGTTCAGCAGCGTGCTGTCGATGTAGTACACCGGCAGGATCAGGTCACTGCGCCCCATGGCCTGCTCCAGCTTGACGAAACGCTCGAACTCCTCGCGGCAGGGTTCGCTCCGGAAAAACCGGGGCGTGATGATGCAGATGAGGAAGTTGACGACATCGATGCAGTCGCGGATCCGCTCGCGCCAGTTGTGGCCCCAGGCGATATCGTTCCTGTCCTGGAAGATGTCGAAGCGGTCACCCGTTTGGGCACAGACTTCGCCGCTCAGTCGTTCGCGCCATTCCGTCAGATAGCCCTTGTCGTGCTCGTCGTCCGCGCGCGCATAGCTCATGAAGCCGATCGGATACTTGTTCATGGTAACCATCCTTCTCAATGTAGAGACCTTTCACCCGCTGTGAGCCCATCCATCGGATGATGCATGCCAGCCAACGGCTGACCGAATGATGAGGTTGCTTGTTAGAGCCAAGTGGTCAGAGGAAAAATCCCGGCGAACATGGCTTATCAGTGAAGAAAACTGATCCAGCTCAAGCATTGGCGCGAACTGCCGGCGGATGGAGGGTGGCAAAGAGCAAAAACAAAAAAGGGCCGCGTTTGCACGCGGCCCTTCTCTTTATTCTGGCTCCCCGACCTGGACTCGAACCAGGGACCTGCGGATTAACAGTCCGTCGCTCTACCGACTGAGCTATCAGGGAATTGAGGCAACATTATAGCGGGCGGATGCGAGTTTGGCGAGTCCTGTACGAACATTTCAAGTTTGCGCCCGCGCGGCCTGCCTTTACTATAGTCGCAGGACCTCGCCAGACGTACGCCGGCACCAGGAGAACGAACATGTACAGCTACATTCTGATTGTAATCGCGGCTGCGGCAGGCGCACCTGCGCAGGTGACGACGCACGAGTTCCGGAACCTGGAGGCATGCGAAACGGCACGCGAGTTCTTGCTGAAAAATGCGCCGGAGAAGCAGAAGGACCTGGTGTGGCATGAACAATATATCAATGCCCGCTGTGTGCTGTCGCTGTCCAAGCAGTAGGATGGTCGCGATACTGGCTCCGCCTTGGCGCCCCGCCCTGGGCGCCACGCAGCCCCGCACACGTGCGCCTGCCGGCATCGGTCAGCAAAAAAAAAGCCGCGTTCAGGAACGCGGCTTTTTATTTACTTCTATGTTCTGGCTCCCCGACCTGGACTCGAACCAGGGACCTGCGGATTAACAGTCCGTCGCTCTACCAACTGAGCTATCAGGGAATTGAGCTTGGCATTATAGCCGCTCAGCAGTATTGCGCAAGGGCCGCATGGAAATTATGCATGGTGGCCGCCGCTTGAGACCCAAACGAAAAAAAGGAGTGCCGACTTCTCGGCACTCCTTTTTCGTATTCTGGCTCCCCGACCTGGACTCGAACCAGGGACCTGCGGATTAACAGTCCGTCGCTCTACCGACTGAGCTATCAGGGAATTGTCCTGCTCCTCGACTTGACTAATCTCAAGTGCGAAGAGCCAAGATTTTAGAGGACTTTGGCGATGGCGTCAACGACGAGATCGATATTCTTCGAATTCAGCGCCGCCACGCAGATGCGGCCGGTGTCGACCGCATAGATCGACTCGTCGCGCAGCTTGCCCACCTGCTCCTTGGTCAGGCCCGAATACGAGAACATGCCGACCTGTTCGCGCACGAATGCGAAGTCGCGTCCAGGCGCCTTCTCGGCCAGCTTGGCCACCAGCGCCTCGCGCATTTCCTTGATGCGCACGCGCATGCCGGCCAGCTCGTCTTCCCACAGCTGGCGCAGCTCGGGCGTGGCCAGCACGGTGGCGACGACCTTGCCGCCATGCATAGGCGGGTTCGAATAATTGGTGCGCACCACGCGCTTCAGTTGCGACAGCAGGCGCGCCGCTTCTTCCGTGCTTGAGGCGACGACGGACAGCGCGCCGACGCGCTCGCCATACAGCGAGAACGATTTCGAGAACGAGTTCGACACCAGCAGCGGGCCGCCTGCGTCGACAAAGCGGCGCACCACGGCGCCGTCTTCCGCGATGCCGGCACCAAAGCCCTGGTAGGCCATGTCGAGGAAGGGAATCAGGCCGCCGGCCTGGACCGCTTCAATCACCTGCCCCCACTGTTCCTGGGTCAGGTCGGCGCCGGTCGGGTTGTGGCAGCAGGCGTGCAGCACGACGACCGAGCCGGCATCCATCTTGCGCAGCGAGGACAGCATGCCCTCGAAATCGACGCCATGGGTGGCCGGATCGTAATAGGTGTAGTGGTTGACGATGAAACCGGCGCTCTCGAACAGGGCGCGGTGGTTTTCCCAGCTCGGGTCGCTGATGAAGACTTGCGAATCAGGGGAGAAACGCTTCAGGAAATCGGCGCCGATTTTCAGTGCGCCGGTGCCGCCGATGGCCTGCACGGTGACCGCGCGCTTCTCTTGAATTACGGCGCTGTCGGCCCCAAATACGAGTTCCTGCACGGCTTTGTCGTACGCCGCCAGCCCTTCGATCGGCAGGTAGGTGCGTGGCGACAGCTGCTCCATCAACTTCGCTTCCGCCTGCTGAACGCACTGCAGCAAAGGCACCTTGCCATTGTCGTCGTAGTAGACACCGACCCCCAGGTTGATCTTGGCCGGGTTGGTGTCGGCGTTGAATGCTTCGGTGATGCCCAGGATCGGGTCGCGCGGGGCCATGTCAATGGCGCCGAAGAGGCTGGCAGAGGCGGTAGAAGTCATCGTGATAAACTGAATTGTCGGTGGGTTCGCAGAAGTTGTATAGACAGCGGCACCTTTGTTGCAGTGCCGCAGGCGGACTCCCATTCTAGCAAAGGTCTCGAAACATGGCTGATGTATCAATCGCAACCGGTCCGGAACCGACTGTGGTCACTTTCCCGGACTCCCCTTTCAAGCTGCACCAGCCCTTCCCGCCGGCCGGCGACCAGCCGACGGCGATCGCCGGCCTGGTCGAGGGCATCGACGACGGCCTGATGTACCAGACGCTGCTCGGCGTCACGGGCTCCGGCAAGACCTACACGATGGCGAACGTGATCGCCCGGGCCGGCCGTCCGGCGATCGTGTTCGCGCCAAACAAAACGCTGGCGGCCCAGCTGTATTCGGAGTTCCGCGAATTCTTCCCGCAGAACGCGGTCGAGTATTTCGTGTCCTACTACGATTACTACCAGCCGGAAGCCTATGTGCCCCAGCGCGACCTGTTCATCGAAAAGGACTCGTCGATCAACGAGCACATCGAGCAGATGCGCCTGTCGTGCACCAAGTCGCTGATGGAGCGCCGCGACGTCGTCATCGTCGCCACCGTCTCGGCCATCTACGGTATCGGTAACCCGAACGAATACCACAAGATGATCCTGACGCTGCGCCACAAGGACAAGGTCGCCCAGCGCGACATCATCGCGCGCCTGATCCAGATGCAGTACTCGCGCAACGAAATGGACTTCGGCCGCGGCACCTTCCGCGTGCGCGGCGACACGATCGACATCTTCCCGGCCGAGCACGCCGAGCTGGCAATCCGCGTCGAGATGTTCGACGACGAAATCGAGTCGCTGCAACTGTTCGACCCGCTGACCGGCCGCGTGCGCCAGAAGATCCCGCGATTTACCGTGTATCCGGGCTCGCACTACGTCACGCCGCGCTCTACAGTCCTGCGCGCGGTCGAGTCGATCAAGGCCGAGCTGAAAGACCGCCTGGAAGAATTCCGCCAGCAAAATAAACTGATCGAGGAGCAGCGCCTCGAGCAGCGTACCCGCTTCGACCTCGAGATGATGGCCGAGATCGGTTTTACCAAAGGCATCGAGAACTATTCGCGCCACTTGTCCGGCGCCATGCCGGGCGAACCGCCGCCGACCCTGGTCGACTACCTGCCGAAAGACGCGCTGATGTTCATGGACGAGTCGCACGTGCTCGTCGGCCAGCTCTCGGCCATGTACAACGGCGACCGTTCCCGTAAAACCAACCTGGTCGACTACGGCTTCCGCCTGCCCTCGGCGCTGGACAACCGGCCGCTGAAATTCGAAGAATTCGAAGGCAAGATGCGGCAGACGATTTTCGTCTCGGCCACGCCGGCCGAATACGAGAACTCGCATGCCGACAACGTGGTCGAGCAGGTGGTGCGCCCGACCGGCCTGGTCGACCCGGTCATCATCGTGCGCCCTGCCCTGTCGCAGGTCGACGACGTGATGAGCGAGATTAACGACCGTGTCGCCAAGAACGAGCGCGTGCTGATCACCACGCTGACCAAGCGCATGGCCGAGCAGCTCACGGAATACCTGTCCGACCACGGCATCAAGGTGCGCTACCTGCACAGCGATATCGAGACGGTCGAGCGCGTGGAGATCCTGCGCGACCTGCGCCTGGGCACCTTCGACGTCCTGATCGGCATTAACCTGCTGCGCGAGGGCCTGGACTTGCCGGAAGTGTCGCTGGTCGCCGTGCTGGATGCCGACAAGGAAGGCTTCCTGCGTTCCGAGCGCTCGCTGATCCAGACCATCGGCCGCGCCGCGCGTAACCTGAACGGCGTGGCAATCCTGTACGCCGACCACGTCACCGATTCGATGCGACGCGCCATCGATGAAACCGAGCGCCGCCGCGCCAAGCAGATCGCCTTCAACACCGCCAACGGCATCACCCCGGTGGGCGTGCAGAAAAAGATCAAGGAACTGATCGACGGCGTCTACAGCAATGCGGCGCAAAAGGCCATGCTCGAGGGCGCGCAGAACCTCGAAGAAGCGGCTGCAGTGGCGAAGGTCGAGTCGATGAGCGAGAAGCAGATCAGCAAGGAGATCAAGCGCCTCGAGAAGCTCATGGTCGACCATGCCAAGAACCTCGAGTTCGAAAAGGCGGCCCAGGTACGCGACCAGCTGCATGTGCTCAAGCAGCAGGCGTTCGGGGCGCCGGGGGCGGACAATGTGGTGTCGATGTTGGGGAAATAAAAAAACGGCGCTGCGGCGCCGTTTTCTATTCGATGGTGCAAACACGGCCGCCGCTGTTCGAGGGGTGAGACAGCGGGGACTCGAGAGTCCACCCTACAACTGCGGGTGCCTAGGGTGGGCTCCGCCCACGCGGTCTCACCCGTCGCAAACAGGCGCAAAACTTCCAGCCGCTAGCGCTTGAACATCCTCGGATCAAAACTGAAAGTCCGCGTAACGCTCAGCTCCACCTGCTCATACGCATGGTGCGCCGGATTGATGACGAGGTTGACACCCTCGCCCACGATCACCGACGGCACCCGCATGTAGAGGTATTCGCGCTTCTTGAGGAAGGCGGTGCCGAACGCAGTGGCGCTGCCGCCATCGTCCAGCTTGTCCCAGCCCTCGGGCAGGTCCTCGCGCGGCACGTCGAGGCAGAGGCCGGGGTCGTCCGGCAGGTCGATCGCCACCAGCACCAGGCGCTCTTCGTCGACCTCTTCGGTATGGACGAACTTTTCCAGTACCGCCAGTTCCACGGTCATGGCCGCGTAGAGGGCCGGCTGGCCCTCGCTGTGCCAGTGGCCGCCGCTGGCGCGGGCGCCTTCGCAGTTGCGGTCGAGCGCCGCTTTTTCGATTGCAATTCTCCAGGCTCGCATGCGTGTCGATGTCGTGTGGTCGATGGCGCCAGCATACAACGGCGCCCCCACTCGGCCGCGCACGGCTCGACAACGCCCGTGGCTTATTTTACGTCGAGCAATTCGACGTCGAAGACCAGGGTGGCATTCGGCGGGATCGGGCCGGCGCCGCTTGCGCCATAGCCGAGCGCAGCCGGGATGATGAGCGTGCGCTTGCCGCCGACTTTCATGCCAGCCACGCCCTGGTCCCATCCCTTGATCACGCCGCCCATGCCCAGCGGGAAGGTGAACGGTTCGCCGCCGACCGAGCTGTCAAACTGCTTGCCGCGTCCTTTCGGCGCCTTCGGTTCGGACAGCCAGCCGGTGTAGTGGACCTTGACCGTGTTGCCTGCGACGGCCTGCTTGCCCTTGCCGACGACGGTGTCAATCTTCTGGACTTGCGGGGCGGCTGCGGCCGGTTTTGCAGGCGCAGCAGGCGTGGCGGGAGCCGCGCCGGCAGCCGTGGCGCTCAGGAACAGGGCCAGGCCGAGGGCGGAAATTGCTGATTTCATTGTGTTACCTTCAAAGGAATGATGTGCCGGCAGTATTCCCTAGTCAGGCATTTCGCACAAGCTCAGCGGAAATCGCGCTGGGCTTGCGCGAGGATATGCGCCACCTGGTCGAGGTCGGCCGGTTTCACGAGGTGATGGTCGAAGCCGGCCTCCTCGGCCAGCCGGCGGTCCTCGTTCTGGCCGTAGCCAGTGAGGGCGACCAGCGTGGCGCCGCCCAGTTCGGGCACGGCGCGCAGCTGGCGCGCCAGGGCGTAGCCGTCGGTGTCGGGCAGGCCGATATCGAGCAGCATGACTTGCGGCCGTTCGCGCCGCGCCCGCTGCAGTGCGCCGCGGCCATCGTATTCGACCGACACGGCATGCCCCTGCACTTCCAGCAGGGTTGCCAGCATCTGGGCCGCGTCCTCGTTGTCGTCGACCACCATCACGCGCAGCGGCTCCACCCGTGCCAAAGGGCCGTCGCCCGCGGCGCCCTCGAGCCCGGCGCCGGCGGCGTCGATGCGCGGCAGGCGAATCTCGAACTCGCTGCCCAGTCCGGGCGCCTCGCTGCGCGCGTCGACCGTGCCGCCGTGCAGCGCGACCAGGCTCTTCACCAGCGCCAGGCCGATCCCCAATCCGCCCTGCGAACGGTCCGGCGTGCGCTCGGCCTGGGTGAACAGCTCGAAGATATACGGCAGCACGTCCGGCTCGATGCCGATCCCGTTGTCGCTGACGGTGACCACCACCTGGTCAACGGGCGCCGTCACGCGCAGCACGATCTGGCCGCCCGACGGCGTGTACTTGGCGGCGTTGTTGAGGATGTTCGACAGCACCTGCACCAGGCGCGTGCGGTCGCCCAGCACATGCACCGGCTCGCCCGAGAGCTGCATTGTCAGCGAATGGCGCTTCGATTCGATCAGCGGGCGCACCTGCTCGAAGGCGCCGGCCACCACTGCGTTGACGTCGAGCTCTTCCTTGTCGAGCGAGACCAGGCCGCGCGTCACGCGCGACACGTCGAGCAGGTCGTTCACCAGGTCGGTCATGTGCTCGGCCTGGCGCGCAATGATCTCGCTGGCGTTGCGCACGGCCCTGGCGTCGAGGTGGCCGAGTTTCAACAGGTGGGCGGCGGTCGTGATCGGCGCCAGCGGGTTGCGCAGCTCATGCGCCAGCATCGCCAGGAACTGGTCTTTCTGGCGGTTCGCCGCGCGCAGCTCGTCCTCGACCCGCTTGCGCACGGTGACGTCGCTGCCTTCGACAAAGATACCAACCACCTCGCCGTTCGGATCGCGGATCGGCTGGTAGATGAAATCGAGATAGCGGCGCTCGAGCGGCGCGCCCGGCTCGCGCGCCACGTCCAGCGGCACGGCGTGGCCCACGAACGGCATGCCGCTGGTGTAGACCTGGTCGAGCAGCTCGAAGAAGCCCTGCCCTTCGACTTCCGGCAGGGCTTCGCGCGCCGTCTTGCCGACCAGGTCCTTGCGGCCGATCATCTGCACATAGCTCTTGTTGGCGATCTCGAACACATGGTCAGGCCCGCGCACGACGGCAATGATGCCCGGCGCCTGCTCGAACAGCGTGACGAGCCGCTTGTTTTCCTCGTCGCGGTAGCGCTCGGCCAGAACCTGACCGGTCACCTCGACGCAGGCACAGTAGAGGCCCGCCACCACGCCGGTGTCGTCGCGCACCGGCGAATACGAGAACGTGAACCAGGTCTGCTCGTCATAGCCGTGGCGACGCATCAGCAGCGGCAGCTTTTCCCAGTAGGTCGCCTCGCCGCGTAATGCGCGTTCGCTCAGGGGGGCGAGGTCGGCCCAGATTTCCGACCAGACCTCGTGAAACGGCTCCCCCATCGCGGCCGGGTGCTTTCCGCCCAGCACATCGATATACGGATCGTTGTACAGGAACGCCAGGTCTTTGCCCCAGGCGCAGAACATCGGGAACTTCGAGCCGAGCATCAACGACACGACTGTGCGTAGGGCCTGCGGCCAGCCGGACGGCTCGCCCAGGGGGGAGCGCGACCAATCGTGCGCACGCATCAGCGCGCCGGCCTCGCCGCCGCCGCTGAGGAAGGTCGTCGCAGAGTCGGCGCCGTCCTGGCTTCTCGGGCCGCCCCACTCCGGGCTCGCTTCGTTCATGTCACAGTGTCTTGACAAATTCACGGATACCGCCCAGCAGCATCTCGATCGACATCGCGGTCAGGATCAGGCCCATCAGGCGCTCGAACGCCGTCATCACCTGCGGCCCCAGCTTCTTCTGCAGGCGCTCGGCGCTCAGGAACACGACCAGCCACACCACGGCGACCGCCGCCAGCGCGGCCACGTGCACCATGGTTTCGGAAAACGTGTCCGCGCTGAACAGCAGGACCGTCGCCAACGCCGATGGTCCCGCAAGGGCCGGAATGGCCAGCGGAACAATAAACGGTTCGCCATGCTCGCTGCGCCCGAGCACGCCGTCCGGATGCGGAAAGATCATGCGGATCGCAATGATCAGGAGGATCACGGCGCCGCCGATGCGCAAGGCAACCGGGGAGAGGTGCAGCGCGGCCAGGAAGTGCTGGCCGAAGAACATGAAGACCAGGAGCAGCAGGAACGCGATCGCACACTCGCGCACGACGATGCGCGGACGGCGGTGGACCGGTGTTTCCTTCAGCGCGGTGGCGAACAGCGGGACGTTGCCGAATGGGTCAGTGACAAGGATAAGCAGGATGAAGGTCTGGAAAAAACTTTGGGTCATGGATGTTCTTGTTGTTGGTTTCCTGGCCTGCGGGCCCGTGTAACAATCTAGCGCAACAATCTTAACTGATTCATAAAAAAGCCGCTGTATTGCTACCCCAAGAAAAAAGCCTGGGCGCAACACGCCCAGGCTTTTTTCCCTTCTTTGCAACGACGGCGACGGCCTTGAGGCTGTCTGCCGTGCTTGCGCAGATTACTTCTCGAACTTCTTCATCCACGCCGCCAGCTGGTGCGGGCGCAGGCCGTCGTAGTCTTCGAACGGCTGGTGGATCCACGGGTTGTGCGGCAGGTCTTCCAGGAAGTAGTCTGGACGCAGCGACGAGGTGCCCTTCACCCAGATGACGGCCGACTTCACTTCGGTCACTTCCGGGAAGTTTTCGCTCAGGTGCTGGCTGACCTTCTGCAAGGTCACGCCCGAATCGGCCAGGTCGTCGACCAGCAGCACGCGGCCGGCCAGCGGACCCTTGGTCATGGTCATGTACTTGGCGATGTCGAGGTCGCCCTGCTTGGTGCCGGCTTCTTCGCGGTAGGAGCTGGTCGACAGGATCGCCAGCGGCACGTCGAAGATGCGCGAGAACACGTCGCCCGGACGGACGCCGCCGCGGGCCAGGCACAGCACCTGGTCGAACTTCCAGCCGGATTCGTAGACCTTGAGCGCGAGGCGCTCGATCAGGCGGTGGTACTCGTCCCAGGAAACCCAGAGGTCTTTGTCGGTGCTTGGAGGGGTGGTCATTTCAGTCATTCCTATTATTCTTAAGCTGCAAACGGGTGGCGCAGCACGATCGTCTCTTCGCGGTCCGGGCCGGTCGAGACCATGTCGATCGGGATGCCGACCAGCTCTTCG
Source organism: Massilia niabensis (assembly GCF_042655085.1). Taxonomy (NCBI): domain Bacteria; kingdom Pseudomonadati; phylum Pseudomonadota; class Betaproteobacteria; order Burkholderiales; family Oxalobacteraceae; genus Massilia; species Massilia niabensis. Next base: position 1,149,050 of record NZ_JBHSMU010000015.1, on the reverse strand, counting down.
ATACGCTTGATGTAGGCGCGGGCGTTGGCCGGCAGTTCTTCCATCGACTTGGCGCCGACGGTGGTTTCGGTCCAGCCCGGCATTTCTTCGTAGACTGGCTCGCACAGGGCGGCTTCTTCGGCGCCGACCGGGAAGATGTCGACGTTGCGGCCGTCGATCTTGTAGCCGGTGCACAGCTTCAGGGTCTCGATGCCGTCCAGCACGTCGAGCTTGGTCAGGCACATGCCCGACACGCCGTTGATCTGCACCGAGCGGCGCAGCAGCGCGGCGTCGAACCAGCCGCAGCGGCGGGCGCGGCCGGTCACGGTGCCGAATTCATGGCCAACGCGCGACAGGTGCTCGCCGACGCCGGCATCGGTCGGCAGTTCGGCCGGGAACGGGCCCGAACCGACGCGCGTCGTGTAGGCCTTGGTGATGCCCATGATGTAGTGCAGCATGCCAGGACCGACACCGGCGCCGGCCGCGGCGTTACCTGCCACGCAGTTCGACGAGGTGACGAATGGATAGGTGCCGTGGTCCACGTCCAGCAGGGAACCCTGCGCGCCTTCGAACAGCAGGCTGCCGCCGGCCTTGTGGGCAGCGTACAGGGCCGACGACACGTCGCCGACCATCGGGCGCAGGCGTGGCACGAGGGCCATGGCGTCGTCGAAGGTCTTCTGGAAGTCGATCGCTTCCCCGCCCAGGTAGTTCACCAGCACGAAGTTGTGGTACTCGAGGTTTTCCTTGAGCTTCTCGGCAAAACGCTCTTCGTTGAGCATGTCGGCGATGCGGATGGCGCGGCGTGCGACCTTGTCCTCATACGCCGGGCCAATGCCCTTGCCGGTGGTGCCGATCTTGTTGACGCCACGCTTGGCTTCGCGAGCCTGGTCGATGGCGACGTGGTAAGGAAGAATGACAGGGCAGGCTTCCGAGATCTTCAGGCGCGACACGACTTCGACGCCGGCGGCTGCCAGCTTGTCGATCTCGCGCATCACGTCCGGTACCGAGACGACGACGCCGTTGCCGATGTAGCAGGCCACGCCTTCGCGCATGATGCCCGAAGGGATCAGCTGCAAGGCCGTCTTCTGGCCCTTGATGACCAGCGTGTGGCCGGCGTTATGGCCGCCCTGGAAACGGACGACGCCCGCTGCGTGATCGGTCAACCAGTCGACGATCTTTCCCTTGCCTTCATCGCCCCACTGGGTGCCGATGACAACGACGTTCTTTGCCACGTTTGTATTTGACATCACTTAACCTAAGTTTTTGAGAATCCAATTTCCGTCTTCGAGGACGAGCACGCGGTCGCACTCGAACTCGTCCTGAACATTATCGTGACCCGGCATGGACTGGATCACGACTTCGCCTGCCTTGCGCAGGTCAGCGATTTTTTCGCGCAGCTCGGGCGCATTGCCCCACGGGGCACGCACCGAGTGCTTGCGTTCTGCCGTCGGCAGCAGCCTGGCCAGTTCGCGCAGGTCGAGCGAGAAGCCGGTCGCCGGGCGTGCGCGGCCGAAGGCTTCGCCCACGTGGTCGTAGCGCCCTCCCCGTGCCACTGCGTTCGGCAGGCCCGGCACGTAGAGCGCGAACATGGCGCCGCTTTCGTACTGGTAGCCGCGCAGGTCCGCCAGGTCGATGGCGATGTCGGCGCGGCCGATGGCGCCGGCCGCCAGCGCAGCGAGCTCGGCCAGTGCGCGGGTGATGCCCGGCAGTGGCGGCAGCACTTCCCTGGCGCGGGCCAGCACCTCGACGTCGCCGTACAGGTTCGGCAGCGCGAGCAGCGCGGCGCGCGTGGCAGGTGCGTAGCTGCGGGTCAGTTCGTCCAGGCCAGGCACGTCCTTGCAGCGCAGCAGCGCGGTGATCTGGGCTTCGTCGCGGGCGGCGGCGGGGTCTTCGTTCAACAGCGCGCGCAGGACGCCGACGTGGGCCATGTCGAGGCGCACATCGAGGAAGCCGGCCAGGGCGACGGATGCGAGGGCCAGTTCCTGGATCTCGGCATCGGCCTCGAGTCCGGCATGGCCGTAGATCTCGGCGCCGATCTGGAGCGGCTCGCGCGTTGCATGCAGGCCGGACGGACGGGTATGCAGCACGCTGCCGGCGTAGCACAGGCGGGTCACGGAATCACGATTGAGCAGGTGCGCGTCGATGCGCGCCACTTGCGTGGTCATGTCGGCGCGCAGGCCGAGCAGGCGTCCGGATAGCTGGTCGACCAGCTTGAAGGTACGCAGGTCGGTATCTTGCCCGGCGCCGGCCAGCAGCGACTCGACGTATTCGAGCATTGGCGGCATGACCAGCTCGTAGCCGTACAGGCGGAAGGTGTCGAGCATCTGGCGGCGCAGGTCTTCGATCTTGCGCGCTTCCGACGGCAAAACGTCGGCGATATTCTCAGGCAAAAGCCAGTTCGGCATGGGCAACAGCTATTGGATTGTTAGGAATGAAGCAACATGGCGCACTGATGCGGTACGAAGTGTGCGCCGAATCGGCAATTTTACCCGAAAATGGGCTCCCGTAGGGTGGACGGCTCCGCCGTCCACGCGTTCGACGCACGGATCTGAAGCGGTGACGTGGTTTGCACCAGTCTGTTGAACGCGTGAACGGGGAACCCGTCCACCCTACGGTGTACATAAAAAACGCCGCGGAGGACCGCGGCGTTTTTTGCTGACTTGCTTATTTACTTGCTACCCGGACTCTTGAAATACTTGAAGAACTCCGAATTTGCATCGATCACCATCACGTCGCCATGGGCCTTGAAGCTGGCGCGGTAGGCTTCGAGCGAGCGGTAGAACTTGTAGAACTCGGGGTTCTTGCCGAATGCGCCGGCGTAGATGGCCGATGCCTTGGCATCACCCTCGCCCTTGATCTTCTCGGCCTCGCGGAAGGCTTCGGCCAGGATCACGGTGCGCTGGCGGTCGGCGTTTGCGCGGATCTGTTCGCTTTCGGCCGAACCGGTCGAACGCAGCTCGTTCGCCACACGCACGCGCTCGGCGCGCATGCGGTCGTAGACCGAGGCGTTGATCTGCTCGATGTAGTCGACGCGCTTCAGGCGCACGTCGACGATGCCGATACCGATCTGCTTGGCTTCGGCCACGACCTTGTTCTGCACCGCCGCCATCACGGCGCCACGCTCGCCGGAAATCACTTCGCGCACGGTGCGCTTGGTGATCTCGTCGTTCAGGGCCGCCTTGATGATCTGCGACATACGGTTGGCGGCGGCGCGCTCGTCGCCGCTGAAGCTGACGTAGTACAGGCGCGGCTCGACGATGCGCCACTTCACGAAAGCGTCGACCAAGATGTTCTTCTTCTCGGCCGTGATGAAGCGGTCGGCGTCGGGCGTATCCAGGGTCAGGATGCGCTTGTCGAGATAGATGACGTTCTGGAACGGCGGCGGCAGCTTGAAGTGCAGGCCCGGCTCGGCGATCACTTCACGCACTTCGCCAAGGGCGAAGACGATGGCAAAGCGGCGCTGGTCGACGACGAAGACGGTCGACGACAGCAGCATCAGGGCAATGAAGCCCGCCACGAAAATGGTTACGAGGCGGTTCATTAACGGCTCTCCCTGTCACGTGAGGTATCGCGGTTGCGCGCATCGCGCTGGCGCACCTGCTCAATGGTTTGCATCACTTCCTGCGACGGCGTCGCAGCCGCACCCTGCTCCTGCGGCACCTGCACCGCGCCGGAACGGGCGCTGCCGACGGCGGCGTCGTTCGCTGCCACCTGGGCGATCAGTTTATCGAGCGGCAGGTACAGCAGGTTCGAGCCGGACTTGGCGTCCACCATCACCTTGCTGGTGGTGGTGAAGATTTCCTGCATGGTGTCGAGGTACATGCGGTCACGCGTGACGCCCGGCGCCTTGGCATACTCGGTCACGACCTGGCTGAAGCGCGCCGAGTTACCGGTGGCGTTTTCGACCACCATCGAGCGGTAGGCTTCGGCGTCCTGCAACAGGCGGAAGGCCGCGCCTCGGGCACGTGGAATGACGTCGTTAGCATAGGCCTCGCCTTCGTTGCGGGCGCGGGCACGGTCCTGGCCGGCTTTGACTGCGTCGTCGAAGGCGCTTTGCACCTGCTCCGGCGGCTGCACGTTCTGCATGGTGACGTTGGTGACCAGTGCGCCGAGCTTGTAGCGGTCGACGATCTGCTGGATCATCATCTGCACGTCCGCGGCCACCTTCTCACGGCCTTCATACAGCACGAAGTCCATCTTGCTGCGGCCGACGACTTCGCGGATCGCGGTCTCGGCAACCTGGCGCACGGTCGCATCCTGGTCGCGGTTGTTGAAGACCCAGGCGACCGGGTCCTTCAGCGTGTACTGCACCGCGAACTGGATGTCGATGATGTTTTCGTCGTCGGTCAGCATCAGCGCCTCTGCGGACTGCTTGTTGCGCACGTTGTCGCGGTAGCCGACTTCGGCGGTACGCACCTGCGAGACGTTGACGGTTTCGTGGGACTGGATCGGAGCCGGCCAGCGCCAGTTGAAACCGGCGCCGGTCGTGTGCGACAGGCGGCCGAAGGTGGTGACCACGCCGACCTGCCCTTCCTGCACGATGAAGGCGCCGCTGGCGAGCCAGATCAGGAGGACGATGAAGCCAATGACGGACGCAGTAATGCCCGCGCCGCGGCCTTCGCCGCGGTACGGACCACCGGCATCGCCGCCATTGTTGCCGCGGTTGCCGAACAGGCGGTTCAGGCGCGCATTGAAATCGCGCCACATCTGATCGAGGTCGGGTGGACCTTCACCCGGACGGCGGCCCTCCTGGGCCTTGTGGTCTCCCTCTGGGTTCTTGCCCCAGCGGGGGTCGTTCAGCGAAAGTTTAACGCCGAAACGTTTTAATAAAGAAACAAGCATAGGCTTCTAATGTGGCCCGACATGGGTGGAGGTTGGATTACTTTCGCCGTCATCCTCGAGCAGGGATTCCAGCGCTGCATCGTCCTGCTCTTCGTTTTCAGGGCTCAGGCCTGGCGCCGGATAGGGCGCCGACGTGGCTCCCGAAGCAGCTGCCTCGACAATCGCTTCGCGCAGCAGATCGAGGCCTGCGCCGCTCCTGGCGCTGATAAAAACGCGGCTGATTTTATCATATTCATCACGTTCCACCCCCGGCTGGAGGTCGGCCATATCAATCTTGTTCCACACGAGGATCTGTGGAATATGATCGGCGCCGATTTCGCGCAAGACATCGTTGACCTGTTCGATCTGTTCCATCCGGGTCGGCGACGAGCCGTCGACGACGTGCAGCAGCACATCGGCGTGGATGGTTTCTTCCAGCGTGGCGCGGAAAGCGGCCACCAGCTGGTGCGGCAGCTCGCGCACGAAACCGACCGTGTCGGAAATGACGACGCTGCCGGTGGCGTCGCCCAGGTACAGGCGGCGGCTGGTCGTGTCCAGGGTGGCGAACAGCTGGTTCGCCACGTACACGCCGGCTTTCGTCAGCGTGTTGAACAGGGTCGACTTGCCGGCGTTGGTATAGCCGACCAGCGACACCGAGAAGGTGTTGTTGCGTCCGCGCTGGCGGCGCTGGGTTTCGTGTTGCTTCCTCAGCTTGGTCAGGCGCGCGCGCAAGGCCTTGACGCGCTCGCCGATCAGGCGGCGGTCGGTCTCGAGCTGGGTTTCACCAGGACCGCGCAGTCCGATACCACCCTTCTGGCGTTCAAGGTGAGTCCAGCCGCGGATCAGGCGCGTGGCCAGGTGTTGCAGCTGGGCCAGTTCGACCTGGAGCTTGCCCTCGTGGCTCTGCGCGCGCTGCGCGAAGATGTCGAGGATCAGGCTGGTACGGTCGATGATGCGCAGTTCCAGGCGCCGCTCGAGGTTACGCTGCTGGGCCGGGGACAAGGCGTGGTTGAAGATGACGAGTTCCGCGCCGAGCGCTTTCGCGGCGACGCCGATTTCGTCGGCCTTGCCGCTGCCAACGAAATACGCCGGATCGGGAGCGTTACGCTTGGCCGTGATCGTATCGATCGGTTCGGCGCCGGCAGAACTGGCCAGCAAGGCCAGCTCTTCGAGGCTGGCCGTGAAATCGACCGCCCCGAGATCGACGCCGACGAGGACGGCGCGCGTGTTGGTAGTGCCGGGGGCGTCAGCCATCGGCATTACTCAGCTTCGGATTCGAGGTTGAGATTGACGGCACGGGCCGGAACAACGGTCGAAATGGCATGCTTGTACACCATCTGGGTCACTGTGTTGCGGAGCAGGACGACATACTGGTCGAACGATTCGATATGGCCCTGCAGTTTGATCCCGTTGACCAGGTAGATCGAGACAGGGACGTGCTCTTTGCGCAATGCATTGAGGAATGGGTCTTGTAACAGTTGCCCTTTGTTGCTCATAACAGCTCCGTAATGTTGTTGTAGTTTAAAAAATGGAGGCGAGCGCCCCCTTTTCAAGTGCACGGGGCAAGATTCAGCGGTTGCGAACGATGGCCTGAAGGTACTCTAACCTGTTTTGCCAGATTTTGTCGTACTGCTACGCTTCAATTCCGAGAAAACCGCCGCGCTTAAGGAACTGATAAGTTTGCAGCGCAGGCGGTTGATCGGAGTCTGCTTAATTGTGATCGCGGGCGAACGGATTCTTCCCGCTCCGCAATTCAATGCGCAGTGGCGTGCCGATCAGGTTGAAGGTTTCGCGGAAATGCTTTTCCAGGTAACGCTTGTACGGTTCGGTGATGCCGTCGAGGGCATTGCCGTGGATGACGATGATCGGCGGGTTCTGGCCGCCCTGGTGGGCATAGCGCATCTTGGGACGCGACGTGCCCTTGCGCTTTGGCTCCTGCTTCTCGACCGCTTCCTGCAGCGCGCGCGTCAGGCGCGGCGTCGACAGGTTGGCGGTCGCGGCGGCATACGCGGTGTCGACCGACGCCATCAGCTGCTTGATGCCGGTGCCCTTCAGCGCCGAGATGAAGCGCGTCTCGGCGAACCCGAGGAAGTCGAGCTTGCGGTCCATGTCGTTCTTGATCTCGTCGCGCTGGTCGGTAGTCAGGCCGTCCCACTTGTTGACGGCCACCACCAGGGCGCGACCCGACTCTAGGATGAAGCCGGCAATGTGCGCATCCTGCTCGGAGATATTCTGCTGGGCGTCGAGCATCAGTACGACGACGTTCGCCTCGCTGACCGACTGCAGGGTTTTCACGACGGAAAACTTTTCGATGGCTTCGAACACCTTGCCGCGGCGGCGGATACCGGCCGTGTCGATCAGGGTGTACTGCTTGTCGTCGCGTTCGAACGGGACTTCGATCGAGTCGCGCGTGGTGCCCGGCATGTCGAAGGCGATCACGCGCTGCTCGCCCACCAGGGTGTTGATGAGGGTGGACTTGCCGACGTTCGGACGGCCGACGATGGCGATCTTGACGCCGTGATCCTGGTTTTCCAGTTCCGCTTCGTCGTTCGGACGGGAGGCGAAGGCCTGGTCGAGGGCTTCGACGACGAGGTCGTTCACGCCGTCGCCGTGGGCCGCGGAAATGACGTACGGGTCGCCCATGCCGAGCTCGTAGAACTCGGCGGTGACGGCGGTATACTTCATGCCTTCCGACTTGTTTACGACGAGCATGACCTGGCGGCCGGACTTGCGCAGGAAGTCGGTGATGGTCTTGTCGTGCGGGGTCAGGCCCTGGCGGCCGTCGACGATGAAGATCACGACGTCGGCTTCCGCCACCGCCTGTTTCGTCTGGAGGGCCATCTCGTGCATGATGCCTTCCTTGGCGACCGGCTCGAAACCGCCCGTGTCGATCACCAGGAACGGCCGCTCGCCGATACGCCCTTCGCCGTAGTGGCGGTCGCGCGTCAGGCCAGGGAGGTCGGCCACCAACGCGTCGCGCGAACGGGTCAGGCGGTTGAATAGGGTCGACTTCCCGACGTTCGGGCGACCAACGAGTGCAATTACCGGCTTCATGTAGTTATTCTATTCGACCGCGATGGCGGTCACAGTTCCATTTTGTGTTTGAAAAATCAGGTTCGATCCGGCAACCAGAGGCGTACCGCTGATGGCGCTGCCATCGGTTGCGGCGCGCGCGAGGAAAGTACCGTCCTCGCGCGACAGGAAGTGGATATAACCCTGGTAGTCGCCGACCGCGACCGTGCGGCCGTAGGACAGCGGGGTCGACAGGCCGCGGAAGGACAGCTTGTCGTTCTTCCAGGCGCTGACGCCGCTTTCGCGGTCAAAGGCATGCAGCGCGCCCTTGTCGTCGGCGGCGAAAACGAAGCGCTGGTCGACGGCCACGCCCACCAGCGAGGACAGGTCGCGCGTCCAGCGCGGGGTGCCCGAGACCAGCTCATAGCAGGCGACACGGCCCTGGTAGGCGACGGCGCACACGTCCGATTCGAAGACGACGGGCGTGCCGCCGATGTCGGTGACGCGCTCGAGTTCGGTGGCGCCGCGCGCCGAGCCGACTTCGACTTCCCAGCGCGGCGCACCGGTGGCCAGCAGGAAGGAGCCGAGCTTGCCGGCCGGCTGGGCGACGATCACGTCGGCGTTATACACGATCATGCCCGGCGCGGTGCGCAGGGTCAGCGCCGGCGAGGTGCGCTGCACGGTCCATTTCTTCTGGCCGGTGGCGGCGTCGATGCCGACAATACGGTTATCGATGCTGCGCGCGACGACGACGCCCTGGGCCACGGCTGGCGCGGACAGGATTTCGCTCGACAGTTGGCTCTTCCACAGCGCCTTGCCGTCCATGTCGAAGGCCATCAGGACACCGTCGGCGGCGCCGACGACGATCACGTTGCCGTCGGTGCCGACGCCGCCCGTCAGGCCGGTGCCGGCCTTGATGCGCCACATCTGGCGGCCGTCGCCGGCTTCGACGCGGGCGATGTCGCCATCGGCGCCGGCGACGATCACGGTATTGCCGGCCAAGGCAGGCGAGAACTGGTAACCGCGCGCCTTGCCGATGTCGAGTTTCCAGGCGGTGCGCACGGCCATCGTGCCCTTCAGTTCGACCAGCGGGGCCGGCTCGTTGCCCTTGGACTTCGACGCGAACGGATTGAGCGAGCTCAAGGTCGAGCAGCCCGTCATCAGGGCCAGGACACCGACACCAACCAGCTTACGGGTAATACGCATTTTTCTTTTACCTTGTTCTAAGTCTTAAAGGACGAGTAGAAAGACGCGAAAGCCAACGCCTGCCTGGACGGCGGGCGGTGGCTTCCGCGTTATCACAGGATACCTGAGTTACGCAGCAGCTTTCGGTGCAGCTGCCGCCGGGGCGGTGCCGCCAATGGCTTCGAGCTTGATGCGCACCAGCTGGCTGCCCGGATGCTTCGGACCCATGGCGGCCAGCGCGGCGACATACGCGTTGCGGGCGTCGGCAATCTTGTTCTGCGCGACCAGGACGTCGCCCTTGCGGTCGGCCACTTCGGCGCTGAACTGTGGCAAATATTCAGCATTAAGCAATTGCATGGCGCCGTCGTAGTTCTTTTCATCCAGCAGCACGCCGGCCAGGCGCAGCTGGGCGACCGACTTGTACTCGTCGTTGCCGTTGTCGACCACCCATTGCAGCTGGGTCTTCGCGGTTTTCAGGTCGTTCGCCTCGAAAGCGGTCTTGGCCGCGCCCAGGGCGCTCATCTGCGCGTAGGCGGTGCGCTTGTACTTCGACTGGATGTCGGAAGCAATGCGCTGCGCCTTGGCGTTGTCCTTGGCGGTGACGGCGTCGGTCAGCTCGTCGTACAGGGCCGATGCGCCCACTGACTGGTCGCGCTGGTGCTTGTTCCAGAAGTTGTAGGCGGCGAAAGCGCCGAGTGCCAGGATCAGCACCCAGGTGATCAGGTTGCCGTACTTTGCCCAGAACGCCTTGAATGAGGCGATCTGTTCTTGTTCTTCGAGGTCGTATGCCATGTCGTTCGTCTAATAGTAGTAAGGAAGTGATGCGATGAGTCGGTGCTTGCTGCTTCTTACGGATGGTAATGCACGTGATCGTGATCGTGGTCGTGATCGCCGATGATGGCGTCCACCACGTGGTCGACCACCTTGTCGAAGGCGACGCTGGCCTGCTGCTGCTCGTCGGCCCCGCCGCGCAGCGACTTGACCGCCGCCACGTTATTCGCCACTTCGTCTTCGCCAAGGATCACCGCAAAGGCCGCGCCGCTGCCGTCGGCCTTCTTCATCTGGCTCTTGAAGCTGCCCGCACCCGTTGGCGTTGCGCAATGTAGCACAACATCCAGGCCGGCATCACGCAGGCGCTCGGCCAGGATGAAGGCCTGCACCTGGGCTTCCTCGCCCTGGTGGACCATGTAAACGTCGCACTGGCTCGGCTGTGCCGGTTCGCCCAGGCCCTTCATCAGCTCGATGATGCGCTCGATGCCCATCGCAAAGCCGACGCCAGGGGTGGCCTTGCCGCCGAAGGTTTCAATCAGCGGGTCGTAACGGCCGCCGGCGCAGATCGTGCCCTGCGAGCCAAGCTCGTCGGTGACCCATTCGAACACGGTGCGGTTGTAGTAATCGAGGCCGCGCACCAGGCGCGGGTTCACGCTGAACTGCACGTTGTTACGGTCGAGCAGGCGCTTGACGCCTTCGAAGTGCGCCAGGGATTCCTCGCCGAGGTAAGACAGCAACTGCGGCGCGCCGTTCACCATCTCCTGCATGGCCGGGTTCTTGGTATCGAGGATGCGCAGCGGGTTGCTGTGCAGGCGGCGCTTGGCTTCCGCGTCGAGGATGTCGGCGTGCGATTCGAAATACGCGATCAGGTCGGCCCGGTGGCGCAGGCGCTCTTCGGCGTTGCCGATCGAGTTCAGTTCCAGGCGCACGTTCTGCAGGCCGAGGTCATCCCACAAGCGGCGGCACAACATGATCAGCTCGGCGTCGATGTCCGGGCCCGTGAAGCCGACCGCTTCCGCGCCGAACTGGAAGAACTGGCGGTAACGGCCGCGCTGCGGGCGCTCGTGGCGGAACATCGGGCCCTTGTACCAGAGGCGCTTCGGGCCGTCGTAGACCATGTTGTGCTCGAGCACCGCGCGTACGACGCCGGCCGTGCCTTCCGGACGCAGCGTCAGCTGGTCGCCGTTCATCGAATCGGTGAAGGAATACATTTCCTTCTCGACGATGTCGGTGACGGCGCCGATGGCGCGCGCGAACAGGCCCGTTTCCTCGACGATCGGGGTGACGATCTTCTGGTAGCCGTAGCTCTTCAGGATGGTTTCGGCGGTGTTTTCGAACAACTCCCACAGCGGCGCATCGGCCGGGAGGATGTCGTTCATGCCTTTGACGGCGACGATTTTTTCTGGTTTGGACATGTTATGTTCTTCAGTTCTGTAGGGTGGGCGGGTCTCCCGTCCACGCGTTCAACGGACAGGAATGTCATCGCACCACCATTTGCATCCGTGCATTGAACGCGTGGACGGCCGAGCCGTCCACCCTACGTTACATCGCGATTTCGGTTGTCTTGCCGTAATTCTTCTTCACGTATTCCAAAACAATGTTCTGGAACTCGTCGACGATCCGCTCGCCGCGCAGCGTCGCCACTTTCTGCCCATCGACAAACACCGGCGCCGCCGGCGATTCGCCGGTGCCCGGCAAACTGATGCCGATGTTCGCATGCTTCGATTCGCCCGGTCCGTTGACGATGCAGCCCATCACGGCCACGTTCATCGCTTCCACGCCCGGATACGACTGCTTCCATTCCGGCATCGAATCGCGCAGGAAGGTCTGGATGTTATCGGCCAGTTCCTGGAACACGGTCGAGGTGGTACGGCCGCAACCCGGGCAGGCGATCACCATCGGTGTGAACTTGCGCAGGCCCATCGTCTGCAGGATTTCCTGCGACACGACCACTTCCTTCGTGCGGTCGCCGCCCGGCTCCGGGGTGAGCGAAACGCGGATGGTGTCGCCGATGCCTTCCTGCAGCAGCACCGACAGCGCGGCGGTCGAGGCGACGATGCCCTTGCTGCCCATGCCGGCCTCGGTCAGGCCCAGGTGCAGGGGGTAGTCGCAGCGGCGCGCCAGTTCGCGGTAGACGGCGATCAGGTCCTGCACGCCCGACACCTTGCACGACAGGATGATCTTGTCGCGCGCCATGCCGATTTCCTCGGCGCGCACGGCATTCTCGATCGCCGAGGTGATCAGGGCTTCGTACATCACGGCCTGGGCGCTGTAAGGATTCGCGCGCGCGGCATTCTCGTCCATGATGCGCGCCAGCAGGCTTTGGTCGAGGCTGCCCCAGTTGACGCCGATACGCACCGGCTTGTCGTGCTCGATGGCGACTTCGATCATCTGCGCGAACTGGGCGTCGCGCTTGGCGCCCTGCCCCACGTTGCCCGGATTGATGCGGTACTTCGACAGGGCTCGGGCGCACTCGGGGAAGTCGCGCAGCAGGATATGGCCGTTGTAGTGGAAGTCGCCGACCAGCGGCACGTCCACTTCCATGCGGTCGAGCTGCTCGCGGATCGCCGGCACGGCTGCGGCCGCCTCCGGCTTGTCGACGGTAAGGCGCACCATCTCGGAGCCGGCGCGCGCCAGGTCCTTGATCTGGATCGCCGTGCCGATCACGTCGGCGGTGTCGGTGTTGGTCATCGACTGCACCACCACCGGGGCGTCGCCACCAATCCAGACCTTGCGCTCGCCATGCTGGACCAGCACGCGGCGGCTGGCGCGGCGCGCCATCGGTCCGGAAGGAATGGGCAGGTTCATTGAATTCATTGCTTTGCTCGTTGTACGTTGTTTCAGGACGCCGGTGTCGCTCGACCGCGTTACTTCAGCGTCACGCGCGAAATCGTCTTGCCCGGCACCGGCGGCAGCGCGACGGCGGCGCCGCGCAGCGTGGCCGACACGCCGCCCGGATTGCCGACGGTCAGCGTGGCCCCGTTTGGCACCTCGACGGTCTCGGTGCTGCCCCCCTTGACCAGGCGCGAAACGAGGGCCTTGCCGCCCTGCGGACGCACTTCGATCCAGGAATCCTCGCGCACGTTCAGCACCAGCGTATTGCCGCCGACAGCCGGTGCTGCGGCAGCCGATGCTGCGGCAAGCGGTGCGGCCGCAGCCGGCGTGGCCGCTGGCGGTGTCGCCAATGCAGCAGGTGGAACAGCGGCTGGTGGAACAGCGGCAGGGGCAGCGCCAGCGCCCGCCGGGGCCGCCGGCGTGCCGGTAGCGGCCGGGCCGGCGTTGCCGCTGGTATCGGCCGGACCCGGAACCGAGATCAGCGGTACCGACGGATTGAGTACGGTATCGGGCATCGGTCCGTTGGCGCCTGGTGCCTCGGCCGGCGTGCTCAGCACCGCCTCGCCATTGCCGGCGGCCGCGCCGCTGCTTGAGGCGTCGCTACCCGGCAGCGATACCAGGCCGAAGTGCCAGACAGCGGCGCCCGCGGTGGCAACCACCGCGACGCCGGCAATCCAGGCCAGCGGCAGGTTCGAACGCTTGCCGTGGGTCGGGTAGCGCGAGTGCGAGAACGAGGTCTGGCGGTCGCGGCGCACCGGGACGCCAGTGTCCTCCGGGACCGGATTGTCCATCGGGACCATCGCCACCAGTGGCGCCGGGTCCAGGCGCAGGATCTTGGCGTAGGCGCGCACGAAACCGCGCGTCACGGCGGGGCTCGGCAGGGCCGCGTAATTGCCCTTCTCGATGGCCACCACCTGGCGCACGGCCAGCTTGAGCTGCTCGGCCACCTGCTCGACCGTCCAGCCCATCGATTCGCGTTGGGCGGCCAGGGTCGCGCCTGGCTGGCGTTGGTGGTTGTCCGGCGTGGCGCCCTGCTCTGCGCGCTCTGAAGTCATAGTCGTCTCACTCATCAAATGCCCCGCGCTCGTACGCCAGGTATTCGGGCGAGCCGGGGAAGCGCCGCCGCAGCTGCGCAACGAGGCTGGCCTCCATCGAGCGTTCGCCCAGTTTGCGCTGTACCCGCAAGGCGAGCCACAACGCGTCGGCGGACAGGGTATCGAGCTTCGACACTTCTGTCAGGCGGTTAATGAAAAAACCGGCGCGCTGGAAGTCGCGCCGCTCGTAGTAGACCCGTCCCAACCCGGCCAGGGTGGCGGGCAGTTCGGGGTTGTAACGCAGCGCATCGAGCAGGTAGCGCTCGGCCGCGTCGTAATTTTTCGTCTTCAGGCTGCACACGCCGGCATTCACCTGCGCGCTCACCGGCGTCTGGTAGGTCGGGTTCTTCAGCGCGGCGTCGAACTGGCGCATGGCATCAAGCGGGCGATTCGCCGTCTGGCACAGGAAGGAGCCGTAGTTGTTGGCCAGTTCGGGATTGCGCGGCGCCAGGCGCAGCGCGTGCCGGTAATTCTCGTCGGCCAGCGCCACCTGCCCCATCGCGGTGTAGATCAGCGCGCGCATGCCGTAGGCATCGGCGTAAGCGGGATCGGCGGCGAGTGCCTGCTTGATTTCGTCGAGGGCGATATCGTACTTGCCCTGCTGGTAATAGCCCACCGCCAGTTGCAGGCGGATCGAAGCGCGCTTTTCCAGCGCCGTCTGGTCGGAGGCGGTTTTCAGTTCGCCGGGCGCGTTACCCGGCGCGGCGCAGGCCGTCAACAGACCGAGGGCGCACACGGCCGCGAGGCGACCATATGCGACCTTGCCGATTAACTTGCCTGCCGCGGCCCTTTTCAAGAAGGGATCTCCACGATGCGCCCGAAATCGGCGCCGAACTTTTTCTGGTACTCCGCCATCTTTTCCATGCGCTGGGCGACCTTGGTGCGGTCCTGCACCTCGCCGGCCAGCTGGCCGCAGGCCGCGTCGATGTCGTCGCCGCGCGTCTTGCGCACGGTGGTGACGATGCCGGCGTCCATCAGCACCTGGGCAAAAGCCTTGATGCGCGGGTTCTTCGAGCGGAACAGGCCCGATTCCGGGAACGGGTTGAACGGGATCAGGTTGAACTTGCAGTTGATGCCGACGACCGGGTCGTTCACCAGGGCGATCAGTTCGCGTGCATGCTCGTCGCTGTCGTTGAAGCCGTCGAGCATGCAGTATTCGAACGTGATGAAGTCGCGCGGCGCGAATTCGAGGTAGCGCTTGCACGCGGCCATCAGCTCGCGCAGCGGGTATTTCTTGTTCAGTGGCACCAGTACGTCGCGCAGGGCGTCGTTCGACGCGTGCAGCGAGACGGCCAGCGCCACCGGCACATCCTGGGACAGCTTGTCGATGTTCGGCACCACGCCCGAGGTCGACAGGGTCACGCGGCGGCGCGACAGGCCGTAGGCGTTATCGTCGAGCATCAGCTTCAGGGCGGTGGCGGTCGGCTCGTAGTTCAGCAGCGGCTCGCCCATGCCCATCATCACCACGTTGGTGATCTGGCGCTCGCCCTTCGGGCCCGGCTCGATGCCGCGGGTAGCGCGCAGCTCGAACTCGGCCATCCACAGCTGGCCGATGATTTCGGCCACCGTCAGGTTGCGGTTGAAGCCCTGCTTGCCGGTCGAGCAGAAGCGACAGTTCACGGCGCAGCCGGCCTGGGTCGAGATGCACAGCGTGCCGCGGTTTTCTTCCGGGATGAACACGGTTTCGACCGCATTGCCGTCGCCGACGTCGACCAGCCACTTGCGGGTACCGTCGGTCGAGGTGTGGTCGCTGATGATGCCCGGCGCCGTGACCGTCGCGCGGGTCTTGAGTTTTTCGCGCAGCGACTTGGCCAGATCGGTCATGTCGTCGAAATTGCTGGCGCCGAACTGGTGGATCCAGCGCTGCAGCTGCTTGGCGCGAAACGGCTTCTCACCCAAGTCGGCGCAGTAAGCGACGAGTTGCGCGGGATCGAAGTCCAGCAGGTTGGTGAGAGTCGTCATGATTGTCCTGTGTGTTTCCAAATAACCCCGCTCGCCGGGCCCGGGGCATCAGGCGAGCGGTTCTTGATGCGTGATGTCTGTTACTGAGCGATTACTTCATTTCTGGGAAGAAGTAAGCGATTTCAACTTGTGCAGCTTCGACAGCGTCCGAACCGTGAACGGCGTTGGCATCGATCGAATCGGCGAAATCGGCGCGGATCGTGCCTTTTTCAGCCTTCTTCGGATCGGTCGCGCCCATCAGGTCACGGTGCTTCAGGACGGCGTTCTCGCCTTCCAGAGCCTGGATCATGACAGGACCGGACACCATGAAGTCGACCAGATCCTTGAAGAAGCCGCGCTCTTTGTGGGCAGCGTAGAAGCCTTCAGCCTGCTCGCGCGTCAGCTGGGTCATACGGGCTGCAACGATCTTCAGGCCAGCGCCTTCGAAGCGGCTGTAGATTTGGCCGATCACGTTTTTTGCAACTGCGTCTGGTTTGATGATCGACAGGGTGCGTTCGATTGCCATGTAAAAACTCCAATAAAAAGAAAGGTTTAAATCGAGAAGAAGAGAACTCAATCAACCTTTGATTTTACCATACTCTCCCCATATAGCCGATATTGCGGCATGGGCCACCAAAGTGGTAGAGTGGCGGCGAAAATCCGCCCTGTCAATGTGACATACCCACTTGTGGTGCCCACATGTGGCGCCCGCTCGCGGAGGAGCTTAGAGTTCGCTTAAGGCAGTTCTCCCCGAGTCGGCGCCATGCTATGCTTCAGTGGCGTTACTATTTATCCAACCGGAGGCATCATGAATCCTAGTCTGCAAAAGCAACCCGCTTACGACGTGGCCGTAGGCCAGGTCGCGCGCAACAAAGTACTGCGCAACACCTTCTGGCTGCTTGCGCTGTCGATGATCCCGACCGTGCTCGGCGCTTTCGTCGGCGTGTCGATGAACCTGCCGATGTTCAGCGGCTTCATGGGCTTCATCGTCTTCATGGCGATCGCCTTCGGCTTCATGTACGCGATCGAGAAGACCAAGGAATCGGCAGTCGGCGTGTTCGTGCTGCTCGGCTTTACCTTCTTCATGGGCCTGATGCTGACGCCGCTGCTGCGCCACACGCTCGGCTACTCGAACGGCGGCAGCCTGATCATGACGGCCTTCGGCGGCACCGCGGTTGTGTTTGCCGTGATGGCCAGCATCGCCACCACGAGCAAGCGTGACTTCTCGGGCATGGGCAGCTGGCTGACGGCCGGTGCGGTCGTGATCCTGCTGGCGATCGTCGCCAACATCTTCCTGCAGATGCCGGTCCTGACGATCGTGATCTCGGTGCTGATGATCGGCGTGTTCTCGGCCTTCATCCTGTATGACGTGAACCGCGTCGTGAACGGCGGCGAAACCAACTACATCACCGCGACCCTGGCGATCTACCTGGACGTGTTCAACGTCTTCACCGCCCTGCTGCGCCTGCTGGGCATCATGGGTGGCGACGACTAAGCAGTAGTGCTGCAACGAAAAAGCCGACCTACGGGTCGGCTTTTTTTCGTTTTGGTATTCGAAACGATTAGGTCGGCAGCTCGAACACGCCGATCGATTCGACGTGGGAGGTGTGCGGGAACATGTTGACCACGCCCGCCTTCTTCATCACATAGCCGGCATGGTGCACCAGCACGCCGGCGTCGCGCGCCAGGGTCGAGGGGCTGCAGGACACGTACACGATGCGCCGCGGCAGGAATTCCGCCCTGCCGGTTTCGCGCAGCTCGGCCAGGGCCTCGGCCAGCGCGATGGCACCGTCGCGCGGCGGGTCAACCAGCATGCGGTCGAATTTGCCGAGCGCCACCAGGTGGCCCGCGGTCACCTCGAACAGGTTGCGCGTATAGAAAGTCGTTTTATCGGACAGGCTGTTCGCCTTTGCGTTCTCCAGCGCGCGCGTGGTGAGGACGGTGCTGCCCTCAATGCCGACGACTTCACGCGCCTGGGTGGCCAGCGGCAGCGTGAAGTTGCCCAGGCCGCAGAACAGGTCGGCCACACGGTCACCCGGCTGCACCTCGAGCAGGCCAAGGGCCTTGTGCACCAGGGCGCGGTTGATCTGGTGGTTCACCTGGGTGAAATCGGTCGGCTTGAACGGCATGCGCACGCCGAATTCCGGCAGGGTGTAATACAGTTCTTTGTCCGCCGGATAGAACGGGTAGACCGAGTCCGGCCCCTTCGTCTGCAACCACCACTGGATGCCCCACCCGTCGGCGAAGGCCTTGAGCAACTCTTCGTCCTTCGTCGTCAGGGGCGCCATGATGCGCAATACCAGCGCCGTGTTCTCTTCGCCGACCGCCACTTCGATCTGCGGCACTTGGGAATAGATCGACAGCGAGCCGATCAGTTCGCGCAGCGGCACCAGCATGCCGCCCAGGTGCGGCGGCAGGATGTGGCAGAAAGTAATGTCGGCAACGAACGCGGAAGCGCGCTCGTGGAAGCCGACCAGCACGGTTTCCTTCTTGGCCACCCAGCGCACCGACAGGCGCGCGCGGAAGCGGTAGCCCCAGGTCGGCCCGTACATCGGGCGCATGATGTTTTCCGCTTTGACCTTGGACAGGTGCCAGAGGTTGTCTTCCAGGGTGCGCTGCTTCATCGCGACCTGCGCGGTCGGCTCGAGGTGCTGCATCGAGCAGCCGCCGCAATAGCCGAAGTGCTGGCAGCGCGGCTCGACGCGCATCGACGAGGCGCGCTGGAGCGTGACCATGCGGCCCGCTTCCCAGTTTTTCTTCTTCTTCTTGACCTCATAGCTGACGCGTTCGCCCGGCAGGGCGTCTTCGACGAAGACGACCTTGCCCTGGCTGCCGTCCTCGTTCTCGAGGTGGCCGACGCCGCGCGCATCCGCGTCGAGGGACTTAATTTCGATAAATGTTTCTTGCATGTGTATGGTGGCGGACCGAACCGGAAGGCCGGGTCACACGGGCGTCAGAATGGTGGAAAGCGGATGCGGCAGCGATTCGCCCGCCGCACGTTCGACCTGCGGCGGGTGCAAAGCGGGCCGCCCGACCAGGTCACAGGACCGGCGGCATCATAGCAAGGAATCACGCACGACGCCACGGGCCGCCATCGCCCGCTTCAGCTTGACCAGCGCTTCCTGCTGGATCTGGCGCACGCGCTCGCGCGTCACGCCCATCTGCTCGGCCAGGGTTTCCAGCGTTGCCGGATCGTCATTATCCAGCCCGAAGCGGCGCATCACCACCAGGCGCTGTTTTTCCGGCAGGCGCGTGAGCCAGTCGCGTACCAGCGCCGTCATCTCGTGCTGCTCGGCACGCATGTCGGGCGCGTCCTCGAGTTCGCCCGGCAGCATGTCCATCAGGCTCGAGCCGGGATCGTTGTCGAGCGGGGCGTCGAGCGAGGCAGCGTGCTCGGAAAGGGCCAGGATATCCTGCACCTCTTCCACCGGGCGCCCGACCAGGTCGGCGATATCCTCGATGCGTGCGTCCTTGCCGTCGTGGTCGCGCGCTTCCAGATGGTATTTGGCGCGCAGCACGCAGTTCAGTTCGCGCACCATGTGCACCGGCAGGCGCACGGTGCGGGCCTGGTTCATGATGGCGCGCTCGATGCTCTGGCGGATCCACCAGGTGGCGTAGGTGGAAAAACGGAAACCGCGCTCGGGCTCGAACTTGTCGATCGCGCGCATCAGGCCGATGTTGCCCTCCTCGATCAGGTCGAGCAGGACGACGCCGCGATTGATGTAGTGCTTGGCAATGGAGACGACGAGCCGCAGGTTGTGCTCGATCATTTTTTGGCGCGCTTCGAAATCGCCCGCCTTGGCCAGGGTGGCGTAATGCACTTCCTGGCTGGCCGACAGCAGCGGCCGGGTGCCGATCTGGTTCAGGTAGTGCTGGGTGGTATCGGTCGAAAGCTCGGCGGCAAGCACCTTCTTGAGCTCGTCGACGCTTTCGACCTCGACGGCCGCGCCGGGCAGCATCGATCCGACATCGGCGCCATCGCTTGACGCGCCGGCACCGTATTCACTGTCAGCCGACGCGTCCTCGCCTTCCAGTTCGTCAGGCAGTTCGTCGGAAACGTCGTGGTCCTGGGAGTGCGGCGGCAGCGTCATTGGCCCTCTCTACGAGCATGTAAAAAAATCGCCATGGCAGCGTTGCATCGTCTCGTCGTACCAGTGTACTGCCTTCGACGACGCGTCGGACGGCCGCATTCCTTGCCCTGACGTTTTTTCACATGCTCTAACGGCTGGGCAGGAACCTCGATGGATCGACGGGTTTGCCCTGCTGGCGAATCTCGAAATGCAGCTTCACCGAATCGGCGTCGGAATCGCCCATTTCGGCGATTACCTGGCCCTTGGCCACGTTGTCGCCTTCCTTCACGACAATGGCGCGGTTATGGGCATAGGCCGACAGCAAGCTGTTGCTGTGTTTAACGATGACGAGGTTACCATAACCCCGGATGCCGCTACCAGCGTACATTACTTTGCCCGCACCCGCCGCCATGACTTGCTGTCCTGCGCGCCCGGCAATATCGATGCCCTTGTTCTTGCCTTCGTCAAATGTCGCGACGATACGACCGTCCGATGGCCACATCCAGCTCAGTTTCTCGTCATCAAGAGCGGTGACGGTGGCGCCGACACGGGCCGCCGTCGCACCTGCGGCAGCCGGCGCCGGTGCCGGTGGGGTCGTGTTCGCCGCGGCGACCACGGTCTCGGCCCTTTCGCCCGACCTGCTGTCGCGCGGCGCGTCGGCCACGTCGCTGTCGGCCGGACGCTTGTCGGCGCGTGGCATCGTCTTGCGGGGCACCGCCGGACGGGTTTCCGGCGGCATCGGCACTGGCTGGGTCACAACCGCCGTCGAGCGTTCGGCGCGCTCGTTCGGCGCCACGCGCAGTACCTGGCCGACCTTGATGTCGTCCGGGTCGCGCAGGCTGTTCCAGGTGACCAGCTCCCGGTAGTCCTGGCCATGGTCGAGCGCAATGCGCAGCAGCGTGTCGCCGCGGCGCACGGTGTAGGTACCGCGGGCATCCGGACGCGGCTGTTCGGCGCGTGCCGGCACGCGCGCCTGCGCGCCCGAACTGACAGGGCGCTCGACGATCGGCACCTGGCGGGTGGAGGTGGTACAGCCGGCGATCAAGCCAAAGGTGAGGGTCAGCAGGACTAAACGGGGTGTTTGTTTCATTCTCATTTACTAAGTATTACGATCTGGAGCACGCTTGTTTGTATTAAGCGATGCCAGGACGCAAGGGGACAAAATGGCAGGCTTCCAGCGTTTCGCTGGTCCACTCCGACTTGGCTGTTCGGGTGATGCGCTGCAAGTGCTGTACCTGGCCGCCGACCGGGGCCACCAGTCGCGCGCCGATGGCGAGCTGCTCGAGCAGGGCGCGCGGCACTTCCATTCCGGCCGCGGCCAGGATGATGCCATCAAATGGGGCGGCCTGCGCGAGCCCGAGCATACCATCTCCGTAGTGCAAGCGCAGGTTGGGCAGACGCAGGGGCCGCAGGTTGGCTTTGGCCAGCTCGTGCAGGGGCTTGATGCGTTCGATCGAATAGACGTCGCCCGCCACTTGCGCCAGCACGGCTGCCTGGTAGCCGCAGCCGGTACCGATCTCGAGCACGCGGGCCATGCTGCCCTTGCCTTCACGCATCGCCTCGATCATGCGGGCAACGATGTAGGGCTGGGAAATGGTCTGGTTGTGGCCGATCGGCAGCGAGGCATCGATATAGGCCTGGCCGGACAGCGCCGGCTCGATGAAGAGGTGGCGCGGCACGGCCTCGAGGGCGGCGAGCACGACACGGTCACGCACGCCCTGCCCCGCGACGCGCGCAACCATTGCGCGGCGGATCGCTTCGGTGGCCATCAGGTCCGAGCGCTGGGCCGCCGGGGCACTGGACGCCGCCGGCATCGCATACCCGGGCAGCTTGGGACCGGGTTGCGGCGCCCTCGGCGGCTGGGCGCCGCCGACCGCGCGCGCGGCGTTCTGGGTGGCCGTCTGCGGCGTCGCGACCGGCGCAGGCGCGCCTGGCTTGCGCGCGCCGCTGCCGGTTACCGACGACAGCGGCAGCGGAAAGGTGCTGCGCTCGGGAGTTTTGGTCCGGTCGTTCATGCCAGTCCTCGCGTCAGCAGTTCGAGCTGCGGCTTGTGCGTCAGGTCGACCTGCAGTGGCGTGATGGACACCAGCCCGTGCGAAGCGGCGTGGAAATCCGTACCCTCGCTCGCATCGCGGCAGGCGCCGGGCGCGCCGATCCAGAAGATTTCGCGCCCACGCGGGTCTTGGGCGCGGATCACGGGCTCGGCCTGATGGCGGCGCCCGAGACGGGTCGGCGTCAGCGCGCCCATCGCCTCATAGGGCAGGTTGGGAATGTTTACGTTCAACAGGTAAGGCGAGGCCAGCACGTCGAAGCCGCGCAGCACGACTTCACGCGCGACCCTGGCGGCGGCGTCAAGATGCGCCCAGCCATGATGTACCTGGGAAAAGGCGATCGCCGGAATGCCGAACAGGAAAGCTTCGGTCGCGGCTGCGACGGTGCCGGAATACAGCGTATCGTCGCCCATGTTCTGGCCGTTGTTGATGCCGGAAACGACCAGGTCGGGCGGCGCGTCGAGCATCCCGGTGAGTGCGATGTGGACGCAATCGGTCGGCGTGCCGTTCACATAATAAAAGCCGTTGGCAGCCCGGTTGACCGACAGCGGACGGTCGAGTGTCAGCGAGTTCGACGCGCCCGAGCGATTGCTGTCGGGCGCGACCACAGTGATGTCGGCGACGGTCGCAAGGGCCTCGGCCAGGGCGTTGATGCCCGGGGCGAGGTAGCCGTCGTCGTTACTGATAAGAATTCGCATCACGCGATTTTACCTGAAGCAACGCTTTCATCGCGCGTCCGGGACAGATAATTTCTCGCCTCCGGGGCACGGCGCCGTTGTCCCGACACGACGCCACCCCCGGTCATTGCCGGGGTTGCAATGCATTTCGCCGCACGTGCCTCCGTTAGCGCAGCGCCAGCGGCCACCCGCCCGCCGCTTCCAGTAGCGCGCCCTCGAGCGAGGCGACCTCGTCCTCGGCAAAGGCGAGCAAGGCATCCTTGTCGCCGTCGTCGAGGTAGACCTGCTTGATCAGCGCCACCCCGCGCCGCCGCAGCGGCTGCGCGACGGTGGGGCGCAGGATGGTTTCGCGCAAGCTGTCGGCAAGTTGCCGTGCTTCCCGCGCCCGTCCGGCCTCGACCAGTTTATGCAACTGGCCCAGCTTGTGCTCGATTGCCTCCTGCGGGGCGGGCTGTCCAGGGGCAAGGCGCGGCGCACGCCCAGCAGCACCCGGCGTCACCCCGGCCGCCGCCGCTCCCATGCCGATGCCGGAATGGACCACGCCCGGCAAGGCGCTTCCCGCAGCCGGCAAGGCGGCGCCTGTGGTACCGGCACCCGGCGCGGCGATGCCGGCGCCATCGTGCAGGCCGGAGGACATCGCGCGCAGCTGCAGCAGCCGGTTGCCGCCCTCCTCCACGCTCTGCTCGAGCCGGCGCGCCGCTCCGCTGTGACCCTGGCTCGACAGGGTTTCGGCCAGCATGCGCTTGCTGCGCAGCGTTTCGTGGTCGTCCATGCCGCGCAGGCGCTCGTGCTGGTTGACGACGTGCTGCTGCAGTTGCCTTGCCTCCTCGAGCTCGCCCTGCTGGCTGAGCGTGGAGGCCAGCCGCAGCATCACGCCGAGGGTATCCGGGTGGTCGTCCCCGAGCCGCCGCGCGCGGGCCGTGGCCAGCGATTGCTGCATGTCGCGCACTGCACCCAGGTCGCCTTGGGCGGCAAAGATTTCCGCCAGCGCCTCGCGCGCCTGCAGCGTCACCGCGGCGTCGGGCCCGAGGCGGCGCTCGCGCACCCTGAGCACCAGCTCCTGCAGCTTGCGCGCGTTGCCGAGGTCGCCCATGTCGCGCAGCAGCGTCGCCAGCGACCCGGTGCAGCGCAGCGTGTCTTCGTGCTCGGTGCCGAGGACGCGCTGGCGGCCTTCGAGCACGCGCTCGTACAGCATGCGCGCCCGCGAGTACTCGCCGTGCGCGGCAAGCGTGCGCGCCTGTCCCGCCAGGGCATCGAGGGTGGCGATGTGGCCGGGGCCATACAGCCGCTCGCAGGCCTCGGTCACCTCTTCGTGCAGCGCCAGCGCGCGCTGAAACTCCTCCAGCCGCGCGAGCGTGGCTGCCAGCCCGGATTTCGCGGCCAGCGTTTCGGGATGATCGGCGCCGGCCGCGCGCATGCAGTGGTCGAGCAGCACGTCGAACTGCTGCTGTGCTTCCCGCAGCCGTCCGCCGTCGCGCAGCACGCTCGCCAGGGCCGCGCGGCTGGCGCGGGTGTCGGGATGATCGTCGCCCTGCAGGCGCGCGCGCAGCAGCATCGCCTCGGAGAAGCATTCGTACCCCTCGCCCAAGCCCCCCTGATGGCGGTGCACTTCGCCGAGACGCATCAGCTCGCGCGCCAGCAGCGCACCGTTGGCATCGACGCTGTCCGGCTGCCGGGCGCCGTGGCGTTCGCCGGCGGCCAGGGCGGCGCGCGCCGCGCCGACCGCGTCCATCAAATCGAGCTCGGCGCGCGACTGCCAGGGGAAGCGCCCGGCCGCGGCCCAGCCCAGCAGCGCCTCGATGGCGCGCGTCTGCGACAGGCGGTCGGCATCGCGTTCCGGCGCCGCCCCCAGGTGCTCGGCCGCGCCGGCCGCTACCGCGCCGTGCAGCTGCACCTCGTTGAGATAGCTGTCGAGGGACAGCTGGGACAAGCCGTAGCAGTTGCGCAGCAGTTGCTCGAGCGCCGCCTGGTAGCCGACGCTGCCCTTGTGCGGGTCGCCCCGGCGCCACAGCATGCGCCGCTCGGCGTCGAGGCTGTCGACGCCGCAAGGCAGCGGATACACCAGCAGCGGATGCTGCGCCTCCTCATGGCTGCAGCGGTATTCGATGGCGCGCGTCACCACCCCGGCAAGGCCGTCGAGGCTGCGCGCGTTCGGCGTAAACAGGCCGACCAGCCGGTCGGGGAGCAGCGTCGTGCAGACGCTCACGGCCGCCGAGCGCCCGCCGCGGCAGTCGATCAGCACATGCCGGAAGTGGCGCGTGAGGTGGCCGACAAACGCCCGGAACAGCGGCGGGCAGGCCGCGAACAGCCCATCCCAGTCCATGCGGTCGGCGCGCTCGCCGTAGCTGTCGTCGAAGCAGCCGGCGCGCATCAGGTACAGGGTACGGCTCTGGTCGACCCGTTCGACATAGGCTTCCCAGTCGATCGCTTCGAGCACCAGCCGCGCGCGCTCGTCGTGATCGAGCTCGGGGCAGGTGCGGGCGAGCGTGTCGAGCTGCTCGCGGCAGGCTTCGAAGTATTCGAGCAGGCCCGGACGGCCCGCCTCGGGCCGGAAAGCCATCTCGGGCCGGGCTGCAGCGCTCCTGGCGTGCCCCTGCCTGTCATTGTCGTGCCTTTCCTCGCCCGGCCTCTCGTGGCCCGGCCTCTCGTGGCCCGGCCTCTCGTGGTCCGGCCTGCCGTGGCCCGACCGCTCGTGGCCTGGCCTCGCCACCGGCTCGAAACGCCTTGCGGCGAGCGCAGGCGCACCATGCCGGGCCGGGCCTGGCCGCTCGCTCTCGTAGCGCTCGTCGCAGGTGGGGAACAGGTGGTGCAGGCCGGGGGCCTCGGTGTCCCAGTCGATCATCAGTACGGGCACGGTGGCGTTCTGCCGGCTCGCCAGCAGCACCGCCGCGTCGGCAAGCGCGAGGCTGCGCGCGGCGCCGCTTTCAAACGAATAAAAGGTGCTTACTTCGCCAGGGCCGCTAATGGGGGGAAGCGTGATGCGGTTGATTTCCATGGGCTCCTCATTTTTTTGGAAAGGTCAGATCCGGGACGGCACGCCACTCCGGTGGGACATCGGGGAGCACGAATTGGTTGCAATCATGATCAGCCGGCATGTACATTTTCTGGTACTGGTAATGGGTCGCGATCCGCTTCACCATCTTGTCGATATCGGGCAGGAAATCGCGGTTCGATTTCAGGTCGTCGGTCGCCATCGTGAAATGCGAAAAGTCGACATAGAAGGTGGAATTCGCAATCTGCGGCGGCAGGCGATCCGGATGTTGGGTCATGATTACCGGGATGATCAGGTGGCTCGGCAATGTGTACCACTGGCTGCGCTCGGCTTCGAGCTGGCGCATCGCGGCATATTCGCGCCGGGTGTAGGCGTGCGCTTCGTATTTGGGTGTGTAGATGAGAATCATGCAGACGCTCTCGCACATCGCGCGGGCAATCTTGCGGTCGAGGTCGTCACCGCCGCCAAGCTGTTCGGTGTCGATGAACAGTTCGTCCTCGTTGTCGAAATAGGGTTCGAGGTAGCAGCGCAGCGCATCGGCCAGCGCAGTCTTGAACCGGTTCATCAAGTCGTGTCGCCCGTGGGCATAGCTGAAGAAACAGCCGTACCTTATCGCCATTGCCATTTCCCCCATTCAATGCCCAGTAATGCGATGTGCATGCATGACTCTAGCGTTCCCGACCCCTGCCATTTTGCGGACGCACAAACGCGTCGGCCTCATCGGTCGCCGCACGGCGTGTGCGTTCCGTGAGGCATAATTTGGCCGTTTTTAAATATTTCAGAGAGGGAAATGCCATGAAAGCTATCGTTTGCCAGGATTGGGGTCCGCCGGACAGCCTCGCGTTGCAGGAATTGCCGGACCTCGTGCCCGGCAGCGGCGAAGTCGTCGTTGACGTGCGCGCAGCCGGCGTCAACTTCCCCGACGTGCTGACGGTGCAGGGCAAGTACCAGGTACGCCCGCCCCTGCCGTTTACTCCGGGTAACGAATTCGCGGGCGTGGTGCGCGCCGTCGGCGAGGGCGTGCGCGGCTTTGCACCGGGTGACCGGGTGATCGGCTTTACGCGCACGGGCGCCTTCGCCGAGCAGGCGCTGGCCCCGGCCGAAGCGCTGATGCCGATGCCGGACGGCATGGATTTCGATACCGCCGCGGCGATCACCCTCACCTACGGCACCTCGCACCATGCGGTGGTCGACCGCGGCGCCCTGCGGCCAGGCGAGACGATGCTGGTCCTGGGCGCGGCGGGCGGCGTCGGACTGGCGGCGATCGAGATCGGCAAGGCCCTTGGCGCGCGCGTGATCGCGGCGGCGTCAAACGACGCGAAACTGGAGGTCTGCCGCGCGCACGGTGCCGATGTGCTGATCAACTACAGCACGCAAGACCTGCGTGAGGCGCTCAAGGCGGCCACCGGTGGCAAGGGCCCGGACGTGATCTACGATCCCGTGGGCGGGCCTTACAGCGAACCGGCACTGCGCTCAATCGCCTGGCGCGGGCGGCTGCTGGTGGTGGGTTTCGCGGCGGGCGAGATTCCGAAGCTGCCGTGGAACCTGATGCTGCTGAAAGGCGCCTCGGTGGTCGGCGTGTTCTGGGGCGATTTTGTGCGGCGCGAATCCGAGGCCAACCTGGCCGCAATGCGCGAGATGCTGGGCTGGATGGCCGAGGGCAAGCTCAAGCCGCTGGTGTCGAAGCGCTATGCGCTGGCAGATACGGCGCAGGCGCTGAATGATATGGCCGGGCGCAAGGTGACGGGGAAAGTGGTCATCGTGCCGTAATTGGAATATTTATCGAAGGAACACGGGATGGGCGGGAATCCGCCCATCCCGTGTCCCTCCGGTAATATCAATCCTGTTCAGGCTTTTCCGACCCCGGCTTGAAGAAATCAATCACTTCCTGCTGCACCCTTGTCCGCTTGAACGGCGGCAGGCTCTGCCAGATCCGGCGCCCGTAGGGCTTGCTGATCAGGCGCGGGTCGCAGATCATCAGCACGCCGCGGTCGTCGACGTCGCGGATCAGGCGGCCAGCGCCCTGCTTGAGGGTGATGATCGCTTCCGGCAACTGGTGATGCATGAAGCCGTTCATGCCCTGCTTTTCCATCACCTCGATGCGCGCGGCCAGCACTGGGTCGTCCGGCGGGGCGAAGGGCAGCTTGTCGATGATGACGAGCGAGAGCGCCTCGCCGCGCACGTCGACGCCTTCCCAGAAACTCTGGCTGCCCACCAGCACCGCGTTGCCGGCATTCCTGAACGAGTCGAGCAGCTCGGTGCGGCCGCGTTCGCCCTGCACGAACAGCGGAAAGTCCAGCCCGCGCTCGGCAAAATCGACCCGCAGCCGTTCGGCCACCCGGTTCACCGCGCGAATCGTGGTGCACAGGAAGAAGGTACGCCCGCCCGCCGCCTCGATGATCGGCAGCGCATGGTCGACCACGGCGTCGGTATAGCCCATGGAATTGGGTTCCGGCAGCCCGGTCGGCACGTACAGCACGCCCTGGTCCTCGTAGTTGAACGGACTCGGCCAGGTGAGTGCCGGTTCGCCGGTCAGTCCCATCTGTTCGGAGAAATGCTTGAAGTCGTTTTTGACGGCCAGCGTCGCCGAGGTGAAGATCCAGCTGCGCGGCGTACCCTCCCTCTGGTTCTGGAAGATCGGCGCGATCGACAGCGGCGTGCGGTGCAGTTGCAGCGAGGAGGCGAACGCCTCGACCCACAGCACGGCCTGGTCGCCCTCCACCACTTTGCCTTTTGCATCGGGTTTCCAGCCGTCGAAAGAGGCCTTTAATTCAACGGCGCGCACGCGGCATGCTTCCAGGGTTTCGGCGCGCTCGGCCTGGTCCTCGAGCACGTCGATCAGGCCGTCGAGTTCTTCCTTGAGCTTGTCGAGCGCCGGGAAGAAGGCGGAGGTGGGCGGGACCTGCGGCAGCGACATGCGCGTGCCGCCTTCCGGGAAGGTCAGGCGCAGGTCGCGCGCGGCCTTTTCCACCACGGTGACGACTTTCGCCCAGTCGGGGCCTCCGCGCGCGTGCGCCAGGCCCTCGGCCAGCACGTCGCGGCACAGTTCCAGCACCTGCGAAGTCGACACCGACTGGCCGAAGAACAGCGTGGCCGTGTCGGGCAGCTGGTGCGCCTCGTCGAAGATGATCGTGTTGGCCGACGGCAGCAGCTCGGCCACGCCGGTGTCCTTCAGCGCCACGTCGGCAAAGAACAGGTGGTGGTTGACCACGACCACGTCGGCCTGCTGGGCTTCCCTGCGCGCCTTCATCACGAAGCAGTCCTGGTAATACTGGCACTCCGCGCCCATGCAGCTGTCGCGGGTGGAGGTCACCAAGTTCCATACCGAGGCAGTCTCGGGCACCTTCGCCAGCTCGGCCTTGTCGCCCGAACTGGTCATCTTGATGAAGCGCGAGATCTCGCGCAGGTGACCGACGTCGTCGCGGGAGGTCAGGCGCCCGTTCTGCAGCGTGCGTTCCAGGTGGTAGTGGCAGACGTAATTCGAGCGGCCCTTGAGCAAGGCGACCGAGACCG
Source organism: Massilia niabensis (assembly GCF_042655085.1). Classification (NCBI taxonomy): domain Bacteria; kingdom Pseudomonadati; phylum Pseudomonadota; class Betaproteobacteria; order Burkholderiales; family Oxalobacteraceae; genus Massilia; species Massilia niabensis. The sequence goes on along the minus strand of NZ_JBHSMU010000015.1, from coordinate 1,120,109 downwards.
GGGCTTTGAGGGCCTTGCGGATGGTCGGGATGTCGCGCAGGAACAGCTGGTCCTGCAGGTTCTTGGTACCGGTCGAGACGATGGTCTTGCCGCCCCAGAGCAGCGCCGGGACCAGGTAGGCGAAGGTCTTGCCGGTGCCGGTGCCGGCCTCGGCCATGAGGACTTTCTGGCCGTCGATCGCCGTGGCGATGGCTTTCGCCATCTCGGTTTGCGAGGTGCGGGGCTTGTAGGTGCCGACTGCGGGCGCAAGCGGGCCGCCGACGCCGAACAGGCGGTCGAGCTCGGCATCGTACTTGCCCACAGGCGCGTCGTTTGCGGCATCGGCAGATGAGTCAGCCGACGCCTCTGCGGCGCCGGGCACTGGAAGGTGATCGGTCAAAATGGGCGCTTATCTAGCTTAAATGCGGAGCTTAAATGCAGGGCTTAAATGCGGGATGCGAAGGCAATCAGGCCGGCACGTCCGGCACGAGTTGCATCTTCAGCAGGGTGATGTGGTCTTTCAGCTGTAGTTTACGCTTTTTCAGGCGGCGCAGCTGAAGCTGGTCGGCATGTCCATCGGCGGTCAGCATCGCAATCACCGCGTCGAGGTCGCGGTGTTCCACGTCGAGTTCGATAATACGGCGCTGGATGTCTTGGACATCGGTCATGATGGCGGTTCCAAACGAATTTTTCAACAAGGCGGGGCGGTGGCTGACCTCAAGCGTAGCCGCTAGCGGGAGCCGCAAGCGGGTGCTGTGCCAATCGGAGTGCAGATAGTCCTCTTGCGGCTTGCAACGCGGGGGCTTCTCAGTGCATAGTTTAATCTAGAGCGACGTTGCCGCCAACAAAGATCGGCCCCTGAGCCACGGAAAGCATCAAAGTTTATGAATCTCTTCAAGATCGAAGCGGGTACCGCGCAACACATCGGACACCGCCCACGGCAGAACGATCGCGTTGCCCTGCTGCCCGGCGCGCGCGCGCCGGGCTACATGCTGGCCGTGCTGTCCGACGGCATCAACGGCGCCGCCGCAAGCGACCAGGTACTGCACACGGCCCGCCAGGTTTTCGACGAATTCAAGCCCGGGGAAACCGCCAATCCCGAGCGCCTGGTCCAGTTACTGCGCGACATCGTCGCGGAAACCCATACCGTCATCAAGATGAATGCCGTCACCACCGGCGAAGAATCGCATGCCAGCTTTGTCGGCCTGGTGTTGTCGCCCCATGGCGAAGCGGCCTGGGCGCACGTGGGCGACTCGCGCCTGTACCGCTTCGACGATGGCCAGCCCGCGATGCGGACGGGCGACGAAGCCTACATCGAACACCTGGTGGCGCTCGACAAGCTGCCGCTCGAGGCGGCGCGCAACCACCGGCGCTCGAAACTGCTGCTCAACGTACTGGGAAACAGCCGCAAGGAACCGTTCGTCACGGTCGGCTGGCAGATGGGGATGGCGCCGGGCGCCACTTTCCTGCTCTGTTCGGACGGGCTGTGGCATTTCTTCACCGACGCCGAACTGGCCGCGGCGCTGTCCCGTTCGACCCCACGCCAGGCGTCGGAAATGCTGGTCGAGAAGGCCTCCGAACGCGCGCAGGGCAAAGGCGGCAATTGCTCGATGGCGATCGTGAAACTGGTGCAAGCCCTGTAAGGCGGCGCAAGCGCTCATTCCACGAACCCGGCTGTCCAGAATCCGGCGTCGACCACCCGCTGATCCGCCTCAGCGGGTGGCAGCCGCCTTCTGCGCGGCCGCTGCCTTCTGTGCGGCGGCTTTCTCCTGCTTCTCCTTCTCGGCCTTCGCGGCGGCGGCGCGCTTGGCTTCGCGCTGCGCCTTGCGCTCGGCGACTTCGCGCTGGCGCTCTTCCGACTTGCGGCGCCGCTCTTCGAACGCGGCGGCATTTTCGGCACGCTTGGCGGCGTTCGCCGGCTCCGCGGCGGCCTCCTGCTGCAGGCGCGCATTGCGCTCGGCCATGCGCTTGGCGGCCGTACCGGGACGCGGCGGCGGCACCGGTGCGATCGTCTTCGGCGGCGCGGGTGGCGTGGCGCCTGCGCGTGCTTCCTCGGCCTGGTACTCGGCATTCGCCTGCGCCATGGCGCGGTCGCGTTCCTCGACCCGGGTCTTGCGCTGGAAGTACTCTGCCTCGACCTCGATCGCGCGCTGGACGGTCAGGCTCGTGCGGCGGCGTTCCTTGGCTTCGTCCAGACAGTCATTCACGAAGAACTTCTCGTAGCAAACCGCTTCGCGCGCGGCATAGCGCGCCTCGATCGCGGCGCGCTCGGCGGCAACGTTGGCCAGGCGCTCTTCGGCCTGGGCCAGCGAGGTGGTGGGCGCCACGGCCTCGCTCGGCGGCGCCACGTGCTTCGACGCGCAGGCGGCCAGCAGGCCACACGCCAGGAGAACAAAGGCATTGCGCGACATGAACGGTGCTGTTGTCATCTTCTTCCTTTTTTCGTGGCCAGTGTTCAGGCAATCGCGTCGGCGGCGCCGCGCCGTTCGGCCAGCATGTATTCGCGCGACTGCATCTCAATGATACGCGAGACGGTACGGTGGAATTCGTTCGACAGCACGCCCTTGGTGTACAGCTGTTCCGGCTCGACCGCCGCCGACATCAGCAGCTTGACCTTGTGGTCGTAGAACACGTCGATCAGCCAGGTGAAGCGGCGCGCCTCGGACGACTGTCCCGCCGACATGGCCGGGATGCCCGACAGGATCACGGTGTGGAAGCGCGTGGCCAGTTCCAGGTAGTCGTTCTGCGAGCGCGGCCCGCCGCAGAGGGTGGCGAAATCGAACCAGATGACGCCGCCGGCACGGCGCAGCGCGCGGATTTCGCGGTTCTCGATGTGCACGATCGGGTTTTCGTCGGCGGTGTCGGCGACCTTGGCATAGGCTTCGCGCAGCTGACGGTCGGCGGTCGCGTTCAGGGGCGTGTAATAGGCCTGCACCTGCTCCATGGCGCGCTTGCGGTAGTCGTTGCCGGCATCGACATTGAGCACGTCCAGCTTCTCTTTCAGCAGCGCGATCGTCGGCAGCATGCGGTCGCGGTGCAGGCCGTCCGGATACAGGGTCGACGGCTCGTAGTTCGAGGTCATGACGAAACTGACGCCGTTATTGAACAGGGCCGTGAGCAAGTTGTACAGGATCATCGCATCGGCGATGTCCGAGACGTGGAATTCGTCGAAGCAGATCAGGCGATACTTGCGGGCGATGCGCTTGGCCACTTCGTCGAGCGGATCGGCGACGCCTTTCAGTTCATCGAGCTGGCCATGCACGGCGCGCATGAATTCGTGGAAGTGCAGGCGCGTCTTGCGCACCACGGGCACGACCGAATAGAAACTGTCCATCAGGAAGGACTTGCCGCGCCCTACCCCGCCCCACATGTAGACGCCGCGCGGCACATCGGGACGGTTGATGAGGCGCTTGAAAGCGGACGACCGCTGGGCCTTGTACTGGACCCAGTCGTCGTACGCCTGCTGGAGGCGGTCGACCGCGGCCTGCTGGGCAGGGTCGGATGTGAAGCCGCGCTCGGTGAGGGCGTGCTGGTAAAACTCTTGGACGTTCATATGATGCTTGTCTTGCTTGATGGCGGATTAATCGCACCGCTTGCAAAAATGGACGTAGGGTGGGCGGGTCCCCCGCTCACGCGTTCAACGCACCCATGCAAGCCACGGAGCGGGCCGGGAAACGTGATTTGAACGCGTGAGCGGGAAACCCGCCCACCCTACGGGTCAGGAAACTGGCCTGATTAGAAATTCAGCGAACGCTTGTCAACGGCCAGCGCGGCTTCCTTGACGGCTTCCGACAGCGACGGGTGCGCGTGGCAGATGCGGGCGATGTCTTCCGACGAGGCCTTGAATTCCATCGCGACGACGGCTTCCGAGATCAGCTCCGACGCAACCGGGCCCACGATGTGCACGCCCAGGATTTCGTCGGTGGTGGCATCGGCCAGGAATTTCACCATGCCCGAGGTGTCGCCCAGCGCGCGTGCACGGCCGTTGGCCATGAACGGGAAGGTGCCGGCTTTGTACGCCACGCCTTCGGCCTTCAGCTGCTGCTCGGTCTTGCCGACCCACGCGATTTCCGGCGAGGTGTAGATCACCCATGGAATCGTATTGAAGTTGACATGGCCGTGCTGGCCGGCGATACGCTCGGCAACGGCAACGCCCTCTTCCTCGGCCTTGTGCGCCAGCATCGGGCCGCGCACGACGTCGCCGACTGCCCACACGCCCGGCAAGCTGGTGCGGCACTCGTCGTCGACGACGACAAAGCCACGCTCGTCGAGCTGCAGGCCGACGCTCTCGCCGCCTAGGCCGATCGTGTTCGGCACGCGGCCGATCGAGATGATCAGGCGATCGAAAGTCGCGGTCTGCTCGGCGCCGGTCGAATCGGCATAAGCGACGGTGACGTTGTTCTCGCCCTTGGTGATCGCGCCGATCTTGCAGCCCAGGTTGATCTTCAGGCCCTGCTTGGTGAACAGTTTATGTGCTTCCTTGGCGATCTGCTCGTCGACCGCGCCGAGGAAGGTCGGCAGGCCTTCGAGCACGGTGACATCCGCGCCGACACGGCGCCACACAGAGCCCATTTCCAGGCCGATGACGCCGGCGCCGATCACGCCCAGCTTACCCGGCACGGCTTCGATCGCCAGTGCGCCGGTGTTCGACAGGATCAGGCGCTCGTCGAATTCTGCGCCCGGCAGCTGGCGTGCGTTGGAACCGGTAGCGACGACGACGTTCTTGGCGGTCAGCGTGTCGGTCGTCGGACCGGTCACATTGATGGTGTAGCCGCCTTCGGCCTTGCCCGCGAACGAGCCACGGCCGTGGAAGAAGCTGACCTTGTTCTTCTTGAACAGGAACAGGATGCCGTCGTTGTTCTGCTTGACGATGGTGTCCTTGCGCTTGAGCATTTGCGGCAAGTTCAGCTCCAGGCCCGACACATTGATGCCGTGCTCGGCGAACGCGTGACCGGCGTGCTCGAAGTGTTCCGACGACTGCAGCAGTGCTTTCGACGGGATGCAGCCGACGTTGGTGCAGGTGCCGCCTGGTGCAGGCTTGCCTGCGGCGTTGCTCCACTCGTCGATGCAGGCGGTCTTGAAGCCCAGCTGGGCCGCGCGGATGGCCGCGATATAACCGCCAGGACCGCCACCAATGACGACGACGTCGAATTGTTTCTCGTTACTCATGAATTAATCCTTAATTATTCTTCTGGAACAAAAATCCACAACAGTAGATAGACGAGCGCTCCGAAACCGGAGGTAATGAGGGTGAAGACGGTGAAGATGAGGCGCCAGACCCAGGACTCGATGCCGTAGGTGCCGGCGAGCCCGCCGCACACGCCGCTGAGCCAGCGGTCGGAGCGCGAGCGCCGCAGCCGCTTGAAATGGGTCTCGATCGTGCTCGCACCCGAAGCGCCGTAAGCGTTGCCGGTAGCGCCGCCATCCTTGTCCAGGTTGATACGTTCTCCTGCACTTGCGTTGGCACTTGCACCGGCCAGCACTTTTGCCTTGGCCTGCTCGAATTCGGCGTCGCTCAGGGCGCCCGCCTGGTGCAGCTCGTGCAGACGCCGGATTTCATCGGAGATCATGGTGTTCCTCCAAAAAGGTCAGCAAAGGCGGAGCGTGAACAAGGGCTGGGACGGACACGTACGCCATTGGCGTGCGTGCCCGGACCGAGGTTTACTCCCTATCTTCTATCTTCTACCGTTTTCCCTGATTACAAGTCCAGCAGCAGGCGCGATGGGTCTTCCAGCGTTTCCTTCATGGCGACCAGGCCCAGCACGGCTTCGCGGCCGTCGATGATGCGGTGGTCGTACGACATTGCCAGGTAGTTCATCGGACGGATGACGATCTGGCCGTTTTCGACGACAGCGCGCTCCTTGGTGGCGTGGATGCCCAGGATGGCCGACTGTGGCGGGTTGATGATCGGGGTCGACAGCATCGAGCCGAACACGCCGCCGTTCGAGATCGAGAAGGTACCGCCCGACAGGTCTTCCAGGGTCAGCTTGCCGTCCTTGGCTTTCTGGCCGAATTCGCCGATTTTCTTTTCGATCTCGGCGATCGACAGCTGGTCGGCGTTGCGCAGGATCGGCACCACCAGGCCGCGTGGCGAACCGACGGCGATACCGATGTCGAAGTAGCCGTGATAGACGATGTCGTTACCGTCGACCGACGCGTTCAGGATCGGGTACTTCTTCAGTGCGGCGACGGCGGCCTTGACGAAGAAGGACATGAAGCCCAGCTTGACGCCGTGTTCCTTCTCGAACTTGTCCTTGAACTTGTTACGCAGGTCCATGACCGGAGCCATGTTCACTTCGTTGAAGGTGGTCAGGATCGCGTTGGTCTGCTGCGATTGCAGCAGGCGCTCGGCGATACGGGCACGCAGGCGGCTCATCGGCACGCGCTCTTCCGGACGGTCGCCCAGGTTGGCGCTTGGCGCGGCAACCTGTTGCAGCGCTGGCTTGGCCGCCGCTGGAGCGGCAGCCGGCGCCTGCGCAGGCTTGTTGGCGACAGCGGCCAGGGCGTCGCCCTTGGTCACGCGGCCATCGCGGCCCGAGCCGTCCATGCCGGCGGCGCTCATGTTGTTATCGGCCAGGATCTTGGCGGCGGCCGGCATGGCCACGCCAGACATCGAGCCGCCGGTTGCGGCTGGTGCTGCGGCGGCGGCTTCGATCGGCGCGTTCGGCGCGGCCGAAGGAATTGCCTTGACTGCCAGCGGGCTGGTCTGTGCCGATGCTTCGGTATCGATGACGGCAATGACTTCACCGGCGACGACGGTTGCGCCGTCGGCCTTGAGCAGTTGCACGATCACGCCGGCGCTTGGGGCCGGCAGTTCAAGGACCACCTTGTCGGTTTCGATGTCGATCATGTTTTCGTCGCGCGCGACCGGCTCGCCGACTTTCTTGTGCCAGGACAGCAGGGTCGCTTCAGCAACCGATTCCGACAGTTGGGGGACCTTGACTTCGATTTGTGCCATGTAAAACTCCGTTAAATTATTCTTTGGTCTTTGAAAAACGCCCGACCGCCGGGAGGGCTGGTCAGGCGTGGACGATGATGCTTATTTAGTCAGGATGAAACCCTTGAGCTTCGAGAACGCCGTATCGAGCAGCTCTTTCTGCTGCGCCACGTGCTTGTCGGAGTAACCGACAGCCGGTGCGGCCGATGCCGGACGTCCGGCGTATGCCAGGCGCTGACCTTCGTCCATGTTTTCGAAGATGTTGTGCTGGATCTGGAACCACGGACCCTGGTTTTGCGGCTCGTCCTGGGCCCACACGATCTCGGTGGCGTTGCTGAACTTCTTCAGCTCGGCCGCGAACGACTTGTGCGGGAACGGGTACATCTGCTCGACGCGGATGATCGCCACGTCCGAGACGCCACGGGTCTTGCGTGCGCCGACCAGGTCGTAATAGACCTTGCCCGAGCAGGCGATGACGCGCTTGACCTTCGACGCTTCGATCTTGTCGTCGGTTTCGCCGATGACGGTCTGGAAGGCGCCCTTGGCCAGGTCGGTCAGCGGCGAGCCGGCGTCCTTGTTGCGCAGCAGCGACTTCGGCGTGAAGATGACCAGCGGCTTGCGGAACTGGCGCACCATCTGGCGGCGCAGCAGGTGGAAGATCTGGGCGGCCGTGGTCGGCTGGACGACTTGCATGTTGTTGTCCGCGCACAGTTGCAGGAAGCGCTCGATGCGGCCCGACGAGTGTTCAGGGCCCTGGCCTTCGTAGCCGTGCGGCAGCATCATGGTCAGGCCCGAGGCACGGCCCCACTTCACTTCGCCGGACGCGATGAACTGGTCGATGACGACCTGGGCGCCGTTGACGAAGTCGCCGAACTGGGCTTCCCAGATGGTCAGCGTGTTCGGTTCGGCGGTCGAATAGCCGTACTCGAAACCGAGCACCGCTTCTTCCGACAGCACCGAGTCGATCACCGTGAACTGTGCCTGGGTTTCCGATACGTTGGCCAGCGGCAGGTAGATGCCCTGGTCCCAGCGCTCGCGGTTCTGGTCGTGCAGCACGGCGTGACGGTGCACGAAGGTGCCGCGGCCGGCGTCCTGGCCCGACAGGCGGATCGCATAGCCCGACGACAGCAGCGACGCGTAGGCCAGGTGTTCGCCCATGCCCCAGTCGAGGTTGACTTCGCCGCGGCCCATGGCGGCGCGGTCGGCCAGTACCTTGTCGACCAGCGAGTGCGGCTTGAAGTTTTCCGGCACGACGGTAATGCGTTCGGCCAGGCGCTTCAGTTCGGTCAGCGGCACGGCGGTATCGCAGGCGTCAGTCCACTTCTTGTTCAGGAACGGCGCCCAGTCGACGGCGTACTTGTTCTTGAAGTCGGTCAGCACCGGGTCGTTCGTGTGCTTGCCGGCGTCCATCGCGTCGCGGTAGGCGGCAACCAGCTTGTCGCCTTCATCGGCCGGGATGGTGCCCTGCGTCGCCAGCTTTTCCGCATACAGCTTGCGGGTGCCCGGGTGCTTGGCGATCTTCTTGTACATCAGCGGCTGGGTCAGCGCCGGGGTGTCCTGCTCGTTGTGGCCCAGTTTGCGGTAGCAGATGATGTCGACGACGACGTCCTTGCCGAATTCGACACGGTAGTCGAGCGCAATCTGGGTCGCCAGCACGACCGCTTCCGGGTCGTCGGCATTCACGTGGAAGACCGGTGCTTCGATCATCTTGACCACGTCCGAGCAGTACAGCGTCGAACGGGCGTCGCGCGGGTCGGAGGTGGTGAAGCCGATCTGGTTGTTGATGACGATGTGGACCGTGCCGCCCGTGCCGTAGCCGCGGGTCTGGGCCAGGTTCAGGGTTTCCATGACCACGCCCTGACCGGCGAATGCGGCGTCGCCGTGCACCAGGATCGGCAGCACTTCCTTGCCCTGGCGGTCGCCGCGGCGCTCCATGCGCGCCTTGACCGAACCCTCGACGACCGGGTTCACGATTTCCAGGTGCGATGGGTTGAAGGCCAGCGACAGGTGGACTGGGCCACCCGGGGTCGAGATGTCGCTCGAGAAGCCCTGGTGGTATTTGACGTCGCCCGATGGCAGGTCGTCGGCGTGCTTGCCTTCGAATTCTTCGAACAGTTCCGAAGGCGCCTTGCCCAGGGTGTTGACCAGCACGTTAAGGCGGCCGCGGTGGGCCATGCCGATGACGATTTCCTGCACGCCCTTTTCACCGGCGCGCTGGATGGTTTCGTCCATCGAGGCGATGAACGACTCGCCGCCTTCGAGCGAGAAGCGCTTGGCGCCGACGTATTTGGTGTGGAGGTAGCGTTCCAGGCCTTCGGCAGCGGTCAGGCGCTCGAGGATGTGGCGCTTTTTCTCGGCCGAGAAGGTCGGGGTCGAACGGATCGACTCGAGGCGCTCCTGGATCCAGCGCTTTTCGGTCGGGTCGCTGACGTACATGAATTCAGCGCCGAGCGAGCGGCAATAGGTGTCGCGCAGCATCTGCAGCAGGTCGCGCAGGGAGGTGCTTTCGCCACCGAAATAGGTGTTCGAGATGTTGAACTTGGTGTCGAGGTCGGCGTCGGTGAAGCCGTAGAACGATGGGTCCAGTTCCGGGATCGGCGGGCGCTCCTGGCGCTGCAGCGGATCGAGGTTGGCCCAGCGCGAGCCGAGGTAGCGGTAAGCGGCGACCAGCTGGGTCACGGCGACACGCTTGCGGCCCATTTCCGGGTCGGCTTCGGCGGTGGCGCTGACGATGCGGATCGGCCCCTGCTTGGCGCGCTCGGCGAACGAGGCGATGACCGACGAATGGATCACGTCGGGGCGGGCACTGCCGTCGACCGCAGGCACATGCTGCATGCTGTCGAAATAGGCGCGCCAGTTGTCCGGCACCGAGCCGGGATTGTTCAGGTAGGCTTCGTACAACTCTTCCACGTACGGCGCGTTACCGCCGAACAGGTACGAGTTCGCAAATTGTTGTTGCATCATTCTTGCTCACCTTTCTTCGCGCTTCGCGAGTTTGGCGGGTTGATTTAACCTTCCGCGACACGGCCTGACCGGTTAGCGGATCGCACGACTACTCAAGTTGTGGGGAAGGACAGTTATCGCAGGTCAAGGCTACCCTGAATCTCCGCAATAGCGGCAGGTATTGTAACGCAACATTCGGCACGCATAGACGCTGACCTGAATTTTGTTGACCGGCTAAATGATAATCGTTATCATTTGCATCGAATACTCAACAGGAAGCTTGCATGTCTGTCCAGAACCCGCCGGGTCCCTCTGTCGCATCGAACGTCGCGCCCGCTTCGGCCCTGCCCGGCGCGCGCCGCTCGCTCTGGCTCAAGACCTTGCACCAGTGGCATTGGATCAGCTCGGCAATCTGCCTGATGGCGATGTTGCTTTTTAGCATCACCGGCTTCACGCTCAACCATGCGGCGCAGATCGAGGCGAAGCCGCAGGTAACGCGCCAGAAGGCAACGGTACCGGCTGCGCTGCTTCCAGGCCTGCAATCCTATGCCGAGCAGCACGTCGACGGCGAAGCGCCGGTGCCGCCCCAGCTCGTCGAGTGGGCGAATGGAGCGTTTCCTGTGAACCTGCGCGGCCGCAGCGCCGAATGGAGCGAGGAAGACGCCTATATCGCCCTGCCCCGCCCCGGCGGCGACGCCTGGCTGCGGGTCGGCCTCGATGGCCGCGCCGAATACGAAGTGACCTCGCGCGGCGCCATTTCCTGGCTCAACGACCTGCACAAGGGGCGCAACACCGGGCCGGTCTGGAGCTGGTTCATCGACCTCTTCGCGCTCGCTTCCCTGGTGTTCTGCATCACCGGTTTTCTCATTATGAAAATTCACGCGGCCAACCGGCCGTCGACCTGGCCCGTGATCGGCTTTGGCATCGTGCTGCCGGCCGTGCTGGCGCTCTTATTTATTCACTGAACGTTTACCTATTAATACGATAACAAGGCACCGCATGAAACTGTCCCCCTCGCTTGCGCTTACCCTGCCGCTGACCCTGCTCTCGAGCGGCGCGGTGGCCGCCGACCTGTCGGTGAAGTTCGAACTGCCGCAGCTGAACGTGGCCGAATACCACAAGCCGTATGTGGCGATGTGGATCGAAAAAGCCGACGGCGGCATCGCCTCGACCCTGGCGGTGTTGTACGACATCAAGAAGAAAGACAACGCCGGCGAAAAATGGGTGAAGGACATGCGCACCTGGTGGAGGAAAGCAGGCCGCGAAGCCAAGCTGCCGATCGACGGCGTGTCGGGCGCCACCCGTGCCGCCGGCAGCCACACGCTCTCCTTCGGCCCGGCCCGCCATGGCATCGACAAGCTGCCGGCCGGCGATTACAAGCTCGTCGTCGAAGCGGCGCGCGAAGCGGGCGGACGCGAGCTGGTGCGCGTGCCGTTCACGCTGCCGGCCAAAGGCAAGGTCGCGGCGAACGCCAGCGGCAAGGAAGAACTGGGCGCGGTTTCCCTCCAAATCCAATAAGCGAAGGTCAATCCAATGCACACCTCTTTCATCAAGCACGGCGTACTGGCCCTGGTACTGGCCGCCACCGCCGGCGCGGCCAGCGCCCACCGTCCGTGGATGCTGCCGACCGCGACCATCATCGAGCACCAGGACGCCTGGGTGACGATCGACGGCGCCGTCTCGGAAGGCCTGTTCGACTTCGACCACATGCCCTTGCGCATGGACGGCCTGAGCATCACCGGCCCGGACGGCGCCGTGTCGGCGGCGCCCGCTTCGGTCATGGGCAAGCGCCGCGCGAGCGTCGACCTGCCGCTGCCGAAAGAAGGCACCTACCGCATCGCGCTCGTCAGCAACAACGTGATGGGCAGCTACAAGGTCGGCAACGAAGTCAAACGCTTCCGCAGCAGCGAAGCGAACTTCGCCAAGGAAGTGCCGGCCGGCGCGGCTGAGGTACGCAAGACCATCACCCACCAGCGCATCGAAACCTTCGTTACCGCCCACAAGACGAGCGAAGGCGCGTTGAAACCCAGCGGCGTTGGCCTGGAAATGGTGCCGCTGACGCACCCGAACGACCTGCGCGCCAACGAAACGGTGCGCGTGCGCTTCCTGCTCGACGGCAAGCCGCTGCCCAAGCTGCCGTTTTCCCTGGTGCCGGGCGGCGTGCGCTACCGCGGCGTGGCGAACGAAATCCGCCTCACCACCGATGCCAAGGGCGAGGCCAGCTTCAAGCTGCCGGCGGCCAACATGTACTGGATGAACGCGGCCTACCCGCCAAACCCGGGCAAGGGCCCGGCGCCCGACGACGGCCCGGCCGAAGTACGCCGCTACGCCTACACGGCCACGCTCGAAGCGCTGCCGGAATAAGTCATCCGCCACCTGGACGCGCCCATGCGCGCGTCCTTTCTTTTATGCGCAACGTCCTCGTCCCTGCCGATATCGATCCCACGCCGCCACCCGCTGGCAGCGTGCTGCTCGATGCCGCCGGTGCGACCATGGGCACGACCTGGTCGGCGCGCATGATGGTGCCTGCTGGCGTGCGCAGCAATCTCGGGGAACAAATGCAGCGCGAGCTCGACGGCATTGTCGGCGAGATGAGCCATTGGGACCCGGACTCGACCCTCGGGCGCTACAATCGCGCCCCCGCCGGCAGCTGGCATGCCCTGCCGCGGCGGTTCATGGAAGTCGTCGATTATGCAATGGCAGTCGCCACCGATACCGGCGGCGCCTATGACCCGTTCGCAGGTTCACTGGTGAACCTGTGGGGTTTCGGGCCGACCGGGCGCCATGACGAAGCCGGCTTCGAGCCGCCTTCGCCAGGCTCCGTGCAGGCCCTGATGGCCGCGCGTGCCCGGCAGCATCCCCGGCTCGACCGCAAAAGCGGCAAACTGCTGCAGCCGGGCAACCTTCAACTCGACCTGTCCTCGGTGGCCAAAGGCTATGCCGTCGACCGCCTGGCCTGGTGTCTGGAGCAGCACGGCGTGCGCCACTACGTCGTCGAGATCGGCGGCGAACTGCGCGGCGCCGGCATGAAGCCGGATGGCCAACCGTGGTGGGTCGAACTGGAAAGCGTGCCGGGTTTGGCAGCCGTGGCAACCGTGGCCGCCCTGCATGGCCTGGCGATCGCCACCTCGGGCGACTACCGGCGTCATTTTGCGTACAGCGGCACTCTCGGCGACACCCAGGCCTCGCACACGATCGACCCGCGCACCGGCTACCCGATCGCCAACGACGTGGCCTCCTGCACCGTCCTGCACCCGCGCTGTATGGCGGGCGACGCCCTCTCCACCGCCATCACCGTGCTGGGCAGGGAGGCAGGCCTCGCCTTTGCCGAGGAACGCAAGCTGGCCGCCCGCCTACTGCTGCGGCGCGCTGGCGGACTCGAAGAATTCACGACAAGCGCGTACCGCGCCCTGCTGCAATGATGACGATCGACCCTGTGCGCTGGGGCAGCGCCCTCGCCCTCGTGCTGGCCTGGGGCGGCATGTGCGCGGCCATGCTGCGTAAATCCAAGGCTGTGGCCACGACTGGCGAGGCCGACTGGCTGGTCGTCTACGCCAGCCAGACCGGCAACGCCGAATACCTGGCCCAGCAGACGGCCGCCACCTTGTCCACCGGCGGCCTGTCGGCACGGGCGGTGTGCATCTCCTCGCTCGACGCCGGGGCGCTGGGCACAGCCACGCGCGCCCTCTTCATTGCCAGCACCTATGGCGAAGGCGACTCGCCCGATACGGCGGCCCGTTTTGCCGGCGTGACCATGGCCGGCAACGCCGACCTGTCGCCACTGCACTATGGCGTGCTGGCGCTGGGCGACAGCAGCTATAAAAATTACTGCGGCTTCGGCCGCGCGCTCGACGGCTGGCTGCGCGCACGCGGCGCCACGCCCCTGTTCGAGCGCATCGACGTCGACCGCGGCAACCCCGACGCCATATCCGCCTGGCAGCACCAGCTCAGCCACCTGGCCGGCACCAGCGACGCACCCGACTGGGAAGCCCCGGCCTATGGCGACTGGCGCATCGTCGACCGTAGCCTGCTCAACCCCGGCAGCGCCGGCGAGCCTTTGTTCCGCATCGTCCTGCAGCCAGTCGACAGCACCCTGCCGGATTGGGAAGCTGGCGACCTGGTGCAGGTCAGCGCGCCTGCCGATCCTGCGCTGCCGCGCGAGTATTCGATCGCATCGGTACCGCTGGAAGGCGGCATCGTGCTGTTCGTGCGGCTGCAGCGGCATGCCGACGGCGGCACCGGGGCGGCATCCGGCTGGCTGTGCCAGGGCGCGGCAGCGGGAGCGGAAGCGGATGATGTTGTCGCCTTGCGTATGCGCCCGCATGCCCGTTTCCGGCTCGGCGAGAATGCCGCGCGCCCGCTGATCCTGATCGGCAACGGCACCGGCCTGGCTGGCCTGCGGGCCCACCTGAAAGCGCGCATCGATGCCGGCGTGCATGACAATTGGCTGGTGTTCGGCGAACGTAATGCCGAGCACGATTTTCTCTGCCGCAATGAGATGGAAGGCTGGCTCCAAACCGCCAGGCTGGCGCGGCTGGACCTTGCCTTTTCGCGCGATGGTGGCGACCTGCGCTATGTGCAGCATGTACTGGCGCAGCATGGCGAGCAATTGCGCGCATGGGTCGCGCGCGGCGCGGCTATCTACGTGTGCGGCAGTTTGCAGGGTATGGCCTCAGGCGTGCACGAGGTACTCGCCACGGCCCTGGGCGTTAATGCGCTCGACGAATTGGCGGCGACGGGCCGTTATCGGCGCGACGTGTATTGATGCTTCCTTGCGCCACCATTAAATGGGTTTTCCAAGCAAAAAATAATATGTCCTGGTGTTTCCCATTCATGCGAAATTCACCACGAGGACATAACCATGCACCGTTTTGCACAATCCGCCATCGTCCTGCTGGCCCTGACAACCCCGCTCGCGCATGCCGCTACCAGCCAGTCGTTACCGGCTCCCGGGTTGGCGGGCCATTATTACTTGCAGGGTGAGCGGGAGGTCGGCTCGAAGATGATGCTGAACAAATCGGGCAATTTTCACTGGATGCTTTCCTACGGCGCCATTGACCTGGCAGCCCAGGGCACCTGGCATGCAAAGGGCAAGCGCGTCGTACTCAAGCCCGCGCCGCGGCAGCCGGGAAAATTCAGGCTGTTCGACGACAGCGAACTCAATCTGCGCAAGACGCCCGCCTCCGGCACCTGGGTCGCCATCGTTGGCATTCCCATGGAAGGACCGGTCGCCGACGTGGAGGTACGTTTCGAAAGCAAAGCCGGGAAAACGGCCACCGCGGTCAGCAAAGCGAATGGGGATGCGATCGTGACCATGCCGGAGGGCGAGGAATGGGTACGAAGCGGATTACGCCGGGCAGGAACAAAGGATAAATGGGTGTGGATCGATGTACCCGCCGAGCGCGCAAATGCGCGCATTGCGGGATTCGCGGTCACGAATCTGAGGGAAATCCAGCCGCCGCCATTCAAATCGCTCACCTTAATCCAGCACAAAGGCAACTTGGTCATCGATGACAAATCCTTCGGCATTCGCGGAAGGTACGAAAGGCATTAATAGGACGCAGTAAAGAAGAAATGCATGCTTTCTTCGCCTAGAATGATGTGCCCCAACTCATTCCTGGCCTGCCTTGAAAATATCGATCGGTCTTCGCCTGTTTGCTTCCGTCCTGCTCGCCATCCTGGCGGTGACGGCGAGCGCGGTATTTCTGCTGCGCCAAAATGTGCTGGAAAGCTTCAGCGATTACGCGGTACAGATCGAGCTCGACAGGCTGGAGGAAGTGGGCACCGATCTCGCGCGGCGCCATGCCCGTCACGGCGGCTGGGGTTTCATACCGGGCACTGACAAGCGTGCGTGGATCGCGGCGGAGCTGGCCCGGCTGCAGGGCGAGCGCGAAGCGCGCGCGCATGCGCCGCCTCCCCCGCCCGCAGCCGCGCCCCAGGCAGTGCAGCCCGCTTCCGCGGCCGGGGTTGTTCCAGCCGTCCCTGCGCTGCCGGCAGCGGCGGCGCCGCCCGCGCCACCCGCGCCGCCGGCGCCACCCCTGCCGCCCTTGCCGCCGCCATCGCTGGCAGGAACCAGTCCGGATGAGGCGCCCAGCCTCCAGCAGCGGGTGACCCTGTTCGATGCGGGCGGCGCCTGGCTCGCCGGCTCGCAGCCGGGCGCCCTGCCGCTGGCGCGCCGCGCCATCGTGGCCGACGGCCGCACCGTCGGTTACCTGGCCGTGGCGCGCACCGCACGGCCGACCGATGCGCTGGCCTATGCATTTCTCCAGCAGCTGCGGGCCAGCCTGTGGCCGATCGCCGCCGCCGGCGTCATCCTGAGCGCCCTCGCCGCGACGCTGCTGGCAGCGCATTTCCGGCGTCCGATCGGGCGCCTGGCCGCCGGCGCGCGCGCGCTTGCCAAAGGCCGTTTCGAGACGCGCCTGCCGCAGGACCGCAGCGACGAGCTGGGCGAACTGGCGGGCCACTTCAACATGCTGGCCGAACGACTTGCGAGCCTGGAGTCTGCACGCCGCCAGTGGGTGGCCGATACCTCGCACGAATTGCGTACGCCGCTGGCGGTGCTGCGCGCCCAGCTCGAAGCGGTGCAGGACGGCGTGCGCAGGCCGGACGCCGCCCACTTCGAGGCGATGCTGCGCCAGGTGCTGGCCCTGAATAAACTGATCGATGAACTGTATGCGCTGGCGCGGGCAGATGTGGGCGCCCTCGACCTGCAACCCGAGCCCCTCGACCTGTGGCTGCTCGCCGCGCAGGAGGCGCAGGCCTTCGGCGAGCGCCTGGCAGGCGCCGGGCTGGCGCTGGAAGTCGCGGCTGCGCCTCTGCGCGCCCGCGTCACCGCCGACCCGGACCGCATGCGCCAGGTGCTGCGCAACCTGTTCGAAAACAGCCTGCGCTATACCTCGGCCGGGGGCCGGGTCGCCCTGTCCGCGCAGATCGATGCCGATTGGCTGCATCTGACGATCGACGACAGCGCGCCCGGCGTGCCCGATGCCGCCCTGGCGCGCCTGGGCGAGCGTTTCTACCGTGTCGAGGCCTCGCGCAGCCGGGCCGGCGGCGGCGCCGGGCTGGGACTGGCCCTGTGCCTGAGGCTGGTCGAGGCTCAAGGCGGGCGGCTGACCTTCACGCATTCGCCGCTGGGTGGACTGCGCGCCACGCTCTCGTTTACACTGGACAAGCCATGAGCGCCGCCATCTTCATCGTCGAGGACGAACCGGAACTGGCGGCTTTGATGGCCGACTATGTCCGCGCCGCCGGCTTCGAGCCGGCCGTGTTCGGCGATGGTGCGCAGGCGCTGGCCGCGATTCGCGCCGAGGTGCCGGCCCTGATCGTGCTCGACCTGATGCTTCCCGGAATGGACGGCCTGGCGCTGTGCCGCGCCGTGCGTGCCTTTTCCGAGGTGCCGATCGTGATGGTGACGGCGCGGGTCGAGGAAATCGACCGCCTGCTGGGCCTGGACAGCGGCGCCGACGACTACCTCTGCAAACCGTTCAGCCCGCGCGAACTGGTAGCCCGCATCAGGGCCATCCTGCGCCGCGCGGGCGTGACCCCATCGCCGGTCGCCATCGACGGCGCGAGCCGGCGCGCGGCGGTGCACGGCCGGCCGCTCGATCTCACGCCGACCGAGTTCGACCTGTTGGCGGCGCTGGCGCGCCGGCCAGGGCTGGTGTTTTCGCGTGCCCAATTGCTGGAACTGGTACGCCATGACAATCTGGACGCGACCGACCGCGCCATCGACAGCCACATCAAGAACCTGCGCCGCAAGATCGACGCCGTGGCGCCGGGGCTTGAACCGATCCACTCGATTTACGGCGTCGGCTACCGCTTCGACATGTAAGGGTGCCGAATGGACCAAGCGACGTCTGATTTCTACGATTACTACGCCTCAGATGGCGCGATTCGAACAGAAGCGCCGCAGAGTGCTATCCCCAGGTATTTCGAACTTGCTTTTAAAGAGGGCAGTAAGATCCAGGATGTTGGCTCCGGCTCTCGCCGGGACCTGGCCGTATTATGCAAAAGAGGTTTTGATGCCTACGGCATCGAACCTAACGAGTCAATGCGAGCATTTGCTTTGCAAAACCACCTGGAGCTGGCTGCCCGCTTGCGGCCTGGTTCCTTACCTATAACAGGTGCCCCATTCGGCGGACATTTCGATGGTGTCGTATGCAGGGCAGTAATGATGCACTGTTTTCGAGAATGGGAACCAGTTGTGTTCGACATTCCGGAAGATATAGCCGCGTTACTCAGTCATCGCGAGCAAGCCAGGACGGAAAAAAACTGGGCGAGAGCTGACGCTATAAGGAAAACCTTGAACGGACTTGGCTGGAGCGTCGAAGACACCAAGGAGGGGCAAACAATAACGAGGATCAGCGTGGATCCGGACGCTAGTCGGAATGCGTGATCACGGCCTTGACAGTGAACGCAGGTAGCTTCAGGCGCTCCTGACCCCGTCGACACCTGACGTTCACCTGTGTATCGACATCGTGTGCATGTCCTCGTAGCCCTTCCATCGCCTCCATTTTTCCTCCACATTCGGCATGCACGATGGCTCTGTTGGCGCCATCCCGTGCGCCGAACCGAAGGAGAAAACCATGCGCCCACGTTCCCTCATCCTCGTCGCCCTCTTCTGCGCTGCCGGCGCCAGTGAAGCCACAGCCCGCATCGACTGCCAACGGGCGCACGGCGGACCCTGCGCCACGCCGCCCGCGCCGCCCGCGCCACCCGCTTCGCCTGCCCCTCCGGCGCCGCCGGGCGCGCACGACATGCAGCACGCGGTGGCGCCACTCCCGCCCATGCCCGCCGCGCCACCCGCGCCCGCCATGCCCGCCATGCCGCCGGCCCCGCCAGCGCCGCCAGCACCGCCGCCCCTGCCCGACATTCCGGAGAAAGCGCACGCAGCCTGTGCCGGCAAGCTCGCCGGCAGTCCTGTCACCATCACCCTGGGGCCTGGCGAGACGATGAGCGGCCACTGCGAACGCGAGGGCGGCAGGATGGCGTTCCAGCTGCGCAGCTATCGGCACCTCTGAGCGTATCCACGCGCCGCCGTAACGCAAGCCCGTGCATACGCCGGCGTCACCTTTCACTCATATCCTCTGGATCCCATTGATGAAATCTATTTTTTCGCATGTCATATGCCTTGCAGTCCTGCTTGCCCTACAACCGCTTGCAGAAGCCGGCCCCGTGAAAGACCACGCGGGACGTTGGCTGGGTGACTTGAAAACCCCTGGCGGCCGAACACTCAGGCTTGGGGCAGAACTGTTCACCCGCGCCGATGGTTCAGCCTGGGCAAGCGTTGCCTCGCCTGACCAGGACGCTATCGACATACCGGTTACCAGTATTGAAGAGAATGGCGACACGATCGAGCTCACACTGCCATTCGCTGCGCTGACGCTCACATGGGCGAAAGATCACTTCAAAGGGGTGTGGAAACAGGGTGAGGCTCCCTTGGCGTTTGAATTGAGAAAGGTCGGGGACTTTCCAATGAAAGTACGACCGCAGACCCCGAAAGCGCCATTCCCATATAAAAACGAAGCGCTGGCCATTTCAACCGCCGATGGCGTCACCCTCGGCGCAACCCTGTCCATACCCCACGGTGTCACGCGTCCGAACGTGGTCGTCCTGGTAGCGGGGAGCGGTCCCGCCACTCGCGACGGGCATGGAGACGCACATCGGCCGTTTGCCGTGCTGGCGGACCACCTCGCCCGCCGGGGTATCGCAGTCTTACGTTACGACAAGCGTGGCGTTGCGCGTTCGACGGGCAACTTCGAGAAACACACACTGGCGGACCTGATCGACGACCTGGACGGGGTAGTCCGGACCTTGAAGGCACGCAATGAATTCAATCATCTCGGCCTGGTGGGGCACAGTGAAGGATCGCCAATCGCTGCGGCAGTCGCGGCCCGGCATCCGGAATCGGTCGGCTTCGTCGTATCGCTGGCCGGCGTGGGCCTGCCCGGGCTGGATGCGCTGGTTCTGCAGGACTGGATTTGGGCAAAGGACCGCGGCGCCAGTCCCGCAGAAGCGGACTGGGCGATGGCTTACGCACGGAAGTTTTACGAGGTGGTGCTTGCACACACCGAGCCCGGAGCGAGGGTTGCGGCATTGAAGGCGCTGTACGACGGACTGAGGCCCGCGGAACAGGATCGCATACGGAAACTTGAAATGAACCAGGGCACGCTTTCACTGGCTTGGGCGCAAAAGCCATTCTTGCGTGCGTCCCTGCAGGCCGATCCATCCGCGGACTGGCGCGCCGTCCGCTGTCCGGTCCTGGCACTGAACGGCGCCCTGGACCATCAGGTACCTGCCAAAGAAAACCTGAGGGGGATTGTCGCTGCCTTGAACGCGGGCGGGAACCGCCGGGTCGAATCCGACATCCTGCCGTCGCTGAATCACGCGTTCCAGACCGCGGTCACCGGTCGCGAAGACGAATACGGCAAGATCGACGAAACGCTGTCGCCCGTCGCTCTGGAGCGTATTGTGCAGTTCGCGCAGCAACAACGCTGAATGCACCAGTGGGTGGCCAAGACGCACCGAACCGGGCGGCACCGACTTGGCAAACTGATTAGAATCGGCTCATCAGCTTGCGATCGGGGTGGCAATGTTCGAGATGGATCTGGCCTGGTGGGAATTCGTTGTACGCGGGGCAGTCGTTTACCTGGCGCTGCTGGTGATGGTGCGCGTGTCGGGCCGGCGCACGCTCGGCCAGTTCACGCCCTTCGACCTGCTGGTCGTCATGCTGCTGTCCGAGGCGGTCTCGAATTCGCTGTCCGGAGGTGACGATTCCCTCAGCGGCGGCCTGATCGTTGCAGGCACGCTGATCTGCCTGAACGGCCTGGGAGCCCTGTTGTCAGCCCACAGCAGGCGCATGTCGGTCATCTTCGATGGGACAGCCGTGCTCATCGGACGCAACGGCGAATTCTTCGACAAGGTCGTGAAACGCTGCCGCATTGCGAAAGCCGACCTTGAACAGGCACTGCGCGCAGCCGACTGCGCTCGCGAGGACATGGCGTGCGCGTTCCTTGAGGCCGACGGCGAGATCACGATCCAGAAGAAGAAGTAAATCTCTGCCGCCGTTCAACTTCTTATAGTACAGATTTCTCAGCGGCTTCTGCCCAGCCGTATCGTGTGTTTCCCCTCCTCCTGACGTGCTAAGTTTTTCAGCAGCGCCACGCCGTGGCGCGCATTGGATTCTTTCCTAATCAGGAGGTATGCCATGAAACACAGCTTGTCCATCCTGGCGCTCGCCGCAAGCCTGGCGCTCGCGCCCGCCGCCGCGCAGGCCCAGGCCGATGAAGGGTTCATCCGGGCCGTGGCCAGCGGCCAGCTCGAGGCCCCGCCCAACGCCTCACCCGGCTCGAGCGTCGCGACCTTCGAGTTCGACGGCAACATCATGCGCGCCGAGGTGCCCTTCCGCGACCTGCAGTCCGGCACCACAATGGCCCACATCCACTGCTGCACGACGGCCGAGTTCACCGGCACGGCGCCGATCGCGATCCCGTTCCCCGATTTTCCCACGGGTGTCCGGGGCGGCATCTACAGCCGCGCGTTCGACCTGACCGATCCTGCCACCTACGATCCGCGCTTCCTTGCGGCATTCGGCGGAACGGCGGCGTCGGCCAGCGCAGCGCTGATCGACGCGATCGACGACCACACCGCCTACCTGAACATCCACACGACGCTATACCCGGCCGGCGAGATCCGCGGCTGGCTGGTGGCGGCCCCGATTCCGGAGCCGGCGACCTGGGGCATGCTCGGGGTCGGCCTGGCAGGCCTGGGAATGGTGGCGCGGCGGCGGGCCAAGGCAGGGCCGCAGCGCTTTGCCACTTGCGGCGCGGTTGGTGCCTGACAGCGTGGCTTAGGGGAAGGGCGCGCCCGTGCGCGATCCCTGCATGGCCAGCATCGCCGACGGCACAGGGACTAACTACAGGTGCGCGTGCTCACGCCCGCTTCCCGCTTGGGCAGCATAGCTGCCCAAGCGGGAATAGCCGCGCGCCAGAACCCTGCCAGCGAATCCGGGCGCTCGAGCGGCAGGCCGAGGAAGCGGGCGCTTGCGGTCAAGGCGTCGATCGCCGCCGCCTCGTCCCCGGGCAGCACGGCCAGCGCGCCGGTCTGCTTCGACAGTTTTTCGCCATTCGCATTGCGCACAACCGGCACATGCAGGTAGCGCGGCGTCGGCACGCCGAGCAGGCCTTGCAGGTAGATCTGGCGTGCGGTCGAATCGATGAGGTCGGCGCCACGCACGACGTCGGTCACGCCCTGCTCGGCATCGTCGACGACGACCGCGATCTGGTAGGCCCAGAAGCCGTCGGCGCGCTTCAGGACGAAGTCGCCCGAGTCGTGTGCGAGATACTGGGTGACGGAGCCGGCAAAGCGGTCGTCGAAGCTGATGGCATCCATGCCGGGATCGGGCACGCGCAGGCGCAGGCTGCGCATCGAGCGCCCCGGCGCCAGGCCATGGCGGCAGGTGCCGGGATAGATGGCCGAGCCATCGGGAGCGACGCCGAGGCGTGAATCATTGATCTCGCGGCGGTTGCAGCCGCAGGCGTAGGCGTGCTCACGGAGTTGCGCCGCCGCCGCGGCGTACAGGTGCTTGCGCCGGCTCTGCCAGACCACCTCGCGGTCCGAATCCATCCCCAGCGAATGCAGTAGCGCCAGGATCGCCTCGTCGGCGCCGGGCACGCTGCGGCCCTCGTCGATGTCTTCGATGCGCACCAGCCACTCACCGCGGTGGGCGCGCGCATCAAGGTAACTGGCGAGCGCCGCCACCAGCGAGCCCGCGTGCAGCGGACCGGTGGGCGACGGCGCAAAGCGGCCGATATAGGGGGCAATACAGGTGGTACTCACGTTCGACACAAGAGGCTTGGGAGGGGCAACACAATATCATATGCACGGAGCATAGCCGACTACCGCGGACCGCCCTTCCAGCCATCCTTCGCCTCGAAGTCGCGGATCAGGCGCGTCACCTGGCTGCTGACCTCGTTCGGAATCGCCATCGACAGCTGGTAGTGCACGATCTCGAAGCTGTCGCCCTTGCGGCGCATCACGCCGCTGGCCTGGCAAATGCCCATTTGCGTGTCGAGCAATTCGTCGAACCAGATGATCGACCCGTCTTCCGAGAAAGCGACGTTGCGCCGCAGCGGCTTGAAGGCCCAAGCGGACTTGCGCTTGAAATGCGGCCGCGCCCAGGCCTTGAATTCGTCGCGCCGCCAGCGTTCGGTCTTGTCGGTGCCGATATACACGCCGTCTTTCGCGATCTTGTCGAAAAACGCCAGGCGCGCATGCGCCGCGTCCGCATGCCAGAGGTCCACGAAAGCGTTCACCTGGCGTGTGAGGGCGGGGTCTGCCGGG
The DNA here is from genome assembly GCF_042655085.1 of Massilia niabensis. NCBI lineage: Bacteria > Pseudomonadati > Pseudomonadota > Betaproteobacteria > Burkholderiales > Oxalobacteraceae > Massilia > Massilia niabensis. The sequence continues at coordinate 1,096,909 of NZ_JBHSMU010000015.1, read as the reverse complement.
TTTGCCGGGCTGGCCGGGCTGGAATGCGCCGCGAGAGAACACAACAGCATGCAGCAGGCGAGGAGCAATCGTTTCATGGGCGTGGACGTGTGATCGGAACCGTCCGATTGTACACAGCCATATGTAACGAAATGTACAAGACGACAAATAGTCCGCAATGTCGTGTACATTCGGCAACATCGCTTTTCAATTACAATTTCCTGCCGACTATGCGTCCACTCGTTGCCTGCATGCTCTGCCTTACCCTCGCCGCCCGGGCCGATCCAGCCCCCGCCGTCCCGGCTTTGGCGCCACCGGGGCCGCAGGCGGCACCCGCCGGGGAAACCCTGCCACTGCGCGTCCGGCTCGACAGGGACGCAATCCGTGCCGCAATCGCCGGCCTGCCTGAGGAAAAAGACCCCGATTCGCGCCGGCACCAGACCGATCTACTGAACGACACCCTCAGCGCCACGCCCCTCAAGGGGTTTTCGCACGACTTCGCCAAGGCGCGGCTGCCGGTCTGCCTGCATTCCGAAGGCTTGAGGAACCAGCCGACTTTCTTCCTCAGCGGGTGGATCGCCCTGCCCTTCGTTGCGGTGGCCAAGCTGCGCGGCGTCTGCCGCTGACGGGCAGCGCGTATGTCTAGCGATGCAGGTCGCCGGCACGCTCCGGCTGGTAGACGATCTCGCGCACGGTCACCTCGAAACGCCCGCCGTCGGGGCGCGTCCAGTCGATGGTGTCGCCCACCCTCAGGCCGAGCAGCGCATTGCCGACCGGCGTGAGCACCGACAGCTTGTCCGGCGCGCCGTTCACGTCCTTCGGATAGGCCAGCGACATGTCGAACTGCTCGCTCGCGTTGTCCAGCACGAAGCGCACGCGCGAATTCATCGTGACGACATCGAGCGGCATGTCTTGCGGCTCGACCAGGTCGGCCCGGGACAGCTCTCCGAGCAGGGCGTCGCGCGTGCCCGCCTCGGCGGAAGGGAGCGAATCGAGCAGGGTTTCCAGGCGCTCCATGTCGAGCGAGGATACGACGATAGGTGGTTTCATGATGTAACTCCAGATGTCATTCAATACATTGGCCGTGCAGTGCGCAAGGCCGGCAAAAGGGAAATCGCTCAGGCGAGGCGATGTCGATGCGGTAGAGGAGGCTCGGGAGGACGGATGGCGCAGGGCCGGCCGTGTTTCCTCACCGAGCCCGGGAGAGCCAGGCGAGGTCTCGCGCGGAAAGAGGCACGGCGCGCGCCGGCGACGTGCGGGTTGGGGTCAGCACAGGCGCAACACGACCTCCCTCGTTCATGGTCGAACCACAAGGCTGGCAGTCACTTGATGGGTTCATGGTCGCTCCGGCGTTCGCAGGGCTGGTTGTTTTTGCAGCACAGAGACATGGTAGCACTTACCGGACCACACCTGCCGGTTCAGCGGATATGGTCCAAAAACTGCACAGCAGCATCAAGCTCGTGTAAATTTGTCAACATCGACTACTGATTGAACAAGCCAATGAAAGCAAGCGTTCTCGCGTCCGCACTGTTCGGCCATCGCACGGGGTAAATGCAACTGAGCTTGAAACGAAAAAAGCGGGCCGCAGCCCGCTTTTTGGTCATGACAAAGACGAATTAACGCTTGGTGATCTCCGCGACGTCGCGCACCGGCGAGCCCACGAACAGCTGGCGTGGGCGGCCGATCTTCTGTTCCGGATCGGCGATCATTTCGTTCCACTGGGCGATCCAGCCGATGGTGCGGGCCATGGCGAAGATACCGGTGAACAGCGACACCGGGATGCCCAGGGCCGACTGCACGATGCCTGAGTAGAAGTCGACGTTCGGGTACAGCTTGCGGGAAACAAAATATTCGTCTTCCAGCGCGATGCGTTCCAGTTCCATCGCCAGCTTGAACAACGGGTCTTCCTGCAGGCCCAGCTCTTCCAGCACTTCGTGGCAGGTTTCGCGCATCAGCTTGGCGCGCGGATCGAAGTTCTTGTACACGCGGTGACCGAAGCCCATCAGCTTGACGCCCGAGTTCTTGTCCTTGACCTTCTCAATGAAGGCCGGGATGTTGTCGACCGAGCCGATTTCCTTGAGCATGGTCAGGGCGGCTTCGTTGGCGCCGCCGTGGGCAGGGCCCCACAGGCAGGCGATACCGGCAGCGATACAGGCGAACGGGTTCGCACCTGACGAGCCGGCCAGGCGAACGGTCGAGGTCGATGCGTTCTGCTCGTGGTCCGCGTGCAGGATCAGGATACGGTCCAGGGCGCGCACCAGCACGTCGTTGACCTTGTACTCTTCGCACGGGTTGGCGAACATCATGTGCATGAAGTTGGCGCTGTACGACAGGTCGTTGCGTGGGTACATGAATGGCTGGCCGACCGAGTACTTGTAGGCCATCGCGACCAGGGTCGGCAGCTTGGCGATCAGGCGGATCGCCGAGATCTCGCGCTGCTTGGCATCGTTGATGTCGAGCGAGTCGTGGTAGAACGAAGCCAGCGCGCCGACGGTGCCGACCAGCACCGACATAGGGTGCGCGTCACGGCGGAAGCCGCGGAAAAAGAAGTTCATCTGCTCGTGGATCATCGTGTGCTTGGTCACGGTGTCGTCGAACTTGATCTTTTCGGCTTCGTTTGGCAGTTCGCCGTTCAGCAGCAGGTAGCAGGTTTCCAGGAAGTCGCAGTTCTCGGCCAGCTGCTCGATCGGGTAGCCGCGGTACAGCAGCTCGCCCTTGTCGCCGTCGATGTAGGTGATGCTCGAGTTACATGCCGCAGTCGACATGAAGCCCGGGTCATAGGTGAACTTGCCGGTCTGGCCGTACAGCTTGCGGATGTCGATGACGTCCGGGCCGATCGTGCCCTTGTAAATCGGCATGTCGACCGATGGGCTGCCGTCGGAGAACGACAGTGTGGCTTTGGTATCAGAGATGTTCATGGCACTTCCTTCTTGGGAGTGGATCTACAAAATATAAAACGAAAACGGTTATGTCGCCTTGGCGGCGCCTTGGCGTAGCCGTGGCAAGGCTTACGCCTGGCGCAGGCGCGCCAGCAAGGCGCGTACGTGCGGCAGGTCGGTATCGCCTTCCGGTTCGGTGCGGCCGAGCAGCAGGTCCATCAGCGGGTTGTCCGCCAGGTCCAGCAGGCGCGTCAGCGCATCGACTTCTTCATCGGTCAAGTCAGCCTCATGCGCATCGAGGAAGCGCGTGAGGATCAGGTCGTTTTCCAGCAGGCCCCTGCGGGCACGCCAACGCAGGCGGGCGCGGTTGGCGGGATCGGATTGATGCGTCACACTAGAGTCCGTTGTTGGGTCAACACTATACTCCGGCTGCCGGGAATTGGCAGTACGGTACTTCTACTGTATTTATTGGCAATACTTTGGGCGAAATACGAGCGGTAGTTGCTCGTGTTGCACCCTGCTGACGGACATCGTACGTGTCCGTGGTGCTGCATATGTTGGCGGGCGACGAGTTCACGTGTCGCCGGATTGCTTGTGGTGTACCGCGTGGGCACGGGGCGCCCACCCTACAACGGTTACCACGGCGTTTCGGGAATGATTTCCAGCTGGTTGAACGCGTGAGCGGCGGAGCCGCCCACCCTACGGGTATCTTTGCAGGCACCCGGGTTTTCGTAGGGTGGACACTTGTGTCCACGCGGTCTCGCCATCAAGACATCGACGGCGCTTAAATCGCCCGGCGAACCAGCAATTCCTTGATCTTGCCGATCGCCTTGTTCGGATTCAGGCCCTTCGGGCAGACGTCCGTGCAATTCATGATCGAGTGGCAGCGGAACAGGCGGTACGGGTCTTCCAGGTTGTCCAGGCGCTCGTTGGTGGCTTCGTCGCGCGAGTCGGCGATGAAGCGGTAGGCCTGCAGCAGGCCGGCTGGACCGACGAACTTGTCCGGGTTCCACCAGAACGACGGGCACGAAGTCGAGCAGCAGGCGCACAGGATGCACTCGTACAGGCCGTCGAGCTCTTCGCGCTCTTCAGGCGATTGCAGGCGCTCTTTCTCGGGGCGGATCGACTCGTTGATCAGGTAAGGCTTGACCGAGTTGTACTGCTTGAAGAACTGGGTCATGTCAACGATCAGGTCGCGCACGACCGGCAGGCCCGGCAGCGGACGCAGCACGATCGGCTGGGTCAGTTCGTTCAGGTTGGTGGTGCAGGCCAGGCCGTTCTTGCCGTTGATGTTCATTGCGTCCGAACCGCAGACGCCTTCGCGGCACGAGCGGCGCAGGCTCAATGTATCGTCGACATCCGACTTGATGCGCTGCAGTGCGTCGAGCAGCATCTTGTCGGTGTCTTGCAGTTCGACGGTGACGTCTTGCATGTAAGGCTTCGTATCCTTGTCCGGATCGTAGCGGTAGATCTTCAGGTGGACTGTGCGTGCCATGTTTTACCTATCTTGTTTGGCCGGAACCACTGCCCCGGCCACAAAAAATACTATTAGAAAGTACGTGCCTTCGGCTTGAAGGTCTCGACGGTCAATGGCTTCTGATTCACGGCCTTGTACTCGAGGCGGTTGCCTTGCGAGTAGAACAGAGTGTGCTTCATGAAGTTTTCGTCGTCGCGCTTCTCGTAGTCGCTGTGCGCGTGGGCGCCGCGCGATTCCTTGCGGGCCTGGGCCGAGACGATGGTCGCTTTCGCGGTCTCGATCAGGTTGTCCAGTTCCAGTGCCTCGACGCGCGCGGTGTTGAACACCTTCGACTTGTCCTTGAACGAGACGTGCTTGCGGCGCTCGTCCAGCACCATGATTTCCTTGACGCCCTGGGTCAGCAGCGCATCGGTACGGAACACGCCGCAGAACTTCTGCATCGTGGCGCGGATGTCGTTGGCGACGCCCTGCACTTTTTCCGAGCCGGTCGAGGTCTCGAGGCGGTTCAGGCGGTCCATGGCGAAGTCGGAAGCGTCGGCCGGCGTCGGCTTGTTGACTTTTTGCTTCAGGTTCGAGGCGACGACGTGGTTGCCGGCGGCGCGGCCGAAGACGATCAGGTCGAGCAGCGAGTTGGTGCCCAGGCGGTTCGCGCCGTGGACCGACACGCAGGCGCATTCGCCGATGGCGTACAGGCCGTTGACGACCTTCTGTCCACCCGTGCCGTCAGGCGTGACGACCTGGCCGTGGATGTTGGTCGGAATACCGCCCATCTGGTAGTGGATGGTTGGCACGACGGGAATCGGTTCCTTGGTCGCATCGACGTTGGCGAACTTGTGGCCGATTTCCAGGATCGAAGGCAGGCGCTTCTTGATGGTATCGGCGCCGATGTGGCGCAGGTCCAGCAGGACGTGGTCCTTGTTCGGACCGCAGCCGCGGCCTTCCTTGATTTCCTGGTCCATCGAACGCGAGACGAAGTCGCGCGGCGCCAGGTCTTTCAGGGTTGGCGCATAGCGCTCCATGAAGCGTTCGCCGTTCGAGTTGATCAGGATACCGCCCTCGCCGCGCACACCTTCCGTGATCAGCACGCCCGCGCCGGACACGCCGGTCGGGTGGAACTGCCAGAATTCCATGTCCTGCAGCGGCAGGCCGGCGCGCGCCGCCATGCCCATGCCGTCGCCGGTGTTGATGAAGGCGTTGGTCGATGCGGCGAAGATGCGGCCGGCGCCACCGGTGGCGAAGATGGTGGTCTTCGCTTCCAGGATCATCACGTCGCCGGTTTCCATTTCCAGGGCCACCACGCCGACGACGTCGCCGTCGGCATCGCGGATGATGTCGAGGGCCATCCACTCGACGAAGAAGTGGGTGCGGGCACGGACGTTACGCTGGTACAGCGTGTGCAGCAGCGCGTGGCCGGTACGGTCGGCCGCGGCGCAGGCGCGCTGGACCGGCTTTTCGCCGAAGTTGGCGGTGTGGCCGCCGAACGGGCGCTGGTAAATGGTGCCGTCCGGATTACGGTCGAACGGCATGCCGAAGTGTTCGAGTTCGTAGACAACTTTTGGTGCTTCGCGGCACATGAATTCGATCGCATCCTGGTCGCCCAGGTAGTCGCCGCCCTTGACGGTGTCGAACATGTGCCAGTACCAGTCGTCTTCGCTCATGTTGCCCAGCGAAGCACCGATACCGCCCTGCGCCGCCACCGTGTGCGAGCGGGTCGGGAAGACTTTCGACAGCACGGCGACGTTCAGGCCGGCTTCAGCCAGCTGCAGCGACGCGCGCATGCCGGACCCGCCGGCGCCAACGATGACCGCGTCGAAGCGGCGGGTAGGGATTGCAGTTTTAATTGCTGCCACGATTACACACTCCAGAGAATTTGCACAGTCCAGGCGGCGCAGGCGAGCAGCCAGAGCACGGTAGCGAACTGCAAGGCCAGCTTGATGCCGGCATTTTTGACGTAGTCCATCCAGATGTCACGAATGCCGACCCAGACGTGGTAGTACAGGCCGAGGAAGGTGACGAGAGAGAAGAGCTTGAACCACTGGCGCGAGAACAGCGACGCCCAGCCTTCATAGGTGAAATTCTGTGCAGTCAGGAAGGTACCCAGCAGGATGAGGGTGTAGACCACCATCACGATCGCAGTGACGCGCTGCGCCAGCCAGTCCTTGACGCCGTAGTGCGCGCCGACGACGAGGCGGCGCTGGCCGATATTATTCTTGCTTGCCATTTTTAGAACACTCCAAACAGTTTCAGGCCAATGACGGCGGTCAGCAGCAGGGCAGCGATCAGCACCCAGCGGGCGGTCGACTGGGCGGCGTCCTTGTCCAGGGCCATGTGATTGTCCATGAACAGGTGGCGCACACCGGCGATGAAATGGTGCGCGTACGCCCACGACAGGCCCAGCAGGATGATCTTGGTGAAGACGTTGTCCACGATGCCGGCGAAGTGCAGATACGAATACTCCGACAGCAGGCTTTGTTGCAGCAGGTACAGCAGGAAAGGCAACATCAGGAACAATCCGAAACCGCTCACGCGGTGCAGGATCGAGACGATCGCCGACGGCGGCATCTTGTACTTCGTAGTGATATCCGTAATGTGGATATTACGGAACTCCGGCCGTCCCTTTTTTGTGGCCTCTCTCACGGCTTCGGACATACAACACCTCCCTTAACTGACAAAATGTGATTAACCCTTAATTTTCGCTGATTTTTTGCGCCGCACCAAGGTCAGAATTCCGAATATCTGCATATAGCGCACTGAACAGGGTTTTGTTTCGCGCTTTCTGGCAAACAACATATTTTATATGCATAGCACAGTTCGTGCAGGAGGCGCGCTAATCTGGATGCGCGCAACTGGCCGACGCGGCGGGCCAGCTCCCCGATACGGTCAATGAACCTACGACAACTCGTTCTGGTAATGATGCTGCGCCGTCGAATACAAGCCGCGCCGCAACTCGACCGGGCGGTCGCCATACGTGAACGACACCCGGTCCGCACACAACAAGGGCGTCCCTTCCGGCACGCCCAGGTACTGCGCCGCCACGGTATCGGCCCCGACCGCGCGGATCTTCTCGGTCGCGCGGATCATGCGGGTGCCAAACTCGGACTCGAACAGGCCATACATTGGACCCTTGTACTCGACCAGTCGTTCGGCCGTCAGCCCCTTGAAGATCTGCCCCGGCAGCCACAGCTCTTCCAGGATCGTCGGCGCGCCGTCGAAGGACTGGACGCGCTTGATGTAGACGACGGCGTCGCCCGACTTCAGCTCGAGCAGGCGCACCACTTCGGCCGGCGCACGGATGCGCTTGACTTCGATGATGCGGTTGTCGGGATGGTGGGGAACGCCCTCGTCGGGCATCAGGCGCAGGAAACGGAAGTGGGCGCGCTCTTCGTGGTGGGTGGCGACAAACGTGCCCTTCCCTTGCCGGCGCACGACCAGGTTCTCGGCCGCCAGCTCGTCGATGGCTTTGCGCACCGTACCCTGGCTGACCTTGAAGCGCGCCGCCAGCTCGACTTCGCTCGGCATCAGCTCGCCAGGCTTCCATTCGCCCGACTGCAGGCTCTGCGTGATAAGTGCCTTGATCTGCTGGTACAGGGGCCGGAACGATGGCGAGGCACTACTGCCTGCGCCCTCGCCTGGCGGGTTGGTCGGGACGGAATTCATAGACCACGATTTCACCACAAAAGCCACCCCCCGTCCAGTGTGCGATCGGCAACACATCTATCTTATATAAGACATATGATATCAATTGACAGGTAGAACAGCAGGGGTCTACACTCGCGGTCGACCGGGACACCGCGTACCCAATTGGACACTTGCCCGTTTTGGTATCATTGCAGTTTTCTCCGGCCGACGCGCGGAAACAGGCGTATCCTCGGCTTCGACCGTTTTCATTCCCACTTTTGGAGATTCATCATGGCTAAAACCCCAATGCGTGTTGCCGTTACCGGCGCCGCCGGCCAGATCGGCTACTCGCTGCTGTTCCGCATCGCTAACGGCGATATGCTGGGCAAGGACCAGCCGGTCATCCTGCAGCTGCTCGAAATCGACAACGAAAAAGCACAGAAGGCCCTGAAGGGCGTCATGATGGAAATCGATGACTGCGCATTCCCGCTGCTGGCCGGCATGACCGCGCACTCGGACCCGATGACTGCCTTCAAGGATGTCGACGTCGCCCTGCTGGTCGGCGCCCGTCCACGTGGCCCGGGCATGGAACGCAAGGACCTGCTGGAAGCGAACGCCCAGATCTTCACCGTGCAGGGCAAGGCGCTCGACGCCGTCGCTTCGCGCGACGTGAAGGTGCTGGTGGTCGGCAACCCTGCCAACACCAACGCCTACATCGCCATGAAGTCGGCACCGAACCTGCCGTCGAAAAACTTCACTGCCATGCTGCGCCTGGACCACAACCGCGCCCTGTCGCAGGTTGCTGCCAAGCTGGGCAAACCGGTCGGCGCGATCGAAAAGATGGCCGTCTGGGGCAACCACTCGCCGACCATGTACGCCGACTACCGCTTCGCCACGATCGACGGCCAGTCGGTCAAGGAAGCCATTAACGACGACGCATGGAACCGCGACACCTTCCTGCCGACCGTCGGCAAGCGCGGCGCCGCCATCATCGAGGCACGCGGTGCATCGTCGGCCGCTTCGGCTGCCAACGCGGCAATCGACCACGTGCGCGACTGGGTGCTCGGCACGGGCGGCAAGTGGACCACCATGGGCATCCCATCGGATGGCTCCTACGGCATTCCGGAAGGCGTGATGTTCGGCTTCCCGGTCACCACCCAGAACGGCGAATACACGATCGTCCAGGGCCTGGAGATCGACGAGTTCTCGCAAGAGCGCATCAACCTCACGCTCAAGGAACTGACCGAAGAACGTGAAGGCGTGGCGCACCTGCTGGCCTAAGTTATAGAAAGCAGATGGACCGGCATGGCCGGTCTGTCTGCAGGAACTGCCGTGCGACTTCTGGTCGCACGGCAGTTTCAGCTTCTACCTACTTAACAGAAAAAAACGCGAAATACACATGCATCCATCCGAGGTTTTATTCCAGGGCAAACGCCAGCCGCTCCTGCTTCCCGCCTGCGATCACTACGCCGGCTCGGAAAGGCTGATGCGCAAGTCGATGGCCCTGCAACAAGAGCTTGGCCCCCTGTTCGACATCACCCTCGACTGCGAGGACGGCGCCGCCGCCGGCAACGAAGCCGCGCACGCGCAGCTCGTCGCCTTGCTCGTGGCAAGCGAAGACAACCGCTTCGGGCGCATCGGCGTGCGCCTGCACGACATCGACAGCCCGCATTTCATCCAGGACGTGGTCGCCATCGTCGGCGCCGCGGCCGCCAGGCTGGCGTATGTCGTGCTGCCCAAGCCAAACGGCGTCGACGACGTGCGCCGCGCGCTGGACATCATCAACCGCGTGGCCGTGCCGAACGGGCGGCCGGCATTGCCGGTCCACGTGCTGATCGAAACCCACGGTGCCCTGCACGATGCCTACGAGATTGCCGCCCTGCCCCAGGTCGAGTGCCTCTCCTTTGGCATCATGGATTTCGTCTCGTCGCACTTCGGTGCGATTCCGGCGGCGGCGATGCGCACGCCGGGACAGTTTTCCCATCCATTAGTTGTCCGCGCCAAGCTGGAGATGGTTGCGGCATGTCATGCGCATGGCAAGGTGGCCTCGCATAATGTGACGACCGAAATCAAAGACAGTGCGATTGTGGCCAATGATGCACAACGCGCCGGCGCCGAATTCGGTTTTACGCGCATGTGGAGCATCCACCCTGACCAGATCAAGCCGATCGTCAAGGCGTTTACGCCCCGTCTGTCGGAAGTGAACGAAGCCACCAACATCCTGCAGGAAGCGATGGCGGCAAACTGGGGGCCGATTGCTCAGCATGGGCGCTTGCATGACCGCGCCAGCTACCGATATTATTGGACAGTATTGCAGCGCGCGAAGCTGGCCGGCCTGGCGCTGCCTGAATCCGCGGCGGCAATCGTCAACCCACCGGAATCGAACTAATGGCCACCTCCCCCAAACACCTGCTCGCCGCCGGCACCTTCGTGCTCGCGGCCCTCGGCCTGTGCAACGCTCCCGCGTTCGCAGCTCCAGAGAAAAACCACCCAAAAGCCGCCGACGTGCTCAAAGCGCAGAAGGCGAAAAAAGCTGCGCCGTCAAAGTCGAAGTCGAAGAAAGCCGCCGCTGCAGCCGCCGCGGCAGAAGACACCTGGGCCCCCGCTGAAGAAGCTGAACCGGACATCACCGACACCAAGGTGACCGAGTACGCCTGCGAGCTGAACAACAAGCTCACCATCTATACCAACGAGGGCGACGATTCGCATATCGCGCTGCGCTGGAAGAAGCGCCTGCACCGCCTGGACCGGGTCGGCACGACCACCGGCGCGATGCGTTTCGAGAACACCAATTTCCGCCTGATCTGGATCGGCATCCCGTCGAAGGGCATCCTGCTCGACTCGCGCCTGAACCGCCAGCTGGCCAATGAATGCAAGAGTGCCGAGCAGGCCGCACCGGTAGTGACGCCAGTAGTCGCACCGGCAGTGGTACCGGTAGTCGCACCGGTAGTGGCTGCCGGCGCGGAAGAAAAGAAAATCTGACCAATTACCCCCGTTGCCCGATATTCGTATTGAAGCGTATTGAAGCAATAACAAGAAACCCCACTGAAGGAGAGCTTATGTCTCGCAACACCCTGAACACGCTGAAGGATTTCCCGCTTGCAGCGGGCCAGTCCGGCCAGTTCTATTCGCTGCCGGCGCTGGGCGAAAGCCTCGGCGTGAACCTGTCGCGCCTGCCGGTGTCGATCCGTATCGTCCTCGAGTCCGTGTTGCGTAACTGCGACGGCAAGAAGGTCACCGAAGAACACATCCGCCAGCTGGCGAGCTGGGGCGCGACCGCCGAGCGCACCGACGAGATTCCTTTCGTCGTTGCCCGCGTCGTGCTGCAAGACTTCACCGGCGTGCCGCTGCTGGCCGACCTGGCCGCAATGCGCAACGTCGCCAACAAGATGGGCGTCGATGCCAAGAAGATCGAGCCGCTGGTGCCGGTCGACCTCGTCGTCGACCACTCGGTCACGATCGACCACTTCCGCGAGCCGGGCGCGCTCGACCTGAACATGAAACTGGAATTCCAGCGCAATAACGAGCGCTACCAGTTCATGAAATGGGGCATGCAGGCCTTCGACACCTTCGGCGTCGTGCCTCCGGGCTTCGGCATCGTCCACCAGGTCAACCTCGAGTACCTGGCACGCGGCGTGATGCGCCAGGGCGACACCTACTACCCGGACACCCTGGTTGGTACCGACTCGCACACCACCATGATCAACGGCGTCGGCGTCGTCGGCTGGGGCGTGGGCGGCATCGAAGCCGAGGCAGGCATGCTCGGCCAGCCGGTCTACTTCCTGACCCCGGACGTGATCGGCGTGAACCTGACCGGTGTGCTGCGCGAAGGCTGCACCGCGACCGACCTGGTGCTGACCATCACCGAACTGCTGCGTAAAGAGAAGGTCGTCGGCAAGTTCGTCGAGTTCTTCGGCGAAGGCACCGCCTCGCTGTCGACCACCGACCGCGCAACGATCGCCAACATGGCACCGGAATACGGCGCGACGATGGGCTTCTTCCCTGTGGACGACGCAACCGTCGACTACTTCCGCGGCACCGGCCGTACCGAAGAAGAAATCACCGCCTTCCAGAACTACTTCCAGGCCCAGGGCCTGTACGGCATTCCGAAGGCCGGCGAGATCGACTACACCCGCGTGGTGGAACTGAACCTGTCGACCGTGACCCCGTCGCTGGCAGGTCCAAAGCGCCCGCAGGACCGTATCGAACTGGGCAACGTGAAGAACAACTTCACGGAACTGTTCAGCAAGCCAACGACTGAAAACGGCTTCAACAAGAACCCGGACGACCTGCACAAGCTGTACGAGACGACCAACGGCGTGCGCGTGAAGAACGGCGACGTCCTGATCGCCGCCATCACCTCGTGCACCAACACCTCGAACCCGAGCGTGCTGCTGGCCGCGGGCCTGCTGGCCAAGAAGGCCGTCGAGCGCGGCCTGACCGTCGCTCCGCACATCAAGTCCTCGCTGGCTCCTGGCTCGCGCGTGGTCACCGAGTACCTGACCGCCGCCGGCCTGCTGCCTTACCTGGAGAAGCTCGGCTTCGGCGTCACCGCCTATGGCTGCACCACCTGCATCGGCAACGCCGGCGACCTGACCCCGGAACTGAACGCGGCCATCGTGCAGAACGATATCGTCGCTTCGGCTGTCCTGTCGGGCAACCGTAACTTCGAAGCACGTATCCACCCGAACATTCGTTCGAACTTCCTGGCCTCGCCGCCGCTGGTCGTCGCCTACGCGATCGCCGGCAACATGACGCGCGACCTGATGAGCGAGCCAGTCGGCCGCGACACCAACGGTGTCGACGTCTACCTGGGAGACATCTGGCCAACCAGTCAGGAAGTGGGCGCGCTGATGAAGTTCGCGATGAACTCGGAAGTGTTCAAGAAGAACTACGCGGACGTCAAGGGCAACCCGGGCGAACTGTGGGAGCGCGTGTCGTCGACCGAAGGCCAGGTCTACAACTGGCCTGAATCGACCTACATCGCCGAGCCGCCGTTCTTCGCCGACTTCGACATGACCCCGAAAGCAGCTGCCACCGGCATCACCGGCGCTAGAGCCCTGGGCGTGTTCGGCGACTCGATCACGACCGACCACATCTCGCCAGCCGGTTCCATCAAGGAAGACGGTCCAGCGGGCAAGTGGCTGAAGGATCACGGCGTGCTGAAAGCCGACTTCAACTCCTACGGCTCGCGCCGCGGCAACCACGAGATCATGATGCGCGGCACCTTTGCCAACGTGCGTATCAAGAACAAGATGATCCCGGCCAAGCCTGATGGCTCGGCGGTCGAAGGCGGCATCACGATTCACCAGCCAAGCGGCGAACAGCTGTCGATCTACGACGCGGCCATGCAGTACGTGGCCGCAGGCACCCCGACCATGATCTTCGGCGGCGAAGAGTATGGCACCGGCTCCTCGCGCGACTGGGCAGCCAAGGGCACCCAGCTGCTGGGCGTCAAGGCCGTGGTCGTGCGTTCGTACGAGCGCATCCACCGCTCGAACCTGGTCGGCATGGGCGTGCTGCCGCTGCAATTCATCGGCACCGACAGCGTCGAGACGCTGGGCATCACCGGCAAGGAAATCTACGACCTGAAGGGCCTGGAAGGCGAGATCAAGCCGCAACAGCTGGCGACCCTGGTCATCCACCGTGAAAACGGCGACATCCAGGAAGTGCCGGTGCTGCTGCGTATCGACACCCCGATCGAAGTCGACTACTACAAGCATGGCGGCATCCTGCCGTTCGTGCTGCGCCAGCTGCTGGCTGCGTAATTGTCCAGGGCCCGCGAACGCGGGCTTGAATGACAAAAAGGGCTGGAACCTTCACGGGTTCCAGCCCTTTTTTCGTCCAGCATGGTCGCCCGACTTAGCGGCCTGGCTTATCGTCCAGCTTCTCCACAACGACCTCGGTATGGCGCACCGTCTCGTTGATCTGCTCGACACGCTCTTCGGAGGTCTTCGTGACCACGACTTCCTCGACAATCCGGGCACTCTTGTCGACGACAGCTTCTTCTTCGGTCTGGGTCATTTCAATCGACCGTTCCCGGAACGCGTCGTCGTCGACGGCACGGTCAACGGGATGGCGCTCGACCTTGATCCTTTCGCTACGCAGGCGAATCTGCTCATGCACCGGCTGTTCGGTGACGTAGGAGCGGACCCGCACGCCGCCGCGCTCGACTTCGCGCTTGCCAACGATCAGTTGCTCCTCAACGACCTGAAGGCGCTGTCCATCTCCCGCCGTCCCCGTGGTGCGCGTATCCCGCTCGCCCACGGAGCGCGCCGTTGTTCCAGCCATGGCGGCACCGGCCGTCGGCGGAACCCATCCCTCCGACTTCCATTGATTGGCGCGCTCGTCGATATCGACGCTTGGGAACTGAGCGTTATCGAGTGCCTGGATCGCGTCGTCAACCTGGTGTCCACCGACATCGGCGGTGAGCAGGAAGCCGCCACGACGCACGCCCTCCTCGTAGATATGGCGATCCTCGTCGGGCAGGAAGGCGTTCCTGATGGACGCCCACATGCCGGGCTCAGTGGGCGACGAGTAGCCAGTCGTGCCGATGGAGGACTTGTCGTGGATCCTGACGTGATCGGCGTCGAGGTGGGCGTCGAGCAAGCGCTGGCGGCCGGCCTCGGCGTCGGCACGCGTGTCGAACAATGCTGTGATAGTGCGAGACATGAGATATTCCTTTTTCGTAGGGAACAGTCTGGGAATTAGCGCTGGATGACGACCAGCTCGGCCCGGCGGTTGTGGGCCTGACCGGTCGAGGTGGCGTTGGTATCGGTGGGGTTGACCTCTCCGCCGGAAGCAGTTTCGAGGCGATCAGCGGCAACGCCTTGCGCGACGAGCGCCTGCTTCACGCTCTCGGCGCGGTCCTTGCCGAGCGTGGAGTTGGCACCGGCGCCACCACGGGCATCTGCATAACCGACGATCCGGATCCGCGAGTTCGGATACTGCTTCATGGCGGCTGCCAGCGCGGTCAGCTCGTCACGATCCTCCGCGCGAATGTCGCTTTTGGCCGAATCGAAATTGAGCTTTTCGAACACGAAGGTGCGGGGCAGTGCTTCGGTTCCGGCGAGATAGCTGCCGACGCCCGACGTTCCGGCCAGGACCGCAGCAGTGTCGGTGGCAGGCGCAGTGCCCGGTGCCGGTGCGACCGGTGTCGTGACCGGTTCCGGTGTGGCGGGCGTGGTAGTGGTAGTCACTGTCGTACGGGCGACCTCATTGTCGTCCTGGCAGCTCCTGAGCCCGAAGATGAGAGCGAGTAGCCCTAGCGCCAGAAGAAGCCAGGGTAGCCACTTTGCCTTCTTGTCCGGACCAACATGAATTTTGCTTGGTGGTGCGCCGTCGCCCGGATGATTCGAATTTGCCATGTAGTTGCTCCATGTCTGCTTGATAGGTGTCTTCGCATTCGGCTCCTGCGCGAAATGCAGGCTGCCTTGCTCGGACGCTGAGGGAAGTCGATGTAATTTGACTAAGTTCCTTGGCTCCCTTTTTACCCTACACATGACAAGGGCGCCGCGCTGTTGATCGAAAGATATACTTATGGCTGCCTGCGAGTACGTCGCCTGCTGTGGGTCGCGTGGCTCGCATGCCAATGCCTGCCGCTTTGACAAGAACTGCGCAATACCGCACTATCTTGCGTCGCCCACCTCCCTGCCCTTATGCGCATCCACCGCAGCGCCGTCTCCCTCCTCCTTGCCTGGACGCTGTTCTGGGTGCTGATGGTCCTCGTTGCGATCGAGGACTTCCGGCGTGACGGCAATCCGGCGGCTTGTGGCAGCCAGTCTTGTGGGAAACCTCGTCGGCACTGGTGGCCACCTTCCTGCTCCTGGCGAAGCGCCGCCTCGACCCGCACAGCAGCACCCCCGCCACCTCGCCCTGGCGCTGGTTCGCATGGCAGGCACGCTGGCTGCCCTTTTACTGGATTGCTTTCGTGCCGCTGGTGTTTGGCATCCGCCACGGCGTGTATGCGCTCGCGGGTGCACAGTATGGACACGGACCGTGGAGCGAGGTATTCGTCTATGAGTCCATGAAACTGACAGTCTTTATCGGCCTGTTCACGGTGATCGCCTTCGGCCTGGCCTCGTACCGCGAACTGCTTGAGACGCGTGTGCGCGCCGAGCGTGCCAATGCGCTGCTGCGCGATGCGCAACTGGCGCGCCTTGCCCAGCAGATGCAACCGCACTTCCTGTTCAATGCACTCAACACGATTTCCTCGCTGATGCATTCCCATCCGGCTCGCGCCGAAGCCACGCTCGTCGACCTGGCCGGCGTCCTGCGCGCAACGCTGGCGCTGGGCGAACGGCACCAGGCCACCCTGAGCGACGAATTGCACCTGGCACGCGGCTATGCGGCGGTCATGGCGGCGCGCTTCGAAGATCGGGTCTCCATCGACTGGCAGGTGGACGAGGACACCCTGCCCCTGATGCTGCCGGCGGTCAGCCTGCAGCCGCTGCTGGAAAACGTGTTCAAGCACACGGTCGAGCGGCGGCGAGGGCCGACCCGCATCCGGGTCAGCGCCAGGCGCGTGCCGGGCGCCCTGTTGCTGCGCGTGGAAGACGATGCCGGCGTGCTGGCCCCGGCCGTGTTGAACAACGGCCCCGGCATCGGCCTGTCGAACCTGCGCCAGCGCCTGGCCAGCCTGTACGGTGACGCGGCGCAACTGACCTTGAGCCAGCCGGGCGCGACCGGCGTGCGGGCGGAGCTGCGGATTCCATGCGTATCCTGATCGTTGACGACGAACGCCCGGCGCGCGAGCGCCTGCGCCGCATGCTGGCGTTCGAAAGCGGCATCGAAGCCGTCGAGGAAGCGGCCGACGTCCAGGCCGCGCTGCTGCGCATGCCCGATTTCCGGCCGGACGCCCTGCTGCTCGACATCCAGATGCCGGAACTGTCGGGCATCGACCTGGCCGCCTCGCTGCCCGAGCCGGCTCCGCTGGTCGTGTTCGTCACGGCGCATGACGAACATGCGCTGGGCGCCTTCGACGCCGACGCCATCGATTACCTGTTGAAGCCCTTCGACCAGGAGCGCCTGCGGCGTGCGCTGGCGCGGCTGCGCCAGCGCCTCGACCTGCGCGTCGCGCACGCCGCGCACGCCCCGCCCGCCCCGCCTTCCTGCAGGCCGGTGCGCCAGTTGCTGGTGGCCGGGCACGGCGGCACCCGGGTAGTGCAGGTGGCCGACATCGACTGGATCGAGACGGCGGACAATTACGTCGTCCTGCACACGGCGCAGGCCGCGCCGCTGTTGCGCCATACGCTGGCCGGCCTCCTGGCGCAGCTCGGCCCCGGATTCATGCGTTGCCACCGGCGCGCGGCCGTGCGCCTGGCAGCGATCGAGCGCATCGCCCCTCTGGAAAAGGGCGACTGCGAACTGGTGCTGCGCAGCAGCGCGCGCGTGCCCTGCAGCCGCCAGTACCGCGCTGCCGTGCTGGCAGCCCTGTAAGTTCCGGCTCGCCCCTCGGCAGGCCCGCTTCGCCACATAGCGTTTGCCGCCGCGTTCGAAGCTGCCCAGACTCTCCCGTACCGCCCGCCAGCGCACTGGCCATGGCATACGACAACAGGAGACGATCGCATGAAACGAAGGGAACTACTCAAGGCGTCGATGGCGGCGGCCTTGCTGAGCGCGGGCAACGCCGGGCTGGCCGGGGCGGCGCAGGCGCAACCGGGCCGCTACGCGCGGGTGCGTCCGGGCGACGCCGGCTGGCCTGGCCAGGGCGCCTGGGAACAGCTCCGTCGCGACACCGGCGGTAGCCTGCGGCGCGTCGAGCCTGCCTTCACCGCCTGCGCCGCCAACCCGGTATCGCCCGCCTGCGCGGACATGCTCGAACAGCTCGCCAATCCCTATTTTATCGGCGACCATCCGGCCATGACCCAGACCAGCGGCTGGCAGGATGCCTGGCTGTCGCGGCCCAGCGCCTACGCGGTGCGTGCGCGTAACGCGGCCGACGTGTCTGCCGCCGTGCGCTTCGCCAGCCGTCATCGCCTGCGCCTGGTGGTCAAGGGTGGCGGCCACAGCTATCTCGGCACCTCGAATGCGCCCGACTCGCTGCTGGTCTGGACGCGGGCGATGAACGACGCCGTCCTGCACCAGGCATTCGTTCCCGCGGGCGGGAACAGCGCCGATGCGTTGCCGGCCGTAAGCCTCGGCGCCGGCGCCATGTGGAGCGACGCTTACGCCGCCGTCACCACGCGCGGCGGCCGCTATGTCCAGGGCGGCGGCTGCACCACGGTCGGGGTTGCCGGACTGGTCCAGAGCGGCGGCTTCGGCAGTTTTTCGAAACGTTTCGGCACCGCCGCCGCCAGCCTGCTCGAGGCCCAGGTGGTCACCGCGGACGGCGCGGTGCGTGTCGTGAATGCGCACCGCGATCCGGACCTGTTCTGGGCACTCAAGGGCGGAGGAGGCGGCAGCTTCGGCGTCGTCACCCGGGTGACCCTGCGCACCCATGACCTGCCCCAGGTGTTCGGCGGCGTCTTCGGCGAGATCGGCGCCGCTTCCGACGAAGCCTTCCGCGCCCTGGTTGCCGCCTTCATCGCCTTCTACCGAACACATTTGTTCAACGAGCACTGGGGAGAAAAGGTGGCCCTGCGCGGCCGGCGCCTGGACCTGTCGATGGTATTCCAGGGGCTCGACCGCAGCGCGGCAGAGGCAACTTGGGCGCCCTTCTTTGCCTGGGTGGGAGAACGCAAGGAATATACGTTCAAGGGGCCGATGATCCTCTCCATGCCCGCACGCCATTTCTGGGATGCGGATTACCTGGACAAGCATGCGCCGGGCATCATGACGCGCGACAACCGGCCCGGCGCCTCCGCCGATCACGTGGTCTGGGTTGGCGATCGCGAACAGGCCGGCTGGACCATCCACGGCTACGAATCGGCCTGGCTGCCGGCCCGGCTGCTGCAGAAGTCGGAACAGTCGCGCCTGGCCGACGCCCTGGTGACCGCCTCCAGGGAGTGGGATGTCGAGCTGCACTTCAACAAGGGCCTGGCGGGTGCATCGCCGGAGGCGCTTGCCGCCTCCCGGAACACGGCCACCAATCCGAACGTGCTGAGCGCCTTCGCGCTGGCGATCATCGGCGCCGCAGGCGCGCCGGCCTTCCCCGGCATGCCGGGCATCCAGGCCGATGCGACGCGCGCCCGCACGCACGCCGCGGCCGTCGGGCGGGCCATGGCGCCATTGCTGAAGGTGGCGCCCTGGGCCGGCGCTTATGTCTCGGAAAGCAATTACTTTCAGACCGACTGGCAGGCCGCCTACTGGGGGACGAACCACGCGCGCCTGGCGTCCGTGAAGCGGCGCTACGACCCGCAGGGGCTGTTCTTCGTGCATCACGGTGTCGGCAGCGAAGAATGGAGCGCAGACGGTTTTACCCGGATCGCCTGACAGGCAGGCATGCATACCCGATTTATCTTGAACATTCGTCAATAATCGGGAGAATGGACGCGACATTCACCGTGGAGGCTCCATGCGCACCAAAGCAACCCTTGCGATCGCCCTGGTCATGTTCCTGATGCTGGGCTGGCAGCATCTGAATGGCGGCGTGCCCGCACACCATTTATTGGCCGACCCGACCCTGCCGGCCCTGTCGAACTGGTGGGGCCTGCTCACGCTGCCTCTGCTGGCCTGGTTTCTCCTTGGCCGCATCGAGCGCCGCCGCAGGGCCGATCCGAGGGGCGCGCATGGCGACACGGCCGGTTTCACGGGCGCCCTGGTGTTCGGCGCCCTGCTCTCGCTGCTGTTCACGGCGGGCCGGCATGACGCCACCGGCTACATGGCGCAGGCGGTGTTTGTCATTGCCCTGTTCTATCCGGTCCACCGCGCCGCCTGCGTGCTCGGTTTCGTGATCGGCATGACCTGGACCTTCGGCGCGGTGTTGCCGACGATCGCGGCAGCCGTGTTCGCGGCGGGAGGCGCGGCGATCCATTACGGGACGCGTTTCATCTACTCCCGGCTGCTCGTGCTGCGCCGCTAGCGACGCGCATGCAGGGTGGCGGCAGAGCCGTTCACCCTGCTACACCTCGGCCCACATCCGCAGCAGGTTGTGATAATGCCCCGTCAGCCCTACCGTCACCTCCGACTCGCCATGCGCCGCGCGCAGCTTCTGGATGTTCGTATCGAGCTCGAACAGCAGCGCCCGCTTGCCATCGTCGCGCACCATGCTTTGCGTCCACAGGAAGGACGCGATGCGTTCGCCGCGCGTCACCGGCAGCACCTCGTGCACGCTTCCGGCCGGATAGACGATAGCGTCGCCCGCCGGCAGTTTTACTTCGTGCGTGCCATACGCATCGACCACCACCAGCTCGCCGCCCTCGTATTCGTCGGGCTCGCTCAGGAACACGGTGACGGAGACATCGGCGCGCATCGGGGGCAGGCCGCCGCGCTGGGTCCGGATCGCGCCATCCACATGCAAGCCGTAGTGCTCGCCGCCGCCATAGCTGTTGAAATACGGCGCCAGGATGCGCAGCGGCAGCACGTTCGAGAAGAACAGCGGATTGGCCATCAGCGCGCTGCTGACCATCTGGCCGAGTTCGACCGCGAGCGGCGAGCCCTCGGGCAGCTGGCGGTTGCGCTTGACCTGCGCGCCCTGCGGGCCGACGCTGGCGCGGCCATCGATCCAGTCCGATTCAGCCAGACGCGTACGCATCTGCGTCACCTGCTCCTGGCTCAATACACCGGGAATATGCAGCATCATGTTCTCGATCCCTTCAAAAGAAAAAGCACGGCCCTCCCCGCTTGACGCAAGGAGGGCCGTGCAGGAGATTACCGGAAGTTCAGAACTTCAGGTTGGCAGTCAGGCTCGCCGAACGGCCCGGGCCGACGCCGGCGTAGTGCGGCGACGACAGGCGGTCGTAGTACAGCTTGTCGCCGATGTTCTGGATGTTGAGCTGGAACGACACGTTCTTGTTCAGCGTATAGCTGGCCATCGCGTCGAAGCGGGTGTAGCTCGGCGCGTACTTGTTGTTGTTGACGTTGGCGTAGACGCGGTCGACATAGTTCATGCCGATGCCGGCATTGAAGTTCTTGTTGAACGCGTAGGACGTCCACAGCGAGGCGCTATGTTCCGGGGTGGTCGGGAACACGTTGCCGTTGTAAGGCGACGGTGCGTACACGGGCGCTGCCGTGGTGCCGACGTTCAGGTAGCCATTGTCTTCCAGGACAGCGTCGAGCCAGGTGTAGCCGCCGAACACCTGCCAGGCGTTGGTCAGCTTGCCGGAGAAGCCCAGTTCGACGCCTTTCAGGTCCTTCTTGCCGACGTTCTGGCTGCTGCCGTCCGGCGCCGTCACGCGGGCATTGTCCATCTTGCTCTGGAACAGGGCCGCATTCAGCGACAGGCGTCCGCGCATCACTTCCCACTTGGTGCCGAGCTCGAAGTTCTTGCTCTTTTGCGGCTGCAGGTTCTGCACGGCGACCGTCAGGGCATCGAGGCCGTCGCCGGCGTCGTTGCCCGGCGGCGTGGCCGAGGTGGCGTAGGAGACGTAGATACTGCCGTTGGCGGACGGCTTGTACACGAGGCCGGCCTGGTAGGTGTCGAAACTGGTGTCGACGCGGGCACGGGTGGCGGCCGTGGTCGGGCCAGCCCTGGTGTCGAGCGCGGTCCTGAATTCGTCCCAGCGCGCGCCCAGGTTCAGCAGCCACTGCGGAGTGAATTCGATGGTGTCGAAGGCGTAGACGGCGCGGGTGTTGGTCTTCACGTTCGTTGCGGCCGGCGACACGCTGCGGGTGTACGCCCACGGGTCGTACGGGTTCGGATTGTTCACCGGCGCGCAGTTGTAGAGCGTGGCCGCGCCCGAGGTCGGGCAGGTGAAGGTGCCGGTCAGCGGGTTGTTGGTGCCGGGCGTGAACAGATAGGTGCTGCGCTCGGTCGCTTCGCGCGAGAACTCGACGCCGACGTTGTAGCTGTGCTTGATGCCGGCGGTGGTGAGCTTGCCGCTCAGGCTGGTGACGTTGGCCAGCGTTTCGGTATCGGTGACGCGGGTATTGGCGCGGCGCCAGACGGTGCCGTACAAAGCCACGTTGCCTTTCGAATCGTCGGGCTGGGTCCAGACGAAGTCGTTCTTGGTCTTGCCGTAGCGCGTCACGTTGCGCAGCACCAGGTTGCTGCCGAAATCATGGCGCAGGTCGACCGTGCCGATGTCCGATTCGGTGTCGCGGAAGTCGCGGTTCACCAGGCCATAGAAGGTGTTGCGGTCGACCTTGAGCGGCGTACCGTTGCCGTTGCGCGCCACGTTCGGGCCGCTCGCGAAGGGGTTGTTGAACGGGATGCCGGTGTCCGGGATCTCGCTTGACGTCATGTGGTAGTAGCTCAGGATGGCTTTGGTCGGGCCCGTCAGGCCGAAGGTGACGGTCGGCGCGATGCCCCAGCGGT
The DNA here is from genome assembly GCF_042655085.1 of Massilia niabensis. Lineage (NCBI taxonomy): Bacteria > Pseudomonadati > Pseudomonadota > Betaproteobacteria > Burkholderiales > Oxalobacteraceae > Massilia > Massilia niabensis. Next base: position 1,074,600 of record NZ_JBHSMU010000015.1, on the reverse strand, counting down.
CGCCGCCGACGACGTCGCGACCGGCCACGTTCGCTTCATGCGCCATCACGTTCAGGCGGAAGGCGGCGTTGTTGCCCAGCGTGCGGTTCAGGTCGCCGGTGACGCGGCGGTACTTGTCGGTACCCAGGCCGACGCCGGCGTTGCTGAAGTTCTCCAGCTGGGCCGACTTGCTGACCAGGTTGATGCCGCCGCCGGCCGACGAACGTCCGCCGTAGGCCGAGTTCGGGCCTTTGACCACTTCGACCTGTTCCAGGTTGAAGATTTCGCGCGACTGGGAACCCGCGTCGCGGATGCCGTCGACATAGGTGTCGGTCTGGGCGTTGTAGCCGCGGATGAACACGTTGTCGCCGACCGGGTTGCCGCCTTCGGCGGCGCCGATGGTGATGCCCGGCACCGAGCGCAGCGCGTCGGTCAGGGACACGGCGGCGGTTTGCGAAATGACTTCCTGGCCAATGACCGTGACTGACTTCGGCGTATCGAGCAGGGGCGCCGTGAATTTGTCCGAGCTGGACTTGACCGGCGCCTGGATGGCGCTACGCGCGGCGCCCTGCACTTCGACCACGGGAATGGTCGGGTCGATGTCCTTGTTGCCGCCGTCGGCCAGCGCCAGCGGCGACACCAGCGTCGCCAGCACGGCCAGCGCCGGACCGGTCAATGCCGAAGCGTTTGAAGCAGGCGCGGCAACGCGCGCATGCTTGCGGCTGCGGATGAAGGAGGTGGCGCTCGGGACTGCTGGGTTTGCTGTCATGGTCGGGATAAGTTTAAATGAGAACGATTCGCATTATGATTCGTGTTGGCGGTTTTGGCAAGTATTGTTGAGTGCACGCCGTAATGGCTTAAGCGCGGGACGCAGGAGCCGACGAAACTGTCCGTACTGCACCACATATATGGATGAGCACGCATGCTTACTGCGCCCCTCCCCCTTGTGCTCATGGCATGTGGCCGAATCAACTACAATACTGGGGATAAGGGTTTATCATGACCTTTCGCAGCTCGATCCTGACCTTTCGATCTTCACCTATTTACAAAGAGACTCCCCCAGCGCTATGCGTCGTCCTTCCAAAGATTCATCCAACAAACTTTCCGCAGAAAGCCAGCGTCTCTCGAGCATTGCCCAGGCCATCGTGCAGTCTGCCAGCCGCGTTGAAGAACGCACCTGGGAGCGCCAACTGGATGCGCAGCTGCAGAAACTGCTCAAGACCAACCACCAGGAAAGTATCGACGCCGCACTGAACGCCCTGTTCAAGGACGACCTGGCCGCCTACGACGTCCTGATGGATGGCGTCGAGGCTGTCAGCGAATCGTCGACGATGGTCGAACCAGGCAACGATGGCGGCGAGGTCACCTGGCAGGCCCTGCTGGTTGCCGCGCCGATCCTCGCCTGGACCCGCTTCTCGATCGGCTCCGGCACGATTCCGGCGGAACTGCTGACAACGCTCTCCGCGCATTTCTCGGGGCACCTGCTCGCCGAAGGCGTGCAGATGTCGATGGCGCCGACGCTGTATGCGATCGACCAGCTGCCGCGCACCCACGCCGAAACCTACTCGCTGACCCACAAGCTGGCCCAGGCTGCGCACAAGGGCACGGCCATCAAGCCATCGACGCGCATTCCGGAAACGGCGCCCTTCCTGGCCGACACCCGCTACCTGCTGATCGCGCTCGTGGCACCGGTGGGCGCGCCGCTGTTCCGCTGGCAGGAAGCCCAGCACCAGATCAATTTCTCGGCAGTGCGCGCCAGCGCCCTCGATGCCTGGCGCGAACAGGGCATGGCCAACGTCGCGCGCCTGCTGCCGGGCTGCGGTGTCGAGCTGCTGCTGCCGGAAGCGTATTACGTGGCCTGCCGCGAAGCGGACAAGCTGATCCGTCCGGTATCGATCCGCGCCGCCGTGCACTACCTCACCAACACGCTCGACGTCGAAGCGTCCGACCTGCGCGCCGTCATCGCCGGCTTCGGCGAGGAACCGACCGATGGCCAGATCGACGAATACCGCGTCGGCTTCACGCTGCGCCAGAGCGCGGAAGTGGTGTACGGCATTGTCTGGCCGCTGTATGGCCAGGAAGACGAGGAAGGCACGCCGATCGAAGGCGCGGGGGTCGACAGCCTGCTGCCGGCGCCGCTGACTCCAATCAACGAAATCATCGCGCACCTGAACGAAGCCGGCGTCACGCACATCAAGCGCATCAACGAGCGTTACGTCGCCGAATACTGCGACGATTGCGGCGCGCCGCTGTTCGCCGACCCGACCGGCGACCTGGTGCATGCCGAAATGCCGGAAGACGCACCGGCCGGGACCGAGCACTTCCACTGATTGTCCCTGTGGCGGCGATGCGAACACGTGTTGTTCCTCGCCGCCCCTGCTTCACTTTGCGCTTGAAGGCGCGTGCCACGGGCGTACAATGCCGAGTGTCATGAGCGCCCAATCCGCCCTTTTCTTCATCCGTCCCGAACGGCCATCCGACCTTGCCGACATCGACAGCGTCGTGCGCGCCGCGTTCGTCTTCCATCCCCACAGCAAGCAAACTGAACACCTGATCGTCAAACGGCTGCGCGCCGGCGGCCGGCTGGCGCTGTCATTGGTTGCCGAGACGCCTGATGGCGCCATCGTCGGCCATGCCGCGTTCTCGCCGGTAGCGATCGATGGACAGGACGTGAAATGGATGGGGCTGGGGCCGATGGCGGTGTTGCAGTCCTGCCAGGGAATGGGAGCCGGCAGCGCGCTGGCAACGGCCGGCCTGGCCGCGCTGGAGGAACTCGGCGTGGCAGGCTGCGTGGTGCTCGGGGAGCCGGGCTACTACCGGCGTTTCGGCTTCGAGGCGGACAGCCGCTTGCGCTATCTCGGGGCGCCGCCAGAGTATTTCCTACGCGTCGCACTCGACGGCAAAGCGCCGCCCTCGGGCGAGGTGAGCTACGACGCCGCCTTCGATTAAAACTGTCTAGCGGATTGCCGCAATCACCCTTTTGGCAAACTCGGCCGAGTTACCGCTGTGCCAGCGCCAGACGATCACCAGGTCGTGGTCGGGCGACACGACAATCGTATTGCTGCCGGCGCCCAGCGCCGCATAGGCGTTTGCAGGCAGGCCGGGCAGCGTCTTGCCCTTGGTGTTGAGCCACCACAGGTAGCCGTAATCCGGGCCGTGCGCGCTCGGCGTGAGCGCTTCCTTGACGAAACCTGTCGGCACCACCTGCTTGCCGTTCCAGGCGCCGCCGCGCAGCCACAGGTAGCCAAAGCGCGCCATGTCCCAGGAATTGATCCACATGCCGCCGCCCCAGCGTGTGCCGCCGCTGACGGACGGCACCTGCTTGCCGTTCAAGTCAACATAGCTATTGATGTAAGGCACCCATTTCCAGGTAGTCGAGGCGCCGATGACGTCCATCACCTGTTCCTGGAACACCTCGGGCACGGGCTTGTCGAACACGCGCAGCAGGGACAGCGCAAAGCGGTTGATGCGCACGTCGTTGTATTCGTAGTGGCTGCCCGGCGCGCCAAGCGTGCGCGGCTTGCGCTCGCCGGCGCCGAATTGCGCCTTGCCGATGAAGTCGGCGTTCTTGCCCCACATGCTGCCTTCCCACTCGGTTTCCTGCTGCAGGTGCTGCTTCCAGGTCACCTGGGCATTGCGAGGCGACGCATAGCCTCCATCCTGCACGCGCTGGCCGACCGGCTCGTCCACCTTGCCGATGCGCCCGTCGCGCACGGCAACGCCCGCGACCGTTGCTAGCATGCTCTTGGCCACCGAATAGGTCGGGTCGACGAAACCCGTGTCGCCGAACTCGGCCACCACGAAGCCCTTGTAGATGACGACGCCGTTGGTGCGCGCGCGGCGCGTCGGCATCGAACCGAGTCGTGCGCCGAAGGTGGCTTCCTGGTCAGAAAAATCGAGCGCCCGTTCGGTCTCGTGGCTTTGCGCATACTGCACGGCAGCGGCCAGGGCCTTCGGATCCATGCCCAGCGCGGCGGGTTGCTTGCGCGCCCACTCCCCGCTTGGGGGGAAATACGGGGCGGCCGGGGCAGCAGCGCTAGCCAAGGGCAACAGCGAAGCGATACCAAAGGCAAGCACAGCGCGGCGGGTGATCAAGGTCATGCAGGGTCCTTCCAGGCGGAATACGGGTGGCGAATCAGGTTCGAATTGAAATAGCGCTTGTCGTGGGTGACTTCGGGGCCGATCCAGTCCGGCTTGTCGAAGCCTTCGTCTTCCGAGGAGAGTTCGATTTCGGCCACCACCAGCCCGGCATTCGCACCCAAAAACTCGTCGACTTCCCAGGTATGGGGACCGTTCACGATGCGGTGGCGGATTTTTTCCACCAGCGGCTGCGGGCACAAGGTATCGAGCAGTTCCGCGGCCTCCGCGACGGGAATCGGGTATTCCCATTCGCCGCGCGTGGCGCCACGGCTCTTGCCCTTGATCGTCAGCGTCGCGCTGCCGCCTTCGACGCGCACGCGCACGGTGCGCTCGGGCTCCAGGCTGAGGTAGCCCTGGCGCAGCAGCGTCGGCGTGCCGAGCGCACGCCAGGCATCGCCGGCGACCAGGAACTTGCGCTCGATTTCAACGCCCATGAGCAATCCTCACGATGAATGCGACGATCAGTCGAGCGACCGCAGGATCGGCTGCAGCAGCGCCGCGCCGAGGGCCGCGCTGCGCGCGCCGTTCCAGCCGGTATAGGGGTTGGGCAGGTCGGCGTTGTCCTTGAACGGCATTTCCAGCGTCAGCGACAGGCATTTGAAGGTGTGGCCGATGTATTTCGAGGCCAGCGTCAGCAGCTCTTCGTTGTACTTGCTGGCCGCGTAGCCATAGACGTTCTGGAAGTCCGGGCTGGCCGCCATGTATTGTTCGACGAAGGCTTTTTGCCTTGCTTCGCGCTCCGGCGTGAAATCGGCCAGCATTTCGTTACCCGCCACAAAGTTGTACGGCAGCGCCTCGTCGCCATGGATGTCGAAGAACATGTCGACACCGGTTTCATGGATCTTGTCCTTCACGCACAGCACTTCCGGGCTGCGCTCGAGCGACGGCGTCATCCACTCGCGGTTCAGGTTGGCGCCGGCCGCGTTGGTGCGCAGGTTGCCGCGCACCGAGCCGTCCGGGTTCATGTTCGGCACGATGTAGAACACGGCGCGCTGCAGGAGCTTGTTCGCGATCGGGTTGGCGTCGTCGAGCAGGGCATCCATCATGCCCTCGACGAACCATTCGGCCATCGTCTCGCCCGGGTGCTGGCGTGCGATGACCCAGATCTTTTTCTCCGCTGCGGGGTTGCCGATCACGACCAGGTTCATGTCGCGCCCGTCGACCGTGGTGCCGATATCAAGCACGCGCGCGATCGGGTTTTCCGCCACTTCGCCCAGCAGGCGCAGGTGGCGCTCCCAGGTATAGGGCTCGAAATAGGCGTAATAAATGCTGTCGAGCTCGGGCGTGTGATTGACCGTCATCACCTCGCCGTCGAAGCTGGTCGGCACGCGGAACCAGTTCTCGGTGTCGTAGCTCGCCGCGACCTGGTAGTCCTCGAAGCCCTTCGGGTAGGTGGCCTGGCCGGCATTCAGGAAGCGGATGGTGCAGGCCTGGCCACGGGCGCCCTGCAGGCGGAAGTGGAACCACTGGTGGATGTCCGCGTTATTGTCGCGGCGCAGGTTCAGGTCGATGGCTTTCGGGCTTGACGCTTGCACCACCTCGATGGCGCCCGAATCGAAATGCTGGCTGATTTTGATAGGCATGGCTGGTCCTCTATTGGTGCGTTCACAAAGCGGGCATGGGTAGGGTATGAACGTCGGCACGAACGTAGAGCAGGAGCGTAGAGGATGATACTACGCGCCCGGTTTGCCATGCCCTCCCGGCACGCGAGAGCTCGATCAGGCGTCGAGGTCGATCAGTTCGCGGCTGTACAGCGCCAGGATCTGGCGCATCAGTTCGACGTTGCCGCGGTCGAGGACGAGCACCAGGTTCGGCTCGCGATCGAGGTTGAACGCCATGCGCAGCTTCCCCGGCAGTTCGCGGCAGTTCAGCGTCAGCGCATGGGGAATGTTCGGGTTGTTCCAGTCCTGCTGGGTGACTTCCGGCGGCGCCGGCGGCGGCTGCAGGGTCGGGTCCTGGTTGACCGGCAGGTGCTTGAGCAGCCAGAAGACGATGGACGCAGGAATATGCAGGCCGATGTCGCTCGCGCCCTGGGTGGAGAATTTGGCGAGCAGGGAATTGCCGACGCGATCGCACGACATGGACATGCTCTTGACTTGACGAATGACCGCTTCTTTCACGACGATGTTCCTCTGGGATTAGTTAAAAAGGCGCAGCGATTCTACCCCATCCCATTGTGGATTTGTGTGTGTTTGGAAAGAAAACGGGGAGCCTCGCTCCCCGTTCGTGGCCATCCTGTCCAGACGCCCTTCGACGACAGGGCAGGATGAGGTCTGTCCTTGATGCTTACTCTTTCGAGCCGCCGCGGCTGCCGCCTTTCGACGAGCTGCGCGAGCTGCTGCCCGAGCCGGCGCTGGCCGACTGGCGGTTGCCGTGGCTCATCGAGCCGGCACGGCGTGCTTCTTCGGAAGTGAATTCGTGCGCAGTCCCTTTCTGATGGGCTGCCTTGCCGCCCTGGCTGGCGATTTCGCGCTGGCGCTGCGGATCCATCGATGCGAAACCACGATTGCGGGTGCCGCCGCCGGCACTCTGGCTGTTGGACTGGTTACCGCCCTGCTTGTTACCTTGATTGCTCGAAGCCATGATGGTGTTCTCCCTGTTCACTTATAAACCGCCGCGTCGTGCAGCAGGCTGTACCCCCGCCCATCCGCCAAGCGCCGATGAGCGACCGGTTGAATTCATCTTAGGCATGCACAGTAGATGAGGGTATAGGACGTTTTCAGATGACTTTGTAGGACTACAGGCGACAGAAAATGCACCATTGAAATAGTGTTCTTTTCGGAAGGAATCCCATCAGTTATTGTCCTACACACAACCGCTGCGTCTTCCTATACTGAAGCGACGAAAACCCGCGCATCATGGCAGGATCAGGCGGCGCCGGCAGCGTTCTCAGGGCAAGGCCATTCGCAATATCAAGTTTGGGAAAGGAAAGAACATGGACGCGAATCAACGCAGCGAAATGAACAATCAGACCAATAACGGCGCCAACGAAAAGTGGAACGCGAACGCCAAGGGCAAGACCGCGCCCGACGCGCCGCTCGACCATACTTATCCGCAGGGCGCTTCCCAGCAGCAGGGCAACCAGGGCATCGACCAGATGGGCACCCAGCAAAGCGGCATGGGCCCGGGCCCATGGACCAACGAGAGCGAGGTGTGGGACGTGCCGGGCGGCTCGATGCAGTCCCAGCAGAATGGCGGCAGTGGCCCCACGCAAGGCATCACCGACAGCCACCAGCGCCAGATGGAGCAGCGTTCCAGCGCCTATGGGCAGCTCGAGCAGCCCGTGGGGCATCGCCCGGCCGATAGCGGCACCGACCTGCTGCGCCACGAAGGCGCACACGCCGGCAACACCCAGGCCGCCCATCGGATGAATCCGCAGGATCCACGCCAGCCCGAACTGCAGGGCGGCTCGCTCGGCCACCATCACGGCATTGGCCAGTCGATGCAGTCCGGCCAGGCCGGCGGCAGCCAACAAGGCAGCGGCTCGGCCCAGGTCGCCACCAACGGTGGCGCGCAGCAGAGTACCGACCGTGCCGGCTCGCAAACCGGTGGGGAAGGCCGCGAAATCGGTAACCTCACGGACGGCGGCGTGCACCAGTCGAACGACCTGGCCGGCGGCCTGCCGCGCAGCCCGGGCAATGCCGCTCCGCGCAGCGAAAACCCTGGCATCCTGCCGGGTGCCGGCGGGCAGCAGGACGTGCCCGGCGTGCACGAGTCGAACGATGCCGCCGGCGGTTATCCGGCCAGCCCGGCCGGCGCGAACCGCCTGGCGGGCGACCGCAAGATGGACGACGACACGGGTTTTTCGCGTAAATAAGCGCCCCTCCCGTCCGTCACCCCATTATCCTTTCCGGGCCCCGGTCACGCCAGCGTGCTGCCGGGGTCCTCGCGCGTCCGCACTGTCCAGCCGGTTTTCGCCATGCTGCCGGCCCCATTCCGCTGTAGGACTGTTCCTTCGATCTCTGAGCAATATTGTAGGGTGTCAGTTGCGGACATTTCGCGCCGCCGCGCGTCTCCCAGGCTCGACCTCCGTTCTGGTTCCCTGAAATAACCGGGCAGTATTTGAGCCATCACAGCTCCCGAACGTGATGCAAACGCCGCCCCGCCGGTCAAACCTGTACAGCCAGGAGAAACCAGGAATGACAGGGGGCCTTGTAACCGCCACGGCAACGCGCATCAGCACCGAGCTGTGGACGGTGCTGGCGCGTTACCGCTGGCGGATCGCCCTGGCTGTCGCCCTGCTCCTGGTCGCCAAGCTCGCCACGGTCGCCGTGCCCCTGCTGCTCAAGCGCATCATCGATGCGTTTGCGCCGGACGCGATGCCGGCGCGCCTGCCGGCGCAGTTACCCATCTACCTCCTGGCCGGCTATGCGGTGCTGCGTTTCTCCTCGACCCTGTTCAACGAGCTGCGCGACCTGCTGTTCGTGCGCGTGACCCTGGCGGCCGTCTCGAGCTATGCGCAGAAGACCTTCGCCCACCTGCACGCCCTGGGCCCGCGCTTTCATGCGCGGCGCCAACTCGGCAGCCTGCTGCCCGACATCGACCGCGGCACGAGCGGCATCGCCTTCCTGCTGGGAGTCGGCCTGTTCACGATCATCCCCACGCTGGTCGAAATCGGCCTGGTGCTGGCGATCATGCTCAGCAGGTATGAAGCGAGTTTCGCGGCGATCATCCTGCTCACCTTCCTCGTGTACGCCGGCTTCACCCTGGTCTTCACGGCGCGCCGCGTGATCTACCAGCGCCGCGTGAACAAGCTCGACTCGCACGCCAAGGGGCAGCTGGCCGACAGCCTGATCAACTACGACACCGTCAAGTACTTCACCAACGAGGCACTCGAAGCGCGCCGCTTCGCCTCGATCATGGACGACTGGCGCGCGGCCGGGGCCGGCAATGCCCGTGCCCTGTTCACGCTGCACGTTGGCCAGAGCGCCATCATCGCGCTCGGCGTGGCGGCGATCATGCTGCTGGCGGGCCAGGCAGTGTTGCAGCGGCGCATGAGCGTAGGCGACCTGGTCCTGATCAACGCCTATGCGCTGCAGGTCTGCCTGCCGCTCAACGCGCTCGGCTTTGTCTACCGCGAGGCGCGCGACGCCTGGGTCAATGCCGAGCGCCTGTTCGAGCTGCTGCGCGAACGCCCGGAAATCCAGGATGCGCCGAACGCGCCGCCGCTGCGCCCCGGGCCCGGGGAAATCGTGTTCGACCACGTCAGCTTCCATTACGAACCGGAGCGGCCCGTGCTGACCGACCTGTGCCTGCGCATCGATCCCGGCACCACGCTCGCCGTGGTCGGCCGCAGCGGCTCCGGCAAGTCCACGCTGGCGCGGCTGTTGCTGCGCTATTACGAGCCCGCGAGCGGCCGCATCCTGGTCGACGGCCAGGATATCCGCACCGTTACCGCGAGCAGCCTGCGCGGCGCGATCGGCGTCGTGCCGCAGGACACGGCGCTCTTCAACGACACCATCGGCAACAACATCGCCTACGGGCGCATCGGCAGCACGCGCACCGAGGTGGTCGCCGCCTGCCGCGCCGCGCACCTGCACGAACTGATCGCCGCGCTGCCGCACAAGTACGACACCCCGGTGGGAGAACGCGGCGTCAACCTCTCGGGCGGCGAGAGGCAGCGCATCGCCATCGCCCGCGCGATCCTGAAGAATCCGCCGATCCTGATTTTCGACGAAGCGACGTCGGCCCTTGATGCAGATTCAGAACACGCGATCAGCCAGGAACTCGACCGTTTGTCGCGCAATCGAACCACTCTCATCATCGCGCACCGCCTCTCGACGATCGTCAACGCCGATGCGATCGTCGTCATGGAGCGCGGCCGCATTGTCGAGCGCGGCACGCATGCGGAGCTGCTGCGCCACCACGGCGCGTACGCAAGATTGTGGTTGCTGCAGCAGCGGATGGACAAGGACATGGCCCTTTAATTTGCAGCACATTCATTGGCAGCACATTCACCGGGGAGGAGGCATGCCGAAAACGACTTCAGCAACAGGCAGCGCAATCGCCGTCTCCGTCGTGGTGCCGACCTGTGGGCGCATGGACCTGCTCGACCGCTGCCTCGACGCGCTCACGCGCCAGACCTTGCCGGCGGGCAGCTACGAAGTCATCGTCGTCGACGACGAGCCCAACCACAACACCCTGCACCTGGTAGCCGGCTGGCGCGCGCGCACGCTCGATCGCGGCCCGCGCCTGGTCTACCTCCCCAATTCCGCCGAGCACGGCCAGCACGGCCCGGCGGCGGCGCGCAACCTCGGCTGGCGCGCCGCCCAGGCCCCGATCGTCGCCTTCACCGACGACGACGGCGTGCCCTCCCCGAGCTGGCTGGCCCAGGGCCTCGCCGCCTTCGGCGAGGAGGTCGACGTGCTGTGCGGGCTGGTCGACAAGCCCCCGCTTGCCGGCCCGTTCGCCGCCCAGCCCCGCCCTGCGCAGAGGCAGGGGCAAGGCGGGGACAGCGTCGCCGCGCCCGAGGTGTGCGTCACCAACTGCTTCTGCCGCAAGCACGTGCTGCAGGCGCTCCAGGGCTTCGACGAGCGCTTCGAACAATCCTGCCATGGCGACGCCGACCTGCACTTTCGCCTGCTGGGCATGGGCGCGCGCATCGTGTCCGCGCTTGACGCCGTGGTGGTGCAGCCGGTGCCGCCCATGCCCTGGGGCGCCAGCCTCGCACACACGCGCCGGGCCGTGTTCGACGCCCTGCTCTACAAGAAGCATCCGCAACTGTACTGCGAAAAAATCGGCGCCATCCCACCGCTGGAGTACTACCTGGCGACCGCGGCGCTGGCGGTTGCACTCGGGGCGCTGCTGGCCGGAGCCGGCGTCATGGCCACCGTTGCCGGCCTGGCCTGGCTGGGGCTGACGGCGCGCCTGTGCGCGCAGCGCCTGCGCGGGGGCAGCGCTAGTCCCGGCGCCCGCGCAGGTGCCCATAGCCCCGGCACCCGCAGTCCGAACACCGTTTTGCACGTGCTTGACATGATCGTCACCTCGGCCCTGATCCCCCCGCTGGCCGTCTTCTGGCGCCTGGTCGGGGCCGTCCGCTACCGCGTCCGTTTTACCTGAGGCTCCCATGCGCCGACTCAACGTCCTGACCTGGCATACCCACGGCAGCTACCTGTACTACCTGTCGCAAGCGCCGCACGAATTCTTCGTCCTCTCGAAACCCGGGCGCCCGCCCGGCTATGGCGGACGCTGCGGCCATATCCCGTGGGGGGACAACGTGCACGACCTGCCGGTCGAGGCCGCGCGCGAGCAGCAGTTCGACTGCATCCTGTTCCAGGACGACCACCAATGGGAACACGACCAGTACGCTTTCCTGACGGCCGCGCAGCGCGCGCTCCCCCGCATCTACCTCGAGCACGACCCGCCACGCGAGCACCCGACCGACACCCCCCACCTCGTCGACGATCCGAACGTGCTGCTGGTGCACGTCACCCCCTTCAACGACCTGATGTGGGACAACCGGCGTACCCCGACGCGCGTCATCGAACATGGCGTACTGATTCCCGACGGGGTGCGCTATCTTGGCACGCTCGACCGCGGGCTGGTGATCAGCAACCACCTCGGCCGGCGCGGGCGGCGCATGGGTCCCGACCTGTTTCTCCAGGCGCGCGAGCAGCTGCCGCTCGACCTGGTCGGCATGGCCGCCGAAGAAATGGGCGGCATCGGCGAAGTGCAGCATGCGCAGCTGCCCGCCTTTGCCGCACGCTACCGTTTCCTGTTCAGCCCGATCCGCTATTCAAGCCTGGGCCTCGCCGTCATCGAAGCCATGATGGTCGGCCTGCCCGTGGTCGCCCTGGCCACCGCTGAAATGGCGACCGTGATCGACGACGGCGCCAACGGCTTCATCGACACCCGCGTCGAACGCCTGCATGACTGCATGCGCGAACTGCTGCGCAGCCCGTCGCTGGCGCGCGACCTGGGCCAGGCGGCGCGGCGCCATGCCCAGGAGCGCTTTTCGATTGACCGCTTCAGCGCCGACTGGGACGCCGCGCTGCGCCATGTCACTGGTCATGCCGGTCCCCTGCCACGCGGGCCAGGCGGGAGGGATGCATGAAACTGAACGAACACCCGGTGGGCGCACAGGCGGGCACGAACGGGGGCACAAGGGGGGGCACAAACGCGGGCGCACGCTTGCGCCGCATCGCCCTGATCAGCGACCATGCCTCGCCGCTGGCCGCGCCGGGGAGCATCGATTGCGGCGGCCAGAACGTGTACGTGGGGAACCTCGCGCGCGAGCTGGCGCTGGCCGGCTACCTGGTCGACATCTTCACCCGGCGCAACGCCCCGGCCCAGCGCCACCCCGTGCACCCGGTGGAGAATGTGCGCGTGATCCACGTCCCGGCCGGACCCGCGCACCACGTGCCGAAAGAGCAGATGCTGCCGTTCATTCCCGACTTCGCCCGCTTCGTCACCCGTTTCGCGCGGCGCCAGCCGGCCCCCTACGACATCGTGCATGCGAATTTCTTCATGTCGGGCATGGTGGCCGCGCACCTGAAGGACACGCTCGGCATTCCCTTCGTGATTACCTTCCACGCCCTGGGCCATGTGCGGCGCCTGGCCCAGGGCGCGGCGGATGCCTTCCCGCCCGAGCGCACCCATATCGAGACGACGCTGATGCGCCGCGCCGACCGCATCATTGCCGAGTGCGCGCAGGACCGGCTCGACATGGAACAGCTGTACGGCGCCCCGTCATCGCGCATCACGGTCGCCCCGTGCGGCTTCGACCCGGAAGAACTGTGGCCGCTGCCGCAGGCGCAGGCGCGCGCGCGGCTCGGCCTGGCGCAGGAGCGCTTCACGATCCTCCAGCTCGGGCGCATGGTGCCGCGCAAGGGCGTCGACACCGTGATCCAGGGCCTGGCCATGCTGCGCGAGCGCCACGGCATCGATGCGCTGTTGCTGGTGGTCGGCGGCGACCATGGCAGGCTTACGGACGGGGTGGCGAACCACAGGGACGACCCGGAAGTGGCGCGCCTGCAGGCGCTCGCGCGCCAGCTCGGCATCGAAGCGCACGTGCGCTTCGTCGGCCAGCAGCCGCGCGCAGCGCTGCGCCACTACTACAGCGCCGCCAACGTCTTCGTGACCACGCCCTGGTACGAGCCCTTCGGCATCACGCCGGTCGAAGCCATGGCCTGCGCCCGCCCCGTGGTCGGGTCCGAAGTGGGCGGCATCAAGAGCACCGTGATCGACGGCGTGACCGGCTTCCTGATCCCCTCGCGCGACCCGCGCGCGCTGGCCGAACGTCTCGCACAACTGCATGCCGACCCGCTCCTCGCGCGCCGCATGGGCGAGGAAGGATTGCGCCGCGCCTACCGCCACTACACCTGGCGCTCGGTCGCCAGCCAGGCGGCCGCCGTGTATGCGGCGGTCCTGGACGAATACCGTGCCAGCGCCGCTTCGAGCCTCCCCACTCTATAGGAGCAAACATGGATCTGACGCAAGAACCAGAGGACGCGCAGGGCGCGCAGGGCCGGCAGGGCGCTTCGCTGCGCGGCAAGACCGTCTTCATCACCGGCGCCGCCAGCGGCCTGGGCTCCGCGCTGGCAACAGTCTTGGCCGGCTGCGGCGCCGACATCGTCGCCACCGATATCCGCCCTGCCCCGCTCGATGCCGCGGCCCCGGCCTGGCGCGAACTGGGCGTGCGTGTCCATACCATCGGTTTCGACGTGGCCGACCCGGATGCCGTGCGGCATGCCATCGGCGAGGCGTTCGAGGCCATGGGCCGGCTCGACATCCTGATCAACAACGCGGGTACCGACGTCACGCTGCCAATCGACGCATTGTCCGAGGAAGACTGGCTGCGGGTGATCGACACCAACCTGAACGGCCCTTTCCTGCTGGCCAAGCACGCGGCCGCGCTGATGCGCCAGGCCGGGGCCGGCCACATCGTCAACGTCGCCTCGACGGCGTCCAAGCGCGCCTGGCCGAATGCGGCGGCCTACCACGCCAGCAAATGGGGCCTGCTCGGCCTGTCGCACGCGCTGCATGCCGAACTGCGCGCGCACAACATCCGCGTCACGGCGGTGGTTGCCGGCGGCATGCGCACACCCTTCCTGCTCGATCGCTTTCCCGAACTCGACCCCGCCGGCCTTCAGGACCCCATGAATGTGGCCGAGGCCATCCGCTCGATCCTCCTCATGCCGCAGGAAACCGTCATTGCAGAATTGACCGTGCTGCCGATGCGCGAAACCTCCTGGCCATGATAGGACAGCGATGAAAGCAATCTTTCTCGACAAGGACGGCACGCTCGTCGAAGACCTGCCGTACAACGTGGAGCCGCGCCGCATGCGGCTCGCCAGCGGCGCCGGCCCGGCCCTGCGCCTGCTGGCCCGGCTCGACTTCCGTTTCTTCGTGGTCAGCAACCAGTCCGGCGTGGCCGAGGGGCGCTTCGCGGAAGGCGCGCTGCATGCGGTGAACGACCGCCTCGCCGACCTGCTGTTTCGCGAAAACCTCACCCTCGACGGCTTTTATTACTGCCCTCATCATCCGCGCGGCACGGTCGCGCCGTACGCAATCGAATGCCAATGCCGTAAACCAATGCCCGGTCTGCTCTTGCGGGCCGCCGCCGAGCATGGCATCGATTTGCGCGCCTCCTGGATGATCGGCGACATCCTGCACGATGTCGAGGCCGGCAACCGTGCCGGCTGCCGCACGGTGCTGCTCGACAACGGCAACGAAACCGAATGGCGGCTTGGGCCACGCCGCGTTCCCACCCGCATGGCGCCGGACCTGTACGCCGCGGCCGTCCTGATCGCCAGCCACCACGAACAATGACCCCTGTCCCATTTCCGCCAGCCCCATCTCCCGTTTCCGGGACCAATGACTGGAACCAGGCCGCCCACCTGCTGTGCGTGCGGCTCGATTCGCTCGGCGATGTGCTGATGTGTACGCCAGCCATGCGGGCCCTGCGCGTCCAGCATCCCGGGCGCCGGCTAACCCTCCTGACCTCGCCCGCAGCAGCGGCGCTGGCGCCCCACCTGCCCGACATCGACGCAGTGCTGGCCTATGAAGCGCCGTGGATGAAGAGCAGTGCCGCCGACCCGCCCGAACATCACATCGGGCAAATCGCCGCGCTTGCCCGGCACCGCTTCGACGGCGCCGTGATCTTTACCTGCTACAGCCAGAGCGCCCTGCCCGCCGCGCTGCTGTGCCAACTGGCCGGCATCCCCCTGCGCGCGGCCTATTGCCGCGAAAAGCCCTATCAGTTGCTGACCGATTGGATCGCCGACCCGGAACCGGGCGCCCTGGTCCGGCACGAAGTGCAGCGCCAGCTCGACCTCGTGCGCCACCTCGGGGCCGAAGTGATGGATGAGGGCCTGTCATTCGTGCCGCTGCCGGCCGACATGACGGCGGTGCGCGCGCGGCTGCGTCAGGCGGGCATCGATCCGGCCGCACGCTGGCTGGTGCTGCACCCTGGGGCCAGCGCGCCGGCGCGGCGCTACCCGCAGCGCCACTGGACGGGCCTGATCCGGGAGCTCCACGAACGGATTGGCTGCCCGCTGGTCCTGACCGGCGGCGCCCACGAAATGACGCTGATCGACGGCATCGACGTGCCACCGGACGCCAGCGTCCATTCGCTGGCGGGGCAACTCTCCCTCGGTGAACTCGGTGCGCTGCTGGCGCAGGCCTCGCTCGTGGTCAGCAACAACACGGGCCCCGCGCACCTGGCGGCCGCTGTCGGCACACCGGTGGTCGACCTGTATGCACTGACCAATCCGCAGCACACGCCGTGGCGCGTGCCGAACCGGGTGCTGAATCACGACGTCGCCTGCCGCTACTGCAACCGCAGCGTGTGCCCTGAGGGCCACCACGACTGCATGGAAAAACTCGCGCCAGGCCAGGTGGCCGACGCAGTGTGCAACCTGTTGAAGCAAACCGAGCCGTACCGGACCAGGGCGATCGCCGACTAACAGGAGGCGATCGGCCGACTACCAGGAGGCGATCGGCTGACTGATCTGGTACGGCCCGCTACTGCCAGGCTGCCCGGTGCTGGCGGCGCTTCACTGGGCCTGCCGCTTGACCGCCTTCAGCGCTGCCGCACCGCTACCGCGGAACAGCTCGAGCGGAATGGCGTTGGCCATCGCCTGCATGCCGAGGTCGTTCGGATGCAGGTGGTCGCCACTGTCGTAGGCGGGCAGCATCCGGGTCGGATGGGCCGGGTCGCGCACGGCACGGTCGAAATCGATGACGGCATCGAATTCGTCGCTGGTACGGATCCAGTTGTTCACCATCTGGCGCACGGCTTCTCTCTCCGGGGTGTAATAGCCGGGGAAGATCGTTCCCTCGAAAGGCGTGAGCGTGCCCCCGTAGACCGGAATGCCCTTCGCGTGTGCTCGCGCGATCAGCTGGCGGTAGCCCGCGATCAGGTCCTGCGCCGTCACCGGTCCCTCTGCGGGCGCGCTGCCAGTGCCCGGGTGCCCGATGTCGTTGATGCCGATCAGGACGATCAGGTGCCGCACGCCCGCGGTAGCCAGCACGTCGCGGTCGAAACGCGCCAGCGCCGCGCGTCCGAACAGCGGCTGCGTACCAGGGTCGCGCAGCAGGCGATTGCCGCCGATGCCACGGTTGACGACGCCCAGCGCGCTATTGATCGTCCGGTCGCGTGTCGTCTGCAGGCGCAGGGCCAGCAGGTCGGGCCAGCGGCGGTTGGCGTCGATGGTCGTGATGGCGCCATCGGTGATCGAGTTACCGAGTGCCACGATCGCACCGGCGCCGGGCGCGCTGACATCGACTTCGGTCAGGAACGGCCAGGAGGTGATCGTGCGCTGGGTCGGCAGCGTGGCGGCGCCCGTAAAGTTGCCGGGCAGCGACACGTAGTTGGTCTGGAAGGCCGAGCCGTGGATGGTAGTGGCCTGTACCTGCCCCGGCAGGTAGAGGCTGACCGCCAGGTCCGACAGCGCCGGCACGTCGAGGTCGACCGGGTCGGACAGCACCGGGGCGCCGGCCGGAATCGTGATCGACGGCGAACCGCTGAAGGTCAGCACGCGGTCGGTGCCGGTCATGATTTCCGCGCCCGCACCGCGCCGGGCAATATGCGCGGCGCCGATGCGCAGCGGTGTCGTGCCGTGTTCGTTCGACACACGGATGCGCACTTGGCTGCCGCCTATGCTGGTATGCACGATCAGGCGCAGGGTCTGGTCGTTGAAGGTTTGCGTCTGGGCGGCCAGCGGCGGGCCGGCCGGCGCGGTCCCCCAGGTGCCGACCCACTGCTGGTTGGGATTGCGCGGGTCGGGTTGCGCCTGGACCGGGCTGAACGGCAGGGTCAGGCTTGAGAGGGCCAGCGCGCCGGCGGCCAGCCAGGCGCGGCGCGAACGCTGGGGCGTCGCGCGCCGGGTGGACTTGGTGCGAACCAGGTCGGACAAGGACTGCAACATCGTCTTCATCTTCGTGCTCCTCGAAATGGATGGTGCCGCCAGCGCCGCGGACGCGGCCATCGACGGCACGCACCAATCTAAGCGAGCCGGACAATGACAAACAAGCCGGGTTCAGTACCAACTCTTGCGTTTCATCGAAGTATATGCAGACAACCGATGAGGAAGGGGAACTTTATTTGGCTCCCACAACAAAACGTCAAATTATTGATTGAATGAAATCGGCGCTCATGCAGGGTCAATGGGCGGTGCGGCGCGCCGCCAGGACGCCGGGCCGCCTGAAACGAAAAAAGCCAGTCCGAAGACTGGCTTTTCCGATTGATTCTGTTGGTCGGGGCGAGAGGATTCGAACCTCCGACCCCATGCACCCCATGACCTAAAAAGTAAGATTTGCTTGGACGCCACTGGACATCACCGGAAGATAATTACTCGTAAAATCATAGACTTAGATCAACTCCAATGTCCAGCTAAGTGCGTGAACGTCCGGCACCAGCCATGTTACGGTGTACCCATTGGTGTACCCATTGGAGCTCATCATGACGCGCTATCCCCGTCAAGGCCGAGGCCGCCGTTGGACGGTTAAGGAGCTCGAGGCCGTCTGTCCGGAATGGAAGGGTGACATGCTGAGCGATGGGGACGGACTCGTTGGCGAGGTACGAGCGACGCCGGATGGGGTTGTGTCTGTACCATTCCGTTATGGTTTCAAATGGGAAGGCAAGAAGACGTGGCATTACTGCGGAGCGTGGCCGTCTGTTAGCCTGGAAGCTATCCGGGCCGAACGCGACCGGGCGCGGGCACTGATCAAGACCGGGGCCAATCCAACCGATGCCAAGCGTGCGGCCAGGATCGACGCGCAAGCCCAAATCAAGGCGAAGATTGCTGAGGCCGCCCGCATCGAATCCGAGAACCTGCCCATCCGCGCGATGTACGAGGCCTGGATACGGGACGGCGTGTCGCGCGCGGATGGCAATGCCGTACTGCGCCGCTACTTTGAGAAGGATGTGCTGCCCACGATTGGAGAAAAGGCCGTCCGCCTGACGACCGAAGGAGACTTGCGGGCCTTGCTGCGGGCCATAATCAAACGAGACGCCTGTCGTATGGCGTCTACTGTCCACAGTAGCCTCATCCAGATGTTCAAGTGGGCGGAAAAGCGTAAGCCGTGGCGCGCCCTCATGGCGGATGGCAATCCTGCCGACCTCGTCGAATTCAAGAAATTGTTGCCGCCGGGAGTAGATCCCGACGCCGAACGAGACCGCGTGCTGTCGGGGGAAGAACTGCGCGACCTACGTCTCAAGCTCGACGAGATGGAAAACGCGTACGTGGCGGCGCCACCCGGCACGAAATACAGCGTTGATCGGCCCCTGAAAAAGGAAACGCAGCTGGCACTTTGGATTTGCCTCGGCACGATGTGCAGGATCGGTGAACTGCTGAAAGCTCGGTGGCAGAACGTCGACCTGGCAACAGGAGAATGGTTTGTACCGCGCGAGGACACGAAGACCAAGGTCGCATGGAAAGTGTACCTGTCGCCGTTCGCGCTCCGCCAGTTTAAGGCCTTGCACGCCCTCACGGGAGAGACGCAGTTTTGCTTTCCCTCCAATGCAACGAACTGCGAAGAGCCGGCACGGCACGTGTGCCTCAAGAGCGTGTCGAAGCAGGTTGGCGACCGGCAGGTGCGCTTCAAGAAGCGCAAGCCGCTAAAGAACCGCAGGCACGACGATTCGCTGGTGCTGGCAAATGGGAAAAATGGCGAATGGACGCCGCATGATCTCCGGCGGACGGGGGCGACAATGATGCAACAGCTTGGGGTGTCGCCTGATGTGATTGACCGCTGCCAGAACCACGTGCTGGCTGGTAGCCGCATACGCCGTGCGTATCTGCATTACGATTACGCGCTCGAAAAGCGGGAGGCATGGAAGCGGCTGGGCGAGCGAATTGAGGCACTGCTCGATAATGCAAACGTTATCCCCCTCAACCGTTTCCCAACCTCATTCACAGGACAGCACTGAATTCGGTTGTGTCCCAACCTTGGTTCGATACCAGCGGTGTCCGCCATCTCTCCTATGAAAAGTACTGATTTTTCTATCTTACCCCCGCTCTTACCCCGCGGATCATTCCGAGTTATGCCGTCCAGGACTCGCCTTCCTCGAACCCATCGTTGTAGGCTTCGGCTAGCAGGTAAGCATGGCGCGCGGCGGCGGGCATGGCCGAAGCCGCCATCATGAGCCATTACGCGCGCCTTTGTTCGTTCAAGGCATTCCACCAAGCCATACCGTCATGTGCATCTTCTTTGGGAAGTAGGAAAGTTCGTCTGCCAGCCTCCCCCCATCCTCAAATAATTCCACATTCCATCCACCGCCCAAGTGATTTGGCCGAGAGCAGATCTCGTATGTGCGCTTCATACGACCACCTCACTGAGCAATGGCTGGCGTCACGACCTGTATCACGCTCGCGCGCGAGACGTCGTAACCCCTGGAGAGTGCGCTTATCGAACCGCCTCCCTTGTATCGGGCAACCATCGCCGCGCGCTGCTCGTGCGTCGTGCTTGCTAGGCCTCCGAGTGTCCTGCCCTTAGCCTTCGCTCGGGCCAAGCCTACTGGGTGCGCTCGACCAGCAGATCGCGCTCCATCTCGGCATGGCCGCCAACATTGCCAGCATCAGCTTGCTGGCAGACGAGTTCAGGTCCAGCTTGCTGAGCTGCAGGACGATGACTTCTATCCGGCGCGCGGCAAGCGTTTCAATCGTGGCATCGATGCCCTGGGCGTCTCGGCTCAGATGATCGAGCTCTGACACTACGAGGATCCCGCTGGCGCAGTTCTTGTGGAGGAGGACGCAAAAGTACGTACGGTGCAGCGCTGGCACCTTGCCGCTCACGCCATCATCCGCGTACCAGTATTCGACCTATTAGCCAACACGCGACAACTCGAGTCGCTGGTTCTCACTGTGCTTCTGTTTCGACCTAACTCGACCGTATCTGTAAACGCCATGCTCGCTCCGCCACCTCACTTAGTACTTGCCAACACTCAATAAAATTTAGTTAAATATAAACATGCAAGAAAGTCAAATAGCAGTTTCATAAACAGTTCTACCTGTCAGGATTGGTAGGTGTTCATAACGGTCGATTTCATGCAGGGGCTCCGGTTGCAAACTAGCATTTGAATCGCCCCCCTGTTGTCTATTCCAGACGGGCTACACAGGCAGCGTCGCTTTGGCGTTACGCCAGCGCCTCCCGTTTGTCCAAAACGAATTGTAATGTGTGTAACAAGAGACTATCTTGAACGTTCATTACTATCAAGGAGGATATTATGACCAGTACCGACGACGTGTTGGACCTGTTCGAAGCCTTTCCGAAAAGCGCAGACGTGCAAGTAGATGCGCAGGTAGTTCTGGGCCCTTATGGAATAAGGGCGCGCGTGGCCGAATTGAGTGCAGCGTTCCTCAATCAAGGCAACGCCCTCACTCCTGGTCCGTCAAAGGTTCGGTTGAACCTGTTCTCATCAGCGGATGACGACGCAACCTTTGTCGCATCGGGCCGTGTGGAGTCGTTTACGCCCTTTCAGTTTGAACCGGTAGCCCTGCTCGACGCCCCGGTTTCGCAAGATGGGGTGCTCGTTTTCTCTGGCAGGCTGGATAATGAGAGCGACTCAGCGGTGACCATCACCCTCGTAAACGGCGTCATCGACCTCGACCTGTTCGTGCCGTCGATTGGCTCCCTTGCGCACTTTCAAGCGATGCGTTTCGATACCACCACTCGCTACGTTATTCGTCAGCTAGATGGCGAGCTGCTCCCAGACTGCGGAGTCGAAGACGAGGACGAGGAGACGGAGGTGGACGTTGCTGACGATGGCGCAGGCGACCGAAGCGATATCGCAAATCCTGTTGCCAAACTGCTGATCGTTTACACCTCTCGAGTCAAGGCGGCGCTGGGTGGGGAAGCGAGTGTTCGAGCGCGTGCGGTATCGGCGGTGAATAAGGGGAACGATGTACTTGAAAACAGCAACGTCGATGTACGCCTCGGTTTAGCTGCGGTTGTCGAATTACCTGACTATTCCGAAATATCCGGCAAAAAAGGCTATTACACTATGCTCGAGCAGTTGGTCAAAGGAAGCGTCATTGGGCTTGAAAAACTGCATGCCCTGCGCGATCAATACGAAGCTGACCTGGTCAGCCTATTAGTTGCGAATGGCAGTCTCGGCGGCTTGGCGAACGTCATGAGCAAGCCGTCCGCATCGTTCGCAAATCGTGCCTATAGCGTCGTCAATTACGATTCTGCCTCAATTTGGACTTTGGTCCACGAGATCGGACACAACTTCGGCTGTTGTCATGAGACTGGCTGCAAGTACACCCCCTCCTATTCCAAAGGGCATACTTTTAAAGCCGACGGTAGTACCTGGAACACGGTCATGGTCAAACAAAGCGTTCCCGGGACACGCATTGGGTATTTTTCCAACCCACTCGTCAGCTTCCGGGGTGTCAGCACTGGGACTGAGGCGCGAAACAATGCCCGGGTCATTAAGGAATCCACATCAACCGTCATCGCATTCCGACCACTCCAAAATCTAGCGTGAGAAACGTTGGTCAGCCGAGTGTCCGCAGATCCACGATCTGCGCTCGAACGAACGTCGTCACGCTTGCACTAGTGGCAAGCTAATCTCGACACGGTCGGTGTGGCATTCCCCCATCGTGCGAGGCACCGTGAACTGACAACAAGAGTCGTTCTGGCTCAATCTGTGCTCAGAAGTACTTCATCGTTCGTCCGACATCACAAGAGATATGTCGAGTGAATTTAGCTGTGGCGCAAGAAAGTAACTCACCTTTCGCGTTTCAGAAGCCCGCTGGATTTACGGCACCAAGCATTTTTAGGTTCGGAGAACCGTTTTTCATGGGTAATGGATGATTTGCGGCCGCAGCTCCTGCCCGGCGCCTAGATCCTGCCGCGCGATCTCCTCAAGTTCAAGGGCGAAATGGCTGACAGATGCTCCATATGAACGTCCACCGTCAGGATCGATGATGTCGAGCACAGGATCCGGATCGCCTTCCGGACCACGAATACCGCTGAGGATCCGAACGTGCCGATATGTTGCCGTTGTTGAAAAGATTGCCGTCCCCACCCAGAGGGGGCCCTTGGACGCCAACAGCGAACGGTAGCTCGCAGACGTGTGCGAGCTTGGAGGCTCTGCGGTGAGAGCGAGCTGGACTGCGAGTTCAGCGATCTCAGCGCCGGTCACACCCTGATTCTGCCGAAAGGCGATCAGGAAGTTATTGCCCGCGAGGCGCGCAGCCTCTTCTTCCGTAACCATAAAGCCCCGCTTCCAGGACATGAGCATCGCAGTCGCCGCTGCCCAACAACTCATTGTCCTGGACTGCGCGATGACGGGCACTCGGTACTTAATATCTGACATGATTTTTCCTTTCATTGCCGATCTTGGGTTTTCGCCATCAAAACGCAGGCAACTCGGGCACCAAAATGCTAAAGTTGATCCGCAAACTCCATGTCGCATGCATCTGCCTTTAGCATGAGTGAAGCGTCTCAGCTCACGCGACCGAATCCACGATCCATTTCACGACTTGCTGGTCGCCAACCGTTCCGCCGTCGCCGCTCGCGATCGCATCGTTTCCATCGTCTCCAACTTCAGGGTTGAACATGTCCAGCGAGTAAATATGAAGCACACTAATTTTATCGGTTACGTCGCTCAGTACCACCGGCAATGATGCCAAACCCTGAGCCCACTTCCCCGTCCCTTTTGACAGAAAATCGGTAGGATCGCAGGTCCACGTATTGCCCAAGCCAAGCACATCGAGGAGCGTCAGGACTGCGGTATCCTGGCCCCACGTCAGCGTGAGCGTCACTTTCGAAGCCATGGCAATTTACCTCCACTCGAAAAATCGTTCAGGTTTATTTGCCGCTCAGCGGCAATGGTCGCGACGTGCCGATCACACGCAAATGCGTTTCATCGATACCGGGGGATGATCCAAACATCAGGACGCTCAAAGCTTCTGGAGAAGCGATGGGGACCTGTGCGACACGATCATTGGTACGCATCAGGCTCAGGATCCGAAGCCGGCCACCGCCTGCTGGCACTGGCCGAGTGAGCGTTGTCGCGCCCGCGGCATTCAGTTCCACTACCTCGACATGTTGCTCGACCGACCGTCCACCGGCGTCCGCAACCCAGTGGGAAACGGTCGCGAACAGCCGGAAGCGTGGCACTCCGCCACTGTCGGGTTCGGCGACAGACATCAGGCGGTTGATCGTGCGCGGATCTCGCGCATACCGAAGCTTAAGGACCTGTCCGCTGAGTTCAACTTTCAGGGACTCGACCACAACGACCTGCGGCGTGGCCCCAGCCAACTCCACCAAGAATCTCGATGTGTCAGGCGTGAACTGAACCCAGCTGCTTGCGACGAACGGTGAGCAACGCATCGGCAGGGCGCTGGTCGGCGGTACTGAGACATCGATGCCCAGCGCGGCGACGTCGATCGGCAGGCTCATGCCACCGCGCCACGCGCTCCCGCCTTGCTCTTGTGCGGCCAATAAGCTGTGCATGTCGCTAAAAGAAGGTGTGATATGAAGAAGCGGAGCTCCTTTTTCGCCGGTTTGGCGCGCGAACACGACTTTGAGTTGTACACCGGTGCTGCTCAAAAGAATCTTCGAGGGTGCGAGCCGCAGCCGTGGAAGGGTCGCCCGATCGGCGCCCTGCCCCGTACCATCTTGCTCCTCATCCGCGCCACTTTGCTCCCTCTTCTCCTCGGCGCGCGCTGCGAAGGGACGGAGCCCCTGCAGGCTAGCCTCGATGCGCAATCCATCGTCCTCAAAGGTCACTTTCACCTCGAAGAGCGCGGCATGGCCGGCAAGGCCAATCACGGTGAACCGAAACGTCTCGCCAGCGTCAGGGACATCGAAGATGAGCTCTATTGCTTCGGCGTCTTCCCTAAAGCCATACACCTTCCCGATCGGTGTCAGCTCGGCTTGTGCGGTCAGCCTGGGGTTCTCGACACGCCTGAACGAGAAGCGCGCCATCGGCCACAACTGCTTCCAATGCGTTAGCGCAGGCACGTCGACCAGCGAGACGAGGAAGGCCGCCCGGCGCGCGGAAGTGCCGCCAGCCACGGTATCGAACGAGAAGCCGAGGGGGCCATCGACCGCGAGAGGGATCAGCTCCCCCGTATGGCCCGTTGCTGTAAGTAGGACATCCCCCCCCACCTGCTGATACATCTTCCGAAATTCAGCGCCCTTGCCGCTTTCCTCCTTAGAAATAGGCTTGCCCTCGGCATCTCGCTTAAGCGGATCGATGCCGATGTCGACCACTACCTCGAGCTGCTCGCTGATATTGTCACCAGCACTCCAACCCTCATCGAGCTGGACCATGACAGGCGGCAGGGGCGCTGTCGCGACATTGCCGTCGAAATCGAGCGATTCCGTCAAGGGCAGGATCGAGCGCACGCTCGGTCTGAGAATTTCACGCGGGCGTGCAGCACCGACCTCATCGGCCAGGACCAGATGGCTGAGCCAACGGTCCTTGCCCGCAATTGCGCCACGGATGCGCTGGTTCGGGTCGGACGGTTTAAGGGGGCGGTAGCGGCTCTCGAGCTCGACTCCAAAACGCCACATATTGGCGCTGCCGGAATATCCTAAATCGATAGAAGTCAAAGGACGCCCGGCACCGTCCGTCGCTAAGTGCTGCCGCTTTAGAATCCCTGGAACCATTGGCCCGTGATCGTCGTCAGCCCGGTCTTGGAAAATCGCCAGGACCCATTCACTGAAGGGGTCACGGGCAGGTAGCATCTCGCATTTTTCGAGGGATAACATCGGCAGCTGCCGTCCGCGCCAGCTCCAGCGCTGTGGCACAACATAGAAACGGCCAACTGCACGGAAGAGGCTCCTGTCCCGAGCCATTGATGAGCTGCGATCTGGCTCGAGTCCGATCGCCGCGCGACGGCGGCGGTCGTGCACTTCCGGTTTGGCGACAAGCGCCCGTAGCATCGCGTCGCGATAGGTATCGAGCCCGATATCGAGCGGGCTTTCCACCCAGAATCGTTGTGGCGCACCGAGCCAGATCTGCGTGCCATCATCGAGCGTTTCGCACCGCATCGCCCGCACCACTTCTGGCTCGAAGCGCTTTACAGCCGCCGAGTCAATGGCCCCATAGATACACAGCTCGGCAACACAGCCTTCCGGAACTTTGACTTCCATTCGCTGCTCGGTCGTCCGGATCTCGAACCTGTCGCTTGCCGCGGCCGCGGAGAGGTGGATCGCCAGCGACGACCTTAACGCGACCGGGCAACCAGTCTTGCCTCGAATGCCGGCGCCGGAAGAAAGGCGATGAATGATCTCACCTTCGATGTAATATCGACTAACCGCAGGATCCGGCTGAAGCTCTTTGGCATCTGGCGCGCCAAGCGATCGGGCAGCAAACGCCTTGTCCAGGGCATGCTGCGTATTTTCCCGGGTCGCATCATCCTGTAGCCCCGCAGCTAACCA
This sequence comes from Massilia niabensis, assembly GCF_042655085.1. Lineage (NCBI taxonomy): Bacteria > Pseudomonadati > Pseudomonadota > Betaproteobacteria > Burkholderiales > Oxalobacteraceae > Massilia > Massilia niabensis. Next base: position 1,048,638 of record NZ_JBHSMU010000015.1, on the reverse strand, counting down.
GCGCGACAGGGTTTCAAATTCCGCACGCGGAGGCGACACAAACCGCGTACGACTGCCGCTTCCCACATATCCAAGCACGATCGTCTCGGGAAGCGCGTCGCTCATGAGCGCATCGGCCACGACGACACCGTCGATCGCGACCCGTGGAATCCGGAGGCCGGCGCGCGCGCGATGATTCACAATGGTCAGAAAACCGTTCCGCAGCTCTTGAAAGTCGACGTCATCGGTGGAACCTGTGTCGGTCCACATCATGTCGCCGTCGCGCCTGAGGTCCGCGTTTTCACTGAACGAGACGCGTAGTCGCTCGTTGACCGGCTTGTGCGGCTCGACCAAGATGCGGACGTTGCGAAGCTCCGGCCCGGTCTCGATTTCAATACTTTTCGCAGCGACCTTTACCTTGGTCGCTGCCGCACGCATGATGACAACGCTCAAATGCGGATCATTTGGGTCTGGTTCGCCGCGCAGAATGAGCGCAAGCTTGTCGCCCGACGCGAGTGACAAATCGAAAATCTCAAGCAGCAATGACTGGCCGTTTCCGATGCTCAGCGTCCCGCGCGTCGCGCTCATAGCGAACAAGTGAAGCGGTCCACCTACCTCGATCCGCCGGCCGATATCTTCGAGTTCACTGGCAAGCGGGCTCACCGCATCGGCTGGATGGAAAGGCAATGGTTTCTTGTCAGACTCGATCGTAATCAGTAATTGGCCAGGCTTGATGGTATCGCCCGCCCTGATCATTACCGTAGTTACTTTCGCTTCCTCGAAACCACCCATATCGGACACTTCAACTTGAACTGGACCGCCTTCCAACACCAGCAGCAAGGAGCCTTTCCTGACCTTGTCGCCCAACTTCACTTTCATTTCCTTGACCTTACCAGCATAACGAGACTGAATTCGCATGCTGACCTTGTCCTGGCCGCCCGGCGCCGCAATCGTCACGTCTCGCAAATAATGGACTTTTTGGATCATTTCTGGTGGAGCGCAGTCAGCCACGACCGCCACCTTTCCCGCATGCTCAGCCATCTTGAGCCGGGCGGGATGCCTGTCACGCAAGCAAGACGGCAGCGCGCCACCCATTCCAACGACGAACAGCATGAACCACTGGTCAGTGTCGAAGATGAGGTGGGGCGTGATCCATCGCCCGGCGTCGGCCGCTCGCACAGTAACGAGCTGGTTTTCGGATGTGTTTATGTCCGAGTCATGTTCGGCGCGGCTGCTAAGCAGCCGGTTGTTGTACTCGATGAAGAAAGTCCTGAGGCCCAATATCTCGATCACCGCTCGCGGCAGCACAGGAACGCCGAGCGATACCCCATCAGCGCCGACTTGTAGTGTCGCCGGGCACAAGCTTCGCCAGGTCGCGGGCGCCTGCGCGCCATGCGCGGTTCGGCCGACCAGGACCCCCGCCCCGGCATAGTCATCCCACAGATCGTTGGTCGCCTTTGCCGGCTGGTCAATCCGCAACCGGATCGGCGCAGCTATCCGCGTCCCCAAGCTCGCTGCTCGCCGAGACATAAACCGATCGAACGCAATGTCGGCTTGACGCTTGAACCACTCAACGAGCGAAGGAAGCGCCGTGCCCGGCGTCGGCCCCCAGGTGCAGCCCCCACTACGCCCTGCTACAAACGCCTCCGCAGCCGCGACCGCGCCGTCCCGTAGTGCGCCGATGGGGTTTGGGGTCGATTTGGAAACCGCCTCGACAAAAGCCCCGGAAAGCCAACGAGCCAGAGGATTGCGCCACATGTGCGACAACACCGGAACGGCATCGAGCGCCTCTACCGTCGGGAGGGCCGCGGCCGGCGTGACAGTATCGACACCGAGCGACAAGGCGCCGGCAGCGGCAGTCGCAATCACGACACTCTCGCCGCGGGGCCGAAGCTGCATTTCGGTCATGGCCGCATGGTCGGCACCGACGGCCTCGCTACCGCCCGCGGCGACTGCGAACACACTGCCGAACCAGCGAAACGCGATCCACAGCGTCTTGGCTGCAGCCGGTAAAAGCGGAATGTCCGTCTCGATACCACCGAGAACGACCTTCACCGAGGCGCCTGTGCCCAGCATCGCCTTGACGGTCAGGCGCGACACAGGAGGTGATGCCAGTGCTGCGAAGGCTCCCTCGCCAAAACTCAAGTGGAGCTCGCCTGCATCGCCTGCAGCGACTTCGACGAGGATGCGGAATTCTCCTGCATCGCGCATATCGAGGACGCCGCGAAAACCGACACGGCCAGTGCCCTCGACATCGTCGGGGGTTTTGCGGGTGGGATCGAGCGCCACGAAAAGCGGGATAGCATCCGCGGCTGTTCCAGCGATAAGCGGAAAGCGGCGCGGCGCATTGTCTCGCGCGTAGAGCGCCTCCTGCCACTGCGCGCGTATCAGGGCTGCCAGCATCCCCTTGTTAGATGGTGAAATAGCGCGCAGCGCTTCACTGTAGGCCTGGCGCGTCTGCGCCAGTGTCGATGAATCAGACCGGCGGGCCTTCGTCGCCAGATCCCAGGTGCTCCGGGCCTTCGCGAGATCCTGGAACGCGTGCTCGAGGAAGGATGCCCACCGCTCGACACCGTCGGCCAACAGCCAGCAGCGTTCCTGCTCGCCGAGGATGGCCGCGAGGCGGACAGCCATGGCGCCAACGGCGGCTCTGCGGTTCGTATCCGTCTCCTGCTCGACGATTTGTTGAAGGAGGTCGATCGCTGGCGGAGGGCTCTCGCGATCGCCGATCATGCCGCTATGTGCCAGGTCACGCATCACCGCGCGCCGCCAGTCCAGCATCTCAACTGAGGAGTCGTCAACAGTCTCCAACGCCGCCGTGAGATCGGCAACGCAAACGACCGCCTCGCCTATCGCCGCAGGTTCATAGCCTCCAGGCTCCGCACCGCCTCCTCCGGTGACGGCGACCGGGCGTGTGCCTTCAAGCGCAGCTCGGGCTGCGGGGTTTCCCCCGATCCACATCTCGGCGGGACTGATGACACGGTTGCTCGTGTCATCCTCAGCTGCCAGGTCGTAACGTTTCGCCGGGTCTTCGGCTGGATCTACCAGCGCATATCCAGCATGGACAGCGTTATCCAAAGTTAGGGTCAGGGGTACGATCCACCTCTTCGCATCGTCATCGAGCGGTTTGGTCGGCGGTTGCGGTGCCAAGGTCGCCACGATGCCGTTCAGCGTAACGGTGAAGGTCGGTGCGGCGACGAATGGATCCGCTTCATCTTTTCCGTGCTCGATTAAAAGGCAGGCCGCGACGTTCATTGCATCCGCATAGGGGATTGGCGCCGGAAGACTAGCCGCGCCAATGAGCGCATCGCACCAATATTTACCCTGGCGCTCCGGATGAACCGACGACCAGGCGGGATCGTGGACGTCGAGGTCCCCGCTCGCGTCTCGCGGTTCGATCCGTGCGACGAACGGCACGACAAAGCCCTTGGCTTGCTTCATCATTTCTGCCCATTGCGGTGCATGGCCCTGCAAGGCTTGGCAGAACGTCTTTTCCTCGGCCGCCAGCGCATAGGGGATCGGTATGGCTCGCAGCTGTTTCGCTCCCCCGGCCACGGACCAAACGCTCCAGCAACCGGCTGCTTCGAGGCTGCTCCATTGCCAAGGCTGATAGAGCGCGTCTTCGTCCAGTGGCGAGGGGACGGGATCATCCGGATGCTCAAGCGCAAGATAGGGCGCCACCCGTACCACCAGCAGCGCTCTTATGAAGTCGTCCTTCAAAGGGAGTATGTCGGAGAACTCGTCTGCCGCGAGTGGAAGCGATACACAATGAATGTCGAGGCCAAAGGATGCGGTCATCGTCTTACTCGTAGGATTTTGAGTAGGAAGACTTGCCCGAGCCACTGCCGGCAAGGACATAGGTAATGTGCTGACGAACCGAGCGTTTGATGAAGCGGCTTAGCCGCACTTCCGCCGTCAATGTGCCCGAACAATCGAGGCTACTGCCGTTGTATCGACAGGCAAGCATCACACTGATGCTGATCGTGATAACGCCGAAAACAAGAGCTGACCCACCGGCATGAAGAAAAAGCACGATCGCAATCGTCTGACCGCCTCCTTGGCTCATCCAGCTCATTTCGGCCTCAACGCCAAGTCGCAGGAACACCGAGCCGGAGGCAACGCCGAAGTTGAATCCGGCGCCGGCGCCGGCGACGATGCCGATCGACACCGTTTGGATGAGCCGATTGTCCGCCGGCCGGTAACGTGTTGTCGAGACGAGGTAACCGCCTCCCTGCAGAAAGGCGACGGTAAGAACGAACGGGGCCGTTCGCGTTCCCACCGCCGCGTTGATGACCAGCTCGAACTCGTCCTTCACTATCACTTCGAACTGAATCGACAGCGACAGTCCGGAAATCGCGAACGCTCCAGCACTCAAGTCTGGGAGCACCATGTCAAGCGAGGTGCCACGCCCGACGTCTTCGCCGTTGGCCAGCACCGGATAGAGTTCGATACCCTTACCCTGCGCAACCTGCTCGAGCAGCATTACCAGCATCTGCATCGCGTCGGCAAAGACGAGACGGTCGGGTCGGATCTGGACGTCGAAGCTTCCGTTGTCGAGACGCACCAAGGTGTCGCGAAAGCCAATCACCGCATAGTCGGAAACCGACAGTTCGAGCGTGCCGGAGACCTGGCCGTCGTTCCGGCTGGTGATCTTGCCCTTGTCGTCCGCCTCGGACAGCGAATGCGCCTCTATCTTGCCTGCCAGCATGGCGACGGTGACCGGCCCGAAGTTCAGTATCCGCTCGCGCGCCCGCAACTGCAGGTCGATGCTCGCGGAAAGCGAGGTGACCTGCCGATCGGCGTCGAAGTCCGTCTTGGTCACGACATAATCGCTGAGGCGCTCGATCGGTACTGGTAGCGAATCGGGAAAGAGATCGCGCAGGCCGGCGATCGAATCGATTATGTCGCTTATGCCCAGAGAGGCCTGCAGCTTCTCAAGCTGCTCCGCGACCCCGGCGCGGGAGCGGTCCGCGATTAGCCCGATGCGGTCCGTGAGCGCATTGAAAGGCTGGCTGACGCCGAGTTCTCCCGCAAGATCCTGGGCGGCGGCGCCGAGCTGCCGCGCTTGCTCGATCCTCGCCTCGGTCTTCGCGACCAGGGCGATCGCGGGCGTGACGTCAATGCCGAGCTTGTCCTTGGCGACCGACAAGCCGAACGCCACTTCGGGGCGCGTCGCAGAAATGCCGTCTCCCACCGGCGGATCGCCGAGCGCCCGCACGAGCCGCAGCGCCGCGTCCCCTTTCTGATAAAGCTTCTCCGCCTTCTCATAAGCTGGCTCGACCCGCTCCAGCACCGAGCTAACCGTTCGCATAGCACTATCGCGCACTTCCTCGACATGGCCGAGGAGATCCTGCGCGACTACACCGAGCGCACCCTCGATCTTTTCGATGGTGTCGCATCCGGCAGCCGTGATCTCCGCTGCAATGGAATCGATCCACTTGTCCAAGGCCCCCACGGTGGCATCGAGCTTTTTGGCATACTGGTCAAGCGCTTCCACCGCGGGCCAGGCGTAGGTGACAAGCGCGCACAGGGACTGCTTGAGTTTGGGCCGGGCCGACTCGAGCGGTCCGAGGAAGGCCGTCTTAGCTTGCTTGGCGATGTCCTGTGCCTGCGCTCGAATTTGCACTGGAACGCTGTCTGCGCGGTTGAGCTCTGCGCTCAGCAGAGCGGCGACTTCCGTGCCCGGCCAGCTCCCGATCGTTTCCAGAATTGTGTCGCGCTGCTCCTCAAGGTCTTTCCGTGCAGCCAGCAGCATCTTCTCGGCCAGCGAGAGCCCTGCCGCGACGTCGGTGGACAAGTTGAGGGCGTTCGCATCGATATCCTGGTAAAGCTGGCGCCACTTCTCCAGCAGCGGCTTGAAATCGGCATCGGTGGCAATGTCTCTAAGCTTCTTGCCCAGGACATCCGCTGTTTCCTTGGCGTTCAGCGAGAGATCGATGAGTTTTCTGGCGGAGTCCGCTAACGCGTCGATTGCATCGGCAAGCCGGCCAACGAAATGGGCTCTGTCCCGCACTTTGGCGCTCGCGGCGTGCGCTTTCACCACGACAGCCGCAAGTTGCTTGCGGAGCTCGGCTTCCTGTTGCGCAGTAAGCACATTCGGTCCGATCGCGGACACCCATACACCGATCTTTACTATCTCGGCCTTAAGCGCATTGCTGACGTTTGTGAAGCTCGTAAGCGTATCGCGCGCCTCGGTAATCACCGACAACCCGCTCTCGACGGTAGAGCGGATCAGCAAAAGCGCGTTGACGAGTGTTGCCCGAACGACCGATGCTAGTTCATCGACATTCTGTATGGCCTTTGCCCGCAGCTCCTCGGCATCGCTGGCCGCGTCGTTCAGCGCCGCCCGTACTGTCGCAACGGCTCTGTCGACCTCCCCCATGGGTTTCACGACGAGCGTTTGGTCGACAACGCTGCTCAAGCGAACAGCGAAATTCCCCATCGCTTCATCGACAAGGGTATCGATCGCGGCGCACGCCGCACCGGTCCCGGGCAAGGTTTCAAGCATGGCGCGCAGGTTCTCGCGTGCTGTGTGACTATTGTCGCGGATCTCGTTCACCGCTGACCTCGCCCGCGCCAGGATCTGTACCGCCCGTCCCTTGACTGCTTCCAGATCGCCGTTCGCGCGTTCCAGAGTCGTAGATACCCGTGCGCCGGCTTCCCGCGCTGCATCGTCGATGCTTTTTTCGATCGCGTCGAGCATTGCTTGAATACCGCTCGACACTGCATGACGTTTACCTAGCGTCGCGCTTGGCTGCTCGGGCGCCGACCGCGATATACTCACATTGGCGAGCCGGACTGCGGGCCCATCCTTGAATCGGCCGTCGGCCAGGCTGACTGCCGTTTCGCCCTGCACAAGGCCTAGCGTGAAGCGCTCCCATCCAGGCGCCTCCTGTGTTGGCCGGGGAAGCGTCGCTGGGCTCGGCGTCGGGATATGCGGCGCAATCCAAGGTTCGGGTGCCGGTGGCATGTCCACGCCCGCGAATATTGGCCAGAGGTCCGTATCGCGGTGGGCGTCTTCTTTCGTCCATGTGAAAAAGCGCAGCCGCTCAGGCTGGGCGATCTCCACCGGCAGCTCGGCCTTGCCCGCGGCAACCATGAGATCGACCTTGGGCTTGGGATAAATCGACGCCGGCGACATCGGGTCGGATGGGTCGCCACTGTCCTCGAATTCGGTCCGCCACAGAGGAACCTCCCAACCGTCCAGGCCAACGTCGCGGCCCCAGCGGCTATCGACATGGATGCGCTCGTTGCGGAACGCCGAGGCCTTTAGCGGCCCAGCCGCTGACGCCGGTGTCACCTCGCTTTCGGGGTAGCGCCGGATTGGCTGGAGAAGCTCTACATACTCCTCCATTTTACGCAGGACGGGACGGCCATAATGCGTATCTTGAGTCTCGCCGATCGGGCCCTCATTCACGAATTGCGCCGACGGAACGACGCTCCGCTCGTAGACGATCACATGCTTCGCGCGATTATGCAGACACGCGATACGGCCAATACGCTCGAGCCGGTAGCGATGCACCCGGCCCATCGCCGTCAAGGTCTCGATGATGGTGAGGCCGTTCGCGAATTCCGCGCGCTGCTCGCCAAATCCACCCAATGCCGTCAGCGAAAGCCGGTCGACATGGCCAGCGTCCGATCGGGGTTGGGACCACACCTGGCGGATGATATTGCCCGATTCAAAGGGCCACGCAACGCCGCCGGCTAGGCCATCATCGACGAAAGGAGCGCCGACATTATCCGGCTTCGCTTCGCCAAGCGGATAGCGTAGCCGCGCATTGTTGCGCAGTGTAAAGGTCAAGTCAGCGTCGAACTTGCGTGCGCCATTGTCGGTTTTTGCGATCTCGATAGCACCGAGCCTCGAACCGGCCGCTCCAATCAACGCGTTGGCACGTTTCCAAAAGGGATGCTTCCGCCCTGTTTCCCTGGGCGGTAGGTTGCCGAGATAAGCGCCGAGCTCGGCGGCACGAGCCACCGTTTCCCTGCTGCCCACAAGGTCTGGCTCAAGATGCGTCGACAATCCGTAGAGGAGTTCGAAGTCGGCAGCCGCGAGGCCGACCCCTGAAAGCCGTCCGCGTGCGGCACCGAACAGTCGGGCGATATTGAGCGGCGGCTCGCCGTAGTCGCTGTCGAGCGCAGATGGGTCGAACACGATCGTCGTAGCCGGCCCGTAGCGAAAATCGGCCAGCTCACCTGCCTCGAGATCAAAGTCCGTTCGCTCCGGAGGCGGCTCTCTGTTCTCTGGCAGTTCGCGCTCGGGGTTCCGACGCTTTTCCATTGCTTCGCCTATCGCCTGCGGCGGTAGCAGGAGCGTGACTCGCTGCGACGGCGTCCGCACCAGCCAGCGTCCAGCACTGCTGTCCCACGCAGCGACTTTATCGCTGCGGATAAGTTCGTTAGCCGACAAGAGATCACCCAAGTCCACAGAGGGCGCGGCGGCGACCATGAAAGGCCGCCGCATTATCGTAAGGCTGAGCGGCGGAGCGACGTCCTGGGGCGCTGTGTAGTCGCCGAAGAGCACCTGAAGTTGGAGAAAGCGGTCGCGGTCCGCACGTCCCGTTTCGAACACGAAAAGATCGAAGCTTGCACGGCTGGGTTTTTCGTCACCGAGCGTAAGAAATAACGGATCGTCGCCGTGGTGATTGCTGCGCCCTAGCGGATCTTGACGGAGCGCGTCGTCGAAGACGAGATCGTCTTCAGGACGATCCTGGGCGACCTGACGAATACGCTCGACCGGAAGTTTTCCAGATATCAGATAGCTCGGTGAAAGTAGACCGCTGAAAGGTGACGGCCGGCCCCCCGGCCGGCCGGGCATCACGACGATGTCAAATGACAGCGCCTTCCGATGTTCCGGATCGTTCGATCGATCCGGACTGTCAAAGGTGAGGGCGAAGGCACCGACGCGCGAGGTCTGCTTGTCGGGAAGTTTTGCCAGGTTTACGTGCAAAGCGTATCCGCACGCACCGTCCACATGAGCGTCGGCGCCCCAGCCAACGTCGATTCGCCCGTCCGGTACCTCTTGACTCGGATCCGGTTTACCGGGCTCCGGGACGGGTGTGGCGAGACGCGGCGCAGCGAGATTCCCTTCATAGGCAATGCCGACTCCGCTATGGTCGCGAAACGCCTGAAATTGGATACGCACCCCTTCCACACGAAAGCGCCGCGCCTCAGCTGCAGCTGGCAGAAGCGTGCTGTCGGCGAAATGCGGTGCGAACCCTTGGAAGGCGGCATCCAGGTCCGGGTCGCCATCGAGACGTACGAGCCGTTGTGCCGCCGCTTTGTCCATGACCCGGCCATGCAACACCCAAATCACGGTCCATCTGCGCCGGGACGAACCTGACACGTCAAATGTCGGGAGCATCGACATCGCCGACCGACCCGAGACGTTATCAAGCGCCGAGGCGACCTCGCGAGCGACCTGAATGTTCCATGCAGCTACCCAATCTTCCAGAGATCCATGCAACCAAGGTCGTAGCCCAGGTGGATTTGATCGTAGCCAGTCCTGGTGCGGCCGCAGCTGAATACTCCAATCGCTCGCCCCAGTCAGCTCAAACAGGCTGGCAAATGTCGACTCGGCTTCCTGGCGCTGGACCAGCTCGAAGCTTGGCTGCTTGTCCATGAGATCGACAGGAAAGCCAGGAATAAGCGGCCGCGAACTGTCGGGATCGAGTCTGATCCGCCCTTGCAAACGTAGTACCAGGCGCTCCGTTTTTTCGCCCGTGGACATCGTCCAGCGCTCGAACAGAAACGCTCGCGCCTCGTACCGGCCATGCTGATCGCCGGGGACGATTCCTATAGAAGAGAGTAATGCCGGAGGTTGATTGAACGTGTCTGATTTACCGCTTGGCGGCCTGGGCCTCGGATCACTGGCAAATCGTATCAGCCCGCTCGGCCTATCGTCGTACTGCGCGTGCCAGACGATTTGATCGTCGCGCAGCTCCTGGCTGCTGCTCGACTCGAAGGCATGACCGATGGCGATACGATGAGACGCCAAGGTATGGGGAAAGCCAACTTGATCAAACAAGCGCTGGCGGGCACTTTGCAATCCCGTGCGGCGCAGCCGGATAATACCGTTGGATAAGCCAACCGGCACAACGGAACGCAGTGGATTTCCTGCCAGCCTGATGAAGAGCTCGACGGAAAAGCCCTTGATTGTGGTACTTTCGTTGAACTGAACGGACACGCGCGAACGCCGCAACACAGGACCATCGTGACCTGACCCGGGGCCGTTGGCCGCATCGACGACCAACAGGGGTAGGATTGTGGAAGTGAGCTGCCCTTCAAGTGCGCGCTCATACTTGAAGGTTACGAAGCGCTCGACGTCGACGAATGCGACAGCGTTTGAGAGGCCATCGACTTGTGCTTCAGCAGCCGTCGGCCGGGTTCCCCCGAACGTCTTTCGCAACGTTGCAGGATCAACGGTCTGAAGGTCAGCGTCATCGCACAGCAATGCGTGAAGCCGGTCGAGGTCGAGCTCTTTGATCGACGCAACCTCCGCGGCGTCCACCAATCGAACAAGCCTGGTCTCCGAGCCCCCCTTGATCGCCGTGCCGAAAATGAGTGCTTGCCGATCCCCCGTATCTGGATCGCGACGGACAGCAACAAAAGCAACTCGGATCTCGGTCTTCATTGCCCGCCTCAAGTTAAAGCTCGTTCCGCTCAGTTGCCTTACAAATTCACTGGTCGATTCTAGTGAATCGCAAGACACCCATGCAACTAATTATGAAATTACCAATCAAAGCAGCACTCATCAGGACTAGATTCACACGCAGAAATGAACGGCCTTTCGCGGCGTTATTAAAATCGTCTAAATTTGCCGCTAGTTTATTGTGGCACGCATGGCCCGATCCGGCGCAATGAAAAGCGAGATGCCCGTTTGCTACGCGCATTGACGCCTTCCATCTCCAAGTGAAATTCTCATAGGAGCGGTTCCGAACTCCAAACCGAGCGTAGCGCAATATATCTAAGCGTACACGTAATTTCATGAATCAAGCCGCCCAAAAGAGGGCAAAGCCAAATCCGGCCAAGTAGTCATATATTAAACATGGTTTTTAAAAAATGTAAACTGCCAGTCCTTTTTTATTTCAAAACTGTTGTTCCTACTTTATACCGTTGTTATATGCCTGATGACAATATTTTTATTTGCAACAATTCCTAACTGTCGTGTTATCTGAGGAATAGTCGAGACGATGGCAAGTTCCGTACACTTAGAGCGAGGAAGAACGCCGTTCACATACCGGCAAACGATGACTGGCCAATTATGTGGATATAGCAGTTGACACGCAGCATGCCATAGCGACGCAGCAACGATGTCATTTTTTTAGATCAACCGATGTTTCTTCATTTAGTAAATAAAAGCTTCCTGCGGGGAATACCCGCTTGCTGTTTAACGTGCAGACGATTGAAGCTATGCATCGGAGATCGAGAGAATAGGTGCACGTTTGCCACGTCAGCTAGACCATATACCATCGCTTACATTCGTTTCACCGTGATAGAACTTGGGTAGCAGACGTTCGGCATGCGCCTGAATACAGTGTCTAGGACCAACGAAACAGGATGAGCTCTTCGCATGTGATCCATTAGGTACGTATAGCTCCGATATAGACGATGAAGGTCCTTGATCCAGTCGAGGAGCGACCGAAGTCCGATTGGTATCCTACCTTGGCGTAATCGACTCGCAGAGTCGGGCAGGATAGGTGAAGTAGGCCCACCCGCGCAGCGTGTGTTCCCCCTTCACTCCCCTTATTCGCACTTCGTGCTCAACGGGAATCCTGCTCTGCGAGGCCAGCCGGCTGCCGCCGGCAACTTCGGAGGTAGGCAATGAGGCAGAGAAGCACAGGCAAGAAAACGCCGCTGGTCACGGTTACGGCCTGCCGCAAGAATGCGCGCAGCTGTAGGCGTGACCTGCTGGCGAAGTTGAAGGCGAACCAGAACGAGCTGCCAGACGTGGTCCGGACCGTGGCGGCCCTGCGCGACGGGATTGAACGATTTAGCGGCTAAAGTGGACGCTCTGGCCATGATCGCGAAGCACATCGCAATGAACGCCGCAGTGAAGAGCAGCTTCGCCAAGCTGGTTCGCTACCTGACCGACGCGCAGGGCAAACAAGTGCGGACGGGCGCGGTCCGGATCACCAACTGCTTCAATGACTCGGCAGACGTCGCTGCGCTGGAGGTGCTCAACACGCAGATGATGAACACCAGGTCCACAGCCGACAAAACCTATCACCTGATCATTAGTTTTCGCGCAGACGAACGCCCTGATGCGGCGACGCTGGCGGCAATCGAGGACCGCCTTTGCGACGGGCTTGGGTTCGCGGGGCACCAGCGGGTCAGTGTGGTGCACGACGACACCGACAACCTGCACCTGCACGTTGCCATCAACAAGATCCACCCGACGCGCTACACGATCCGGGAGCCGTTCCACGCCTACCGGATCCTGGCCAAACTTTGCGACAAGCTTGAAAACGAGTTTGGCCTGCAGAAGGACAACCACACGCCACGGCAAGTGGGGGCGGAGAACCGCGCCTCGGACATGGAACACCATTCGGGTATCGAAAGCCTGCTTGGCTGGATCAAGCGTGAGTGCAAGGAGAAAATGCTGGGCACCCAATCGTGGGACCAGCTGCACGCGGTGCTTGCCGAAAACGGGCTGCAGATACTCCCACGTGCGAATGGACTAGTGATCACCGCCGACAACGGGACCACGGTCAAGGCGAGCTCGGTGGCGCGCGAATTTTCCAAGCCGAGGCTGGAGTTGCGGTTTGGGCCCTTCCAAGCGGCGCCCAGGCTGCAGGCTTTACCCAAGCCGGCCCGCCGATACAAGAAGCAGCCGCTGGTATCGGGTGTGGGCACCACGGAACTGTATGCGCGGTATCGGGCGGCGCAGGAGGACGCCCTTGACTGCCGCGCGCGCGAACAGGAACAGGCGTGCGCCCGCAAGGAGCGACGCATCGAGACTGCAAAGCGCAGCGTGCACCTGAAACGCGCTGCCATTAAGCTTGCCCCAATGCCGCGACCAGCGAAGAAACTGATGTACAGCGCCCTCGCCCGTGCACTGGGCGAAGAGATAGCGGCCGTCCAGGGCCTGTACCGGCGCGAACGCCAGGCCATCGATCGAAAGCATCGCCGGTCCCAGTGGACGGACTGGCTGCGACGCGAGGCGGAAACGGGCGACCTCCAGGCGCTGGCTGCACTGCGCGGACGCAAGCGCCAAGGCGACCTGGCAGGCAATACCGTCACCGGATCCGCCCCACCGCATCGGCCGCTCCCACCCATTGGCCACGACAGCGTGACTCGAAAGGGCACGATCATCTACCGCGTCGGCAACGGCGCGATACGGGACGACGGCGCCAGGCTCAAGGTCTCCAGTGACGCGGACCAGGCCGTGGTGCACTGCGCGCTGCAGATGGCGATCGCGCGGTACGGCGAGCGGATCGCGGTCAACGGGTCGGATGCTTTCAAGGAGCAGATCCTCACGGTGGCAGTCGCCGGGAGCCTGCGCGTCACTTTCGCCGATGCTGGGCTGGAGCAGCGCCGCTTGCAGCTCCGTGCATCGACGACAACCACGGATAGCAGGCCTTCGGAGGGCGGCAACGCGACACCACCCACGCAAGAGGCTCTGTCCCGAAGCGGACCGTTGGCGACGGTCGGCTATGACAGTACCAGCGGCGCAGCCGGCAGATACATCGCCGAGCGAGAACAAAAAAGAGTCGATGGCTTCGACATACTGAAGCATGCTCGATACACCGCTCTTGACGCCGGGGCTGCCGCCTATGCAGGCACGCGCCGGGTTGACGGCCAAGTGTTGGCGTTGCTCAGGCAGGGCAACCAAGTGAAGGTGCTCGAAGTCGACGCAGCGACCGCGCAGCGCTTGGGGCGACTGCCGCTGGGCGCGCGGGTGGACGTGAGCACCCTGGGTGTGATTAGGGCGAAGGGACGGAGCAGATGACTGTCGGACTCAACAACGTAGTCGACCCACAGGGGCACGGTGGCAAGCTTTTTCCTGTACTGGCCGCGTACGCCGCTCTATTCCGCATGACCATGCTGGCGCGAACCGGGTCATTCGAATGTCGGTGTACCCATTGGTGTACCCATTGGGCTCAGCGGCCGGAAATGAAAAAGGGCTAGCTTTCGCTAACCCTTTGAATTCATTGGTCGGGGCGAGAGGATTCGAACCTCCGACCCCATGCACCCCATGCATGTACGCTACCAGGCTGCGCTACGCCCCGACTAGCCAGCAATTATACCCGAGACAGAAATTTTTTCTTGGGTTTTTGTCATACCCGCTGCGGGTAGGGCGATCTCGTGCCGCAGCTACTTCCAATCCCCCCTCAGCCCCTTTACCTGCTCGTGCAGGTACTCCGGTGTCGCCTGCTGCGGCGGCACCGGCACGCCCACCGCCAGCGCCAGCTTCGAGCGCCAGCCGCGCGCGAACGAGCGTTCGAACAGGTTGCCCGGGTCGCGGGTGAACACGCTGCCCCACAGGCCGCGTAACGCCATCGGAATCACGGGTACACGGCTGCGTTCGACGATTTTTGCGACGCCGCCTCGGAACTCGTTCATCTCGCCGGTCGAGGTCAACTTCCCTTCCGGGAAGATGCAGACCAGGTCGCCCTGGTGCAGCGCCTCGGCGATGTCAATGTAGGCCCGCTCCATCAGGAACGGGTCTTCCTTTGCCGGTGCGATCGGGATCGCTTTCGCGGTACGGAAGATCCAGCCCAGCAGCGGCATCTTGAAGATGCGGTGGTCCATCACGAAGCGGATCGGGCGCGGGCTGGCGGCGCCGATCACGATCGCGTCGACATAGCTGACGTGATTGCAAACGAGTACCGCCGGTCCCTCGTCCGGGATGCGCTCGACGTCCACCGTGTGCACGCGGTGGATCGTGTGGATCAGGAGCCAGGCGAGGAAGCGCATCAGGAATTCGGGCACCAGCGAGAAGATGTAGACCGCGACTGCCGCGTTCAGCAGGGCGGTCACCAGGAACATTTCCGGGATCGAAAAGCCCTGCCCCAGCAGCACGATCGCCACCCCGGCCGCCGCGACCATGAAGATGGCGTTCAGGATGTTCATCCCGGCAATGGTGCGCGAGACGTGCTTCGGGTCGCAGCGCGTCTGGATCAGCGCGAACAGCGGCACGATGAAGAAGCCGCCGAACACCCCGATGAGGACCAGGTCGGCCAGGATGCGCAGGCTGCCCGGCAGCGCCAGCAGGGCCAAGGCGTCGACCGTCGCGGTATTCGTGTAGGCCAGGCTGGCGAAATACAGGTCGATGCCGAACACCGACAGGCCGATCGAGCCGAACGGCACCAGTCCGATCTCGACCTTGCGGCCCGACAGTTTCTCGCACAGGAGCGAGCCGACACCGATGCCCAACGAGAACACCGTCAGCAGCAGCACGAAGACGCTGTGGTCGCCGTGCATATAATCCTTGGCGTAGACGGGGAACTGCGACAGCACCAGTGCGCCATAGAACCAGAACCAGGAGTTGCCGAGCATCGAGAGGAACACCGTGCGGTTCTGCGCGGAGAAACGCAGGTTGCGCACCGACTCGGCCAGGAAATTGTGGGTGATGCGCAGTTCCGGCGCCGGCGCCGGGGAGTGCGGAATGCGCCAGCTCGCTGCCACTCCGATGAGCGCCATCAGCAGGCAGGCCCCGGCCACGAGTTCGATGCCGAACGGTTTATAGGCCACCAGCAGGGCGCCCGCCACTTCGCCGAGCAGGATGCCGACAAAGGTGCCCATCTCGACGACGCCGTTGCCGCCCACCAATTCTTCGGGTTTGAGGTGCTGCGGCAGGTAGGCATATTTCACCGGGCCGAACAGCGTCGAGTGCACGCCCATGCCGACCACGGCGGCGATCAGGAGCCAGAGCGTATGGGTCATCCAGCCGACCGCGGCCAATAACATGATCGCCACTTCGAGCAGCTTGACGATGCGCGCCAGCCTGCCCTTCTCGACCTTGTCGGCGATCTGGCCGGCGGTGGCCGAAAAGATGACGTAGGGCAGGATGAACAGGCCCGGGATCAGGTTGTTGAGGAAGCCCGGTTCGAGGTCGGTCCAGGAAAGTGCGTCATAGGTCAGCGCGACGATCAGCGCGGTCTTGAACAGGTTGTCGTTGAAGGCGCCGAGGAACTGGGTCCAGAAGAACGGCGCAAAGCGGCGTTGCGACAGCAGGGAAAACTGGCTCGACTGGCTCATGCGAAGTGTGTGTTGTGAAGAGATGCATAATCTACGTCGGCATCAAGGATGGAACAATGATCGATTGTTCCAGATCATTCCCATGACACCGGCGTAGCGCGAACTGCTACCTGGAGGAGCGCCTGGCGATACCTTCCACTTCACCATTGACAAGTGTATCTTTCTTCGGGGCGGGAACTACCATGGCCGTAGGAAAGATGTTTGACCCGTCACAAGAATCGTGCAGGCACGGCTTGTTGTGCACCGCAGCGTGAGTAGAATGCACGCATGAATTCGCACAACCTCCAATCCATCCAGCACAGCACGCCAGACGCGCTGTTTGACGACATCGAGCAAGAGTTGCTCGCTCTCACCACCGCTTCGCTCGACAACGATGGCGACGACCTGCCCGCCCCCATCGTCGACGAATTCGCCACCGAATTCCTGGTCGAGCTGAGTCGTCCGCCATGTGCGGGCAAGCCGCCGTTTGCAAGGGATTAGCTCAGCCACTTAGCTCAGCTATATTACCCCACCCGCGTCAGCTCAAGGTCTCCAGCCTGATCCGGATCACCTTGCCCACCACCGAACTGAGTGCCTCGATGCGGGCAATGGCCGCGTCGACGTTCTTCTCTTGTGTCTCGTGCGTGATCATGATGATGTCGGTGCGGGCGTCGCCGCGGGCGCCCTTCTGCAACACGGCGTCGATCGAGATGCCGGCGTCGGCCAGGATGCGGGTCAGGTCGGCCATGACGCCGAGCTGGTCGTTGACATACACCCGCAGGTAATTGCTGGTCGTGATGTCCGACATCGGCAGGATCGCCACGTCGGTCATCTCGTTCGGCTGGAAGGCCAGGTGCGGCACCCGGCAATACGGGTCGACAGTGGCCAGGCGCGTCACGTCGACCAGGTCGGCGATCACGCTCGATGCGGTCGGCTCCGCACCGGCGCCCTTGCCGTAGTAGAGCGTGGAACCGACGGCGTCGGCCTCGACCAGCACCGCGTTCATCGCCCCTTCGACGTTGGCGATCAGGCGTTTCGTGGGGATCAGGGTCGGGTGCACGCGCAGTTCGATGCCCTCGACGCCGTCGACCACCGAGCGGCGCGTGATGCCGAGCAGCTTGATCCGGTAGCCCAGCTCCTCGGCGTAGCGGATGTCGTCAGCCTGCAGCGCGCTGATGCCTTCCACGTGGGCGCGCTCGAACTGCACCGGGATGCCGAAGGCGATGGCCGACATGATGGTGAGCTTGTGCGCGGCGTCCACGCCCTCGATGTCGAAGGTCGGATCGAGCTCGGCATAGCCGAGTTCCTGGGCCTGCTTGAGCACGACGTCGAAGTCGAGCCCCTTGTCGCGCATTTCCGAGAGGATGAAATTGGTGGTGCCGTTGATGATGCCGGCGACCGACTCGATGCGGTTGGCGGTCAGGCCTTCGCGCAGCGCCTTGATGATCGGCACCCCGCCGGCCACGGCCGCCTCGAAGGCGACCATGACGCCCTTTTCCTGGGCGGCGGCGAAGATCTCGTTGCCGTGCAGGGCCAGCAGCGCCTTGTTTGCCGTCACCACGTGCTTGCCGTTGGCAATCGCCCGCAGCACCAGCTCGCGCGGCAGCTCGTAGCCGCCGATCAGCTCGACGACGATCTGCACATCGGGGCTGTCGACCACCAGGAAAGGGTCGTCGACGATCTGGCATCCGCCGCCGGTGAGGCGAGCGGCGCGCTCGGTATTGCGGGCGGCGACCATCGTGATTTCGATTCCGCGGCCGGCGCGGCGGCGGATGTCTTCCTGGTTGCGCTGCAGGACGTTGAAGGTGCCCGCACCGACGGTGCCGATGCCAAGGAGGCCAACTTTGATGGGTTTCATGATCGATTCGTTATAGGTTGTAGCGCCGGTAGTTACCGAGCCTTGCGCCGGCGGTAGCCATCGAGGAAGCGTGCGATGCGGCCGCAGGCGTCTGTCAGGTCGTCGGAATTGGGCAGGAACACGAGGCGGAAATGGTCGGGCGCGATCCAGTTGAAGCCGGTGCCCTGCACCACCAACACCTTTTCCTCGCCCAGCAGGTCGCAAATGAATTGCTGGTCGTCGGCGATCGGATACATCGCCGGATCCAGGCGCGGGAACATGTACAGCGCCGCTTTTGGCTTGACGCAGGTAACGCCCGGGATATCGGTAAGCAGTTTGTGCGCGAGGTCGCGCTGCTTGAGCAGGCGCCCGCCGGGGCCGACCAGGTCGTTGATGCTCTGGTAGCCGCCGAGTGCGGTCTGGATCGCGAACTGGCCCGGCGCATTCGCGCACAGGCGCATCGAGGCGAGCATGTTCAGGCCATCGATATAGTCTCTCGCATGGCGTTTTTCACCGGAGACCACCATCCAGCCGGCGCGGTAGCCGCAGGAGCGGTAGTTCTTCGACAGGCCGTTCAGGGTCACGAACAGCACATCGTCGGCGAGGGAGGCGATCGAGTCGTGCTGTTCCCCGTCGTACAGCACCTTGTCGTAGATCTCGTCGGCGTAGACGATCAGGCTGTGCTGGCGCGCCAGCTCGACGATCTCGAGCAGCACCGCACGCGGATACAGCGCGCCGGTCGGGTTGTTCGGGTTGATGACGACGATCGCGCGCGTGTTCGGCGTGATCTTGCGGCGCATGTCAGCGATGTCCGGCATCCAGTCGGCCTGTTCATCGCAGATGTAATGCACCGGTGCGCCGCCGGCCAGGCTCACTGCCGCCGTCCACAGCGGATAATCGGGCGCCGGCACCAGCACCTCGTCGCCATTGTTCAGCAGGCCCTGCATCGCCATCACGATCAGTTCCGAAGCGCCATTGCCCAGGTAAATATCGTCGATGCCGACACCCGTGATTTTCTTTTGCTGGGTGTAATGCATGACCGCCTTGCGCGGTGCAAACAGGCCCTTCGAGTCGGTATAACCGGCCGCGCCGTGCATGTTGCGGATCATGTCCTGCATGATCTCGTCCGGCGGATCGAACCCGAACACGGCAAGGTTGCCAATGTTGAGTTTGATGATCTTGTGGCCATCGTCTTCCATCTGGCGTGCCTGGGCCAAAGCCGGGCCGCGGATCTCGTAGCACACTTCGTCGAGCTTGTTCGATTTCAGAATCGGTCGCAAATTGTCACCCTCGGTTGCCCGCATTGTTGCAGTGCGAAAAATACCCATTCTGCCGAAAGCTCACGATTTAAGCAACCTTGCAACTCGAGCGCTGGATTGCGACAGCAAACGTGACGAAAAGCTTACAATGGCAACCCCCTTACATCTATCGCGATTTCCCAGATGAAGCTCCACTCCGACAACAACCAGCAATACCAGACCGTGACCGGCTATGACGCCAGTGGTGTGGAAATCAATGCCCAGCGCTTCGACTACAGCCTCATCGTGATGCCGGAGACGCCGCCGCGCGCATGGGAAGTGACCCGCTTCGAGGACCTGGAAGCCGGCCATTTCGAGCAGATTGCTGCGGATGCACCGGACGTGGTCATCCTCGGCACCGGCGAGCGCCAGCGTTTCGTGCACCCGCGCCTGATCGCCAGCCTGTCGGGGCGCCACGTCGGGGTCGAGTCGATGGACAGCCAGGCCGCCTGCCGCACCTATAATGTGCTGATGGGCGAAGGCCGCAAGGTGACGCTGGCCCTGATCATTGAAAAGACTGCCGCAGCCTGAGCAAGATATCTCGGGGCATGGTTTCTTTCCTCCTTGAACTACGGGGTTTCGTCCGCATATCGAAACAGCTATTGACGAGTTGACATGTTAGACTGGCAGCGGTGTCGATGGCCGATTATGATGTGAGGGCACAGGACGGCATCAGGCCTGTCCTGCCCCAGATCTTGCATCAATACCAGTTCAGGAGAACCCCGTGGCCGACAGCCCCAGCGCAGCAACCGTCAATAACTTTTCCGCCTCCATGACCGGCGACCAGACCTTCCAGCTTGGCGGGCGTCCGGCAAAGTACACGGTGCTGTATTTCTACCCGAAGGACAACACCCCCGGCTGCACTACCGAAAGCATGGCCTTTCGCGACCGCCACGACGAGTTCCTGGCCGCCGGCACTGAAATCTATGGCATCAGCCGCGATTCGCTGCGCTCGCACGAAGGTTTCAAATCCAAGCTCGGCCTGCCCTTCGAACTGATCTCCGACCCGGAGGAACTGGTGTGCAACCAGTTCGGCGTCATGAAGATCAAGAACATGTATGGCAAGCAGGTCCGTGGAGTCGAGCGCAGTACGTTTGTCGTTGACGCTCACGGCCGATTGGTGAAAGAATGGCGTGGCGTGAAAGTCCCTGACCACGTCGATGAAGTGCTGGAATTTGTGAAGAGCCAGCCTTGAACGGTGGCTCCAGCCAATGAATTTTCTGGACGAACGAACCCGTCATTTTGAGTCAAAACCGTTTCATATCAGCATCAATTCAATCTGGCCTGCCAGGACCCTCCGGTTTTGGCCTGCGCCCCTCAGTGTTTTATCCAGTTGCATCTAATCCGCCCGGCAGCGCGTGTCACACCGCTGGCGCGAGGCGTCCTCCACTTTTTTAGATTGAGAACCTGATGCCACTACCAAAAATGCCTACCAAGCCGGCCACGCTGCTGCCGGTAAACGAATACCCCAAAGCCGAATCCGGCAAGTCTCCCGTGCGCGCGATTGCCGCAGCGCCGGTTGAGGCCGATCCTGTCGAAGACCTCATCAGTGGTAAAGCTGTCCCTGCTGCAAAATCGAACCGCGCCCGCAAAGCGAAAGCCACGCCGCTGGCGGCAGTCCCAACAAGCCAGGGCGATTCGTCCACCTGGCCGGCGCATGCCGAAACCGGCACCATCGCCAAGCTCAAGGAAACCGACCAGGACGAACCGCATCCGGCCAAGCACAAGCCGGTCGAAGTCAACGTCAAGTCCTCGGCCAGCCGCAAGGCCGACCGCTCGGGAAAGACCAAGGTGTTCGTGCTCGACACCAACGTGCTGATGCACGACCCAACGAGCCTGTTCCGTTTCGAGGAACACGACGTCTACCTGCCGATGATGACGCTCGAGGAACTCGACGACCACAAGAAAGGCATGTCGGAAGTGGCGCGTAACGCGCGCCAGGTCTCGCGCACGCTCGACGCCCTGATCGCCGACATCGACGATGACGGCATCGAAGCGGGCATCGAACTGTCCAAGCTGGGCAACAAGGATGCGAAGGGCCGCCTGTTCTTCCAGACGAAACTGCAGAACGGTCCCCTGCTGCCGGAGGGCCTGCCGGTCGGCAAGGCCGACAACCAGATCCTGGGCGTGGTGAAAGCGCTCGAGGCCGAACAGCCGGACCGCGCGATCGTGCTGGTGTCGAAAGACATCAACATGCGCATCAAGGCGCGCGCGCTGGGCCTGCCGGCGGAGGATTACTTCAACGACCACGTGCTGGAAGATACCGACCTGCTGTACTCGGGCATCGTCCAGCTGCCGAACGACTTCTGGGAAACGCATAGCAAGAACGTCGAATCCTGGCAGGAAAACAAGAACGGCAACTCGACCACCTTCTACCGCGTCAACGGCCCGGTGATCCAGAGCTTGCTGGTCAACCAGTTCGTCTATTTCGAACCGACGGGCCCCGGCGAAAGCCCGTTCTATGCGCAAGTGAAGGAACTCAACGGCAAGACGGCCGTCCTGCAGGTGTTGCGCGACTACAGCCACAACAAGAACAGCGTCTGGGGCATCACCGCCCGCAACCGCGAGCAGAACTTCGCGCTGAACCTGCTCATGAACCCGGAATGCGATTTCGTCACCCTGCTCGGCCAGGCCGGTACCGGCAAGACCCTGCTGGCCCTGGCCGCGGGCCTGGCGCAGGTGCTCGAGACCAAGCTGTACAACGAGATCATCGTGACCCGCGTGACGGTGCCGGTGGGCGAAGACATCGGTTTCCTGCCGGGCACCGAGGAAGAGAAGATGTCGCCATGGATGGGCGCTTTCGACGACAACCTGGAAGTGCTGAACAAGTCCGACAGCGACGCCGGCGACTGGGGCCGCGCCGCAACGCAGGACCTGATCCGCTCGCGCATCAAGATCAAGTCGCTCAACTTCATGCGTGGCCGTACCTTTGTGAACAAGTTCCTGATCATCGACGAGGCGCAGAACCTGACGCCGAAGCAGGTGAAGACGCTGGTCACGCGCGCCGGTCCCGGCACCAAGATCCTGTGCCTGGGTAACATCGCCCAGATCGACACGCCTTACCTGACCGAAGGCTCGAGCGGCCTGACCTATGTGGTCGACCGCTTCAAGGGCTGGTCGCACAGCGGGCACGTGACGCTGGCACGCGGCGAGCGCTCGCGCCTTGCGGATCACGCGAGCGACGTGTTGTAAGCTACGCCGCTTCAATAAAAAACCTGCGCGCCGAAAGGTCCGCAGGTTTTTTTTCGTCCGCCGCTCGTGTTACGGCTTGGGCGTGATCGGCGGCTGGAACTCGCGCCGGCCCTCCGGCTGGCGTTCGCCCGGCGGCACGGGGTGGGAAAAGAAATAGCCCTGCCCTTCGTCGCAGCCCAGCGTCCTGAGCAGCTGCATCTGCTTGCGGCTCTCCACGCCCTCGGCCACCACTTTCATCCCGAGCGCGTGCGCCATGGCGATCATCGAAGCGATCAGCGCGTCGCCGTCCGGGTGCTCGATCCGCAGCACGAAGGCGCGATCGATCTTGAGGACGTCGAAATGCAGCTTTTGCAGCTGGGACAGCGACGAGTAGCCGGTGCCGAAGTCGTCGATGCAGAGTTTGATCCCGAGCTCGCGCAGCTGGCGAAACACGGCCGACTCGCCGATGCCCTCCTGCATCATCGACGACTCGGTCACCTCGATTTCCAGCAGCGCGGGGTCGATACCGTAGCGTTCGATTACGTCGCGAAACAGGGCCAGGATGTCGGATTGGCTGAACTGCCGCGGCGAGACGTTGACCGAAACCGGCACCAGGGTCGTGCCGTCGGCCGCCCACTCGACCAGCTGGCGGCAGACGCTGTCGAGCACCTGTTCGCCCAGCTGCACGATGAGGCCGGTTTCCTCCAGCAGCGGGATGAAGCGGTCCGGCCCGGTCAGGCCCTGGCCCGGGCGTTCCCAGCGCACCAGTGCCTCCATGCTCGATGTCCCGCCGCCGGCGAGGTCCACGCGCGGCTGGTAATGGACCACGAACTGGTGCAGGTCGAGCGCGCGCCGCAGTTCCAGTTCCGTCTCCAGCCGGGTACGGATCGCCTCGAAAAAGCGCGACTGGAAAAAGCGGTAGCTGCCCTTGCCTTCGGTCTTGGCCGAATACATCGCGATGTCCGCGTTCTTGAGCAGTGTCTGCGCATCGTCGCCATGCTCGGGAAACAGGCTGATCCCGATCGACGCGCCCAGCACATGGGTCGAGTGCTGCAAATGAAAGCCGTCGCGGAAGGCCCCGAGCACGCGGCCGGCCACGTGCTCGACGTCGTCGGCGCCCTTGACATGCTCGAGCACGACCACGAATTCGTCGCCGCCGAGGCGCACCACGTGATCGAGCGGGCGCACCGCGACCGTCAGGCGCTTGGCGACGGTGCGCAGCAGCTCGTCACCGGCTGCGTGGCCAAGCACGTCGTTGACGGTCTTGAAGCCGTCGAGGTCGATGAACAGCACCGCCAGGGCGCGTCCGCTGTCGCGCGCGCGCTCGATCGCCTGCGGCAGGTACTGCTGGATCCAGTAGCGGTTCGGCAGGCCGGTCAGCTCGTCCGAGTTGCCCCTGCGCTCGAGTTCGGTCAAGTGCGCCTTCGACTCGCTGATGTCGCGGATCGTGACCGCCAGGTCGTCGCCGGCGCGCACGGCCTTGTAGCGGATCCATTCCGCCTTGAGCAAGGTGTCTGGCGCTCGCCCGACCGGGAGCTCACGGTCGTACAGCCCGGTGTCGAGCGCCTCGCACAGCCGTGCGCATGCCCTTCGGAAAACTTCACCCTTGTAGAACTCCGACAGGCGGTGCCCGATCAGGTCCCGGGGCTGCTTGCCGAACATGTCGGCGCCGTACTGGTTACAGTCGACGACCTCGAAGTCCGTCACGGTACCGTGCAGGTCGCGCAGCGGCCGGTTGATGAAAAAGCCTTCGCCCGCATCCTCGGTCGCCAGGCGGTAGGTGGCGCGGACCGTTTCGAGCTGGTGCCGCTTCCACTTGGCGTGCATGTAGAAGCTCGTCGCCAGCAGCGCGGCCAGCGTCAGCCAGGCCGTGTTCCACCACGCGGCATTCAGCGCCGCCCGGCGCTCGCCCCGGTAGCCCTCCAGCGCCGAGTACTCGTCGACGCCGACGATGCCGACCAGCCCCAGGTCGGGCATGCGCTGCCAGCCAACCACGCGCGTACGCCCGTCGGCAAACCAGCGCTTGCCGTCGAGCCGGGCTACGCCGCGCGCTGCGGCCGCGGGCACGGGGGCCAGCAGGAAGGGCTTGCGCGCCGTGTGGATCGTATTGCCGCTGCGGCTGGCGCGCAGCACGCCATCGGTTCCCGCCAGGGCGACGAAACCATAGTCACGCAGGATGGGCTCGGCGTAGTGCTGCGTGAAAAAAGACGGAAACACCGACAGCAGCACAATCCCGCCGAATCGCGAGCCGGGCATCACGCCGCCAGCGAGCAGCGGGCGCGAGAAGGCGATCACCTCGCGCTTCGACAGCTCGCCCTCCAGCGGCCCGCTCACGTACAAGCGGTCGGCGCCGGTGCGGCGGTGCTCTGTGAAATACGGCCGGTCGCCGAAATACCGGCCCACGGCGGGCGGGTGTGAGCTGGTCAGGACAACGCCGTTACGGTCGAGCAGTCCCACACCCGCGATGTAGTGCGTGGAAAAAATTCCAGCCTCGATGGTGCCGGCCAGGTCGGTCAGGCCGCCCGACACCGCCCAGTTATGGCGAAGCAGCAGCAGCAAGCGGTCGGTGTCGCCGATCGAGCGGCGCGTGCGGGTAGCAAAGCTGGACGTATAGGCCTCGACCTGCTGTGCCAGCTCGGCCTGCCGGTCGCGCTGCTCGTCCTCGAGGTGGCCGAGCACGACCGCCCACAGCACGGCACCGGCCAGCACCGCAATTACCGGCCACAACAGCAAGAGCGGCAGCCGCTGGCGCAGGAAGGACAGGAAGGGACGCAGGTGGTTGACCGCAACAAGACCGATCGCGGTTCCAGCCGGCATCGCCTTGTCGATACGCGAATCCATCCGTAAAAGAGTAACAGAGGAAGACCGAAAGGCGCGCCGTACATTGAACACAACAGGGCGAGGAACGCATGAAAAAAGCCCGGCAATGCCGGGCTCCAGTGGGGTACATGCAGCTGCAACGACAGTTACATGATCTTGGTACCGATCCACCAGGCGACCGCTGCCATGAAGGCCGATGCCGGGATGGTGAAGATCCATGCCCACACGATGCTGCCTGCCACGCCCCAGCGCACGGCCGAGGCCTTCTGCGAGGCGCCCACGCCGACGATGGCGCCGGTGATGGTGTGGGTGGTCGAGACCGGGATGCCGAAGAAGCTGGCCATCAGCAGTGTCATGGCGCCGCCGGTTTCGGCGCAGAAGCCGCCGACCGGTTTCAGTTTGGTGATCTTCTGACCCATGGTCTTGACGATGCGCCAGCCGCCGAACAGCGTGCCGAAGGCGATCGCCGCATAGCAGGAGATGATCACCCAGGCTGGTGGCAGCGCGTCGTCCGGGCTAGTCACGCCGGCCGCGATCAGCAGCATCCAGATGATACCCATGGTCTTCTGGGCGTCGTTGCCGCCGTGGCCGAGCGAGTAGCCGGCTGCCGAGACCAGCTGCAGGCGGCGGAACCAGACGTCGACCTTGCGCGGCGTCGACTTCACGAAGATCCACGCCACCAGCAGCATGATGACCGATCCCAGCACGAAGCCGAGCAAGGGCGCGATCACGATGAACATGACGGTCTTCAGCAGGCCCGCCGAGATCAGCGCGCCGGTGCCCGACTTCGCCACCGCGGCGCCGACCAGGCCGCCGATCAGCGCGTGCGACGACGAGGATGGAATGCCGTAGTACCAGGTGATGACGTTCCAGACGATGGCCCCGACCAGGGCCCCGAAGATCACGTAATGGTCGACCACGCCCGGGTCGATCGTGCCCTTGCCGATCGTTTGCGCCACCTTCATGCTGACCACGAAAATGGCGATGAAGTTGAAGAACGCGGCCATCGCGACAGCGGACTGGGGTTTCAGCACGCCGGTCGACACCACGGTGGCGATCGCATTCGCCGAGTCGTGGAAGCCGTTCATGAAGTCGAATATCAGTGCGAGCAGTACCAGCCCACCCAGCACCCAAATGCTGATAGTTAAATGTTCCATAGTTGTTCTTGTCCGGCCCGCGCGTTACGCGTTCTCGACGATGATGCCTTCGATGATGTTGGCCACATCTTCGCAGCGGTCGGTGACGGTCTCGAGGATCTCGTAGATCGCCTTCATCTTGATCAGGTTGCGCACGTCCGGCTCGTCGCGGAACAGCTTGCTCATGGCGGCGCGCATCACGTGGTCGGCGTCGGATTCGAGGCGGTCGATCTCTTCGCAGATGGCGACGATCTTCTGGGCGTTGCCCATGTCGTGCAGCAGGCCGACGGCGGCTTGCACGCGTTCGCAGCAGGCCAGGCACAGCTCGGCCAGGCGCTTCGCTTCCGGCGTGACGGCGTGCAGGTCGTACAGGGAGATGGTCTGGGCCGCGTCTTCCATCATGTCGAGGATGTCATCCATGCGCGTGATGAGCTTGTGGATGTCGTCGCGGTCGATCGGGGTAATGAAGGTCTTGTGCAGCAGGTCCACGCATGCGTAGGTGACCTTGTCCGCCTGCTTTTCGATGGTTTCCACGGCATGCGTACGCATTTCGAGGTCGTCGAAGTTGGTCATCAGGCCGACCATCTCGTGCGCACCCTTCACGCACAGCGCCGCGTGCTGGTTAAACAGGTCAAAAAACTTGCCCTCGGTGGGCATCAGGCGTCCAAACATTAAAGGTTCTCCGTTTTAAAACTCTTGGGACTGTGAGGGTCCGCTGCAGGCCTGCTTTCAACGCGGCCTGGCAGCGGCACAATATCGGCTTAATCGCCCTGGTAGACGGCGAGGTTACCGCTGTAGTTGCCGAACTTGGTGTACTGGCCGATCCAGGTCAGGCGGATCGCGCCGATCGGACCGTTACGCTGCTTGCCGATGATGATTTCGGCGGTGCCTTTATCGGGCGAGTCGGGGTTGTAGACCTCGTCGCGATACAGGAAGATGATCACGTCCGCATCCTGCTCGATTGCGCCGGATTCGCGCAGGTCGGACATGACGGGACGTTTGTTCGGGCGCTGTTCCAGCGAGCGGTTCAGCTGCGACAGCGCGATCACCGGGCAATGCAGTTCTTTCGCCAGGCCCTTGAGCGAACGCGAGATCTCGGAGATCTCGGACGCACGGTTGTCGCCCGGCTGGCTACCCTGCATCAGCTGCAGGTAGTCAACGATAATCAGGCCGAGCTTGCCACACTGGCGGGCCAGACGGCGCGCACGTGCGCGCATCTCGATCGGGTTCAGCGCCGGCGTCTCGTCGATGTAGAGCTGGGCGTCGTTCATCTTCTGGATGGCGTGCGTCAGGCGCGGCCAGTCCTCGTCGTTCAGGCGGCCGGTACGCAGGCGGTGCTGGTCGAGCTGGCCGACCGAGCCGAGCATACGCATGGCCAGCTGGGTGCCGCCCATCTCCATCGAGAACACGGCAACCGGCAGGCCGGCTTCGATCGCGACGTTCTCGCCGATGTTCACGGAGAAGGCGGTCTTGCCCATCGACGGACGGCCGGCGACGATCACCAGGTCGCCCGGCTGCAGGCCCGAGGTCATGCGGTCGAGGTCGATGAAGCCGGTCGGCACACCCGTGATCTCGCCCTGGTTTTCGCGCGAATACAGTTCGTCGATGCGCTCGACCACTTGCGTGAGCAGCGGCTGGATCGGATTCCAGCCCTGGGCGCCACGGGCGCCCGATTCGGCGATGGCGAAGATCTTGGATTCGGCTTCGTCAAGCATCTGCTTGACTTCCTTGCCCTGCGGATTGAACGCATTGCCCGAGATTTCGTCGGCAACGGTAATGAGTTTGCGCAGGATGCCGCGGTCACGCACGATTTCGGCGTAACGGCGGATGTTGGCGGCGGACGGCGTGTTCTGCGCCATCGCGTTCAGGTATTGCAGGCCGCCTACGTCCTCGGCCTTGCCAAGCGACACCATGGCCTCATAGACGGTAATCACGTCGGCCGGCTTGCCGCTGTTAATCAGGCGCACCATCTGTTCGAAGATGATGCGGTGGTCGTAGCGGTAGAAATCGTCCGCGTGCATGAAGTCGGCAATGCGGTCCCACGCCGCATTATCGCGCAGGAGGCCGCCGATGACGGACTGCTCTGCTTCGATGGAATGCGGGGGAATGCGTAGCGACTCGATCTGCGGATCTGCGGGGGTATTCATGACCGGCATTATAACCTCTCCTGTCATGCGACTGAAATAATTGGGAAGTTTCCGGGCGTAAAAAAAGCCGGGCGAACCCGGCTTTTCCCTTTAAACAACAGCCCTTGACGAGCGTGTTATCTGACCTGCTTAAGCTGCTTCGCCAACAACCGCGATGGTGATTTCGACCACGACGTCGGTGTGCAGTGCGACGGCAACAGGGTGCTCGCCGGTGGTCTTCAGCGGACCGGTCGGCAGGCGAACTTGCGCCTTTTCAACTGCGAAACCTTGCTTGGTCAGCGCTTCGGCGATGTCGAAGTTGGTGACCGAACCGAACAGGCGGCCGTCAACGCCGGCTTTCTGGCCGATGGTGATGGTCATGCCGTTCAGCTTTTCGCCCTGGGCTTGCGAAGCCGACAGCTTTTCAGCTGCTGCTTTTTCCAGCTCGGCGCGCTTGACTTCGAACTCGGCGACAGCCGACGAGGTCGCGCGGCGGGCCATCTTTTGCGGAATCAGGAAGTTACGTGCGTAACCGTCCTTGACCTTCACCACGTCGCCCAGGTTGCCGACGTTAACAACTTTTTCCAAAAGGATAACTTGCATATTTTTCTCCAGAAAATTCTGACTGTACGGCGCTTGAATTAAGCGTTGTGCAGGTCGGTGTACGGCAGCAGCGCGAGGTAGCGTGCGCGCTTGATCGCGGTGTCAACCTGGCGCTGGTAGTGCGCCTTGGTGCCGGTCAGGCGTGCCGGCATGATCTTGCCGTTTTCCTGGACGAAGTCCTTCAGGGTGTCGACGTCTTTGTAGTCGACCTGTTCCACGTTTGCAGCGGTGAAGCGGCAGAACTTCTTACGCTTGAACAGCGGGTTTTGCTGTTTGCGCTTCTCTTTGAGCTTTGCTTTGTTTTTGTCGAACTTTTTACCGAATGCCATTTGAGGCTCCTGTATCTAAAAGGTGGGCCGCTAATTCTTAAGCGGCGGCACTGAAATCAATGATGTGAAACACCAGGGCTTTGCTGTTGCGATTCTTCCTGGCCAAAAATCCCGTGAACTGGTGCGCGGCGCCCAACTCGGCGCTGGCGAAGCGGCCCGAAATTTCTCCCGCGGCGAACGCGGTGATTTCGAACTCGACCAGTCTCGAGACACCTGCCTCGACCTGCTGCGAACTGTGCATCAGGATTGCCGAAACGACCGGCACGCCGGCGGGGGTGTAGCGCAGTACGTCGCGTTCAGCGATGGTAGCGACGACTTCTAACTGGTTCACTTCAAGCTGTTCAGGATTCCTGGCGAAAGAAAATCAAGCAGCAGCTGGGGCCGGGGCTGCAGCAGCAGCCGGGGCTTCCGAGCGGTGGCTCTTGGCTGCGTCTTCGCGCTGGACCGACTTCATCATTGGCGACGGAGCGGTTTCAGCCTTCTTCATTTTCACGGTCAGGTGACGCAGCACGGCATCATTGAACTTGAATGCGGTTTCCAGCTCGACCAGGGTCTCGTTGTCGCACTCGATGTTCATGCAGATGTAGTGTGCCTTCGGCAGCTTCTGGATCGAGTAAGCCATCTGGCGACGGCCCCAGTCTTCGACGCGATGGATGTTACCGCCGCGTGCGCTGACGCTGGCCTTGTAACGCTCGATCATCGCCGGGACTTGCTCGCTTTGGTCCGGGTGGACGATAAAAACGATTTCATAATGACGCATGCAACACTCCTTAAGGACGTTTAAACAAATGCCCACCTCGGCGTCAAGACGAGTGTGGGAAGGGAAAGCCGGCAATTATAGCGCGATTGGGGCGGCAACACAATGACCCATGGCCTTGGCCGGGGCGTCGCCCCGGCGCCACAGGCTCCTGACGGGAAATCGTTAAATTTTGGCGATTTCCCTTGCATTCGCCGAAATACTGTACAAAAATACAGTCTGAATCATTAACCCGTGGCAGATCCATGCTCAAGCTCACTGCAAGGCAACAACAGATCCTTGACCTGATCAAGGAAGCGATCGACAACACCGGCTTCCCGCCCACGCGCGCCGAGATCGCCAAGGAATTGGGCTTCAAGTCGGCCAACGCCGCCGAGGAACACCTGCAGGCTCTCGCCCGCAAAGGCGCCATTGAAATCGTCTCCGGCACCTCGCGCGGCATCCGCTTGATTGGTACGTCGGTACATGCACCCGCGCCGGTGCCCCACGTTCCGGCAGCCCTCCTCATGTCGCTGCCGCTGGTCGGCCGCGTCGCCGCCGGCTCGCCGATCCTGGCGCAGGAACACGTCGAGGCCACCTACAACGTCGACCCGGCCATGTTCGGCGCCCGTCCCGACTTCCTGCTGAAAGTACGCGGCTGGTCGATGCGCGACGCCGGCATCATGGACGGCGACTTCCTCGCCGTGAAGAAGATCGACAGCGCCAAGAACGGGCAAATTGTCGTCGCCCGCATCGGCGAAGACGTGACCGTCAAGCGCTACCGCAAGACGGGCGAACTGATCGAGCTGCTGCCGGAAAATCCGGACTTCAAGGTCATTCGCGTGGAACCGGGCGACGAGTTCGCGCTCGAGGGACTGGCGGTAGGACTGATGCGCAGCTGGCACTGAGTTGCGACTCAGGTGCCACTAGGCAGGAATGAAAAAGGCCGCCGATGCGGCTTTTTTTGCATGTGTCGCGTCAAGGAGAGGACAACCTTACTTGGTACGCACCGAATCGTCCTTTGGCATCTTCTGGATGATTGCATTGTGCTCGCCGACATACGCCTCGGTCGCGCTGCGCCAGACGCCGACGTCGGCCAGCACCAGCTTCGCGCCCACCTTCGCCTCTTGCGAGATGTTTTCCTGCACCTGCGCCAGGTGCTTCTTGGCGCGCTCCAGCTCGGATGCGTTCATGAGCTTGGCGATGTCGGCAGGAATGCGCTCGCTCAGGGGCGACACGGCGTTCAGGTTGTTCACGAAGCCGTTATAGCAGTCCTGCCATTTGGCGATGGCGTTCGACACGCGTTCGATCTCTGCGGTCTGCTTCGAGATCGCGGGAATCCGCGGGGCCGGGCAATGGAATTTGCCCGACTTCAGGTCGGCCCCGTCGTAGCGGCTGACCCAGTGGTCGATTTCCGCGCGGCGCTCGCCGCGCTGCTTCATGATGTCGAGCGATGCGGCCGCTACCTTGTTGCCCTTGCCTGCAGCCTTCTGGAACCACAGCTGCGCCTTCGCCTCGTCGACCGCGCCGGCCTCGCCGTACCAGTACATCTGGCCCAGGTGTTGCTGGGCCTCGGGGTTGCCGGCATTAGCCAGCTTCGTGTACAGCTTGAGCGCTTCCGGATACTTCTTCTGCTCGAACAGCGCCTTCGCGTCTTCGAGTTCGCCTGCGTGGACGCTACCTGCCAGCAGCAGGCCAAGCAGCACGCCGTACAGCACCTTCGTGTTCTTTTTCATGGGTCCCCGTTATTCAAAACGCCTGCTCAGGAAGACAGGGCCGCCCGGAAGTCTTCCAGCAAATCGTCCGTATCCTCGATGCCGACCGATACCCGGATCAGCGACTCGGCGATGCCCATGCTGGCGCGGCGCTCGGCACCCATCTCGAAGAAGATCGTGTGCGCCACCGGAATGACGAGGGTGCGGGTGTCGCCGAGGTTACTGGCCGGAATCGCCAGCTTCAGGCGGTTCAGGTAATCGAAGCAGTCTATCCCATCGTTGAGCTCAAAACTCAGCAGCGAGCCGCCTGCCTTGAACAATTCGCGGGTGATGCCGTGCTGCGGATGGGATGCCAGTCCCGGGTAATGGACGGCCGCGACGCGCTCATCGGCTTCGAGCATGGTCGCCAGCGCCAGCGCGTTCGCACAGGTGCGCTCCATGCGCAGCGCCAGTGTCTCGGCGCCGACGGCGATGTGGTGCGCCGCTTCCGGGCCGAGCGCCGCGCCGAAGTCGCGCAGCGCTTTCGCCCGCAGTTGCGCCATGCCCTGGGCCTGGGACGGCTGCTTGCGGAAGTTGTCGGCGATGTTCGGGAAGGCGCTCCAGTCGAACAGGCCGGTATCGGTCAGGGCGCCACCGAGCGCAATGCCGTGCCCGCCGATCGATTTGGTGAGCGAGTTCACGACCAGGCCGGCGCCCACCGCCTTCGGGCGGAACAGCCAGGGCGTGGTCATGGTGTTGTCGACCACGTACAGGATGCCGCGCTCGCGGCACAGCTGGCCGATGCGCGCCAGGTCGGCGACCTGGGTGCGCGGGTTGGCGACCGTCTCGACGAACACGAGACGCGTTTCCGGGCGCAGCGCGGCCGCAACCGCGGTAACGTCGGTGGCGTCCACCATGTCGACCGCGACGCCCTGCCCCGCCGCCGTCTGCCACAGGCTGTTGGTGTTTCCGAACAGGAAGGAGGACGACACGATATGATCGCCTTCGCGCAGCAGCGCCTGGAACAGCGCGCCGATGGCGGCCATGCCGGTGCCGAAGCACAGGCTGGCAACGCCGTCTTCCATCTTCGTGATCTTGTCTTCCAGCGCCGCGACCGTCGGGTTGCCCTGGCGGCCGTAACGGAAGCCCGGTTCCTTGCCCTGGAACACGGAGGCGAGCTGGCGCGCGTCGCCGTAGCCGAAGGCCACCGAAGTGTGGATCGGCTTGTGCAGCGAGCCCTGCTCGATCGCCTTGCGGCGGTCGTTGTGCAGGATGGTGGTGGTGAAACCGTAGTTTCTCTGTTCGCTCATGGGTAGGCGCAAGGATGCGTTATTCGGCGGCGACCGCCGGATTCAGGTTCAACTGGGTGCGTACGACGTCCTCCTGCGAGACACCCTTGCCGCCATTGTGACGCGCCGTCTCCAGGTTGTCGAGGTAAGCCGGGGTCACGTCGCCGGTTACATAGATACCGTCGAAGCAGGAGGCCTCGAAATTGGTCAGCGCCGGATTCACGTCCGAGATCGAACGCTTCAGCGCATCGATGTCCTGGTACACCAGGCGGTCGGCCGTAATTTCCGCGCACACCTCTTCCACCGTGCGGCCGTAGGCGATCAGTTCCTCGCGGGTCGGCATGTCGATGCCGTACACGTTCGGGAACAGCACCGGTGGCGCGGCCGAGGCGAAGAACACCTTGCGCGCGCCCGCTTCACGGGCCATCTGCACGATTTCGCGGCTGGTCGTGCCGCGCACGATCGAATCGTCCACCAGCAGCACGTTCTTGCCCTTGAACTCGGAGCCGATGGCGTTGAGCTTCTGGCGCACGGATTTTTTCCGCATCCCCTGCCCCGGCATGATGAAGGTGCGGCCGATGTAGCGGTTCTTGATGAAGCCTTCGCGGTACTCGACGCCGAGTTTCAGCGCGAGCTGGATCGCCGCCGGGCGCGAGGAATCGGGAATCGGCATGACGACGTCGATTTCCTCGACCGGGATTTCCTTGCGAATCTTGTCGGCCAGGTACTCGCCCATTTTTAGGCGCGTCGCGTACACCGAGGCGCCGTCGATCACCGAGTCGGGGCGCGCGAGATACACGTACTCGAAGGCGCAGGGGTTGAGCGACGGGTTCTCGGCGCACTGGCGCTCGTGGAAACTGCCATCCTCGCCGATGAAGACCGCCTCGCCCGGCGCGATATCGCGCACGAAGCGGAAACCGATGCCTTCCAGGGCGACCGACTCGCTGGCGACCATGTATTCGACGCCGTTCTCGCCCTCGTTCATGCCCAGGCACAGCGGACGGATGCCGTACGGATCACGGAAGGCCAGCATGCCGTGGCCGGCGATCTGGGCGACGACGGCATAGGCGCCGCGCACGCGGCGGTGCACAATACCGACCGCCTTGAACACGGCCTCGGCGTCGAGCGAATAACCGTTCGCCGCTTCCTGGATCTCGTGGGCCAGTACGTTAAGCAGCACTTCCGAGTCGGAATTGGTATTGATGTGGCGGCGGTCGTTACGGAACAGCGCCTCTTTCAATTCGGCCTGGTTGGTCAGGTTGCCGTTGTGCGCCAGGGTGATGCCGAACGGGGCATTGACGTAGAAGGGCTGCGCCTCTTCCTCGCTCGACGAGCCGGCGGTCGGATAGCGGCAGTGGCCGATGCCGGTATTGCCCTGGAGGGAACGCATGTTACGGGTGCGGAACACGTCGCGCACAAGGCCATTGGCCTTGTACATCGAGAACATGCTGCTGTGATTGGTTGCAATGCCCGCAGCGTCCTGGCCGCGGTGCTGCAAGAGCAGCAACGCGTCATACAACAGCTGGTTGACGGGAGTTTGCGAGACGACGCCGACGATGCCACACATGGTGCGCTCCTAAGAACTGAATGCAGTTACAAAATGTAAAAAATGAGACTTCAAAACTTTACATGCTGCGCGAAGGCAGCAGGAAGAAAGGGCTTGACAGTGCGCGCTCCGGTCTCGGCCAGCGGGGACAATAGCGCGTCTTTCCAGAATGCTTGTTGGGGGATGGAGGTCATGGAACACAATATGACGGCGGCGAGCACGATGACAACTCCGCGCGCCAGGCCGAACACGCCACCGAGGCCGCGGTCAGCCAGCGACAGGCCGGATGCCTCGACCAGTGCGCCGATCGCCAGCGAGAGCAGGCCCATCAGGATACGCACGCCAAGGAACAGGGCGATGAACGCCACGATCAGGCGGACTGTCTCGCCGGGGATCATCTCCGGCAGCATTGGCCCGAGCTGCGCGCCATACATATTGGCCACGACGAAGGCCACGATCCAGCCCAGCAGCGACAGGATCTCCTTGACCAGGCCGCGCAAGGTGCTGATCACGACCGAGGACACCAGCACGAACAATACCAGATAATCGAAAATCGTCACGTCGCCTCAGTTACTTGACCCAACCACCCGCCTCGACCATCGGGCTCACTCCGCCACCAGGTTGCCGCCGAACTTGGCGCGCGTCTTTTCGGCTTCTTCGCGGCTGGCGAAGGGGCCGACGCGGACACGGATCAGGGCGCCCGACTTCTGGGTGTACGAGCTGACGCCGGCAGCGCGCAGGCGCGACTGGAGCTCCGCCACCTTTTCCTGGGTCGCCAGGGCGGCAACCTGCACCACGTAGCGCTGAGCAGCTTCCGGCTTCTTCTCCGGCGGCTCCGCCTTCTCGACTGGCTTGGCAGTGTTCTTGCCCTCGAGCAGCGCCAGCGCGCGGGCGGCTTCCGTCGCCTTCGGGTGCGTCGTGTCCGGCTTGGCTTCAGGTTTCTTCGGCGCCGGCTTGTCGACCGGCTTTTCAACCGGCTTTTCAACCGGTTTTTCGGCGACCTTGCGCTCGGGCTTGGATTCTGGCTTCGGTTCAGGCTTGCGCGCGGCCGGCTTCGTTTCCGGCAACGTGCGCTTGACTTGCGGTTCCGTGTACAAAGGCGCGTCGTCCGTCATGATCGCCACCGGTCCAGGGTCTTTTGCCGGCGGCGTCACGGTGGAAGCACGCGGCGCAGGCGCGCCCAGCGGCGGGGCGGTGATGACTTCTTCGTCCTCGTCGACGCTGTCGGCCGGCACCGGGCTTGCCGGCATCGGCAGCGGGGGCGCTTTTTCTTTCGAAGGGATCTGGATGGCGATGTCGCCGGCCAAAGGACGTGGCTCGGAGTC
The DNA here is from genome assembly GCF_042655085.1 of Massilia niabensis. NCBI lineage: Bacteria > Pseudomonadati > Pseudomonadota > Betaproteobacteria > Burkholderiales > Oxalobacteraceae > Massilia > Massilia niabensis. The sequence goes on along the minus strand of NZ_JBHSMU010000015.1, from coordinate 1,012,570 downwards.
GAGCAGCATCGGCAGGCCGACGGCGGCAGCGAGGGCCAGCGCGATGGCGCCGACCAGGCGGCGGCGCGCGCGCTTCTTCTCCGGCAGCATCGGGTCGCCGCCGCTGCGGCTGCGGCGAGACCCTCCACCGCCGCTGCTCCCCGCTTCGTTCGCATGCGACGCGCGCTTGGCGCGGGCCTGCTGCCCGAAGTCGTCATCGTCGCGGGAAAAACGGCCACTGTCCTGGGCGGTGCTGTCTTGCTTGTTTTTACTAAAAATCGAGAACAAGCCCATGCGTCTTATGTCAGTGAAGTGAGTTTTTTCGGGCCGCCATCACGCCGGCGACGGTGTAGAACGAACCAAAGACCACAATTCTATCATTCTCCTCAGCACGGCTCACCGCATTTGCGAACGCCGCGGCCGGGTCAGGGAAAGCGGTGACCGAAAAATCGCCCTCTTTCGCCCCCGCGGGACGCAGCGCGGCGACTTTTTCGGCCAGGTTCGCGCTGGCCGCCGAGCGTGGGGAATCCAGGTCGGCCACGCACCAGTGGTCGATCAGCCCGGCCATCGGGGCGAGCACGCCGTCGATGTCCTTGTCTTCCATGATGCCGAATACGGCATAGGTGTAGCGGTGAAAGCCCATGTTGCCGAGGTTCTGCGCCAGCGTGGCGGAAGCATGGGGATTGTGGGCGACGTCGAGCACCGTCGTCGGGCGGCCCGGCAACACCTGGAAGCGGCCCGGCAGTTCGACCAGGGCCAGGCCGGTGCGTACTTCCTGGGCGCCGGCCGGCAACTGCATGCGCAAGGCTTCCAGCGCGGCCAGCGCGGCCGAAGCATTCAATAGCTGGTTCGCGCCGCGCAGCGCCGGATAGGCCAGCGAATTGCGGCGCTGGGTGCGCCCGCCATAGCTCCACTGCTGCTGGTCGCCCTGGAAGTTGAAGTCGCGCCCGATCAGCCACAGGTCGGCGCCGATGTCGGCCGCGTGCTGGATGAGCGACTGCGGCGCCAGCGGATCGCTGCAGATCGCCGCTTTGCCCGGCCGGAAGATGCCGGCCTTCTCAAAACCGATCGCTTCGCGCGTGTCGCCCAGGTAGTCGCTATGGTCGATATCGATGCTGGTGACGATGGCCACGTCGGCATCGACCACGTTCACCGCGTCCAGGCGCCCGCCCAGGCCCACCTCGAGGATCGCCACGTCGACGCCGGCCTTCGAGATCAGGTGCATGATCGCCAGCGTCGTGAACTCGAAATAGGTGAGCGACACGTCGCCGCGCTGCGCTTCCACATAATCGAAGGCCTCGACCAGCATGGCGTCGCTCGCCATCTCGCCATTGATACGGGCACGCTCGTTGAAGTCGAGGAAATGCGGCTTGATGTAGAGGCCGACGCGGTAGCCGGCGTGCAGCAGGATCGACTCGAGCATCGCGCAGGTCGAGCCCTTGCCGTTGGTGCCGGCGACCATGATGACCGGGCATTCAAATTGCAGCTGCATGCGCTCCTTGACGGCGCGTACGCGGTCCAGGCCCATGTCGATATGGGTTTCGGCATGGCGCGACTCGATCAGCGCCAGCCAGTCGGGCAAGGTGGTGGGGAGATTGGGCATGGTCAGTGTGAAGCTTGAAAAAAGAAAGGCCGGCGACCCGCAGTGCGGACGGCCGGCCGGAGCCTATTCAGACGACAATCAGGCGATGACTTCGGCTGGCTGGTTCTGCAGCAGCGCCAAGAGACGGGCGATTTCTTCGCGCATCTTGCGGCGGTCGACGATCATGTCAACGGCGCCCTTTTGCACCAGGAATTCGGCGCGCTGGAAGCCTTCCGGCAGCTTTTCGCGCACGGTGTTCTCGATCACGCGCGGACCGGCAAAGCCGATCAGCGCCTTCGGTTCCGCAATCACGACGTCGCCCATGAAGGCGAACGAGGCCGACACGCCACCCATGGTCGGGTCGGTCAGCACGCTGATGAAGGGTAGTTTCTTTTCCGACAGCTTGGTCAACATGGCCGTGGTCTTGGCCATCTGCAACAGCGACAGCAGGCCTTCCTGCATGCGGGCGCCGCCGGTAGCGGTGATGCAGATGAACGGCACTTTCTGTTCCAGTGCGACCTGGGCGCCACGGGCGAAGCGTTCGCCGACGACGGAACCCATCGAGCCGCCCATGAATTCGAACTCGAAGCAGGCGACGACGACCGGCAGGCTCATGATCGAGCCGCCCTGGACGATGAGCGCGTCGGTTTCGCCGGTGGCCTCCATTGCCGCCTTGAGCCGGTCAGGATACTTCTTGCTGTCCTTGAATTTCAGGGTATCGACCGGCAGTGCTTCCTGGCCGATTTCATAGCGGCCGCCTTCGTCGAGCAGGCCGTCGAGGCGGCTGCGTGCGCGGATGCGCATGTGGTGGTCGCACTTCGGGCAGACATGCAGGTTCGATTCGAGGTCGGCGCGGTACAGTACCACTTCGCATGATGGGCACTTGACCCACAGCCCTTCGGGCATGGTCTTGCGGTTGGCGACATCGGAGCGCTGGATTCGGGGGGGCAGCAGTTTTTCCAACCAACTCATGTTCTCTCCTTTGCGGCAATTCTTGAATGGGGCGTAGTGTAGCCGCTGGCGCCCGGCTTGTCACCGCTTGTGTGTCTGGCAATCAATCCTTATGGACAACGCCATCGACCTCGCTCGTTGTGAACTCGAATCCGCCGACGCGCGCTGCAATCCCGTTATACACCCAAGCGCCAAACAGCGTGAGCACGAATCCAAACGCCAAGTAGAGCACGGGCAGCAGGATCACGAGCAGCAACGAAGCGCCTGCCCCCTCCTGCATGAGCGTGGGAATAGTCATCAGAATGACCAGGGGAATGGAGATGACGAAGTAAAGGGCCGCCATGAGTTTGGCGTTATGCAGGACCGATACGCTGACGATTTGCTTTTTCACGATGTGTCTTCCATGCAAGATTAATTGCGCTTAATGTACCGCACCGATAGCAAGGCGACAAGCAAGAAGTAAGAAAGCCGGCAGCGCATAAATCCGCTGCCGGCTTCCCTGTGAAGGCGCAGGCGCTTTATCGCACCTCTTGCTCCCGGCTGTCGAGCGCGGCCCGGATACCGGCCACGAAGGACTGCACGGCCGGCACCGCCGCCTGCGGGCCCGCGTTCTCGATCTCCTGGATGATGCGGCTGCCGATCACGACCGCATCAGCCACCGAGGCGACCGCCCTGGCCGTCTCGGCGTCGCGAATGCCGAAGCCCACGCCGATCGGCAGGCTGACGTGCTCGCGGATGGCGGCCACACGGCGCGCCACATCGGCCGTATCGATGGTGCCGGCGCCGGTCACGCCTTTCAGCGAGACGTAATAGCTGAAGCCGCTGCCATAGCGCGCGACCTGCCGGATGCGCTCGACCGTGGAGGTCGGCGCCAGCAGGAAGATCAGGTCGAGGCCGTTGTCGCGCATGGCGTCGGCAAAGGCTTCGCACTCTTCCGGCGGATAGTCGACGACGATGGCGCCGTCGGCGCCGGCGTCTTTGGCGCAGCGAATGAAGTTGTCGGGGCCGATGCGCTCGATCGGATTCGCGTAGCCCATCAGGACGACCGGCGTATCGGCGTTCGTCTTGCGGAACTCGCGCACATAGTTGAAAACGTCGGGCAGGCCGATGCCGAATTTCAGGGCGCGTTCACAGGCGCGCTGGATGACCGGGCCCTCGGCCATCGGGTCGGAAAACGGGACGCCCAGTTCCAGGACATCGGCGCCGCCCGCGACCAGCGCGTGCATCAGCGGGACGGTGAGGTCGGGGCCGGGATCACCGGCGGTGATGAAGGTGACGAGGCCGGTCTTGCCTTGCTGGCGCAGGGCGGCGAAGGTGGATTCGATTCGGGACATGATGTGTTCGTTATTTGAATGTCAAATGTGAGGTCGCGGTTTGCATGAATCCGTTGAACGCGTGGACGGGGTAATTTCGGCCAATGGCCGGAATTACGTCCACGCGTTCAACCTGCATGTGCCTACAAAAGGATCAGCTGAAATCCAGCCCCATGCGCTGCGCCACCGTATGCATGTCCTTGTCGCCGCGGCCCGACAGGTTGACCAGGATGAGCTGGTCCTTGGGCAACGTGGCCGCCAGTTTCACGCCGTAGGCAATCGCGTGCGAGGATTCGAGCGCCGGGATGATGCCCTCGATGCGGCAGCAGTCGTGGAAGGCCTGCAGCGCCTCGTCGTCGGTGATCGACACGTATTCGGCGCGCGCCGAATCCTTCAGCCAGGCGTGCTCCGGGCCGACGCCGGGATAGTCCAGGCCCGCCGACACCGAATGGGTCTCGATGATCTGGCCGTTCGCATCCTGCAGCAGATAGGTCCGGTTGCCGTGCAACACGCCCGGGAAACCCGCCGTCAGCGAGGCCGAGTGCTTGCCCGAATCGAGTCCCTCGCCGGCCGCCTCGACGCCCACGAGCTTGACGCCCGGCTCGTCGATATACGGATAAAAGATGCCCATCGCGTTCGAGCCGCCGCCGATGCAGGCCACCACGTAGTCGGGCTGGCGCCCGGTCATCTGCGGCATCTGCACCCGGCATTCCTCGCCGATCACCGACTGGAAGTCGCGCACCATCATCGGGTAAGGATGCGGGCCGGCCACGGTGCCGATGATGTAGAAGGTGTTTTCGATGTTGGTGACCCAGTCGCGCATCGCTTCGTTGAGCGCGTCCTTCAGGGTCTTCGAGCCGGATTCGACCGGGACCACGGTCGCGCCCAGCAGCTTCATGCGGTAGACGTTCTGGGCCTGGCGCTTGACGTCCTCGCTGCCCATGTAGACCACGCACTCGAGGCCGAAGCGCGCGCAGATGGTGGCAGTGGCCACGCCGTGCTGGCCGGCGCCGGTTTCGGCGATGATGCGCTTCTTGCCCATGCGCCGCGCCAGCAGCGCCTGGCCGATGACGTTATTGATCTTGTGGGCGCCGGTGTGGTTCAGGTCTTCGCGCTTGAGGAAAACCTGGGCGCCGCCGGCCAGTTCCGACCAGCGCTTGGCGTGGTAGACCGGCGACGGGCGGCCGACGAAATGGGCCAGCTCGTAGCGGAATTCTTCGAGGAACTCGGGGTCGACGGAATAACGGGCGTAGGCTTCGTTCAGCTCGGCCAGCGCATGGGTCAGTGTCTCGGCAACGAAACTGCCGCCGTAGGGGCCGAAGTGGCCCCGGGCGTCGGGGAACTGGTATTCAAGGGTCTGGAACAAGGCGGCAGGGCCGCGCTCAGCTTGTGCTTCCTGGGTGACTTCCAGGGCTGCTTCCTGAATCGGTTTCATGGGTTTGGCTTTCAATGGTGGCATCGGCGGTGGTATCGGCAACCCTGACCGCCGCAATGAAACCGGCGATCTTGCGGGCGTCCTTGATCCCCTTGGCCGCTTCGACACCACTGCTGATGTCGACGGCCCAGGGGCGTACGCGTGCTACCGCCTCAATGGCGTTTTGCACGCTCAAGCCACCACTCAAAACGACCCGAGGCGCGAGCTCTTTTGGAATAACTGACCAATCGAAGACCTTTCCGGCGCCGCCGTAGGCGTCCACATGGGTGTCGAGCAGGAGGCTTGAAAACCAGGGACTGGCGGCGCGGTATGCGAGTTCGCATTCTAGCAGTTCAAAAGGCGTCGTGTCCGGCTTGACGCGGTAGGCGCGCACGAACGGGCGCTTCACCGCGGCGGCGATCCGTGCGCACTCTTCCATTGTTTCGTCGCCGTGGAACTGCAGCAGCGCGACCGGGGCCGCGTCCGTCACCGCCCTCACCTCTTCCAGGCTGGCGTTGACGAACAGGGCCACCGAACTGACATACGGCGGCACCAGGGCGCCGAGCGCGGCAAATTGTTCCGGCGCGAGGTAGCGCGGGCTTTTCGGGTAGAACACGAAGCCGAGCGCGTCGGCTCCGAGCGCGACGGCTGCGCGCAGGTCTTCCTCGCGGGTGATGCCGCAGATTTTAATACGGGTACGATTCATAAGGATTCCCAGGACCTGCCTTACAGCCAGGGCAGCGGCGGGGCCGCCTCCTGCGGCAGTCCCCACCGTGGATCGTAATCGATTTTGGCGAGGTACAGGCCATCGGGCATGAAGGTGGGCGCGGCGGCGTCGCGGTCGCGCGCCAGCAGCACCTCGGCCATCCATTCCGGCTCCTGGCGCCCGAGGCCGACATAGACCAGCGCCCCGACCAGGTTGCGCACCATGTGGTGCAGGAAGGCGCTGGCGCGCACGGTGAAGACGATGATGTCGCCGCGCCGCTCGATGCTCAGCTCCTGCATGTCCTTGATCGGGGTATTCGCCTGGCAGCTGGCGGCGCGGAACGAAGAAAAGTCGTGGGTGCCGATCAGGTGGCGCGCGGCGGCGCGCATGCGCTCGACATCGAGCGGGCGAAACACCCAGCCGGCGCGCCCGGCCAGCAGCGCCGATGGATTCGGATTGTTGTACAGGACGTAATGATAGGTGCGCGCCCGGGCCGAGAAGCGCGCGTGGAAGTCCTGGCCGTCGAGGTTCGGCGCGACTTCCAGCGCCCAGCGCACGGTGATCGAATCGGGCAGGAAGGCATTCGTGCCGCGTACCCAGCTTTGCGCGGGGCGGTTCAATTCGGTGTCGAAATGGACCACCTGCTCGACCGCATGCACGCCGGCGTCGGTGCGGCCGGCGCAGGTGGTGGCAAGCGGGGTGCAGGCGAATTTTTCGAGCGCGATTTCAAGCGCGTCCTGGACGGTGTCGCGCGAAGGCTGTTTCTGGTATCCGCTCCAGTCAGTGCCGATGTACTGGAGCCCGAGTGCGATTCGGGTCACGTGCGGCGTCACGCCAACTGCGCGCGCATGGCGCTGGCACGGCTGGACTGTTCGACGTTACCACCCTTGATGACTTCGTCGAGCAGCTCGCGCGCACCCTCCTTGTCGCCAATCTCCTGGTAGGCGATCGCCAGGTCCAGTTTGGTCTCCATCTCCATCTGCGCGGCCGTCAGCTCGGCGCTGCCGCTGCCCGATTCATCCGCCACCGCATTGGCCGAATCGTTGCCCGACTCATTGGACAACTCATTGGACAATCCCTGGAGCGGCTCGGCCGCCAAGTCGAACTCGTGCGCCGGCAGGTCGAGGTCGAGGCCGGACATGTCGAACTGCGGCGCCGGGGTGCCCGGGGTCGGGGTCGCCGGCCGCACCGACTGGCCGAAGTCCATCATGTCGAGGTCGAACAGCGGGTCCTTGTCGGTCTGGGCCGCCGCAGCCGGGGCGCTCAGGTCGAGGTCGGTCGAGCCGAAGTCGAACACCGGCTCCTCGCGTACGGCAACCGGGGCTGCAGGCGTCGTATCGACCAGGCCGAAGTCCATTGCGTCGAGGTCGAACAGCGGATCCTTGAGGTCGCTGGCCGGCTCGGTGGCGGACTGGACCGCAGGCGCCTCCGGCAGCGGCGGCAGCTCGAATTCACGGGCCAGCTGGGCCATGTCGATATCGGTGTTCGGGCCGGTCTTCGACAGGTCGAGGACAAACGCGTCGTCTTCGTCGACCGGTTCGAGTGGCGTGGTCGCCGACGCAGCGTCAGGCGCCGTATCGGATGCCCCAAAATTCATGTCGAAAGCAAGGTCGTCCAGGCTGTCGCTGGACACGGGCTCGGTTGCCAGCGGCGTGCCCGACGCCGGGTCGAGCGGCGCGAACGGCGCCATGTCGAACTGGAGGTCGGGCACGGCCGTCTCGTCGGCGCGCGTGCCGAAGGTCGGCTCGACCGTGGACACGGGCTCGAAGCTCAGGCCGCCGAGGTCGAAGTCGAGCGAATTGTCGTTCTGGCCGGCGGCCGGCGCGCTGTCGTGCAGCTGCGGCAGCGCGGTGGCGTCCTGGCCCAGCCCGAGGCTGTCGAGGTCGAAATCGCTCCCTGCCGGAGCGCCGGTGACGGCGTCCACGGTCGATGCCGGTTCGATGATCTCGGGCGTCTCGCCGCGGCTGCGGAAAGCCTGCTCCAGCTGTTGCGACAGCATGGTCTGCGGGCCGGCATCATGCGTGAGCGCGGCGGTGGCGACACCTGCGGCAGCACCCGCGGCAACACCTGCACCCGCGGCGCCGGCGGCAACGGCTGCGCCGCCTCCGAAACCGGCGCCGGCGGCTTGCGCATACATCGGGTTGGCCGGGTCAAGCGTGTGGCCGAGCGCGGCGGCTTGCGCCCACTCGTCCCCCTTGCCGCCGGTGAGGCTGTACAGTTCGGTCGCCTGGGTTTCAAAGGCGCGCACGTCCTTGCGGGCGGCGTAGATCTCGAGCAGCTTCAGGCGCACCGGGTGGCGCAGCGCATCGTTGCGCAGGGCTTCCTTCAGGATGTCTTCGGCCTGGGTGTCGAAGTTATAGGCCAGGTACAGCTCGGCCTCGGCCAGCGGATCGACTTCATTGGTGTCCAACTGGCTGGCCGACGGCGCGAAGCTGGAATTGAACACGCTGTCGTGGGTATCGACGTTCTGCCCGCCCGTCTCTGCAAACAAGGACTGCGACGGCTGGGCGGCGGTGCCGAGGATGGTCGGGACGGAGGGCACCGGCCTGGGCGCCGCCGCTTTCCTGCGGCGCTGCGACAGGCCGAGCGCGGCCAGCAGCAGCACGGCCGCACCGGCGCCCAGGATGGCGATGTTGTCCATCAGGGTGTCGGCAAAGCTGGTCTCGGCAGGGGCGGCAGGCGCCACTTGCGGCGCGGGTTTGATCTTCGGTGCCGGTTGCGCCGGCGCTGGCGCCGTCGCAGTTACCGGTGCCGGGGCTGGCGTGGCCGCCGCCGGTGGCTGGGTGGCGGCGGCGCCGGCCTGGCTCTTGACGGTGACCAGGCTTTCCAGCTCGCTGACGTTCTTCTCGAGTTCCTTGACGCGCTGCTGGGCGTCGGCCAATTCCTTCTCGCGGGCGACCAGGTCCTCGGCGGCGGCGCCACCGGCTGCCTTCGCAGGCAGGGCCTTGGACAGGCGCAGCTGGTCGGCCGACTCGTTGGCGGCAGTCGGGCGCTCCTCGACCTTGGCCGTGATGCGGCCGGTCGCGCTCTGCCCTGCCTGCGCCTCGCGCGCCGGGGTGCTGGTGGCCACCTGCCCGGCCAGCTTGGCGCGGTAGGCATTGAAGTCGGCCGCGTGCGCGACGACCGTGCCGTGCGCGTCGCCGGCGTCGAGGCCGCGCATCGAATCGGCGCTCGGCACCGACAGGATCTGGCCCGACTTCAGGCGGTTCATGTTGTTGCCGATGAAGGCGTCCGGGTTGGCGCGGTACAGGGCCACGAGCATCATGTCGAGCGAGATGTCGACCGGCTTGATGCGGCCAGCGATGCGGCTGAGCGTGTCGCCGCTGCGCACGCGGTACTTGGCGCCTGCACGGGCGCCGGGCGCCGCTTCGCCTGCGATGTCGGCGCGTGCGCTGCGCTGCGACCTGGCCGTCCCTTCGGCTGCCGGCGCGGGCGCTGAAGTTGACGCCGGGGCTGCGGCCGTGCCGCGTGGCGCACGGGCGCCTGCCGGGACTGGCGCCACCTGCGCCGACTGGGTCGCGCGCAGTTCGGCCGGGTCGAGCAGGAAGGTGTATTCGCGCACCAGGCGGCCGTTATTCCACGACAGTTCGAGCAGCAGGTCGACGAAAGGCTCGTTCAGCGGCTGCGGCGAGGTGATGCGCACGAAATGGCGGCCGCCGCGCTGCTCGACCGCGAAGCGCAATGCCAGCAGGGCCGGATTGAGATCGATGTTGGCGGCGCGGTAGGCATCGGCGCTGGCGAGTTTCGCCACCAGGCCGGACGCTTCGTCGGCGGACACGGCGTTCAGTTCGATCTCGGCGCGCAGTGGCTGGCCGAGGGCAGACAGCACGGTCAGCTTGCCCAGTCCCGCCGCCGTGGCCGCCGAAGTCAGCAGCACTGCACTTGCGACCGCTGCGGTAAGCGTTTTCAACGCGGACGACATGATCTGTGGGCGGCGGGTCAGTGGCATAGTTGGGGAGGAGAAGGTTAGCTGAGGGAAATGACGGTTTCCTGGAAGTCTCAACATAACATCATGCACTACGGCACGCAAGGTCCACGGGGCGTAGCGAGATCAAACTGTGGGCTTGATGAGTGATCGATAACGATTCGATATCGACATTGAGATTGTTGAATTATCTCGGGATTAACGATCGTGGATGAATCGTCAAGATGCGGTGATGCGGGGGCGCGCCGCAACCTTGTCGCGGCGCAAACTTCGATTACTTCTCCAGCACGATCCGCAGCATACGGCGCAGCGGCTCGGCCGCGCCCCACAGCAGCTGGTCGCCGACGGTGAAGGCAGACAGGTAGCCCGGCCCCATCGACATCTTGCGCAGGCGGCCGACCGGAATGGTCAGGCTCCCGGTAGTGGCCGCCGGCGACAGGTCGCGCATCGATGCTTCGCGTGTATTCGGCACCACCTTCACCCACTCGTTGTGCGAGGCGATGATGTCGGTGATTTCGTCGAGCGGCACGTCCTTGTTCAGCTTGATCGTCAATGCCTGCGAGTGGCAGCGCATGGCGCCGATCCGCACGCACAGGCCATCGACCGGGATGGCGCTGGTGCCAAAGCCTTCGCCGCGGCCGAGGATCTTGTTGGTCTCGGCGCCGGCCTTCCACTCTTCCTTCGACTGGCCGTTGCCCAGGTCCTTGTCGATCCACGGAATCAGGTTGCCGGCCAGCGGCACGCCGAACTGCTTCGTTTCGTCGGCGGAGAGACCGTGCTGGGTCGCCAGCACCGCGCGGTCGATCTCGAGGATCGCCGAAGCCGGGTCGTCCAGCAGTGGCTTGACCGCGCCGTTGATCGTGCCGAACTGGGTGAGCAGTTCGCGCATGTGCTGGGCGCCGCCGCCGGACGCTGCCTGGTAGGTCATGGAAGTCATCCACTCGACCAGCCCCTGCTCGAACAGGCCGCCCAGGCCCATCAGCATGCACGACACCGTGCAGTTGCCGCCGACGTAGTTCTTCACGCCGCGCGACAGCGCGTTCTTGATGACGTCGAGGTTGACCGGGTCCAGCACGATGACGGCGTCATCGTTCATGCGCAGGGTCGAGGCGGCGTCGATCCAGTAGCCGTCCCAGCCGGCTGCGCGCAGCGCCGGGAATACTTCCGTCGTGTAGTCGCCGCCCTGGCAGGAAATGATGATGTCGCACTTCGCCAGCGCCGCGATGTCGTGCGCGCTCTTCAAGGTGGTTTCGTTCTTCGCCATTTTCGGCGCGGCGCCGCCCGGGTTCGAGGTGGTAAAGAACACCGGCTCGATGTGGTCGAAATCGCCCTCGTCCTGCATGCGCTGCATCAGGACCGAACCCACCATGCCGCGCCAACCTACCAAGCCAACTAACTTCATCTTTGATTCCCTTTAACTGTGATCATCGTTCCAGCGTGGGCTTAAAAGCCCACCCTACGAATTAATGTGCCAGTGCCCGCACCACCGCGTCGCCCATCTGGGACGTGGAAACGCGCTGCGTGCCATCCTCGAATATATCCGCTGTGCGCAGTCCCTGCTGGAGGACGCTCTTGACCGCCGATTCGATGCGGTCGGCCTGTTCCGGTTTGCCGAGCGAAAAACGCAGCATCATCGCGGCGGACAGGATGGTCGCCAGCGGGTTCGCAATGCCCTGCCCGGCGATGTCCGGCGCCGAGCCGTGCGACGGTTCGTACAGGCCCTTGTTGTTGGCGTCGAGCGAAGCCGAGGGCAACATGCCGATCGAGCCGGTCAGCATCGCGGCGGCATCGGACAGGATGTCGCCGAACATGTTGCCGGTGACGATAACGTCGAATTTCTTCGGCGCGCGCACCAGCTGCATTGCCGCGTTATCGACATACATGTGTTCGAGCTCGACGTCCGGGTATTCCTGATGGACATCGGTAACGATGTCGCGCCAGAACTGGAAGGTTTCCAGCACGTTGGCCTTGTCGACGCTGGTCACCCGGCGGCCGCGCTTTTGCGCCGCCTGGAAGGCCACATGGGCGATGCGGCGGATCTCGCCTTCCGCGTAGCGCATCGTGTCGAAGCCCTCGCGCTGGCCCTTGAACGGGCCGTCGGGGCACTCGCGCACGCCGCGCGGCTTGCCGAAATAAATATCGCCGGTCAGCTCGCGGATGATCAGGATGTCGAGACCCGACACGACTTCGGGTTTCAGGGTCGAGGCGCCGGCCAGCTCCGGGTACAGGATCGCCGGGCGCAGGTTGGCGAACAGGCCGAGTTCGCGGCGCAATCCGAGGATGGCCTGCTCGGGACGCAGCGCGCGCTCGAGCGTGTCGTACTTGTAGTCGCCGACGGCGCCGAACAGCACGGCGTCGGCTTCCTTGGCCAGCTTCAGGGTCGCCTCGGGCAGCGGGTGGCCGTGGGCGGCATAGCCGGCGCCGCCGACTTCCGCGCGTTCCGTCTCGAAGGATTCGCCGAGCGCGTCCAGCACGCGTACGGCCTGTTCCATGATTTCGGGGCCGATGCCGTCGCCCGGCAGGATGGCAATCTTCATGCGTGCTTTCTTCTTAAATAACGTTGGCCAGCCAGGGCTGGCGTGCGAGGTGGCGTTCTTCGAAGGCGCGGATCTCGTCGGCGTGGCGCAGGGTCAGGCCGATGTCGTCCAGGCCGTTCAGCAGGCAGTACTTGCGGAAGTCGTCGATTGCAAATTCAAAAGCGATGCGCCCGTCGGCCGAACGCAGCACCTGGTTTCCGAGGTCCACAGTCAATTTGAAACCAACAGAGGCCTTGACTTCGTTGAACAGCTGCTCGACCTGCGCTTCGGTGAGCACGATCGGCAGCAGCCCGCTCTTGTAGCAATTATTGAAAAAGATGTCGGCGAAGCTCGGCGCGACGATGGCGCGGAACCCGTACTGCTGCAGCGCCCACGGCGCGTGCTCGCGCGAGGAGCCGCAGCCGAAGTTTTTACGCGTGAGCAGGATCGAGGCGCCCGCGTAGCGCGGCTGGTTCAGCACGAAGTCCGGGTTCAACGGGCGATGGGTGCAATCCTGACCCGGCTCGCCATGGTCGAGGTAGCGCCACTCGTCGAACAGGTTCGGGCCGAAGCCGGTACGCCGGATCGACTTCAGGAACTGCTTCGGGATGATCGCGTCGGTATCGACGTTTGCGCGGTCGAGCGGCGCTACCAGCCCTTCGTGTACGATGAATTTGTCCATGTCCCCTGCCTTCCTTCCTTCGGCTGTCGCCTGTTGGTTAGCGGCCGCCGGCGCCGGTCACGACCTGGCCGACTTTCTGCACGTCGCGGCCGATGCCGGAGATGGTGTTGCAGCCGGTCAGGACGACGGCGGCGAGGGCAAGGGCGAATACTTTTTTCATGTTGTTCCTGTCGTTCGGTGGTTCAAAAAAACGTTTTATTCTAGAGTGCGCGCACATCGACGAAATGGCCGGCAATGCCCGCCGCTGCCGCCATCGCCGGCGACACCAGGTGGGTACGTCCGCCCTGCCCCTGGCGGCCCTCGAAGTTGCGGTTCGAGGTCGAGGCGCAGCGCTCGCCCGGTTCCAGGCGGTCGGCGTTCATCGCCAGGCACATCGAGCAGCCCGGTTCGCGCCACTCGAAGCCGGCCGCCTTGAAAATCTTGTCGAGCCCTTCGCGCTCGGCCTGTTCTTTCACCAGGCCCGAGCCCGGCACGACCAGGGCCAGCTTCACGTTCGCGGCACGCTGGCGCCCGCGCACCACAAGCGCGGCGGCGCGCAGGTCTTCGATGCGCGAATTCGTGCATGAGCCGATGAAGACCTTGTCGATGCGGATGTCTTCGATCGGGGTATTCGGCGCCAGCGCCATGTAGACCAGCGCCTTCTCGATGGCGTCGCGGCGCACCGGGTCTTTCTCGAGGTCGGGATCGGGCACGCGGCCGTCGATCGAGGTCACCATCTCGGGCGAGGTGCCCCAGGTGACCTGCGGGCGGATCTGGGTCGCGTCCAGCGTCACGACCAGGTCGAAGCGCGCGCCCGGGTCGGTGTGCAGCGTGCGCCAGTAAGAGATGGCCTGTTCCCACTGCTCGCCCTTGGGCGAATACGGGCGGCCCTTGACGTAGTCGATCGTGGTCTGGTCCACCGCGACCATGCCGGCGCGGGCGCCTGCTTCGATCGCCATGTTACAGACCGTCATGCGCCCTTCCATCGACAGCGCGCGGATGGTCGAGCCGCCGAATTCGATGGCGTAGCCGGTGCCGCCGGCGGTGCCGATGCGCCCGATCACGGCCAGCACGATGTCCTTCGCGGTGACGCCGGGCGGCAGCAAGCCGTCGACCTGCACCAGCATCGCTTTCGATTTCTTGGCCAGCAGCGTCTGCGTCGCCAGCACGTGCTCGACTTCCGAGGTGCCGATGCCGTGCGCCAGGCAGCCGAAGGCGCCGTGGGTGGAGGTGTGCGAATCGCCGCAGACGACCGTCATGCCAGGCAGGGTCGCGCCCTGCTCCGGCCCGATCACGTGGACGATGCCCTGGCGCCGGTCGTTCATGTTGAAATAGGTGAGCCCGAAGCTCTTTGCGTTGGCGTCGAGCGTTTCGACCTGCAGACGCGAGGTCAGGTCGGCAATGCCGTCGCGGCGGTCGGTGGTCGGCACGTTGTGATCGGCCACGGCCAGGTTGGCGGACGTGCGCCACAGCGGACGGCCGGCCTCGCGCAAGCCCTCGAAGGCCTGCGGGCTGGTCACTTCATGGACGAGGTGGCGGTCGATGTAGAGCACCGTGGTGCCGTCGGCATCGGCACGCACAACGTGCGATTCCCAGAGTTTGTCGTACAGCGTTTTGAGCATACTTGATCCCGATGATATATCCGGTGGAACGACCGCTTGAAGAGGGCGCTTTTGATTATGCCATAATTGTGCACTGCGGCAGAAGAGGGGCCGTTTTGCACGATTATGCTAATGGATAAGTATTTTACTTAATTATATTTGCACAATGCATTCGCCATTCAAATAAAAAAAGCCCGCACATGCGATGCGCGGGCTTTTATTGCAAGGACCCTCAAGGCCCTTTTTCACCAGAAAAGTGCGTCGGCCGGAAATTTACGCGGCCAGGCGCACCGTACTGCGGCAGCCATCCATCAGGAACGACAGCCCCACCACCAGCACCAGCTCGCCCTCGGCCGAGCGCGCCGTGCCGGTCACGCCTTCGACGGTCAGCGCGGTCATCGGCTTGATCACGAGGTCGGCCGTGCCGTCGACCGCTTCCACCGCCAGTATATAGGGCTGCGGGGCGTTGATGACGATGCCGACGCGTTCCGGCGCTTCCTCGTAACCGAGGGCGCCGGCCAGCGAGCGCACCGGCAGCGGACGGCCCTGGTCTTTCAGCACCGGGGCGCCGCCGACCTGCGAGAAGTTCTCGGGCAGCTCGACCACGCGCTCGACGACCGCCATCGGCAGCGCCAGCGAAGCACCCGATGTGGAGACCAGCATCGTCGGCACGATCGACAGTTCGATCGGCAGGCGGATCGCGAACTTGGTGCCGTGGCCGAGCGAGGAATCGATGCGGATCGCGCCACGGTTCTTTTCCACCGCCGTCTTGACCACGTCCATGCCCACGCCGCGGCCCGAGACCGAGGACGCCACTTCCTTGGTCGAGAAGCCCGGCAGGAACACCAGCTGGTAGGCATCCTCGTCGTTCTGGGCGGCGGTCTCGCCGATCAGGCCCTTCTCGATGGCTTTCTTGCGCAGCTTGGCCGGGTCCATGCCCTTGCCGTCGTCCTGCAGCACGATCATGACGCTGTTGGCTTCCTGCCAGGCTTTCAGCAGGATGAAGGCCTTGGCCGGCTTGCCGGCGGCGATGCGGTCCTGCGGCGACTCAACACCGTGGTCGAGCGCGTTGCGCAGCATGTGCACCAGCGGGTCGTACAGGCTGTCGACGACGACGCGGTCGACTTCGGTTTCGGCGCCTTCGATGGTCAGCTCGACATCCTTGCCCAGGTCTTTCGCCAGTTCGCGCACCAGGCGCGGGAATTTCTGGAACAGACGACCCACCGGCTGCATGCGCGTGGCCAGCGTGGCGCGCTGCAGTTCGGCCGAGTAGCGCGAGGCGCGCTCGAGCGTTTCGGTCAGCGTGGCCATCAGGGTGGCGGCCTGACCTTCGAACTTGAACTGCGCCAGACGTTCCAGCAGCACGGCAGCCTGGTTGGCGGCCTGCACCGATTCGCCGGCCACTTCCAGCAGCGCGTCGAGTTTTACCGCGTCGATACGGATGCTTTCGTCCTTGGCGGGGGCGGCGACGGCAGTCTTGCTGTCGCCGGCGCGGCGGTCGACGCCGTCCCAGCCGGCCTTGGCTGCCGGGGCCGCGGCTGCCTCGGCCGGGGCGGCAGCGGGAGCCGCCGGGGGCGCCACGGCGGCGGCAGCGGCGGCCGGCGCAGCGGCAGTCGCGATGGCGAAGCCGGCCGGCACGACGGCGTTGTACATGGCTGGCCAGTCGAGGCCGTCGTCGCCGGCGGCGGCAGCCGCGACCGGCGCAGCAGGCGCGGTGACTGGGGCGACCACGGCAGGTGCGGCAACTACAGGGGCCGCAACAGCGGCCTCGGCCTTGCCTTCGATCGCGTCCGTCAGGATGCGTTCGAGGTCTTGCGGCATCGGGGCCAGCTGTTCCGGCGTGGCGCCGTTGTTCAGGTCGTTCAACTGGTCGGCCACGAAGCCCGAAGCCTGCAGCGCCGCTTCGATCGATAGCGGCGTGACCGGCGCGGCGCCCGTGCGCAGCGCGTCGAACAGGTTTTCGGTCAGGTGGCAGGCCGCCACGAGCGCGGGCAGGCCCATGAAGCCGGCCCCGCCCTTGATCGTGTGGAACGAGCGGAACACTGCGTTCAGCGTTTCCTTGTTGTCCGGATCGCGTTCGAGGCGCAGGAGGTGCTCTTCAACATTGACTGCCAGATCCATCGCCTCGACGACGAAGTCCTTGAGCATATCGTCCATTAGAATCCCAGATCGGCAAGAAGATCGTCCACATTGTCCTGGTCCAGCGCCGCGGACGGCACGGACGGCCCCGACATCAGCTGCACCGGAGCAGCTTCCTTTTCGGCCAGCTTGGCGCGCGTTTCTGGCGGCGCGTTGTCGCGCAGCAGCTGGGCCAGCTCGTTTTCCACGGTCTTGGTAATCGCGACCACTTTCTTGATCAGCTGGCCGGTGATGTCCTGGAAGTCCTGGGCCATCATGATTTCCAGCAGGCGCGCCTTTTCGGCTTCGGTCGCGTCCGAGACGGCCTGGGCGAACTGGCGCGAATCGCCGGCCAGCGCCTTGAACTCGTCCAGGCTGAGCTTGCCGGAGAACAGCGCATCCCAGCGGCCCGACATGTCCTGGGCCTGCTTCGAGAGCTTGTCCTGTGCCGGCATGCCTTCGTCGAGCGTGTTGAGCACCTTGTTGGCGGCCTGTTCGGTCAGCGTGGCCACGTATTCCAGGCGGTCCTGGGCGTCGCTGATCTGCGACGAGGCCTCGGTCAGCGCGCGGTCGTAGCCGAGTTCGCGCAGCGAGTCGTGCAGCAGGCGCACGATACCGCCGAGGCGCTCGTACATGTTCTTGTCGCCTTCCACGCCCTCGCCCGCGCCCGCCACGGGAGGAAGGGAAACGGCGCTGGAAGTCATGCCAATGCTTGCCGCCGGCATGGCGGCCTGGCTCGCTGCCTGGTCGAACAGGGCTTCCAGGTCGTCTTCCTCGGCAACTGCGGGCGGGGCGGCCGGGGCCGCCGCAGGGGCCGGCGCACTGGCGCGCTGGGCTGCCACTTCCTCGAATAAGGCGTCGAAATCGTCGGCGGCGTCGGTCATAATCCCTGCTTCTCCATAATAAAAATGTCGCGGTT
This sequence comes from Massilia niabensis, assembly GCF_042655085.1. Taxonomy (NCBI): domain Bacteria; kingdom Pseudomonadati; phylum Pseudomonadota; class Betaproteobacteria; order Burkholderiales; family Oxalobacteraceae; genus Massilia; species Massilia niabensis. The sequence continues at coordinate 994,885 of NZ_JBHSMU010000015.1, read as the reverse complement.
GTTACGTGCGTTGGTGCGTGCGCTTGTTGCGTACGTTTATTACGTACTGCGCGGTCTGATGCGGACTGCCGCGCGCGTCGTGCGCGATGCCGGAAGCCCAAAAATCATTCAGCGAGTGTAGCAGCGTAGTTGCCGTAGGTAAATGTCGGAAAAGACGGTACGTTGAAATGGACAACGAAACTTAATTCCGCGACAATAAAATTGTGCGGTTCCTGATTGTTTTCACAAGCCAGGTGTTGTTTTTACAGTCGCGTCGATCGTGCATCGTTTTTTTCCCGTTCGGGCGACCGGGTCTTGTTGAGGCGAGCTCATGTTTGACCAAAGTCAACAGCTTGCGCTATGACAAGCAATCAGCGCACACTAGGAGCCACAATGGCGTGGCGTTTCGGAGGAATCATCATGTACCGGAAAATCCTGATCACCACCGACGGTTCGACCGTGTCCCAGCAAACGGCCTGTGCCGGCGTGAAGTTCGCGCAACAGATGGGGGCCGAGGTGCTGGCGCTGTTCGTCGCACCCGAATACCAGTACCCGGTGTATGTCGAAATCATTCCGCCCTCGTATCCGAGCGAGGAGGAATACATCGAACAGATGAAGCGTACCGGCGCAGACCACATGAGCCGCATCATGCGCTCCTGCGAAAAGGCCGGGCTCGCCCATGGCTGCATGACGGCGTTCTCCGACGCCACGGCGCTCAAGATCGTCGACGTCGCCGAGCAGGAGGGCTGCGACCTGATCTTCATGGGCTCGCATGGGCGCAGCGGCTGGGGCCAGATCCTGCTGGGCAGCGTCACGAATAAAGTGTTGTCGCATACGACCAGGCCAGTGCTGGTGCACCGCCTGATCAACGAGCCGGTCGATTCGTAGGTCCGGCACCGGCACGCCGCGCGCGGCGTGCATCTATATAGAAGACGCTGCGGCGGGCCGTGGCGCTGGGGAGAAACGCATCTATGATAAGAATCGTCATTGCAGATGACCACACGATCATGCGCGAGGGCCTCAAGCGCATCCTGGACGGCGCGCTCGATGTCGAGATCGTCGGCGAAGCCACCAACGGCTTCGAAGTGCTGTCGCTGGTGCGCCAGGGCGGCTTCGACCTGCTGCTGCTCGACCTGTCGATGCCCGGGCGCAGCGGGGTCGACCTGATCCGCCAGGTGCGCAGCGAAGCGCCCAAGCTGGCGGTGCTGATCCTCACGATGCATGAGGAAGAGCAGTACGCAGTGCGTGCCATCCGTGCCGGCGCCCAGGGTTACCTGACCAAGGAAAGCGCGGGCACGCAGCTGGTGGGGGCGATCCGCAAGGTCGCCTCGGGCCGTCCCTACATCAGTACCGAAGTGGCTGAACAGCTGGCGCTGAACATCATGGCGCCGAATGAGCAATTGCTCCACAAACAGCTGTCGGATCGCGAATTCGAGGTGTTTTCGCTACTGGTGGGCGGGAAATCGATCACCGAGATCGCCAACAACCTGCACCTGTCGGTGAAGACGGTCAGCACCCACAAGACGCGCATCATGCAGAAGATGGGCATGACCTCGCTGTCGGAAATGGTCCAGTACGCCGTGGCGCACCGCCTGCTGTCGCCGCTGAAGGCCTGATCGAAGGAAATGAAGCTTCGGCCTCTGGCGCCTGCCGGAGGCCGAACGCCAAGGCGGAGCGCCAGGGCGATAAGATGTTTGACAGTGTATTTGCCCCGTTTGTGCCATACCCGCCACGCGCCTCCCGGTGCACTAGCGTGCTCATCCGAAAACAGGTTTTGCCCCCTTCATTCGGTGACGCCCCGCATTAGTAAGAATATTCCTACACTCGTAGCAGCCGTCCTACCTACACATTCAGCCATTGCTGATACCAATGCCGAACTCGTGTTGGCATACTGAATTCCAGCGTATCGACTTGCTTGCGATCTAATTTCTCTCCGTAAGCCAAGCCTGCCGCTTGATGAATCCTATTGAAGCACCCGGCAGCGGTTCCTGAATGAAGCCGCGCCAGACAGATTTCTTCACTGGAGAAAAAGCATGCAGTCCCAGCCAGATCAACGCAACGCAAGCTCGACCATGCATTCCACCCCGATGGAAGCAGGCCGCCAACGCCAGGGCCGCCTGTGGTCCAACCTGAAAGAAGTCTGCGACCTGCTCCACATCCCAGCCGCCGTTTCGGTCAATTCCGAAGAGTTGCTGTTCCAGCACGTCCAGTTCAAGACAGGCCAGCGCGTCCACACCATCGGCCAGGCCTTCGACACCCTGTACATCGTCAATTCCGGCTTCCTGAAAACCGTGCTGATCGACGAGTTCGGCAACGAACAGGTGCTGAGCTTCCCAATGAAGGGCGACATGCTCGGCGTCGACGGCATCCACACCCGCCACTACGCCTCGGAAGCAGTCGCCTTGTCCGACTGCGACCTGATCCTGCTACCGTTCAAGAAGCTGACCGCTCTCGGCCGCGTGCACATGGAACTCGAAAACCTGATGTACGGCGTCATGAGCCGCGAACTGGTGCGCGAACAGGCCATGATCGGCATGCTCGGCGCCCTGTCAGCCGAAGCCAGGGTCGCACGCTTCCTGGTGTCGCTGGCCGATCGTTTCGCCGCGATGGGCTACTCGAGCAAGCTGTTCAACTTGCGCATGACGCGCCACGAGATCGGCAGCTACCTGGGCCTGACGCTGGAAACCGTGAGCCGCACCCTGTCGGCCTTTAACGAAATCGGGCTGATCACGGTCGACCAGCGCACCATCGGCATCAAGGACGCCGAAGCGCTCAAGACCCTGCGCCGCCTGCCACCCTCGCGCTCGCGCACGAAAGGTGCCGGCGCCAAGCAGAAGGCCGAGATGGACGCGGCCGGCGACGACCAGGTGCTGGCGACGACGGCGTAACTGGCTGGATCGCCGGGTGAGCCCGGCAAAGAAAAACGGCTCCGACATGAGGGTTTCAGTTGAAACCCTCATGTCAGAGCCGTAGTCGTTTCCGCCTTATTGATCCCGCGACAACACCCCATTATTCACCCGCACCGCATCCCCGGCACGGAAGCCCGGATCGTTCTCAAACTGCAGCGTCTGCGTCGCGCCATTGCCGGCGTAGCGCACGACCACCTCATAACGCTGGCTGCGCCGTGAATTGCGCTCGATGTTGCGCCCGACCACACCGCCGCCGACCGCCCCTGCGACGGTCGCCGCCGTACGGCCGCTGCCGCTGCCGACTTGGTTGCCCAGCAGGCCGCCGACCACCGCGCCGCCCACGGTACCAAGGTAATTGCCCTCGCCGCTCACTTCCACCACGTTCACCGCTTCCACGACCGCGCAGTTGGTGCAATAGCGCGCGGTTCGGGGAGTCGTGCTACCGGGCGCCGTCGTTGCCACCGGGCGCGGCGAGGTGCCGGCCAGCAGGGGCCGGCCCAGCACCTGCGTGGTATAGCGTCCGTTGGCACGGATCGTCGCCGTCACGCGGGCGTCGGGGTTGAGGCGGTCGTCGCGGCGGATCGTGTAGTCGGCCGAATATTCGCCGCGGCGCACTTCCGGCAGGAAGAACACGCCGCGCGCGCCGGTAATCGCCAGCTCGACGCGGGCGCCGGGGGTGCCGAAGACGGTGAAACCGATGTCGTTGCCTGGCGCCAGCTCATCGCTGCCGCGCACCTCGAAGCGTTCGATGCGCGGCACCGAGGCCAGGTCGCCGCGGCGATCCGGGCGCGGGGCGCCGTCGCGCACCACCGACTCGCTGAGCACGCCCGTCGCCACGCGGTTGCCAACGCGCAGGTTGGCGGTCACGGCGCTGCCGTTCCTGATCCGGTCATGGTTGCCGATCGTATAGGTACCGACATACTGGCCGGGTTCCGTTTCCGTCATGTGGACGTTGCGGGTGGCGCCATCGATGCGCAGCGTCGCGTTGCCGCCGGGCGTGCCGTACAGGTCGAAATGCAGCTCGACACCCGGCGCCAGGCGCCGCACTTCATTGACGTTGAAGCCGCGGATGCTCGGGGCCGGCAGATTGCCGCGCTCATATTGGCGCTCATATTGCTGGGCATGGACAACTGTCGGCGCCAGCGTCAGGGTGCACAGCGGCAGCAACGCGGCAAAGGTCGCGCACAGGGAGTGGCGAAGTTTCATGATGGGGTCTCCTCGATAGTGGGCCGAACAATTGTTCAGGTGTACTGACAAGGTACGCCGGTGCCCCCGCGGCATCAGTACGCTAGCGAACGCTGTGTACGGCCTCGCCCGAGGTGACGAAAATGGTGTCGCCCGCTTCGCGCTTGACGGTATGCCCGCCCGTGAAGGAACCGAAGGACGGCAGGATCATGCGATGGCTGCCAACCACGAAGCACGGCAGGCGCAGCGAATCGAAGCGCGTCGCCAGCACCCAGGCCGGATGCACGTGCCCGGCCAGGGCGTAGGCTGCATTGCTCTCCATGTCGAGGTCCGGATGGTGGCAAAAGGCGAACGGCCCGATCTGGTGCGGCTCGTCGACCAGTTCGATGCCGAGCGCTGCCGCCGGGTCGCCGGCGCGCTTGTCGTGGTTGCCGCGCACCAGGGTCAGGCGCAAGTCGCGCCGGGTGTTGCGCCAGGTCAGCATGGCCAGCTGGGTGCTGGACGCGTGCGCTGCCCGCGCGTGCAGGAAGTCGCCCAGGAAAACGACATGGCGCGCGCCGTGCTGCTCGATCAGGGCGTCGAGCCCGGCCAGGTTTTCAGTGGTGGTGCCGCGCGGCACCGGGACGCCCAGCGCGCGGAACGAGGCTGCCTTGCCGAAATGGATGTCGGCAATGATCAGCATGCCCTGGGCCGGCCAGAACACGGCCTTTTCGGGCAACAACAGTAATAACTCATTTGCCACATGCACTGCCACACTTACGCTTGATACGGTCATACAGCAGCAGCCTTCTCCAGTTCGCGCACCATGCGCGCGACGCGGTCGTTCAGTTTTTCGGTACTCACCTTTTCGCGGAAGCGCTCCACCATCAGCGCAAAGCCAAAGGGCGTAGCGCGCTTGACGACGCGGTAGGCGATTTTACGCGCATGCAGCTCGACCAGCGTGTCGCGCAGGCGGGTGAGCTCGAGCTCCTGTTCCAGCACTTCGCGCTGGGCTTGCGTGAGCAGCAAATTCCCCGAATCGTGCTTCCGGAACACCTCGAAAAACAGCGACGACGAGGCCTGCACCTGGCGGTTCGATTTCGGCTGGCCCGGATAGCCCTGGAACACCAGCCCGGCAATGCGCGCCACTTCCCGGAAACGCTGCTGCGACAGCTGGGTCGCGTTCAGGCTCTCGAGCACGTCTTCCAGCAGGCGCTCGGTATCGAACAAGGGGACATCCAACCCGGTGGCCCCGGCGAATTCCGCTTCCCAGTCGACCGGTTCCGGCGCCATCAGCTCGAAGCCGTAGTCGTTGATCGCAATCGAGAAGGTGATCGGCTGGCGCCGCCCGATGCGGTAAGCGAACAGGGAAGCGAGGCCCATGTGCACCGAGCGGCCCGCGAACGGATACACGAACAGGTGGTAGCCTTCGCGGCTTTTCATCGATTCGAGCACCAGGGTGTCGATCGTCGGCAGCGCCGACCATTTCTGCTGGATCTCCAGCAGCGGGCGGATCGCCTGCATCTCCGGCCCCTCGAAGCGCCCCTCGGCGGCCTGGCGCAGCTGCTCGAGCGCGGCGTGGGCGAGCTCGGACGACATCGGCATCTTCGCCCCTTGCCAGCGCGCGATCGCGCCGCGGCTGCCCGTCGCGCGTTTCACGAAAGCCGTCATCTCGTGCACGCGGATAAACTCGAGGATGCGCCCGCCGAACAGGAAATGGTCGCCCTGCTTCAGGCGCGAGATGAAGGATTCCTCCATGCTGCCGATGCGCCCGCCGCTCATGTACTTGATCTGGATGGTGGCGTCGGACACGATGGTGCCGATGCCCATCCGGTGCCGTCGCCCGATGGCGGTATCCGGCACGCGGTACACGCCCTCCTCGTCCGGCAGCACGCGCCGGTATTCCGGATACACGGTCAGGCTCTGGCCGCCGCGCGCGACGAAGTCCAGGGCCCACTGCCACTCTTCCTCGTTCAGGTTGCGGTACGACCAGGCGCGCTTCACTTCCTCGAACAAGGCCTCCGAGCGAAAGCCTCCGCCCAGCGCCACCGTCACCAGGTGCTGCACCAGCACGTCGAAGGGTTTGTTGGGCACATACCGGCCCTCGATCCTGCGCGCGGCCACCGCCACCTTGGCGCCGGCCGCCTCCAGGATCTCCAGGCTGTTGGTGGGCACCAGCGTCACGCGCGACACGCGCCCCGGCGCATGGCCGCTGCGTCCGGCGCGCTGCAACAGGCGTGCGATGCCTTTCGCGCTGCCGACCTGCAGCACGCGCTCGACCGGCAGGAAGTCCACGCCGAGATCCAGGCTGGCGGTGCAGATCACGGCTTTCAGCTCGCCCTTTTTCAGCCCCATCTCGACCCAGTCGCGCACCTCGCGCGCGAGCGACCCGTGGTGCAGCGCGATCACGCCGGCCCAGTCGGGGCGCGCCTCGAGGATGTTCTGGTACCAGATTTCCGATTGCGACCGCGTATTTGTAAACACCAGCGTCGCGTCGTAATGCTCGATCTCGTCGATCACGGGTTTGAGCATCTGCAGGCCGAGGTGTCCGCCCCAGGGAAAGCGCGACACGTCCTTCGGGATCAGGGAATCGACCTGGATCTCCTTCTTCGTGTTGCCCTCGACGATGGTGCCCTGCCCGTCACCCTCCACGGCGCCCAGCAGGACCTGGCGTGCGAGATCCAGGTCGCCCATCGTGGCCGATACGCCCCAGACCACGAGTCCAGGGCGCCAAACGCGCAGCCGCGCCAGCGCCAGCTGCACCTGTACGCCGCGCTTGCTGCCCATCAGCTCGTGCCACTCGTCGATGACGATCATGTCGAGGTGCTTGAACTGCTCCTGCGCCGCCGCGTGACTGAGCAGCAGCGACAGGCTCTCGGGCGTCGTCACCAGGCAGGTGGGCCAGCTGCGCGACTGGCGCGCGCGCTCGGCCGAGCCGGTGTCGCCGGTACGCGCGCCGATGGTCCAGCCGGGCGCCAGCTCGGCGCTTGACTCCTCGAGCGCGCGCTGGGTGTCCGCGGCCAACGCGCGCATCGGCGTAATCCACAGCACGCGCAGGCCGCTCAATCTTCCTTTGGCGAGCGCGCCGCGCTGCAGGGCGGCGAACCAGACGGCGAAGGTTTTACCCGCGCCGGTGTTCGCATGCAGCAGGCCCGAGTGCCCGGCGAGCGCCGCCTTCCAGACTTCGCGCTGGAACGGGAAGACCTTCCAGCCGCGCGCGGCGAACCAGTCCTTTACGACGGTTGGCGTCGGGCCGCTCATGGACGGGCTCATGCAGCGGCCGCGGCCAGCAGGCCTTTCAGGGTATCGAGGGTGTCCGCATCCTCCACAGGCTTGTCGTCGCGCCGGCGCAGGATGCGCGGGAAGCGCACCGCGATGCCGGCCTTGTGGCGCGAGGACAGCGCAATGCCCTCGAAGCCGATCTCGAACACCATCGTCGGCTTCACCGAGCGCACCGGGCCGAATTTCTCGATCGTGGTCTTGCGGATCGCATTGTCGACCTGGGCAATCTCGGCGTCCGTCAGGCCGGAATAGGCTTTCGCGAACGGCACCAGCTTGCGCTCGCCATGTCCTTCGTCGTCCCAGACCGCGAAGGTATAGTCGGTGTAGAGCGAGGCGCGCCGCCCGTGGCCGGCCTGGGCGTAGATCAGCACGGCGTCGATCGAATACGGGTCAATCTTCCACTTCCACCAGGTGCCCACGTCCTTGGTGCGGCCGACGCCGTATTGCGCGCTCTTTGCCTTGACCATCATGCCTTCGACGCCACGTGCGCGCGACTCGGCGCGGAGCAGGGCCAGCGCTTCCCAGGAATCGGCATGGACCAGCGGCGAGATCTTCAGTTGCGGCTGGTCACAAGCTGCCACCTGCGTTTCCAGCAGCGCGCGCCGCTCGTGCTGGGGCAGCGCGCGCAGGTCGACGCCGTCGAGCTCGAGCAGGTCGTAGCAGACCAGCACCGCCGGCAACTCCGCCAGCAGCTTGCTTGACAGGGTCTTGCGGCCGATGCGGCGCTGCAGTTCGGCGAAGGGCGCGGGGGCATCGATGGCGTGGTCCCATACCAGCACTTCGCCATCGACCACCGTGCCTTCGGGCAGGCGCACATTGCACAATTCCGGGAAGCGCTCGGTGATCAGGTCTTCGCCGCGCGACCACAGGTAGTTCTGGGCCCCGCGCCGCACCAGCTCGGCGCGGATGCCGTCGTATTTCCACTCGACCTGCCAGTCAATCAGCTCGCCGAGCGCGCTTGGGTCGCCCTGCAATTGATGGGCGAGGAAAAAGGGATAGGGCTGGCCGCCGCGCAGCTTGTGCTCATCATCGGACTGCGCCGCGATCAGTTGCAGGAAGCCGGTGGCGGTCGGGCGCACGCTGCCGTCGGTCCAGCCCATCAGCCGCTGCGCGATCAGCTTGCTGTCCACGGCCGCAATATTCGCCAGCGCCCGCGTGACGAGCAGGCGCGACACGCCGACGCGGAAACCTCCGCCGATCAGTTTGCAGAACAGGAAGCGCTCGCGCGTATCGAGTTCGTTCCAGTAGCTGAACAGGGCTTCGCGGATGACGACCGGGTCCGCCCCGCGCAGCGGACCGATGCGTTCCGTCATCCATTCGGCCAGGCCCACGTCGCTGCGCTTTTCCGGGGGCGGCAGGATGTGGGCGATGGTTTCGGCCATGTCGCCGACGGCGTGGTAGGACTCGTCGAACAGCCACTCATCCAACACCGCGTATTCGATCGCATACTGGCGCAGCAGTTTGGTCGGCACCGCCTGGCGCGGCTTGCCGCCGGCCAGGAAATACACGGCCCAGGCGGCGTTCTCGGGAGAAGCGGTGGAAAAATAGGTTTGCAGGGCCTCGAGCTTGCGGTTGGTGGCGGTGGTTTCGTCGAGCTCGGCGAACAGGCGGGCAAACTCACGCATCCTTTACCTCCTCCTGCGCCTGCGCCACTTCGGCCGGCTGGGGAGCGATGCCGACGTCGTCATCGTCGTCGCCATATTCTGTGTCGAAGCCGGCCGCGTCCAGCCCCTGCTGGCAGAGCCAGCGCACCATCACGGGAATCGAGCCGTGGGTGACAATGATGCGCTCGGCGCCGGTGGCGGAAATGGCCGACATCAGGCCCGGCCAGTCTGCATGGTCCGACAGCACGAAGCCGCGGTCGACGCCACGCCGGCGGCGCGCGCCGCGCAGCTGCATCCAGCCACTGGCAAAAGCGTCGCTGTAGTCGCCGAAGCGCTTCATCCAGGGCGAACCGGAGGCGGACGGCGGCGCCACCACGATCGCGCCTTTCAAGGCGGCCTTGTCGAGGTCGCTCACCATCAGGGTCGGCGGCAGCATGATGCCGCCTTCGCGGTAGACGCGGTTGAGCGGCTCGACCGCGCCATGGCAGACGATCGGCCCGATCGACGGGTCCAGGCCGGACAGGATGCGCTGGGCCTTGCCGAAGGAATAGCCGAACACGACGCTGCAGCGCCCCTCTGCCGCATTCTTGCGCCACCAGGCGTTCATGTCGTCGAAAATCGACTGCTCCGGCTCCCAGCGGTAGATGGGCAGGCCGAAGGTGGATTCGGTAATGAAGGTGTGGCAGCGCACGGGTTCGAAGGGGGCGCAGGTTTTATCCGGCTCGATCTTGTAGTCGCCCGAGGCGACCCAGACTTCGCCCCCGTATTCCATGCGTACCTGGGCCGAGCCCAGCACATGGCCCGCCGGGTGCAGCGAGATCGTGACGCCATTGTGGACCGTCGTTTCGCCGTATTCGAGGCCATCGACCGAGATCTCGCCAAGGCGCGAGCGCAGTACGTGCATGCCGCTGGCAGCGGTGAGATAACGGCCGTGGCCGACCCGCGCATGGTCGCCGTGGGCATGGGTAATCACGGCCCGCTCCACCGGCCGCCAGGGATCGATATAAAACCCGCCAGGGACGCAGTACAGCCCCTCCTTGCGCACTACGACCATGTCTCCCATGCAGTCCTTTCCCGGTTGGCGCGCCTAAAAACATCCTCATGGCGGCGTTGCATCGTCTCGCCGTACTGGCGTACTGTCTTCGACGCTGCGCCTTGCCCTGAGGCTGTTGTTAGGCGCTTGTTGGTTCCACAAAGTCTGCCATGAAACTACGATGCTCGCCGTCCGGGAAGTCGATCCCGATTTGGTCGCCCGCGACTGTGCTTACCACGCCCGCGCCGTACTTCGGCACTTTGACCTGCATGCCGACTTCGAAATGGGGACCTGTCGCTTCCGGTTCCGGCGTACGGTCAAACTCGTCGTCACGAATCTCGATGTCGTCCAGGTTCATCGACGGTGGATTCTTGCAGTTGTCGCACTTGCAGCACTTCTCGAAACCCTCGACTTCATCCGCGAAGTAATCGAGCATCAGCTTCCAGCGGCAGAAGCCGCTCACAGCATAACCCACCATCTTCTCGAGCGACTCGCGGTCGTGGTCCTGCTTCTGTATATAGACTTCGGCCAGCGACTCGAAATGGGACGCTTTCGGTTCCATGGCGGTGACGACGAATTCGAGCTTGCGGTTCTGCCTCACCAGCTTGCCGTCTTTCAGCAGCTTCAGGCAGACCTTGACCTTCGCCTCGTTCAGCTCGACCAGCTTTTCCTCGATGCGTTCGGTGGTGACCGTCCCCGCCTCGGCCAGTTCGCAGGCCGCGTCGTAGACCGTGCGCAGCTCGGCGGCATCGGGATAATGCTTGGCGAGGAAAAATTGCTGGAGCCGCTTGTCGTCCTGCAGGAAGAGCAGCGTGCAGCTGGCGTCCTTGCCGTCGCGCCCCGCCCGGCCGGATTCCTGGTAGTAGGATTCGAGGTTGGCCGGAATCTGCAGGTGGACCACGAAACGCGTATCGCTCTTGTCGATGCCCATGCCGAACGCATTCGTCGCCACCATGATGCGGCGCTCGTCGTTCATGAACAGGTCCTGGTTGGCGCGCCGCTCGCCGGCCGGCAGCTTGCCGTGGTAGATCGTCACCGATTCGCCGGCGTCCTCCAGGATGCGGTGCATTTCCTCGGCGGCCTTGACGGTGGCCGCGTACACGATGCCCACCCCTTCGGTCTCGGCCACAATGCGGCGCGCCTCTGCGTATTTCTGGTCGGGATTGGTCACCTGCACCACGCCGTAGTGCAGGTTGGGCCGGTAGATACCGGTATTGATGACGTTCATGCGCGGCCGGTTCAGCTGGCGGCCGATGTCTGCCATCACTTCCTCGGTCGCAGTGGCGGTCAGCGCCAGCACCGGCGGCTGGCCGAGCGCGGCAATCGCGGCCGCCATTTCAATATAGGCCGGCCGGAAGTCATGCCCCCACTGGGAAATGCAGTGCGCTTCGTCGACGGCCACCATCACGATCTTCACTCCCTTGAGCACGGCCAGGAAGTCGGGCGAGGCCAGGCGCTCTGGCGTGCAGAAGACGATTTCGCATTCGCCGGCAGCAATGGCGTCGAGCGCGGCATGCTCCTCTTCGGCATTCAGGCTGCTGTTGACCTGGCAGGCGCGGATGCCGAGCTCCTCGAGCTTCTCCAGCTGGTCTTTCATCAGCGAGATCAGGGGCGAGACGACGACCGTCGTGCCCTTCAGGATGTGCGCCGGAATCTGGTAACACAGCGACTTGCCGCCGCCGGTGGGCATGATCGCCAGCGTGTCCTTGCCGTCCAGGACGCTGTCGATCACGCGTTGCTGGCCTTCACGCAGGCGTTCGATACCGAACACGGAGCGCAGCAGCTTGCGAATGGTATTGCGGCGCACCGCGAGGAGGCCGTTATGCATGAGTTGGGGGTCGTGTCGGGTCATGGAATTACTATAATGACCACGTACGGACCGGACTATAGGACGCACGCTAGAGCCCCCGTAGGAGCGCCACCAAGCGGCCCTTCCTACCGCTGAGACAGGACCGCAAGGCCTTTTCCTACAGATCGGCGGAGTCCCCGCCGATGTTGCGCAATGCGCAGCCAGCTTAAGATGGCACCATACCGAACGAAAACACAACGACGAAGACCGGAGAACCCATCATGCGCTCGATCCCTACCACCCTCACTGCACTCCAACTTGCCCTGGCCGCAGCAGCTGCATGGCTGGTCTATGAGACGAACACGCTGCAGGGTGCGGCAGTGCTGATGTTTCACTGAACATAGCTGCTGTTGGCCGCATGAAGCGGCCGTGATGTAGGTATTTTACTCAGCCGCGGCAAAAAGCCGCGCACGATTACGAAAGCGCCGTACCACTGAAGTGGCACGGCGCTTTTTCTTTGCGGTCAGGGTTTTCGTAGCGTGGGCACTTTCGTTGGCATCAACTAATCGCTACGCGGCGTCGCTTGAAACGAAACGCGGAAATATACGCCGTTCGATTTAGACATGCGGGGGGCTGTTTGCATACCCTACCCTGCAAACAAAACACCATCCCGTCCTAGGAAGGAATGATGTTCCTTTTCGATTACTCATCTGCTCGGCAACAACCGGAGACACACTGTTCGCGCGCCGCTAAGCTAGTCGGCGCCCTAGAGGATCTGCTGTAACAGACGAAATCAATAAGATTAAACTCTTATTTAGCCCGATGCTATCTAACGATTTCTTCAAAACATGAATAACCATCAGCTACTCGGCGTATGTGAAGCTCATTCCCGCTTAGGAAGCTTCTTAACCGCAGCTGCCAGCTCATCCAAGGACCTATCGCCCTGCAAAATACCGTTTAAAAAGAACTCTAATACGTGATCAAAATGCGAGTTATTGATGGGCGAATTATGAGGAGCGATGATGAAGTTATACGGGGTTGTATAGCGACATCTCAACTGCGTACGCCCTGAGATATCTTGCAAAATACCATTGATTACTGCAGCCCCATCGTCATACTCTCCTCGAGTTACTAGATGTTGTCCATCTACCAAGCCGTACTCTTCCCAATAATATCCAAAAGCCCCTGTTCCTGGCTTGAACTCTGAAATTCCTTGTTCCGCACTTGGATAAAGCCCTGTAGGGCTCATTGCATCAACCTCCACATAAACAAATGAGCGATAATACTGCCCGCCATGAACAGCGGCAATTTTTGAAATCCTCAGCTCATCATTATTCATGAGGTAGTTACCGTTATTCTCCCTCACAAACTTTTCAATCTGTAGATTACCATTACGCCACCACCAAATTGGGGTCGTATCAGAGAACTCAATAGGTTCGCAGAGCAGCCGCTCTAACCGAACCTGAATTTCGTCTGGTTTATCAAACCATTGGACGCCTCTATTTCCAGGGAAAGCCTGAGAGAACCGCTCAGCAAAAAATACTGCACTATCGGGCGAGGTAAACTTCGGAAGTTCTGCAATAGTCTCTATACCAGCACTACCTTCTGCAGCAACAGCGGAGGAATTGAAAGAGATTGCCGAATCCACTATTATTTCCGACAGCAAGAGTTGCTGAAATGGAGAAATTTTAGACGCAGTACCACGCGCCCCTCGCCTCACTGAAACGGCATTATGCAATTCCTGATATTCGCTACTTATAGTTTCGAAATCATACAAATAACGCGTCAAATAGTCGAGGCCACGTTGAGTATCGGTGTCCGCACCTGGTATCGAAGTTGGCTTAGCCAACTGTCGAGCCATCGCAGCATAGCGCATAACATCTTTTGGAAGAGGATCCTCACCATCAAATTCTTTTACCCGCTCACTACCGTTCGCTGAAACAGCTAGGAATTCATTTCGCTTCTTCTGAGCAAATTTAAAACACTCGACTACTAAGCGCGCAGGTTGAAAACCCGTCTTTACCGCTGGGAGTCCTTGCAAACTAATATCGTTTAGTAGATCATAAAAGATATTTTCAGAAAAGAAGCCAACAGCGCCATCTTTGTGAACATTCGCCTCAATGTCAAGTTTGCTTGCTACCACGATACTAACAATCGGCTGACGACTGTCTCGAGACAATAGACGCATTAGATCCACTTCTAATTGTGACTTCAAATTGTGCAGATCGACGATCCAATGTACTCGATCCATTGGCGTAGTTTTAGTACTTGGGATCTGAATTAATAAATCCACATCACTCTGATCATTGAATTGAGCCCCTTCGTTATGTACTAAACTACCAAATACGTAAACTCCTTCAGTTTGAATAGCGTCATGAGTGGATTTCGACCACTCTTTTAATTTCTCAAATAGTTTTTGGATCGGCCGATTCGTAGACATTGCAAGACTCCTGTAACGGAAAGTGTATCGCGTGATTCTACCTATAAAATACCGTTACAACAATGTCCACGAGGTGTAGTCGGCTACTACTTAAAAAAAACGCCACCGATCGGTGGCGTTATGCAATTCGAATCAAATCTAGAACAATATAATCTTCATAGCCTCCCTCAGGCAGCCTTCGCTTCCATATCCACCGCATCCGTCTCTTCGGTCGGCAGGCGCATCATGTAATCGAACGCGGCCAGCGATGCCTTGGCGCCCTCGCCTACCGCAATGACGATCTGCTTGAACGGCACGGTCGTCACGTCGCCGGCGGCAAACACACCCGGGATCGAGGTCTCGCCACGCGCGTCGACTTCGATCTCGCCGTACGGGGACAGCTCCAGCGTGCCCTTGAGCCATTCGGCGTTCGGCACCAGGCCGATCTGCACGAACACACCCGCCAGCTCGACCGTCCTGACTTCGCCGCTGTTGCGGTCGCGGTAAGAGATGCCGGTGACCTTCTTGCCGTCGCCATGGATTTCCGTGGTCTGGGCACTCTTGATCACGTCCACGTTCTTCAGGCTGTAGAGCTTGCGTTGCAGGACCGCGTCGGCGCGCAGGTCGGCGCCGAATTCGATCAGGGTCACGTGCTCGACGATACCGGCGAGGTCGATTGCCGCTTCCACGCCCGAGTTACCGCCGCCGATCACCGACACGCGCTTGCCCTTGAACAGCGGACCGTCGCAGTGCGGGCAATAAGCCACGCCGTGGTTCTTGTATTCCTTTTCGCCCGGCACGTTGATTTCGCGCCAGCGGGCGCCGGTGGAGATGATCACCGACTTCGATTTCAGCACAGCGCCGTCTTCGGTCGTCACTTCGAACAGCTTGCCGTTTTTCTCCAGCCTGGCGGCGCGCTGCAGGTTCATGATGTCGACCTCGTAGTGCTTGACGTGCTCTTCGAGCGAGACGGCAAAGCGCGGGCCTTCGGTTTCCTTCACCGAGACAAAGTTCTCGATCGACAGCGTGTCGAGTACCTGGCCGCCGAAGCGGTCCGCCACCACGCCGGTGCGGATGCCTTTACGTGCGGCATAGATTGCCGCGGCCGCGCCGGCAGGACCGCCGCCGACGATCAGCACATCAAAAGCTTCTTTCTTCGAGAGTTCAGCAGCTTTGCGCTTGCCGGCGCCGGTATCGAGCTTGGCGAGGATTTCCTCGGCGCTCATCCGGCCCTGGCCGAAGTGCTCGCCGTTCAGGAACATCATCGGCACGGCCAGGATCTGGCGCGACTCGACTTCATCCTTGAACAGGCCGCCATCGATGGTCGTGACCTTGATGCGCGGGTTGATGATCGACATTGAGTTCAGCGCCTGCACCACTTCCGGGCAGTTATGGCAGGACAGCGAAATGAAGGCCTCGAACACATAGTCGCCATCGAGATTCTTGATCTGTTCGATCACGGCCTCGTCGAACTTGATCGGATGGCCGCCGACCTGCAGCAGCGCCAGCACCAGCGAAGTGAACTCGTGGCCGAGCGGGATGCCGGCGAAGCGCACGCCGACATCGGTGCCGACACGGTTGATGGCGAAGGATGGCTTGCGAACGCTGGCATCAACGCCTTCGACATACGAAATCTTGTCGCTCAACGAGGTGATTTCCCGGAGCAGTTCTTCCATTTCCCGCGCTTTTGGCGAGTCATCGAGCGACGCAACGATCTCAATCGGCTGCACCACTTTTTCCAAATAGGCTTGTAATTGCTTCTTGAGGGTTGCTTCGAGCATGATGTTTTTCCTTGAATTCTGTGAGGTGGACACTGACCGCCCTTGCGCGGGCCAGTGTCCGGGTACTGCTGTTACTGCTTATCGACTACGGTGCTGCTTGTTGCTACCGATCCTGCTTAGATCTTGCCGACCAGGTCGAGGGACGGGGTCAGGGTTTCAGCGCCTTCGGTCCACTTGGCCGGGCAGACTTCGCCTGGGTGCGAAGCGACGTACTGGGCAGCTTTCACCTTGCGCATCAGTTCCGATGCGTCGCGGCCGATGCCGTTGTCATGCACTTCCATGACCTTGATCTGGCCTTCAGGATTGATGACGAAGGTGCCGCGCAGTGCCATGCCTTCTTCTTCGATCATGACCTGGAAGTTGCGTGCCAGGAGGCCGGTCGGGTCGCCGATCAGCGGGTAGTTGACCTTCTTGATCGCGTCCGAGGTGTCGTGCCATGCCTTGTGGGCAAAGTGGCTGTCGGTCGAAACGCCGTAGACCTTGACGCCCATCTTTTCGAATTCAGGCTGGAAATCAGCCAGGTCTTCCAGTTCGGTTGGGCAGACGAAGGTGAAGTCGGCCGGGTAGAACATCAGGATGGACCAGGTGCCTTTGAACTGCTCTTCAGTCAGGTCGATGAACTTGCCAGCGTGATAGGCGGTGGCTTTGAACGGCTTGATTTCGGTATTGATAAGGGACATGGAAGCTCCTGTTGTGTGTGAATCAAAAGTTGATGAAGGCAAGTGTAAAGCCCTTGCTCATGCTTGTAAAATTAATTGATCAGATGAGAACGATTAATTTCTACTATCGAGAGGACGAAGCAAACCCTGCGTGGCAGGGATGTCGGTCTCGCAAGAGACCTGTCAGTGTGATGGAAACGCGCACGCTTTGCAACCGCGCGCGCAATACAGCGCCGTCGAGTGAAGGAAGGTAGGGTGGGCTCTTGAGCCCACCCTACGGGTCTGTGCCTCCGTTTCGACGCGAGACACGTCGACGAGTATCAGGCAGGCGCACCCACACAAGCCGGCGCCAGGACGTCGCAAGGCAGCGCCAGGCTGAAGGTCGAGCCCTGCCCCGGAACGCTGGTCACGGACAGCTCGCCGCCGTGGGCGACGGCGAGCTGGCGCGAAATGTACAGGCCCAGGCCCAGGCCCTTTGGCTCGCCGTTGCGGGCGCCCCGTTCAAAGGGCTGGAAGATGCGTTCGATGTCGTCCGGCGAAATACCCTTGCCCTTGTCGGCCACGTCGATGCGGGCGCACTTGCCCTCCACCGCCACGCTCACCTCGACATCGCAGCCGCCGCCATAGCGCAGCGCGTTCGTGAGCAGGTTGACCACCACCTGCTCGATGCGGAACTCGTCCCAGCAGCCCATCACCGGCGGGTGCGGCACCAGCGTGATGGCGCAGCCGCTGGCCGCGGCCTGCAGCGACAGGTCGCTCACCACGCGCTCGAGCATGCCGACCAGCTCGACCTGGGCCGGGCGCACCGACAGCGTGCCATTCCGCATGCGGGTGACGTCGAGCATGTCGTCGATCAGGCGGATCATGGCCTTGATCTGGCGCTCGTCGCGCCGCACCATGGCGCTCATCTGTTCCCCGGCAAAGGCCTGCAGGTTGCCGCGCTTGATGTGCAGCGTGCGCATCTGCGTTTCCAGGAACAGGGTGTTGAGCGGCGTACGCAGCTCGTGGGCAACGAGCGACATGAACTCGTCGCGCATGCGCAACGAACGCTGCAGTTCGGCCTGGGTCGCGTTCAGCTCCTTGAGCAGGGTTTCCTGCTCGCGGCGGCTCTTCTCCAGCGCCTCCATCTGGCGCCGCGTCTCGCGCCGCTGCTGGTCAAGCGCGACGAACACGTTGACCTTGCCGCGCACCGCGTCCGGGTCGAGCGGCTTGTAGAGGAAGTCCACCGCTCCGGTCTCGTAGCCCTTGAAGGCGTAGTTCAGCTCGCGCCCGGCGGCGGACACGAACACGATCGGGATGTTGCGGGTGCGCTCGGTACCGCGCATGAGTTCGGCTAATTCAAAACCGTCCATGCCCGGCATCTGCACGTCGAGGATGGCCAGCGCGAACTCGTGTTCGAGCAGCAGGGCCAGTGCCTCGTCACCGGAATGGGCGTGGAACACCAGCCGCTGTTCGTCGCGGATCAGGGCGTCGAGTGCGCGCAGGTTGTCGGGAAGGTCATCGACGATCAGCAATTTGCTCAGGGTATGGTCGCTCATGTTGTCTCCAGCAGGGGCAGCAGCTCGCGGATGGCGGCCAGTGGCAGGACCAGGTGCGCGTCGCACCGGCGGATGGCTTCGCGCGGCATCGTCGGCGCCTGTGCTTCGCGCGGGTCCTGGACTACCGTCAGGCCGCCGCGCTGCCTGATCTTTTGCATGCCTGCGGCGCCATCGATGTTGGCGCCAGTAAGTAAAATTCCGGCCAGTGCCGGGCCATAGGCGTCGGCGGCCGATTCCATCAACACGTCGATGGCCGGACGCGCATAGTGCACGGGCGGCTCGCAGCTGAGGGAAAATACGCGGTCTTCTTCGATCGACAGGTGGTAGCCGGCGCCGGCGAAGTACACGGTGCCCGGTTCCACCGGCTGCTTGTCCATCGCCTCGAATACAGGCAAGGCCAAGCGCGCGGCAAACAGCTCGGCGAGGCGGCTTTCGCGGTCGGCCGGCACGTGCAGGATGCAGACCGTGGCCGGGCCGAAATCTTTCGGCAGCACCGGCAACAGATCGATCAGCGCATCGACGCCGCCGGCCGAGGCGCCGATCACGACGGCCTCGATGCGGCGGCTGGCCAGCGCCTCGATCACGGCTTCCGGAAGGATACCCATCGCGTTCATTCGGCGGCCTTGCGGAAGATGCGCTCGCGCTTGGCGACCGGCTCGAAGCGCGTGGCATGGCTGGAAAAGTCGATGCTTTCCTTGCTGCCCAGCGCCAGGAAGCCGCGGTGGCAGAGCGACTCGTGGAACAGCCCGAGCACCCGGTTCTGCAGGCGCCGATTGAAATAAATCATCACGTTGCGGCAGCTGATGAAATGCGTTTCCGAAAACACCGTATCGGTCGCCAGGCTGTGGTCGGCAAAGGTCACGTTCTCGACCAGGGAGCGCTCGAACAATGCCCCGCCATAGGCCGCCGTGTAGTAATCGGAAAACGCACGCTTGCCGCCAGCCTTCTGGTAGTTCTCAGTGTACAGGCGCATGCGGTCGAGCGGGAATACCCCGCGCCGGGCGGCGTCCAGGGATTCCGGATTGATGTCGGTGGCATAGATGATGCTGCGCTCGAGCAGGCCTTCCTCGTGCAGCAGGATCGCCAGCGAATAGACTTCCTCGCCCGTGCTGCAGCCGGCCACCCAGAGCTTGAGCGAGGGGTAGGTTTCCAGGTGCGGCACGACCTGGCTGCGGATCGCCGCGTAGAACTCGGGGTCGCGGAACATTTCGGTGACGGGGATGGTCAGGTATTGCAGCAGCTGGGCAAAGGCCTCGGGCCGGTGCAGCACCTTCGCCTGCAGGTCGGAGACGGTCTCGCATTCCATTGCACGCATGGCGACGATCACCCGGCGCTTTTGCGAAGCGCCAGTGTAGTCGCGGAAATCGTAGTTGTACTTGAGGTAGACCGCCTCAACCAGCATCCGCAATTCGATGTCGATGTTTTCCGGGGGCTGCTTCATAAGATCACTCAAACGCGCTCCATCGTCGGCATCCAGACCCGCAGCAGCGAGTACAGGCGGGCCAGGTCGATCGGCTTGGCCAGGTAGTCGTTGGCGCCGGCCGCGAGGCATTGCTCCTGATCATCCTTCATCGCCTTGGCCGTGATCGCGATGATCGGCAGGCGGTTGAAGCGCCCGTCCGCACGGATGCGGCGTGTCGCTTCCAGGCCATCCATACCCGGCATCATGATGTCCATCAGCACCAGGTCGATGGCCGGCACCTCGTCGAGTTTCGCAATGGCTTCAAAGCCATTCCGGCCGACTTCGACATTCGCACCCCGCTGCTCCAGGGCACTCGTCAATGCGAACACGTTGCGCACGTCATCGTCGACCAGCAGGATGGTCCGTCCCTCGAACACGCGGTCGCGGCCGCGCACGGTTTTCAGCATGTGCTGGCGTTCGGTCGAGAGCTGCGATTCCACTTTGTGCAGGAACAGCGTCACCTCGTCGAGCAGGCGCTCGGGCGAGCGCGCGCCCTTGATGATGATCGAGCGCGAATACTTCATCAGCTCCGCCTCCTCGTCACGCGTCAGGTTGCGGCCCGTGTACACGATGACGGGCGGGAACGACACCAGTTCTTCGTGCGACATGCGCTCCAGCAATTCCTTGCCCTGCATGTCGGGCAGCTTCAGGTCGATGATCATGCAGTCGAAAATCTCGCTGCGCAAGAGGTTCAGGGCCTCTTCGCCGGACGCGACGGCGTCGATCTTGACGTCCTCGTCGGCAATCAGTTGCACCACGCTGTCGCGCTGGCGCTCGTCGTCCTCGACCAGCAGCACGCGCTTGATCTGCTGCGAGCTCTTTTCCTGCAGCTTGCGGAACACGGCTTCGAGCTGCTCGCGCGAGGTCGGCTTCAGGGCGTAGCCGATGGCGCCCAGGTGCAGCGCCTCGCCGGCATTGTCCATGCTCGACACCACGTGGACCGGGATATGGCGCGTGGCCGGGTTGTCTTTCAATTGTTGCAGGACCGACAGGCCCGAGCTGTCCGGCAGGCGGATGTCGAGCAGGATCGCGTCCGGGCTTTCGCTGGCGGCCAGGCGCAGGCCTTCGCCGGCGGTCAGGCCCACCAGGCAGCGGTAGTCGAGGTCGTGCGCCAGGTCGTACAGGATGCGCGCGAAGTCGGGCTCGTCCTCGATCACGAGCACGGTACGCCTGCCGAGCGCCTCCTTGTCGCGGTCGTCCGGGAACGCGGTCTTCGCAGGCAGCTCTTCGGCAGCCGGTTGCGGTTCCGGCACAGGCTCCGGAGCGAACGTCGGCTTGGGTGGGCGCGGCGCTGGGGCAGCCGCGCGCGGGGCCGGCGGCGAGGCGGTCACGGTGCCATTCTTCGGCATGCTCAGGGTAAAGGTACTGCCCTGGCCCGGCGTGCTCGCCACGACCAGCGAACCGCCCAGCAGGTTGGTCAGGTCGCGCGAGATCGACAGGCCGAGACCGGTGCCGCCGAAACGGCGGTTGGCGGTGCCGTCCGCCTGGTGGAAGGCCTCGAAAATGCGTTCCTGCTGGTCCTGGGCGATGCCGATGCCCGAGTCCGTCACGGTGAATTGGATCCAGCCCTCGTCGGTGGCGCTGACGTTCATGTGCACTTCGCCCTGCTCGGTGAACTTGACCGCGTTCGACAGCAGGTTCTTCAGTACCTGCTCCAGGCGCTGGCGGTCGGTGTGCAGGGTCGGCGGCACATTCGGTTCGACCGTGACGGAGAAGCGCAGCGCCTTTTGCTTGGCCAGCGGCTCGAAGGTGCGGCCCAGGCCCTCGACCGTACGGCGGATCGGCAAGTCTTCCGGCAGCAGCTCGAGCTTGCCGGCCTCGACCTTGGAAATGTCGAGGATGTCGTTGATCAGGTGCAGCAGGTCGTTGCCGGCTGAATAAATGGTCTGGGCAAAACGCACCTGCTCCGGGTTCAGGTTGCCCGGCACATTGTCCGCCAGCAGCTTGGCGAGGATGAGCGAGCTGTTCAGCGGGGTTCTCAGCTCGTGCGACATGTTGGCCAGGAATTCCGACTTGTAGCGGCTGGCGCGCTCGAGGTCCAGCGCACGCGCGCGCAACTGTTCCTGGGCTTCGGTCAAGGCCGCGTTCTTCATGTCGAGATTGAGCGCCTGCTCGGCCAATTGGTCGTTGGTCTGCTCGAGTTCGGCCTGCTGGTTTTCCAGGCTGGTCTGCGATTCTTCGAGCGCGCGCGACTGTTCCTCCAGCTCTTCGTTGGCGGTGCGCAGTTCTTCCTGCTGCACTTGCAGTTCTTCGTTCATGGCCTGGCTTTGTTCCAGCGCGTCCTGCAGGCGCTGGCGGTAGACGACGGCGCCCACCGAGGCGCCGACGGCGTCGCCCACCAGCTTCAGGAATTCGATGTCGCGCTCGCGCACGGGGTGCAGGAAACCGATTTCCATCACACCCTTGACCTTGCCGAAATTCGTGAACGGGGCAATGACCACTTCGCGCGGCGACGCTTCGCCCAGGCTCGACCCCACCTTGATATAGTCGCTTGGCAATTCCCTGACGCGCAGCAGGCGGTTTTCGTTGGCGGCCTGGCTGGCCAGCGAGGCGCCGGGCTGAATGATCTTCGCGTGCTCTTCGTCCTCGTTCGAGAACCCGAACGCGCCGATGCGGCGCAGCACGCCGTCCTCGGAACGGAAATACATCGCCGCGACTGCTCCGCCAAGGTAGCGC
Source organism: Massilia niabensis (assembly GCF_042655085.1). Lineage (NCBI taxonomy): Bacteria > Pseudomonadati > Pseudomonadota > Betaproteobacteria > Burkholderiales > Oxalobacteraceae > Massilia > Massilia niabensis. The sequence continues at coordinate 972,590 of NZ_JBHSMU010000015.1, read as the reverse complement.
ACCACGTGGTCGAGCACGGTTTGCGCCAGCGCCTCGAGGGAATTCTGGCCGATGCTTTTCGCCGCCAGTTCGGTCTGGCCGGTGCGCAGCCAGCTCAGGTGGCGCAACTCGGCATTGTGGTCGTTTTCGTGCTTGAGCACGTCGTTATAGGCGTTCGAGAGGCGCACCAGTTCGCGCCGGCCTGCCGCTGCCAGCAGGCCGCCGACGATCAGTGTCAGCAACAGGTAGGAACCGACCGACCAGGTGATCACCGAGCGCGCCTCGCCGCCGCGCGCCTCGAGCAGCGCGCGTTCGCTGGCGACAAAGGCCGCGAACTGGCTGCGCATGTCGTCGGTCAGGCTTTTCCCGCGCCCGCTGCGGATCGAATCGATCACATCGTCGCCGCCGCGGCGGCGCGCGATGATCTCTTCGGTGAAGCGGATCCACTCGCCGTGCGCGCCACGCACCCGGTTCAGGCGATCGGCCTGGGCCGGGTTGTCGCCAACGAGGCGCAGCAGCGCGTTCATTTCGACCTCGACCTTCGGCTTGGCCACCGTATAGGAACCGAGAAAGCTTTCTTCGCCCGAAATGACGTAGCCGCGCATGCCGGCTTCCATGTCGGAGAGGAGTTTGCTGATCTCGTTGGCGTTGCCGATCACCTCCTGCGAATGCTCGACCCGGTTCAGCACGCTGACGAGGTAGGCGATGATCGCAACGAACACGACCGCGCTCAGGACGCTGAGGCTGAGCGGCAGCGCGATATTGCGCGTGAGGATGCGGCGAAACTGGTTGTTATCGAGCGATGTGCCGGTCATGTCTTGCGATTATTTCAAGGAAAAATATCCCAAGTGTAACGCAATGACCGGTTTTCAGGTGCTTTCAACTGTGCGCTGGCACACCCTCGCCCGAGAGGGTCAAGACGCCAGGCAAGCCCGTAAATACGCCGCGGTACGGCTGTGCTTTGCGCGCGCCACCGCCTCCGGCGTACCGGCGGCCACCACGGTGCCGCCCTCGTCCCCGGCGCCGGGGCCGATATCGATCACCCAGTCGCAGGCAGCCACCACGCGCATCGTGTGCTCGACCACGACCACCGTGTTGCCGGCGTCGACCAGACGCTCGAGCTGGTTGACGAGGCGGTCGGCATCCGACGGGTGCAGGCCGGTGGTCGGCTCGTCGAGTATATACAGGGTGTTGCCGCGCCCGGCGCGCTGCAATTCGGTCGCCAGCTTGATGCGCTGGGCTTCGCCGCCGGACAGTTCGGTGGCCGGCTGGCCGAGGCGCAGGTAACCCAGGCCGACTTCGCGCAGCACTTCCAGCGAGCGCTCGACCAGCGGTTCGCCAGCGAAGAACTCGGCGGCCGCGTCCACCGTCATGCCCAGCACTTCGGCGATGTTCCGGTCCTTGTAGGTCACCTCCAGCGTTTTCGCGTTGTAGCGCGCGCCTTCGCAGGTCGGGCACGGCGCGTACACGCTCGGCAGGAACAGCAGCTCGACCATCACCGAGCCCTCGCCCGCGCAGGTCTCGCAGCGCCCCTTGGCCACGTTGAACGAAAAACGGCCGGCGTCGTAGCGGCGCGCCCTGGCCATCTTGGTGGCGGCGAAGAGTTTACGCACCTGGTCGAACAGGCCGGTATAGGTGGCGAGGTTCGAGCGCGGCGTGCGCCCGATCGGCTTCTGATCGACCCGCACCATGCGCCGCAGCGATTCCATGCCCGTGACGATGCGGCCCTGCGTCGGGATGGCGGCTTCCTGTTCGAGGTCGTCGGCTTCGTCAAGCTCCGGCGCCGGCGCGCCCTGCCCTAGCTCGGTTGCGACGAGGTCGACCAGCACCTGGCTCACCAGGCTCGACTTGCCCGAACCGGACACGCCGGTGACGGCCGTGAGCACGCCGAGCGGGAATTCGACCGACAGGTTGTCCAGGTTGTTGCGGGTGACGCCTTCCAGGCGCAGCCAGCCATTCGACTCGCGTCGTGCGCGTACGGCCGGCGGCGCATCGTCGAACAGGTAGCGCCGCGTCTGGGAAGCCTCGATTTTTTTCAGCCCTTCGGGTGGCCCGCTGTAGAGCACTTCGCCGCCGCGCTCACCGGCGGCCGGGCCGACGTCAACGATCCAGTCGGCACGCCGGATCACATCGAGCGCGTGCTCGACCACGAAAAGCGAATTGCCCGAAGCTTTCAATTGGTCGAGCGCGACCAGCAACGCCTCGGTGTCGGCCGGGTGCAGGCCGGCCGAGGGCTCGTCCAGCACATACACGACGCCGAACAGGTTCGAGCGCACCTGCGTCGCCAGGCGCAGGCGCTGCAGTTCGCCGGGACTGAGCGTGGGCGTGCTGCGCTCGAGCGCGAGGTAACCGAGGCCGAGCGCCAGCAGCACGTCCAGGCGCGCCACCAGGTCTTCGGCGATGCGCTGGGTGACGATCATCTGCTCGGGATGGAGCTTGGCGCGGCGCTTGTCGCTCGCCGTCTTGCCCCCCTGCGCCTTGCCGCCCGCGTAGGGCTGGAGCATCGCATGCAGGCGCGCCAGCGGCATGCGCGAGATGTCAGCAATGTCCGCACCGGCAAAGGTGACGGACAAGGCTTCCTGGCGCAGGCGCTTGCCGCGGCACAGCGGGCATTCGGTACTGACCATGTAGCGCGCCACCCGCTTCTTCATCGACGCGCTTTCGGTGTTGGCGAAGGTCTGCAACACATAGCGCCGCGCGCCGGTGAAGGTGCCCTGGTAGCTCGGCGTGTCCTCGCGTTTCAGGGCCGCGCGCGTTTGTTCGGGAGTCAGGCCGGCGTAGACCGGCACGGTCGGTGTTTCGTCGGTGTACAGGATCCAGTCGCGGTCCTTTTTAGGCAGGTCGCGCCAGGGCGTGTCGACGTCGTAGCCCATCGTCACCAGGATGTCGCGCAGGTTCTGGCCATGCCAGGCCGGTGGCCAGGCCGCCACCGCGCGTTCGCGAATGGTCAAACTGTCATCCGGTACCAGCGACTGTTCGGTGACCTCGTACACGCGGCCCAGGCCCGAGCATTCGGGACAGGCGCCTTCCGGAGTATTCGGCGAAAACGATTCGGCGTAGAGCAGCGCCTGGCCCGCTGGATAATCACCGGCCCGCGAATACAGCATGCGCAGGGAATTCGACAGCGTGCTCACACTGCCGACCGACGAGCGCGTGGTGGGCGAGCCGCGCTGCTGCTGCAGGGCGACCGCCGGTGGCAGGCCGTCGATCTCGTCGACTTCCGGCACCGGCATCTGGTGGAACAGGCGGCGCGCATACGGCGATACGGATTCGAGATAGCGCCGCTGCGCTTCCGCATACAGCGTGCCGAAGGCGAGCGAGGACTTGCCGGAACCGGACACCCCCGTAAACACCACCAGCGCATCGCGCGGGATGTCGAGGCTGACGTCCTTCAGGTTGTGCTCGCGCGCCCCGCGCACGCGCACGAAGCCGGGGCGGCCCTGGCCACCGACGATTGGCTCCGCCGCCGCACCTCCGACTTCACCCGCTTCTGTTTTCCTGCGCATCGGCTATCCCGCTCATCGCTATCGATGCTTGCATTAGACCGTGCTCAGGAAACATTGACGGTGCGGTGACACACTCACCTCGCCAGCACCTCCAGCGCCGCCACCACATCTTCCACACCCGGATCCCGCTCAAAATTCGCCGCTACCGCCCTGCACCGCGCCGCCAGACCCTCATCGTCCAGCAAGCCACCCAATTTCTTCAACAAGCGCCCCGTGCTCAGGCGCGTGGCCGGCAAGCCGACCCCCACCCCCAAAGCCTCCACCCGCGCCGCATTGTCGAACTGGTCATGCGCCAGCGGCACCACCAGTTGCGCCGTCCCGGCATGCAGCGCCTCGGCCGTCGTGCCGATGCCGCCGTGGTGTACCAGCACGCACACATGCGGCAACAGGGCGCGCAGGGGCACGTACTCCTGCCACAGCACGTAGCGCGGCAGCTCGGCAGGCAGCTGGTCGCGGTGGGGCGTGAGGAAAATGGCCCGCTCGCCCAGCAGGCGTGCCGCCTCGGCCGCATGCTCGAAGTAGGCCCGCGCCTGGCGGTTGCCGGTGCCCGGCGTGAACACCAGCGGCCTGCCGCCCTTCCCCAGGAAATGCAACAGCTCAGGGGGCAGCGCCGCCTGCGGGTCAGGATCGTACAGGGGAAAGCCGCCGCGCACGAGGGGCTGCGGCCAGTCCGGCTGGGTCGGCGCGAACCAGTCGGGAAACAGCGCGATCGACAGGTCGGCAATCGAAAACATGGTTTCGATCAGCGCGCCGGCGGGTGCCAGCCCGGCCTCGCGGCGCGCCGCATTCACGCTCGGCAGCGCGATGGGATCGATGAAACGCGCAGCGAGAACGCGCATCAAGCGCTTGCGCGCGCCCTGCGGCAGCCAGCGCGGCACGCGCCACGGCCCCAGCATCAGCGGGTCGTGCAGGGTCGGCAGGTTGGACGGGGCCAGGAAGGCCGCCGCAATCGACAGGCCCGGCCGCGCGGCGCGGCACAGGTCCGCTTCCGGCAGCGCCAGGGGATGGACCAGCATGGTGCATTTTTCGTCGGCCGGAAGCGCGCGCATGAAGGCCGGCACCTCGGCCATGGCCGGCCGCGTCGCCTGCCAGACGACGCCAAAACCCCGCGTCGGATGCCACAGGTCGGGATGGTCGAGCACGGCCGGGTCGGCCGGCAAGCCATGGAAGGGCAGCCCGGCCGCGCGCACGAAGGGTTCGTGCTGGTGCGGGCCGAGAAAGCTGATGCGGTGGCCGGCCTCGCGCAAGGCCAGCGCCATGCGCATGAAGGGAAACAGGTCGCCCGCCGAGCCGATCGTGACCACCACAATGTGCAGTGGCTTGCGGGCGGCATCCATATCGCCTCGCGTCCTGTTCCTCGTTACGGAATCAGGCGCTCAGCGCGCAGGCGCGCGAACAGGTCGAAGAAGGACGCATCGGTGGCCTGGTAGCCCGTGAAGCCGAGGCGGCGGCTGTTGGCCATGTCGGTCATCACTTCAAGCGGGCGGCCGAGGTCGAGGTCGGTGTGCCAGGCCGAGGCAAGGCGGTCGAGGTCCGGCTCCACCAGGCCGTGGCGGGTCGCGATCTCGCGCCAGAGCGGGCCGTCGTTCGCCATTGCCGGTTCGAGCGGCTGGATCTGGCCGCTGTAGCCGGCCGCCTCCACGCCGAACCATTCCGCCAGCTTCGGCCACAGCCAGCTCCAGCGGAAGACGTCACCGTTGACGATGTTGAAGGCTTCGTTCTTGGCCGCATCTGTATCGGCGGCCCAGACCAGCTGTTTGGCCAGCATGCGCGCGTCGGTCACGTCGGTCAGGCCCTTCCACTGTGCCTCCGAGCCGGGGAACTGGAACGGACGCCCGGTTTCCTTGCACAGGGTGGCGTAGACGGCCAGCGTGGTGCCCATGTTCATGGCGTTGCCGACGGCCAGGCCAATGATCGAGTGCGGACGGTGCACGCTCCAGGTGAAGCGGTCGCGCGCGGCGGCGGCATAGACTTCGTCTTCCTGCGCGTAATAGAAGTTTTCCAGCGGCAGGCGCGGCTGGCTTTCGCGCAGCGGCGTGTCGGGCAGCGTGCCTGAGCTGGCATAGGCTTCGAACGGTCCCAGGTAATGCTTGAGGCCGGTAACCAGGGCCACGTGGCGCACGCTCTTTTGCGGCGACAGCGCGTCGAGCAGGTTGCGCACCAGGGCGGCGTTGACGCGGATATTTTCCTGCTCCGTATCCTGGCGCATCCAGGTGGTGATGAAGACGTGGGTCGGCGCCACGTCTGCCAGCGCAGGGCCAAGCGCTGCGGGGTCGAGCAGGTCGGCGGCGACGTGGCGCACGCCCGGCAAGTCGGCCGGCGCGCGGCGCGACAGGCCGACGACGTTCCAGCCATTGGCCAGGAGTTCACGCGCAACGTGGTTGCCGCCAATACCCGTTACACCCACTACCAGAGCGGTTCGTTGCATTCGATTTCCTTCGCATTCGGTCAAAACCCATTCTAACCGGGTGCGAAAAACCGCGTGCACGGGTGGAAAAAACGGCAATCGTGCGCAGGTCTGTGCCCTGCAATCAAGACGACTGGCGCGCGTAGCTGACCGTCAGGATCTCCCAGCGATGCCCATCCGGCTCGTCCCAATACACATTCCGTCCCCCGGCCATGGTGCCGACCTGGCGGTCGTTCGGGCCCTGCGGGGTGGCACGCCAGCCGATGTTCGCAGCGTCGAGCCGTTCGAGAATAGCGTCGAATTCGGCATCTCCCACGCGAAAGGCGAAGTGTTCGACAGGAAATGCCTCATCGGTCGTGATGAACTCCAGGGTGAGGCCGTCGTTGACATAGACCGGCGCAAAGACGCCGAGCGCGGTCGGCTCCCATGGCACGCCCAGCAGGCCCGCCAGCTGGCGGGCCGCTGCCACCCGGTCGCGGCTTGCAACGATGACGTGGTCGAGTTCGATCATGGTGCGTTCGCGCGGCGTTTCCCGCGCCCTCCTCCGGCATCAGATGATCAGCCTGCCCTCGATGGAATCGTCGAGCGTCTTGCCGATGGCGGCGCCGACTAGCATCTTGGCGCCGGCGATGGCCTGGCCGTGCTTGTTGTCCCAGTAGTAGCCGCCTTTCGGAATCACCTGAATGACGGTAATGCGCGGATCGTCCTCGCCTCCGGTGAACCAGGTCTTGAGCATAAAGTCCCACAACTCCTTGATCTTCGCCTTGTCCTGCGAGACGACCGCCGTCGCGTCGAGTTCCATGAAGCCGGCGTGGGTGCTTTCCTGGAAAAACAGCTTGACGTGCGGATTGGCGGCCAGCTCGGCGTTCTTGTGGCTGTCCTTCGCGCTCATGAACCAGAGGTTGCCGGCCTCGTCCGCCTGGAGCAGGCTCATCGGCCGCACGCCACCGTCGGCTCCCGTGCCGCCTTCGGTGCAGAAGAAGCAGGTCTTGGCCTCTTCGGCCATTTTACGGATGCGCTCCAGAGCTTGCGCGCCATGCAGGTCGCGGTGGTTTTCTTCGGGCTGGTTCTTGTTGATCGAATCCATGGAAGTCTCCTTGTGGCCTCGCGGCCGGTCAGCCCACTCTACGTCGATGCCAGCGCTGTGTATGTTGGCGGACTCACGCTGGCGGCATCAGATCGCGTCGGCGATACCCGGCCCCGCCGCGTCCTGCCCGCTACGGGTGCGCGCGTATTCGGGCAGTCCATCGGCCATGTGCATCCAGCCGAGCCGTTCCTGGACGAAGGTGTGGTCCTGCGGCGGCAGGCTTTCCGGATCGTCGAGGCTGGCGGTGGCGATGTCGATTTCGTCGGGATAGCGGTCGTCCTGGTAGGTCAAGGTGGTGCCGCAGGTCGGGCAAAAGCCGCGCAGCACGTGCGCGCTGGAGCGGAAGGTGGCGGGATTGCCTTGGGAAAAACGCATCTCGACGGTGTGCGCACTGAACCAGGCCACCGCCGGCGCACCGGCGGTGCGGCGGCAGTCGCGGCAATGGCACAGGGTGCTGTGGAAGGCCTCGCCATCGACGACATAGCGCACCGCGCCGCAGTAACAGCCGCCTTGCAACATCATGATTGCCTCCAATGGATAAACGGATTCCTGCTTGGATTCCAGCATAGGCCAATCATGGCGAGCGCTCAAGCGGGGTCCTTCAGGGCTCGCCATCCTCGTCAGACAGCACGGCGGCGGCATGGTTCAGCCAGCGCGCCACCAGCGCCAGCTCGTCAGGCGTGAAACCTGCAAGCAGGCGCGCGTTGAGTTGCTCCAGCACCGTGTGGGCCGTCGCGCTCGCCGCGCTGCCGGACGACGTCAGCCGCAGCCGCGTCAACCTGCCGTCGCGGGCATCGCCCACACGCTCGACCAGATTGGCCGCCTGCATGCGCTTGGACAGGTTGGTCACGGCCGCCGGCGCCACGCCAAGTGCCTGCGCGATGTCGCCGACCGGGGCCTCGTCGCGCGCCGACAGCAGGAACAGCAAGCCCACCTGCGCCGGGCTGATGCCATCCCAGGCTTCGGGACGGCGCTCGATCCAGCGCCCGATCGCCCGCTGCGCGCGAGTGACGAGGTGGACGAAGCGCGGCGCCTTTGCCGGCGGCGTCATGATGCCTCGCTCCCCTGCATGGCACCGGCGCGCGCCAGCAGCCATTCGCCGACCTGGGGCCAGAGCGCGGCGCCACAGCGCTTGCGGAAAAATCCCATGTGCCCGATGCCGGGCAAGCCGGCATCGGCAGGCCGGACCTGGCGGCGTTCGATGGCCGCCCCGGTCACGCCCGACAGCAGCAGGTCCATTGCATGCGGGTTGGCCCATGGATCGTCATCGAACCCGAGCACCAGCAAGGGCGTGCGCAGGCTGGCTGCGCGGCGCGCCGCATCGACTGCCGGGTCGTCGTAGAAATAGCGCGGCAAGGTCGTCCAGCGGCTCCATTCGAGCATGACGCCGCGCGGCAGGTCTTCTCCGAGGCCAATGCGCTTTCCCGGCATGTAGCCTGCGAGCCCGCACAACAGCGGCGCCAGCAGGCGCATGACGAGCCAGACGCGGGCACGCTCGGCCGCGCCGCGGATGGTGGCGGTGACGCCCGCATGCGAAGCGACCAGCACGGCGGCGCGCACCGGCCCGCCGCCGCCCAGGATCAGCGCATGCCCGCCGACGCTGTGGCCCACCGCCAGCAGCGGCACTCTCGCGAAGCGCGCGGCGGCCCAGCGCGTCACGGCCGGCACGTCCTCGTCCATCCACCCGGCCATCGTGACCGTCTCGCCGCGCAGGGTGGCGCCGCGCGAGCGGCCGGTACCGCGGTAGTCATAGGTCAGCGCGCTCATGCCGAGGCTAGTCAGGAAACGCGCAAAATGTTCGTAGAACGCCTGCGTCACGGCGGTGGCAGGATGGATCAGCACGACTGCGCGCGCTTCATGCGCGGGCCAGAGCGTGGCGGCAATGCAGCCCTTGCCTGCAACGGGGATGGTGATGGATTCGGGTGTCATGGCGGCGGATGTCGTTAACGTGTTAACGACATTAGCACCCCTGTGGCCAACCAGGCGCAAAACGGCGCGCCGATTAGAGGGAGCACTCGAAAGGGAGCTTTACGTAGGGTGGGCACTTGTGCCCACGCGGCTTCACAGTCGAGCATTCAAGAAGGTACCGCGTGGGCTCGAGAGCCCACCCTACTCCTCGCGGCAGACTTGACCCTCGCTCTTACAGGAACCGGTCCAAAATCTTCCGGCTGTGCTTGTCGATCCTGAACATATCGCGCACCAGGAAGTTGATCCCGTGGTTGTCCGAGATGAGCAGCGACGCCTCCCCCACCCGGCGGATGTCTTCGTCGACCTTGAGCACGAATTCGGTGTCCCCGCGGTCGGTCTTCACGCTCCAGGTGCAGGGGGTGGCGAAGCTCGACACGCTGCGGATGTGCTCAATTTCTGGAATGAATTCGCGCCCCTCGAGTTCTTCGGTCACGAGCGCGCGGATCCCCTCGGGCGCGCTGGCGAGATCGTCGATCCAGGCGACTTCCTTGCCGCCGTCGCGCACCAGCGAAATGCCGCGCGTCGGCGCTTGAATGGGAAAGGCGCGCACCGGGATCACGCCGGCCACGTCGACGCCGTCCTCGCCCGTGAACACCAGTTTGCCGAAGCTGTCGCGGCGCAGTTGAAATGGGGTGGTCATCACTTAGTCGTCCTTGCCGTCATCATCCATGTCCTGGTCCACGTTGCGCGCCTGCGCTTCGTAGAGGCGGTGGTAGGCGCCTTCGCGCGCCATCAGCACATCGTGGCTGCCCTCTTCCACCACCACGCCCCGGTCCAGCACCACCAGGCGATCCGCCCGGTGCAGGGTGGACAGGCGGTGCGCGATGGCGATCGTGGTGCGGCCCTGCACCAGGTTGTCGAGCGCCTTCTGGATTTCCTTTTCGGTTTCCGAGTCCACCGAGGACGTCGCTTCGTCCATGATCAGGATCGGCGGGTCGATCAGCAGGGCGCGCGCGATCGAGATGCGCTGGCGCTCGCCGCCCGACAGGCCCTGGCCGCGCTCGCCGACCATCGAATCGTAGCCCTGCGGCAGGCGCAGGATGAATTCGTGCGCGTGCGCGGCGCGGGCAGCAGCGATGATTTCCTCGCGCGTCGCATCCGGCTTGCCGTAGGCGATGTTCTCGGCAATCGTGCCGAAGAACAGGAAGGGTTCCTGCAGCACCAGGCCGATGTTGCGGCGGTAGTCGGCCACGGCGAACGAACGGATGTCGACGCCATCGAGCAGGATCGCGCCTTCGGCCACATCGTAGAAGCGGCAGATCAGGTTCACCAGGGTGCTTTTGCCGGAGCCGCTATGGCCGACCAGGCCGACCATCTCGCCGGCCTTGATATTCAGTGAAATGCCGCGGTTCACGGCGCGGTTACCGTAGCGGAAGCCCACTTCGCGCAGTTCGATATTGCCCTGGACCTTCGGCACCTTGACCGGGTTGACCGGGTCCGGCACGCTCGAGACGTGATCCAGGATGTCGAAGATGCGCTTGGCCGCCGACGCCGATTTTTGCGTGACCGAGACGATGCGGCTCATCGAATCGAGGCGCACGTAGAAGCGGCCGCTGTAGGCGATGAAAGCGGACAAGGTGCCGACCGTGATCTCGCCGCGCGAGACCTGCCAGATGCCGAAGCACCAGATCACCAGCAAGCCGAGTTCGGTCAGGAAGGAGACGGTCGGCGAGAACAGCGACCACACCCTGTTCAGCTTGTCGTTGACGGCCAGGTTGTGTTTGTTCGCTTCGCGGAAGCGCACCGCTTCGCGCTTTTCCTGGGCAAAGGCTTTCACGACGCGGATACCGGGAATCGTATCGGCCAGCACGTTGGTCACTTCGCCCCAGACGCGGTCGATCTTCTCGAACCCGGTGCGCAGCTTGTCGCGCACGACGTGGATCATCCAGGCGATGAAGGGCAGCGGCGCCAAGGTCACCAGGGCCAGCCACGGGTTGATCGTGAACAGGATCACGCCGGTCATGATGATCATCAGGACGTCGGACAGGAAGTCGAGCAGGTGCAGGGACAGGAAAACGCAGATCCGGTCCGAGCCACTGCCGATGCGGCTCATCAGGTCGCCCGTGCGTTTGCCGCCGAAGAATTCCAGCGAGAGCTTCAGCAGGTGTTCATAGGTCGTCGAGCGCAAGTCCGCACCCATGCGTTCGGACACCAGCGCCAGCACATAGGTCTTGGCCCAGCCCAGCGCCCAGGCCAGCACGGCGGACGCCAGCAGGCCGCCCATGTACAGGTAGACCAGGCCGGTGTCGATCTTCTGGCCGTTCTGGTACGGGATCAGGACGTTGTCCATCAAGGGCATCGTCAGGTAAGGCGGAATCATGTGCGCGGCCGTGCTGCCCAGCATCAGCAGGAAACCCAGCAGCAGCTGGCCCCGGTAGGGCATGGCGAAACGCCACAGGCGGAACAGGGTCCAGGTCGAGGGCGGCGTGTGCAGCACCTTGGTGCAAATCGGGCACTCCTCCTGGTCGGGTTCCAGCGGCGCCTTGCAGCTCGGGCAGGTGTGCTGCTCGGGCAGCAGCACCGGCAGGCCGGTCTCGACGCTTTTCACTTGCTCGGCAAAGGCATCGACCACGCGGATCGCGTGCAGGTTCTGGCCCAGCGTGAAGCGCCAGCTTGCCAGCAGGCCGTGTTCGTCGACCAGTTCGAGGTGGCCGACGCCGGCGTGGTCGTGGTGGCGCAGCGCCAGGCCCGGTTTGATGGCCCAGTCGCGCCAGCCTGACTCTCCCGGTGCGCGCGACAGCAGGCGGCGGTTGGTGACGACCAGCACGCCCTTCGTAAAACGTAATTTTGCGTCGAGGTCAACCTCCACGCCGGTCAGCGCGTTTTCCCCTAGTGCAAGCTGTTTCCGAACGTCATCGTGCCAGCCATCAGGCAGGAAGCCGGCGGCAAGCGCCAGCGACGTCGGAGAAGCAAGTTGTTGAGTTGTCATTAAGGTGCCACTGAGTTGCTGCCCGTAAGGGGCATGTTCTGGATAGAGGGGGTAACGCGGTAACCGGCTCAGCGGTTTACATGGATTGCAGGAAAATCTGAGTGACGGAAGCTGCTGCGGTGGCGAGAGCGACAGAGCCGGAGTGCCATTTGGCAGAAATCGACACGGCACTGTAAGCTTCGGCCCGGCAAGTATATAACATGTGTGCTGCATAACCGCATTTGGGTGCGGTAGCGCACAGGCAGGCAAACATAGGCAACGCCATCATGGTGAACGAGCGGATACCGATGGCAAGACATCATTACATGACAAAGAAGAAAGACATCCAGTTTCTCCGTGTAACCCACCTGCGCGGTCCGAATATCTGGACCTACCGACCGGTGATCGAAGCCTGGCTCGACATCGGCGAGCTGGAAGACTTCCCCTCGAACAAACTACCCGGATTCACCGAACGCCTGACGCGCTGGCTGCCCGGCCTGATCGAGCACCGCTGCGGCGTCGGCGAGCGCGGCGGCTTCCTCGAGCGCCTCGAGTGCGGCACCTGGGCGGGCCACATCCTGGAGCACGTCGTGCTCGAGTTGCAGAACATGGCCGGCATGAAGACCGGCTTCGGCAAGACCCGCTCGACCGGCGAACACGGCATCTACAAGATGGCCTTCCGCACGCGCGACGCCATCGTCGGCCGCGCTGCACTGCAAGCGGGCCATCGCCTGCTGATGGCGGCCATTAACGACGAGCCCTTCGACATGGCGGGCACCGTGGCGGACCTGACCGAGCTGGTCGACCGCTACTGCCTCGGCCCCTCGACCGCCCACATCGTCGATGCCGCCACCGACCGCCGCATTCCGTCGATCCGCCTGACCGAAGGCAACCTCGTGCAGCTCGGCCACGGCGCGGCGCAGCGCCGCATCTGGACTGCCGAAACCGACCGCACCAGCGCGATTGCCGAAAGCATCGCCAGCGACAAGGACTTGACCAAGAACCTGCTGGCGTCCTGCGGCGTGCCGGTACCGGAAGGCACCCTCGTGCGCAGTGCGCAAGCCGCCTGGGAAGAAGCGCAGGACATCGGCCTGCCTGTCGTGGTCAAACCCGTCGACGGCAACCATGGCCGCGGGGTGACGCTGAACCTGATGACCGAAGCCGAGGTCATCACCGCCTATGCGATTGCCGCCGAAGCCGGCGACAGTAGCGCCGTGCTGGTCGAGCGTTTCGTCCCCGGCAACGAGCATCGCCTGCTGGTGGTGGGCAAGCAAGTCGTGGCCGTGGCGCGCGGCGAGTCGCTGTGGGTGACGGGCGACGGCCACTCCAGCGTGACGGAGCTGGTCGCCAGCCAGATCAACACCGACCCGCGCCGCGGCGAGACTGAAGAACACCCGCTTGGCCGCGTCAATCCCCAGGACAGCGAAATCCTGCTCGACCTGAAGCGCCAGGGCCTAACGCCTGATTCCGTGCCACAGGCCGGACAGAAGGTGCTGATCCAGGTGAACGGCAACGTCTCGGACGACGTCACCGACCTGATCCACCCGGAAGTGGCGCATGCAGCAAGCCTGGCCGCGCGCGTCGTGGGCCTGGACATCGCCGGCATCGACCTCGTCTGCGACGACATCTCGCGTCCGCTCGCGGAGCAGCGCGGCGCGATCATCGAAGTCAATTCGAGCCCGGGCCTGCTGGCCCACATCAAGCCGGCCAGCGGCCAGCCGCGCGAGGTCGGCGCCGCCATCGTCGACCACCTGTTTGCCGAAGGTGAAAACGGCCGGATTCCGCTCGTCGGCATCACCGGCACGCTCGGCACCAGCCTGATCGCGCGCCTGCTCGGCTGCCTGCTGAACGCGGCCGGCAAGCACGTGGGCGTGGCCAACGGCGAGGGCCTGTACCTCGACGGCCGCCAGGTGCAAAAAGGCGACTGCACCGGCTTCGCCTTTGGCGAGCGCCTGCTGATCAACCGGAATGTCGAAGCGGCCGTGTTCGAATCGAACGCGCGCAGCATCCTCGCCGGCGGCCTGCCCTACGACCGCTGCACGGTGGGCGTGGTAACCGACATGGGCAGCCTTGCCGAGGTCGACGAATTCCATGTGCGCGATGCCGAGGCGCTGGCAACCGTGGTGCGCAGCCAGGTCGACGTGATCCTGTCGAACGGCGCGGCCGTGCTGAACGCAGCCGATCCGGAGGTGGTCGAGCTGGCCGAACTGTCCGACGGGCGCGTGATCTTCTATGCGATGGACGAGTTCAATCCGGTCCTGGTCCGGCACCGGGCGAGCGGCGAGCGCGTGGTTTTTGCGCGCAACAACCACATCGTGCTGGCCGAAGGGAACGAGGAAACGCCCCTGCTCGACCTCGGCAAGATCAAGCCGGCCACCGTCAAGCACCCGGCCAGCGTGCTGGCCGCCACGGCTGCGGCCTGGGCGCTCGGCCTGCAGCACGACCTGATCTGCGGCGGCCTGCGCGCTTTCGACGCCACGCCCAAGAAAACGAATTATTAAAAAGCGTCCCGGCCCACCGGGATGACGACAAAGGAATACAGCTTTATGGAAGTATCTCGCGTACGGGCCCTGCGCGGCCCTAACCTCTGGAGCCACCACACCTCGGTCGAGGCGATCGTCGCCTGCCTCCCGGAGGAAGAATCGATCGCCGCCCTGCCCGGCTTCGAGACGCGCCTGCGCTCGCGCTTTCCGCAGCTCGGCCAGTTGCAGCCGCTCGGCCACGAAGAAGACGCGCTCGACCCCGTGCCGCTGGCCGAAGTGCTCGAAATCGTGGCGCTGGCCCTGCAGGCCGAAGCCGGCTGCCCGGTCACCTTCTCGCGCACCACGGCTACCGTCGAACCGGGCATCTACCAGGTCGTCGTCGAGTATTCGGAAGAAGACGTCGGCCGCCTGGCGCTGGACCTGTCGCAGCAGCTGATCGACGCCGCCCGGAACGATGCGCCCTTCGACCTGCAGGCAGCCCTCACCCAGCTGCGCGACCTCGACGAAGACGTACGCCTCGGCCCCTCGACCGGTTCGATCGTGCAGGCCGCCATCGAACGCAACATCCCCTTCCGCCGCCTGACCGAAGGCAGCCTGGTCATGTTCGGCTGGGGCAGCAAGCAGCGCCGCATCCAGGCCGCCGAGATCGACGCCACCGGCGCGATTGCCGAGACCATCGCCCAGGACAAGGAACTGACCAAGCGCCTGCTGGATGCCGCCGGCGTGCCGGTGCCGCTCGGGCGGGTCGCGATCGACCCGGATGACGCCTGGGCCGCCGCCCAGGAAATCGGCCTGCCGGTCGTGGTCAAGCCGAAGGACGGCAACCAGGGCAAGGGCGTGACGGTCAACATCACGACGGAGGAGCAGATCACCGCCGCCTTCCACTCCGCCAGCGAATTCCGCGACGACATCCTGGTCGAGCGCTACCTGCCGGGCCACGATTACCGCCTGCTGGTCATTGGCGACAAGCTGGTCGCCGCCGCGCGCCGCGATCCGCCGAACGTGGTCGGCGACGGCGTGCACACCGTGCGCGAGCTGGTCGACCAGGTCAACCTCGACCCGCGCCGCGGCAACGGCCACTCGACCTCGCTCACCAAGATCCGCTTCGACGACATCGCCCTCGGCAGCCTGGCGAAACAGGGCCTGCAGGCCGATTCCGTGCCGGAAAAGGGCCGCCGCGTCATCCTGCGCAACAACGCCAATCTCTCCACCGGCGGCACGGCCACCGACGTGACCGACGACGTGCATCCGGAAGTGGCAGCGCGCGCGATCGCCGCCGCGCACATGGTAGGCCTCGACATCTGCGGCGTCGACCTGATGTGCGACAGCGTCCTGAAACCAATCGAGCAGCAAGGCGGCGGCATCGTCGAAGTGAACGCCGCGCCGGGCCTGCGCATGCACTTGTCCCCATCGTTCGGCAAGGGCCGCGACATCGGCGGCGCAATTGTCGACATGATGTTCAAGGAGGGCGACGACGGCCGCATCCCGGTCGTTGCCGTCACCGGCACGAACGGCAAGACCACGACCGTGCGCCTGATCGCGCACCTGTTGACCGCCTCCGGCCTGCGCACCGGCATGACCAATACCGATGGCGTGTACATCGAAGGGCGCCGCATCGACAGTGGCGACTGCAGCGGCCCGCGCAGCGCGCGCAACGTGCTGCTGCACCCGGACGTCGACGCGGCCGTATTCGAGACCGCGCGCGGCGGCCTGCTGCGCGAAGGCCTGGCTTTTGACCGCTGCCAGGTGGCGGTGGTGACCAACATCGGCGCCGGCGACCACCTTGGCCTGAACTACATCACCACGCTGGAAGACCTCGCGGTCCTGAAGCGCGTGATCGTGCAGAACGTGGTCGAAGGCGGCATGGCCGTGCTGAACGCGGCCGATCCGGTGGTGGCCGCCATGGCGGAAAACACGAAAGGCGACGTGACCTACTTTGCCCAGGACGGCGGCCATCCCCTGATGGCCATGCACCGCGCCCAGGGCCGCCGTGTGGTGTACGTCGACAACGGCTGGCTCGTCTGCGCCCAGGGCAAGAACGAAACCCGCATCACGTTGCAGGAAGTGCCGATCACGCGCGGCGGCGTCGTCGGCTTCCAGGTCGAGAACGTGATGGCCTCGGTGGGGGCCGCATGGGCCGTGGGCCTGGACTGGGACAAGATCCGCCTCGGCCTGAAAACCTTTGTCGGCGAAAGCGACAATGCACCGGGACGCTTCAACGTCTTCGATTACCGGGGCGCGACCCTGATTGCCGACTACGGCCACAATCCGGACGCGATCGCGGCGCTGGTGTCGGCGGTCGAGAACATGCCGGCCAAACGGCGCTCGGTGGTGATCAGCGGCGCGGGCGACCGCCGCGACCAGGACATCACCCAGCAGACCGAAATCCTCGGCGCGGCGTTTGACGACGTGCTGCTGTACCAGGACCAGTGCCAGCGCGGCCGGCCGGACGGCGAAGTGGTCGCCCTGCTGCGCCAGGGCCTCAGCGGCGCCACGCGCACCAGCCATGTCGAGGAGATCAACGGCGAGTTCATCGCGATCGACCGCGCGCTCGAGCGTTTGAACGAGGGGGACTTGTGCCTGATCCTGATTGACCAGGTGGATGAGTCGCTGGCGCATATTGCCAAAAGGGTCGCCGAGGCTTGATATAAAACCCCATGCTCGCACCCGAACAATTCCTTGGCTTCCTGCTGGCCGCCATCCTGCTCACCGCCTCCCCCGGTCCCGACAACCTGATGGTGCTGGGCCTGGGCATGTCGAAAGGCCGCAGGCAAGGCATGGTGTTCGGCCTGGGCTGCGCGCTGGGCTGCCTGAGCCACACGCTGCTGGCGGTGATCGGCGTGAGTGCAGTGATTGCCGCCTCGCCGGTGGCGTTCACGGCGCTGCGCGTGGGCGGGGGCTTGTACCTGGTCTGGCTGGGATATAACGCGCTGCGTAGTACCGGTGGACAGTCCGCGGCTGGCGCGGCAGCGCCGCCCCAGCCGCTGCGCAGCCTGTTCATGAAGGGCTTGCTGGCGAACGCCATCAACCCGAAGGTGGTGCTGTTTTTCCTGTCGCTGCTGCCGCAGTTCGTGATTCCCGCCAACGGCGACGTCCCGGCGCAGATGCTGGCGCTGGGCGTGACCTTCACGGTGCAGGCGGCGATCCTGTTCGGGCTGCTCGGTTATTTCGCCGGCGCGGTCGGCGGCTGGCTCGAACGCAAGCCGGACGCCGGTAAATGGCTCGACCGGCTGGCGGGAGGCGTGTTCATTGCCCTGGGCGTGAAGCTGATCGTCTCGCGCTAGTTCTTCCGGCGCACCGCGCCGAGCCCCAGCAATCCCAGGCCCAGCATCGCCAGCGTGGCCGGCTCCGGCACTGGCGCTGGCTCGAAGGCCATATCCAGCTGCGCCGAGAAGAATTCGAGCGGGTCGCCGCGGCCGAAGTCGCGCAGGTAGAGCGTCCAGCTGCCGAACATGTCCATGCCGTCGAAGGCCGACAGCGCCCGGGCCGGACGGAAGCTGCCTTCGCGTACGCGCGGGCCGGCGGCGCTGGCCGCTTCGTCGTCGAAGGTCACGCTGACGCGGCCAGCGCCGGAGTTCGGCGCGCCTGCCGTGTAGGTCGAGAAGGCATCCACCAGTTCGACGCTCTCGCCGTTCGGCCCGATCAGCCGCAGGCTGAATTCGTTTTCGAACGGCGAGCCGGTGCCCAGGCAACGAGTGCCGGTCGGGCCGATCGGCGGATCGTCGCATTTCGAGAATTCGACCGTGATGTTCAGGTCAGTCACCGTGCCGCGGGTGGTGACGTTCAAGGCGCGCGTTGCCTCGCGGCCGTCGATATTGCCATACTCCGTGTTGGTGGCGACCACCGCAGCGCAGGCGCCGGCGGAAATCAGGAAGGTAAAGATTGCGGCAGCAAGACGGCGTGCAGCGTGGCTCATTTGTCCTCCTTGTTAGTGATATGTGCAATTAAGCAAGTTTTGCGCCATGCAGCAAATCTTCTGCAAAATCAGGGGCTTACTGCCGCGTATGCAGGCGGGATGAGGCAGGTGTAAGAACCGTCGACACGGCGTGCGCGCCTCAACAGCGCGCCACGCGCTCCAGCAGCGCCGCCACCTCTTCCGGCACTGCCGGCTTGAGCAGGTGCTCGTCGAAGCCGGCCTCGCGCGAGCGGCGCCGGTCGTCCTGCGCGCCCCAGCCGGTTAGCGCCACGAGCGGCACCGCTTCCAGGCCGGGGAGCGCCCGGATCGCACGGGCGGCGCCATAACCATCCAGGCGCGGCATGCCGATGTCGAGGAAGGCGATGTGCGGAAGAAACTGCGCGGCGAGCCGAACCGCTTCCTCGCCGTCGTGGGCCACGCGCGTAAGGTGGCCCGACAACTCCAGCAAGGCACGCAGCGTGTCGGCGGCATCGACGTTGTCGTCGGCCACCAGCACGCGCAGGCGCCGGGACGGCAGGGTGCCGGCGCTGCGCGCCACACCCGATTGCAAGTCCGCCGGCACATTGGCCTGCACCGGTTCCTGCGCTTCGCCAAGCGGCAGGCGCACCGTAAAGGTGCTGCCCTGCCCGGGACCTGGGCTGGCGGCACTCACGCTGCCGCCATGCAGCTGCACCAGGTGACGCACCAGCGCCAGCCCGATCCCGAGGCCTCCCTTGGAGCGGTCGATGCTGCGCGCGACCTGGGTGAACATCTCGAACAGCATCGGCAGCGAGTCGGCCGCGATGCCGATCCCCGTGTCGCTTACCGCGATCGCGACTTCGCTGCCAGATCCCCGCACTTTGATGTCGATCCGCCCGCCCTGCGGCGTGTACTTGGCCGCGTTCGAGAGCAGGTTGCTCAGCACCTGGCTGATGCGCACGGCGTCGATGTCGAGCAGCAGCGGCGCCTCCGGCATCGCATTGGGCCACTCTACCGCCAGGGTATGGCCGGCCGCCTCGAGCAGCGGCAGGCTGGTTTCCACCGCGCTGCCGACCACCGCCTGCAGGGCGACGCGCTCGATCCTGAGCACCACCTTGCCGCTGGAAACGCGTGCGATGTCGAGCAAATCGTTGATCAGGTGGACCATGTGGCCAAGCTGGCGCTCCATCATCGCGCGCACGCTGGCCTGCAGTTCCGGTTTAGTATGCGACAGGCGCAGGATCTCGAGGCCGTTGCGGATCGGCGCCAGCGGGTTGCGCAGCTCGTGAGCCAGCGTAGCCAGGAATTCGGACTTGCGGCGGTCGGCCTCGACCAGCGCCGCGGCTCCCCGCACCCGTTCGATGTGGGCCCAGCAGCGCTCGACCACCGCTTCGATCAGGGCCACCTCCTCCCCGGTCCAGGCGCGCGGGCCGCTCTGGTGCACCGCCATCATCGCCACCAGCTTGCCGCCTTTGACCAGCGGGCAGCACACGATGGCCTTGATGCCGATGGCGTTGAACATCCCCGCCCCGTCCTCGGGGGCCAGCTCGCGGTCGACGTCGCCCACCACCAGGTTGCGGCCGACGCGCAGGTTCGAGGTGGCGCGCGAGCCGAACAGGTCGAGCGAATACACGCCGGCGGTGCTCATCGCCCCGGGGACGTGCCAGTCGTGGCGGATCGTGAAGCGGTCGTTGTCGGGTTCCAGGTCGGCGTAGGCCACGCGCGTCACGCCCAGGTGCTCGCCGAGCAGGCGCGTTGCCTCTTCCATGATCGCCTTGGGATCGGCCGCGATGCGGGTCGCTTCGCCGATCGCGTCCAGCAGGCGCAGGCGCTCGCCGGCGTGGTGCTGTTCGGTCACGTCGACCCCGGTCGCGGCCACGAACAGGATGCGCCCGTCATCGCCGCGCACCGGGGCGAACATGATGTTGGTGCGGCGCTCGCCGCCGGCGGCGACGAAGTACGGCAGCGCGCGCCGCACGGTCTCGCCGCCGGCGGCCGTCAGCAGCAGCGCGCGCACCTCGCCGGCCAGCGTGTGCGAGGGGCTCCACCAGCCGCAGTTCCAGAACGGCCGGCCGCGCACGTCCTCGCGCACGACGCCCGCCGCGTCCAGCGACACGCGGTTGACCTCGACGACGACACCATCGACGGTCATCAGCGCGGCGAAATTCGTGGCCTGGTCGAAAAAGGCGCGGAACTTGGCATTCGCTTCGGCCGCCGCCAGCGCCTCGCGCGCGGCAAGCTGGGCCTGCGCCTCGGCTTCCTTGCGCTGCGTGATGTCGAGCGTGGCGCCGACCATGCGCTGCGGCTTGCCGTCCGCATCGAAGAACAGGCGGCCGCGTACCCCGATCCAGCGCACGGCACCGTCCTCCGGCCCGACCGCCCGGTACTCGCCGCGGTAACGGCCGTCCGCGGGCGGCGCGGCCAGCATGGCCGCGAGCTCGCCCTGCACGCGTTCGCGGTCCTCCGGATGCACGGCCCGGCCGAGCGTGCCGGCGTCAACCGGCGCGTCAGGAGTCAGGCCGAAGTGGGCCCGGGCGGTTGGGCTCCAGCTGGCCACGTCCCTTTTCACGTCGTGCTCGAACAGGCCGAACTCGGCGGCGTCGGCCGCAATCTCGAGCGTTTCCTTGCTGGCCGCCAGTTCGGCCAGGGCGGCATCGCGTTCGCGTTGCGACCTGACCGTGTCAGTGGTATCGGCGCAGGTGCAAAACACGCCGACGATAACGCCCGTCTCGTCGCGCAACGGCGTCGCCGAAAAGCGCACATGGATCTGCTCGGGACAGCCATTGTGGTGCACGATGAACGGATGATCGTCGGCCCAGCTTGGCTCGCCGCGCAGGGCGCCTTCGAACATCGGCCCGACGATGTCCCAGATCTCGGGCCAGACCGCGCGGAAGGGCTGGCCCAGGAGGCGCGCCGGATCGCTGCCGCGCGCGCCGAGCATGGCGCGGTAGGCGTCGTTGAACAGCAGGTGCAGGTCCGGCCCCCAGGCCACGAAGCCCGGCTGCCCCATCCCGAGCATGATGCCGACCGCGACGCGCAAGGCCGGCGGCCACGCGTCCATCGGTCCGAGGCCGGTCCCGGACCACGCCGTTTCACGCAGCAAGGCTCCCATCTGGCCGCCACCGGACGCGAAGGCAAGGCTGGAGGCGGGACTGGAGGGAGCGGGAACGTCGAACATGGGTGGCCTGGGATGATGACTTGCGTAAAGGATTCCGCAGGCCAAACGATAGCATCTTCGGCAACGTCTTGTGCGATCGGCCGGGCGACTACTCAGCTGCCAAAATAACGGAGATCGAAATCCAGCACCCACTGGACCCGGGACGGTGACCAGGGTTCGGCGATGGTCGCATCGCACTCGGCATGCCAGGGTTCGTTGGCGGCGCCCGCCCCGCCTGCGTTGATGCCCACGAGGGCGCTTCCCGGCGCGACGCTGCGCAATTGCCGGATGAAGTGCCGGGCCGCGCCGTCATCGCTGCCGGACAAGCCTGTGAAAATGACATCGAAGCGCACCGTTCCCAACAGGTTCAGCGCGGCCTTTTCCTGCGCGACGGTCACGGCGGTATGGCCCAGGTTCGCCAGCAAACGACGGATTTCCGCCGGATCTTTTGCCGATGGATGGATGACGAGAATGGTTTTTCGCTGAATTTGCATACTACTGGGGTTATGCCGCATCCCGATAAATCAAGACCTCACCGCTGGTTTATTTTCGTGCCGTGCCTGGAGGAAGTTTTTCCACGCCACCAGCGGCCGGCCATGACGAAGCGTGTGCGTCGGCACCCATCTCATCTATACAATAGGAGCAACAGGAACGCTGCGCCAGGGGCACGACAGGCGGAAAAACCGGCACCGCGCCGCGTCTTGTAGTGTATTTTTGAACCTTCTACCAGGAGATCGTCCATGACCCACATTCAATTGGAACGCCGCAACGACCTCCATCGCGAACACCTGATCGATGTCGGACTCGGGCTCAAGAAGGCCCACGGTGCCGAGCTGGCGCGGGATTACCTCGAGGAGGTCGCTGTTCCGGAAAAAATCATCCTGCGCATTCTTTCGGGGGCCAGGACCCGGGATACCGAGCCGGACGACGAGCCCGATGACATGGGTCTCGACTGGCTGAAGCCGCGCTGAAGCGCATTGCCGTTCGCACGATTGTTCGCAAGAGCGCATCCCGTGGCGGCGCACCCCGCGCCGCCAATGTGTGCCACTCCGTCAGCCCCAGCCCAGCCGATAGGGTTAAAATGTCGGTCCTGGCTCGGCAACTGCCCTGCCTTAGCGAACACGACAGAAATGACCACCGTCCCCACCGAAATCAACGCCGCCGCAGCCAAGAGCAGCGTATCCGAAAAAGTCACCCCAATGATGCAGCAATACCTGCGCATCAAGGCCGACTACCCGACCATGCTGGTGTTCTACCGCATGGGCGACTTCTACGAGCTGTTCCATGAAGACGCCGAAAAGGCCGCGCGCATCCTCGGCATCACGCTGACCGCGCGCGGCGCCTCGAACGGCAACCCGATCAAGATGTGCGGCGTGCCTTTCCATTCGCTCGACGGCTACCTCGGCAAGCTCGTCAAGCTCGGCGAATCGTGCGCGATCTGCGAGCAGATCGGCGACCCGGCGCTGTCCAAGGGACCGGTCGAGCGCAAGGTGGTGCGCGTGGTCACGCCGGGCACGCTGACGGATTCCGACCTGCTGCCCGAAAAGGCCGAGCGCTCGCTGCTGGCCGTGTGCATGCTCGCCAACCGCAAGACCGTCACCACGGGCCTGGCCTGGCTGTCGCTCGCCAGCGGCAACCTGCGCCTGATGGAGTTCTCCGGCGACGCCGTCGCAAGCGCGGCGCGCCTGGCGCAGGAACTCGAGCGCATCGCGCCGGCCGAGATCCTGCGCGCCGATGATGGCGACATGTTCGAAGAGAATCCCTTTGCGCATACCCAGCGCGTGCCCGACTGGCATTTCGACGTGGTCAAGGGCCATCGCGCCCTGCTCGAGCAGTTGAACGTCGCCACCCTCACCGGCTTTGGCGCCGATGGCCTGGGCGCCGCCTTTGGCGCGGCCGGCGCGCTCCTGCGCTATGCGCAGGCAACGCAAGGGCGCGGCCTGCAGCACGTCAACAGCCTGGCGGTCGAAAGCGAGAACGAATTCATCGGCCTGGACGCGGCCACCCGCCGCAACCTGGAGCTGACCGAAACCATCCGCGGCCAGGAGTCGCCAACGCTGTTTTCCCTGCTGGACAGCTGCCGCACGGCGATGGGTTCGCGCCTGCTGCGCCACTGGCTGCACCATGCGAAGCGCGACCAGTCGGTTGCGCGCTCGCGCCACGAGGCGATCGAAGCGCTGGCCCAGGGCGATGCGGCACCTGGCTTGTCCAGCACCCTGGCCCAGGTGCCCGACATCGAGCGCATCACCACGCGCATCGCCCTGTCCTCGGCGCGCCCGCGCGACCTGGCCTGCCTGCGCGACGGCTTGAAGCAACTACCGGCGCTACGCCAGCAGGTGGCGCGCTGCTTCATCCCGGGCGACTCCTGCCTGCTGCGCGCGCTGCACGACGCGATTGATACGCCAGTGCCTTGCCTCGACTTGCTCACGCGCGCCGTGGCCGAGGAGCCCAGCGCGATGGTGCGCGACGGTGGCGTGTTCGCACGGGGTTTCGATGCCGAACTCGATGAGTTGCGTGCGCTGTCGGAAAACGCGGGCCAGTTCCTGGTCGACCTGGAGACGCGCGAGCGCGCCCGCACCGGCATTGCCAACCTGCGTGTCGAGTACAACAAGGTGCACGGCTTTTATATCGAAGTCACCCATGGCCAGACCGACAAGGTGCCCGACGACTACCGCCGCCGCCAGACGTTGAAGAACGCCGAGCGCTACATCACGCCGGAACTCAAGGCTTTCGAGGACAAGGCCCTGTCGGCCCAGGACAAGGCCCTGGTGCGCGAAAAGGCGCTGTACGAGGAATTGCTGGCCTGCCTCGCGCGGCACATCGGCGACCTGCAGCGCGTCGCCTCGGGCATCGCACAGATCGACACCCTGGTGGCCCTCACCAGCCATGCTTCGGCGAATAACTGGTGCGCCCCGCAACTGGTCGATGCGCCCTGCCTCACCATCGTTGAAGGCCGCCACCCGGTGGTGGAAAAGCAGATCGAGCGCTTCATCGCGAACGACTGCAAGCTGTCCAACGAGCGGCGCCTGCTGCTCATCACCGGCCCGAACATGGGCGGTAAATCGACCTTCATGCGCCAGACCGCGCTCATCGTGCTGCTGGCGTATGTCGGCAGCTATGTGCCGGCAAGCAGCGCCACCATCGGCCCGATCGACCGCATCTATACCCGTATCGGGGCGAACGACGACCTGGCTGGCGGACGCTCGACCTTCATGGTCGAGATGACCGAATCGGCTGCGATCCTGAACGGCGCCACCGAGCATTCGCTGGTGCTGATGGACGAAGTCGGCCGCGGCACCTCCACCTTCGACGGCCTGGCGCTGGCCTGGGCGATCGCGCGCCACCTGATCGACAACAGCCGCAGCTTCACCCTGTTCGCGACCCACTATTTCGAGCTGACCCAGCTGCCCGAGACCCACCCGAGCGCGGCCAACGTGCACCTGTCGGCGGTCGAGCACAAGGACACGATCGTGTTCCTGCACGCGGTGCAGGACGGGCCGGCCTCACAGAGCTATGGCCTGCAGGTGGCGCAGCTGGCGGGCGTGCCGCCCACGGTGATCAAGGCCGCGCGCAAGCATCTCGCGCGGCTGGAGTCGCAGGCGGTGGGAACGACGCCGCAGCTCGACCTGTTCGCGCTGCCGTGCGAGGAAGCAGAGATGGAAGCGCAGCCGGCCCAGGCTGCGCCCGCGGTATCGTCCGAGCTGCTCGACGCCCTGGCCAGCATCGACCCGGATGCGTTGACGCCGCGCGAAGCGCTCCAGCAGTTGTACGAACTCAAGCGTCTCGCCGCCTGATGCGACTGATGCGTGTATACCCCGCCGCCGCCCTTCTGTTGGCGATCTGCCTGGCCCCGGCCCTGTCCGCGGCCCGCGACGGCACACGCAACCCCGGCGACAGCAACGATCACCGCTTCGGCGTCATCGGCCACAGCTTCGCCGCGCCGGGCGACGAGCGCTTCAAGGAAGCGCTGGCGGAGACGGCCGACAAGTCGATCGCCTTCGTGGTCGTCACCGGCATCAAGGCCTCGACCGAACCCTGCGGCGACAAGCTCTACCAGGAACGGCGCGACCTGGTCGACAAGGTCAGGCGGCCGGTCATCGTCCTGCCTGCCGGCAGTGACTGGACCGAGTGCCGCAATACGGCCGGGCGCACGAATGCCGTCGAGCGCCTGAACCGGATGCGCGAACTGTTCCATGGCGAGCCGAGTTCGCTCGGGGTGAAGAAGCTGCCGCTCACGCGGTTGTCGATGAGCCCGCGTTTTCGCAGCTATGCCGAAAACGCGCACTGGAGCGTGGACAAGGTGCTGTACGCCACGGTGAACATGCCGGCAAATAACAACCACTACCTGGCTGCGGCCGGGCGCAACAGCGAATACGAAGACCGGCTGGTGGCGAACCGCTTCTGGCTCAACCGCCTGTTCACGCTGGCGCGGCGTGACAAGGCCGACGCGATCGTACTGTTCTCGGAAGGCGACCTCAAGCCGCTGCTGGCCGAACCGACCGGTTTTCGCGGCCTGCTGCGCCGCACGCCGGCTACCCAAGACGGCTTCTCGTCGATGCGCAAGCAGGTGCAGGCGCTGGCGCAGCGATTCAAGGGCAAGGTGCTGCTGGTGGACAGTGCGGCCCTGCCGAAGAAGGGGCAGCCGGCGATCGAGTGGCGCGGCAATGTCGGCCACGTGTCGGTGGGCGGCGAGGCGGTCGAGGTGAAGGTGACGCCGGGGGCGAAGGCCTTGTTTACCCTGAAGGATGCGGGGGAGTAGCATGCCGCGCGGGCACGCAAATGCAAACCGGGAGCGTGATGCCGGCATCAAGCCAGCCCCACCCCCGGTAATCAAACCAATTAATGCAGCGGCTGGCTACGGAAATGGTCGCCTGCTTCGCTGTCGTCGCCTTCGTCTTCACCGTGGTGGTGACCGTGGGCGCCGTGCACGTGGCCGTGGGCGATTTCTTCGGCAGTCGCTTCGCGCACGTCGATGACATTCAGCTCGAAGCGCAGCGCCATGCCGGCCAGCGGGTGGTTACCGTCCAGCACAACCTTGTCGTCGGCGATTTCGGTGACGGTGAAGATGGTCGGCTCGTCGTCCGGCGCGCCGTCGGCCATGCCTTCGAACTGCATGCCCACTTCGAGCGGCTCCGGCAGGCGGTTGCGCTCTTCGACCTTGACCAGCTCGGCGTCGTAGTCGCCGAACGCGTCTTCCGGCTCGACCTGCAGGGTCGTCGAATAGCCGGCTTCCTTGCCGTCGAGTTCTTCTTCGATCTTCGGCAGGGTGTTCTCGTAACCACCGTGCAGGTAGACCATCGGCTGCACGCCTTCTTCGATCAGGTTGTTCTGCGCATCCGACAGTTTGTAGTTCACCGTCACGACCGTATTCTGGGCAATCTTCATCACATTTCCTTTCGTTGTAATAGGCCGATTATAACCTCTGCCCCGCTGCCGCCTGGAGTGGCGCCCGTTATAATGACGCATGAAAAAATTACAGCTCCTGGGGAATATTACTCCCGCCCAGTTCCTGCGCGACTACTGGCACAAAAAGCCGCTCCTGATCAAGGGCGCGATCCCCGGCTTCAAGCCGCTGCTCAAGCTCGACAAGCTGCTCGAGGCGGCCGCCCAGAACCATGTCGAGTCGCGCCTGGTGACGCATGTCGACGGCGAGTGGAACATGCAGCATGGCCCGCTCACCGAACTGCCGCCGCGCACCCAGCGCGAGTGGACCTTGCTGGTGCAAGGCGTGAACCTGCTCGATGAGCGCGCCGAGGCCCTCTTGCGCGAATTCCGTTTCATTCCCGATGCGCGCCTGGACGACCTGATGGTCAGCTACGCCACCGATGGCGGCGGCGTCGGCCCCCACTTCGATTCCTACGACGTGTTCCTGCTGCAGGCGCAGGGCAAGCGGCGCTGGAAAATCAGCGCCCAGCAAGACCTGTCGCTGGTCGAGGGCCTGCCGCTGAAGATCCTGTCGAACTTCGAGGCCGAAGAAGAGTTCGTGCTGGAACCGGGCGACATGCTCTACCTGCCGCCGCAGTACGCGCACGACGGCGTGGCCGAGGGCGAATGCATGACCTATTCGATCGGTTTCCGTTCGCCCTCGTTCCAGGAACTCGGCGAAGCCTTCCTGCAGTTCATGGCCGACTCGATCGACCTGCCCGGCCGCTACGCCGACCCCGAGCTGCAGCCGGCGAAGAACCCGGCCGAGATCCCGCGCGAGATGCTGGCGAACATCACCGAAGAACTGAACAAGGTGCGCTTCGATGAGGAAGACGTCACCATCTTCTTCGGCGAGTACATGTCCGAGCCGAAGCACAACGTGTTCTTCACGCCCCCGGCCAAGCCCCTGACGGTCGGGCGCTTCATGGAGGCGGCCGCCAGGCGCGGCCTGAAGCTGTCGCCGAAGACGCTGATGCTGTACCGCGGCAAGCACGTGTTCATCAATGGCGAGTCGTTTGCCGTCGGCCGCGCCGATAAGGTGGTGCTCGACGTGCTGGCCAACGAGCGGCGCATCGATGGTGCGACGCTGGCCAAGGCATCCGACGACGTGCTCGACGCACTCTACACCTGGTATGCGGACGGCTGGGTTGAACTCGTCTGAGCTGGCCTGAGGCGAGATGAACAGCGAGCCAGCAATCGTCCACTTTGACACGCGGCGCGAGCTCGAGGCGCAGTGGCGCGTGCTGCTGGCGCGGGCGCACAGGCGGCTCGACCTGTTCGATCCCGACTTCGCCAGCTTCCCGCTCGGGGCTGTCGACGTCGAGGCGCTGCTGCGTACCTTCTTGCGTGGCGGCGGCGTGCTGCGCCTGGCCCTGCACGACCCGGCCCACATCGAACGCCACTACCCGCGCTTTCTGCGGGTGCTGCGCGATTACGGCCACCTGGCGCAGTGCCGCCAGACGCCGAAGTCGCTGCGCCACCTGCCCGATTCGTTCACCCTGGCCGACGAGGTGCACGTCGTACGGCGCTTTCACAGCGACCACATGCGCGGCGAAGCGGCCTTCGAGGCCCCGACTGTTGTTGAACTGCCTGCCCAGCGCTTTGCTGCCTTGTGGGAAGAGTCAAAACCGTCCTTGCAATCCACTGCCACCGGGCTATAATTTTGTAGATATTTCAATAGGTTGCAGCATTTTTAGGCGCCGGTTGCATCTTGTAACAAAATGAAGCTTATCAAGTCACAAAATACTTCCATTCTGGCATGTGTTTTCTATTGCGATTAGGTAAATTTGGCTATAATATCGGGTTAGGAAGGTTCCGTTGTCTATCAAGCACTGTTACCAGTATGAAAGCCACACGAGAATTCCAACGAGCGATAATTACCGGTAATTATTCATCGCAACAAGCACTTACTTAATTAAGGAAAAAACCATGAAAAAATCCCTGCTGATCGTCTCCCTGATGGCTGTTGCTCTGGCTGCTTGCTCGAAAAAAGAAGCTGAAGTCACCACGACCACCACCCCAGCTGCTACCGAAGCACCTGCTGCAACGACCACCACCACCACCGACACCACCGTTGTCGCTCCAGCTGCTGACGCAACCGCAACCACCCCAGCTGCTGACGCTGCTGCTGCTGCTGCTACCGCTTCGGCTGCTGCTGCTGATGCTGCTTCGGCCGCTTCGACCGCTGCTGACGTCGCTGCTGACGCTGCCAAGAAGTAATCAGGTTCTGCCTGATTCGGAAGACCGGCCTGCGGGCCGGTTTTTTTTCGTCCGTACGTTTGGAGCATGGGTTCGAATCCAAAACGACGGACGTAAAAAAACCGGCCGGGGCCGGTTTTTTGATTCCACCTGCTGAATTACTTCAGCTCGTCATTCAGCAGCGACAGGATCTTCACCGCGGTCGGCGACGTATCCGGCTTGCCGGTGCTGTCCTGGACGGTCACGGAGCTGACGCTGGCGTTCGGCTCGGCCTTCACCAGCACGCGGTAGCGCTGGGCTTCCTTGGCCTTTTCCGAGTCGCCGAAGCTGAACAGGCGCTTGATGAAGCCTTCCTTGTTGGTGCCGTCAGGATCGACGTAGCGCACGAAGTAGATGCCCTGCACGCGGTCGCGGTCTTCGACGGTGAAGCCGACGCGGTCGAGCGCGAGGCCGACGCGGCGCCATGCGCGGTCGAAACCTTCGTCCACTTCCACGCGGTCGCCCAGCAGCTTGGCGTGCTGTGGCGCCACGACGGCGTTGGCGACCGTCGCCTCGGCGGCTTTCACCGCGGTCGGCTCGGTGGCGCCGGTCAGGCGCGCCACCAGGCGGCCCAGGAACTGGGCTTCCAGCATCGGGTCGTTCGGACGCACGGTCCAGACGGTGGTTTCCTTTTGCGCGCCGGTCAGCACTTCTTCGGCGCCGCGGTGGCTGATGTAGATCTCGGTCGAGCCGTCAGGCAGGCGCTCGAGGCGGGTGCGGTACTTGTCGCGCTCGCCGGTCGAGTAGGCGCGGTCGAACACGCGGCCCAGGGTGCGGCGCAGCATGTCCTGCGGGATCTTCGAACGGTTCTCGGCCCACTCGGTTTCCATGATGCCGGTCGTGCTCGACTCGCTTGCCAGCGTGAAGCCGGCGTCCAGCCAGAACTGGCGCACTTGCGGCCACAGCTGCTCGGGAGCCTGCTTGACCACGACCCAGCGCTGGTCGCCGGAACGCTCGACGCGCACGGCGTCGGTCGCGACCGGGCCGATCGGGGCCGCCGACGCCGCAACATCGGTTGAACCTGCTACTGCGCCCGCGCCTGCTGCCGCAGTGCCAGCGCCCGCCTGCATGCCGGAAGCGGTGGCCACGCCGCGGCCTTCGGGCGCAGCATAACGGTTGTCCTTCTGGAGCTGGGTCAGGTCCGGCGGCACTTCGAGCGGAGCTGCTTTCTTGGATCCCTTGTAATCAACCTTGTCGGATTCGAAGATGGTGGTGCAGGCAGTCAGGCTCAGCGCCAGCGCGCTTAAAGCCAGGACGCGCGCGGCAGGTGTGGAAACGTCTGCAAGCGGGAAAGTCGTTTTGTTGCTTTTAGTCATATCGTTGCGATTTCAGATCTGGAAAACCAACACCCTTGCGGGACTCAGGATTGCGGGACGAGGCCGGCTTCGCGCAGCGCGGCGCGAACGGTGTCGTGGAACGGGTTCGACAGGGGCGCCAGCGGCAGGCGCAGGCCGCCCGGCATCCTGCCCATTTCCGCCAGTGCCCATTTGACCGGCACCGGGTTCGGCTCGATGAACAGTTTGGCGTGCAGTTGCAGCAGGCCGTTGTTGATCTCGACGGCGCGCGCAATGTCGCCCGCCATGGCCGCCACGCACAGCTCGTGCATGGCGCGCGGGGCGACGTTGGCGGTAACCGAAATATTGCCGGCGCCGCCGCAGAACATCAGCGCCATCGCGGTCGGGTCGTCGCCGGAATAGACGGCGAATGACTTGTTACCCGAATCGGCGACCATGCTCAGCAGCTCGATGCCGCGGCCGATGTTGCCGGTCGCATCTTTCACGCCCACGATATTCTCGATCGGCGCCAGGCGCGCGATGGTCTCGTTGCTCATGTCGGCAACGGTACGGCCCGGCACGTTGTACAGGATGATCGGCAGGTCGACCGCTTCGGCAATCGCCTTGAAGTGGCGGTACATGCCTTCCTGGGTCGGACGGTTGTAGTACGGAACCACCTGCAACGAGGCGTCGGCGCCGACTTCCTTCGCGTGGCGGGTCAGCGCGATGGCTTCGACGGTCGAGTTGCCGCCGCTGCCGGCGATCACGGGGATGCGGCCGGCGGCGTGGTCCACCGCCAGCTTGATCAGCTCGACGTGCTCTTCCGGGCTCACCGTCGCCGATTCGCCCGTGGTGCCGACGATGACGATGCCGTCAGTGCCTTCGGCAACGTGCCAGTCGATCAGTTTGCGCAGACTATCCCGGTCGAGACTGCCGTCTTCAAACATGGGAGTGACGATTGCTACAATGCTGCCCTTAATC
This sequence comes from Massilia niabensis, assembly GCF_042655085.1. NCBI lineage: Bacteria > Pseudomonadati > Pseudomonadota > Betaproteobacteria > Burkholderiales > Oxalobacteraceae > Massilia > Massilia niabensis. The sequence continues at coordinate 941,304 of NZ_JBHSMU010000015.1, read as the reverse complement.
ATAATCAGTGGTACGTGCCGAAAAAGAAAAATCTGATTGTAGCGGATCGTCCGCCAATATGGTTCATTCCCGACCAGATAAATGGTCGAGCTTCGCCTCGGTTTGCGCGAACCCGCGCCCGCCCGCGCACAGGCGCTGCACCCGCGCCGCCTTCGGATCGGTGACGACACCATCTTCGTAAGCAAGCACCTTCAAGCCGGCCGCCGCGGCCATGTCCAGCAGCTCGCCGGGGCGCAGCAGGAAGGCCGGATTCGACGGTTTGCCGAAGGCTTCGTTACCGAGCGCAAAGGTTTCGTAGATCAGCACGCCGCCCGGCGCCAGGCTGGCGCACAGGTCTGCCAGCAGCGGCCGGTGCAGGTAGTTGGTGACCACGATGCCGGCAAACCGCCCGGCCTCGAAGGGCCACGGCGCGCGGTCGATTTCCAGGTCCGCCTGCAGCGTCACGATGCCGGGAGCCGCCGTTGCCGCCAGCGCATCCGGATCGCGGTCGACCGCCGTCACCGGGTGCCCGAGCTGCGCAAACAGGCGCGCATGGCGCCCGCTGCCGCAGGCAAGGTCGAGCACCTCCCCTGCCGGGACAATGGGTGCGAAGCGGCGCACCCAAGGTGAAGCGAAGCTGGCCGGCGCGTGCATCAGGTCAGCAGGAAGGTGAATGGCAAGGTGACCAGCTCCACCATCTGGGCGCCCAGCCACATCATCGGCCGCACCCAGAAGGAAAGCACGCCGAAGTAGAGCAGCGCGAGCAGGACGAAGAAACCGTAGGGCTCGATCTTCGCGAACTTGAAGGCGAGGCGGTTCGGCAGCATGCTCGTCAGCACGCGCCCGCCGTCGAGCGGCGGCAGCGGGAACAGGTTGAATGCGAAGATCAGCAGGTTCGTCACCAGGCCCGCCTGCGCCACCGCGTGCGGGAACTTCTCGTTCACGTCCAGGGCGGTGAGCAACACGGCGAAGACCACCCACATCACGGCCATCACCAGGTTCGCCAGCGGCCCTGCCAGCGCCACCCATGCCATGTCGCGCTTCGGGTTGCGCAGGTTGCCGAACTGGACCGGCACCGGCTTGGCATAGCCGAACACGAAACCGCTCATCGCATACAGCGCGATCGGGATGATGATGGTGCCGAACAGGTCCACGTGCACCAGGGGATTGAGCGTCATGCGCCCTTGCGCATAGGCCGTGTTGTCGCCGAAATGACGGGCGGCATAGGCGTGGGCGGCTTCGTGCAGGGTGATCGCGAAAAGGACGGGCAGCGCATAGACTGCGATGTTGCGAATGATTTCATCCATAGGGGAACGATTCTAGCAGAGCCGGGCCCAAGGGCCCGGCAGGTGGGAGGTGGGCGTAGCCTACCGGAAGCTCGAGGAACCGTAGCGAGCGGAAGGAGTTTTGGCCGAGAAGCGCAGCTGTACGGCTGTACAGCGAGCCTCGCAGGCCAAAAATCCGACGCGCAGTAGGTTCATCGAGCTTCCGTCAGAGTCCGAACAGGGAAGGATCACCGCGGCCTTCGCGCACCAGCACCGGCTCGGAACCGGTGAGGTCGACGATCGTGGTCGCTTCCAGCGTGCCGGCGCCGCCGTCGATCACCAGCTCGACCAGCTTTTCCAGGCGGTCACGGACTTCGTCGGGGTCCGACAGCATGTGCTCGTCGCCCGGCAGTTGCAGCGTGGTGCCGATCAGCGGCTCGCCCAGCTCCTCGAGCAGCGCCAGCGTGATGAGGTTTTCTGGGACCCGCAGGCCGATGGTCTTGCGCGACGGGTGCGACAGGCGGCGCGGCACTTCGCGCGTCGCTTCCAGGATGACGGTGTACGGGCCCGGCAGCGTTGCCTTCAGCACGCGGTACTGGCTGTTGTCGACGCGCGCGTACTGCGCGATCTCGGACAGGTCGCGGCACAGCAGCGTCAGGTGGTGCTTGTCGTCGATGCCGCGGATGCGGCGCAGCTTCTCGACGGCGCTTTTATCATCCAACTGGCACACGAGCGCATAGGCCGAATCGGTCGGCAGCGCGACCACGCCGCCGGAGCGGATGATCTGCGCTGCCTGCTTGATGAGTCGTGCTTGCGGGTTCTCTGGATGGATCTGGAAGAATTGGCTCATCGTGCACCCGCCTGCGCGGAGGAGGACCTGAGCGCCTGCAGGGCTGCGATGCGCTCCTCCATCGGCGGGTGGGTCGAGAACAGCGCACCCCAGCCGCCACCGCTGCCGGAGATGCCCGAAGCGCTCATCGACGACGGCAGTGCACCCGGCTGCAGGCCGCCCAGGCGGGCCAGCGCGTGCTGCATCGGCACCGCGCTTCCGAGCAACTGGGCCGAACCGGCGTCGGCGCGGAACTCGCGCTTGCGCGAGAACCAGGCCACGATGATCGAGGCCACCAGACCGAACAGGATCTCGCAGACGAATACGGTCACCATGTAGCCGATGCCCGGGCCGCGGTCTTCGTTACCGCGCAGCAGCACCTTGTCGACAAAGAAGCCGACCACGCGCGCCAGGAACACGACGAAGGTATTCACCACGCCCTGGATCAGCGTGAGCGTGATCATGTCGCCGTTGGCGATGTGCGCCACTTCATGGCCGAGCACGGCTTCGACCTCGTCCTGGCTCATGCCTTCCAGCAGCCCGGTCGACACGGCGACCAGCGCTGAATTTTTAAAAGCGCCGGTGGCGAAAGCGTTCGGCTCGCCGTCGTACACGGCCACTTCCGGCATGCCGATGCCGGCCCGGTCGGCCAGGCGCCGTACGGTATTGACGAGCCAGAGCTCGGTGGAATTCTGGGGATGCTCGATGACGCGTGCGCCGGTCGACCATTTGGCCATCGGTTTGCTCATCAGCAGCGAAATGATCGAGCCGGTGAAGCCGACCACCAGCGAAAACACGGCCAGCGCGCCGACGTCGATCCCCTGCGCGCTCACCGCACGTCCGACCCCGAGCAGGTTCAGGACGACCGTCAGCACCAGCACAACCGCGAGGTTGGTGGCCAGGAACAGGACTATGCGCTTCATGGAAGTGCCTCCGGAGGAGAAATGACGTTAACAGGCTGCCAAGATAAGGGTGCCAGTCGGAAAATTCAAGGGTGGAGGCTTATGGTTGGCTTAAGGGAGCCGGGAACGCCCACCCTACCAATCCCGGATCAAAACCAGTCGTGCCAGACGGGCTTCACGCTCGCCGGCAAAGGCGGCAAGGCATCGAACTCGACCCGCGCCTCGCCCGGCGCATGAAAGTCCGTCCCGCGCGAGGCAAGAAACCCGTAGCGGCGCGCCACTTCGGCATAGGTCGCGTACTGGTCGGGCGTGTGGCTGCCCGTGACGACCTCGATCGCGTTGCCGCCCAACTGGCGGAACTCGTCGAATAGCACGTCCTCGGCCGTTTGCGTGAACTTGTAGCGCCCGGGGTGGGCAATGACGGGAATGCCGCCGGCGCTGCGGATCCAGCCCATCGCATCGGCCAGCGTGGCCCAGCGGTGCGGCACATAACCCGGTTTGCCTTCGGTGAGGAACTTGCGGAAGACTTCGGTCGTCGTATCGCACTTGCCGCATTCGACCAGGTAGCGGGCGAAATGGGTGCGCGACAGCAAATCCGGATTGCCGACGTATTTCAGCGCGCCTTCGTAGGCGTCCGGAATACCGACGGCATCGAGCTGGGCCGCGATCTCGCGTCCGCGTGCATCGCGCCCGCTGCGGGTTGCCGCCAACCCGGCCAAAAGGGCCGGGTGGTCTTCATTGACCTGCAGGCCGACCAGGTGAACGGTCTGGTTGGCCCAGGTGACGGAAATCTCGACACCGGGCACGAAACGCATCCCCTGCTCCGCAGCAGCCACGCGCGCGGCCTTGATGCCTTTGATTTCGTCGTGATCGGTCAGCGCCCAGACATCGACCCCACCCTTGCGCGCGTACGCGGCCAGGGGAGCGGGTGCGAGCACACCGTCGGAAACGTTCGAATGGCAGTGGAGATCGACTTTCAACATGGCGCGCTAACAGGTTCCTGGACGAGCAAACATTGTACGCCGCAATGCCAGGTGAGGCGCAGCCGGTTACCGGGACCGTTACCGATTGCCGCCATGCTAGAGTTGCTGTCTCAACAGGAAAGAATATGAAGACTTGCCAAGGCAGCTGCCATTGCGGCGCGATACGTTACGAGGCGGACATCGACTTGTCCGCAGGCACGATCAAATGCAACTGCTCGATTTGCACCAAGATGCGCTTCTGGGCGTTCGTGGTGCCGCCGTCACGGTTTCGCCTGATCAAGGGCGGCGACGCCGTCAGCGAATACCGCTTCCACACAAAGCGCGACGGCCACTGCTTTTGCCGGCACTGCGGCATCCACGTCTGGTCGACCGGCGACGCACTGCGTACCGGGCCGTTTTACGCGGTCACAGTGGCCAGCCTGGACGACCTGCCGGTCGATGCGCTGATGGCGGCGCCGATCCGCTACATCGACGGCCGCAACGATAACTGGGTGACGCCGCCGAGTGAGATTCGGCACCTGTAGCCGGTCACCCGATCAACGCCCCAAAAACCCCTCGATCAACCCCGCCAGCACCTCCGGCTGGTCGTGGTGCAGCATATGCCCCGCCTCCGGCACGATATGCTTCTCCACCCTGGCAAAATGCGCCAGCCGGCGATCGACCTCCGCGCGCATCTCTTCCTGCGGCCCCATCCACTTCCACATCTCCGTTTCCGCCGCCTCGACCCACAGCACTGGCGCCGTGATGCGGCGCCAGGAGGCGATCATCTCGTCGAGGTGATACAGCAGCGGCCCCGGCATCTTGTGCGCCGGGTCGCCCAGGATCTCGTACTCGCCTGCCGCATTGCGCGCCGACCAGTGCTTGGCCAGGAAGGCCGCGCGCTCGCCCGGCAGGCGTGGATTGGTTTTCTGCAGGCGCCCCGCTACCTCTTCCAGGCTGGCATAACCGCGCATCACGGGCGGCGTGCGCAGCTCCTGCAGCCATTTCGCGATGCGCTTGGGCGCCTGCTCGGGTTTCGCGCCCATCAACCCGATGCCTTCCAGGTTGATCAGCTTGCCGACGCGCTCGGGACGCACGCCCGCATAAATGCTGACGATGTTGCCGCCCATGCTGTGCCCGAGCAGGTTCACGGGCTGGTTCGGCGCGTAATGCTCGAGGATAAAGTCGAGGTCGGCGACATAGTCCGGGAACCAGTAGGTATCCGAAGGTGTGCGCTCGGTGAGGCCGAAGCCGCGCCAGTCGAACGCGATCACATGCCAGTCCCCCTGGAGGGCATCGACGATGAACTGGAACGAAGCGGACATGTCCATCCAGCCGTGCGTCATGAAAATGGTCGGCGCGCCCTCGCGGCCCCAATGGCGCACGTGGGTGCGCAGGCCACGCACGGTCAGGAATTCGGATCGGGACGGTTTCATAGGAAGCTCAAAAGAAATAAAAAAGTACGACCGTTCGCAACGGATGGGCAATTATATGCCGACGGTTGAATTCCTGCCGGTCATCCCCATTTCCCCTCATTGGCGGCGATGTGCAACCCCAGCGGGCGCGAGGGCGTAAAATAGCGTCATCTCACCCCTTTCGCGAGCATATCCATGGCTATTTACCAGCTGGGCGAACATGCGCCCGAGATCGATGCGTCGGCCTTCGTCGCCGACTCGGCCAACCTGATCGGCAAAGTGACCGTCGAGGCGAACGCTTCAGTCTGGTTCGGCGTCACGATTCGCGGCGACAACGAGCGCATCACGATCGGGGAAAACAGCAACGTCCAGGAAGGCACGGTGATGCACACCGACATGGGCTACCCGCTGACGCTCGGCAAAGGGGTGACGGTCGGCCACCAGGCCATGCTGCACGGCTGCACGGTGGGCGACGGTTCGCTCATCGGCATCCAGGCCGTGATCCTGAACGGCGCAACGATCGGCAAGGGCTGCCTGGTCGGGGCCGGCGCCCTCGTCACCGAAGGCAAAGCCTTCCCCGACAACTCGCTGATACTCGGTACGCCCGCGAAAGTGGTGCGTACCCTCACGGAAGAAGACCTGCTGCGCCTGCAAGGCAATGCCGCCAGTTATGTAGAACGCGGCCAGACATTCAAGGCGCAGCTCAAGAAAATCGGATAGACAATGACAGTAGACACCAAGGACACCCTGCAGAAATTCATCTTCGACAACGCCGCCGTGCGCGGCGAGCTGGTCGAGATATCCGACACCTGGCGCGAGATCCAGGCCCGCCACGGCTACCCGAAAGCCGTGCGGTCCATGCTCGGCGAAATGGTGGCGGCAAGCGCCCTGCTGTCGGCCAACCTGAAATTCAACGGCTCGATCGTGATGCAGATCCACGGCCATGGACCGGTGCGCCTGATGGTGGTCGAGTGCGACGCCGACTTGCGCATCCGCGCCACGGCAAAACTGGCGCCGGACGCCGAGGTGGCGGACGACGCCACCATGACCGAGCTGCTCAACGTCAACCGCCTCGGGCGCTTCGTGATCACGCTCGACCCGCTCGAGAAGATGCCGGGCCAGCAGCCCTACCAGGGCATCGTGCCGCTCGACGGCGACGACATCGCGACCGTGATCGAAAACTACATGCTGCGTTCGGAACAGCTGGACACGAGGCTGTGGCTGGCGGCCGACGACCAGGTCTCGCGCGGCATGCTGCTGCAAAAACTGCCGCGCCACAGCGGCAAGGATGACCAGACCGCCCAGGCCAGCGCCGAGGAAGACCTGGAAACCTGGAACCGCGCGGTCGTGCTCGGCAGCACGCTGAAACGCGAGGAACTGCTCAGCACCGACATCGAAACCCTGCTCAACCGCCTGTTCTGGGAAGAGACGATCCGTGTGTTCGACCCGGCGCATCCGCAATTCCATTGCGGATGCACGCGCGAAAAAGTCGGCAACATGCTCAAGATGCTGGGCCAGCCGGAAGTCGAATCGGCCCTGGCGGACCTGGGCGAACTGGGCATCAACTGCGACTTCTGCGGCAAGCATTATTCCTTCGACAAGGTCGACTGCGCGCAGCTGTTTGCCAGCGATGTCCCGGTCGAAACCATGCTCCCGCCCAGCGGCAGCATCAATTAAGCATCAGTAGGAAGGGAACGCGCGCCGGGAAACTGGTTGCGCGTCGCTCCGCTGTCCCGGGATTGAACCGGGGCGCCGTGTCACAAGTTTTTTCGCCAGTGCTAAGCTGTTGCATCATCAGCAGTGTTGTTATTTCCACCAAACACTGACACTTACCACTGGAGAAATGCAATGCACATGGATACTGGAATCAGCACCGAAGACCGCGCCAAAATCGTCGAGTCGCTCTCGACCGTCCTGGCAGACGCCTACATGCTTTACCTGAAGACGCACAATTTCCACTGGAACGTCACCGGTCCGATGTTCTCGACCTTGCACGTGATGTTTGAAGAGCAATATACCGAACAGTGGAACGCCCTGGACGACATCGCCGAGCGCATTCGCGCGCTGGGCCATTTCGCACCGGCTACCTACAAGCGCTATGCCGAGCTGTCGAGCATCTCGGAAGAGCCGGACGTGCTCTCGGCCAAGGAAATGATCCGCCAGCTGGTCGACGGCAACGAAACCCTGATCCGCACCCTGCGCGCCGGCGTGAAGATCGCCGACGAGCTCGACGACTACCCGACCGCCGACATGCTGACCACCCGCATGGAAGTGCACGAGAAGAACGCCTGGATGCTGCGCTCCTTCCTCGAACAGGGCGCCGGCTCGACGCAGGGCGAGGCCTCGTCGGACTAATTCGACACCGGCTTGCCGCGGCCGGCATTTGATCGACCGCGGCGAGCTCGACATTCACAAGCACGAAATCGTCGGCTTCGCCGGCGAGACGAGCTGCTCGCACTTCAGTTTCATTCCCTTCCGAATCTCATCCTCGTAAGCGTGCAGGTTGCCAAACCCGGCAATGCAAGCCTGCGCTTTTGAATAAACTATTGATCACAGGCAAATCAGCTACTACACTATTCTCATCTGAACGACAGGAATAGCATGATGAGAGGCAACCCAACGCCCCGATACCAAGGAAAGATAACGTCCTGGAAGGATGATCAGGGATTCGGTTTTATTTCCCCGAATGGTGGCGGGCCAGCCGTCTTTGTCCATATCAAATCGTTCGCCAACCGAGGGCCCCGCCCCGCAAATGACGATATCGTCACGTATGAACTGGGCAGCAACGAGAAGGGGCAGCCACGCGCCGAGCATGTCTCATTCGCTCGTGCCCGGGCATCACGTCCAACTGCCCCCCGTCCAAGTGGGGGATCGCTGGTGACGGCAGCCGGTTTCCTTGCACTCGTTGCCGCTTTCGTCGTTACCGGAACATTGCCGCCCGTGGTCCTTGGCGCCTACCTTGGCTTGAGTGCCGCTGCTTTCATCGCCTACGCGTTCGACAAATCCGCGGCGCAGAATAACGAGTGGCGAACCCCGGAAAGTACCTTGCACATGTTCGGACTCGTCGGGGGATGGCCAGGCGCTCTGTTGGCGCAACAGCTACTTCGGCACAAGTCGAAGAAAGAATCCTTCCGCACGATGTTCTGGCTGACGGTTGCCGCCAACTGCGCCGCACTCGGCTGGCTGTTGTCCCCGTCCGGATCCGACGCATTACGATCGATTCTCGCGTCGGCTTGACCCCTCAAGGTCAGCCGCGCCGGGCCGCTTCGATCGCGGCAATGTCGATTTTCCCCATCTGCATCATCGCCTCGAACGAGCGCTTCGCCACCGCCGGGTCCGGATCGGTAATCGCGGCAACCAGGGCGCGTGGCGTGATCTGCCACGACAGCCCCCACTTGTCCTGGCACCAGCCGCAGACGTTTTCCCGGCCGCCGTTGTCGATGATCGCATTCCACAGGCGGTCGGTTTCCTCCTGGTCGTCGGTCGCTACCTGGAAGGAGAAAGCCTGGCTGTGCTGGACGCCCGGTCCGCCGTTCAGGCCGAGGCAAGGGATGCCCATCACTGTAAACTCGACCGTCAGCACATCGCCCTGCTTGCCCGCGGGGTAGTCGCCAGGGGCGCGATGGACCGCCGTCACGGCACTGTCGGGGAAGGTTGCTGCGTAGAACTGCGCGGCCTCGAGGGCCGTGCCGTCGAACCAGAGGCAAACCGTATTTTTGCTGGCCATGTCATTTCTCCGATGTGTAATGGAGCTTGGACCGGTCAATGCCGGCGGCGATCCACGCGACCGCGCCAGGAATCGCGACCGGGATCAAGAACAGGAGCGGTACTGCGAGGGCTGGACGCGTCGCAGGCTCACAGTTCCGGCAAGATGTAATCGAACTCGTAGAAGTGGTTGCGCTCCTCGATGCGGATGCGCATGGTGCCGCTGAGGCCTGCCAGCTCGTCGGTGCCGGAATCGGGCACCACGGTAATCGACAGCTGCTGCGCGCCGCGCGCCATCGTGCCCGAGTGCTGAAGGACGAAGCTGCCGGTGCGCCCGTGCAGCGTGCCCGTCACCCGTTCGATCGCCACATAGCCGGCCGAGCCCTCGGTGATGGTCAGGGCCGACAGCATTTCGCCGGAACCGCGCCCGTTCAGGTCGCCGTGGTAGAGCTTGTCGATTGCCATGCGGCCGGTCGTGGCGCCATTCAGGACAGTGGGCTCGCCTTGCGGGGTGAGGGTGACGTCGAAGGGTCCGGCGGCATGTTGCTGGCTCATGGTGCGCTTCCTTTGTGGTGAAAGATAGCGAACATTCTAGGCCATTCTGGTTGGCAGATCAGCGATTTATCAGGCAAGCGTAGGTTGGTCGGCTATACCCGGGAAGGTGCGTACCTGCTCCACATGCGCCGCCCACGCGTTCAACGCACGGGTGATATGGCGCGGAGCATGGTCGAGTTGATGCCAGCAATGGTTGAACGCGTGGACGGCAGAGCCGTCCACCCTACGGGTTCAGGCAGGACTTTAGTGCGGTGTGCCCGGCATGTGCAGGTCGATCACCTTCATCACCGCCAGCGTCGTGGCCATGCTCATTTCGCCGGTGGCAAAGGCGTGGCGCAGTTCGGCTTGCGGCAGGCCGGCAGCGGCGGCCAGGTGGGCCGTGCCTTCGGCATGCGCGGCAACCGCGAGCGCCTCGGCCAGCGCGGCGCCGTCGCCGCTGTCGAAGGCGGCGGCCAGGTAGGCGGTCAGTGCTTCGAGCGTCGTCAGCGAGGCGGCAGGATCAGGGTGCGTCATGGATATCAGTGGGTAGGCCCGGCGGCGGCGGGCTTGCCGTCCTTGCCCGGCTTCGGTGGCGGCGGAGGCGGCGGCACGGTCATCGATTCGAGCGGCTGCTCGTCCTTGCGCAGCACCTGAACAAAAATTTCGTTCTGCTTGATCATGCCCAGTTCCAGGCGCGCGCGTTCCTCGACGGCGCCGGTGCCTTCGCGCAGGTCGCGCACTTCGGAGTCGAGCTTGGCGTTGCGCGCCTTGAGCGCGTCGGTGCGCAGCTGTGCCATGGTGAGCTGGCCCTTCAGGTCGGAAACAGCCAGCATGCCGCCCTTCCCCAGCCATAACGGGTATTGGATCAGCAACAGCAGGGCAGCAAGGGCGAGGGTGATGAGGCGCATGGGGGGAGGTTATATCGCAGGACCGCCAATCTGGCGAGCCCGCGATATTTACTGATAACAACTATGTTGACTTACTTCAAGCTTACTTCAAATTGTAGAACGCGTCACGGCCAGGGTAGCTGGCGACGTCGCCCAGGTCTTCCTCGATGCGCAGCAACTGGTTGTACTTGGCCATGCGGTCCGAACGCGACATCGAGCCGGTCTTGATCTGCAGGGCGTTCAGGCCAACGGCGATGTCGGCAATGGTCGAGTCCTCGGTCTCGCCCGAACGGTGCGAAATCACCGCGGTGTAGCCGGCGCGCTTGGCCATCTCGATGGCGGCGAAGGTCTCGGTCAGGGTGCCGATCTGGTTGATCTTGATGAGGATCGAGTTGGCGATGCCCTTCTGGATGCCCTCTTTCAGGATCTTGGTGTTGGTGACGAACAGGTCGTCGCCGACCAGCTGCACGCGCTTGCCCAGGGCGGCGGTCAGCGTGGCCCAGCCTTCCCAGTCGCCTTCATGCATCGCGTCTTCGATCGAGATGATCGGATACTTGTCGACCCAGGTCGAGAGCATGTTGGTGAAGTCGGTTGCGGTGAGCTGCAGGCCTTCGCCTTCCAGGTGGTACTTGCCGTCCTTGTAGAATTCGCTCGCGGCGCAGTCCAGGCCGATGGCGATCTGGGTGCCGGCTTCATAGCCGGCTTCCTCAATCGCCTGCATGATCAGCTTGATCGCTTCTTCATGGTCCTTCACGGATGGCGCAAAGCCGCCTTCGTCGCCGACCGCGGTGGACAGGCCCTTCGAGTGCAGGATCTTTTTCAGGGTGTGGAACACCTCGGCGCCGTAGCGGATCGCTTCCTTGAACGACGGGGCGCCGACCGGGATGATCATGAATTCCTGGATGTCCAGGTTGTTGTCGGCGTGCGCGCCGCCGTTAATCACGTTCATCATCGGCACTGGCATCTGCATCGCGCCCGAACCGCCGAAATAGCGGTACAGCGGCAGGCCGGCTTCTTCAGCGGCGGCTTTCGCAACGGCCATCGAGACGGCCAGCATGGCGTTCGCGCCCAGGCGGCTCTTGTTCTCCGTGCCGTCCAGGTCGATCAGGGTGCGGTCGAGGAAGGCCTGTTCGTTGGCGTCCAGGCCCATGATTGCTTCGCTGATTTCGGTGTTGATGTTCTCGCAGGCCTGCAGCACGCCCTTGCCGAAGTAACGCTTCGGGTCGCCGTCGCGCAGCTCGATCGCTTCGCGCGAGCCGGTCGAGGCGCCCGACGGCACAGCCGCGCGGCCCATCACGCCCGATTCGAGCAGCACGTCGCATTCGACGGTCGGATTGCCGCGCGAGTCAATGATTTCGCGGCCGATAATATCAACGATAGCACTCATGGTTTTTACACTCCAGATAGGTAGAAAATCCTGTCGCACATGCAAGTCGAGGCGCCTATGAGGGCGCCTCGACTTGCAAGCTTAATAATCTCAATAAGCAATTATGCCTTGAAACTGGTCTCGAGGAAGCCCGCACGCTTAACCACGCGGTCGAGTTCGACCAGGGTGGTGAGCAGCTCCTTCATGCGGCCCAGCGGCACCGCGTTCGGGCCGTCGGACAGGGCATTCGCCGGGTCCGGGTGGGTTTCCATGAACAGGCCGGCAATGCCGGCTGCCACCGCGGCGCGCGACAGCACCGGGATGTGTTCACGCTGGCCGCCCGAGGACGTGCCCTGCCCGCCCGGCAGCTGCACCGAGTGGGTGGCGTCGAACACCACCGGGCAATTCGATTCGCGCATGATGGCGAGCGAACGCATGTCCGAGACCAGGTTGTTGTAGCCGAACGAGGCACCGCGTTCGCAGGCCATGAAGTTGTCCTGATTCAGCCCAGCGGCAGCTGCGGCCGCCCGTGCTTTATCAATCACGTTCTTCATGTCGCCCGGGGCCAGGAACTGGCCCTTCTTGATGTTCACCGGCAGGCCCGAACGGGCGCATGCGTTGATGAAATCGGTCTGGCGGCACAGGAAAGCCGGAGTTTGCAGCACGTCGACGACACTTGCCACTTCAGGAATCTCTTCCTCGGTGTGGACGTCGGTCAGCACCGGCACGCCCAGCGTCTTCTTCACGTCGGCCAGGATCTCCAGGCCCTTCTCGCGGCCGGGGCCGCGGAACGAGGTGCCCGACGAGCGGTTCGCCTTGTCGAACGACGATTTATAGATGAACGGGATGCCCAGCGCCGAAGTGATCTCTTTCAGCGTGCCGGCGACGTCCATCGCCATCTGGCGCGATTCGATCACGCAGGTGCCGGCGATCAGGAAAATTGGCTGGTCCTGGCCTACTTCAAAGCCGCAAAGTTTCATGCTGCATCTCCTTGCAATGCGGGCGCATTGGCGGCTGCCGGCGTGTTTTCCGACTGGTGCCTGAGCGCCGCCTGGATGAACGACGTGAACAGCGGGTGGCCGCTGCGCGGGGTCGACTTGAATTCAGGGTGGAACTGCACGCCCATGTACCACGGGTGCGAATTCGCTCCGGTGCGCGGCAATTCCATGATTTCGCACAGGTCTTCGTTCGGGGTACGCGCCGCGACGACGAGGCCGGCCGCTTCCACCTTCGGCAGGTAGTGGTTGTTCGCTTCGTAGCGGTGGCGGTGACGCTCGGTGACGACGCTGCCGTAGATCTCGGCGGCCAGCGTGCCCGGGTTCACCGCGCAGGTCTGGGCGCCCAGGCGCATGGTGCCGCCCAGGTCCGAGTTCTCGTCGCGCTGCTCCACTTTACCGTCGTGGTTCTGCCACTCGTTGATGAGGGCGACTACCGGCTGGTCGGTGTCGAGGTCGAACTCGGTGGAGTTCGCGTTCGGCAGGCCGGCCATGTGGCGCGCGTATTCGATCAGCGCGACCTGCATGCCCAGGCAAATGCCGAGGTAGGGGATCTTGTTTTCACGGGCATAGCGCGCGGCCATGATCTTGCCTTCCACGCCGCGCTTGCCGAAGCCGCCGGGAACGAGGATCGCATCGTACTTGGACAGGTGATCGCAGCCCTTCGATTCGATTTCTTCCGAGTCGAGGTATTCGATGTTGACGCGGCTTTCGGTGTGGATGCCGGCGTGGCGCAGCGCTTCGGTCAGCGACTTGTACGATTCGGTCAGGTCGACATACTTGCCGACCATGCCGATCGTGACTTCGCGCTTCGGGTTTTCCAGCGTGTAGATCAGCTTGGTCCACATCGACAGGTCGGCCGGCGGCGCCTGGATGTCCAGCGCTTCCAGGATGATGTCGTCCAGGCCCTGGTCGTGCAGTACCTGCGGCACCTTGTAGATGGTGTCGACGTCCCACACGGAGATGACGGCCTGCTCTTCGACGTTGGCGAACAGCGAAATCTTGGCGCGCTCGTCGTCGGGAATCGGGCGGTCGGCACGGCACAGCAGCGCGTTCGGCGAAATGCCGATCTCGCGCAGCTTCTGCACGCTGTGCTGGGTCGGCTTGGTTTTCAGTTCACCGGCCGAGGCGATGTAGGGCACCAGGGTCAGGTGCACGAACGCGGTCGACCTGCGGCCCGAGCGCAGCGACAGCTGGCGCGCCGCTTCCAGGAAGGGCAGCGATTCGATGTCGCCGACGGTGCCGCCGATTTCGACCAGCGCCACGTCGACGCCTTCGGCGCCGCGGCGGATGTAATCCTGGATTTCGTTAGTGATGTGCGGGATCACCTGCACGGTCTTGCCGAGGTACTCGCCGCGACGTTCCTTGCGGATCACCGATTCGTAGATCTGGCCGGTGGTGAAGTTGTTCACCTTTTTCATGCGGGTGCTGATGAAGCGCTCGTAGTGGCCGAGGTCGAGGTCGGTCTCGGCGCCGTCGTCGGTCACGAAGACTTCGCCGTGCTGCATCGGGCTCATCGTGCCCGGATCCACGTTAATGTAGGGATCGAGCTTGAGCATGGTGACTTTGAGACCGCGCGATTCGAGGATCGCGGCAAGAGAAGCGGCCGCGATTCCCTTGCCCAGGGAAGAGACGACGCCGCCAGTGACGAATACAAATTTGGTCATTGTGCTGAAGGTGCCGAACGGCACGCGCGGGAAATAGAAATTATACCTTAAAAGGCCGGGTACTTCTTCACATCAAGGCGCCCCGTGCGGCAACGGAAGGGATTTCTCACGCAAAGCCAACTTCCAGTCGGCAATTTTTCAGTATTGATAACGACTGTTGGAAAGTTGCCGCACAACATCTCAAGAAATGAATTAAAGAAATAGATATTTCCCTTAATCAATGTAACATCGGCGCTTTCCTTCACCTGTTTGTACAAAGAGCGCTATGGGTTTCTTTAATAATTTGAACATCGGCAAACGGCTGGCCATCGGCTTCGCCCTGACACTGGCCATGTCCGTCCTCATGGCCGCGGCAGGCGTCTGGCGCCTGAACAAGGTCGCTGCCGACACCGAGAACATTCTCGCCCAGCCCCTTGCCAAAGAGCGCATGATTACCGAGTGGTACACGCAGATCTTCGCGGCGGTGCGCCGCACGGCGGCGATCGTCAAGAGCAGCGATCCGTCGCTGGGCCCGTATTTCAAGGAAGACGCCGCCGCTACCGGCAAGGTGTCGGCCGAACTCGTGAAGCAGATCGAACCCCTGATCGAAGGACCTGAGGAAACCGCGCTGTTCAAGAAGATCAGCGAGCAGCGCAAGCGCTATGGCGAGGCGCGCGACAGTGCCGTCAAGGCCAAGGCCGATGGCGATCAGGAACTGGCCACGAAAATCCTTGACGACTCGTTTACCCCGACTGCCAAGGCCTACCAGGAATCGGTGCGTCAACTGGTGCAAATGCAGCACGACCACATCAGTGCCACGGCACGCGGCATCAAGGCCACGTCCGACTTCGGCACCACGCTGATGATCGGACTGGCCGCCGTGTCCGTCCTGCTTGGCGCGATCGTTTCGTGGCTGCTCACGCGCGGCATCGTGCGGCCGATCCGCCAGGCCGTCACTTTGGCTGAAACCGTTGCCAGCGGCGACCTGACCCGGTCCATCGACGCCACCGCGAAGGACGAAACGGGCGCCCTGCTGCGCGCCCTGTGCCACATGAACGACAGCCTGGTGCGCATCGTCACTGAAGTACGCGGTGGCACCGACACCATCGCCGGGGCATCGAGCGAAATCGCCGCCGGCAACCTCGACCTCTCGAGCCGCACCGAGCAGCAGGCAGCTTCGCTGGAAGAAACCGCCGCCTCGATGGAAGAACTGACGACGACCGTGCGCCAGAACGCCGACAACGCGCGCCAGGCGAACCAGCTGTCGATCACGGCTTCCGAAGTCGCGGCGCAGGGCGGCGCGGTGGTTGGCCAGGTCATCACGACCATGGGTTCGATCAACGAATCGTCGCGCAAGATCGTCGACATCATCGGCGTCATCGACGGCATCGCCTTCCAGACCAACATCCTGGCGCTGAACGCCGCCGTGGAAGCGGCGCGTGCCGGCGAACAGGGCCGCGGCTTTGCCGTGGTGGCGTCGGAAGTGCGCAACCTGGCCCAGCGCTCGGCCGCCGCCGCCAAGGAAATCAAGGTGCTGATCGGCGACTCGGTGGACAAGGTCGACGCCGGCGCGAAGCTGGTCGACCAGGCCGGCGCGACGATGGAACAGGTGGTGGAATCGATCCGCCGCGTCACCGACATCATGGCCGAGATCACCCACGCCAGTGCCGAGCAGACCGGCGGCATCGAGCAGGTAAACCAGGCCATCGGCCAGATGGACGAAGCGACCCAGCAGAACGCCGCGCTGGTCGAGGAATCGGCGGCAGCGGCGGCCTCGATGCAGGACCAGGCGGCCAAACTGGCGCAGGCTGTCGGTGTGTTCAAGCTCGACGGCGCCGCAACCGCCGCATTACAGGCCGCGGTTGTGCCAACGCGCGCCGTTGCGGTACGTCCTGCGCTGGCCGCGCGTGCGGCAGCAGCGCCGGCCGGGCCGGCCGTCAAGCGCGTCGTCCAGCCAGCGTCGCGCGCGAAGGCGACAGCCGACGAATGGGAAGCGTTTTGATCAGGTAAAAAAAGCACGAAAGCCGCCCGGCTCATCGCTGGGCGGCTTTTTTTTTGCTCGCGGCAGTTTGCCGTAACGGCAGCGACTTACCCTGGTGGCGGCCGCCGCTCCTGCGCTGGTCCCTGCCCGGCGCCTCCCGGCACACTCCCGCCGGCTTCGCGCTCGACCCTTTCCAGCGCCCGCGCCGCCGGGCCATGCAGCACCCTGCCCTCCACGTCGAAGCGCGAGCCGTGGCAGGGGCAGTCCCACGAGCGCTCCGCCGAGTTCCAGTGCACCACGCAGCCCAGGTGCGTGCAGGTGGCCGACAGCGCGTGCAGGTCTCCCGCCGCGTCCCGGTACATGGCCAGCTTGTGCATGCCTTCGCGGACGATCGCCCCCTCGCCCGGCGCGATAGCGGCGGCCGATTCGACCTCGCCGCCGGTGAACCAGTCGCCATACTGCGTCATGATATTCGCCTGCTCCGCAACGAAGTCACGGATGCCGTGCACGCCCTTGCGCCCGGGATCGTAGATGGCCTGCCATGGATTCGCCCGCCCCGCGATCAGGTCCGTCACCAGCATCGCGCCCGCCGTGCAGTGGGTCATGCCGTTACCGGAGTCGCCCGTGATCAGGTAACGGTTCCTGCCGGCCGTGGGATCGCGCCCGAGGTAGGCCATGCGGTCGTTCGGTTCCATCACCTCGCCGGACCAGCGGTAGGCGACCTCCTGCGCCATCGGGAAGTGCACGCGCACCCAGCGCTCGATCTCGTCGTAGCGGTGCTCGGGATGGCTGTCCTGCCCGACCTTGTGGTCGGCCCCGCCCACGATCAGGAGCTCGTGCGTGCTGTCTGCGCCGAGGGTCGCGAGGCGCACATAATAGTAGGGGTCGCCCGTATCCCAGAGCAGGATGCGCGGGACCGCGCCTTTCGGCACCCGCAAGGCGACGACATAGGTACGGTAGCCGGCCTGCTTGGTATGCATCACGACCCGGTGGTTGAACGGCGTGTTGGTCGCCACGACCACCGCTTCGGCGCCGATCGTGCCGCGGCTGGTCATGACGAGCTGGGTGGTGCCCGATCCGCGGATGTCATGGGCGAGCGTGCCGCCATGGATCGCGCCGCCCATGCGCACGACAGCGTTCGCCAGCCTGGCCAGGTACTTGAGCGGGTGGAACTGGGCCTGGCCCGGATAACGCACGCAGAATCCCGTGTCGAAACCGAGGCCCGGTACGCGCGGCAGCAGTTCGGCCTTCACGCCCGCACGCAGCGCCGCATCGCGCTCCTTCTCGAAGTCCTTGAAGCCGTTGCCGGGCAGTGCATACAGGAAACCATCGATGCGCTCGAACTCGCAATCGATGCCCTCTTTTGCGACGATCGACTCGACCAGGCTGGTTGCGGCCGCGTAGCTGTCGGCGACGAGCCTGGCGGCATTGGCGCCGAACGATTCTTCCAGCCCGGCATACCACTCGTCCGGCGGAAAGAAATGGGCCGTGGTGCGGCCGGTTTCGCCGGCCCCGACCCCGTAGGCGTCGATCAGGATGACCTTCCTGCCCTCGCGTGCCAGCAGATAAGCGCTGGTGAGGCCCGCGATGCCGGCGCCGATGACGCACACGTCGGCGGCGGCGTCCGCCTGCAGCGGCGGATATTCCGGAACGGACGCGGTGGCCATCCAGGCCGACGTCGAACTACCGTTTGTATTCAGCAACATACATCCCCCTTCTTTGTCGGATAAAGGAATAGCGTTGTGCCAAAGCTGAATATAGTCCTCATTGCGCGCAGCGGGCGCTGTGTAGGTTGGCGCATCTCCCGTCGATAACGATGCGTCGACCGCCAACCACAAACAGCAACGCCGGCATTGCGCCGGCGTCCCTTACTACCGCCCCACACGGGGGCGCCCAACTACATTACTTCTGACCCGGCTTGAGCAAATCCAGCAGGATCGCCGTTTCCGCCGTGATGAACGAGCGCACGGTTGGCTTGAATTCCGGCGCCCACTGCGGCGAGTGGGTGCCCGGCGGGTACTTGCCTGCCGCGCGCGCTGCCGCCAGCTTCTTCGGCTCGACCGCGCCCACGTGCAGCAGGACCGACTTGATCCCGGCCTGGCCGAAGTTGGCGAAGTCTTCCGACGTCATCTTGGCCGGCATCTCGACCACGTTCTCGGTGCCCAGCGCGCCCTGCATTGCCGTCACCGCGCGTGCCACCAGTTCCGGATCGTTGTAGACCGAATCGGCGCCCGGCACGATGTCGACCTGCGGCTTCTTCGGTGCGCCGGCGGCCTGCGCCGTGCCTTCAACTTCACGCACGATGCTGGCCAGCACGCGCTTGCGCACTTCCGGCTTGTAGGTACGCACCGTCAGCAGCAGCTTGACCTGGTCGGGCACGATGTTGGCCTGGGTGCCGCCGTTGATGGCGCCGACGGTGATCACGACCGGGTCGGCCGGGTTGTTCTCGCGCGAGACCAGGGTCTGCAGCGCCATCACGACACGTGCCGCCATGACGACCGGGTCGCGCGTTTCCTGTGGCGTGGCGCCATGGCCGCCCTGGCCGTGGATGGTGATGGTGACCGTATCGGCCGAGGCGCGGAAGTGGCCGGCGCGGTAGCCGACCTGGCCTGCCGGCAGGGTGCCTTCGTCATGCATCGAGAGAGCATAGTCAGGCTTCGGGAAGCGCTTGAGCAGGCCGTCCTTGATCATCGCGGCCGAACCCTTCAGCGGTTCCTCGGCCGGCTGGCCGACCAGCATCAGGGTGCCGCTCCACGCCTTGCGGTTTTCCGCCATCAGTTTCGCCGTGGCGTACCAGGCCGCCATGTGCACGTCGTGGCCGCAGGCGTGCATCACCGGCACGGTCTCGCCGGCCGCGTTCTTGCCGGTCGCGGTGCTGGCGAACGGCAGGCCGGTCTTTTCCAGCACCGGCAGCGCATCGAGTTCGGTGCGCAGCATCGCGACCGGGCCCGGGCCGTTCTTCAGGATCGCGACGATACCGGTGCCGCCCACGCCGGTGGTGACTTCAAAACCGAGGGCCTTGACGCGTTCAGCGAGTTTCTTTGCGGTCTGGTGTTCGTTGAAGGCCAGTTCCGGGTTGCGGTGCAGGTCCTGGTAGAGGGCTTCGATGGCCGGATAATCCTTGTCGAGCTGGGCCGTGAATGCGGGCGGCAGCGCTGCGGCGTGGGCGGCGTGGGCGGCGCCGCCGATGACGCCAGCCAGCAGGAGCGATTGAACGAGTCGGACAGATGATTTCATGATTTTTTTCCAAGGGCGCGACGTGGCGCGGGTGAGACAGAATCTAGTGCAGATCCACGAGGGCCGCAAGCCTAACAAATTCATTGCTGCAACGCAATATTTAACAATTAACGTGGCAAGACTAATCAGCAAAAGTGTCGTAAAAATTTCCTTGCATCAATTTTTTACTAGCAGTAACAGTTGCCGACGACTTAGAATCCGCTACCTCCCCGACCTCCAACCCCAACAAAACCAGAAGGAATGCTGTAATGGGCTTCATCTCCAACATCAAGATCGGCAAGCGCCTCGGTCTCGGCTTCGCGCTCATCCTGGCCATGACCGTGCTGATCGCCTGCGCCGGCATCTGGCGCCTCAACGAAGTGGCCGAGTCCACCCGCACCATGATGGCCGCGCCGCTGACGAAAGAGCGCCTGATTACCGACTGGTACAGCCTGAACTACGCCTCGATCCGCCGCACCGCCGCCATCGTCAAGAGCACCGACCCGGCGCTGGGCCCGTATTTCAAGGAAGACGCGGCCGCCTCGGTGAAGAAGGCCGCCGAGCTGCTGAAGCAGATCGAGCCGCTAGTCACGGGCGAGCAGGAAAAAGCCCTGTTCGCGAAGATCCTCGACCAGCGCAAGATCTATAGCGCCTCGCGCGACGGCGCCGTCAAGGCCAAGGCCGAGGGCAACGAGGAAGAAGCGGCGCGCCTGCTCGACCAGGGCTTCACCCCGGCCGCCAGGGTGTACCAGGAACTGCTGCACGAGCTGGTGGTCATGCAGCGCAGCAGCATCGATGCGACCGCCAAGGCAATCGACGCCACGGCCGAGCGCAGCACCGCCATCATCGCCGCGCTGACCGCTTGCGCGGTGCTGCTCGGCGCCATCCTGTCGTGGCTGCTCACCACCGGCATCACCCGTCCGATCCGCGCCGCCCTGGAACTGGCGGAAACCGTTGCCGGCGGCGACCTGACCCGTAGCGTCGATGCCGGCGCCAAGGACGAAACCGGCGCCCTGCTGCGCGCCCTGCGCCACATGAACGACAGCCTGGTCGCCATCGTGACCCAGGTGCGCAACGGTACCGACACGATCGCCACCGGCTCGGCCGAAATCACGGCCGGCAACCTCGACCTCTCGAGCCGCACCGAACAGCAGGCCGGCGCGCTGGAAGAGACCGCCGCCTCGATGGAAGAACTGACGACGACCGTGCGCCAGAACGCCGACAACGCGCGCCAGGCGAACCAGCTGTCGATCACGGCTTCCGAAGTCGCGGCGCAGGGCGGCGCGGTGGTCGGCCAGGTCATTACGACCATGGGTTCGATCAACGAATCGTCGCGCAAGATCGTCGACATCATCGGCGTCATCGACGGCATCGCCTTCCAGACCAACATCCTGGCGCTGAACGCCGCCGTGGAAGCGGCGCGTGCCGGCGAACAGGGCCGCGGCTTTGCCGTGGTGGCGTCGGAAGTGCGCAACCTGGCCCAGCGCTCGGCTGCCGCCGCCAAGGAAATCAAGGTGCTGATCGGCGACTCGGTGGACAAGGTCGACGCCGGCGCGAAGCTGGTCGACCAGGCCGGCGCGACGATGGAACAGGTGGTGGAATCGATCCGCCGCGTCACCGACATCATGGCCGAGATTACCCACGCCAGTGCCGAGCAGACCGGCGGCATCGAGCAGGTAAACCAGGCCATTGGCCAGATGGACCAGGTCACCCAGCAGAACGCGGCACTCGTCGAGGAATCGGCGGCAGCGGCGGCTTCGATGCAGGACCAGGCGGCCAAACTGGCGCAGGTGGTCGGCGTGTTCAAGCTGGCCGGCCCGGCGCTGGCGGCGCCTGCTGCCCAGCCGAAGCGTGCGGTTGCCGCCCGCCCTGCCCCGGCCCTGCGCGCTTCCAGGCCAACTGCGCCGGCAGCGCCGAGCCGCCAGGCGAAGCGGGTCGAGGCGGATGAATGGGAAACCTTCTGATCGGCGCCAACGCGTCGTAAAGAGCCGCCCGCTTTGCCGGGCGTTTTTTTTTGCGGTTGGCTTCGCCGATGTTCACAGGGTCAGACCGCGTGGGCGGAGCCCACCCTA
The DNA here is from genome assembly GCF_042655085.1 of Massilia niabensis. Taxonomy (NCBI): domain Bacteria; kingdom Pseudomonadati; phylum Pseudomonadota; class Betaproteobacteria; order Burkholderiales; family Oxalobacteraceae; genus Massilia; species Massilia niabensis. The sequence continues at coordinate 919,550 of NZ_JBHSMU010000015.1, read as the reverse complement.
CAAGGGCGGGCCGTTAACGCTCTTTTGCCACGGGAACGATGCACTGGCGTAGGGTGAGCTCCGCCCACGCGGTCTCAGCCTACGCCAGTGCATCGTGGCACCACAGGGCGGCCGCGACATCGGCCCCGTTGGCCGGATCGACATAGCCGGCCGCGAGGCGCTCGGCGCCCTCGGGCAGGCCGCCCTCGAGTGCCTGCGCACAGAAGCCAACGGCCGTCGACCTACGTCAGTCGGTCACCACATGCCAGACGTCTTTGACCTTGTCGCCCTTGCGCTCGCCGGGCTTGCCGTCCTTGGCAAACAGGTAGAGCGGCTTGCCCTTGTAGGCCAGCTGCTTCATACCGTCGTGGCGCGTCACGACCGAGTAAGGCGAGGCCACGCGTTCATCGCTGACAGGCACCGGTGGCCACATCTTCGCGCAGCCCTCGTTGCAGGCGCTCTTTCCCGAGCCGACCGTATCCTTGTCGAAGGTGTAGACCGTCATGCCTGCGGCGTCGACCAGCACGCCATCGGCCTTTTTGAAGCCGGACTGGGCCAGCGCACCGGCCGCTGCAAACAGGAGCGCGGCAGCAAGGGTTGCGCGGACAGGATGCATCGCTTTCATGGCAATCTCCCAGGGAAGGGTGAATCCCGAGTATAGGCCTGCATGGGCGGCACAGTGCTTCTTGCTGCGTGGCAGAGCGGCGTAGAAACAACGGCGCACGGCCCGGGCACGGCTTGCCTGACGTGCACCCGGACCGGAGCGGCAGGGGTTATAATGCCGTCCTTACAAAAGGCTTTCATGACCTCCAAGATCCTGATTCTGAACGTGGACGACTACGACCAGGCGCGTTACATAAAAACACGCCTGCTGCAGAATGCGGGCTTTCTTGTCGAGGAAGCGAGCAACGGCGTAGAAGCGCTGGAGATGGCCGCGCGGCTGCATCCGAGCCTGGTGCTGCTCGACGTCAGGCTGCCGGACATCGACGGGCGCGAAGTCTGCCGCCGCCTCAAGGCCGACCCGGCCACCAGCGGCATGAACGTCATCCACACCTCGGCCGCTTTTATCTCAGAGCAGGACGCGCGCGAGGGGCTGGAAAGCGGCGCCGACCGCTACATCGCCGTGCCGTTCGAGCCGCAAGACCTGATCGCCGCCGTGCGCGCGGTGCTGCACTGAGATTGCTTCCCCCAGCCACCGCTTGAGGCCAGCCGGCCAAGCCTGGCGCGGATGCCTGCCCGGCGCGCGGCCCTTACGGCACCAGGATTGCCGCGCCATGCATCATCAGCGGGCGCCACGTCGACAGCGGCGCCCTGGTGCGGGTGCTGGACGACTGGGATGCCGCCCCTATCCCCATCTACATCGTCTACCCTGCCAACCGCCACCTCAGTGCCCGCGTGCGGGTCTTCGTCGACTGGATGCTGGAACTCTTCCGCGCCAGCCCCTACACGCTGCCGCCTGGCCCTGCCGCCTGATTTTCCGCCTGGCCCGCACGCAAGCGCTGCACGAACCAGCGCCCGGCCGGCCCCGGCGGCTGCTCCTTGCGGTGGATCGCGTGCATGGAAAAACCCGACCCCAGGGTCGGGCTGGTTTCGATCTTGATGCGCACCAGTGTTCCCGCATCGAGGTCGGCCTGCACCATGTGCAGCGGCATGTGCCCCCATCCCAGACCTGCACGCAGGAAGGCGTGCTTGGCGCCGAGATCGGCCAGGCGCCACACATTCGCTGACACCACCCCGAAGTTGCGCCCCGCGGTCAGCGTCGAGCGGTCGGTCAGCACCAGTTGCACGTGCTGCCCGAGCACCGAACGCAGCACCACACCGGACACCGCCGCCAGCGGATGCTGGGGCGACACGACCGTCACCGCCGGCACGTCGAGCAGGTAGGCGGAAACGCAGTCGGGTGGCACCTCGGGCAAGGAGCCGATGACGGCAATGCGGCACTGACCCGCAAGCAGCGGCTGTACCACCGCGCCGAGCGCTTCCACATACAGGCGTAACGGCGTTGTCGGAAACTGCTGCTGAAAACCCTGGACAGCGGCCGTCAGGGTCTCGATCGGAAACATGACGTCCACCGCCACTGCCAGTTCCGGCTCCAGCCCCTCGGCCAGGGTGCGTGCCCTGGCCTTGAAAGCGTCCATGCTGCCCACCGCGATCCGGGCCTGCTCCAGCAGGGCCTGGCCGGCATCGGTCAGCACCGGATAGCGGCCGGTACGTTCGAACAGGGGAAACCCGACCTGCAGCTCGAGGTTCGCCAGGGTATGGCTGACCACCGATTGCGCCCGCCGCAGCCGACGACCGGCCGCCGAAAAGCTGCCCTCCTCCGCGGCCGCGATGAAGGTGCGCAACTGGTCCATGGACATCGCGTCGAGCATGTATCTACTCCCTAGATAGTATTGATCGAATTATATAGGCTATCCGCATCGATCAACCCTTCGTAAGATGCATCCATACCCGATGCACGACCGCCGACAAGGCACACGAAAGGATTCACCATGAACACCATCGCGGAACCCACTCCCGCCAGCGCCGCTTCCCTGCAGCGTCCGATCATCCATCGTACCCGCGGCGCCACCCGGGGCGGCGTGACCCGCCTGATCAGCCCGGCTGGCGCGAATAAACTCATCAAGCCCTTTGTCTTCCTCGACCTGTTCCATCTCCAGTCGGACAAGCACAAGATGGGCATGCATCCCCATTCCGGCATCGCCACCGTGACCGTCCTCCTGGACGGGGCGCTGGCCTACCGCGAAACCACGGGCAGCGAAGGAACGCTGCCGGCCGGCGGCGTCGAATACATGAGCGCCGGCGGGGGCGTGTGGCACGAGGGCGGCCCGGTCGAGGGTGGCGCGGTGCGCGGCTTCCAGCTGTGGCTGGCGCTGCCGCCGGAAGACGAACTGGCCCCTTCGCACAGCCTGTACCTGGCGCCGGAACGGGTGGCGCAGGCGGGGCCGGCGCGGGTTATCATCGGCAGCCATGGCGGCGCCAGCAGCGCCATCGAGCCGCGGGCGCCGATCAACTACCTGCACGTGACGCTGGAGGACGGCGAACGCTGGCGCTACACGCCCCCGTCCGGGCACGACGTGGCCTGGGTGGGGGTTGCCGACGGTGTGCTGGAGACGGCCGGCGCGCAGCTCTCCGGCGAGCTTGGGGTATTCCAGCAGGGCCAAGGCAGGCTCGACTTCGTCGCCCGGGGCGCTACCCAGTTCGTGCTCGGCTCCGCTGCTACCCACCCGCATCCGCTGGTGACGGGCTACTACTCGGTGCATACCAGCCAGGCGGCGCTGGAAAAAGGCGAAGCGGGGATTGCGCGCCTGGGAACCGAACTGCGCGCCGCCGGGAAGCTGTGAGTCTAGCGCCCCAGCCCAATGCCAATGCCTATGCCGGAACCACGGCCCCCGCTGCCCCAACCGCCAAAGATGGACGTCGATACGCCGCCATAGTTGGCGCCGTTCTTTGCCGCTAACTGGACAACACAATTACGCCAGGGATCCGAGTTCGCCGTAAAGCCCAGCTGCGTGCATGCCGGTCCGTATTCGGCGATCATGCGATCCATCTCAGCTTGTTGCTTCAGTGCTTTTTCTTGAGGTGTGGCACATCCAAGCAAGCAACACACGCTCGCGGTCATCAACATCAAAGTGCGCATGGCGGTTCTCCTAAAGCGATGAGTCGAATTAGCCTGAGCCTGGCAGGCGTTGAAGCGATCATACATCTCAATCGAATTGGCCGACTTACGCCGGCCGCTACAGGAAAAAGGCTTACCGCCAGGTCACTGATCGAGCCGGCTTGCGATACCGGGGGATGAAGCTGCGCCAGTCAGAACGGGCTTGCCGTCGGGCGCACGATGATCTCGCTGACATCGACGTCGGCCGGCTGCGCGATAGCGAAATCGACGGTGCGCGCCACGGCTTCCGGCTTGATCGCGACCTGGCGGAAAGTGCGCATCTCCTCGCGCCCGGCGGCGTCTGAAATCGACTCGGCCAGCTCGGACTCGACCACGCCGGGCGAGACCACGGTGACGCGGATATCGGCGCCGACCTCCTGGCGCAGGCCTTCCGAAATCGCGGCCACGGCAAACTTGGTGGCGCAGTACACGGCCGCGGTCGGGCTGACGGTATAGGCGCCGATCGAGGCCAGGTTGATGATCTGCCCGCTGCGCTGGCGCTGCATCACGGGCAGGACCGCCGCGATCCCGTGCAGGACGCCGCGCACGTTCACGTCGATCATCCGGTTCCATTCGTCCACCTTCAGTGCTTCGAGCTTCGAGAGCGGCATGACGCCGGCATTGTTGACGAGAACGTCAATGCGGCCGTGCCGCTGCAGCGCGACATCGGCGAACTGCTGCATGCTCTCCAGGCTGGTGACGTCGAGGGTGCTGACCACGGCCGAGCCGCCCTCGGCGCGGATGCGCTCCGCGAGGGCCTCGAGCCGCTCCGTGCGGCGCGCCCCCAGGACCAGGTGCATGCCGCGCGCGGCGAGGTAGCGGGCCGTGGCTTCGCCGATGCCGCTGCTGGCGCCGGTGACGAGGACGACTTTCTGTTCGGTGCTTGCGCTCATGATGCTTCTCCCATGTCGGTTGTGGATGGGGGAAGTATGCTGGGCATGCGTGCCGCCGGAAATATCGGATAGTATGCCCGTATTGCCTAATCCTCCAGAATCGCCGATCCGAGCTCGACTTGCCCCCGCCATGAGCGACTCCCGCCAGCAACGCATCGTCCACCTGCTGCAAGCGCTTGCGCCGGCGCAGGGCTATACCCTGTCCGCGCTGGACGGTGTGCGGTTCATGCGCGCCGATGTGCCGATCGCGCGGGTGCCGGTGCTGTATGAGCCCTCCATCGTCATCGTCTGCCAGGGGCGCAAGCGCGGTTTTCTTGGCGACGCCGTCTATACCTACGATCCGCAGCACTGCCTGGTGTTGTCGGTGCCCTTGCCCTTCGAGTCGGACACGCTGGCGAGCACCGAGGAGCCGCTGCTGGCGGTGGCGGTATCGATCGACCTGAAGCTGGCGGCGGAGCTGGTGCTGGCGCTCGATGCGCGCCACCGGCAGCAAGCCTCGGCAGCGGCCGGAATCTGCTCCGCGCCCTTGAGCGAGGCGATGAGCGACGCCCTGCTGCGCCTGCTGCAGGCGCTCGGTTCGCGCGAGGAAGCGCAGATGCTCGGGCCGGGGATCGTGCGCGAACTCCTGTACCGCGTGCTGACCGGCCCGCAGGGCGGCGCAGTGCACGCTGCCTTGAACCAGCACGGCCATTTCGGCAGGATCGGCAAGGCGCTCAGGCGTATCCATGCGAGCTTCGCGCAGCCGGTCGACGTGGCCACCCTGGCCGGCGAAGCCGGTATGAGCGTCGCCGCCTTCCATGCCCATTTCAAGGCGGTCACGCGGACGACACCCATCCAGTACTTGAAAACGACGCGCCTGCACAAGGCGCGCCTGCTGATGGTGCAGGACGGCGTGAGCGCGGCCAGCGCCTCGCACCTGGTGGGATACGAAAGCCCTTCCCAGTTCAGCCGCGAGTTCAAGCGCTTCTTCGGGCGCACCCCCGCGCATGAAGCCAGCACGATGAAAGACGCCCTGGCCCAGTTCCCGGCGCAGCTGGCGACGGCCTACGTGACGGTGCAGTAGGCCGCAGCGGCAACGCTAGCACGCCAACTTGCCCATCGAATCGATCGATGGATTCCATCTATTTATATAGGCTTCTCAGATGGGTTGTGGTCACCTAAGATGGTTTCATGCCGGGCGACACCGGAGCCCATCAACCCACTCTGAGAGGATTCATCATGAAAAACGCAATCGACAACAATACCGCCATCTTTGCCGCCATCGGCCGCGTCCTGCTGGCAACCATTTTCATCTTCAGCGCCCTGGGCAAGATCGCGGCACCCGCCGCCACCATCGGCTATATCGAATCGATGGGCCTGCCGTTCGCGACGGCCGGACTGGCCATCGCCGTCGCCGTTGAACTCGGCGGAGGACTGCTGCTGGTACTGGGTGTGAAGACCCGCCTGGTGGCGGCGGCCCTGGCGGCGTTCTCGATCGTGACCGGCCTCGTCTTCCACAATGCGATCGGTGACCAGAACCAGCTGATCCACCTGTTGAAGAACATTGCGATGGCGGGCGGCCTGCTCCAGGTCGTGGCATTCGGTGCCGGCGCCTTCAGCTTCGACGGACGTACCGGCCGCCAGGCGGCAGCGCACACAGCCTGAGATGCCGCTAACGAAAAAGGCCGTGCATGCCGGGAGGCTGCACGGCCTTTTTGGTGGATGAGTACAGGACAACTGTACGCACCGCGCCTTGCCTCAGGTCGCCAGCATGCGCAGCAGCAGGCCGGTGATATAGGCGCCATAGGTGCCGAGGGCATAGCCGAGCACCGCCAGCAGTACGCCGACCGGCGCCAGCGCGGGGTGGAAGGCGCTGGCCACGACCGGTGCCGACGCCGCCCCGCCGACATTGGCCTGCGATCCGACCGCCATGAAGAACAGCGGCGCGCGAATCAGCTTTGCCATCAGCAACAGCAGGCCGCCGTGCACGGAAATCCAGATAATCCCCAGCAGGAACAGCCACGGCCTGTCCACCAGTGCGTTGAGGTCCATCTGCATGCCGATGGTGGCGACCAGGATGTACAGCATGGCCGAGCCGATCGTCGAGGCGCCGGCGCCCTCCAGGCTGCGCGCCCGGGTAAAGCTGAGCAGCAGGCCGAAGGTCGTGGCGAACACGACCATCCAGAAGAAGGCCGAGGTCAGGCTGTAGTCCTTCAGGCGCCACTCCTGCGGTAGGCTGCCGATCCAGTCGAGCACCGGGCCGGTCAGGGCATGCGACAGGCCGGTGACGCCGAGGCCCACCGCCAGCACGATCATTACGTCGGTCAGGGTCGGCACACGCGCATGCACGGCCTGGTAGGTTTCGATGCGGGACTTGAGCGCGTTGATGGCGGTGAGGTCGGCGCCGGTCCAGCGATCGAAGGCATCGGCGCGGCCTGCCAGGAACAGCAACACGGCCATCCACAGGTTCGCCACCAGCACGTCGACGGCGACGAACTGGCCGAACAGGGTGGCGTCGACCTCGAACACTTCTTTCATCGCCGCCTGGTTGGCCCCGCCGCCGATCCAGGCGCCGGTGATCGTGGTCATGCCGCGCCAGGTGTCGCCCGCCACTGTCTCCGGATGGATGAGGCGCATGACTTCGAACGACACCAGTGCGCCCAGCATGATGCCGGCGGTCCCAGTCAGGAACATGATGATCGCCTTCGGGCCGAGCCGCACGATGGCGCCGAAGTCGATCGCCACGCACAGCAGCACCAGTGCACTCGGGAGCAGGAAGTCGCGCGCGACCGGATACAGCTTCGACAGGCTGCCGTCGATGACGCCGAGGGTATTGAGGATGGCCGGGACCAGGTAACACAACAGCAAGGCCGGCACATAGGTATAGAACTTCTTCCAGAAGCCTTCGGGCCGCGATGCGGTCCAGAAAACGGTGCCGAGGATCGCCGCGAGTATGCCGAGCACGACGGCGTCATTGGTTACGAGAGGAACTGAAGTCTGCATCGGAATAATCGTCCAGGGTTGTCATGGCCGGGTACCCAGGTCGGCACCAGGCACGGGGCTCTTCGCCAGGCCTTGCCCTGCGGAGCCTGTTGCGAGGAAAGGCATTCTACATTCTTGAAAGAAAAACCTGCCCGTTTACGGTACGCATCCGCCTTCGGCAAAATCCCTGCAGTCGGTCGCAAATAAAATAGTTGACAGACGTTCCAGAAAAAAGCGACATTGCTCGGCGTTACGTTTTCACCTTACGTCATGCTTCCTGCCGATCTTCCTGTACCCAGCGCCTGCCCGTGCGAACACGCGGGCGCAGGTGCAAGCGCCGCGCTGCACCCCGGGCCGCGCACGTTCATCTTCCGTTTCACGGGCAGCGGCCATGAGTACTTCCGCATATGGGTCGTCAACCTTCTGCTGAGCCTGGCAACCTTCGGTATCTATTCGGCCTGGGCCAAGGTGCGGCGCCTGCAGTATTTCGACCGGAATACGTCGCTTGCCGGTGCGACCTTCGATTTCCACGGCAGCCCGAAAGCGATCCTGCACGGGCGGCTGCTCGCCCTGGCCCTGCTCGCTTCTTACCAGTATGCGATCGGTTTCTCGGCCGGCGCCGGCCTGGCGATTGCCGTCGGGCTCCTGCTGGCGGCGCCCTTCCTGATGCGCGGCGCCCTGCGCTTCCGGCTCGGGCACACGAGCTACCGCGCCATCCCGTTCGCGTTCACGGGTTCCGTGCGCCACGCCTACCTGGCCTACATGGCGCCGGCGATCCTGTTCGTGCTGCCGGGCGTGATGATCGCGGTATTCGGCGAGGCTGCCTGGACTGCGCTGGCCCTGCTGCTGTATGCGGCCTGGCCGCTGATGTCCGGCCTGATGAAACGCTACCAGTATGGGCATGTGCGGTATGGCGACCTGGCGTCGTCGACCAGCCTGCCGCTGCGCGGGTTCACCGGCATCTACCTGCTCGGTGCCGTGTGGATGGCCGCCGCGTGCGCCCTCGTCGTCTTGCTGGTCTTCTGCGCGGCCGTCGTGGTCGCCCCCCGCACGACCGGCGACCTCGTCATGTGGATCTTCGGCGCCACCACCTTGCTGATCATCGGCGTGCTCGCCTACCTGATGCTGGGCCCCTACCAGCAGGTGCGCGTCCTCAATTTTTGCCTGGCGCGCACATGTTTCCCCGGCGTGCGCTTCGTCTCCACGCTCAGCCTGAGGCCGTACATGCGCCTGCAGTTGAGGAACATGGCGCTCACCATCCTGAGCCTGGGCCTGTACCGCCCGTTCGCCGTGGTCGCCGCCTACCGCTACCGCATGGAACACCTGGCGGTGCGCTGCGAAGGCGACATCGACGCCATCCTCGCCGGCGCAAGCCGCCCGCAGGGCGCGGCAGGCGACGGTGCCACCGACTTCTTCGGCATCGACCTCTCGTGGTGACGCCATGCTGAGCGCCCACTACTTCGATGGCCGCAGCGCGCGCCTGCACCTGGCCCAACTGTGCATTGCCGACGGGGTAATCGCCCTGCAGGGCGATGTCGACAAGACCTACCGCGTGACGGAGACCCGGCTCGCCGAGCCGTTCTCGCAGGCGCCCGCGGTCCTGTATTTCGCCGACGGTGCCCGCTGCGAGATCGCCGGGCCACGGCCGGACCGGCTGCTCGAAGAGGCGCTGGGCTACCGCCGGTCGTGCGTGGTGCGCTGGCAGCATCGGATCCGCGGGGCGCTCGCGGCCCTGCTCCTGCTGGTAGCGCTGCTCGTGTGGAGCGTGGGCTGGGGCATCCCCCTGCTCGGCGCGCGGATCGCCGACGCGACGCCGCCGTCGGTCGACCAGGCCTTCGGCGAGCGCGCCCTCGCCGGCCTGGAGAAAAGCGGCATCTTCAGGCCGAGCCGCCTCGACTGGCGGCAGGTTGCGGCCCTGGCCGAGTTGCTGCCCGAGGTCGCGCCAGCGGACATGCGCCTGCGCCTGCTCGTGCGCGATTCGCCCTACACCGGCCCGAACGTCTTCGCGCTGCCCGACGGGACCATCGTGGTGACGGACCTGATGGCGCGGCTGGTGTTCGGCCAGGCCACGGCATTGAACGACTACCAGCGCGTCGCCCTGAAGGGCGTGCTGGCGCATGAAATCGCCCACATCCAATTGCGCCACACGGTGCGCGAAGTCGCCAGCTCCTCGTTGACGGCGGCGCTCTCGTCGGCCCTGCTGGGCGACTTCAGCGGCGCCTCGGCAATCCCCGCGACGCTGGCCAACCTGAATTTCTCACGCGAGATGGAAACCGAAGCAGACGAATTCGCCATCCGCCTGCTGCGGGAAAAAGGCATGTCGACGCTGCCCATGGCTGACCTGCTCGACTGGTTCCAGAAGAGGCAGGACGAGATCGAGGGAGAGGACGACGAGGGCTTGCCGGGCTGGTTCAGTGGCTCGGGCGCGAATTTTTTCGAGACGCATCCCTTGACGGCGGAGCGCACCGGGCGCCTGCACGCGGCAGCCCGCCAGCAAGAGCGCCTGACAAAGATAAAGGCGCCCTAGCAAAAATCCCGGCTGTTGGTTGTCAACCGGCCCAGCAGGTGCGACATGTCCACCAGCCGCTTGGCCACCAGGTGGCGCACCTGTCCCTGGCTCTGCCAGATGCCGTACACGCCGAGCAGGTGCGCGCCCAGCACTTCGCGGCGCTGCTGCTCGACCAGGTCCGGCCAGACGATCACGTTCACATTGCCCGTCTCGTCTTCCAGCGTCACGAACAGCACGCCATTCGCAGTGCCGGGCCGCTGGCGCACGGTAACGATGCCGCAGCCGCGCGCGAGCTGGCCATCCTGGTATTCATTCAATACCGAAGCCGGCATGAAACGCTGCTTGAGCAGTTGCTTCCTCAGCAGCGCCACCGGATGACGCCCCAGTGTCAATCCTTGCGCGCGGTAGTCGCCGACGATCTCGTCGCCCTCCGAGGGGGCCGCCAGCGCCGGCATCTCCTCGCTAGGGGTGGTCGGGCGCAGCAGGTCCTTGTCGGGCACGGCGCCCACTGCCTGCCACAGGGCTTCACGGCGGTGGCCGGCGAGCGTGCGCAGGGCATTGGCGCCGGCCAGCACCTGCAGGTCGCCTCTAGCCAGCCCTGCCCTTCTCGCCAGGTCGGCCACGCTCTCGAAGGGGCGGATCGCGCGCGCGTCCTCGATGCGCGCGGCGGCTTCCCGGCTCATGCCGCGCTGCAGGGAAAGCCCCAGCCGCACCGCGGGCTGGCGCGTGGAGTCGTGGAGCTCTTCCAGGGTGGACTCCCAGCCGCTGATTGCAATGTCCACCGGCCGCACCTCGATGCCGTGGCGCTGCGCGTCCTGCACCAGTTGCGAAGGGCTGTAGAAACCCATCGGCTGGCTGTTCAGGAGCGCGCACAAAAACGCCGCCGGCTCGTGGCACTTCAGCCAGGAGCTGGCGTAGGCCAGCAGCGCGAAACTGGCCGCGTGCGACTCGGGAAAACCGTATTCGCCGAAGCCCTGGATCTGGCTGAAGATGGCCTCCGCAAACGCGAGTTCATAACCGCGTTCCAGCATGCCGCGCACGATGCGGTCGTAATAGTGTTCGAGCCCCCCTTTCCGCTTCCAGGCCGCCATCGCACGCCGCAACTGGTCTGCCTCGCCGGGCGTAAAACCGGCGCCGAGGATCGCCACCTGCATCACCTGCTCCTGGAAGATCGGCACGCCCAGCGTGCGCCCGAGTGCCTGCTTCATCTCCTCGCTCGGATACACCACGGGCTCGAGGCCCTGGCGCCGCCGCAGATACGGGTGCACCATGCCGCCCTGGATCGGGCCGGGGCGCACCACCGCCACCTCGATCACGAGATCATAAAAAACGCGCGGCTTCATGCGTGGCAGCATGCTCATTTGCGCGCGCGATTCGATCTGGAACACGCCCACCGTGTCGGCCGCGCAAATCATGTCGTAGGTGGCCTTGTCGTCGGGCGGGATGTCCTGCATCTCGAACAGATTCCCGTGGCGCAGGCTGACCAGCTCCAGGGCGCGCCGCAGCATCGACAGCATGCCCAGCGCCAGCACGTCGACCTTCATCAGGCCGAGTTCCTCGAGGTCGTTCTTGTCCCACTGGATGACGCTGCGTTCCGCCATGGTCGCGTTCTCGATCGGCACCAGGCGCGACAGCTTGCCCTGGGCGATGACGAAGCCGCCGGGGTGCTGCGACAGGTGGCGCGGGAAGTTCAGGAGCTGCTGCGCCAGCGTCGCCCACTGGCGCGACAGCGGCGCTTCCGGGTCGAGGCCGGATTCCTTCAGGCGGTTCAGCAAATCGGCCTTGCTGTCGAACCAGTGGTGGGTCTTGCACACCTTCTCGATGATGGCGAGATCGACGCCGAGCGCGCGCCCGCTGTCGCGCAGCGCGCTTTTGGGCCGATAGCTGATGACGACCGCCGCCAGCGCCGCCCGGGTGCGACCGTACTTGTTGTAGATGTACTGGATGACTTCTTCGCGGCGCTGGTGCTCGAAGTCGACATCGATATCGGGCGGCTCGTTGCGCTCTTTCGAGATAAACCGTTCAAACAATAAATTCGCGCGCGCCGGGTCGACTTCGGTGATGCCGAGGCAGTAGCAGACCGCCGAATTGGCCGCCGAGCCGCGCCCCTGGCACAGGATGTTGTTCGAGCGCGCAAAGCGCACGATGTCGTACACGGTGAGGAAGTAGTGTTCGTAACCCATCTCGCTGATCAAGCCCAGCTCGTGCTCGACCTGGGCCTGGACTTGCGCCGGAATCCCCTCGCGAAAACGCCGGTGCGCGCCGATATAGGTCTCGCTGCGCAGGAAGCTGCCCGCGGTATGACCCGGCGGGACCACTTCGTTCGGGTATTCGTAGCGCAGCTCGTCGAGCGAGAAGGTGCACAGGCTGGCGATGCGCAGCGTCTGGTAAATCGCTTCGCGCGAATAGATGTTCGCCAGGCGCAGGCGCGCGCGCAGGTGCTGCTCGGCGTTCTGCGCCAGGCCATAACCGCATTCGCCCACCGGTTTGCCCAGGCGGGTGGCGGTCAGCGTGTCCTGTAGAGGTTTGCGGGAGCGCACATGCATCACCACGTGGCCAAGCGCGACGACCGGCAGCCGGTGCTGGGCGCCCACCTCCTCGATCGTGACCCGGTGCGCTTCGTCGAAGGCCCGGTGCAGCAGCACGAGGCCGAGCCAGGCGCGGCCCGGGAACTGCGCCGCCATCCACCCGGCCTGCGCATGCAGGCGGTCGACGTCCTTCGTCTCGTGGCCCGGATAGGCCGGCAGCAGGATCGCCAGGCAGCCGGGCATGCCCTTCAGGTGCGCCAGCGCGGCGGGCGGGTTGGCGATGTCCTCCGGCGTGAGCAGATAGGTGCCCTTTTCGCTGCGCGTGCGGCCGAGCGTGATGAATTCGGACAGGTTACCGTAGCCGTTACGGTCCTGCGCCAGCAGGATCAACGACAGCGCAGGGCTGCCGTCCCGCTCCTCCAGGTGAAAGTGGGCGCCGACGATGAAGGGCAGCCCTGCCTTCTTCGCCTCGGCATGGGCCCGCACCACGCCGGCCAGCGAGCATTCGTCGGTCAGCGCCAGCGCCGCATATCCCAGCCGCACCGCCCGCTCCACCAGTTCCTCGGCATGCGAGGCGCCTTCGAGGAAGGAAAAATTCGACAGGCAGAACAGCTCCGCGTAGGCAGGCAGCTTCTCTATCGGCGGCTGGGAGGGTGACGGCATCGGCAAGGTAAAATTGTTGTGAGTTTACAAAATACTGTATAAAAACACAGTATAAGACCGACGAGATCAACTTATCAATAATTTCCATGCGGATACAAGAATTTACATGTTTTGGCACCGAATCAGGTGGGGGCAATCCGGCGCTGGTCATCGAGGACGGACCGGCGGGCCTTGAGCAGCGTCTGGTGCTGGCGCGCGAGCGTGCGCTCACTTGCGTGTTTATCGATGCGCCTGCCGAGCGGGGAACAGCTGCCTGCCTCGACTTCGTCTATCCGCACATGCGCAGCCCGCTCTGCCTGCACGCCACGCTGGCGGCGGCGCAGGTGCTGTTCGAGCGCCATGGTTCGGCTACGCCCCTGACGGTGACGACGGCGATGCGCGGGCAGCGTTTGACCCTGTCGTGGGATGACGCGGCGCTGTTCGTGGAGCTGGCGCGGCAGGATGTGCCGCAGGTGGAAGTCGATGACGGGTTGGCCGCGCGGCTGCTCGCTGCGCCAAAGCTGCAACTATCGAGTGCGCCGCGTATCGCCTCGGTCGGCAGCCCGAAGCTGCTGCTGGAAGTGGCGGATACGGACACGCTCCGCCGCTTGACGCCCGACCTGGCATCGATTGCCGCCTGGAGCCAGGAACACGGCGTGAACGGCTGCTACGCCTGGTGCCGCACCGGGGACGCGGAATACGAAGGCCGCAATTTCAACCACCTTGACCCGCTGCTGGAAGACAGCGCCACCGGCGTCGCCGCCGGCGCGCTGACGGTCCTGCTGGGGCATGGCCTGACGCTGCGCCAGGGGCGCAGCACCGGGCGTGATTGCCTGATCCGCACCAGGCTCGAAGGCGACGTGGTTTTCGTCGGCGGGCGGGTACGTAACGAAGCAAATGCGTGGCCAAACCCTGCTTGCACTGGAGCAAACAGTTAGCTTAAAGTGATATTGAAGCGTCTGCTTTCGGCCACAAGCGGACCTGCCAACTGGCCCCGCTGGGAACTTGCCCCGGCCAATAGCCGATCCATAACCTTTTTGAAAGTCAACTCTTTGAAGCAAAGACTGGCATATTTCGGGATCTCAATTCTAATTTTTGCGGTGATCTTTTTTACTTTTAGAAGTGAGCAAGGAGTCAAGTTTATTTGGAAGGTAGTGCACGGTAACGAAAAAACTTGGAGCGGAATAGTTATACGCATCAGTGGTGACGAATATTTTGTGCCACAATCAAGCGGCCAAAGTGTTTTGCATATTGGTGATAGTGCTGCCGATGCGCTGATTTCTGTAAAACAGGAAACTAAGACTGCGAATGACCAATTTGTTTGCATCGAACAAAATTGCAAGGTTGTACAATGCAGTCACGTCGAAACTCGGCGTCTCAAAGTCGAAGGCGTACCTATGACCTTATTCACGTACGTCGAACATCTTTCTGATAATGAAAATGTTCTTGAGCATGCGTATTTGATTGAAGGTGCCGATGTTTGGGTTGCATACACGGGTGACCAAACAAGATTTCCAGTACATAAGTCTACGATTGATAAAATCGTCGCAGGAATTGCGCGGAAAGTGAAACTTGGTTCGAGCGCAGGTTAAAACGTCCACAGTGTAGTGTTGAGCTTGACGAAAAGACTACAACTACTACAGGGATTATGATCCTCAAACCGGGATGTATATCCAAAGCGATACGAGTGGCTCTCTCCGACCGTAGGCGTCTACGTCTGCTTTGGGTCTATTGTGGTGAAAAAGTCCGACGGCAACAGTTTTAGGACGCCTTAGGGGTCCAACACCTTCGAGATCGTTCGATAGCAACTGTTCTGATCAGTCGAGCCTGCCAGGGTTTCTATCCAGCGTTCAACTTAGCCAAGTTTTTCACCACAATAGGTCGGAAGCAGTCGTTTGTGAACGGTTGAAACCGACCAGAAGCGCCCGCCAGTAATCCTTCCGTAAAATTCCCATCAAGGAGACAAAAAAGAATGCCGATTCGGGAAGATATTGTTCTGCTGGCGTCCTATAACGCGTCCATGAATACCAGGCTGTATGCCGCCGCAGCCACCTTGCCGAAGGACGTGCTGAGCGCCGACCGGGGTGCCTTCTTTGGCTCGGTACTGGGCACCCTGAATCATATCGTCGCCGGAGACACCATCTGGCTGCGCCGATTCATGGGGCATCCGTCAGGCTTCACTTCGTTGAAAGCAATGGCCGGCATTGCAGCGCCCGCCGGTCTTGCCCATATGTATAGCGATGACCTGGATACGCTGCTGGAACATCGTTTGCGGCTCGATGCGATCATTGAGGCCCTGGCGGCAGAGTTATCGAATAGCGACCTGGCGCAGCCGCTCTCGTACCGGAACGCGCGTGGCGACTTCCAGAAAAATTTTGGCGCCTTGCTCCTGCACCTGTTTAACCATCAAACACATCACCGCGGCCAGGCAAGCACCCTGTTGTCACAAGCGGGCGTCGATATCGGTGTAACCGATCTGCTCGAATGGATACCTGAACACTGTTAATCATTTCTTGATCGGGAAGCTGCGTGACGACACTTATTCTATTGCCCGGCATGGACGGCACAGGTGAATTGTTCGCACCATTCGTGGCAGTACTCGACAAGCGTATAACGGCGGTCATCATCCGGTATCCGGTGAATGAACCACTGACGTATCAACAGCTTCTCTCCCGCGTTCGCGACATCCTTCCAGCAGATGAACCGTTTTTCCTGTTAGATGAGTCTTTCTCCGGCCCGATTGCGCTTTCAATCACCGCAGAACAGCCGGCAGGGCTGCGAGGGGTGATCCTGTGCGCCTCTTTCACGCGCAACCCCAGGCCCGGCTTGCAGCGGCTGCGTCGCTTCATCGGCGTCCTTCCGCTCGAGATAATGCCACGATGGCTGCTCGCACTGCCCTTGTTCGGGCGATGGTCGTCAAGGCAGTTGCGGGCCTTGCTGTCGGACGCGCTTTTAAAGGTGTCGCCTGACGTTCTCCGGGCGCGCATGCAAGAGGTGTTGGCAGTCGATGTGACGGCCGCTGCCAAAGAGATCAGGGTTCCGATGCTTTACCTGCGGGCGACGAAAGATTCACTTGTTCCCGGGAGTGCCGCAAGCTTGCTGCACGAACTCCAGCCTGCGATGCGTATTACGACATTCAAGGCGCCACACATGCTCCTGCAAGTCGTGCCGGCAGAAGCGGCACAGGCCGTTGCATCCTTTATGGCTCAGTATCATGGGCCGGCATCCAAACATTGAGAAAAATTTCCTGCCGGGATGGCGGAACAGCCATGCCCTGAGTCCGGTGTATGCTCGGTCACGACACCCAAAAGGAGAATTGCATGGCACGGCGTCCGGGGATTTTTCCCACATTCTTTCTGTCCGGCTTTGAATGCTCCACCTTCCTGTGGGGCGATGGCGTGCGGCGCAACCTGGTTGCGGAAACCGGGCACGATCGCCATGCCGCCGAGGATTACCAGATATTGAGCAGCCTGGGTATCGCCGTGGCCCGCGAAGGCATCCCGTGGCCGATGGTGGACCAGGACGGCGTCTATGACTTCTCGTCCCTCGATCCCTTCATCGACGCCATGAAGGCGTCGAAGATTACCCCGATCTGGGACCTCTGCCATTATGGCTACCCGGACGGCCTCGATCCGTTTTCCGACGCATTCGTAAGCCGCTTTGCGGCGTATTGCCGGGCGGCTGCCGAATACGTGATCGCTAAGGTCCCCGGCCCGCATTTCTTCACGCCGATCAACGAGATCACCTTCTTTTCCTTCTGCGCCGGCGAGTGGGGATGGGCCGCGCCCTATCAGTGCAGCCGGAAAGACAGGGACCGCCTGCTGCTGGCGCTGTGCCGGGCCGCGATCGCCGGCGTGAAGGCGATACGGGAAGTCGATCCCGGCGCGCGCATGGTGCACATCGATCCGCTGGTGCAGGTCGTGGCGCCGCGTGACCGGCCCGACCAGATCGAGGCCGCGCGCCGCGAAACAGAGGTCGACACTTTCCTGGCCTGGGACATCATCAGCGGGCGCGAGCACCCCGAATTCGGCGGCTCACCCGAGATCCTGGACATCGTCGGCGCCAACAATTACTCGTTCGGACAGATGGAATACCGCGAAAGCGGGCCGCATGCGGCGCTGCCGCCCGGCGACGACCGCATCGTGCCGCTGTGCGACCTGCTGACGAGCGTATGGGAACGCTATCGCAGGCCGATGATCATCGGCGAAACCAGCGGCCTGGGGCTTGGCCGCGCCGACTGGCTCAGGGATGTCATGGGGGAATCGCTGGCGGCGGTACGCCGCGGCATCGACCTGCAGGGGATCTGCCTGTTCCCCGCGGTCGACATGCCCGACTGGCATACCGGCGAGTGGGTCAAGAACGGCATCTGCGACGTGGTCGACATCAACGGCGACCTGATGCGAGTCCCGAATCCGCCTTACGTCGATGAATTGCGCCGCTGGCAGAAAGAGCTGAACCGGGTCACAGAACTGGATGAGGATCCTTCCAGCGACCCGGTGGAGCTGCAGGATGTGATCGATGCCGCGCATCGCCTCGACCTGCAGCCGGACAAGGACTGGCACTGACTGGCGCGGCCCGCCTCGGTCGGGTCAGCACCCGCCCTGCTTCACACGCTCGACTTCCAGACCAAAGAACGGACGCAGCCGCGTGCCCAGGACGTTGCCGAAGAAGGCGGCCACCAGCCACAGCCAGCCGTGCAGGCTACCCGAGACGATGCCGCTGAAGTAGGCGCCGATGTTGCAGCCATACGCCAGGCGCGCGCCGAAGCCGAGCATCAGGCCGCCGACCACGGCCGCGATCAAGGAACGCAGCGGCAGCCGGAACACCGGCGCATAACGGCCCGCGAGCGCCGCCGCCAGCATCGCGCCGAGCACGATGCCGATGTCCATCACCGAGGTCACATCGTTCGAAATCGGCGCGGCCAGCGCGGCGGCGTTGGCCTCCGTCGACCAGTAGGCCCAGCTCGCGGTGTCGATACCGATCGCCGATGCCGCCTTGGCGCCCCACAGCGCGAACGCGGACGTTACACCCCACGGCCGCCCCGACAAGGCAAGCGTCGCGAAGTTGAGCACGACGAGCGCGAGGGCGCCGGCGGCGAGTGGCCACGGACCGCGCAGCCACGGTGAAGTCGGCGACGGCTGCACGGGTGCCGCGACCAGCCGGCCATGACGGCGCTTTTCGACGACGATCGTGATGCCGACGATCGCCGCGAACACGATCCAGTTCAGCAGCAGCGCGGGGGCCAGGCCCAGTGTCTTGACGAGGGAGATCGGCGCCAGTTGCGGCAGCGAGGTCCAGAACGGCATGTAGGCGGTGGCGATCACCGATCCGATGATGAAGGCGATGAGTGTGACGACCATGCGCGTGCTGCCGCCGCCGACCGTGTACAGGGTACCGGACGCGCAACCGCCGCCCAGCTGCATGCCGATGCCGAAGATGAAGGCGCCGACGATCACCGAGGTGCCGGCGGGCTGCACCAGGCCAGTCACAGGATTGCCGAACAGCGTGCCGCTGGCGAGCGCCGGGAAAAACAATGCCACGCCCACGGCAAGCATCAGCATTTGCGCGCGCAGGCCGGCGCCGCGGCCGTCGGCGATGAAGACACGCCAGGCCGAGGTGAAGCCGAACGCGGCGTGATACAGCGTCAGGCCGAGCAGCGCGCCGACCACGAACAGCGCGGACTGCTTCGCGCCGACAGCCTGTGCCAGGTACCAGGCGCCGAGCACGATGAGGAGGAGCGCCACGGCGAGCGGTTTCGGATTGAGGTCGACGCGGCGCGGGAGGATAGGGGAAGCCAAAGAAGTCATATAGCGCGAAGATAGGAGGTGTAACCCGCTATTTTCGCGTATTTTCGTGGTACGTGCAGGCGGCGCCCCCGGTTCCGGTCTGGGCCACCGCCCAATCACGAAGAAACATCACGCAAAAAACTTCATCCCAAGGAACATCACCGCCTGCACGGCGCCAAAGAGCACCCCGGACACCAGCACCGCCGCGGCGATCGCGGTGACCAGCCCGCCAATGATCCAGTATCCATCGCGCTCGAGCACGCCAAGCGCCAGCATGCTGATCGCCAGCGCCGGCAACATATTGCCCAGTGGGATGGGCAACAGCACCACGATGGCCAGCAGCAGGCATACCAGGCCCACCGCATACTCCATGGGCGGCAAGGCCCATGCGCTGGCCCGCGGACGCAGCATTTTTTCGGCACGTTGCAGCCAGGGCCGGATGCGCCCGATCAGCGCCTGGAAGTCCTTGCGCGACATCGAGCGCCGGGCGATGAAGCCGGGCAGCCAGGGCTTCCGGTTGAAGGCCAGCTGGGCGGCCAGGAGCACCAGCGGCGCCCCGAGGATCACCGAGGTGCCCGGCAGGGCCGGCAGCGCGTTGGGGCAGGCAAACACGAACAGCAAGGCGCCCAGCGCCCGGTCCTCCAGCGCAGCGAGCAGGTCGCCGACCGAAATGCGGTCGCGCTCGCCGTCGTCGGCGAGCTGCTGCAGGACCTCCGACAGGGCCAGACCGCCTGACAGCGTTTTCATCGGCCCTCCCGCGGCGCCGGGCATTTTTGCGGGGAACGCGTCAAATTGCCTCCCCTCGTAAAGCAGGGGCAATCCGGCGGATCGACACCTTGACGATGCGCCTCGCCTCGACGGCAAGGATTTCGTAACGCAGGCCATCGAGGTCGATGGTTTGCCCGACCGCGGGGAAGCTCTCGAAACGCTCCAGGAGGAAGCCGGCCAGCGAGGCATAGTCGGCGTCGTCGCTGACCAGACCATCGGTTTCCAGTACCTGCTCGAGCAGGCGCAGGTCGGCCGTTCCCATGACTTCCCATTCGCCGGACGCCCGCGACTGGATGGCCAGCTGCTCGTCCTCGTCGGGGAATTCGCCGGCAATCGCCTCGAGGATGTCGACCGGCGTCAGGAGGCCCTGGACGATGCCGTATTCGTCGGTCACCAGCACCAGTTGTCCGTGCGAGCGCTTGAGCGTGTCCATGGCCTTCAGGACCCCGGCCGTGTCCGGCAGGATGATCGGCGCGCGCATCGGGCTGCCCTCGCCACACTCGCTGATGCGCTGGCGCAGGAGCAGGTCGCTGATCAGGTCCTTGGTGCGCCCGATGCCCACCACGTTGTCGAGCTCGCCCCGGCACACGGGCATCAGGCTGTGCGGCGTGTCCTGCAACTGGCGCAGGATCTCCTCAAGGCCATCCTCGAGATCGATCCAGGACATCTCCGAGCGCGGCGTCATGACCGAGCGGATCGAGCGGTCCGCCAGCGTCAGCACGCCGCTGACCATGTTGCGCTCCTCGACCGCGAATGCGTCCTCCTCCACCGACCGCGCGTCCTGCACCTCGTCGCCCGCTTCGACGCGTTTGCGGTTGCCCATCAGGCGCAGGACCGTTTCGGCCGTGCGGTCGCGAAAAGGCACGCGCGCCTCGCTCTTGAGGAAGTTACGGCGCGCGAACTGGTTCAGGACCTCGATCAGGATCGAGAAACCGATCGCCGCGTACAGGTAGCCCTTCGGGATATGGAAACCCAGGCCCTCGGCCACCAGGGAGAGGCCGATCATCAGCAGGAAGCTCAGGCACAACACGACGACGGTCGGATGCGCATTCACGAAACGGGTCAGCGCCTTCGACGCCAGGATCATGACGCCGATCGAGATGATCACGGCAGCCATCATCACGCCCAGTTCATCGACCATGCCCACCGCGGTGATGACGGCATCGAGCGAGAACACGGCGTCGAGCACGACGATTTGCGTGACGACGATCCCGAAGCCGGCATACACCTTCGATTCGCTCTGGATGTGCGTCACTCCCTCCAGGCGTTCATGCAGTTCGGTGGTCGCCTTGAACAGCAGGAACAATCCACCGAGCAGAAGGATCAGATCGCGCCCCGAGAAGGTCAGCGATCCCAGTGTGAACAGTGGCGCGGTGAGCGTCACCAGCCAGGACACGATCGTCAGCAAGCCGAGGCGCATGACCATCGCCAGCGACAGGCCAATCAGCCGCGCCCTGTCGCGCTGGTGCGGCGGGAGCTTGTCGGCCAGGATGGCGATAAAAATCAGGTTGTCGATGCCCAGTACGATTTCCAGGACAACGAGCGTGAGCAATCCCGCCCATATTGCTGGGTCGAATAGCCATTCCATTTATAAAACCTCTTCATGTAAGAACAATATCGTGTCCTGCCTGCGAGCTGCCGCAAACAAGGGGGAGCCAGACACAGCGGAGAACCGGGGCAAAACACAGCCGCGATCCTGTCGCATTACACGGGAGGAGGCTTGATGGGAGGATGGGGCTCAAGTCCACGCGGGGACGGCTGGCGCGCAGCAACCGAGCGGTCGGGCAAGGCGGCAAGCTGCAAGCGGCCTTCCTTGTGCACCGAATCGTGGAAATCCGTTCCAGTGGGAGGTTCGTCGGGATCGATGTCGCCAATCGATTGAAAATCGGGCGCTGCATCGGCAACGGCACCGGGTGCTGGATTGACAGGTTCCATGACGCCCGCCTGCTGCATCGACGACACAGACATGGACAAGGCAAAGACGTTCAGGGGAAACAGCAGGATCAGGAAAATGACGAATGCTCGTCGCATATGCAGGTGGTTGGATGGGACGCAGCGAGTATATCAGTTATTTTTTGGACAGCTTCCAGATTGCCGTGCCGAGCAAACCACTGCATAAAAATACGGCAACCTGCGCATCCAGGCCATCATAAAGCGGTCACAATTTACTTGTACGCTCCGGGTTGACGTTTTCCTAATGCCTACCTGGAGTGAAAAACTTGATCAAGAAAAGAATGACGCTGGCAATTGGCTGTGCGCTCGGCACGCTGTACACGCTTTCCGTACCGGCATTGGCGCAGGACACGACGCAGGAGCGGGTACCAGCGAACCAGGCCGCCGAATCGACCGATTCCCAGGTGGTGGTGGTGACGGGCTCGGCCCGTCCCCAACGGCGCTTCGACGTGTCCTATGCGGTCAATGCACTGTCGCAGAGCGAGGTGCAAAAGCTCGCTCCCCTGAACATGGCCGACCTGCTGGGCAAGATGCCAGGCATTCAGGTCGAGGCGACCGGTGGCGAAGTGCAGAACGTGACGCGCGTGCGCGGCATTCCCACTGACGACGGCTACGCCTTGTTCCAGCAGGATGGGCTGCCGCTCATGACGGAAATTAATGGCTTCTTCTTCCGTGGCGACAGCATGAACCGCTACGACCTGATGACGAAGACCATTGAAGTGGTGCGTGGCGGTCCGGCGCCGATTTACGCGAGCCAGGCCGCCGCCATCGTCAACAGTACGACTGTCACAGGCACGGAAACGACCCGTGGCAAGGCCCAGGTCACCGTGGGCACCACAGGCCTGAAGCGGCTCGACGCTTTCCAGGCCGGCAAGATCGACGATCGCACTTTTTATGCAATCGGCGGCTTCGTTCGCGAGGACGATGGCCACCGCGACAATGGCTTTCCAAACGATCGAGGCGGACAGATCCGGGCGAACATCAAGCGGGTGACGGACGCGGGCACGTGGAAGCTGAGCGCCAATTTTCTCAACGATCATAACGTCTTCTATTTGCCAATCCCGGTAGCCGATCCACGCAATCCGGGTGTTTCGCTCGATCCTTACATCGATTATTTCAAGGGGACGATGAACTCGCCGTCGCTGCGCAGCGTTCGCCAGCAGTATCTCGATGGCGCGAATGGCTTGCAAACCAGCCAGCGCGACCTGGCCAACGGCCGCCACCTGCGCTTTGGCAATATCGGCCTGCAGTACGACGGCGAACTGGGCGCGTGGCAGGTTTCGGCCAAAGCCGGCCTCACGAAAGGCACGCTCGACTTCGACGCCTTCTATTCGACGTCGAACCCGGCCGACGCCACGACCTTCTCCAACAGTTTCCTTACCGGCGCCAGGGCCGCATTCGGTCCGGTTGCACGCCTGGGCTATACGCTTGCGGGTACCGGCCAGGCCTACGATCCGGCATCGGCCTCCGGCCTCGTCATGCAGGGCCAGTACCGCGCCCTTGCCTCCGACTTCCACTCGAACCAGGCCGACATCAACTTTACGCGTCATTTCCAGACCGGCCTTGGCAACCACGACGTAAAAGTGGGCTTTTACGGCAGCGCTTACGGCGCTACCAGCAAGTCGGTTTATAACGACATGCTGATCGAAGTCCAGGGCCAGCCGCGTACGCTCGACCTGATCGCTTACTCGGCATCCGGTGCGGCGCTGGGTTCCGTCACCGACAACGGCGTGCTGCGCTACACGACGACGGTGAACGCGGGCGAAGTCGACGCCAAAATGGCTGCGCTGTACCTGAACGACACTTGGGAAATCTCCGACTTTCTGCGTCTCGATGCGGGCGTTCGCACCGAGCGTTACAAATATGATGGATATGCCCTGCTGACGACGCAGGCAAACCTGGGCAACGCAGCAACGCTGGCCGACAATACGACGCGCGCCTTTAGCGGCGAGCGCCAGGCGCGCATCATCAAGCCGCACACCACGAACTGGACGGTGGGGGCAAACTACGACTTTTCCACGCGCTTCGGCGGCTATGCCCGCATGTCCCATCTCGAAGTCCCGCCGACGATGCAGGTGGCGGCATCGGTCGACCCGCTCGTGCTGACGACGAAGGCAAACCAGTACGAAGTCGGCTTCAAGACCACCTTCGGGCGCTCCTACCTGTACATCACGGGCTTTCACACGAAATTCAATCCGTTGAACGCTTCGTTCGTTGCGTTCAACCCGGTCACCGGGCGCAACGACCAGACCGTGCCGTTCTTTGGCAAGGCCGTCATCAGCGGCGCGGAGGCCGATGGCGCATGGTACCTGACGAAAGACCTCGTCCTGAACGCATCGCTGACCATCCAGGATCCACAGTACCGCAACTTCGTGAGCGCCACCGGCGCGGACCCGTCGCGCGTCGTCGGCAACCAGATCGTCCGCGAACCCAAGGTGTTCGGCAATATCCGCCCGAGCTACAGGTTCAGCGTGGGCGACAACGTGGTCGACCTCTCCGGCAGCTATGCGTACACCGGCAAGCGCTACGTCGATCTCTTCAACGCCACCGTGCTGCCCTCCTATCATTCCGTTGGCGCCGGCATCATGGTCACGCGCGGCGACTGGCAGTTCCAGCTCACCGGCGACAACCTGGCGAACGCCAAGGGCCTCACCGAAGGCAATCCCCGCACCGACACGCTGGCGGGACAGGGCAGCAATACAGCGATCTATGGCCGCCCGGTGTTCGGCCGCAGTGCGCGTTTCGTCGTGAGCAAGGCATGGTGAGCAACAACATGATGACAAGAATGCGTAAACAATTCATCCTCGCAGCCGCGCTGGCCATCGCACTTCCTTCCAAGGCTGCTCCGGTCAAGGACCAGTACTGGGCCTTGATGGCGAACCAGCTGTTCCCGGCGGTCGCCAGCGTGAAAGCGAAGCCTCAGCAAGGCCTGGCTGCGGTACTGGACAAGCGCAAAAAACGCATCGATGCATGCCAGGGCGCCGCCAAGTGCCTGTTCCTGGCGTCCACCTGGACCGATGAAGAAATGGATGCGGTGGCGCGCGCCGTGCCGGCGCTTCCGACAAGCTCGCCAAACGGTCCACCGATCGCCGACGACGGGGTCAAGGCGCAGGTCGTGCGCGAGCTGCGCGGCCTGAACGCGATCCTGCAGATCTATGGTTTCGGCACCGAGTCGCGTTACCCGAAGATCGACGGGCCGGTCGAGAAGCCCGGCAGCGACGAGTTCAAGGCCCTGGTGGCGGATGCTCTCTGGCTGGCCGAGGCCGGAAAGAACGATCCGGGGGTAAACCTGGACCCGAGCATCCCGCTGGCAATCGCCCTCATCGATGTCAACGAACGGCGTGACGCGGTGGCCTTCGAGCCGCTCGACAAGGCGCACAATGCGCCGGCATTCGCGCTGGCGCGTGGCATCGACTGGAAGCGCTACCGGTACACGGCGATCATCATCCCCGGGGTTGGGCCGGAAAATCCGGCAATCTCGATGAGTGCCCGCAGCAAGCTGCACTTGAGACAGGCCGCCAGCCGGTTCGCCGACGGCGAGGCGGCATTCATCATCACCAGCGGCGCAGCCGTGCATCCGAAGGGCTCGCACTTCAACGAGGCGGTCGAAATGCGCAAGGTGCTCATCGAGCGCTACGGAATTCCGGCGGACCGCATCGTCATCGAACCGTATGCCCGCCACACGACCACGAACCTGCGCAACGTCACGCGGCGCCTGGTCGCGATGGGCGCGCCGATCGACCGACCGACGCTCATCGTCGCCAACCCGAGCCAGAGCGCCTATATCGGAAGCCCCGAGTTCGCGGCCCGCAACCCGGCGGAACTGGGCTATCAGCCTGGCACGGTCGGGCGCCGCCTGTCCCCTTACGAGCTGGAGTTTGTCCCCTCCCTGCAGTCGCTGCGCGTCGACCCGTGGGATCCGCTCGACCCCTGAGGACTTGAATGGCAACCCGAGCATCGCCCGAACAGCGGATGCAGTCGCGTTCCGAGGAACGCAGCGTCAGGCGGAATTCCGCATAAGCGTTGCGTTTCCGACACATCAACTTGGTCGATCCGGCCATATTGATTAGCATGCAATTTTCCCTCTTGGAGATGCCGCGTGCTCAACCAACATCCAATGCGCCGTGCCGTACTGCTCGCGCTGTACGGCGCAAGCGCCCTTGCCCCATCGGCTTTCGCCCAGACCGCCACCCCTGACATCGCCGCGGTTTCATCTGAACCTGCCGCCGTCCAGAGCGTGCACGTGGTCGGCACTCGCCGCACCGGCGCCGCATCCAGCACCGACACGCCGGTTCCGGTCGACATCATTCCCATGACCCGCCTGGCGGAACAGGGCAGCCAGTTCGACCTCGCGCAGACGCTGACCAACATCTCGCCCTCGTTCAATTCGACGCGCCAGAGCGGCGCGGACGGCGCCGACCTGGTCGATTCCGCCGCCCTGCGCGGCCTCGGTTCCGACCAGACCCTGGTGCTGGTGAACGGCAAGCGCCGCCACACGACGGCACTGGTGAACCTGTTCGGCGCGCGCAACCGCGGCAACACCGGCACCGACATGAATGCGATCCCGCTGCTGGCGATCCGCAACGTGCAGGTGCTGCGCGACGGCGCCGCCGCCCAGTACGGCTCGGACGCGATCGCCGGCGTGATGAACATCGAACTGAAGAAAAGCCTCGGCTGCGAAGCGGTTACCGGCTACGGCCAGTACAAGGAAGGCGACGGCGAAAACTGGCTGGCATCGGCCTACTGCGGCGTGGCGGTCGCCGGCGGCACGTTTGGGGTGACCGGCGAATACCTGCACCGCGGCCGCTCGAACCGCGCCGAGGAAGGCAACCCGCGCATCATCGGCGACAGCAAGACCGAAAACCAAACCGTTTATATCAATGGCGACATCCCGCTCGGCGCAGGCAGGATGTACATGACCCTTGGCGTGCAGCGCCGCGACGCCTCGTCGGCCGCGTTCGCGCGCGGCGGCGTCGGCTCGGACGACATCCCGTCGCGCAATTCGGCGGCGATGTACCCGAACGGCTTCGTCCCCTTCATTAACGGCGACCTCGACGACCGCTACGGCACGCTGGGCTTTCGCACCAGCTTTGGCGAGTGGAACGGCGACTTTTCGCAGACCTACGGCTACAACCGCCTCGACTACACGATCGCCAACACGCTCAATGCCTCGATCGCGAACCGCGACCTGGCAAACGGCGGGCGCGGCGTCAGCCCCAGTTCCTTCGGCGCGGGCGGTTTCGACTTCCGCCAGCTGACCACGAACGCCGACTTCAGCCGCTACTACGGCGGCGTCCTCAATGGCCTGAACGCGGCCTTCGGCCTTGAACACCGCCGCGAGAACTACAAGATCTTCGCCGGCGAGCCGGGTTCCTACATCGACGCCGACGGCGTGGGCGTGGGCGGCAATGCCGGCAGCCAGGGCTTCCCGGGCTTCCAGCCGGGCGACGCGACTAACCGCAGCCGCCACAGCACGGCCGCCTACATCGACCTCGAAGCGGACATCACCGACCGCTTCAAGCTGCTGGGCGCGCTGCGCCACGAGCGCTTCTCGGATTTCGGCTCGACCACCGACGGCAAGCTCGCCGCGTCGTATAAGCTGGGAGGAAATGTACTGGTGCGCGGCTCGGCCAGCACGGGCTTCCGGGCGCCGTCGCTGCAGCAGGTGTACTTCTCCTCGACCTTCACCGACTTCGTCAACGGCCAGCCGCTCGACGTGGTGCTAGCGCCGAACGGCGGCGCGGTGGCGAATGCCGCCGGGATCCCGGCGCTGACCGAGGAAAAATCGAAGAGCTTCACCTTCGGCGCGACCTGGACCCCGTCGCAGGCAACTTCCGTGACGGCCGACCTGTACCGCATCGACATCGACGACCGCATCGTGCTGTCGGGGCGTTTCGACGCCGAGAACTACCCGGCGCTGGGCGCGACGCTGCAGTCGCTGGGCGTGGGCCAGGCCCAGTTCTTCGTGAATTCGATCGACACCCGGACCCAGGGCCTGGACGTGACGATGGCGCACCGCATGCCCCTTTACGCCGGGCGCCTGAACACCTTCCTGGCGATGAACTTCAGCGAGACCGAAGTGAAGGGCGTGCATGCGCCGCGCGCCCTGGCGGGCTTCGAGGACGTGCTGCTGTCCGAGCGCGAGCGCCTGTTCATCGAACAGGGCGGCCCGCGCCGCAAGGCCACGCTCGGCTTCGAGTACACGCAAGGCAAGTTCGGCAGCGACTTCCGCATCATCCACTTCGGTCCGCAGACGCTGGGCACCTTCTCGGGCCCGCCGGTGCCGAACGCGCATTATGAGGCGAAGACCTCGGCCGACCTGTCGTTCAGCTGGTCCTTCAGCGAGCGCACCAGGCTGACCGTGGGCGGCACCAACATCTTCGACGTCACGCCGACCGCGCAGGATCCAAACGAAACCGACAACGGCTTCAAGTACGAGAGCGTGCAGTTCGGGCTGAATGGCGCGGCCTATTTCGCGCGCCTCTGGCACAAGTTTTAAGGCGCGGGCACGCTACGTGAAACCCGTATTTCGCGTAGCGGCCATTCGTGTAAAATCTTTGTAGTCAGATGGACAAACAACCAAAGGATGTCGGATATGAAGCTTCTCTCCACCAAATCGCTTGCCATCGCTTTCGCGGCCTCGGTCGTTTCGATGAGCGCGCTTGCCCAGAACTGGCCAACCAAGAACGTGACGGTCGTGGTGCCATGGCCACCGGGCGGCCCGTCCGACATCGCGGCGCGTCCGTGGGCCAAGCAGCTCACCGAAGGCCTCGGCAAGTCCTTCATCATCGATAACCGCGCCGGCGGCGGCGGCAACATCGGCACGGCCGCCGTGGTGCGCGCCCAGCCCGACGGCCACACCCTGCTCATCACCTCGAGCGCGCCGATCGTGATCAACCCGAGCGTCTACAAGAACATGACCTTTGACCCGCTGAAGGACCTGGCGCCGGTCAGCAACCTGCTGCGCGTGCCGCTGGTGCTGGTGGCCCACCCTTCGGTGCCGGCGAAAAACCTGAAGGAGCTGATCGCCCACATCCAGTCGAAGAAGGGCCAGTTCTCGTACGCGTCCTCGGGCGCCGGCACGCCACAGCACCTGACGGGCGAACTGTTCAACAGCGTGCAGAAACTGAATATGACGCACGTCCCGTACAAGGGCTCGGCACCGGCGATTTCCGACCTGTTGGGCGGCCATATCCCGATGATGTTCGACAGCACCATCGCTATCATGCCGCACATTAAGAGCGGCAAGGTGCGCCCGATTGCCATCTCCAGCGCCAAGCGCTCGCCGCTGCTGCCGGACGTGCCGACCTTCGCCGAAGCGGGCATCCCGGCCGTCGAATCGTATGCGTGGTATGGCCTGTTCGCCCCGGCGAAGACGCCGGCGCCGGTCATCGCCAAGATCAATGCCGAGACCATCAAGTTCATGAAGTCGCCGGAATTCGAAAAAATCCGCGCCGACACCGGTTCGGACTATGTGGGCGACACGCCGGCAAACTTCACCAAGTTCGTCCAGGCCGAATCGGCCAAGTGGTCGAAGGTGGCGAAGCAGAGCGGCGCGACGGTCGACTAAGCAGCATCGTTTGATTGAAAAGGGACTGGCTTGCCAGTCCTTTTTTTTGTCCGTGTCCCGTCCCGCAACAGGTGCCGGAGGGACGTAGGGTGGGCGGCTACACCCGGATGCCTGATGGTCCGCGACTTGAGCGCCGCCCACGCGTTCAACCGGCTCCGGCAACCTCGCGTCGTCTCACACGTGCGTTGAACGCGTGGGGTGACGCGGGCTAAATGCCCGCGGAACGCAACGCAGGCGTCCACGCAGCGTGAGCACAGACACTCGGGTATAGCCGCACACCCTACATCCCTCCGCTTGACGCTCGTGCTACCAAATAAAAACGGCAGCCGAAGCTGCCGTTTTTTCTGCCTTACCCGTACCGAAGGGTCAGACTGTTTTTTCGACCTTGTCGGCCTGGGTACCGCCCTTCTTGCCCTCGGCAACGCGCCGCTCCCAGTAATCGGCGCCCTCGATGCCCAGCGCCACCGGATCGAATTGCGGGTCCTTGCCGGCTGCTTTCTGCGCTTCATAGTCGCGCAGGCATTTGAAGGCCACGTTCCGCAGCAGCACGATGGCCACCAGGTTCAGCCAGGCCATCAGGCCGACGCCGATGTCGCCCAGCGCCCAGGCCACGTCGGCCGTTTTCACGGTGCCGTAGATGGTGGCGCCGATGATCGCCAGTTTCAGCACGAACTTCAGCCATGGGTGGCGTGCATGGCGGTCGATGTAGGAGATGTTCGTCTCGGCGATGTAGTAGTAGGCGACGATGGTCGTGAAGGCGAAGAACAGCAAGGCCACCGCAACGAAGATCGCGCCGAAGCCCGGCATCACGTTTTCCAGCGCCGTCTGCACGTAGCCCGGGCCGCTGGCCACGCCCTTGACGCCGGTGAACATGGCCTCGCCATTCGGTCCTTCGACGTTGTACTGGCCGGTAATGAGCAGCATGAAGGCCGTTGCCGAGCACACGAACAGGGTGTCGATGTAGACCGAGAAGCCCTGCACCAGGCCCTGCTTGGCCGGATGGCTCACTTCCGCCGCCGACGAGGCATGCGGGCCGGTGCCCTGCCCTGCTTCGTTCGAGTAGACGCCGCGCTTGACGCCCCACATGATCGCCAGGCCCAGGATCGCTCCGAAACCGGCATCCAGGCCGAAGGCCGAGCTGAAGATCAGCCCCATGACGCCCGGCAGGCGCTCGATGTTCATCAGGATGATAAAGACCGCCACCAGGATGTAGCCGAGCGCCATGAACGGCACCACGACTTCGGCGAAGGTAGCGATGCGCTTGACGCCGCCGAAGATGATAAAGGCCAGCACGATCGCCAGGCCCGCCGCGGTGTAGCTGCGGTCCAGGCCCGTCGCCGTCTGCAGGCCTTCGGCAATCGAGTTGGCCTGCACGCCCGGCAGCAGCAGGCCGGTGGCGAGGATGGTGGCAAACGCGAAGGTTAGCGCATACCACTTCATGCCGAGGCCCTTCTCGATGTAGAAGGCCGGGCCGCCGCGGTACTGGTTGTTGATCTGCTCCTTGTACACCTGGCCGAGCGTGGACTCGACGAAGGCCGAGCTGGCGCCGAGGAAGGCCACCGCCCACATCCAGAACACGGCGCCGGGGCCGCCAAAGGTAATGGCGGTAGCAACGCCGGCGATATTGCCGGTGCCGACGCGGCCGGCAAGCGTCATGGAAAGCGCCTGGAACGAGGACACGCCCTGCTCCGAGCCTTTGCCTTCAAGCATCAGGCGGATCATTTCCTTCGCATGGCGCACCTGCAGGAAGCGCGATCGCAGCGAAAAATACAGGCCCACGCCGAGGCACAGCACGATCAGCGCCGGACTCCAGATAATGCCGTTAATAGTGGTGACTAACTCGTTCATCTACATCTTCCCCATGCAATGCGGCGGCGACAGTCGTGTCTGCCCTTCTGGTGTTGGACTTCCGCCGATGAACATCATTCGACGGGCAAAATGAGAAGATACCCGAAGACGTAACTGATGACTAACATTTATTGCAGGGGATGTGGATCTGCCAAGACGCTAGCTGCGGCGCTGGAGTTCGCCACTGGCGAACTGTTCGATCTTGCGGGTCGGGCCGGACACGATCAGGAGGTCGGCCGGCTCGATGCGGGTGTCGGGCAAGGCATGCTGGAAGTCTTCGTTGGCGCGCTTGACGCCGACCACGGTGACGCCGGACTGCGAGCGCACGTGCGACTCGGCCAGGGTCAGGTGATGGGTGTGCGGCGGCGCGCAGATCTTGGCGATCGCGAAGCCATCCTCGAACTCGATGAAGTCCATCATGCGCCCGGTAATCAGGTGCGCCACCCGCGCGCCCATGTCGGCTTCCGGATAGACCACGTGGTGGGCGCCGATGCGCTGGGCGATCTGGCCATGCTCGGGCGTCATCGCCTTGACCCAGATGTCCTTGACGCCCAGTTCCGTCAGGACCATCAGCGTCATCAGGCTGGCGGCCAGGTCGGACCCGATGGCGACGATCGCATGCGAGAAATCGGCCACGCCCAGCTGCAGCATCACGTTTTCGTTGGTGGAATCGGCCTGCACCGCATGGGTCAGGCGCTCGGCCCAGACCTGCACCAGGTCTTCCTTGCGGTCGATGCCCATGACGTCGTGGCCGAGGTGCACCAGGGACTGCGCGACGGCGCCGCCGAAACGGCCCAGGCCAATGACGACGACGCTGTCGCTGGACGAAAAGGCGAACTGCTCCGTGAAAATTCTACCCAACAATTGGATGCTCCTCTGGATAACGGTAAGGCATGCGGCGCTCGCCGAGAATGAGCGAGGTGGCGATCGTGATCGTGCCTACCCTGCCGAAAAACATCAACAGCGCCAGCACCATCTGTGCCGACGGCGGCAGCTGGGCGGTGATGCCGGTGGACAGGCCGGCCGACCCGAAGGCGGCAATGGCCTCGAAGATGACCTGGCCGATCGGGAAGTCGGTAAGCCGCAGCAGGACGATGGTGCCGAGCGCGACGACCGTGCTGCCGAGCACGAGCACGGTAATGGCCTGGCGCTGGGCCGATGCGCCGACGCGGCGCCCAAAGGCTTCGGTATCGGCATGGCCGCGCGCCTCGGCCAGCACCAGCAGGAACAGCACCATGAAGGTGCCGACCTTGACCCCGCCCGCGGTGCCGGCGCTGCCGCCGCCGATGAACATCAGGAAGTAGTGCAAGGCCCAGCTTTCCTGGGTCAGCGCGCCGATGTCGAGCGCGTTGAAACCGGCGGTGCGCGCCGCCACCGAGACGAACAGGCTGTTGAGCAGCTTGCCGGCGAGGCTGAACGGCCCGATCGTGCGCGGGTTGTCCCATTCGAGCAGCAGCGTGGCGACGAAGCCGACGACGAGCAGCAACAGGGTGCCGGTCAGCGTCAGCTTGGTATGCAGCGACCAGTGGCGCGGGTCGCGCCAGCGGTGGCGCAGGTCGTGCAGCACGGGAAAGCCGATGCCGCCGACGACGATCGCCAGCATCATCGGCCCCAGCACCAGGGCGTCGCCCGCGTAGCGCATCAATCCGTCCGCATGGATCGAAAAGCCGGCGTTGTTAAAGGCCGAGACCCCGTGGAACAGCCCGGACCAGAAGGCCTCGCCCCAGGCCATGTCGTAACCGAAGCGCAGGCGCAGGATCAGCAGCGCGGAGATGATGAGCTGTACTACCACCGTGACGAACAACACCACCCTGGCCACGCTGGCGACGTCGCCCAGCGCCAGCGTGCGCGATTCGGTCTGCGTCATCATCCGGGTGCGCAGGCGCGGCGAGCGGTTCACCATCAGGCCGAGCAGCGTGGCGCCGGTCATCATGCCGAAGCCGCCCAGCTGGAACAGCAGCATGATGATCCACTGGCCGAAGCCGGACCAGTAGGTGCCGGTATCGACCACGGCCATGCCGACCACGCAGACCGCCGACACTGCAGTGAAGGCGGCCACGTTCCAGGGGGCGGCGCCCTCACCCGCGCGCGCGATGGGCAGCATCAACAGCAGCGTGCCGACCGCGATGGCGGCGAGAAAAGCCAGTGTCACGGCGCGCGCCGGGTGCAGGATCGCTTTCATCGGTGAACGCCGTTGCGGTTTCATGCCCGCTCGTCCTGCTCCAGGTCCATCGTGTCGGTATCCGGATCCGAGTCGAGCGGCGCACCCATGAACTTGAGCCAGGCGAAGCCGAGCACACCGGCGACCAGCGATGCGAGCAGGATCGCCATTTTCGAGGCGTTCACAGTGTCGGGCTGGCCGGCAAAGGCTAGGTTGGTGATGAAGATCGACATCGTGAAGCCAATTCCCCCGAGCAGGCCCGCGCCCAGCACGTGGCGCCATTCGAGGTCGAGCGGCAGGCGGCACAATCCGGCGCGCACCGCGATAAAGCTGAACAGGACGATGCCGATCGGCTTGCCGGCCACGAGTCCGAGCAGGATCCCGAGGCTGTTAATCGACAGAAGTTCTCCGGCCCAGCCGGCGCCGATGATGATGCCGGTGTTGGCCAGTGCAAAGATCGGCAGGATCAGGAAGGCCACCGGCTTGTGCAGGGCGTCTTCGAGGCGGTGCGAAGGCGATTCGGCGTCGTCCTGGGTGGCCGAGTAGGGAATCGCAAAGGCCAGCAGCACGCCGGCAATCGTCGCGTGTACGCCGGACTTGAGCATCAGGAACCACATCAGCGCGCCGCCCACGAGATAAGGCAGCAGCGCCATCACGCGCAGCATTCGCTTCATCAGGAACAGCGCGGCGAACACCCCCAGCGCGGCGGCAAGGTAGACCAATGAAAACTGCGCCGTGTAGAAGACGGCGATGACGACGATCGCGGCCAGGTCGTCGATCACGGCGAGTGCGGTGAGGAAGATCTTGAGCGAGGCCGGCACCCGGCTGCCGAGCAGCGCCAGCACGCCGAGTGCGAAGGCGATGTCGGTGGCCATCGGGATGCCGACGCCGGCCTGGGTCGGCGTGCCCCCGTTGAGGAGGTAATGGATCAGGGCCGGCACCGCGACGCCGCCGGCCGCGGCCACGATCGGCAGCATGGCATGGCGCAGGTCGGACAGCTCGCCGTTGACCAGCTCGCGCTTGAGTTCGAGGCCGACAAGGAGGAAGAATACGGCCATGAGCGCGTCGTTGACCCAGAGCTCGACGCTCAGCCCGGCCAGCGGCAGGTGCCAGAAATGCAGGTAGCCCTCGCCCAGCGCCGAGTTGGCGACAAGGAGCGAGACCAGGGTGCACAGGATCAGGACGATGCCGCCGGACTTGCCCGACTCCGAGAATTTTTTGAACGTGGCGGAAAGTTTTTTCTCTATGCGCATGGCGTGTCTCCCGACGGCGCGGCATGCGAATGGAGTGAGGACAGGCAGGCCAGCGTGGCGCGGGCGCGAGAGGAAGGCAGTGGCAATGGCATCAAGGTCGGGAGTCCATGGGACGTGAATAAACCGCGTGGCGGCCCGACCAGCGCGAATCCTGTCGTACCCGAACGGTACGATCACCCTTGCCGAATTATAACGTACCCCCTCGGCAGGGCGCGTCTTGCTGCACTTCCCCGGCTCAGGCTTTTGCGAGCGGGAAGCGCACGGTTGCAGCCAGCCCGCCGAGCCGCTCGGACTTGTCGAGATGAAGCCGCGCGTCATGCCGCTCGGCGATCGCCTTGATGATCGCCAGCCCGAGGCCGCTGCCGGCGGCTTCGCTGCCGGCCACGCGATAGAAACGGTCGAACACGCGCTCGCGCTCTTCCGGGGGGATGCCCGGCCCGCTGTCCTCGACGCTGATCACGGCTGCGTCCTTCTCATGGCGCACCGCGATGTCGACCGTGCCGCCGTTCGGGGTGTACTTCACCGCGTTTTCGACCAGGTTGCGCAGCAGGATGTGCAGTGCGTCGGGCTGGCCTTCGATGCTGACGGCGTCCGCGTGCTGCAGGCCGAGGTCGACTTCCTTGGCTGTGGCCAGGCCCACCAGGTCGCCGACGGTACGGCGCGCCAGTTCGGCCAGCTCCACCGGGCGCGTCGCGGCGCCGTTCGCGGCCGAGGCTTCCTGGCGCGCGAGCACCAGCAACTGTTCCACCAGGCGTGTCGCGCGGTCGATGCCGGCGGTCAGGCGGCTGACGGCCACCTTGCGCGCCTCGGGCGTCTCGGCGCGGTCCAGGCTTTGCGCCTGCAGGCGCAGCGCTGCGAGCGGCGTGCGCAGTTCGTGGGCGGCGTCGGCGACGAAATGCTGCTGGGCGTCAAAGGCGGTGCGCACGCGCCCGAACAGCAGGTTCAGTTCGTGCACCAGCGGGCGCACTTCGTCGGGCAGGCCGGATTCGGACACGGGAGAGAGGTCGTCGGCCTGGCGCGAGGCGACCTGCGAGCGCACGCGCGCCACCGGTTCCAGCGAGCCACTCACCACCCACCAGACGACCACCATCAGGATCGGCATCATCACCGCGATCGGCCCGAGCGTGCGCAGCGCCAGGTTGCTGGCCATGTTGCGGCGCACGGCCAGGTCCTGCGCGACCTGCACGGTCTGGCCGTCGGTCTGGATCGAGAACACGCGGTAGGTGGTGCGGTTTGCCTTGACGTTGGAAAAGCCGAGCACGGCGCGCTGCGGCAGGCGCGCGCGCGACACGCTATGGAAGACCTGGACGCCGTCCGGGGACCACATCTGCACCACCAGGTCGTCGGTGCCGGGGCCGGTCTCGACGCGCCCCTCCCGGTTCTGGGCCTCGGTATTCGACAGCGGCGTGCTCGACCTCAGCGACAGCGCCATCTGCTGCATGTGGTAGTCGAAGATCTGGTCGGCGTCGTCGAGCGCCGTGTTGTAGGCGATGGAGGCCTGCGCCAGCGCCGCCAGCGTGATGGCTGCAAGCAGGAACCAGAGCAGGCGCCCGCGCAGCGAGTGGGTCACTTTCATGCCTTTGGCACCATGTAGCCGACGCCGCGCACGTTCTGGATCAGGTCGCTGCCGAGCTTCTTGCGCAGGCCGTGGATGTACACCTCGACCGCATTGCTGGAGACTTCATCGCGCCAGCTGTAGAGCTTTTCCTCGAGCTGGGCACGCGACAGCACTGCCCCTGGCCGGGACACCAGGGCTTCCAGCACGGCCCATTCGCGGGCCGACAGCGAGACCGGCGCACCGTCGACCAGGGTTTCGCGGGTGGCGGGGTTGATGGAGATGTTCTTGTATTCGAAGACCGGTTCGGCGCGCCCGGCGGCACGCCGCAGCAGCGCGCGGATGCGCGCCAGCAGCTCGTCGAGGTCGTAGGGTTTCAGGACGTAGTCGTCGGCGCCGGCGTCGAGCCCGGCGATGCGCTGGGCCACCGAATCGCGCGCGGTGGCCACCAGCACCGGGGTGCGGTCCTTGCGGGTGCGCATCGCGCGCAGGACGTCGAGGCCGTCTTTCCTCGGCAGGCCGAGGTCGAGCAGCACCAGGTCGTAGTTCTGGTTCTGCACCAGGGCCGTGTCGGCCATTTCGCCGTCCTTCACCCAGTCGACGGCGTAGTGTTCGGCCCGCAGCAGGTCGAGCACCACTTCGCCGATCATCGTATCGTCTTCCACCAGCAGCAGCCGCATATCGTTTCCTGTCCCTGTTACCCGGCCGCGCTGGAGGACGCTACGCGTACTTAGCCAATCCGCACCGGAATGAAGATTCTGTCACTCCCGCGCTGGATCAGCAAGGCTACCGACTTGGTGGACTTGCTCACCATGTCGCGCACCTGCGCGACGGTCGAGACCGGCTTGCCGTTCACCGACAGCAGCACGTCGCCCGGCTGGATGCCGGCAGCAATCGCCGCCCCGGCCGCATCCTCGACCACGAGGCCCGACGGCAGGCCGCTCTGGCGGCGCTCGATCGGTTCCAACGGACGCAGGGCCAGGCCCAGCTTGGCGCCGCTGTCGTTGGCAGCGAGCTCCGCGCGCTCGGCGGGAGCGGGCTTGTCGCTGGCATTCGCAAGGACTGCGTTCAGGCGCACGATCTTGCCATCGCGCCAGACGTCGAGCGCGACCCGGTCGCCGGGCTTCGCCATGGCCAATATGCCCGGCAGATCGCGCGAGCCGATGATCGGCTGGCCGTTCACCTTGCGCACCACGTCGCCCGACTTCAGGCCGGCGCGTTCGGCGGCGCTGCCGCGTTCGACATTGGCGATCAGGGCGCCTTCGGGCGAATCGAGGTTGAAGGAATCGGCAAAGCCCTGGTCCACTTCCTGGATCGAGACACCGAGTTTCACGTGCTGCACCTTGCCGGTGGCGACGATCTGGTCCTTGATGCGCACCGCGACGTCCATCGGGATCGCGAACGACATGCCCATGTAGCCGCCGGTCTGGCTGTAGATCTGCGAATTGATGCCGACCACTTCGCCCTTCGTGTTGAACAGCGGTCCGCCCGAGTTGCCGGGGTTGATCGCGACGTCGGTCTGGATGAACGGCACATTGCTGTCGTCCTGCAGGCTGCGCCCGGTGGCGCTCACGACGCCGGCAGTGACGGTCGACTCCAGGCCGAACGGCGAGCCGATGGCCAGCACCCATTCGCCGACCTGCAGCGAGCGCGAGCTGCCGATCGGTACGGTCGGCAGGTTCTTGGCGTCGATCTTCAGCACCGCGACGTCGGTGGCAGTGTCGGAACCGAGCACCCTGGCGCGGAATTCGCGCCGGTCGGCCAGCTTGACGGTGACTTCGCTGGCGCCGCGCACCACGTGCGCGTTGGTAAGGATGACGCCGTCCGGGCTTACGATGAAGCCCGATCCGGCGCCGAAAACGGGAGCGCCACCCCGGGAACCGCGCGGGTCCTGGAACTGGCGGAAAAAGTCATAAAGCGGGTGGCTCGGGTCGACCTGCGGTATGTTGCCCGCGCTGGTCTTGGTGCTGCCCATGACGCGGATATTCACAACCGCCTTGCCGTTCTGCTTGGCGATGCGGGTGAAGTCGGGCAGCGTGACGGTGGCAGCCGGAGCGCCTGCAACAGCCGGAGGCGCGGTGACCGGAGCGGGCGCAGGCGCCGCCGCAACGGCCGGCGCTGCCTGGGCAGTGGCGTTGTTATGGTTGACTGTAATCGCACCGACCGCGCCGCCGATTACGCCCGCCGCGCACAGCGCCAGCGTGAGACGTTTTGCGGTGATGGCGGTAACTGCACCTTCGTTTTGCATGGACGTGCTCCTGGATCAAAGGGTTGGTCGATAACGGTGTATCGATGTTTGATAGTGTCGCCGATCAGTCTTAGAACATTCTTAAAACTCATCTTTAGCCAGGTTTTCGTAGGGTGGACGGCTCCGCCGTCCACGCGTTCAACGGTAGCGAGTGCAGACGCACCGTGGTTAGCACACGTCCGCTGAACGCATGGACCGGGAACCCGTCCACCCTACAACTACCAGGCGTAAAAAAGGGCGCCCCGACTGCAGGCACCCTCTTTCGCTACGACCGCTGAATCATTACGCGGCCTGGCGCTGCTCGATCTGCTGGACGTTGTCCACGGTGCCATTCGCGTCGCCGATGGCGATCTTGCGTGGCTTGAGCGCTTCAGGCACTTCGCGCACCAGGTCGATGGTCAGCATGCCGTTGTCGAAGGACGCGGTGGTGACCTTCACGTGGTTCGCCAGCTGGAAGCGCTGTTCGAAGTCGCGGGCGGCGATGCCACGGTGCAGGTAGGTGCGCTCGGTGGCGTCCTTCTGCTTGCGGCCGGTCACGTGCAGGGTGTCGCGCTCGGAGACGATTTCCACTTCGTCACGGGAAAAGCCTGCCAGCGCCATCACGATGCGGTACTTGTCTTCGGCAAGCAGCTCGACGTTGTACGGCGGGTAGCTCGGCTGCGACTCGGCGCGTTGCTCGAGCAGAGTGGCCAGGCGGTCGAAACCGATGGCGGAACGATACAGGGGAGCGAGGTCAAAAGTACGCATGATAAATATCCTTTAAAGTTAAGCGATAAGTTGACGGACCTCATCGTGAGCATCCGTTGGAACCAATCTAATGCCACCCCAGCAGGTTTTCAAGGGATACGAAATACGGATTTTTAGCACGCCTTGCAAATTTTATTTGCATCGATGTTTCATAGTTTTGCGCAATTACCTGCGTGCTACACTCGCTCGCTTAGTTGCTCCGCCTATTGCTCCCCTCGCTATTCCGATCGTTACCCACACCGCCCAGAAGATGACCGCTCACGCCCCGTTTTCGCTTTTACGCTCATTCCCCGCCAAGACCGCTTCCAGCCTCGCCCTCGCCCTCGCGCTGGCCTTCCCGGCGCAGGCCGCCGTGCCCGCCCCGGTCGACCAGCCCTATCCCGGCACCATCGTGCTGAAGGTCGATGCGACCAACCTCTCGCAGCAGATTTTCCGCATGCGCATGAGCGTGCCGGTCAAGCCCGGCCCGATGACCTTCCTGTACCCGCAATGGCTGCCGGCGAACCACGGGCCGAGCGGTCCCCTCACCCAGCTCGCGGGACTGAAGTTCAGCGCCAACGGTAAACCTCTGGCGTGGACGCGCGACCCGGTCGAGGTCTTCGCCTTCCACGTGGTCGTGCCCGAAGGCGTCAGCACGCTGGAAGCCGAATACCAGTTCCTGTCGCCGCTCGACCCTGCCCAGGGCCGCATCGTCATGACCGACGACATCCTCGGCCTGCAATGGCCGTCGGTGACGCTGTACCCGGCCGGTTACGTGGCGCGCCGCATCACGGTGCAGCCGTCGCTGACGCTCCCCGCCGGCTGGCAGTACGGCACCGCGCTGGAGACGGCGGAACGTAAGGGCGACGAGATCCAGTTCAAGGCGCACGACCTGGAAACCCTGATCGATTCGCCGCTCTTTGCCGGCCGCTATTTCAAGCAGTACGACCTCGATCCCGGCGCCAAGGTGCGCGTGTCGCTGAACGTCGTGGCCGACAATCCGGAGAGCCTGGAAGCCAAGCCCGAGCAGATCGCCGCGCACCGCGCGATGGTCGACCAGGCCCTCAAATTGTTCGGTTCCCACCACTACCAGCACTACGACTTCCTGCTCGCCCTGTCGGACGAATTCGGCGGCATCGGCCGCGAGCACCACCAGTCGAGCGAGAACGGCGTCAAGCCTGGCTACTTCACGGACTGGGCGCGCAGCGAAGCCGGACGCGACCTGCTGCCGCACGAGTACACGCACTCGTGGAACGGCAAGTTCCGCAGGCCAAACGGGCAGGACGTCCCGAACTTCAACACCCCGCTGCAGAACAACCTGCTGTGGGTGTACGAGGGCCAGACCCAGTACTGGGGCAGCATCCTCGGCGCCCGTTCGGGCCTGGTCGCGCAGGCGAGTGCGCGCGATGCGCTGGCCCTGACTGCGGCGCGCTACGACAACACGGGTGGACGCGCCTGGCGCGCGGTGCAGGACACGGTGAACGACCCGATCATCGCCGGCCGCCGCGCGCTGGCCTGGAGCAACTGGCAGCGCAGCGAGGATTACTACTCTGAAGGCGCCCTGATCTGGCTCGACGTCGACACCAAGATCCGCGAACTCTCCGGCGACAAGCGCTCGCTCGACAACTTCGCACGCGCCTTCTACGGCATCAACAACGGCAGCATGCTCCCGGCCTTCTACAGCTTCGAGGACGTGGTCGCCGCGTTGACCAGGGTGCAGAAATTCGACTGGGCGCCCTTCCTGCGCGCGCGCCTCGATGGCAACGGCCCGGGCGCCCCGCTCGACGGCTTGAAGCGCGCCGGCTGGAAGCTGGTCTACACCGACACCCCGACCGACTATCTCAAGGCCAGCGAGGAACGCAGCAAGTCGACCGATTTGAGCTATTCGCTGGGCTTCTCGGTCGGCGCCGACGGTGGCGTGCGTAACGTGATCTGGGACGGCGTCGGTTTCCGCGCCGGCCTGGCCGGCAACACGACCATCGTCGCAGTGAACAACAAGGTGTTCAAGCCGGAAGTGCTGAAGGCGGCCATCAAGGCGGCAAAGGACGGCAAGGCGCCGATCGAGCTCTTGGTCAGGAAAGGCAACAACCTGCGCACGATCCCGCTTGACTATCAGGGCGGCCTGCGCTACCCGCGCCTGGAACGGATCCCCGGTACCCCGGATCGGTTGGAGGCGATTTACAAGGCGCTGAAGTAATTTGGGGTCGGTGGTATGCTCCCAACATGACTACCGATACCGACATTGAACTGTCCGGCCCGTTCAAGGCCAGTGACAGCACAGGCCGTTCCCACGACGTCAAGGCGATCCGCATTTTCGACGAGGGCTACGGGATTATCGACGTGTACGTGGACTTTGCAGCGCCCATCGATGGTGGGCTCTACAAGGACAGCGTACTGGTGAAGCAGATCGTCGAGCGCCTGCGCGGGCTCGGGTACAAGGGGCCGGATTTCGGCCACAGCGACCCGGGGCTGCAGGACCGCAAGCTGATCGTGCTCGAGGCGCCGGAAGAGTTCGCGGCGTTTGCCAAGAGCCGCGGGTGGAAGAACCTGGCGGAAGAGTTCGACGAGTAAACCGTAGGGTGGACGGCTCCACCCGACAATCGGCATGCTCGCGGCCATTGCGCCGTCCACGCGTTCAAATCACGCATGCACCAACGCGAGGTTTCTGAGGCCGCTTGAACGCGTGGACGGCATCAAGGCTGCGTGACCTCACGCGTCCGCATTTAGCCGTCGACCCTACGACGCGGCGCCGTTCAAGCCGCTTCGATATACCGCCCGCTCCACGCCGCGATCATCGCGGCCACATTTGCCGCGCCTTCCCTCCCCGTCACCAGGTGATCGACCCCGTCGAGCGACACGAAGCTCTTCGGGTACGCAGCCGTCCCGAAAATCCGCAATGCATTGGCTATCTCGACCGTATCGTCGCCCGGTGCATGCATCACCATCAGCGCGCGGCCCAGGCGGGCAATCCGCTCGGCCAACTGGTGCTGCGTCGCATCCTCCACGAACTGCTGGCGAATATTGAAGTTGCGCCCGGCCAGCTTCACGCGCGCCTCGCCAAGTTGGGCAATGGTGTCGAGGTGTTCGTGCAGCAATGCGTTGACCACATAATGCGGGTCGCTCGGCGAGGCGATCGTCACCACGGCTTTCGACTCCGGAATCCGATGCGCCGCAGCCAGCACGGCCGTGCCGCCCATGCTGTGGCCGACGAGCAGGCGCGGCGCCGCGAACTTCTCGCGCAGGAAATCGGCGGCGGCCACCAGGTCTTCCACGTTCGACGAAAAATTGGTGTCGCCAAACTCCCCGGCGCTCGCGCCCAAGCCCGCGAAATCGAAGCGCAGCATGCCGACGCCGTGCGCCGCCAGCCCTCCCGAAATGCGGTTCGCCGCCAGCACGTCCTTGCTGCAGGTGAAGCAGTGGGCGAAGACGCCGTAGGCGCGCGGCATCCCGTCGGGCAGGTCGAGCTTGCCCGAGAGTTTGCCGTGCGGGCCCTGGAATTCGACACGTTCGGTCAGCATGACTCCCCCCTGTTTTCAGAAGGCGCTACTCTGCACCGGATTGGCGGCAGGCGCAAGAAAGTGGTGTCTGTTCAAAATGTTTGCGCTCTTGTGACACATGTCGTATGCTTGCGTCATTAGTCACACTCAAAGAACACATCATGTCCATTCCATCGGTTACCGAACTGACCTTGCTGAAATGTTTGTGGAGGCAGCAGCCTTTGTCGGCGCGCGAGCTCCACGAGCAAGTTGCGCCAGAGCTGCAATGGTCGTTCTCGTCCACGCGCAAGACACTCGAGCGGATGGTGGAAAAAGGCATGGTCAATCTGCAGCTTGCGCACGGCGTGAACGTGTATGCGGCGGCGCTGGAAAAAATCGAGACCCTGGCCGCTTTTACACGCGATTTCGGGCGGCGCGTGATGGAGATGGACGAGCCGCTGCCCGTCAACATGTTCACGGGATCGAAGCTGGTCAATCACGCCGAACTGGCCGAGCTCGAGCAGCTGCTGCATGACTGGCCCGAGTCGAAAGAGTAAGCATGGCCTTCCCCAGCTTTCCCCTCATGTTCCTGCAGGCCAGCGTCACTGCACTAGTCACCTGCAGCGCCGCCTGGGCCTTCTTGCAACTGGCGCGCCGACGCTGGCCCAGCCTGGACGCGCGGCGCACGCCATGGCTGCTCGCCCAACTGGCCGGCGCCATGACGCTGGTCGTGGTGACCCTGCCCGCCTCTTCGCGCCTGAGCCTGTTCGCCGCCGCGCCGCAGCCTGCGCTGGCGGAACTGGCATGGCATTTGCCGGGCAACGGTGTCGCAGGCTTCCAGGGTGGCGTCGACGCGCTCTCCGCCGACGCGATGCTGCCGGTGTTGCCAACGCTTGCCTGGCTCTGGCTGGCTTGCTGGTTCGCCGGCGCGGCATGGCATGGGTGGCGCTGGCGGCGCGTACAGCGCGACCTGCGCTCGCTTCTGTCCGTTGCGGATCGCCTGGACGGCCCTGCCCTGCATGCCCACCCCGCTTTCGGCCGGCATCAGGGCGCCCTGCCGCCCGTGCTGGAAGTCGATGCGCCGGTTTCCCCGTTGCTGGCCGGCCTGTTTCATCCTGTCCTGCTGCTGCCGCGCCACATGCGCGCCCTGCCGCCGGCGCAGCAGGGATTGATCGTCGCGCACGAGCTGATGCACCTGCGCCGCCGCGACCACCTCTGGCAGCATGCCGGCACGCTGTTGCAGGTGTTCCTGTGGTTCGTTCCCCCTGTGCGCCGCCTGAATGAGGCCCTCCAGTGGGCCCTGGAACTGGGTTGCGACCGTGCGGTGCTGGCGGGTCGCCCGGACAGCGAACGCCGCAGCTATGCCGCCGCCTTGCTGGCGCAACTGGCCGTGCAGGCAAGGGCCGCAGGCACGCCCCCGGCCGCGCTGGCATTCGGTGCGCGCAATGTGTGCGGTGTGCAGGCCGTGGCCGAGCGCATCCGTTTGATCCGTGACGCACAGCCCCTGTCATATATCGGTTTCGCGAGTGTGACCGCCCTGCTGCTGCCGGCCCTGTGCGGCGCCAGCGTGCTGCTGCAGCCGCAGTTCGCATGGAGCGAGACCGCGGAAGCGTTGTCCACGGCGCGCGCCGATTACATCACGCAACCCGGCGCGGCATGGCAAGCTCCCCTCGCAACACTGCGAGTGACGGGAGAGTTCGGCTCCACCAACCGCCCCGGCGGCAAACCGCACAAGGGCATGGACTTCGGCGCGCCACGCGGGACGGCCGTGGTGGCGCCGGCTGACGGCAGGGTCGCCGTCTCTACCGATCGCTACGATGGGGGCGCGCGCTACGGCAAGGTCGTCGTCATCGAGCATGCCAGCGGCACGCGTACCTTGTACGCCCACCTGGACGGACGCATGGTCCAGGCCGGCGACATCGTGCGCGCCGGACAGCAAATCGCCTTGTCGGGCGCCACGGGCAAGGTAACCGGTCCCCACCTCCACTTCGAGGTCTCGCGCGGGGGCGCGCATATCGACCCGCAAGCCGTGCTGGGAGGCGCCCTGGCGCCCCCGCAACGCTGACCGCCCGCTGCGCCAGCCGGCGCAGCCCCCGCAGCTCCTTTTACCACCGATGCCAGACAATGCCCTTTGAAGATGGGCAGGGCGGAGCATTTTCAACAATCCGGAAAAACTGCATGACGCTGACCTCCCCTGCCTCCCGCAACTTCGGAATCGACTGCCTGCGTGGCCTGGCCATCCTGCTGGTGATTGTCCATCATCTCGCATTGCCGTTCCGCCTGCCGCTGGGACCGAGCCTGCTGGGCGAATGGCTACCCAAGCGGCTGGTCGACGCCATC
Source organism: Massilia niabensis (assembly GCF_042655085.1). Lineage (NCBI taxonomy): Bacteria > Pseudomonadati > Pseudomonadota > Betaproteobacteria > Burkholderiales > Oxalobacteraceae > Massilia > Massilia niabensis. The sequence continues at coordinate 874,696 of NZ_JBHSMU010000015.1, read as the reverse complement.
AGTTTCAACGGCTACGAGGCGGTCTTCATCTTCTTCGTGATCTCGGGCTTTCTCATCACGACGCGCATCATCGACCATGACGGCGACCTCGGGTGCGTCAACCTGCGCCGCTTCTACGCGGCCCGCGCGCTGCGCATCCTGCCCCTGCTGGGCGTGGTGCTGGCGCTCCTGACGCTGCTGGCTTTGCTGGGCGTGCCGGGATTCGTGCCCGAAACCGGGCAGCAGACCATTGGCGGCTTGCTGGGCTCGGCGCTGACCTTCACGTTTAACTGGTACGAAGGCCGCACCGGCTGGGCGCCGGCGGGCTGGGACGTTCTCTGGTCGCTGTCGATCGAAGAGGTGTTCTACCTGGGCTTCCCCCTGCTGTGCCTGTGGCTGCCGCGCCGGCTGCTGGTCGCACTGCTGCTGGTGTGGGCGCTGGGCCTGATGCCGCTGCGGGGGCTGGTCCCCGTCAGCGAGGAAGTCTGGTTCGAAAAGGCTTACCTGCCGGGCATGGCGGCGATCGCCTGGGGCGTCCTGGCCGCCATGCTCGCGCGGCGCTGGCGTCCCCGCTTGCGTCCTGGTATGCGCGTCCTGGGTGCGCTGGGGCTTGCGGGCGCATGCTGCATCGTGCTGGTGCTTGGCTGGCCCGGCCTCGTGCATCGCCACCTGTTCAAGTCTGGCCTGTACATCCTTTGCCTGGGGACCTGCCTGATGCTGCTCGCTTTCCACGCCCGGCCGCCCGCTCCCAGGTGGGGCCTGCGCTGGCTGGCCCGGATGGGAAGCCTGAGCTATGAGCTCTATCTCTCCCATATGTTGATCGTGCTCGCTACCGTGGGCCTGTATCGCGCGCTGCTGGGCGAGGTGCAGACCTGGACCTTTACCGTCTACCTGCCCGTGCTGGCCTGCTGCCACTTCCTGGCGCTGATGCTGGAACGTGTGGCCAGGAGGCTGACATCCCGTGCGGGGCACGGCTCATAACCCATACTCACCACGAATACCACCCATGCGAATCATTCGAACCCGCAGCGCCGGCGCGCTGCTGCTGGCAGCGCACGCCTGTGCGTCAGCCCAATCCCCCTCCCAGCCGATGCAGCAGGTCCTCATCAGTGCCGGCGCCAGCGACGGGCGAGCGCAATCGACGACGACCGCCATCGTCGTCGGCCGCGACGAACTCCTGCGCCAGGGCGACGCCAGCCTGGCCGAGGTGCTCAAGCGCCAGCCCGGCATCACTGTCGACGCCAGCCCCGGCAAGGCGCCCGCGATCCGCATGCGCGGCATGGGCGGCGGCTATGTCGCGATCCTGCTCAACGGCCTGCCCGCTCCCAGCGATTTTTCGCTCGAATCGATCAGTCCCGACCTGATCGAGCGCATCGAAATCGGCCGCGCTCCCACCGCCGAGACCAGCAGCCAGGCCGTGGCCGGCACCATCAACGTGATCCTGCGCCGCGCCGGCCCGGCAAAAGGCGCCGCGAACGAGGTCAAGGTGGGCAGCGCCTTCGTTCGCGGCGCGCTGGGACCCCGAGTAGCGCCACAGCTGGTGGCCCAGCACAGCGGCCGCCAGGGCGCACTTGCGTACACAGTAACCGCGACGCTCCGGCGCCACGAGAACCCGATCGCGGCCGTCACTGTCGAAGAAGGAACGCAGCCTGCCCTGCTGCGCCGCACGGTGTGGACCGACCACCAGGTCGAAGACATGCTGGAACTGGCGCCGCGCCTGTCGTGGCAGCCGAGCGCCGCCGACACCATCACGTCGCAAAGCTACCTGCGCCGGCGCCACATGGACAACATCAAGCGCGAGAGCGAGACCACCGACATCGGCACCCCGACCGCCTTTCCGCGCGCCCTCCAGTCGTATGAGACGCGTCCGCTGCACGCGTATGCCGATGCGGCCTGGACGCGCAAGCTCGATGCCGGCGCCCGCCTCACTGCAAAACTGGCGGGCTTCTACACGACCCGCGACGCCGATTTTGCTTACCGCGGCATGGACCTGCGCGACACCCTGCTCGCACTGCACCGCGTCGCCTCCGGCCCGGCCGAGCGCGAATGGACCTTCAACGGCAGCTGGCGCCGCCCGCTGTGGGACAAGCATGCGCTGGCCGCCGGCTGGGAGTTCGGCCGCAAGGCGCGCCGCGAATACCGCCGCGAGCTACAGACCGACGCCGGCGGCGCGCTGCTCCTCGCCAGCGACGAGAACTACCGCGCGCAGGTCTCGCGCAGCGCCTTCTTCATCCAGGACGAGTGGGACATCGATGCCGCCTGGTCCGGCTATGTCGGCCTGCGCCGCGAAGTGCTGCATACGACTGGCGAAGGCAATGCCGCGGCGCCGGTCGACGTCGACGCAGGGGCCTGGAGTCCGACCTTCCAGCTGCTGTTCAAGCCGCAGCGCCCCGAGGGTGACAGCGGGCCGCGCGACCAGTTCCGCCTGGCCGCGAGCCGCACCTACAAGACGCCGAACATCGTCCAGCTGATGCCGCGCCGCTACACGGTCGACAACAACAACAGCGCCACCAACCCGGACCAGCAGGGCAACCCGGCGCTGCGCCCGGAACTGGCCTTCGGCATCGACCTCGCCTGGGAACGCTACATGGGCAAGGGCGAGATGGTGAGCGTCAGCGCTTTCCGCAAGCGCATCCGCGACATCACGCTCCTGCGCATCGGCGAGCGCAACGGCGTCTGGACCGCCACCCCGGAAAACCAGGGCGACGCGACGGTGCAAGGCATCGAATTCGAGGGCAAGGCAACGCGCGGAGCGTTCGCGGCCCGGGTCAACCTGGCGCGCAACTGGTCGCACATCGACAGCGTGCCGGGGCCGGACAATCGCATCGAAGGCCAGGCGCCCTACAGCGGCAACCTCGGGCTCGATTACGCGTCGGCGGCCAGGCGGCTCGACCTGGGCGGCACCTGGACGTATCGCGCACGGGTGGCCAGCCGCTCGAGCGCGTCGATTTCCAGCGACAACGGCGCCCGGCGCCAGCTCGACCTGTATGCGGTATGGAAGCGCGATGCGCAGTCGCGACTGAGGCTGTCGGTGTCGGACCTGCTGCACCAGGATTACCGGGAACGCCTGGTCCACGACAGTGGCAGCCGCCTCGGCCGCACGACTACTTACAGCATGCGTCCGGTGTGGCGGCTGATGTGGGAACAAGCGTTATGACGGGGCGCCGCGGCGATGAAATGGTCGCGGGCCCGAACCGATCGGGCTGGATTCAATACGCAACTATGGAGTTTTTGTTAGGCGCTCTAAGCCTTCGTAGGGTCGGCGCGGCTGGCTGTGGCCCACCAGCAGGCGCGGCGCCGCGAACTTCTCGCGCAGGAAATCGGCGGCGGCCACCAGGTCTTCCACGTTCGACGAAAAATTGGTGTCGCCAAACTCCCCGGCGCTCGCGCCCAGGCCCGCGAAATCGAAGCGCAGCATGCCGATTCCCTGCGCGGCCAGTCCTCCCGAAATGCGATTCGCCGCCAGCACATCCTTGCTGCAGGTGAAGCAGTGAGCGAAGACGCCATAGGCGCGCGGCATCCCGTCGGGCAGGTCGAGCTTGCCCGAGAGTTTGCCGTGCGGCCCCTGGAATTCGACACGTTCGGTCGGCATGACTCCCCCCCCCTGTTTTCAGAAGGCGCTACTCTGCACCGGATTGGACGCTGATGCGAGCAAGTGCAGCGCCGCGGTCACGCATGGCACCTGGACAAGCGGCACACTCTTGTGGATATGGTTACTATCAAGCTTTATGACCATCGTGAATAACCAAGCGCGATGACCACAAGGTACAGCGGCTTCATTGCTGGAACCTTGAAGGGCGCGACCGACGTCGGCGCGCTTGCGTACGGGCTTGCTCCCGACACCCCCTGCGCGGCTGTCGTACCGTCGAGATATGAGACTGCCTGCCAAAACTCCGCCAGCGCGACGCGCTCTACCCAGTCGAGTACGGCGGCGCCGCTGGAGGATGGCGCGCACGTGCCCACGAAATCATCTTCGGCATCGATACACCGGCCGGGCGCGCGTTCGACATCGGCCTGGCGGTGGCGATTCTGCTTAGCATCCTGGTTGTCGTGCTCGACAGCGTGTCGGCGATCGGCGGCCCCTATGCGGAACCGATGTATCTCCTGGAGTGGTTCTTTACGCTGCTATTTACCGTCGAATATGCGGCGCGGCTGGCGACGGTACGGTATCCATTGCGCTATGCAATCAGCTTCTACGGTCTGATCGACCTTCTGTCGCTCCTGCCGACCTACATTTCGCTGCTGCTGCCGGGAAGCGAAGCCTTGCTTGACATCCGCATCCTGCGCCTGCTGCGCGTGTTGAGGATTTTCAAGCTCACGCTGTACTTCGAGGAATATACGCGGCTGGGCGAGGCGCTGGCCGCAAGCCGGCGCAAGATCATGGTCTTCCTGTCAGTGGTGCTGATGGCCGTGCTCATCCTGGGCACCGTGATGTACGTGGTCGAGGGGCCGGAACATGGTTACACCAGCATCCCGACCGCCATGTACTGGGCGATCGTCACCATGACCACCGTCGGCTACGGCGACATCACCCCGCAGACCGCGGTGGGCAAGGCAATTGCCTCGTTCATGATGCTGCTCGGCTGAGGCATCCTGGCGGTGCCGACCGGCATCGTGACAGCCGAAATGACGGCGCTTCGGAATGACCGGCGCCGCGGTACGCGCCCGCTGCTTGTTTGCGATGCGTGTGGCAGCAGCGGCCACGATGCCGGCGCGCGCTATTGCAAGGAGTGCGGCGCCGCCTTGCCCGTGGCCGTTTCTGGGGGCTAAAGAGCCTTCTCGAGCTGGTCGCCTTCGACGCCGGGCTTCAGCTTGCCAGAGCGCCTGCGAATTGCCTTGTTCCTCGAGTGTCTTCGCCTTAGCGAGCGCCCCGGTGCTTCGTTCTGGGCGATCATGGTCACTCCACCGCCAGGAGACGCCATGACGACCGCCGCATCCCCCCGCCCGGCAGTATTGTTTTTCGACGTCAATGAAACCCTGCTCGACCTGGCTCCATTGGAAGCGAGCATCCGCACCGTCCTGCCGGGCCCCGATAGTCCGGATCTGTGGTTTTCCACCATGCTTCACTACTCCCTCGTCATGACCGTGGCCGAGCGCAAGGCCTTGCTGCCCGAGATTGGCGTCGCCGCACTGCGCATGCTGGCCGAGGGGCGCGGCATCGCTTTGTCGCAGCAGGCCGCGGAAGCGGCAGTCCGCCCGATCACCCGGCTGCCCGCGCATCCGGATGTGGCGCCCGCGCTGGCGCGCTTGCGGCAGGCCGGCCTGAGAATGGCCGCGCTGTCGAACTCCAGCACGATTGGCCTGCGCGCCCAGCTCGCCCATGCGGGCATTGCGCACTATTTCGATGCCCAGTTCAGTGTGCAGGACGCCGGGGTCTACAAGCCCCACCCGGCGGTCTACCAGCGTGCTGCCCGGCAGATGCGTGTCGGCCCCGGCCAAGCGATGCTGGTCGCGGCGCATGGCTGGGATGTCGCCGGCGCGGCCTGGGCCGGCTTGCGCACCGCCTTTGTGTGCCGCCCGGGCAAGGCTCCGTTTCCTCTTGCCGAACCGCCCGAGCTGGTCGTGCGTGACCTCGACGAACTGGCACGACGCCTGGAGGCGTGATACATGGCTGGTCCACGGAGACGGCAAGGCCTGTTTTCAAAAGGGCGCTACTCTGCACCGGATCGGGCAGGTGTGCAAGGGCGTGCCAGCATGTGTCACCATGCCCCTGGACTGGCCTTTCCTCCGTGTTCAAAATGTTTGCGCTCTTGCGACGCATGTCGTATGTGTGCGTCAGCACCTCCTTGCTGCAGGTGAGCAGTGGGCAAACACGCCATAGGCGCGCGGGCCGTATCGGGCGAATCGAGCTTGCCCGAGAGCTTCCCGTGCGGCCCCTTGAACACGACACGTTCAGTGGGCATGGAATCTCCTGCTTTGCCCAATCAAAGCGACGCTGGTGCCGCCGAATGCAAACGAGTTCGACATGACGGTGCGGATCGTCGCATCGGCACGTGCATGATTCGGTACGTAATCGAGATCGCATGCCGGGTCCGGCTGCAGCAGGTTGGCCGTCGGCGGCACGATACCGGCATCCATCGCGAGAATGGCGATGGCGAACTCCAGCGCCCCGGCGGCGCCAAGCAAGTGGCCGTGCAACGATTTGGTGGAACTGACCGGAATCCTGTAGGCCCGCTCTCCGAACACCTGCTTGATGGCGGCCGTTTCCACGGCATCGTTGGCGGGCGTCCCCGTGCCATGGGCGTTGATGTAATCCACCGATGCGGCGTCGATACGGGCGCTGGCCAGGGCCAGGGCCATGGCGCGGGCCTGCCCCTCCACGCTCGGATGGGTCAGGTGAACAACATCGGTCGTCAGCCCATAACCGGTGATTTCAGCGAGGATGACGGCATCGCGGGCCTGGGCGGACTCCCATTCCTCCAGCAGGAGCACGGCGGCGCCTTCACCGAGCACCATGCCGGTCCGGTCTTTCGAAAACGGTTTGCACGACGCGCTTGGGGCGCGCGGATCCGGCGTCGCGATGGTCCGGATCGCTTCCCAGGCTTTCATGGGGCCGAGGCACAAGGGCGCTTCGGTGCCGCCGGCGAGCATGACGTCGGCAGCGCCGCTGGCGATGCGCATTGCCGCCTCGCCGATGGCCACGGCCGATGACGAGCAGGCCGTCGTGAAGGTCAGGTTGGGGCCGGTGAATCCGTATTCGAGGCCGATCCAGGACGCGGCTGCGCTGTTCATCGCAAGCAGAACGCTGAAGGGCTTGATGCGATCCGACTGTTCGCCATACAAGGTGCGGTAACCGTCGTCCGTGCTCTGTGCTCCCCCCATGCCGGTCCCGATGAAGACCCCGACGCGCGAGGGGTCGAGCGTGGCAAGCGGCAGCCCTGCCTGGGCCAGTGCCTGGCGGCTGGCGTCGAGCGCGAAGTGGGTGGTCCGGTCCATCATGCGCGACTTGGCCGGATCGGCCACCGGTGCCGGCTCCGCTGCGGCCGGCGCGGCAATGGGACTGGCCAGCCGGGCGTACTCCGGCCCATCAAGCCGCCGAATGCCCGAGCGCGCCGCGGCCAGGCTTTCCAGCAAGGCCCAGGTGGAATTCCCGAGCGGCGATATGACGCCGATGCCGGTGACCGCCACCCTTCTCATGTCGCGGCTTGATGCGGCATCGCACCTGCCTGTTGTGCAATGAGCTTGTCGACGTAGCTCACCATGTCACGAATCGTGATGAGCGGCACCTGGTCGTTCGGCACCTTGATGTCGAACTCCTCCTCGATCTTGAACAGCAATTCCATGACGCTCAGGGAATCAATGCCCAGTTCATCGAGGCGGGCGTCGGGCTGCAGTGCCTCTACCGCAAGCTTGTGTTCGTCAGCAAGTATGCGGACCATGCGATCGTACGTATCCATGCACATTCCTTTGCGTGATTGTCGCTGTTTCCGGGGATCGTGCTTCATGCTCATGCATATTCGGCCGCCCTCTCGCTTCCGGCCAGGCCGGGACCGGGACGCACCTTGCCGCACCAGCGTGCAAACCGGGTCAACAATGCCGGATGGCGCTCCAGTGCGGGGAATATACCCTTGAGAAGATGAGGACGCATCGCCAGCTGCGCGTACAGCGCCGACAGGTGGATACGCCGGGCAAAATGGCGCTGCCATGCTTCGGCATAGGCCGCGTGAATGCCTACCTGCGCTTGACCATCGGCACGATGCGCCCCTTGGCCAAGCAGCGTGTCCGCCAGCAGGACGGCCGACTGGAGCGCCATGCTGATGCCTTCGCCAATGATCGGATGCGCTTCCCCGGCCGCGTTTCCAATTCGAAAGGCTCCTGCGTAGCGCCTGCCAAGATGAATGCCGGGGCGAATCGGCCCGGCGCCCAGCCATTTGCCAACTTGGACGCCGTCATCGAGCAGTGCGGCTGCCGCGCTGGCGTGACGCCTGACCCAGCCCTGCGCCGCTTCGGCCGGCGTCGTGTTCGGAAATTGAATACGTGCTTCCACCAGGGCGTCACGCCGCAGGCAAAAAGCGAAGGTGGCGCGTGCGCCACCGGCGATCACCATACCGCCATAGCCGCCCGGGAACGACAACACGGGAAGCACACCCTGGTCGAGCGATGCATTGGCAAAATTTGCCTTGAATGCGAACAGGTCCGATGGCCGGTGCCGGGAATCGCGTGGTGCACGCGGCCCGCCCTCCTGGAGTACCGGTGGTTCCCAGGAGCCATGCGCATCGATCACCAGCGCGGCGGCCAGCACGTATTCCCCAGTCCCGTCCCCCTGGCGAAGCCGGCATTGAAAATGGCCGGGTGGTCCGGCGATGCCGCACACCTGCCATGGCTGGAAGACCGACACGCCGCGACACCTGGCCTGTTCCAGCAACAGCGTATCAAGATGTTCGCGCCCGATGGCGAGGCCCCATTGGTGGACCGGATCTCTGAAAGCGGGCAGCGGCGCGCGCACGATGCGTGCGCCGCAAACGAGCGCCACCTGCCGCAAGGGCCGGCCGGCAAGCGGTCCGATGGCCTTGCCGATACCGAGCGCCTGCAGTATCGGCAGGTTGGTGGCGGAGATGCACTCGCCGCAGACCTTCCTTCTGGGGTAGGCCTGCTTTTCGACAAGCGCAACCCGCCAGCCGGCGTCGGCCAGCAGGATCGCCGCAGCGCTGCCCGCCGGGCCGGCACCGATCACGAGGGCATCGAACCCGGTCGTCATGTGCTGCTCCTGCGCCGTGCGCTGAACACATGGCTGAACAAGCCCGCGGAATGTTCGGCCAGCCGCCATGAGGGGCTGGCCGGCCACAACGAAGACAATTCCTTTCCCTGGAACCCCGCCTTGACGCTGGCTACTGCGTCAAGGCGGGTGACTTCATTGGCGCCGAGCAGCCCGACCAGGCGGCTGGCAAGGAGCGGCAATGGCGCGCGCCGGGGTTCGCATGCCACGAACAGGTCGGTGCGCGCACTGATCGCGTTGAACAGGCCGATGATCCGCTCGTCGTCGAAGTGATGGATGAACAGGTTGGCCAGCGCAATATCGAATTGATCACCGCTAGCGCCGGAAACCCAGTCGGCCACGTCGGCCTGCCTGAGCTCCACCGTCCACCCTGTCCTGGAGAAGGCATCGCGCGTGTGGGGTGCAACGCAACGCTGGCGATCGAGCAGGACGACGTGGACACCGGGCCATCGGGGGCCGAGCCGGTTTGCCAGGCGCAGCATCAGGCTACCGTCGCCGGCGCCGAATTCGATGATGCGTTTCGGGACGATAGCGTGAGCGCCCAATGCGCGGGCAAGGATCCCTGCTGCTCCCATGACGTAATTAATCCGCCCCAGGTCCTGGCGCGAGCGCACCGCGCGGGGATCGTCTTCGCGCAAATCGTCGAGGATTTCAGGTTCGAGCAGGCGCGGGAAGGATGGCTTCATCAGGTTTTTCCCGGCGCTTACTCGACCTTCAGCAATGCGCCATGACAGCTGAAGCCGGCGCCAAACGACGACAGCCACCAGTGGCCCCCTGGAGCATGGTCGCGCAGCGCTCCCTTGAGCACGAAATACACCGAAGCACTGCTGAGGTTGCCGAAGTCGCGCAGGACTGCCGTGCTGTAACGCAAGTCGTCCGGGTCCAGCTCCATCTGTTGTTGGAGCGCCACCAGGACATCCCTGCCCCCAGGATGCATGATCCAGGCCCGGATAGCGTCGCGCCGGGTTTCAGTGCGGCCGAGGCTCGTCTCCAGCACCTGCCCTGCATACTGCGCGGCCAGGCGCGGCACTTCCCGCGTCAACACGTTGCGCAGCATCCCCTGTCGCGATTCGAATTGCAGGCGATCGCGCCGCTCGGGAGCCACCAGCGACTCCGCATGCAGCCACTCGATCCTGCGCAAGCCGGCCTGCGGCTGGCGCGACAGCACCATTGCCCCCGCGCCGTCCCCGAACAGGCAGGCGCTGATGAGCACACCGGGGTCTTCGTCCAGGTACATGGCCGCGCTGCAGACTTCGACGCAGACCGACAGCACATGCCGGCACTGCCCTGCAAGGATCAATCCGTTCGCCAGGCGCATGTTCGGCAGGGCCGCGCCGCAGCCGTGGCCGACAAGGTCGAATGCCTGCACATCCTCGCGCAAACCCAGCTGCTCGATCACATAGCCGCTGAGGCCGGGGCACAGGTAGCCGGTGCATGTGCTGACAACGACCGCATCGATGTCCGCCGGCGCCAGCTTCGACAGCGCAAGCGCCTCCTTGCCGGCCTGCCTGGCCAGCGCCGGCGCGTGCGCCAGGAAACGCGCATGCAGGGCATCGGGGTCGATATGGAAGACATCGGTGAGCGAATCGACGGCAAGACGGCGCGACTCGATGCCGTTGTCGCGCAGCAGGACGGTCCTGGCAACGGCATGCGCACGCGGCCCGAGCCGTTCGAACCAGTCGGAGTCGGAAAAGGCATTCCAGCAGTCCAGCTTGGAATAGCTGTTTGGGGGGACCGCAGTTCCTATGCCGTTGACAAACATCAGGACACCCAGCCGATCACTTGACCCGACTGGTCCTTTAAAAAGACGCGCATGTCGATCCCTTGGCTGAGTTAATCCGAGTGTCTGATCTGGATTGCTATGCCGCATGAAAGCGGGCTTGTCCGAAGCTACAGCTAAGCTGGTTGCATATTAGCGCTAACCCTGCATGCGCTTCGCACATTTGGATTTCCACGACTCCGGCAGACATTTCGCCCGATGTCCCTGCTCACCACCGTAGCGCACATCACCCGAACAGCCCATGCAGGAACCAACGTGGATTGGCATCCTCGGCCGCGCCGACAATGCGCTCGCGGTAGACCCAGTACAGCGTATGATCCTGCCCTTCGGCGATGAAATAATCGCGTGTCTGCGTCTGGCTCCACCACCCCGCCTCGATCCGTTCCGGCGTCGAAGCCATCTTCAACGGTGACCCATAAAACGGCCGGTGGTTGCGCATCAGGAGGGCGATCGGTTTCGCCAGGATCCAGGTCGGGCGCGGCAAGCTTTGCACGTCCGGGGGCATCTGCGCCGCACGCACCGACTCACGCACTTTTTGGTGCACCGGCACCCAGGCGTTGGCGACCTCAGGCCGGTAATCGGCTTGCGGCAGCGCCTGCAGCACGTTGTCCGGGCCCAGGCGGGCGACCAGCAGCTCGAGCATGCGCACCCGGTCTTCCTCGCTGCCGCCGGGTTCGGGAAACAGCGATTCGCTCGGCGGCGCCATCGGCTGCAATTGCGCCGCGTCCAGCGCCAGGCCGATCACCGGCGCCTCGAGCACGAGTTTGGCCAGGCGCTCGCGCAGCAGGCGCACCAGGTGCTCGTCGCGCCAAGTCGGCTCGCCCAGCGCGATCTCGACCGCGGTGGGCGGGCGCGCCACCCTGCCCCGCTCGTGTTCGAGCAGGAGCGTGATGCGCTCCACTGCCAGCTGGCGCGCACACAGCCAGCCGGTCAGCTGCTGCACCAGCATCTGGGCGCCCATCAGGCATTTCTCGGCATTCTCGATGCGGTCGAACAGTTCGATCTTCGCGTGGAAGCTGGTCGGCGCCTCGATCCATTCGAAGAGTTCGGGCGCCATGCCATAGGCGGCATCGAGCATGTCGAGGAGCGCGCGCCCGCAGCGCCGCTGCAAACCGGGCCGCGGCAGGCGCCGCAGCGCGCCCAGGTCGGCACAGCCGATGCCCTCGAACCAGGTGGCAAAGGCGCGTGCCGGCGGCGGCAGCGTGCTGGGTAAACGGTCGAGCCGGCGCGTGAGCGAATCGATGGTAAGCACGCGCCCGGCGCGGCGCCGCGCCAGCATCCAGGTGCCGCGCGCGGTCGGCGCGCAGCTGAGAAAACCGGAAAACCCGAGCGCGCACAGGCTCGCGCGCACGCGCCGGCACAGGGCCCGGATGCCGCCGAACAGGCGCAGGCTGGCGCCGATGTCGATCAACAAGGTTGCTTCCTCGGCCTGCGCGACCTGCGGCGTGTACTGCAGCAGCGCCATCGCCACCGCATGCAGGGCCTCGGCCTCGCGCTCCGGCGAGCGCTCGACGATGCGTGCCTCGGGCATCAGCATCAACACCCCGCCGCGGCGCATGCCGAGCTGCACGCCGGCGGCGCGAGCCAAGGGCGACGCGGCCAGCACGCGCTCGTGCTCGAGCACGACGCAGCCCGTGTCAGTTGACCAGTTCGGGCTGAAGACCTCGAGCGGTAACTGGGGCAGGTACAGGCCGATCCACAGGCGCATGGCGTTGAAGTAAAGGAGGAGTGAGTGGCAGGAACAGCGGCGCATCGCGCTGCGGCCCCCGGCGTTTGACGAAACCGATGTCGAGCCCGCCGGAAGCAGGCCGCAGGGACAGGCGCAGCGGCGCCGGCGAGGAATCCTGGGCGCTGGCGAGCGGACGCATCATGAAGAACAGGGTCTCGCCGCATTGCGCCGCCAGGTGCAGGCGGCGCAGGCTCTCGCCACGCGCATGGCTGGCCCAGAACAGCAGCGCCCCGCAACTGCCGCTGCGCAGCACCTGCTCGGCCGCCCACAGCGCATCCGCCCCCCGCTCGGCCCGCAGCCAGATCAGCTGTGAAGGCGGCACGCCGAGGGCGGCCAGCGCCAGCGCCTGCGGCGGATGGGGCGGCTGCAGCAGCACGATCCGGCGCGAGGCGGCGGCCGCCAGCGCCGGACGCAGCAGGCGCATTTCTCCGATGCCGGGCTGCTGCAACAATAAATCGATGAGGGTCCCGGTGGGCCAGCCGCCGCCGGGCAACTGCTTCGACAGGACGGGATGCCCGCTGTCGACGCAGCGCGTGCCGGCATGCGCCAGCTGCGAGGCGCGCCATAGTGAAGGGTGCAAGTCTTCCGGCGCGGCAGTGTTATTTGAACAAGACATAAATGGGGCGCAATGCTAAGGCAATGCGAAAGTACTGGATGGATGTACAGTACTCGTTCGTTCAGCTTTTGGCAAGATGTAGATAGTTTGAAAACACGCCCTGAGACGGCCTGGCACAACTCTGCTTGCCTCATGGACAACATTCCTCGTACACTGAACCGCGACGCACGCTCGGAGGGGAAACCGACAAACTGGCATACCGCCATTATTAACGTTAGGGTAACTAACTTTCCATGTGGCGCATTGAATTCACGTCTTCAGAATTTCTCCCCACCCTTCCTGAGGAATGCCAGGGCAATCCCGGCGTGTATGGCTTCGAGCTCGCTTTTTGGCTCGCCAGGATGCTTGTCAAACAGGACATTGTCACGAGCTATCCACTCGGGGAAGACTGGGGCTGGTTGATCGAGTATGTGAGTCCAGCAGAGGCAGAATTGACTATCGGTTGTTCCAGCATGGCTGATGAAGGTGACGGGTATCGCGGGATGCCAATTCAGTGGTCCGTCTTCATTCGGCCTCATATCTCAATAAGACAACGGTTCAAAGGTGTGTCTCACAATGCTGAAGTTCGGCGCCTGGGAGATGCTATCGTTGCCACGCTCCTCGGCGCAGGCATAAAGATTACGTCAAGCGAAGCGGAAGTGGATTAAGTCCCGCTCCGGATCGTAAGCGAACGCTTCCGATAGGTCTGCTACCACCACCTGCCGGGCATCCCATCACTGGCGATACCCCTCGACCGTTCCAATGGCCATCCTGAGTACCCGGAGAATCACAATGCGCCCTGCCCTGCTCATCGCCGCCTGCGGCTTCCTCCTCCATGCGGCGGCATGGGGCAGCGAGCCGGCGTCGATCCCCCCGCCGCTCGACCGCCATGTACGCGAAGCGATGGCAAACGCCCAGGTCCAGGGTCTGGCCCTGGCGGTCATCGACGAGGGCAAAGTCGCTTATACGGCAAGCTGGGGGGTGCGTAATGCGGCCCGCCAGCCACTGACAACCGATACGGTCATGTATGGCGCTTCGCTGACCAAGATGGTGTTCGCCTATACGGTCATGCAATTGGTGGAAGAGCGCAAGCTGGGCCTTGACGGGTCCATTGCGCAGCATTTGCCGAAACCCCTGCCGGAATACGCGAACGAAGCCGGCTACGGTCCCTGGCAGCATCTGGCCGGCGACGAGCGGTGGCGCAAGCTGACCCCCAGGATACTGCTCACGCATTCGCCGGGCTTTGCCAATTTCGCTTTCGTCGAGCCCGACGGGAAGCTGCGCTTTCATTTCGATCCGGGTTCCCGCTATGCCTATTCCGGCGAGGGACTCATCCTGCTGCAATTCGTGCTCGAGCGGGCATTGGGAATGCAGGTTGGCGCCGAGATGCAGCGCCGGGTGTTCGAACGTTTCGGGATGAAAAACACCAGCATGACATGGCGGCCGGATTTTGCCGCCAACCTGGCGGACGGCTGGAATGCCGAGGGCAAGCCGGAGGCCCACGACGAGCGCAGCCGGGTGCGTGCCGCCGGCTCCATGGATACGACGATCAACGATATGGCCCTGTTCGCGGCGGGTTTCATGCGCGGCGAGGGCCTCCATCCAGCCTCGCGTGCCGAGATGCTGCGTGCGCAATTGCCGATCACGACAGCGACGCAATTCCCGACTTTCCAACCCGAGTTGCCGCCGGCGCGCCGGCATCCCGGCTTGGCCGCAGGCCTGGGCCTCATCACGTTTTCGGGTCCGCAGGGCGCAGGATTTTTCAAAGGCGGGCACAACGACACCACCGGGAACATGCTGGTCTGCCTCGAGAAAAAGCGCCGCTGCGTCGTCCTGCTCGCCAACGATGTCCGGGCCGAGGCGCTCTTTCCCGGCATCGTAAAACGCGTGCTGGGGGAAACCGGCATGCCGTGGACCTGGGAATACGGCGCCAACGCCGGTCTCGAAAAGTGAAATAATGACGCTTTATTCATTAGCCGCCTGACAATGACCGTTCTGTCTTCACCCTGCCCCGGAACTCCCGCATGACCACGATCCAGCTGGTCGGTGCCATCCTGTTCGCCTGCGCGCTCGTCCACACCTTCTCGGCCAAGGGTTTCGAGATCCTGGCGCACCGTTACCCCCGCCATTCCGGCCTGTTCCACCTGCTGGGCGAAGTCGAGGCCGTGTTCGGTTTCTGGGCCTTCATCCTGATCATCGCGATGGCCCTGATTTCCGGCACCGATGCGGCCGTCGACTACGCCGAATCGCGCCAGTTCACCGAACCCCTGTTCGTCTTCACGGTCATGGTGATTGCCGCCTCCAGGCCGATCCTCGATGCGGTGCGTTCACTGCTGGGCGCGATTGCCCGGCTGGCGCCGGTGCGCACCGAAGTGGCCCTGGCCTGGCTCGGCCTGGCCTTCGTGCCCTTGAGCGGCTCCCTGATCACCGAGCCGGCCGCGATGACGCTCGCCGCCCTGATGCTCGCGCCGCAGGTGTTCCGCCCCGGCATACCGGAACGGCTGAAGTACGGCGCGCTGGGCGTGCTGTTCGTGAACGTGTCGATCGGCGGCACCCTCACCTCGTACGCGGCGCCGCCGGTGCTGATGGTGGCCGGCACCTGGGGTTGGGACAGCGCCTACATGCTCACCCACTTCGGCTGGCGCGCCGCGCTGGCTGTCCTCATCAATGCGACGGTCGTCACCCTGCTGCTGCGTGCGCACCTGCGGCCTGCGGCGAGCGGCGAGACCAGCAGCCCTGTGCCGCTGAAGGTCTCGGTCATCCACCTGGCCTTCCTCGCCGCGGTGGTGCTGCTGGCCCACCACCCGGTGCTGTTCCTCGGCCTGTTCCTGCTGTTCCTCGGCTTCACCCAGGCTTACCATCGTCACCAGGACCCCTTGATCCTGAAGGAAGGACTGCTGGTCGGCTTTTTCCTCGCCGGCCTCGTGGTGCTGGGCGGAATGCAGCAATGGTGGCTGCAGCCGATCGTCTCCAGCCTGGGGCCGACCGCCCTGTTCTTCGGCGCGCTGGCCCTCACCGCGATCACCGACAATGCCGCCCTCACTTACCTCGGCTCCCTGATCGCGGGGCTGTCCGACCAGGCCAAGTACATGCTGGTCGCCGGCGCGGTTGCCGGCGGCGGACTGACCGTGATCGCCAATGCGCCGAACCCCGCCGGGGCCGCGCTGCTGCGGCGCGGCTTCAACGACGAATCGATCGGCACCCTGGGGCTCCTCGGCGGTGCACTGGGGCCGACGATCGTCGCGGCCATCCTATTTTTAATTTGAAGGAAGCGATATGGACGAGACCCTATTGATCGGCAAGATCGGCACCATCGAGCGCTGCTGCCGCCGCGCCCGCGAGGAATACGAGAAGGATCCGACGACTTTCGTCGGCGACCTCACGCGCCAGGATGCGGCCACCCTGAACGTGATCCGCGCTTGGGAAGCCGCGGTCGAGATGGGAGATTACGTGATCGCCGAAGCCGGCCTCGGCCAGCCGCAGGACGAACGCGAAGTCATCACCCTGCTGGCCGAGAACGGCTGGATCGAGGCCACGCTGGCCGAGGACCTGAAGCGTACCGGTGAATTCTGCCGCGCCGAATGGGACCACCAGGCCGCACCCCTGCCGGCGCTGGTGACGATCATCAAGCGCGGGCTGGACGATTTCGGGGCCTTCGGCCAGGCCCTGCTGGCCGGGGCAGCGACGCCGCCGGGCGGTTAAGTACTAGCGATTGAAGCGCAGGTCCGGCGCGGGCACCGTCGAAATACCTTGCGCCAAGGCGGCACGTTCTTGCGATGCCAGGGCTTGCCGGAAGCCGCCGCGCTCCCGAAGGCGCTCCCAATAGCGCGCCACCGCGAGCGTGAAGCGCGCGTCCAGGCCCAGGTGCACTGCCAGCAGGAGCGCGTAGCCGACCGAGATATCGGCAGCGGTGAAACGGTCCTGGGCCAGGAAGGCGTGCTGCTCAAGGCGCGGTTCCAGGGTGCGCAGCCGGGCCAGGAACCATTTTGTATAATCGTCCGCCACCTGGGGCGAGCGGCGCTCGCCGGTTTCGAAGTGGGTGTACCTCAGGATCAGCGTCTGCGGAAAGGTCAGCGTCGCTTCGCCGAAATGCAGGAAATTCAGGTAGGCCGGATAGTCGGTTTCGTGGGGCTCGACGTTCATGGACGACCCGGCGCGCGCGGCGAGATACTGGCAGATGGCGGCCGACTCGGTCATCCGGACTTCGCCGTCGACAATGGCAGGAACGGTCCCCAGCGGATTGATCGCCAAATACCCCTTGTCGAAGCCGCGCGGCGGAAACGGGAGCATGTTCAATTCGTAAGGCTCGCCCAGTTCTTCCAGCATCCACAAGGGACGGAAGGAGCGCGCGCTCATGCAATGGTAGAGGGTGATCATCAGGGTATTGTCTCTTTTCTCAACAGGTTCGCGCACGGGACATCGCGCGCAGGCAACCCGGAATCGCGTATAAATTAGCACATCAGCACTAACCACAACGACATGGAGACCACATGCAGCAGAGCCTGAGCTACGTCCATGGAGCGCACGACGTTCCCCTCATCGGTCAAACGATCGGTCCTTTCCTGTCAGGCATCGCGCAGCGTTTTGGCGATAACGAGGCGCTCGTCGTTCCGCACCAGGGCGTGCGCTGGACGTACAAGGAATTCGACGAGCGGGTCAGCCGGCTGGCGGTGGGGCTGCTCGCGCTGGGCTTGCGGCCGGGCGACCGGATCGGCATCTGGTCGCAGAATTGCGCGGAATGGGTGCTGGTGCAGTTCGCCACCGCGCGGGCCGGCCTGGTGATGGTCAATATTAACCCGGCCTACCGGCGTTCCGAACTCGAATACGTGCTCGACAAGGTCCAATGTGCCGCCCTGATCCTTGCACCCGCGTTCAAATCGAGCGATTACATCGCGATCCTGGAAGACGTGGTGCCGGAAATCCGCGACAGCGCGCCGTCCAGGCTGCAGTCGCCGCGCCTGCCGCACCTGAAGCACGTCATCCGGCTGGGCGCCGATAGGACGCCTGGCATGCTCAATTTCGATGACGTGTCCGTGCCGCCGGGCGACGTGCAATTGGCGCACCTTGCGGAGATCGAAGCGGCCCTGCAATTCGACGAGCCGGTGAACATCCAGTTCACCTCGGGCACCACCGGCGCGCCGAAAGGCGCCACCCTCACCCACCACAATATCCTGAACAACGGCTTTTTCGTCGGCGAAGCGATGAAGCTGACCAGCACGGATAAACTCTGTATTCCGGTTCCGCTCTACCACTGCTTCGGCATGGTGCTGGGTAACCTGGCCTGCGTGACGCACGGCGCCACCATGGTCTTCCCGGGCGAAAGTTTTGAACCCAAGGCGGTGCTCGAAACCGTGCAGGCCGAACGCTGTACCGGCCTGCATGGCGTGCCGACCATGTTCATCACCTTGCTCGACCACCCCGACTTCGGCAACTACGACCTGTCGACGCTGCGCACCGGGATCATGGCGGGCTCGCCCTGCCCGGCCGAGGTGATGAGCCGCGTGATCGGCAAGATGCATCTCGCCGAGATCACGATCGCCTATGGCATGACCGAAACCTCGCCGGTGAGTTTCCAGAGCTCGGTCGACGATCCGGTCCACCTGCGCGTGTCGACGATCGGGCGCGTCCACCCCCACCTGGAAGTCAAGATCGTGGATGCCGACGGAAAAATCGTCCCGCGCGGCGTCAAGGGCGAGCTGCTTACCCGCGGCTATTCGGTGATGCTCGGGTATTGGGGCGACGAAGAAAAAACGCGGGAAGCCATCGACGCCGCGCGCTGGATGCATACCGGCGACCTGGCCGTCATCGATGAGCAGGGATTTGCCGCGATCGTCGGGCGCGCCAAGGACATGGTGATTCGCGGCGGAGAAAACATCTATCCGCGCGAGATCGAGGAATTCCTGTACCGGCACCCGAAAGTACTCGACGTCCAGTGCGTCGGCGTGCCAGACCCGAAATATGGCGAAGAACTGTGCGCCTGCATCGTCCTGCGCCCGGGGATGGCCGCGAATGAAGACGAGATCCGCGAGTTCTGCAAAGGGCAGATTGCGCACTACAAGATTCCCCGCCATATCCGCTTCGTGACGGGCTTTCCGATGACGGTGACGGGAAAAATCCAGAAATACCTGCTGCGCCAGCAGGTCACGACGGAGCTCGGCCTGGCAGGGTGAGCGTGAGTACCCGGGCGCGTGCCCGACGTCAACGCATGCGCTTCAGATAAACAGCTTGTCGCGGGCGGTGGTGCTGATCGCCACCGTGGCCGGATGGCTCATGCGCCGCTCGGTCGTGATTGCATAGACCTCCTCGACAACGGAATGAACCTGGCCCAACGTGGCCACTTGGTATTGCTCGCACACCTGAGGCGCAATGACGGTGGGCGCGAAAAATACGCCCGCGCCCGACTGGCCAAACGCCTTCATCATGGCGCTGTCGTCGAATTCCCCAACGACATGCGGATGCACTTCGCTGTGTTCCAGCCATCGCAGCAGGCGCTGATGGATGGCAAAATCCTCTCCCGGCAACAGCAGCGGCGCGTTGTGCAGGCAGGCTGGGAAATCCTTGCCCAACTGTGCGGCCAGCGTCGCTGTGGCGAACGCCGTCATCGGGCTTTCGCCAAGCAGGTGATTGTAGGCGCGCACGCTGAAATGCGCGGGGATCGGCCGGTCGGCAATGACCAGGTCGAGCCGGTGCACGGCCAGGTCCGCGATCAGGCTATCGAGCCGGCCTTCCCTGCAAATCAGCTTGACGGGTTCGCGCAGCTTCAGGGCCGGTTCCACCAGCTTGCAGGCGATGAGCTTCGACACCGAATCGGCACAACCCACGCGAAACGACATCATGGTGGTAAAGGTCTTGTCGCGTACGAGTTCAAGCAATGCGTCCCCGGTATTGAAAATCTCTTCGGCGTAGCTCACGATCCGGCGCCCGGCGTCGGTCAGCTCGAGGTTACGCCCGGCGCGGCGAAACAGTTCCACCCCCAGGGTCCCGGCAAATTCGGTCAACTGCCCGGAGATCGATTGCGGGGTCAGGTGCAGTTGTGCAGCGGCTTTGGCAATGCTGCCGGTCTTCGCCACCATCCAGAAGTAGCGCAAGTGCTTGTAGTTGAGTGATGACATCACAGTCCTCGAATACATCGAAAAAATCGATTCCAGAGGCAATAATATTCGATTTGTACGATGTTTTCAGCACCCTTATAGTGGGGCCTCACCTCAACAGGAGAACTACCATGCGTATGACCATTCACACAAACGGCTTCGACATCACCACTGCCCTGCGCTCCTACATCGAGCAGCGCCTGGTCACTGCGCTGGGCTGGGCCCGGCACCACATGCGCAAGCTGGCCGTATCGCTTTCCGACATCAACGGTCCGCGCGGCGGCGTCGACAAGCGATGCAAGATCCAAGTCCGGCTCGCCGGCGGCCGCGACATCATCATCGACGACATCGATGCCGACCTGTATGCGGCGATCGACCGCGCCGCCGACCGTGCCGACCGCGCAGTGGTCAAGCAGGTCGAGCGCACGCGCCACTTCGCCCACACCCGCCTGCCGGGCCAGCTGGATGCACCCGATACCACTGGCGCCGACGCCGACGATCCGCAGGATCGACCGTCGGCCCCGCCCGTGCCGCGTTAATGACGACCAGGAGCCTTGAATGAACGGATTGGAAAGTATTGCAAGCGGCCCCATGTGGGCTGCGTTCGTCGGTTTTGTCCTGGTCATGCTGGCCCTCGACTTGTTCGTCTTCGGGGGCAACAAGGCGCATAAGGTCAGCGTCAAGGAAGCCGGCATCTGGTCCCTGGTCTGGGTCAGCCTGGCACTGCTGTTTAACGGCGGCCTGTGGTGGTACCTGAAGGGGACGGTCGGCTCGGAAATCGCCGACCAGAAGGCGCTGGAATTTTTCTCGGGCTACCTGATCGAGAAAGCCCTCTCGGTCGACAACGTATTCGTGTTCCTGCTCATCTTTACCGCCTTCCAGGTGCCCCAGCAATACCAGCGCCGCGTACTGATCTATGGCGTGCTGGGCGCCATCGTGATGCGGGCCGTCATGATCAGCGCAGGCGCATGGGTCGTGAGCGAATTCAGCTGGGTGCTGTACCTGTTCGGCGCATTCCTGCTCTACACCGGCATGCGCATGCTGGTGGCGGTCGACCAGGAACCGGATGTGGCGAACAATCCCGTGCTGCGTTTCGCGCGCAAGCATCTGAAGGTGGCCGATGGCGACCATGGGGAAAAATTCTTTGTCACCAAAGGCGGCGTGCGTTATGTGACGCCCCTGTTCCTGGTCCTGATCCTGATCGAGGTGACCGACCTGGTGTTCGCGGTGGACTCGATCCCGGCCATTTTCGCCATCACGACCGATCCGTTCATTGTGTTCACGTCGAACATGTTTGCCATTCTGGGCCTGCGTGCACTGTACTTCCTGCTCGTGGATGTGGCTGACCGCTTCCACCTGCTCAAGTATGGCCTGGCGATGGTGTTGACCTTCATCGGCACCAAGATGCTGATCATGCCGTGGTATCACGTGCCGATCCAGGCGTCGCTCACGATCGTGGCCGTGCTCATTGCGGGTAGCTGTATCGCCAGCCTGTTCATCACGCAAAAAAGCAGCGATAAGTAACAAGGGCAGTAAAAGCAGTACTCGCAGGGTGGACGGCGCAGTCGTCCACCCTACTCGGAACCCGACATCAGCATCCTTTGCACCAGCCGTGCCATCTCGTCGAGGCGATAAGGTTTTTGCAGCAGCGGCACGCGCCGGAAAATGTCGTCCTCGAGCCCGGCGTCGCCCGGATAGCCGGACGCGAACAGCACTTTCGCCTCCGGCAGGTATTCGGCGGCGGCCAGCGCCAGGTCCTGGCCGCGCAGGGCTCCGGGCATCAGGATGTCGGTGAACAGCAGGTCGATCGGCAGCTTCTGGCGGATCAGGCCGAGCGCGGTCTCGCCGTCTGCCGCCTCGAGCACGCACAGGCCCAGCTTGCGCAACACTTCGACGCTGGCCTCGCGTACCGCTGCCTCGTCCTCGACGACCAGCACGGTCCGGGCCGGCGCTGCGGTTTGGGCCGGGTCCTGCTTCTCCACCAGCGGGAAATACAGCGTCACGGAGGTCCCCGCGCCGCGCGTGCTGGAGAGCTCGATATGGCCGCCGCTCTGCTTCACGAAACCGAAGGCCAGGCTGAGCCCGACGCCGGAACGGCGGCTGCCTGCCTTGGTCGAGAAGAAGGGCTCGAACGCGCGGCGCTGCACTTCCTGCGTCATCCCGGCGCCGTTGTCGGTCAGGCGGATGCGCAGGCCAGGTCTTCCCTCCCCACCCTGGTCCGTGGTGCCGGGCAGCCGGGCCGGGCCGGCCTCGATCGACAGCAGGCCATCCGGCCCCATCGCCTCGGCGGCATTGCGCACGAGGTGCAGCATGGTGTTTCCGAATTCGACCTGGTCGAGCGACACCAGGGCATCCGCACCGTCGACGGACAGTTCCAGCGCGCGGCCGCCCAGGGCCTGGCGCAGCAGGTCTTCCATGCCGCGCAGCAGCGCGTCGATGCGCAGCACGGCAGGCTGCAGCCGCTGGCGCCTGGCGAACGCGAGCAACTGCGTCGCCAGCCCGGCGCCGCGGCGGATGCCGTCGTTCGCGGCGTCGAGCCGGCGCAGCGTCGGTTCGTGCGTCCGGTGCGCCACCCTGAGCAACTGCAGATGCCCGCCGATCAGTTGCAGGACGTCGTTGAAGTCCTGCGCGATGCCGCCCGTGAGCTGGCCAAGCGCTTCCATCTTCTGCGCTTCGTGCAGCGAGGCCTGGGCCGCGGCCAGTTCGCGCGTTCGCTGCAGCAGGACCGCCTGGCTGTCGTCGAGCGCGCGGCGCGCCTGGTCGCGCTCGACGGTGGTGCGGTAGGCGCGCGAGTGCGCCCGCGCCCGCGCCGCCAGTTCGATCCGGTCCGGCCACTTGACCAGGTAATCCATGGCCCCGGCCGCGAAGCCGTCGGCCTTGGTATGCGGGTTGTCGTTCGACGAGACCATGATGATCGGCACGTCCTTGATGCGCGGATGGCTTTTCAGCGCGCGGATCACCTCCAGCCCGTCGATCATCGGCATGTGCATGTCGACCAGAATGACGGTCGGCGCGCAGTCCTCTGCAACCTCGATTGCGCGCGCCGGGTCGTCCAGGTAATCGATGTGGATGCCGCGCTCGCCGGCCAGCATGCCTCGCACGAGGTCGGCGTTGAAGGGCTGGTCGTCGATCAGCAGCAGGCGGGCGTCAAAGCTGGCAAGGGTCTGGGTGGGCATGGAGGCGTCCGCTCAATCGGCCAGCCAGGCCGGCGGCGCCGCCAGGTCGGCGATGCTCAGCTGCAGCTGCAGCAGGTCGTAGGGTTTGGGCAGCAGCGTGATGGCGCTCCCCTCGGGCAGCGCGATACTGCCGCCCTCTCCCGAGGCCAGGATCACCTTCAGCGAAGGCCGCAGGGCCAGCGCGCGGGTCGCCAGTTCGATTCCCGACAGCCCGGGCAAATTCAGGTCGGTGAACAGGACATCGATCTCGCGCTCCTGCAACAGCGCCAGCGCCTGCTCGGCCGAGGCGCTGCCGCTTGCCGCGTGCCCCAGCGCCCCGAGCAGCTCGCAGGCCAGTTCGCGCGTATCGGCGTCGTCCTCGACCACGAGGATGGTGCGCCCATCCTGTCTATCCACGGTATCCCGGACCTCGGGCGCCTGCGCCTGCGCGAACGGCGCCGCGGCCGGCCGGACTGTGCCAGCGCCAACGTCGGTGCCCGCGCTGCCCAGGCACAGCAGGACGGCCTGCGCGAGCTGCGACCGGCTGTAAGGTTTCGGCAGCAGCTCGATGCCGGCCTGGAATCCGTCTGCAAATGCCCCGTCGCGCAGGTGTCCCGAGGTCAGCAGTATCCGGGTGGCCGGCGCGATGGCGCGGCACTGCCCCACCAGGGCGGCGCAATCGACCGCGCCCGGCATCGACAGGTCGGTAAACAGCAGGTCTACCGGCACGCCGTCCTGCAAAACCGCCAGCGCCTGCTGGCCGTCGCCGGCGCGCAGCACCCGGTAGCCCAGCCCCTCCAGGATCTCGGTGGTCGACGCGACCACGGCGGCATCGTCGTCGACGACGAGGATGGTTTCGCCCGCGCCGTGCACGCTGATCCCGGCGCTACTCCCGGCCTGCAGCGCGGCGCCATGCGAGCGCGGCAGGTAGATCCGGATCGTGGTCCCCTGGCCCGCGCGGCTCTCGATGCGGATTTCGCCGCCGCTCTGCTTGACGAAGCCGTACACCATGCTCATGCCCAGGCCCGTGCCCTTGCCCGGTGCCTTGGTCGTGTAGAAGGGGTCGAAGATCTTGGCCAGGACCTCGGGCGGCATGCCGCAGCCGCTATCGGTCATCGACAGGCAGACCTGCTCGCCCCCCGGCGCGCCGCCCGGGCGGGCGTTGGACAGGCCGATGCGCAGCCGGCCCTCGCCCCCCATCGCGTCGCGCGCGTTGATCGCCATGTTCAGGATGGCGTTCTCGAGCTGATTGCGGTCGACCTCGACGTTCCACAGGTCGGCCGCCCCTTCGAGCGCGATCTCGACCCGGTCGCCCAGCGCGCGCGCCAGCAGCGACTCCATCTCCGCGAGCAGGTCGCCGAGGTGGGTCGGCACCGGCTGCAGGGGCTGGCGGCGCGCGAAGGCGAGCAGCTGGGACGACAGCTTCGATCCGCGCTCGACGGCGGCAACCGCGCTGGCCAGGCGCGCGGCAAGCAGGCTGTTCACGCCGTCGAGCTCCATCAGTTGCAGGTTGCTCGAAATGATCTGCAGCACGTTGTTGAAATCGTGGGCGACGCCGCTGGCCAGCTGGCCGACCGCTTCCATCTTCTGGGCCTGGCGCAGCGCTTCCTCGACCTTGAAGCGTTCGGTTTCCTCGAGCACGACCTGGCGTTCCAGCGCACCGTTCAATTCGCGCAGCGCGATCTCGGCCTGGCGCAGGCTTTCCTCGGTGCGCTTGCGATCGGTGATGTCGAAGGCCACGCCGAGGTAGCGCTGCACCCCTTCCACGGTCGAGGCCACGGGCTGGCCGCGGCGCGCGATCCAGCGCCGCTCGCCGGTGTCGGCGCGGATGATGACGAACTCGGCATACGCGATCGGATTCGATTCGCTGCCAAGCCGCGATGGCCCCGCCAGGTGCGCGTAAGCGGGGTCGACCTGGCCCAGCAGCAGGTTGGCGTCGATTTTCACATCGGGCGCGAAGCCCCAGAGGCGACGGTAGGCCTCGGACACGATGACTTCGCCGGTCGCCGGATACCACTCGAAGGTGCCTATCTCGCCCGCTTCCTGGGCCACGCGCAGGCGTTCCTCGGTCAGCGCGTGGTCCGTGATGTCGACGCCTTCAATAAAGATGCCATAAATCTTTCCCGTCGCATCCTTCAGCGGCTGGAACACGAAATCGAGGATGCGGCGCTCGGTCACCGTGCCGTTGCCACTGTCGAGCCGCACGTCGAGGTCCTGGCCATGGAAAGGCTCGCCCGTCTCGCGTACCCGGTCGAGCACATCGATGTAACCCTGCTCGACGACTTCCGGCAGCGCCAGGCGCACCGGTTTGCCAACCACCTGGCGCTGCTGGACCAGCCTCAGGTAGGAGTCGTTGGCCAGCTCGAAGACGTGGTCGGGTCCGGTGACCACGGCCATGAAACTGGGCGCTTGGCGGAACAGCCCATTGAGGAAATCCATGTCCCCGGTCAGCTGGCGGTTGGCCTGTTCGAGCCGCACGCGCAAGGCGTCGAGGTCGGCGTTGACCCGCCGCAGGTGCTCTTCCTGGCAGGCGCGCTGGCGCTCGCCCTGGACGCGCGCCGTGGTTTCGATCACGGTGGTCAGCACGCCGCGTATCTGCGCGTCGCCGTCGACGACCGGTGTGTAATACAGGTCGAACCAGGCGCCTCCCGGCTCGCCATCGCGATCGAGCACGAGATGCTGGTCATGGAAAACCTGCTCCCGGCCGGCAAAGCAGGCGTCGTAGACGCTGACGTTGAAATCGCGCGTTTCAGGCCACGCGTCAAAAACGGACCGGCCGAACACGGCAGGATGACGCGCACCAGCAATGCCCGCGTAGGCATCGTTATAGATCAGTACGCGATCCTCGCCCCAGGCCAGCACCATCGCAACCGGCGAGCGCAACACCATATCCACCATGCTGCGCAACGCCTGCGGCCAGGTTCCCGTTGCGCCGAGCGACGTGTTGCTCCAGTCGTGGCTGCGAACCAGTGCGGCGGTCGCGCCACCACAGGCGGGCCAGACGATCGTGCTCATAGGTGCCTTATGTGGTGGTGAAGGGAGAAGGTCGCCGTGCAGGCGCCGACGGGGCGAAATCAAGGGCAACAGTGTACCGGAAACCGCATTTCAAGCGTGCACAACCGTGCTCGCACCGCAGCGGTCCGGACCGAGTGCCCCGCTTGTTATCGAACTGGTAGCATTTACCCTGATCCCGCTTCAGGGCCGAGGTTTTCGAAAGGAATATATAAAATGTTGAGAGTAAAAAACACGGATAACGGCCGAGTGGACAAACTCGGCGTTCTTGCCGCGCGCGTGGTCGAGGAGGCGCTGGCCTCGGGCCTGTCCTGGGACGAGGCGATCGTCGCCTTTGGTATCGCCAGCAAGGCCATTGCCGTCAATGCAGCTACCCAGGGAAATGGCACGCCGGAAGAATGTATCGCCCATGCGCAGGGGCGGCTGCAATTCGGCATGGAACACAGTTCGGAAGTGCTGAGGGCTTTGCTCAGCTGATTATCCCCCGGGTGCCGCCTTGTGGTTGAACTGGTATCATTCGCGTTTGTCCGGACCCCGGCCCCGACGCTGTCTGACAGCGCGCCGGTCCCTTACCTTACAGAACATCAAGAATGAGCACACCGACCCAACTGCCCT
Source organism: Massilia niabensis (assembly GCF_042655085.1). Classification (NCBI taxonomy): domain Bacteria; kingdom Pseudomonadati; phylum Pseudomonadota; class Betaproteobacteria; order Burkholderiales; family Oxalobacteraceae; genus Massilia; species Massilia niabensis. The sequence continues at coordinate 848,024 of NZ_JBHSMU010000015.1, read as the reverse complement.
CTTTCTGGAGCCGGCTTTCCCTGGCCTTCGGCACCTTTTTCAAGACCGTCGGCGACGCCGAATTCGCCGCGCGCGTGCGCGATGACGAGGTGGGGCCCGTAGCGGCACCGCCCGCACCAGCCCCGGCGCCTACCCCGGCCCCGCCGCCCGTCCAGCTGCGCGTGGCGACGCCGGAAGCGGCCCTGCAACTGCTGACCCTGCTTCAGCGCGAAGCGCGCCTGATCGACTTCGCCCACGAGAACCTGGCCGCCTACGCCGACGCCGACATCGGCGCCGCCGCGCGCGTGGTCCACGAAGGCTGCGCCCGCGTGCTGAAGGAACACTTCACGATTCAACCCGTGCGCAGCGAAGCCGAAGGATCGCGCGTCACGCTCGATGAAGGCTTCGATGCGGCCAGCGTGCGCCTGACCGGCAACGTGGTCGGCAAAGCGCCGTTCAAGGGCACGCTCAGCCACCGCGGCTGGCGCGCCACCGAAGTACGGCTGCCGCAGCTGGCCAAGGAACATGACGCGACCGTGATCGCACCGGCGGAGGTGGAACTGTGAGCGCCCGTTACGCCATCGGCATCGACCTCGGCACCACCCACAGCGCGCTGTCGTACGTCGACCTGGAAGCGAGCGACGGCGAAACGACCGCGCACGGCGTGCTGCCGGTGCCGCAGCTGACCGCACCGGGCACCGTCGAATCGCTGCCGCTGCTGCCCTCCTTCCTCTACCTGCCGCATCCGGACGAACTGGCGCCGGGCGAACTGGCCCTGCCCTGGAATAATGAAAGTTCCGGCGACGGCGGTGGCGCAAGCGACACCGCCGTCGCCGGAGAAATGGCGCGCAGCCGTGGCGCCACCACGCCGATCCGCCTGGTGTCATCCGCCAAGAGCTGGCTGTGCCATCCGGGCGTGGACCGCCGCGCCGCCATCCTGCCATCGGACGCGCCGGAAGAAGTCACGCGCGTCTCGCCGCTGGAGGCGTCCACGCGCTATTTGCAGCACCTGCGCCGCGCCTGGGACAGCGCCCATCCGGAAGCACCGTTCGACCAGCAACAGGTGACGGTCACGATCCCTGCTTCGTTCGATCCGGGCGCGCGCGAACTGACGGCGGAAGCGGCAAGGAATGCCGGCTATACCTCTGCTAACCTGCTCGAAGAGCCGCAAGCGGCGCTCTACAGCTGGATCCAGGGCAGCGGCGGGGCCTGGCGCAAGCAGGTGAAAGCCGGCGACATCGTGCTCGTCGTGGACGTCGGCGGCGGCACCAGCGACTTTTCGCTGATTGCCATCCTCGAGCGTGACGGCAAGCTGGAACCGCACCGCGTCGCCGTGGGCGACCACATCCTGCTCGGCGGCGACAACATGGACCTGGCGCTGGCCCACCTGGTCGCGAGGAAGCTTGCCGCCAACGGCACCCAGCTCGACGCCTGGCAGATGCGCGCCCTCACCTACGGCTGCCGCGGCGCCAAGGAGCACCTGCTGGCCGACGCCAACGCCACCACCTGGCCGATCGTGGTGCCGAGCCGCGGCTCGAAACTCATCGGCGGATCGATCCGCACTGAACTGACGCGCGACGAAGTCACGACATTCATCACCGACGGCTTCTTCCCACGCGTGGAAGCTTCCGCGCGCCCGGCCACGCGCACCCGCGCCGGCCTCACGCAGCTCGGCCTGCCCTATGCGCACGATGCCGCCGTCACGCGCCACCTGGCCGCTTTCCTGGCGCGCCAGGCCGGGGCGACCGCGGAGCTGGAAGGGTTCGAGGGACGCGTCGCGCCTGAACACAGCTTCCTCCATCCGAGCGCGGTGCTGTTCAACGGCGGCGTCTTCAAGTCCGATATCCTCGCCCGGCGCGTGATGGACACCATCAACGACTGGCTGTACATGGAAGGCGCGGAAGGCGCGCGCATGCTCGAGGGCGCCGACCTCGACCTGGCCGTGGCACGCGGCGCGGCCTACTACAGCTATGCGCGGCGCGGCGGCGGCGTGCGCATCCGTGGCGGCACGGCGCGTTCCTACTATGTCGGCGTGGAGTCGTCGATGCCGGCGATTCCCGGCATGGAGCCGCCGATCCAGGCCTTGTGCGTCGCACCCTTCGGCATGGAAGAAGGCAGCGAGCTCGAACTGCCGGGCCAGGAATTGGGCCTGGTGGTGGGCGAGCCGGTGCACTTCCGCTTCTTCGGCTCGACCACGCGCCGCCAGGACAGCATCGGCGAAGTGCTCGACTTCTGGGGGCCGGACGAGCTGCAGGAACTGAACGAAATCCAGGCCACCCTACCGCTTGAGGGCCGTAATCCGGGTGACGTGGTGCAGGTGAAGCTGCACGCGCTCGCGACCGAAGCGGGCACGCTGGAACTGGCGGCGGTGGCGCAGGACGGCCAGCGCTGGAGAGTCGAATTCGACGTTCGCAACGCACCCGATCATTCGTGAAACCCTGGCTGGTCAGCATCGACCTCGGCACCACCAACACGGTGCTGGCCTATGCGCGGCCCGGTGTGGAACAGGTCGAGCTGTTTGCCATCGACCAGCTGGTCGCGCCCGGCGAAGTGGCCGGCCAGCCGCTGCTGCCCTCGAACCGCTACCACCCTGCCGAAGGGGAACTGGCGGCCGGTGAACTGCAGCTGCCCTGGCAGCAGGAAGACGTCGCCGGCGTCGAGCGCGTGGCCGTCGGGCGCCTTGCCCGCGTTCTGGGCGCCGCGACACCGGGCCGGCTGGTGGCGAGCGCCAAGAGCTGGCTGTCGCATCCCGGCGTCGACCGCATGGCGCCGATCCTGCCCTGGGGCGCCGAGCCCGACGTGCCGAAGGTCTCGCCCGTGGCGGCGAGCGCCAGCTATCTTGCGCACCTGCGCGCCAACTGGAACACCCGCTTTCCCCAGCAGCCGCTGGAGCACCAGGACCTCGTCCTCACCGTGCCGGCCTCGTTCGACGAAGGAGCGCGCGCCCTGACGCTCGAAGCGGCCAGGCTGGCCGGCCTGCCCCACCTGCACCTGCTGGAAGAACCGCAGGCCGCGCTCTACGACTGGCTGTACCGCCATCGCGACACCCTGCTCGAGGACCTGGCCGGCACGCGCCTGGTGCTGGTGCTCGATGTCGGCGGCGGCACAACCGACTTCAGCCTGGTGAAGGTCGAATTGGAGGATGGCGAACCCAAGCTGACCCGCATCGGGGTCGGCAACCACCTGATCCTCGGCGGCGACAACATGGACCTGGCGCTGGCGCACCTGGTCGAAGGGCGCATGGCCGAGGGCGCAGGCGAAAACGTGCAGCGCCTGAACGCTTCCCGCCTGGCGCAGCTGACCGAGCGCTGCCGGGCGGCCAAGGAACAGCTGCTGGCGAGCGATGCGCCGCAACAGGTGACGGTCACCCTGCTCGGCGCCGGTTCGCGCCTGATCGGCGGCAGCCGCAAGGCCGAGCTGCGGCGCGACGACATCGAACGCATCGTGCTGGACGGCTTTTTTCCGCTGAACGAGGCGCAGGAAGGAGCGAAGCGCGCGCGCGCCGGCATCGTCGAATTCGGCCTGCCGTATGCGAGCGATGCGGCCATCACGCGCCACCTGGCGAGCTTCCTGCGCCAGCACGCAGCTGCCGCGCGCGAAGCGCTTGGCCTGCCGGAAGACGACGATACCTTGCCGATACCCGACACGCTGCTGCTCAACGGCGGCGTGTTCCGCAGCGCGGCGCTGTCAAGCCGCGTGGCCGCGACGCTGGCGCGCTGGCGCGGGCAGCCGCTGCGCATGCTCCATAACGACAATCCGGACGTGGCGGTCGCGCGCGGCGGCGTGGCGTATTCGCTGGCGCGCCAGGGCCAGGCGCCAGGCATCGAAAGCGGCGCGGCGCGCAGTTACTACCTGTTGCTCGAGGGCGAACGCGGTGTGTCCAGCCCCGCCGGCACCCTGCGCGCGGTCTGCCTGCTGCCGCGCGGGACCCCGGCCGCCGTCGAAGTGCGCCTGCTCCAGCGCAGCTTCGCCCTGCGCCTCGGGCGGCCGGTGCGCTTCCACCTCGTCTCGACGATTGCCGACAGCGGCCACGCGCCGCAGCCGGGCGAACTGGTCGACCTGCCGCCGGCGGACGTCGTACGGCTGCCGCCGATCGCCACCGTGCTGCGCGCGGCGCCGGGCGCTGCCGCCCGCAGCGACATTCCGGTGCAACTCGTGACGCTGCTGAGCGAAGTCGGCGCGCTGGAAGTGCATTGCGTTGCCGAAGACGGCAGCGGGCGCTGGCAGCTGGCATTCGAGCTGCGCGAGGCGGAAGGCTCGGAAGGGGCCGATGCAACGGAACCGGGCGCTGCGCTGGCGCCGCAGCTCGACGCCGCCATCGAAAAGATCGACCGCATCTTCGGCACCCGCTCGAAAGGCGTCGACCCGAAGGAAGTGCGCCAGTTGCGCGCAAGCCTCGAACACCTGCTGGGCGCGCGCGAGCGCTGGGCTACGCCGCTGTTGCGGCGCCTGTTCGACGCGCTCATGGAGCGCGCCAAAGGGAGGCGCCGCTCCGCCGAACACGAACGTGCGTGGCTGAACCTGGCCGGGTATTGCCTGCGTCCGGGCTTCGGCGACCCGCTCGACGGCTGGCGCATCGAGCAACTCTGGGCGATGTTCGAGAGCGGGGTCCAGTACCACAAGGACACGCAGGTGCGCGCAGAATGGTGGACGCTGTGGCGCCGCGTGGCCGGCGGCCTCGACACAGGGTCGCAACTGCGCCTGCTCGACGACTTCGCCTTCAACCTGCAGGCCGACGCGTCCGAACGCGGCAAGCGGCCCATCACCCTGGTCGACGGCAGCGAGGACGACATGCTGCGCCTCGGGGCGTCGCTCGAGCGCATCCCATCGGCCTACAAGGCGGAAATCGGCAACTGGATGATGGAGCAAATCGAGGCGATGCCATCCGGCGCCGCCAGGCTCGATGCGAAGACCGCGGCCGCCTACACGCGCTACCTGTGGGCGCTGGGCCGCGTCGGCGCGCGCCAGTCCTTCCACAGCAGCGCGCACGAGGTGGCGCCCGTCGCAGCGGCCGAGGCCTGGCTGGGCAAGCTGTTGCTGCTGGACTGGAAGAAGGTCGAGCCGGCCGGTTTTGCGGCCAGCCAGATCGCCCGCATGACGGGCGACCGCTCGCGCGACATCGGCGAAGCCGTGCGCGAGCAAGTCCTGCGCCGCCTGGCCGCCGCCGGCGCCCCCGCTACCTGGTCCACGATGGTGCACGAGGTGGTGGAACTCGACCAGGCCAGCGAAACGCGCATGCTGGGCGAAGCGCTGCCGCCGGGGTTGAAGCTGCTGCGCTGAGGTGGCCGTCCATGTGACCGTAGGGTGGTCGGCTCTACCGGGCTGCCGGCCTATACGCGGCGTGGACGCCGCCCACGCGTTCAACTATCCGGTGAACTGTCGCGATGTTTCTGCGGCCGGCTGAACGCGTGGGGTGACGCGGGCTAGATGCCCGCGGAACGCGAAGCGGCGCAATGGCCGCGTGCATGCACCGTGCCGGGTGGAGCCGACCACCCTACTCCACCGTGATCGGCAGGTCGCGCCCTTCAACCGCCACCTGCCCCGCATAATCAGCCGCATAAATGCGCAGGATGTAGTCGCCCGGCGCCAACGCGCCGACTTTCCAGCTGCCCGGCACGACCTGCCCGTCCTGCAAGCGGTTGTTGACGGCATACGCGAAGCGCGTGGCCTTGCTGCCGTAGACCGTGATGCCGCTGTTGGCCGCATACACCAGCTTGACCGCTTCGCGCTCGCGCGGCAGGCGGTCGTAGACCTGCGTGACGATGGGCTGCTCGTAGCCGGCGACCGCGCGCCCATCGGCATGCAGCAGCTGGTAGCCCAGCTTGTAGAGGCCGAGGCGGCGGCGCGCCAGGTTGCCGTCCATCTGGTCGTAGCCGTCGGCCACGATCGACACCTCGCCCAGCGTACGCGCCACCTTCACGCGCTGGCCGCGCCTGGCGGGAAGGCGGCGGCCGATGCTGTCGTACAGGGCCACGTCCTGGATGCGCGGCGCGATCGTATCGCTCAAGCCCGCGAAGGGCAGCGTCAGCGGGTTCACCAGCGAGCCGCCCGGGTAGTAATCCATGTGCACGTGCGCCATGCTGTTGATGCTGCCAAGCGCGTCGCCCACGGCGAAGCGGGTGCCGCGCGGCACCCGCACGCGCATCGGTTTGCCACGGGCGTCGAGCAGCAACTGGAAGCGCGCATCAAACGCCCGGTCCCGGCTGTCGCGGCCGACGCGCATGTGGATGTACGACAGCGGCCCTACGGCGATGCCTTCGCTGAGGGTGCCGTAGCCCCAGTTCGCGTACGGGTCGCTCACTTTGGAGGGCGTCACCGCCAGCACGCGCGAGCCGATGTCGGCGCGCACGTCGAGCCCTGCATGGAAGTGGTCGCGGCTCTCGCCGTTGTAGCTGCCGCGCACCTCGCCCATCAGGCCCACGACCTCATGGACCTGGTCCTGCGGGCCGACCGGCCACGGCATGGGTTCGTTGCGGACCGGCTGCACAGGCGGCACGGATGCCGGCGCCGGTTCTCCCGGCTGCGGCGGCGCCAGGCGCACGACGTTCAGCGCCAGCGCGTCGGCCACGATCACGGCGCCGCCGCGCTCGACCGCGATGCCGCGCGGCGCGTACAGGCGCACCGTGCCATCACTGGCGTAGGTCGATTCGGGCGGGCGGTCGGCGTCGGGCAGCGCGCGCAGGTCGCCGCCGGGCGCCAGTTGCAGGATGCGCCCGCCTGCGCCGCTGGCGATGTACAGGTAGCCGTCGCTTGTGATGGCCAGGCCGGTCGGGCGCCGCAGCACCGGATTTGGTTCGCCCTCGATCGGCGCCGCGATGGTCGACACCAGGGCGTCGGCCCCGATGCGCCGGATCGCGTTGTTGCCGGTGTCGGCGACGAACAGCGTGCCCTCCTTGTCCACCGCGATGGCGCTGGGCGTGTCGAAGGCCGCCAGCGATGCCGGTCCGTCGGCATTGCCCGGCTGGGCGTGGCCGGCGACCGTGGTGACGGTGCCGTCGGGCGCAATGCGGCGGATGCGGTCGTTGTAGGTGTCGGCGACATACACATTGCCGCGCGGATCGACCGCGATGCCGACCGGCGCATGGAAGCGCGCTGCCCGCCCCTTGCCATCCAGGTGGCCCGGCTGGCCATCGCCTGCGAGCGTGGTGACGCTGCCGTTCGGTGTGATTTTGCGGATGGCGTGGTTGCCGGTGTCGGCCACGTACAGGTTGCCGGCGCGGTCAAAGGCGAGCGCCGATGGAGTGTGGAAAGCGGCGGCGCCGCCGACGCCGTCGAGGAAGCCTTCGCTGCCGCCGGCAAAGGTGGAGACGCTGCCTTGCCGATCGATCCGGCGGATGCGGTTGCTGTCGCCGCCGTCGGCGACGTAGACGTTGCCGTGCGCATCGAGGGCCACGCCGAACGGGTCGCTGAAGCGGCTGCTCGCCGCCGGACCGTCGGCGACGCCGCTCTGGCCGTTGCCGGCCAGGGAGCTCACGCGCGCGGCCCAGAATGCCTGCGTCGGCGCCGCGGCGGGCAGCAGGACCGCCTGCCGCGACCCGGATGTGTCGCGCCCGCCCTGGAGAAGATAGCCGCCCACGCCGGCGGCCAGTACACCGGCGCCGGCCAGCGCCGCGATGATCGATTTTCGGTTCACTCTAGCGCCTGCTATTGCACAAACTGAAAGTTTAACCGATCAGCCTGATGCGCACGGCAGGCGCGTTCATTCGTGTGCCCGGTATCAGCGCTTGCGCAGCAGGCGTGCGAACAATGAGGAGATCGACCGGGTAGGAATCAGTTTGGCCAGCGGGCCTGGATGGTTGCAGCGCGATGTGATGGTCATGTTGTGATCTCCGAAACATTGATTATCAGGATATTCATACTGCCGAGTTCGCTCTGTGCGCCAGTTCGCATAGCGTCGCACCTCGCCATGACGCCCTTGTGACAAACGCGCGCACGCCGTCACATTTGATCCATATCATGGTCAGTACAGCGCTGCGCCCTACTCTTTTTGGGCCCACCGCTTGCGGAGGACCAGAGCGTCTCATAACCACAGATGAGGGAGAAACGACATGAGCTACGCAGATCGTGACAAATATGGGATGTACAAGCACACCAGCAGCGCGGGGCCGGGGCCGGCATTGATGGGGGCGGACACGCTGCTCGGCGACCACGTCGTCAACGTAGCCGAGGAGAAACTGGGTGACATCAAGGAAATCATGCTCGACATGAACACCGGCCAGGTCGCGTATGCCGTGCTGGCCTTCGGCGGTTTCCTTGGCATGGGCGAAAAACTGTTCGCCGTGCCCTGGCAGGCGCTGCACCTCGACACGTCCCACCACCGCTTCGTGCTGAACGTCGACAAGGAGCGCCTGAAAACGGCTCCCGGCTTCAACAAGGATGCCTGGCCCGACATGAGCGACATCAATTGGGCCAACCAGGTCCACACCTTCTATGGCACCGATCCGCACCGCGGCGGCGCCCCGACCATGGCGCCGGGCGTAGGCATGCGCACGGGCATGAGCGAAGGAGGCGGCGCCGGGATTGGCTCGGGCATGGGCACCACGGCCGGTGGCATGGGCAACACGGAAGCCGCAGTCCATGGAACGGGCGGCAGCGTCGACCCGCGTTCCGGCAACCTGGGCGACGACAAGGACATCAGCAGGATCCGGGGCAGTAATATCGGCTGAGGATCGTAGGGTGGACGGGTTCCCCGTCCACGCGTTCAAATCACGTTATCGGGCCCGCTCCGTGGCGTACACCGTGCGTTGAACGCGTGGACGGCAGAGCCGTCCACCCTACGCATCCCTTTATCGAATCATCGACTCCCACACCTTCTGCAGGCGCTTGGCCGACACCGGCATCGGCGTGCGCAGCTCCTGCGCGAACAGCGACACCCGCAATTCCTCGAGCATCCAGCGGAACTCCGTCATGCGCGGGTCGTTGCTCTTGCCCGGCTGCTTCGAAATGCGCTGGAACTGGCTGGCGGCGTTCTGCCACTCGGCCATCAGCTGGGCGTCGCGCGACGGATTGCCGCGCAGCTTTTCCAGGCGGATGTTCATCGCCTTCAGGTAGCGCGGGAAGTGCGCGAGCTGGCTGTACTCGTTGTCGGCGACAAAACGCTTGTGCACCAGCCCCGCCAGTTGCGCCCCCATGTCGGCGGCCACCGCCTGAGGCAGTCCGTTGAGTCGCTTCGGCATGCCGTGGAACTCGGCCAGGACCGAGCCCACCAGGCGCGCGATCTCATTGATCAGCAAACCAATGCGCCCCTTGCCCTCCTCCTTGCGCTTGTTGAACGACGCGGCATCGCTTGGCAACGGGTCCTGCAGGCAGGCGATGTCGATCGCCTTCTGGATGATCTGGTCGCGCAGCTCTTCCTGCGAGCCGACCGTCATGAACTGCATGCCCATCTGCTGCAGGCCGGGGATGTTCTTCTCGGCGAACTTCAGCTGGTCCTTCAGCTGCAGCGCGAACAGGCGGCGCAGGCCGATGCGGTGCGTGCGCGCCGCCACGTTCGGATCGTCGAACACTTCGAGGTCGCAATGCGTGCCCTTGTCGACCAGGGCCGGGAAGCCAATCAGCGTCAGCTTGCCCTGGTTGATTTCAAGGAGCTCGGGCAGCTCGCCGAAGGTCCAGCTGGTCAAACCCGTGTGCTGGCTGACGGCTGGTGCGGCAGCCTGGGGAGCCGGCGCGGCGCCTTTGCCCTTGCCCTGCGGCGCCGGCGTCGATGGTGCCGCGCCCTTGCCGCCGCCCCAGGACGCAGGTGTGGCCACGTTGGCACGCACCGTGCCGACTGCCGCCGGCGTCGCTTCGGCCATCTTCTGGAAGCTCTCCCGCGCCTGGCTGCCCAGCTCCGCCTGCAGGCTCGCCAGGTTGCGCCCCATCTCGAGCTGGCGGCCGTGTTCGTCGATGATCTTGAAATTCATGAACAGGTGGGTCGGCAGCGTCTCGAGCTTGAAGTCGCCCGTCAGCACGTTCACGCCCGTCTCGGCGCGCACGTCTGCGATCAGGACGTCGACCAGGTCGCCGCGTCCGAACGCATTTGCCGCATGAATACGTTCGACAAAGCGCGCCGCGTAGTCCGGCAGCGGAACGCAGTGGCGGCGCAGCTTTTGCGGCAGCGATTTGAGCATCAGGTGCACGCGCTCCTTGAGCATGCCCGGCACCAGCCAGGCCGCGCGCTCCTGCGGAATCTGGTTCAGCGCAAACAGCGGTACGGATAAAGTGACGCCGTCGCGCAGGCTGCCCGGCTCGAAGTGGTACGACAGCCCCATCTCGATGCCGGTGACGTTCATCGTCTTCGGGAACAGCTCGGTCGTCACGCCGGCCGCTTCGTGGCGCATCAATTCTTCGCGGTTCAGGAACAAGAGCTTCGGGTTGTCGCGCGCGCCGTCCTTGTACCATTTTTCAAAACCGGCGCCATTCACCACGTCCTTCGGGATCTCGGCGTCGTAGAAGGCATAGATCAGCTGCTCGTCCACCAGCACGTCCTGGCGGCGCGACTTGTGCTCGAGGTTCTCGATCTCCTTCACCAGCTTGTGGTTGTGGGCATAGAACGGTGCGCGGGTTTCGTAGTCGCCGGCCACCAGCGCGTCGCGAATGAAGATCTCGCGCGCCTCGTACGGGTTGTGTAGCGCATGGTTGATGCGGCGGCCGCTGTAGACGACGATGCCGTACAGCGTCGCCCGCTCGAGCGCCGACACCTGCGCCGGTTTCTTTTCCCAGCGCGGCTCGCCCCACGATTTTTTCAGCAGGTGCGCGCCCACCTTCTCGACCCACTCCGGCTGGATCTGCGCGATGCAGCGCGCGTACAGGCGCGTGGTCTCGACCAGTTCCGCCGCCATGATCCACTTGCCCGGTTTTTTCGTCAGCGACGAACCCGGCCAGATATGGAACTTGATGCCGCGCGCACCCAGGTAACCGGCGCCCGGCTCGTCCTCGGCCTTGAAGCCGATATTGCCCAGCAGGCCAGTCAGGAGCGCCATGTGCAGCTGGTCGTAGGTCGCAGGGGCCTCGTTCAGGCGCCAGCCCTGCTCGCGCACGATGGTCAGCAGTTGCGAATGGACGTCGCGCCACTCGCGCAGGCGTACCTGCGACAGGAAGTTGGCGCGGCAGTTTTCCTGCAACAGGCGGTTGCTTTTCTTGTGTTCGATCGCGTCTTCGAACCACTTCCAGATCTTGATGAAGCTGAGGAATTCGGACTTCTCGTCCGCGAACTTCTTGTGCTTCTCGTCGGCCTGCTGCTGGTATTCCATCGGCCGGTCGCGCGGGTCCTGCACCGACAGCGCCGAGGCGATGACCAGCATCTCGGACAGGCAGTCGTTGTCGAGCGAGGCCAGGATCATGCGGCCCACGCGCGGGTCGAGCGGCAAGCGCGCCAGTTTGCGGCCGAGCGGCGTCAGCTCGTTGACATCGTCGACGGCGCCCACTTCCTGCAGCAGCTGGTAGCCGTCGGCGATCGCGCGGCCCTGCGGCGGCTCGATGAACGGGAAGGTTTCCACGTCCGTCAGGTGCAGCGACTTCATGCGCAGGATGACGGCGGCCAGCGAGGAGCGCAGGATTTCCGGTTCGGTGAATTTCGGGCGCTGCAGGAAGTCGTCTTCCTCGTACAGGCGGATGCAGACGCCATCGGCCACGCGGCCGCAACGGCCGGCGCGCTGGTTCGCCGCCGACTGCGCGATCGGTTCCACCTGCAGCTGCTCGACCTTGTTGCGGAAGCTGTAGCGTTTGATGCGCGCCAGGCCCGCATCGACCACGTAGCGGATGCCCGGCACGGTCAGCGAAGTCTCGGCCACGTTCGTGGCCAGCACGATGCGCCGGGCGTTCGTGGTGCGGAACACCTTGTCCTGCTCTTCGACCGAGAGGCGCGCGAACAGCGGCAGGATCTCGACATGCGGCGGATGGTGCTTGCGCAGCGCTTCGGCGCAATCGCGGATCTCGCGCTCGCCCGGCAGGAACACGAGCACGTCGCCCTGGCCAAGGCGGCACAGTTCGTCCACCCCCTCGACCACGGCGTCCATCAGGTCGCGTTTCTCGCGCGCCTGCTGGCCTGCATTTTGTCCTCTTTGGGCGGGCTTGTTGTCGACGCCACCGCCAGCAGCGACGGGGTCGCGGTCCACGGGACGGTAACGCACCTCGACCTTGTACAGGCGGCCCGAGACCTCGATTACCGGCACCGGTTTTTTGCCCTCCTGCGTGAAGTGGCGCGCGAAGCGCTCGGCGTCGATCGTCGCCGAGGTGATGATCACCTTCAGGTCGGGACGGCGCGGCAGCAGCTGCTTCAGGTAGCCGAGCAGGAAGTCGATGTTCAGGCTGCGTTCGTGGGCCTCGTCGATGATGATCGTGTCGTAGGCTTTCAACAGCGGATCGGTCTGGGTCTCGGCCAGCAGGATACCGTCGGTCATGAGCTTGATCGAGGCGCCCGGCTGCAGCGTGTCGTTGAAGCGCACCTTGAAGCCGACGTGTTCGCCGAGCGGAGTGCCGATCTCGAAGGCGATGCGCTTCGCGGTCGAGGACGCGGCAATCCGGCGCGGCTGGGTGTGGCCGATCAGGCCCTTCTCGCCACGGCCAAGCTGCAGGCAGATTTTCGGGAGCTGGGTCGTCTTGCCGGAACCGGTTTCGCCCGAGACGATGATCACCTGGTGCTCCATCAGGGCCTTGGCGATCTCCTCGCGGCGGCCCGAGACCGGCAAGTCTTCCGGATAGGTGAGCGGCGGCAGCGGAGTTTGCACACGCGGCACGCGCGGTGCGCGCTCATTCTTCTGCGGGCGTTCGCGCTTCGTCTCGGGTTTCGTCTGAAGCGCACCGTCGCGCGTCTGCGTCATCGGCGCGCGCAACTCTCCCGCGCCACGCTGGCGCGGCTTATTAGAAGACTGGTTCGGGGATCCTGCGCGCGCCGTGTCCGGCGAAGGCTTGTTACTCTGTTCAGACATTGTTTTTACGAGGTATTTGGTGCGCAAGTCGCGTAGCGAATTATAATGCGGCAAATGGAAAACCCTACCCAATTCGTCCAGTGGTTGCGCTCTGTCGCGCCGTATATTCATGCCTTTGGCGGCAAGACGTTTGTCGTTGCGTTTCCCGGTGAGCTGGTCGCCTCCGGCGCCCTGCCGGTACTCGCGCAAGACCTGTCCCTGCTCGTCGCACTCGGCATCCGCATCGTGCTCGTGCATGGCTCGCGTCCACAGGTGGCCGAGCAGCTCGGGCTGCGCAGCGTCGAGGGCCGTTTCCATAACGGCGTGCGCATCACCGACACCGCCGCCATGGAATGCGCAAAGGAAGCGGCCGGCGAACTGCGCCTCGATATCGAAGCCGCGTTCAGCCAGGGTTTGCCGAACACGCCGATGTCGAACGCCCAGATCAGCATCGTGTCCGGCAACTTCGTCGTCGCCCGCCCGCTCGGCGTGATCGATGGCGTCGACTTCGAACTGACGGGCATGACCCGCAAGATCGCCGCCGACAAGATCGCCCCGATCCTGCAGACCGAAGACAACCTGGTGCTGCTCTCGCCGCTGGGCTTTTCCCCGACCGGCGAAGTCTTCAACCTGACGATGGAAGACGTAGCCGCATCGGCCGCCATCGCCCTCCACGCCGACAAGCTCATCTACATCACGGAAACGCCGCTGATGTCCGACGAGGCAGGCACCGAAATCCGCGAACTGTCCTCGCACCAGGCCGAGGCCGTGCTGCAGGCGAACTTCCTGCCGCCGGACGCCGCCTTCTACCTGCGCCACGCGATCAAGGCCTGCAACAGCGGCGTCGACCGCGCGCACATCGTGCCTTTCGAGATGGACGGCTCAGCCCTGCTCGAGCTGTTCACCCACGATGGCGTGGGCACCATGATCAGCCACGAAAACCTGGAAAGCCTGCGCCAGGCCACAATTGAGGACGTCGGCGGAATTATCAAGCTGATCGAACCACTGGAAGCCGACGGCACGCTGGTCTATCGCGGCCGCGAACTGATCGAGCGCGAGATCGAGCAGTTCTCCGTCATCGAGCACGACGGCGTGATCTTCGGCTGCGCCGCCCTGTATCCGTTCCCGGACGCGAAGATGGGCGAGATGGCCTGCCTGACCGTGAACCCCGACGTCCAGGCCCAGGGTGACGGCGAGCGCATCCTCAAGCACATGGAAAACCGCGCGCGCGCCGCGGGCCTGACCAAACTGTTCGTGCTGACCACGCGCACCGCGCACTGGTTCAAGAAGCGCGGCTTCCAGCCGGCCACCGTGGACGACCTGCCGAAGGACCGCCAGCACATGTATAACTGGCAGCGCAAGTCACAGGTTTTTATCAAGACCTTATAATCTTGGTTTTATCTCATACCGAATCAGGAGCAACACATGGCCCGCACCGTCCATTGCATCAAACTGAACAAGGAAGCCGAAGGCCTGGACTTCCCGCCCGTACCCGGCGAAATGGGCAAGAAGCTGTACCTGTCGGTGTCGAAAGAAGCCTGGCAGGGCTGGCTAAAGCACCAGACCATGCTGATCAACGAAAACCGCCTGAACCTGGCGGATGACCGCGCGCGCAAATACCTGGCGCAACAGATGGAAAAGCATTTCTTCGGCGAAGGCGCCGACGCGGCTGTCGGCTACGTGCCGCCAACGGCCTAAGCAGTCTTCCGGGCAGGCGCTCGCCTGCCCATCCCCGCTCGCACGCGCCCCGCGCGCAATCGTGTGATCTTCCCAGTCCAGTCGCAGTATGCTCGAGGTTCCCGCCACCAGAGGAACGCGCATGCATCCGTCGAATATTGTCCTGCTTGAATTCCATCCGGAACGCGATGACCTCGCGCCCGACAAGGAACTGCGCGACGGCCTGTCGGTTGCCTTGCGCATGGGCCACACCCTGTGGCTCGCCAACGATGAATCGGTCACCATCGAGCGGCTGACGCTGCGCCCCGAAGACAGCCAGGGCAAGAGCAGCTTCACGCGCGACCATAAACAATTCGCCCTGCACGACTTCCTGCCGATGCCGCTGCCGGCCTCCGATCCGGAGTGCCCTGACGAACTCAACGAAGCCGATATCGAAGGCCTTGCCTGCGACGGCAAATACCTCTGGGTGGCCGGTTCGCACAGCCTGCGCCGCAAGCAGCCAAAAGACGACGACGGCACCAAAAAGGCCTACAAGCGGCTGGCTTCGGTCAGCGCCGACGGCAACCGCTACCTGCTCGCGCGCATCCCGATCGTCCCCGAAGACGACGGCTACACCCTGGTGCGCGAGGCCCAGGGCAAGAACAAGCTGCACTACGCCGCCATCCTGCGCGGCGACGCCCACGGCAACGAACTGACGGAACTCCTGAAGCAGGACGAGCATCTCGGCCCCTTCCTCCCCATTCCCGGCAAGGACAACGGTTTCGACATCGAAGGCGTGGCCGTGGCCGGCAAGAACCTGCTGCTCGGCCTGCGTGGCCCGGTCCTGCGTGGCTGGGCCGCCATCATCGAGGTGTCCCTGGTCGAGGACGAGCAGCCCGCGACCCTGCGCCTGGGGCCGGTCGGCAAGAACGACGAGCTGTACCGGAAGCATTTCCTCGACTTGCGAGGGCTCGGCATTCGCGACCTGTGCGTCCAGGGCGAGGATCTGCTGATCCTGGCCGGCCCGACCATGGACCTGGACGGCCCGGTCGTCCTGTATCGCTGGCCGGGCGGCGCCCAGCCCGACGCCGGCTGCATCGTGCCGACCTCACAGCTCGAGCACGTGCTCGACCTGCCCTTCGGCCAGGGTGTCGATCACCCGGAAGGCATGACCTTGTTTCCGGCAAACGCCGGCGCCGAAGAAGGCTTGCTGGTCGTGCACGATTCCGCCTCGCCCAGCCGCCAGATTGGCGAGAGCATCCTGGTGGCGGATGTGTTTCCCTTGCCTAAGCGGAAAAAGCCGGCGGGCTAGGCGTTTTGTCTTCAGCAGCAGCCCTGCCCCTCCAGCCCGGACGACTCCTCTCCGGTTTCTTCCGGTGGATACAAGATTCGCGTGCCATCGACCCGCGCGAACTTCGTCAGCGTGTGCGGCCGCCGCTTGCCCCGGTTGATGATGTGCTCGGCCTGGATGCCGCGCACGGCGAGCGCGTCGGCCACCATCGAACGGTGGCAGCGCCACGGCACCGATTCGGCGCACATCAGGGCGCAGCGCGTGTTGCTTGCCAGCTGCACCACCTCCTCGACATTCTGGTTGAATTCGGGCGTCTGCATGTAGTCGGCATAACCGCGGAAGGAGGTATTGCGCCAGCCGCTGTTGGGGGAATCCTTCAAAGGACGGCGCAGCCCGCCCAGGCCCGGCATCTGGCGGTAGGCAATGCCGGCCTCGGCCAGCGAAACCGGCAACAGGTCCTGTCCGAACTGCGGGTTATGGCGCGACTTCGGGACGGTGCGGATGTCGAGCAGGAACTGCACCCCGTTTTCCTGCAATAAGGCGATGAATTCCTCAATCGGCCGATTCGAGTGGCCGATGGTGCAAACGATATCGGTATTCACTGGAGCGCTCCAAATTCACTGAAAGTGTATTGTCGCGCCGACAGGGCTATTCCGGCGCAGCGGAGCCCGGCGTAGAATCGGTGCATCCAAAAAAAGAAGATCAACATGCTTGCCGCGTTTGACAACCACCTGATGGACGCCCGCCCGCGGCACATGACATGGCTGCGCCGCGGTCTGATCGAATTCCTGTATTTCGGCTTCAAGAACGCGCGCTCCTGCCTGTTCGTCTTCACTTTTCTCGCCGCGATGCTCCTGATGCCGCGCTCCGGCATCCTCGGCATTCCACGTTACGACATGCTACTGATCGTCGCGCTCGCGATCCAGTTCTGGATGGTGTACGCCAGACTGGAAACCTGGGATGAACTGAAAGCCGTCTGCCTGTTCCACGTGGTCGGCTTTGCGCTCGAGGCCTTCAAAGTGTCCGGCAGCATCCAGTCCTGGAGTTATCCCGATTTTGCGTACACCAAGACCTTCGGGGTGCCGCTGTTCGCCGGTTTCATGTACGCGTCGGTGGGCAGTTATATCGTGCAGGCCTGGCGCATGTTTGACCTGCGCATCCGCCACCATCCGCCCTACTGGATGGCGGCACTGATTGCCATCCTGATCTATGCGAATTTCTTCACCCACCATTACATTGGCGACTACCGCTGGTACCTGGCGGCCTGCGCGCTCGGGCTGTATTCGCGCACCGTCGTCATTTACCGCCCGCTCGACCGCGACCGCCAGATGCCGCTGATGCTCGGCTTCGTGCTGATCGGCTTCTTCATCTGGCTGGCCGAGAATATCGGTACGTTCTGGGGCTTGTGGCGCTATCCGGACCAGCTCGGCGCCTGGTCGATCGTCCACCTGAGCAAATGGAGTTCCTGGTCGCTGCTGGTGATCATGACCTTCACGATCGTGGCCGGCCTGAAGCACATCAAATCGAAAATCCATATCGCCGAGGCGTAAGAGCTGAAAAGCGCAAAAGGCCACACACCTGCATGGCAGGTGTGTGGCCTTTTGCTTGCAACGGCTATCGAGGTTCCCAGCCAGCAGCGGGTGCCGGCTACGAGAACTGCGGCAGCTTAGCGCTTGTCCTGCATTTTTTCGCCGACGCGCTCGATGCCCTTGCCAGCCTTGTCGGTAACGGCGTCTGCGCCTGCAGCGACTTCAGCAGCGGCTTCCTTCGATTCCTGGCGCACTTCGGCGCCGGCTTCCTTCAGGTTCTCGGCGGCTTTGTCGGTTGCCTGGTCGACGTTCGCAGCGGCCTTCTCGGCGGCCTGATCGACGTTCTCGGCAGCGCGCTCGGTAGCAGCGCCAACAGCAGCACCGGCTTCCTTCGTTTCCTCGGCGACCTTCGCGCCAGCATTGTCAATCGCTGCGCCGGCTTCCTGTGCAGGACCGGTCGAAGGGTCGTTGTCGGCTTTCTTGCAACCGGTGGCGAGAACGGCGACAGCCAGCATCAGGGCGGAAATGGTGGTTTTGTTCATGATTTGCTCCTTAACAATTTGTTGTCATTAGATTACCCTTTCCAGAAAATACATGCCACACGTTACACTTGTAACGTGCGCGCACCTGTCCGGAAACGGCTGCGTTCAAACTTCCACAATTCATAGGTATGAGCCCATGTATCGCATCTGCTGCCTGTTGGCTACTGCCTTTGCGCCTAGCACCACTAACGCACGAGCCCTGGCTTCGGCTGACATCACTTATCGTTTCATGGAATCAATATGGCCGTAGCGCTCAATCCGGCTGAAGTCGAGTTCATTGCGATTCGCGCCCAGGGGCCGGGCGGACAGAACGTCAACAAGGTGTCGTGCGCCGTTCACGCGCGCTTCGACGTCGGCGCCTCGTCGCTGCCGGCTTACGTCAAGGAACGCCTGCTGGACATGCGCGACTCGCGCATCACCCGCGACGGCGTGGTGGTGCTCAAGGCGCAGCAATCGCGCAGCCTGGAACAGAACAAGGAAGATGCGCTGCAGCGCCTGCAGGCGCTGGTCGATGCGGCGGCCGAGATTCAGCTCGTGCGCCGGGCAACCAAGCCGACGCGCGGCTCGCAGCGGCGCCGGCTGGATGAAAAAACGCGCAGCGGCCAGGTCAAGGCGCTGCGCGGCAAGGTACGAGAGTAATTACCGTCGGCCTTACATTTTTCGGCACTGGCGCAGCTCGCAGCGCGCCATGAACACCCTGCCGCCCGCACACTGCAGGCGATAGACCTCGACCGGTCCCGGCGCGGTCACCAGTCCCGCGCCCTGCCCCGTGCAGGCATGCTGGCGCGCCAGCTGCTCGACGGTCACCGAAGACACGCCGACCCGGTAGGGCACGCGCTCGATCAGCGCGCCGCCGGCATCGACCAGTTGCGGTGCCGATGTGGCCGCCGCCGCGACTGCCGGCGTGGCCGGCTTCTTTCCGAACATCGCACAGCCGCTCAGGGCGGCGAGCATCATCAGCGGCAGTAAGCGTTTCATCATCAGAACGTGAGGGTCTTCACGCCATCGGCCGTGCCCAGCAGGCAGACGTTGGCGCCGCGCTGGGCGAAGAGGCCCACCGCGATCACGCCGACGATGCCGTTGATGTGGGTTTCAACGCCGACCGGATCGGCAATCTCCATGCCGGCCACGTCGATGATCTCGCCGCCGTTGTCGGTGATAAAGGCCTCATCGCTGCCGGCTTTCGTACGCAGGCGCGGCTGGCCGCCGAGGCTGGCCAGCTTGCGCATCACGGCCGCGCGCGCCATCGGGATGACTTCCACCGGCAGCGGAAACTTGCCCAGGGTCTTGACCAGTTTCGAGCCGTCGGCGATGCACACGAACTGCTTCGACACGGAAGCGACGATCTTTTCGCGCGTGAGCGCCGCGCCCCCGCCCTTGATCATGGCGCCGCTATCGGTGATTTCGTCGGCACCGTCGATGTAGACGGCGATCGACTCGACCTCGTTCAGGTCGAACACGGGAATGCCGTGACCGCGCAGACGCTCGGCGGTGGCTTCCGAAGAGGCAACGGTGCCCTTGATGCGGTCCTTGATCTTCGCCAGTTCGTCGATAAAGAAGTTGGCCGTCGAGCCCGTGCCCACGCCGATGATTTCGCCGTCGACCACGTAATCGATGGCGGCGCGTGCCACGGCTTGCTTGAGTTCGTCCTGAGTCATGATGTCCGCAATGGTAAAGAAGGAAAGGCGACATTTTAGCGGATCGGGGTGTCCCTGGCCGCAGGGACAGGTGCCGGGCATGCATTTCCGGTCCCTGCCCATGCAGATTTATAATGAACTGCGGAAATCACCAACACTTCACAACGCGCCCACGTGGAAGGCACATGCCCAGCTACTCCAGGCTCAAATCGGTACTGAAAGCCGCCTTCCGTGGCAGCCGCGAGAGCGTGGCTACTGGCCTGCGGCCCGTGACGGCAACGCTCGACCGTCCCGAAGGGAGGCGGCGCTACCTGATTGCGGTGCCCGCCAGGCCCGGTCCGGGCAAGCGGGCGCTGGTCGTGGTCCTGCACGGCGCCTTCCTCTCGGCCGAGCAGGTCCTGGGCCTGGCGTTTCCGCCCTCGCCCCTGTCCTTGTGGCTCGACATTGCCGAACGCGAACAACTCGTGGTGGTGGCCCCTGATGCCGGCAAAGGTGGCTGGAACGACTGCTTCGCCAGCGCTGCCCGGGTCGCCAGGAAGAACGATGTCGCCTTCATCGAGGCGGTCATCGATCGCGCCATCGCCGAGCACGAAGTTGATCCGCAGCGCGTCTACCTGATCGGTATGTCGCGCGGCGGCCATATGGCGTATCGCCTGGCAATCGAGATCCCGCACAGGCTGGCGGCGTTCTCGACCGTTCTCGCCAACATGCCCCCGCCAGGGCGGGCCAGGATGCCGGTGGTAGCGCTGCCGGTCCTGGTCTTTGGCGCCACCGCCGATCCCCTGATGCCCTATCACGGGGGCAAATACTTGTATGTGCTGGGTTTCCTCGATCGGGTCAGCAGTATCGAGGAGAGCGTGAAGGTATGGCGCGAACTGGCCGGCCTGCCTGACATGCCGGATGCGTCGTACCCCATCGAGCGCGAAGCCGGGGGCAAAACCAGTGTCACCTGCTCCATGTGGGGACAAGCCCCGGATGGGCTCCAGGTAGGCTTGTACAGGATCGAGCGCGGGGGCCATGTGGAGCCGAGCCGCCGCAAGCGCTATCCCTGGTTCATCACTGCGCTGGTCGGCGCGCAGAATGCCGATATCGAGGTGGCGGAAGCTGCGTGGGAATTCTTCAGGCACAAACGCGCCGGACTGCCTGCCAATCGGTGAGTAGGTGATGCGGGCTCAGTCCCTGCCCGGCAGGCAGCCATACTGGTCGCGGCCCGCGCGCCGCTCCGCACCGACATGGTGCACCTTCAGGCCTGCCGGCTGGCGCGCCAGGCAGAAACGGGTTTGGTAGCGCAAGGGGCGCGCCGGGCTCTTGCCGGGGCGGGCGTCGATGACGACCGTGTACAGCTCGCCCTCCTTCAGCACCGCGGCCGGCGTTTGCGGCAGCGCCGGTATCCGGCCGCCGTAGGGGATGCACATGCTGAAGGCGACCGGAAATGTCCGATCGCGCGGCATGGCCATGCGCCACAGGGGAAGCTTGTCCCCGCTCGCCGTGACCGTGATCGACCCAAAGTCAGGCGTGCCGCCGCGCCCTTCTTCGCGCTGCGAAATCGTAAAGCACGGCACGCCGTTCGCCCCCGCCCGCACCTCCGCTTCGCCGACGCGACGTGCCGCCTGAGCAGGAAGCACGGCCAGGCAGGCAAGGCACAGGATCAGAAGCGGTTTCATCGCGGAGTCGGAAAACAAGAAAGTGGTGAGGAATAAGACTACAATGTTGCTGCATGGCAGCATTGAGAAAAATCAATGGCGGGATGGGGAGTGGAATGCCGGAGACGGCATATGCAGATGTGCGGTGCGCAGAGGGTGATTGAACGCAGTGATTCGGACTGTTGGACTTTACCCGTCACACCCGCCGCCACAGCGGCAGGCGCGCCAGCTGCCGCGCCGGCCCGCGGTGCAGGTTCTCGCGGCTGCGAGGGTCAGCGAGGAACCCCGCCAGCACCCGCTCGTACAGCGCCAGCTCGCCCTGGTAGCGCCGCTGCCGCATCGCCTCCGGCCGCCCCAGGAACTTCAGCACGAAGTAATCGGCCAGCAGGTCGCCCTGTGCTTCCATGTTGTAGTCGGAGAGAAGCGCGTCCTCATGCAGGTCGTAGTGGTAGGGCAGCCCGAGGCGCACCGCGCCGCGCAGCCGTACTGGGTAGCCGAGCTGGTGCTGCCAGACGTGCACCATCTCGTGCATGAACCAGTGCTGGCCTACGATGCTGGCCTGGGCGTAGTCGTCGAGGAAGCAGGAATGGTGGAAGTAGATGCTGCCGTTCGGCGTCATCGCGCAGTTCTTCGGCTGCAGGTAAGGCAGGTAGCGCCGCGAGAACACGCGCACGCGCGCGTAGTCGATGGCGTCGCCAAACAGCAGCGACGCCATTGCGATCTCGCCCGCGGTGAGCGGGCGCCAGCGGCGGCTAGTCAAACCCGGGCCAATCTTATGCGCGCAGCGCCGCCGCGGCCCTGGCCAGCTCGGTGATACGGCCCCAGTCGCCGGCGGCGATGGCGTCCTTCGGGGTCAGCCACGAACCGCCGACGCAGGCCACGTTCTTGCAGGCCAGGAAAGCCGGCGCGGTATCGATCGAGATGCCGCCGGTCGGGCAGAAGGTCACGTCCGGCAGCGGGCCGGCGATCGCATTGAGCATGCCGACGCCGCCCGCCGGCACCGCCGGGAACAGCTTCAGTTCCCTGAAGCCGGCTTCGCGCGCCGCCATCACTTCCGACGGCGTCATCACGCCCGGCAGCAGCGGCAGGCCGCTCTTTCGTGCCGCCTCGATCAGGGCCGGCGTCAGCCCCGGCGAGACGCCGAACACGGCGCCGGCGTCGCGCGCGGCGGCGAATTCCTCGCCCTGGGTCAGGGTGCCGACGCCGACGATGGCGCCTTCGACCTGCGCCATGGCGCGGATCGCACCCAGCCCGTGCGGCGTGCGCAAGGTCACTTCGAGCACGCGGATGCCGCCGGCAACCAGGGCTTTCGCGAGCGGCACGGCGTGCTCCGGATCGTCAATGGCGATCACGGGAATCACGCTCGCCGAGCGCATGATGTCAAGTATGGTCATGGTCGTAGTCATGGTTATTTCTGGGTCCTGAACAGGAAATCTTCGTCGGAGCCGGGCATGATTTCGCCGCTGTCGGCGCCCTCATGCAACGGCACGGTGGTTTGTTTCGGCGACGGCAGCGGGAAGGTGGCCGCGCCCTCTTCCGCCGCGCTGCTCGAATTGCGGAACATGGCAAACAGCTCGCGCCCCATGCCGATGTGGGACGACGAGATGTCGGCCGTGACCTGCTTGCGCGCGGCCCATACGTCGGCCGGCACCAGGGCTTCGAGCGTGCCGGCATTCGCATCGACACGGATCATGTCGCCGTCGCGCACCAGGCCGAGCGGGCCGCCGGCCAGAATTTCGGGCGACACGTGGATCGCCGCCGGCACCTTGCCCGACGCGCCCGACATGCGCCCGTCCGTCACCATCGCCACGCGGTGGCCGGCATCCTGCAGGTTCGACAGCGAAGGGGTGAGCGCATGCAGTTCCGGCATGCCGTTCGCGCGCGGGCCCTGGAAGCGGATCACGGCCACGAAATCGCGGTTCAGGTGACCGGCCTTGTAGGCATGCATGAAATCTTCCTGCGAATTGAAGGTCAGCGCAGGGGCTTCCACAACCTGGTGCTCCTTCTTCACGGCCGACACCTTCATCACCGCGCGGCCGAGGTTACCCTTCACCAGCACCATGCCGCCGTTATCGCTGAACGGGTTGGTGTGCGGGCGCAGCACCGATTCGTCGCCGCTTTGTACCGGCACGTCGCGCCACACGACCTTGCCGTCCTCGCCGAGGAAAGGCTCCTTGCAGTGCTTGCGCAGGCCGTGGCCGAGAATCGTGTTCACGTCCTCGTGCGCCAGACCGGCATCGAGCAGCTCGCGGATCACGAAGCCCGGGCCGCCGGCAGCCTGGAAGTGGTTTACGTCGGCGTCGCCGTTCGGGTAGATGCGCGTGATCGACGGCACGACCTTCGACAGCTCATCGAAGTCGTTCCAGTCGATGACGATGCCGGCGGCACGGGCGATGGCAACCAGGTGCAGCGTGTGATTGGTCGAGCCGCCGGTCGCGTGCAGCGCGACGATGGCGTTGACGATGCTCTTTTCGTCGACGATGTGCCCGACCGGCATGTAGTTGCCGCCCTGCTGGGAGATCGCCACCGCCTGCTGCGAGGAGGCGCGGGTCAGCGCATCGCGCAGCGGCGTGCCCGGCGTGATGAAGGCGGCGCCCGGCAGGTGCAGGCCCATCATCTCCATCAGCATCTGGTTGCTGTTGGCGGTGCCGTAGAAGGTGCAGGTACCGGCGCCGTGATAGGACTGCGACTCGCACTCGAGCAGTTCTTCGCGGCTGGCCTTGCCCTGCGCGTAGAGCTGGCGCACGCGCGCCTTTTCCTTGTTCGACAGGCCCGAGGTCATCGGGCCGCCGGGCACGAACACGGCCGGGATATGGCCGAAGTGCAGCGCGCCGATCAGGAGGCCCGGCACGATCTTGTCGCAGATGCCGAGGTACAGGGCGGCGTCGAACATGTTGTGCGACAGCGCCACGGCAGTGGACATGGCGATGGTGTCGCGCGAGAACAGCGACAGTTCCATGCCCGGCTGGCCTTGCGTGACGCCGTCGCACATGGCGGGCACGCCGCCGGCGAACTGGGCCACGGCGCCGATCTCGCGCACGGCGTCTTTGATCACGGCCGGGAAGTATTCGAACGGCTGGTGCGCCGACAGCATGTCGTTGTACGACGAGACGATCGCGACCGAGGGTTTTTTCGTTTCGCGCAGCTTGAGCTTGTCGTTCTGGGGGAAGGCGGCGAAGCCGTGCGCGAGGTTGGTGCACGACAGGGCGCCGCGCTGCACGCCGTGGATGCGCGCCGCCTCAAGGTGGGCAAGGTAAGCGGCGCGCGAGGCGCGGCTGCGCTGGATGATCCGGTTCGTTACCTGTTCAACTACAGGGTGGAGCGTCATTATCGTTCCTTCGAAATTGTATTCTGAAATTTTACTACAGAATGAGATGGGCGGTTGCGGGCTCTGGTTTCGCAGCTGGGGTGCTGTGCCATACCGCGTGGGCACAAGTGCCTACGCCGGCCGCGCCCACCCTACGAAAACCCGACGAGTGCCGCGCATTATGCGGTGTGATTAACGCACGCTTTTGTAGTGTGGGCTCTTGAGCCCACGCCGTACAACATTTGCATATCGATCAGCACGTGGAAGCCGGACTGGAGCATTTCGTAGTGAATTTACGGACGATTCCTGTATTATTCAATAACCTGTCCAAAACAACATCGCACGCTCAACATGACCGCCTTGTCCCTTACCAGCACCGCCAGCTTCCACGCCCTTGAAACCCATGCCGTCGAGGCAGAAGACTGGCAGATGCGCAGCCTGTTCGCGGCCGACCCGGACCGCTTCGAGCGCATGTCGATCGAGGCCGCCGGCCTGTTCCTAGACTATTCAAAAAACCGTCTGGACGGGCGCACGCTTGAACTGCTCACAGCGCTTGCACGCGAGCGTGGCGTCGAGGGGCGCCGCGATGCGATGTTCGCTGGCGACAAGATCAACAACACCGAAAACCGCGCCGTCCTGCACACCGCCCTGCGCGCGCCGCAAGGTGCCCAGCTCAACGTCGACGGCCAGGACGTGGGCGCCGACGTGCACGCCGTCCTCGCCCGCATCAAGACCTTCACCGATGCCGTGCGCAGTGGCGAGTGGCTGGGCCACACGGGCAAACCGATTACCGACATCGTCAACATCGGCATCGGCGGCTCGGACCTCGGCCCGAAGATGGTGTGCCTGGCGCTGCGCCAGTACAGCCACCCGCGCCTGACCCTGCATTTCGTGTCGAACGTGGATGGCCACGACATGGACGCGGCGCTGGAAAATGTGGACCCGGAAACCACGCTCTTCATCATCGCCTCGAAGACGTTCACGACGGCCGAGACCATGATGAACGCGCAAACCGCGCGCATGTGGTTCGTGGCGCATGCACCGGAAGAAGCCCTGGCGAAGCACTTCGTGGCGGTGTCGACCAATGTGGAAGCGATCAAGGCCTTCGGCATCGACCCGGCCAACATGTTCCCGTTCTGGGACTGGGTCGGCGGACGTTATTCGGTCTGGTCGGCGATCGGCCTGCCGGTGGCCCTGGCCGTCGGCTTTGGCTACTTCAGCGATTTCCTGGCCGGCGCCCACGCCATGGACCAGCACTTCCTCACCGCGCCGGTGGAAGAGAACATGCCAATGCTGCTGGCCCTGGTGGGCTTCTGGAACCGCCAGTTCCTCGGCTGCACCTCGGTGACGATCGCGCCCTACCACCAGGACCTGAACCGTTTCCCGGCCTACCTGCAGCAGCTCGACATGGAAAGCAACGGCAAGCGCGTGACGCGCGACGGCGAGCCGGTCGACACGCCGACCTGCCCGGCGATCTGGGGCGAGCCCGGTACCAATGGCCAGCACGCCTACTTCCAGCTGCTGCACCAGGGCACCGACGTGACGCCGATCGACTTCATCGCCGCGCTGCGCCCTGCCCACGAACTGCACAACCACCACACTGCCCTGCTGGCGAACTGCTTTGCCCAGTCGGAAGCCTTCATGAAGGGCAAGACGATCGACGAGGTGCGCGTCGACCTGCAGCAGCAGGGCCTGGCCCTTGCCGAGATCGAACGCCTGGCGCCGCACAAGACCTTCCCCGGCAACCGCCCGAGCAACACGATCCTGATGGAATACCTGACCCCGGCCACGCTGGGCGCCCTGATCGCGCTGTACGAGCACAAGACCTTCGTCCAAGGCGTGATCTGGGACCTGAACAGCTTTGACCAGTGGGGCGTGGAACTGGGCAAGGTGCTGGCCAAGAAGATCGAGGCGGAGCTGGCGGGTGCTCCGGCGCCGGAGCAGCACGACAGCTCGACCAATGGCCTGATTGCCCGCGCAAAGGCCGCCGTATGATAGGTGGCAACGTGAGACACCAGAAATCCGACCTGAAGATCCACGTCGCCCATGACCAGCCGATGCAGGTGGGCGAGTGCCCTCTCTGGCACGAGGTCGAGTCGGCACTGTACTGGGTCGACATCAACGGCCTGACCGTGAACCGCCTGCACCCGGCCAGCGGCAAGTTTTCGAGCTGGAAGATGGGTTCCGAGCCCTCGGCGCTGGCCATCGATGGCGACAACAACCTGGTGGTGGCCACCCGTGCCGGCTTCGTGCGCCTGAACACGACCAGCGGCGACATGATTGATATCTGCCCGGCGCCGTACGACACCAAGATCACCCGCTTCAACGACGGCCGCGTCGACCCTGCCGGGCGCTTCTGGGTCGGCACCATGTACGAGCCGCGCGACAAGCCCGCCGCCGAAATGTACGTGCTCGAGCGCGACGTCTTGCGCCTCGCCTGGTCGGGGGGCATGACGAACTCGAACGGGCTGGCCTGGTCGCCGGATGGCCACACCATGTTCCATGCCGACACCACCAGCCACCGCATCGACCGCTACGATTTCGATGCCGCGATGGGGGTGGCGTCGAATGGGCGTACCCTGGCCACCTTCTCGCTCGATAAAAGCGCGGCGGACTACGGCGGGCGCCCGGACGGCGCGGCGGTCGACTGCGAGGGCAATTACTGGGTCGCGATGTTCGAAGGCGGCCGCCTGTTGAAATTGTCCCCAAGCGGCGAACTGCTGCGCGACATCCCGCTGCCGCTGCGCTGCCCGACGGCGGTCGCCTTCGGCGGCCCCGACCTGCGCACCCTGTACGTCACCAGCGCCAGCCACGGCCGCTCGAGCGCGGAGCTTGCGCAGTATCCGCTGACCGGCAAGGTGCTGTGCATGCGTGTCGATGTGGCGGGCCAGGTGCAGCCGGAATATCGGCGCTAAGTTGGCTTCGTAGGGGTCATTGAGGCCAATGGCCTCAATGACGGGTTCACCGGACGGCTCTACCCTATTTATCGGCATTCACGGGACGCGTGCGCCGTCCACGCGTCCGACGCACGGATGAACATCGCGATATGCAGAGGATGGTTGAACGCGTGGGCGGCGCACGCACCCGGACCGATCATGCAGCAAGGTGGAGCCGACCACCCTACGCCGCGGCCCATCCTTACGTAGTAGAATTTCTTGCTAAGCGCATATTCATGTAGTAAATTTACATGAACAGCTTCCCTTACCATTTGCGACCCTGAACACACTATGGCTCTTTCCGATTTCGACCTCGTTCTTTTTGGCGGCAGCGGCGACCTTGCGATGCGCAAGCTCCTGCCTGCGATGTATGCGCGCGATGTCTGCAGCGACTTGCCGCCTACCGCCCGCATCATCTGCGTCGGCCGCAACGAGAGCTCGCAGGAAGAGTTCCTGAACTTCATCGACTCGCATTCGAAGCAGCACATCAAGGACCAGGAAAGCGTCGACGAGCACAAGTGGAGCAGTTTCCTCAAACGCATTACGTATGTCGCGCTGGACGCCACCGACGTCAAGACCTATGGCCCCCTGGTCGAGACCTTGCGTCCCGAGGAAGCGATCACGCGCGTGTATTACCTGGCGACGCCGCCGCACCTGTTCGCCCAGATCTGCGACAACCTTGCCGCAACCAGCCTGGCGACGCCGAACTCCCGCGTCGTGCTGGAAAAGCCGCTCGGGCGCGACCTCGATTCGGCCAAGCAGATCAACCTCGATGTCGGCAAGGTGTTCGCCGAATCGCAGATCTACCGGATCGACCACTACCTCGGCAAGGAAACCGTGCAGAACCTGCTGGCCTTGCGCTTCGGTAACGTGCTGTTCGAGCCGCTCTGGCGCCGCGAGTGGATCTCCGACGTGCAGATCACCATCGCCGAGAAGATCGGCGTCGGCAACCGCCTTGGTTACTACGACACTTCGGGCGCGCTGCGCGACATGCTGCAGAACCACCTTCTGCAACTGCTGTGCATCGTGGCGATGGAGCCGCCGACCTCGATTTCGCCGGACGCGGTGCGCGACGCCAAGCTGCAGGTGCTGCGTTCGCTGAAACGTTTTACGCCGACCACGCTGAGCCAGAACATCGTGCGCGGCCAGTACCGCGCCGGACACGTCGACGGCAAGGCCGTGCCGAGCTACCGCGACGAGCCGGACGCGCCCAAGCACTCGAAGACCGAAACCTTTGTCGCCATGAAGGCCGAGATCGACACCTGGCGCTGGGCCGGCGTGCCCTTCTACCTGCGCACGGGAAAACGCATGGCCGACCGCCTGGCCGAGATCGTGGTGCGCTTCAAGCAGATCCCGCATTCGATCTTCAACCAGCCGACTTCGAGCTTCCAGCCGAACAGCCTGGTGATCCGCCTGCAGCCGGACGAAGGGCTATCCCTGAACCTGATGGCCAAGACCCCAGGCGACAGCATGCGCCTGAAACAGGCCGAGCTCGAACTCGACTTCCGCGAGCAGTTCAAGGCGCCGCGCATGGAAGCCTACGAGCGGCTGCTGCTCGATGTCCTGCGTGGCCAGCTGACCCTGTTCATGCGTGGCGACGAGCTGGAAGCAGCCTGGGAATGGGTCGAGCCGATCCTGAACCATTGGGAGCAGGACGACACGGCGCCGGTGCCATATGCCTCGGGCACCTGGGGCCCGGCCGCCTCCTCGGCACTGATCGGCCGCGACGGCCTGCAGTGGCGCGAAGAAGCGCTGCCCGAAGACTGATCTCATCACAAGCTCATTTATGCTGCTCGACATGATCCGCACCCAGCTCGACTCGCTCTCGAAGTCCGAGCGCAAGGTCGCGCTGGCGGTGCTGGAAGCGCCCGCCACCACGGTCAGCCAGAACATCACGGCGCTCGCCAGGAGCGCGCAGGTGTCCGAGCCGACCGTCGTGCGCTTTTGCCGCACGCTGGGCTACGACGGCTGGCACGAGTTCAAGCTGAAACTCGCGCAAGGCCTGGCGCTGGCCCTGCCCGCCGCCAACGAGCAGCCGGCGCAGGACGACCTGGCGGCGGATTTGGTAAACAAGATCTGCAGCCGCTCGATCAATACCCTGCTCGACCTGCGCAACAACCTCAATGCCGAATCGGTGCAAAAGGCCCTCGACATCCTGTCGCGCGCTAATAAAATCGAGTTCTACGGCCAGGGCACGTCCGGCATCGTCGCCGCCGACGCCCAGCACAAATTCTTCCGCTCCGGCGTGCCGACCGTGGCCTATGCCGACCCGGCCATCCATTCGATTGCCGCTTCACTGCTGCGCGAAGGCGATGCGGTGGTCGCCATCTCCCAGCGCGGCAACAGCTCCTCGCTGGTACGCTCGGCCAAGCTGGCGCGGCGCGGCGGCGCCGACGTCATCGTGCTCGCGCCCTCGGGCACGCCGCTGGCCGACATGGCGACCGTGCTGATTCCGATCGACCTCGTCTTCAACATCGACCCCTACACGCCGATCTCGGCGCGCCTGGCCTACCTGGTGGTGATCGACGTGCTGGCCGTCGGCCTGGCGCTACAGCGCGGGCCCGAGTTCCGGAAAAAAATGCAGAACGCGCAAAAGGCGCTCGAAGAATTCGACATGCAGTTCGATTCGTTCATCGGCTAAGACTGGCGGCTGGCTTCGGCCAGTGCCTGGCGCACCAGCGACTGGGCCGCCCAGATGCCGGCAGCAATCGCCTCCTCCCTGGATGCGCCGGCGACATCGCGCATCGCCAGGATCGCCTCCGTCCCCATGGTCATTGCCAGGCCTGTCCGCAAGCGCGACCGGGCTCCATCATCGAGCCGGTCGGCGAGACTGTCCACAATCGGATCGATGTAGTTCATCCGCCTTGCCATCCGCGCAGGACGGTCTTCCGAAGCATTGTCCAGCCACATCTGCATGAAGGCGCGTTCAACGATATGGACGCCGGCCTCGTCCCCCAGCAGGAGGCGGTTCATGGCGTCGGCCGCGCGTCCGGCCGCTTCCACCGGGTCGGGGCCAGGCGCCACCACTTCATCGAGCGGGACAACGCCGCGGCCAAAATACGCTTCATGGATGAGTGCGTCGACCGAAGGAAAGTACCGGTACGCGGTGGCGCGCGACACCATGGCTTTTTTGGCGATGTCCTGCAGCGTAGGCTGTTGCCCGGCCTCGCTGAGGCCGAGCGCGGCATCGAGCAGGGCCTGGTAGGTACGCTGCTTCTGGTTGGCGCGCCCCTTCTGCAGGTTGGTGCGCGACACCGTGGGAGGCGACTGCGTGGCGCTTGACGTTTGGTTTGGCATGGTCTAAAAATAAGACAGGCGTCTCATATGAGACACCTGTTTATTATAGCCAAACGAAGCACTTGTACACACGTTCAAGGAAAAATCATGGCTGTCTTGACGAAATCCCAGTTTGATTCCCTGATTGACCGGCATTTCCGCTACGAGGCGCAAGACGATGTGGACGGGGTGTTGTCCACGCTCGTTGACGATCTCACGCATGACCTCGTCGGCTGGCCGGCTGGCGCCTCGCATGACAAGCAGGCAGCGAGGGCGTTTTATGACCAGATGTTTTCGGACCTTGCGGGCGAAAAGGTCACGACCATCAAGCGCCTGTATGGCGATGACTTTGTCGTTGACGAAAGTATCTGGCACGGGAAGGCCGTCGGCAACCCGATGGGCATCCCCGGCCACGGCAGGCCGCTCAGCTTCCGGATCCTGCACATTTTCGAGGTCGCGGCGGACGGCAAGATCAGGCGCGAAAACGTCTGGCTCGACCAGGCAGCGATCATCCGCCAGTTATCCGAACCGGTCGCCATCCCGGCCTGAATACTGGTCAGCCGCCTTTGTCTGGAGTGTGAAATGGGCATTACCAATCTATCTGCCGGTACCAATGTCCACGAGATCGCCGACGGCGTCTATCGCATCAATACGCCGGTAAGCCTGGTACCTGGCGGGTTCTCGTTCAACCAGTACCTGGTCGTCGATGACCAGCCGCTTCTTTTTCATACCGGGCCACGAAGAATGTTTCCCCTGGTCCGGGAGGCGGTCGAAAGCGTCATTCCGGTCAGCCAGTTGCGTTTCATCGCCCTGTCACATTTTGAAGCGGATGAATGTGGCTCCATCAATGAGTGGCTGGCCGTTGCGCCGCACTCCGCCCCCTTGTGCAGTCAGGTTGCAGCAATGGTGTCGGTAAATGATTTCGCCGACAGGCCAGCCCATGCAATGGCCGACGGCGCCGAGCTCGCGCTGGGGAAACGCTCGGTCAAGTGGCTCGATGCCCCGCATTTGCCCCACGGCTGGGAAACGGGCTTCCTGATGGATACCCGGACCAACACGATGTTTTGTGGCGATCTGTTCACCCAGGGCGGCATCGGCGCCGCCGCATTGACCAACGAGGATATCCTGGAGAATAGCGAAGCATTTCGCAAACCAATGGATTATTTTTCGCATTCGACGAATACGCGGCAACTCATCGACCACCTCGCCGCCGAATCGCCCGGCACATTGGCATGCATGCATGGAAGCGCTTGGTATGGAGATGGAGCGGGCCTGCTGCGTGCCCTCGGTGAAAGACTCGTTAGCAACGCATCGCTGCGATGATGCCGCAAGCCGCAAGGCCGTGTTGACCCTCCGGCCATTGCGCCGGAGGGCCTGCTGTTCATGCCGCTCCCCATTCCTGGTGCCTGAAGAAAAGCCAGCACTATTTTGATCGTATAATGCTTTTTTGCCAAAAAGCCAAATTATGCGGTCGGCATCCCGTTTCACCCTCTCCCTGCGTCGACTGCTCATCCTGTTGAGCGCGATCGGCCTGCTGCCTCTGGCCGCGCTCGGATTATGGTCGCTCCACACCGCCGGCGGTTACCAGCAGCGCGAACAGGACCGTGCGATGCTGGACCTGGCGCGCGCCCTGTCGAGCGCAGTCGATGCCGAACTCGACGGCACGGTGGCCGCCCTCGCCAGCCTGGCGCGCGCGCCCACTATGAGCGCCGGCGACCTGAAGGGCTTCTACGACAGCGCGCGCGAACAGGTTGCGGCCCAGCCCGAATGGCTGACGATCATCCTGACCGATGCTTCGGGCAACATCCTGTTTCGCACGACCAGTCCGTTCACCACGCCGGGCGGGCGCATCGCCGATCCGGAAAGCCTGCAGCAACTGCTCGCCGTGCAACGGCCGGTGGTTGGGCACGTAACGCGCGGCCCGCGCGGCCGCGCGGCCTTCCCGGTGCGGGTGCCGGTGCGCGACGACGCCGGCCGCCTGTATGTGCTCACTGCCGTCGTCAAACCGGACCGCATCCTGGGCGTCCTCAAACGCCAGCGGGTGCCGCAGGCCTCGGTCATCTCCATCATCGATGCCTCCGGTTCGATCGTGGCGCGCTCGAAGGACCATGACAACCGGGTCACCCGTCCGCCCAGCCCGTCCCTCACCCGGCTGATCCGTGGCGCGGCGCCCGAAGGCGTCGGCAGCACCGTCAACCTGGAAGGCGACCCGCTGGCCAGCGCCTATACCCGGGTGTCGCGCTATGGCTGGACCGTCGCGGTGGGCGTGCCCAAGCCTGGCATCGGCAGCGACAACGGCATTGCGCTCTACGGCTGGGGCCTGGCCGCCTCGCTGCTGGCCTGCATCGGTATCGCCTCGTTCCTGTCGAACCGTATCGCGCGCACCGCCGGCCGCCTGCAACAGGCAGCGATTGCACTGGGCGCCGGCCAGCCGGTGGCGATTGCCCCGTCGCGGATCCAGGAAATCAATGTCATGGCCAGGGCGCTGGAGGCGGCCGCGGGCGAGCGCAGTGCGCACGAGCAGGAGCGCTCGCGCCTGCTCGCTTCGTTAGAAGAGGCGCTGGCTGCCAGCCGCGACGCGGGCCGCGTGAAGGACGAGTTCCTCGCCATGCTCGGCCACGAACTGCGCAACCCGCTCAGCCCGATCGTCGCCGCGCTCGACCTGATGGACCTGCGCGACGAAAGCGCGAGCCGGCGCGAGCGCGCCATCATGCGGCGCCAGGTCAGCCACCTCAAGCGCCTGGTCGACGACCTGCTCGACGTGTCGCGCATCGCCACCGGCAAGATGCAGCTCGAGCGCCGCCCCCTGGACTTTGCCGAAGTCGTGCGCCACATCGTGGGCGCCCGCCCCGGCCCGCGGATCGAGCTGGTCGCGCCTGACGCAGCCTGGGTGCTGGGCGAAGAGAGCCGCCTGGCGCAAGTACTGAGCAATTTGCTGTCGAACGCGGAACGCTTCGGCAACGGATCGACCCGGGTCGCGCTGACGATCGACGCCGGTTGGGCCAAGCTGGAAGTGGTCGACCGCGGCGTCGGCATGCCCCCCGACCTGCTGGCCCGCATTTTCGAGCCCTTCTACCAGGCGCCGCAGCAACTGGCGCGCGGCACCGGCGGGCTTGGCCTCGGCCTGGCGATCGTGCGCAAGATCGTCGAACTGCACGACGGCCGCGTGGCCGCCCACAGCGACGGTCCCGGCAAGGGAAGCCGTTTCGTCGTCGAATTGCCTCTGGTTGCGGAGGAACCGGGCGCGCCGCCGCCAGCGGCCTTGCCGCCGCTGGCGGCCACCCGGGTCCTGCTGGTCGACGACAACATCGATGCCGCCGCGACGACAGCCATGGTACTGGAACAGTTCGGCCATGAAGTCCACGTCGCCCACACTGCCGCCGCCGCCCTGGCCAGCTTCGAGCGCTACCGGCCCGCGGTGGCGATCCTGGATATCGGCCTGCCCGACATGGACGGCTACGCGCTCGCCGCCGCCATCCGGCGCATGGGTACGAGCACGGATGCAACCCCGCGCCTGGTCGCGCTCACCGGCTACGGCCAGCAGTCCGATATTGAACGGGCCCTGGACGCCGGCTTCGACCTGCACCTGACCAAGCCGGCGTCGCTGAGCGACCTGGAGCGGGCGGTCGCAGGCGACGCGAGCCAGGGCACCGAAAAGGCATTCCTGTGACCAGCAGAAAAAAACTGACCTTCTGGGGCGCCGACGAGAACGACGACAGCCTCGTGCGCGAGGTGATCGCCGGCCGCAAGACGGTCACCGCCGACACGGTCGAGGACTACACCAAAGGGTATGGCGAACTCGGGGACGGCGGCTATGAAGCAGGCGACCTGATCGACGTCCACGACCTGAAGGGCCGCCTGCGCTGCACGATCCGGGCGAAGGAAGTCCGCGTGATCCGCTTCGGAGAGATTCCGGAAGACGTGTGGCGCGGCGAGACGTTTGCGAGCGCGCAGGAATTCCGCGACGTCCATATTCGCTGCCTGCCCCACCTCGACCTGCATGACGGGTTCGAGTTCGTGACGCTGCATTTCGAGCTGGTGGATGTGGCGCCGGATACGGAATACCTGCTGGCATAGTCGAGCGGGATCGCGGCGACCCGCTCATCCTGATTATTGTTGAGTTTTTCCCCAGTCGGCGCATAATCGGCGGCATACCCGTCAGTTTCCCGCGAGGACGATCATCGCCACCCAACGTTCTGCTCAACGGCCGCGTTGCGCCGGCCCAGTACCCAACCTGGCTGGCGTCCTGCTCGCCGCCCTCCTGGCCGCGTGCGGCGGCGGTGGCGACAGCGCCCCGCCGGCGGTGCCGCAACCGGTGCCGCCGCCGGTTTCAGCACTGCCGGGCAGCTATGCCGATCCCGTCCTTTACTCGGGCGCGGCCACCGCCTCGCTGGTGAACGCGGAGGAGCGCGCCGCCACGGTCCAGACGCGCATCACCCTCGACGGCCGCCCGCTCGACTACACCGCCACCACCGGCCACCTGACGGCCACGGACCAGGGCAGCGGGCAGCCGGCGGCGTCCTTCTTCTACGTCGCCTACACGGCCGGCGGGTTGCCGGCGGCGCAGCGGCCGGTCACCTTCTTCTACAACGGCGGGCCGGGTTCGGCGTCGATCTGGCTGCACCTGGGCTCGTTCGGGCCGCGCCGGCTGGCCACCACCTTCCCGTCCACCGAGCCGCCTGCCAGTCCACCGGCGCTGGTCGACAACCAGGAAACGCTGCTCGACCATTCCGACCTGGTGTTTGTGGACGCCATCGGCACCGGCTATTCGCAGGCGATCGCGCCGCGCACCAATGCCCAGTTCTGGGGCGTCGACCAGGACGCGGCGGCCTTCCGCGACTTCGTGCGCCGTTATCTCGCCGCCAATAACCGGCAGGCCTCGCCGGCCTACCTGTTCGGCGAATCCTACGGCGGGCCGCGCACGGCCGTGCTGGCCAACCTGCTTGAGAGCGCCGGGGTGCGCGTGGCCGGCGTCATGCTGCAGTCGCCCGCCATGAACTACAACTCCAACTGCGGCGTGTTCAATCCCGGCCAGCTCAGCTGCGAAGGCTATCTGCCGAGCTATGCGGCCGTCTCAAGCTACCACCAGAACGGCGGCAGCCTGCCGACCGACTTCTCGTCGGTCTTGCTGCGCG
Source organism: Massilia niabensis (assembly GCF_042655085.1). Classification (NCBI taxonomy): domain Bacteria; kingdom Pseudomonadati; phylum Pseudomonadota; class Betaproteobacteria; order Burkholderiales; family Oxalobacteraceae; genus Massilia; species Massilia niabensis. The sequence continues at coordinate 812,206 of NZ_JBHSMU010000015.1, read as the reverse complement.
TGCGCGAGTTCGCCGCCGGCCCTTACCGCAGCGAGGTCGGTCCTTTCCTGGCCGGCGGCACGCCGCCGAGCGATGCCACCCTCACGCAGCTGGCCACCTACACCGGACTGCCTGCGCTGACCTGGCGCCAGGATTTTTCGATGGTGCCGGGCGCCTATCGCGCCCGTTTCCAGATGGGGCAGGTGATAGGACGCTACGATGCCCGGGTGCGCGCGCCCAGCGGCAGTGCGCTCACGGCCGGCGGCGACCCTTCGCTCACGCTGATCGGCAACGTCTTCAATGGCACCATCCGCACTTATCTCGAGAACGAACTGCGCTACACCGCGACTACGCCCTACCTGGGCTCGAACAACATCGTCAACCAATGGAACTTCACCCATGACGGCAAGGCGCTGCCGGACACGATACCGGACCTGGCCGCGGCCCTGACGCTCAATCCGGCCATGAAGGTGCTCGCCATGGGCGGCTACCATGACCTGGCGACGCCGTTCTATCAGACCGAGCTGGACCTGGCGCGGCTGGGCGCCGGCGCCAACATCCAGATCCGCAACTACGACAGCGGGCACATGAGCTACCTCGACGACCGCGTGCGCCGCCTCCAGAAGGCCGACCTGCGCGCCTTCTACAACAGCGTATCGGTGGCACAATGAAGACCATGCATCTGCTTTTACTTTTCGTGAGTGTGGCGCATTTGGCCGCCCCGGCTGCCGCGCAGGCGCCGATCGGCGTCGACGGCCTGGTGCCGCCGGCACTGCGGATCCGTCCGGCCGAACCGCCGGCTGCGGGTGCAGCGCTGCGCGCGCAGGCGCTGGCCAAGCTAGAGGCGCAGTTCCGGGCGGCGGACCTGGATGGCAACGGCAGCCTGACGCTTGAGGAATCGAAGGGCTTCGGCTTCGTTGCCAGCCATTTCGACGACATCGACGCCGGACGCCGCGGCGCCGTCACCTTCGACGATCTGCGCGCCTACCTGGCGCGGGCGAAAGCCGACCGGCGCCAGGCGACTCGTCCTGACTGAACACCGGCGAACTGCACACCGGATGACGCGCGCCCTCTTCCTTTGCACCCATAACCGCCTGCGCAGCCCGACGGCGGAACAGGTCTTCGCCAGCTGGCCGGGGATCGACACCGACTCCGCCGGACTGGGCGCCGACGCCGACATCCCGCTCGCGCCGGAGCAGCTGGACTGGGCCGAGATTATTTTTGTGATGGAGAAGAAGCACAGGGCCAGGCTCTCGTCGAAGTTCAGGAGGTACCTGAACGGCAAGCGCGTCGTTTGCCTGGATATTCCTGACGAATACGCCTTCATGCAGCCGGAACTGATCCGGCTGCTGGAAGCGAAGGCCGGGCGCTTCCTGAAGTAAGGCGGAGCTTGCCAAATGGCGGGGTGAGGAAGCGGGCTGTCCGTGCTGGCTGTAAAATAGCGGTTTTCGCCAAGACTTTTTGACTTCGCCCATGCACATCAATCCAGAACGCAGCACCCGTCCCGATTACGACCTGCTGGTGCGCCAGGTGACCAGCATCCTCGAAGGCGAGCGCGACCTCACCGCCAACGCGGCGCAGTTTTCCGCCCTCGTGTACGACACCCTCGCCGACCTGAACTGGGCCGGTTTCTACCTCACCGTGCCGTCGAAAAAAGGCGAAGGCCAGGATCTGCTGGTCGGGCCTTTCCAGGGCAAGCCGGCCTGCGCGCGCATTCCCTTCGGGCGCGGCGTGTGCGGCACGACCGCCGTGGAACGCAAGACCATCGTGGTGCCGGACGTGCATGCGTTTCCGGGGCATATCGCCTGCGATTCGGCGTCGAACTCGGAGATCGTGCTGCCGGTGATCAAGGATGGCAAGCTGGTGGGGGTGTTCGATATCGATAGCCCGGTGCTGGACCGGTTCTCGGATGAGGATCGGGCGGGGCTCGAGGCGATGGTGGCGGCGTTTTTGAACGCGACCGATTGCTGATCAGGGCGCTGCGCAGTTTTAAATATTTGGATCGCAACTGCCGTACCGCGTGGGCTCAAGAGCGGTTCGCCGCCCTGCCCACCCTACGAAAACATCCTTGCAAATAATATTTGCACTTCTTAGCAAACAGGCAAATTAATGAACCAACTCGAACAACTGAAACAGTACACCACCGTCGTTGCCGATACCGGCGATTTCCAATCGATCAAGGCCTACGCGCCGCAGGATGCGACCACGAATCCGTCGCTGATCCTGAAGGCCGTGCAGAAGCCGGAATACCTGCCGCTGCTGCAAAAGGCGGTTGCGGACGCCAAGGGCGGCTCGACTGATGCGATCGTCGACAGCCTCTTGATCGCCTTCGGCGTCGAGATCCTGAAATTCGTGCCGGGCCGCGTCTCGACCGAGATCGACGCCGCGCTGTCCTTCGACATGGAAGCGACCGTCGCCAAAGGCCGCGAACTGATCGCCCTGTACGAAGCGGCCGGCGTGTCGCGCGAGCGCGTCTTGATCAAGATCGCCTCGACCTGGGAAGGCATTCGCGCCGCCGAGATCCTGGAAAAGGAAGGCATCCACTGCAACCTGACGCTGCTGTTCTCGCTGTGCCAGGCCGTGGCCTGCGCCGAAGCAGGCGTGCAGCTGATTTCGCCCTTCGTCGGCCGTATCTACGACTGGTACAAGAAGTCGACCGGTACCGACTACCAGGGCGCGGACGATCCGGGCGTGCAGTCGGTCAAGCGGATTTACCAGTACTACCGCAGCTTCGGCTACAAGACCGAAGTCATGGGCGCGAGCTTCCGCAATACCTCGCAGATCCTGGAACTGGCCGGCTGCGACCTCCTGACCATCTCGCCGGACCTGCTGCAAAAGCTGGCCGACAGCGATGCACCGGTCGAGCGCAAGCTGACCCAGGACGCAGATGTGGCGATCGACAAGATTGCAGTCGATGAGAAATCGTTCCGCTTCATGCTCAACGAAGACGCGATGGGCACCGAGAAGCTGTCCGAGGGCATTCGCGCCTTCGTCGCCGATTCGGCCAAGCTGAAGAAGATGATCGAAGAGATGCGCTAATCCAGCAGCGGCTGGCGTTATACAGGGAAGGCGCGTGGGTCAGTTGGTTGACCGCGCGCCTTTTTCATTTCGTCCGGATTCCCTCGAGCATGGTCGCGATCAGCTGGTCGCCGGTCTCGACCAGCCCGAACGCGCCGGGTTCGAACATCCAGGTACGGATCAGGCCATCCATCATGGCCCACAGCCCGAGCGCAAAGACCTGCGGCTGCACGTCTTTGCGGACCAGTCCGCTTTCCTGCGCCAGCTCCAGCCGCTCCTCTACTTGCGCCATCCATTCCGCCTGGTTCTGGCTGCGCCGCACGCGCACTGCATCCATCTCGCTGACGAACTCCACTTTCAGCGAAGAAATTTCGAACACGCGCCGGGCCTGGGGATCGGTTTCGGTCACGCGGAAAATATTGACGAGGAAGGCACGCAAGTCCTCCAGCACATTGGCCTCGTCTGCCTCGCCCAGCACGTTCAGCGCGCACTCGAACGGCAAGATCGCGCGCTCCATCATGGCGTTGAAGAGCGCGCCCTTGTCGTCAAAATGCCAATAAATCGCCCCGCGCGTCACGCCTGCGGCGCTTGCGATATGCTGCAAGGTCGTTCGCGAGACACCCTGCTCAACAAATAATTTCTCTGCAGCATCCAAGATGCTGTCGCGCGTGGCCGCCGCTTCTTCTTTCGTCCTGCGCATTGGCTTTCTCCGTTTTTGGGTGGTCCTGCACGTTAAACATACACTCGTGATAGTATATAAAAAAATCCGTAAAAGCCAGTAATGAAACCGTGCGCAGGGGCCTCTTGGTTCTTGGGGACGGTTTTGTTTTCCCCAAAAACTCGAAGGAAGCACGTAATGCGCTCTGCCCACTCCTCTACCCTCTCTCTCACGCGGATCGCCGCCAGCACGCTGATGGCCGTGGCCCTGCTGTCGGCCTGCGGCAAGAAAGACGCTGCCCAAGCCGGTCCTGGCGCCGGCGGCCAGATGCCGCCACCTGAAGTCGGTGTCGTCACCACCAAATTCGAAACCGTCGCGCTGCAGACGGAACTGCCGGCCCGTGCCGAGCCGGTACGCGTTGCGCAGGTGCGTGCCCGTGTCAACGGCGTCGTGCTCAAGCGCCTGTTTACCGAGGGCAGCGAGGTCAAGGAAGGCCAGTCGCTGTTCCAGATCGACCCGGCGCCCTACCAGGCGCAGGTTGCCGCCGCCCAGGCCGACCTCGGCCGCGCCCAGGCGACCCTGACCCAGGCCGCCGCCCAGGCCGCGCGCTACAAGCCGCTGGTCGAGGCCAATGCGATCAGCAAGCAAGAATACACTAACGCGGTAGCCGCGCAGAAACAGGCTGAAGCGGCCGTGGCTGCCTCGCGCGCCCAGGTGCGCATTGCCCAGATCAACTCCGGTTACGCCAACGTCAATGCGCCGATCTCGGGCCGCATCGGCCGCGCGCTGGTGACCGAAGGCGCGCTGGTCTCGGCCGCCGAGGGTACCGAACTGGCCGTGATCCAACAGACCAGCTCGATGTACCTGAACATCACCCAGTCGGCCACGGAAGTGCAGCGCCTGCGCAAGCAAGCCGGCGGCGGCGCGAAAGACGCCCCCGTGACCGTGCTCCTCGACGATGGCACCGAGCTGCCGACCCGTGGCAAGCTGCTGTTCTCGGATGTGACGGTCGATCCCGGCACTGGCCAGGTCACCCTGCGCGCGACGGTGCCGAATCCGGACAACGCCCTGCTGCCGGGCCAGTACGTGCGCGTACGCCTGGCCCAGGCTCAGCTGCCGAACGGCATCATCGTGCCGCAGCAAGCGGTCACCCGTGGCGGCGCCCAGGGCGACACCCTGATGGTCGTCGGTCTGGACAACAAGCCGGCCCCGCGCACCGTCAAGATCGCATCGCAACAGGGCTCGGATTGGGTCGTCACCGAAGGCTTGAAGGAAGGCGAACGCGTGATGGTCGACGGCTTCCAGAAGCTGCAGATGCTGCCGCCGGGCACCCCGGTCAAGGCAGTGCCATGGCAGGCCGGCACGCAGACTACCGCAAGCGCGCCAGCTGCGGCACCAGCCGCAGCGCCAGCAGCATCGGTCGCCAGCGCCGGCCAGGCCGCCGCCGCGACCGCGCGCCAGCTGCCTGCTTCAGCCCCGTCGGGCTCCACCGCCGGCGCCGCGCCGGCAGCCGCATCGACGAGCCGCTGAGCGCTCCAGGTATAGAACAGGACTATTGCAATGGCACGTTTTTTTATTGACCGCCCTATTTTCGCCTGGGTGATCGCGCTGTTTATCATGGTGATCGGTGCGGTCTCGATCACCCAGCTGCCGATCGCCCAGTATCCGAACGTGGCTCCGCCATCGATCGTGATCAATGCCGCCTATCCGGGCGCCTCGGCCCAGACCCTGGAAGACTCGGTCATCTCCGTCATCGAACGCGAGATGAACGGTTCGCCGGGCCTGGTCTACATGGAGTCGAGCAGCACCGCCAACGGCAGCGGCTCGATCACCCTGACCTTCGAGACGGGCACCGACCCCGAGCTGGCCCAGGTCGACGTCCAGAACCGCCTGTCGCGCGCGGCCCCGCGCCTGCCGGCAGCCGTGAACCAGCAGGGTGTGCGCGTCGACAAGGTGCGCGCGAATTTCCTGCTGTTCACCATCCTGTCGTCGGACGACCCGAAGTGGGACCCGATCGCGCTGGGCGACTACGCCTCGCGCACGGTGCTCCCTGAAATCCAGCGTATCAAGGGCGTCGGTACCGCCCAGCTGTTCGGTACCGAGCGCGCCATGCGCGTCTGGATCGATCCGGCCAAGCTGGTGGGCTTCCGCCTGTCGCCGGCCGACGTCAACAACGCGATCCGCAGCCAGAACGCCCAGGTGGCGTCGGGCACCATCGGCGAACTGCCGCTGGCCCAAGGCCAGGAAATCACCGCGACCGTCGTGGTGACCGGCCAGCTCTCGACTGTCGAACAGTTCGGCAACATCGCGCTGCGCGCAAACCCGGACGGCTCGACCGTTCGCCTGAAGGACGTTGCCCGTATCGAAATCGGCGCCCAGGCGTACGGCACCTCGGCACGCCTGAACGGCAAGCCGTCGACCGGTATCGGCGTGCAGCTGTCGCCATCGGGCAACGCGCTGGAAACAGCGCGCCTGGTGCGCGAGCGCATGGACGAACTGTCGAAGTTCTTCCCGGCCGGAATGAAGGCCACCGTGCCGTTCGACAGCTCGAAGTTCATCGACATCTCGATCACCCAGGTGGTGCATACCCTGATTGAAGCGCTGGTGCTGGTGTTCCTGGTGATGTACCTGTTCCTGCAGAACTTCCGCTACACCATCATCCCGACCCTCGTCGTTCCGGTCGCCCTGCTCGGTTCCCTGGGTACGCTGCTGGCGCTGGGCTACTCGATCAACGTGCTGACCATGTTCGGCATGGTGCTGGTCATCGGTATCGTGGTCGACGATGCGATCGTCGTCGTCGAGAACGTCGAGCGCATCATGAGCGAGGAAGGCCTGCCGCCGCTGCAGGCGACCCGCAAGGCGATGGGCCAGATCTCGGGCGCCATCATCGGCGTGACCGTGGTCCTGATGTCGGTGTTCGTGCCGCTGGCCTTCTTTGGCGGCGCCGTGGGTAACATCTACCGCCAGTTCTCCGTCGTCATGGTGTCCTCGATCGCCTTCTCGGCCTTCCTGGCGCTGTCGCTCACGCCTGCCCTGTGCGCCCACTTTCTCAAGCCGGTCGAAGCCGGCCACCACCACGAGAAGAAGGGTTTCTTCGGCTGGTTCAACCGCCGCTTCTCCCGCACCGCGAAGGGCTATGAAAGCTGGGTCGGCAAGCTGGCGCGTTATGCCGGCCGTGCGCTGGTGGCCTTCGTGCTGGTATGCGGCCTGGTCACACTGCTGTTCACGCGCATGCCGAACTCCTTCCTGCCGAACGAAGACCAGGGCTACGTGATCGCCAACATCCAGCTGCCGCCGGGCGCCACGCTCGAGCGCACCAACGAAGTCATGCGCACCGCCGAGGCCTTCATCATGAAGCAGCCGGAAGTGGCCAACATGGTCAGCGTGCTGGGCTTCTCGTTCTCGGGGGCCGGCCAGAACATGGCGCTGGCCTTCATCCCGCTGAAGGACTGGAGCGAGCGCAAGGGTCCGGACTCGAGCGCAGACGCCGTTGCCAGCCGCATCATCGGCGGCCTGTCGGGCGTGCGCGATGCCTTCATCTTCGCGCTGTCGCCACCGCCGATTCCCGAACTGGGCCGCGGCACGGGCTTCAGTTTCCGCCTGCAAGACCGCGGCGGCAACGGCCACGACGCCCTGCTGGCGGCGCGTAACCAGCTGCTCGGCATGGCCGCGCAAAGCCCGGTCCTGGCCGGCGTGCGTCCGGAAGGCCTGGAAGACGCGCCGCAGGTCATGCTCGACATCGACCGCGACAAGGCGCAGGCGCTGGGCGTCACGTTTGACGCGATTAACACCGCGATCTCGACCTCACTCGGTTCGTCGTACGTGAACGACTTCCCGAACGCCGGCCGCCTGCAGCGTGTGGTGGTCCAGGCCGATGCCAAGGACCGCATGCAACCGGACGACCTGCTGCGCCTGAACGCCCTGAACATCCAGGGCAACCCGGTGCCGCTGTCCTCGTTCGCCAGCACCAAGTGGGTGACCGGTCCGATGCAGACCCTGCGCTACAACGGCTATCCGGCGATGAGCATTTCGGGCGACGCCAAGCCGGGTTACTCCACCGGTGACGCGATCGCCGAGATGGAAGTCCTGGCGGCCAAGCTGCCAGCCGGCTTCGCCTTCGAGTGGACCGGCCAGTCGCGCGAGGAGCAGCTTTCAAGCGGTACGATGGGCATCCTGATGGCCTTCTCGCTGCTGGCGATCTTCCTGTCCCTGGCTGCCCTGTATGAAAGCTGGTCGATCCCGGTGGCGGTGCTGCTGGTCGTCCCGTTTGGTATCCTGGGCGCGGTGCTGGCGGCCCTGCTGCGCGGCTACCCGAACGATGTGTATTTCAAGATCGGCCTGGTGACGATCGTCGGCCTGGCGGCGAAGAACGCGGTGCTGATCATCGAGTTCGCGAAAGACCTGCAGGCGCAGGGACGCACGCCAATGGAAGCGGCGATCGAAGCGGCACACCTGCGTTTCCGTCCGATCATCATGACTTCGCTGGCATTCATCCTCGGCGTGCTGCCGCTGGTGATCGCAGGCGGCGCCGGCTCGGCATCGCAGCGCGCCATCGGTACCGGCGTGATGGGCGGCATGATGACAGCGTCGACGATCGGCGTGCTGTTCGTCCCGATGTTCTTCGTCGTGGTGCGTAAATTCTTCAAAGGCAGCGAACGCCAGCGCAAGAAGTACGCTCATGAAGAAGACACCAGCAAGGTAATTGAGGAAAAAATCTAATGAAAACATTGGAAAAAGCACTGAAACTCATCGTTACTCCCCTCGCGCTGTCGATGGCGCTGGCAGGCTGCATGTCGCTGGCGCCGAAGTACGAGCGTCCGGCGGCTCCGGTGGCCCCGGCCTTCCCCGAGGTGCCGCGGGCCGGCGGCACGGCGCTGCCGGTGGCAACCTCGGAGGCCCCTGCAGCCCTCGCCTGGCAGCGCTTCTTCGCCGATGCGCGCCTGCGCCAGCTGATCGAGATGTCGCTGGCGAACAACCGCGACCTGCGCGTGTCGATCCTGAACATCGAGCAGGCCCGCGCCCAGTACCGCATCACCCGCGCCGAGCGCCTGCCGACGGTGTCGGGCATCGTCAGTGGCAACCGCCAGACGACCGGCGACGACGCGCCGATCTCGAGCATCTACCAGGCGGGATTCGGCGTCTCGGCGTTCGAGCTGGACCTGTTCGGCCGCGTGCGCAACCTGTCGCAGGCGGCGCTGGCGCAGTTCCTCGCTACCGAGGAAGCGCGCCGCACCACGCAGATCAGCCTGGTCGCATCGGTGGCCAATACCTACCTGACGCTGCTGGCCGACGACGAACTGCTGGCCATTACCCAGCAGACGCTCAAGACCCGCGAAGAGTCCGACCGCCTCACGCGCCTGCGCTTCGAGAACGGCGTCGTGTCCAAGCTCGAACTGCAGCAGTCGACCTCGCTGGTGGAGACGGCGCGTGCCGAACTGGCTCGCTTCCAGCGCCAGCGCGCGCAGGACGCCAACCTGCTGACCCTGCTGGTGGGGCAGACGATTCCGGAAAACCTGCCGGCCGGCGCCACCCTGGCCGCGACCGAGCTGCCCGAGCTGCCGGCGGGCCTGCCGTCCGACCTGCTCACGACCCGCCCGGACATCCGCGCGGCCGAGCAGCAGCTGATCGCGGCGAACGCCAACATCGGCGCGGCGCGTGCCAACTACTTCCCGCGCATTTCGCTGACGGGTTCCGTGGGCAGCGCCAGCACCGAACTGTCCGGCCTGTTCAAGAGCGGTTCCTTCGGCTGGACCTTCGCACCGCAGGCGGTGCTGCCGATCTTCGACCTGGGCCGCATCCGTGCCGGCGTCGACTCGGCACGCGCCGGCCGCGATATCGCGGTGGCCGAGTACGAGCAATCGATCCAGACGGCGTTCCGCGAAGTGGCGGATGCGCTGGCCGGCCAGGCGACCTTCAGCGAGCAGCTGCGCGCCCAGCGCGCGGTGGCGGCGGCCGAGCAGGACCGCTACAACCTGTCCGAGCTGCGCTACAAGAGCGGCGCGGCCAGCTACCTCGACCTGCTCGACGCCCAGCGTTCGCTGTTCCAGGCCCAGCAGCTGGCGGTACAGGCCAACCTGCAGCGCCTGCAGAACCAGGTCACGCTGTACCGGGTGCTGGGCGGCGGCTGGAGCGAGCCGGTAGCGGCAGCGCCGCTGGCGCAGGCATCGCGCTGAGCAGCCTGAGCTGAAAAAAACCGGGGCATGCCCCGGTTTTTTTACGTCCACTCAACGGGAACTTTACGGCCGGATTCGTGTGCGGTCCTGATGTGAACTTGGCTACACTGGCAGGGTCTACCAGTTGGTGCGCCCTCAGGCGCTGAGAGACTGCCATGCGAAACTTTTTTCACTCACACTGGAAGGTCGTCGTTGCGCTCATTCTGCTTATCCTGGTGGCTGTCTTGACGTTCCGCCCCGATACCGCCGAGGCGGCGCCCGACCTTGCCGAGCGCATGCGCCAGCATGTGCGCGCGGTCGCGTCCGAAGAACACAACACCGGCACGCCCGAGCAGCTCGAGCGTGCCGCCGTGTACATCGAAACGGCGCTGGCGCGTGCCGGCTACTCGCCATCCAGGCAGGAATACACGGCCGGCGGGCAACGGGTGCGCAACATCGAGGTGGCAGTGAGCAATGCCGCCCCCGGCAAGCGGCCGGACCGCATCTTCATCGTCGGCGCCCATTACGATTCGGCCCCCGGCGCACCGGGCGCGAACGACAACGGCAGCGGCACCGCGGCCGTGCTGGAGCTCGCGCGCCTGCTGAAAACCATGCAGCCGCGCGCCGGCACCGAAGTGCGCTTCGTGTTTTTCGTGAACGAGGAGCCGCCTTACTTCATGGGTGCGGACATGGGCAGCATGCGCCACGCTGCCGAGATGAAGCGCCAGGGCCAGAACATCCAGGGCGCGCTGGTGCTGGAGACGATGGGCTATTACACGGACGCGCCCAACACCCAGAAGCTGCCGCCCGGGCTGGAAGGCCGCTACCCGAGCACGGGCAATTTCATCGCCTTTGTCGGCACGCTGGAGTCATCAAGCCTGGTACGCGATGCGCTGGCCGCCTTCCGCGCCGCGTCCGACTTCCCCGCACACGGCCTGGCCGCGCCCGCGCACACCACCGGTGTCACGCTGTCCGACCATTCATCCTACAACCGCCACGGCTACCCGGCGCTGATGATCACCGACACCGCCTTCATGCGCTACCCCTACTACCATACCGACCAGGACACGCCGGACAAGCTCGATTACGAGAGCATGGCGCGCGTGGTGACGGGCTTGTCGAAGACGATCGTCGCCTTGGCGGGCGCCAAGCAGGGCTAACCTTACTTCCTGACCCTACTTCGTTTCGCCTAAAAACATCTCTTGTAAATCATTGAGGAAACGCTGGCCGAGTTCGGTCGGCCGGATCAGCTTGAAATCGCGGTACAGCAAACCCTTGGCTTCGGCGGCATCGAGCGCCTTGCTGATCGCCGTGATGCTCATGCCGGTGCGTTCGCCGAACAGATTCGGGTCGAAACCGCCGGTCAGGCGCAGCGTGTTGAGCATGAATTCGAAACCCATGTCGGCGCGCGCGATCTCGTGCTCTTCCTGCACCGGGTTGCCGCGTTGCGCCGCTTCCATGAAGGAGGCCGGCTGCTTGAAGCGGGCCTGGCGCAGGATGCGGTGCGGGAACGAGATTTTCGAGTGCGCGCCCGCACCTATTCCAAGGTAGTCGCCGAAATTCCAGTAATTCAGGTTGTGGCGCGCCAGCCGGCCCGGTTTTGCATATGCCGACACTTCGTAATGGTCATAACCGGCGCCCCGCATCGTCTCCGCGATCATGTCCTGCATGTCGGCGCTGGTATCGTCGTCGGGCAGCGCCGGCGGATACTTGGCGAAGACCGTGTTCGGCTCCATCGTCAGGTGGTACAGCGACAGGTGCGGCGGCGCGAACGACAGTGCCGTCTGCAGGTCGCTGTGCGCTTGCTCGAGCGTCTGCGACGGCAGCGCGTACATCAGGTCGAGGTTGAAGTTGTCAAAGGTCGAGTGGGCGATCTCCACCGCGCGCAGCGCCTCGCGCTCGTCGTGGATGCGGCCGAGCGATTTCAGGTGGTCTCCATTGAAACTCTGGATGCCGATCGACAGGCGGTTCACGCCGCTGTCGCGGTACTGGCGGAATTTCTCGACCTCGAAGGTGCCGGGATTCGCCTCCATCGTGATCTCGGCGTCGATCTCCAGCGGCAGCAAGGTGCGCACATCGGACAGCAGGCGATCGAGACCGCTTGCCGTCATCAGGCTGGGCGTGCCGCCGCCGATGAACACCGTATGGATCTTGCGGCCCCAGATCAGCGGCAGCGACTGTTCGAGGTCGAGGCGCACCGCGTCGAGGTAGGCCTTCTCCGGCAGTTCGCCCTTGGCCTCGTGCGAATTGAAGTCGCAATACGGGCACTTGCGCACGCACCAGGGGAAGTGGATGTACAGCGACAGCGGCGGCAAGGCGGTGAGATTGAGCGCGCCCGGCTGCAGGTATTGCAATGCTGCGGTAGCGGGGTTGCGCGGTTCACTGACCTTCGCGCCCGCGACTTTGATCGGGATCATCGCAGCTTCCCTACCAGTGCACGCAGGGCCTGGCCCCGATGCGACTGCGCGTTTTTTTCCGCCGGCGTCAGTTCGGCTGTGGTCTTGCCAAGCGACGGAATCAGGAAGTACGGGTCGTAGCCGAAGCCGTTCTCGCCGCGCGGCGTGTCGATGATCTCGCCATCCCAGCGGCCGTCGGCGATGATCGGCTGGGGATCGTCGGCGTGGCGCACGTAGACCAGCACGCAGTAATAATAGGCGGATTTGTCGGCGTGATGCGCCAGGTCGGCCACCAGCTTGTCGTTGTTGCGCGCGTCAGACTTCGGTTCGCCGGCGAAGCGGGCCGAGTAGACGCCAGGTGCACCGCCGAGCGCGTTGACGCATACGCCCGAGTCGTCGGCCAGCGCCGGCAGCCCGGTCAGGCGCGACGCGTGACGCGCCTTTTCCAGTGCGTTCTCGACAAAAGTGGCATGCGGCTCCTCGGCTTCGGGCACGTTGAATTCGCCCTGCGGGTGCAGGGTGAAACCGATGGGCCCGAGGATTTGCTGGAATTCCTTGAGCTTGCCGGCGTTGTTCGAGGCGAGGATGAGGCGTTGGGTCATGGTGGGAGTCAGGCGGGATAGAGCGAAGGGGGTATTTTACCCGTTCGCCCGCGACATCGCCGGTGCCGCGGTCCCGGATCAGCCAGCGATACCGAGCGCCTGCTTCTGCATCCGCACCAGCTCCGCAATCCCGCCCTGCGCCAGGTCGAGCAGGCGGTTCATGCCCGCGCGGTCGAACGCTGCGCCCTCGGCCGTGCCCTGCACTTCGATGAAATGGCCGGCTTCGGTCATCACCACGTTCATGTCGGTGTCACAGCCCGAATCCTCGACGTAGTCGAGGTCGAGCACCGGCATGCCCTGGTAGACGCCGACCGAGATCGCCGCCACAAAATGCTTCACCGGCACGGATGGCAGCAGCCCGCGCGCCACCAGTGCGCTGAAAGCGTCATGGGCCGCGACCATGGCGCCGGTGATCGAGGCGGTGCGGGTGCCGCCGTCGGCCTGGATCACGTCGCAATCGAGGTGCAGCGTGCGTTCGCCGAAGGCTTCCAGGTCGAAGGCGGCGCGTAGCGAGCGGCCGATCAGGCGCTGGATTTCCTGGGTGCGGCCCGACTGCTTGCCGCGCGCCGCTTCGCGGTCCATGCGCGTGTGCGTCGAGCGCGGCAGCATGCCGTATTCGGCCGTCAGCCAGCCCTGCCCTTTGCCCTTCAGGAAGCCAGGCACCTTCTCTTCGATGCTGGCGGTGCAGATCACCTTGGTGTCGCCGCACTCGATCAGCACCGAGCCTTCGGCATGTTTCGTGTACTGGCGCGTGATGCGGATGGTGCGCAGCTGGTCGACTGCGCGGCCGCTCGGGCGGGATGCAAACGTCATGGTGAACCTTTTATTGATTGAGTAATTATTTAAGCAACTGGGACGACTTCTCGATCGCCTGGTTGATCTCCGCAATCGCCTTTTCGATCTCGTCTTCGTCGAAGGGGTCGGAATCGGCGTCGGCCATGGCCGCCGCTGATTCCGACGATCTTCCTATATTGCTGATGGTGCTGCTGACCTGGTCTTCCGGCAGGAGCTGGGTCGAGATCACATTCGGACCAGTGGCGCCGGCGTGGTCCGCGCCCTGCCAGCTGATCGCCAGCGCGGTCGTGTTGTCGGCGCGCGGGCCACCGATGGCGGTCGCCATGGCGACCAGATCGGGCACGGCCTGCACCACGGTCTGGGTGGCCAGTTTTTGCACGATCTCGGCGTCGGGCACCATCGACCAGAGGCCGTCGGAACACAGCAGCAGCACGTCGCCGGATTCCAGGTTCGCCTGGCGCGACAGCTCGATGCGCGGCGGGGTGGTCGCCCCCAGGCAGTTGTAGAGCTTGTTGCGGTCGGGATGGGTCATGCGTTCATGCGGGCCGGCCAGGCCCTTCGCGATCAGGTATTCGAGGTGCGAATGGTCGCGCGTCTGCGCCAGCACCTGGTTGCGCCGCACCCAGTACAGGCGCGAGTCGCCGCAATGCGCCCATACCGCGCAGTTGTGCTGCACCAGGCAGGCGACCACTGTCGTGCGCGGGCTCTCGGGCAGCTTGTGGCGCGCCGTGTAGGCAAGGATGTCGCGGTGTGCCTGCACCAGCGCTTCTTCAAGAAAGCGTTCCGGTTTTTTAATATACGGCCGCGCCCCCATCTGGAACATCATCGACAGCGTCTGCATGGCGATGGTGGCCGCGATTTCGCCATGCTGGTGGCCGCCCATGCCGTCGGCCAGCACCAGCAGCAGCGCGTCGCGCGTGAAGCAGTAGCCCATCCGGTCCTGGTTGACGCGGCGGCCGCCGATATGGCTTTGCTGGTAGACGGAAAACTGCATGGTGCCTCCTTAATTCTTGCTGCCGTTTTGCACCCGGCCAAATGAACCGAGCCGGCCCAGCAAACGGCGCAGGCCGCCGGCGGGTTGCTCGGCTGCGTCATGTGTTTCCTGCGCTTCTGCCGCCAGAGGCGTCACCGGCGCCGCCTGCAGCACCTTCTGGACGGCGAACACGCTTTGCGGGCGCGCCATCGGATCGAGCGACAGGCAGGCGCGCACCATGGCGATCAGCTCCGGCGAATAGGTGCTTGCCAACATGTCGAACTGGGCGGGCAGTTTGTCCTCGGCCTTGCGCGCGTCGGCGGCCTGCGGCGGAGCACCCGTCATGCAGGCAAACATCGAGGCACCCAGGCTGTAGATGTCGGACCACGGTCCCAGCGGCAGGCCTCGGGCATACAGGTCGGGCGGCGCGAAGCCGGGCGTGTACATGGGCGCGAGCGTCGGCACATCGTTGCCCACCGCCTGGCGCGCCGCGCCGAAGTCGAGCAGGATCGGCGAGCCGTCAGTGCGCAGGTAGATGTTGGCCGGCTTCAGGTCGAGGTGCAGCAGCTTGTTGGCGTGGGTTTCGCGCAAGCCGCGGCAGACGCCGTCGAATACCTGACGGATGAACGCCTCGCCGAGGCGACTGCCCTTGCCTGCACTGCGTGCAATGTGTTCCTGCAGCGAGTGGCCGGACTCGTAAGCCATCACCATGTACACGGTCTCATTCGCGCGGAAGAAGTTCAGGATGCGCACCACGTTCGGGTGGATGATGCGCGCCAGCGCCCGCCCCTCCTCAAAAAAACACTTCAGCCCGATGCGGAACAGGGGCAGGTTCGACCTCGCGATCGAGGGCGCCAGCTCGCCCGGCTGGCGCAGCGCGAGCGCGCTCGGCAGGTACTCCTTGATGGCGACAGCGCTGCCTTCGGCGTCATATGCAAGATAGACAATACTGAACCCGCCGGACGCGATTTTCTTTACAATGCGATATCCGGCAATCTCCAGCCCTTCCGGCAAGGGTGCGTTATTTTGTGCGGCCATACTGAAGAGTCCCTTGCGTAACACGGCGATTGTGTGGATAAATGTCGGTCTTGTAAAGCATAAAAACCGGGGACATTAGTGAGCATTTCTAGCATGACAGGCTATGCGGTTGCCACCAGCGAAGGCGCTGCCGGCACCCTCACGATCGAGCTCAAGAGCGTCAATTCGCGCTTTCTCGATCTCCAGTTCCGCATCAACGACGAATTGCGCGCGCTGGAACCGGACCTGCGCGCCGCCATCATGGCCGCCATCACCCGCGGCAAAGTCGAAGCCCGCCTGTCGTTCGGCCGCAAGGTCGCCGGCGGCGCCCAGGCGCTCAATCATGGTTTGCTGGCCGACTTGGCGCGCTTGCAGACGGAAGTCACCCGCCACTTTGTTTCGGCGCCTTTGATGTCGGTGGCAGAACTGCTGCGCTGGCCTGGCGTGGTCGAGGAATCGAACATCGGCCAGGAATCGCTCCAGGCGGATGTGGCCGCACTGACCGCGAAAACGATCGCCGCGTTCGTGGACAGCCGCCGGCGCGAAGGCGCGGCACTGGAAGCCATGTTGCAGTCGCGGATCGACTCCATGGAAGCGATCGTCAAGCGCATCACGCCGCTGATCCCCCAGGTCATCGCGCAATTCCAGCAAAAGGCCGTCGAGCGCATGCAGGACGCGCTGGGGCTGGCGGGCCACGGCAACCAGTCGGTCTTGAGCCGCCAGGAAGTGTTCGAGCGGATCCGCCAGGAAGTGACGCTGTACGGCATCCGCATCGACGTGTCGGAAGAACTGTCGCGCCTGTCGGCCCACCTGAACGAAACCCGCCACATCCTGAAAAAAGGCGGCCAGGTCGGCAAGCGGCTGGACTTCATGATGCAGGAACTGAACCGCGAAGCCAATACGCTGGGCGCCAAGGCCTCGGTGAAGGAACTGGCGGATGCCTCGATGGAGCTGAAATTGCTGATCGAGCAGATGCGGGAGCAGGTGCAGAACCTGGAGTAAGCAGAAATTACATTCGCGGCGCGAGTCATCATCGGCCGCTTGAACGCGTGAGCGGGGGACCCGCCCACCCTATGGGTATATCGGTAACGTTACTGGCATACATGTAGGGTGGGCGGGTTTCCCGCTCACGCGTTCAGCTATATCATGAACAAACGCGACATGGTCGCAACCAAGAACACACGAACCAAAGGAACTACCCCATGATCACCACCGCTTTCTCCGGCAGCCTGTTCGTCGTCGCCGCGCCATCGGGCGCCGGCAAATCGACCCTGGTCAATGCGCTGCTGGCGCAGGAGCCGGGCATCCAGCTGTCGATCTCGACCACGACGCGCCCGCCGCGTCCGGGCGAGCAGGACGGCCGCGAATACCACTTCACCACCGCCGAAGACTTCGTGGAGCGCGCCGACCGCGGTGAATTCCTGGAATGGGCTGAAGTGCACGGCAATTACTACGGCACCAGCCGCTTGAGCGTCGAAGAGAAAATGAAGAGCGGCACCGATATCCTGCTGGAGATCGACTGGCAGGGTGCGCGCCAGGTGAAGAAGCAGTTCCCGGACGCGGCCGGCATTTTCATCCTGCCGCCGTCGATCGAGGCGCTGGAGCAGCGCCTGCACAAGCGCGGCACCGACGAACCGCACATCATTACGCGCCGTTTGCTGGCTGCCGGGGGTGAGATCGCTCACGCTCCCGAGTTCGAATATGCTATCATCAACGAAGAGTTCAATGTCGCCTTGGCCCAACTACAGGCGATAGTCCAGGCGACACGTTGCCGCTTTGCCCAACAGGCTGCCCGCAACGCCTCGCTGTTTGCCCAGCTGGGTATCCACGCGCACCAACCCACGTAATTCTTCGGCGTCGTCGACGCCGCTGTACTTTGTCTATTCAGGAGCTACACATGGCCCGTATCACCATCGAAGATTGCCTCAAAAACATCCCGAACCGCTTCCAGCTGACCCTGGCCGCCACCTACCGTGCGCGCCAGCTGCTGCAGGGCCATACTCCGAAGGTCGAAGCAAAAGACAAGCCGACCGTCGTCGCGCTGCGCGAAATCGCCGCCGGTAAAGTTGGCGTGGAAATGCTCAAAAAAGTGCCGATGTAAGCGCCCGTTTGCCTGCCTGTGCCCGCCCGTAATTCTGTTATTCTGTCACCACACTGCGGCTGATTGACATAACGTATGAACCTGTTCCCCCCGGACTCGACACATTCAGGCAACACCCCCACCCGGGCCAAGCGTCCGGGCAAGCCGCAAGAAATTCCCGAGTCCCCCGCTCCCGGTGTTGCCTCGGTCACGCAGCTGATCAACCAGCTGTCGGAGTACCTCACCCCCGCCGAACTCAAGAAGGTCAAGGAAGCCTACCGCTTCTCCGACGAGATGCACCTGGGCCAGGTGCGCAAATCCGGCGAGCCCTATATTTCGCACCCGATCGCCGTCGCCGAGATCTGCGCCGAGTGGAAGCTCGACGCCCAGGCCATCATGGCCGCCTTGCTGCACGACGTGATCGAAGACCAGGACGTCAAGAAGGAAGAGCTGCTCGAGCGCTTCGGCCCGCAGGTGGCGAACCTCGTCGACGGCCTGTCGAAGCTGGAAAAGATCGAGTTCCAGAGCCTGGTCGAAGCGCAGGCGGAAAACTTCCGCAAGATGCTGCTCGCCATGGCCTCCGACGTGCGCGTGATCCTGATCAAGCTCGCCGACCGCCTGCACAACATGCGCACGCTCGGCGCGATGGTCGCCGCCAAAAGGCGGCGCATCGCGAGCGAGACGATGGAAGTGTATGTGCCGATCGCGCACCGCCTCGGCCTGAACAACATCTACCGCGAGCTGCAGGACCTGGCGTTTTCGCACCTCTACCCGCTGCGCTACCGTACCCTGGCCAAGGCCGTCAAGGCGGCGCGCGGCAACCGCCGCGAAGTCGTCAAGAAGATCCTCGAATCGGTCAAGCACACGCTGTCGATGGCCGGCATCCAGGCCGAGGTCTACGGCCGCGAAAAAACCCTGTACGGCATCTATAAAAAGATGCGCAACAAGCACCTGTCGTTCTCGCAGGTGCTTGACGTGTACGGTTTCCGCGTCGTGGTCGACAACATCCCGAACTGTTACGTGGCGCTCGGCTCCCTGCACGGCCTGTACAAGCCGATGCCCGGCAAGTTCAAGGATTACATCGCGATCCGCAAGATCAACGGCTACCAGTCGCTGCACACGACCCTGATCGGCCCCTACGGCACCCCTGTCGAATTCCAGATCCGCACCCAGGACATGCACCGCACCGCGGAAAGCGGCGTGGCGGCGCACTGGCTGTACAAGACGGGCGACCAGAACATGTCCGACCTGCAGCAGCGCACCCATGCGTGGCTGCAGTCGCTGCTCGACATCCAGCAGCAGACCGGCGACTCGGCCGAATTCCTCGAGCACGTGAAGGTCGACCTGTTCCCGGACTCGGTCTACGTCTTCACGCCGAAGTCGAAGATCATCGCCCTGCCCCGTGGCGCGACGGCGCTCGACTTCGCGTATTCGATCCACACCGGCATCGGCGACCATACGGTATCGGTCAAGATCAACAACGAAACCCAGCCGCTGCGCACCGAACTGCACAACGGCGACATCGTCGAAATCGTCACCGACCCGGATTCGCGCCCGAGCCCGACTTGGCTCAGCTATGTACGCACCGGCAAGGCGCGCTCGGCGATCCGCCACCACCTGCGTACCGTCAACGTCAACGAGTCGGTCGAACTCGGCCAGGAACTGCTGTCCCAGGCACTGGCCGCGCGCAACATCGAAGGCGAGCTGTCGCCCACGACCATCGACCGGCTGCTGGCCGAGTCCTCGGCCAAGTCGATGGACGAGCTGTATGCCGACATCGGCATCGGCAAGCGCATGCCGGCCCTGGTCGCGCGCCACATCTTCGGCCTGATGGATGGCGAATCGGACAGCCGCTCGTCTTCATTGACGCCGAATGTGTGCGGCGTCAGCGGCGACATCGACCCGGTCACGATCTACGGCAGCGAAGGCGTGTCGGTGCAACTGGCGCCGTGTTGCCTGCCGATCCCGGGCGACCAGATAAGCGGCCAGCTGCGCCGCGACCAGGGCCTGGTGGTGCACACCTGCGACTGCCTGCCCGCCAAGCGCCTGCGTGTGAAGGAACCGGACCGCTGGATCGCCGTGCAATGGGGCGAGGAACTGAACCGCCGCTTCGACTGCCGCATCCGCCTCCTGATCAACAACGAAAAAGGCATCCTCGCGCGCGTGGCGGCCGAGATCGGCGAATCCGACGGCAACATCACCTATGTCGGCATGGACGAGGACGACGAGCATATGATGACCCAGCTGCGTTTCACCATCCAGGTGAAGGACCGCGTGCACCTGGCGCACCTGATCCGCAACCTGCGGCGGGTGGCGGGAGTGAACCGGGTGGAGCGCGAACGCGCCTGACCCTTCCTGATGGACGATATCTGTTGCCCACCTTGGTGGGCTATTTTTTTGCGACCTTGCCAAGTGGACCCGGCGGCATTTGACAGGGTGACGCGCTCCGGAACAATGCTTGACCAAGTGCAGCGTGGACACCTGCGAGCGTGTACAGGCGGTCAATCCGCTTTAGAGCGCCTAACAAACCCTCCATAGCTGCGTTGCAGCTCCTCGCCGTACAGTCGTACTGTCTTCGTCGCCGCGCCTTGCTCTGAAGGTTTTATTAGGCGCTCTTAGCCACTAAAGAACAAAATCAAGATTTTTCTTTCAATTTTGAATTAAATTCTGAAATGACGAGCTTTCAATAAAGTTTATTCTAAAAAATCATTACTTTCAGAAACTGCCGGTATTTTTTACACATAGCCACTCTGTTACAATTCTACCCACGATAAGTAACTGATTACGCTCAATGTCTTTACATGGGCTCGCAAATTGCTTCTCTATTTTCGTACGTTCTGTTGTATTTCTGTACGTCAACGAAGTGTTTTTGCGGAGTCTCGTAATGAAATCTATTTTCCTTAAAGTCGCACTTGGAGCAACACTGGTCGCCGGTGCCGCGCCAGCGTTTGCGAACCTGATTCCTGTGAACGGTACCCCAACTACGGGAACTGGACTTGGCGCCGTGCGTACCGTGGTAACGGTGAATGACACCGGCAACGGAGACGGCATCGAGTCTGGTTGCGTCAGGCCTACCGCCAGCGGCGGTTCGAACAACCCGAGCCGGGCCTGCGAGGAGGGCTTGGACGGTGGGGACAATCTTGCCATCAATCGTACCTATCGGCTCAGCGATATTGCCGGCCTGACGAGTGCTGGACAGCTCGGCTTTGTTGTGAACATCGACGAGCTCGGCATCAACGACAGCACTGCCACCCTGACCGACCTTTACCTCAGTCTCTTCAGTACATTCAATAACACGCTCACGACATATTCGTATGTAGGGCCCGACCTGTTCTTGACCGAAACTGGTGGCATTGGCCAGTCCGGCGAATACCGGTTTATTCTTGACGACGCCCAGGCTGCACAAGCCGTCGGAAACTGTCCCACGCTGTCGCAATGCATCCTCGGCGGCGGCATCCAGTTCGCCGCGGGCAGCACTGCGGGAGGACCCGAAAGCGTGTACGTGGGCGCCTTCGAGCGGGAAATCGTCGCCCCCCCTGCCGAAGTTCCGGAGCCAGGGTCGGTTGCACTGCTGGGCGCAGGCGCGCTGGCCTTCGGCGTGATGCGCCGCCGCTACGCCGGGAAACGCTAACCGGAACAGGTAGGGCCGGCCGCCCGCCAGGCGTTCGGGCGTCCCCACCAGAATGAACAAAGCCTCCCGGGTTTGACCTTGGGAGGCTCTGTTGGTTTACCGGCGCTGCAGACTAATTACACAGCCTGCTCGGGCGCCATTTCTTTCTCTAGACCGGCGTCAACGCGTGTGACTTGATCAACGCACAGTGACGCTGACCGACCTAGAACCGGCATTGCCCGCCGCATCGCGTGCAGTGACGGCGACGGTATGGGTCCCAGCCGCTGCTTTGCGCGTGTTCCAGCTGTACGAGAGCGAACCGCCCTGGCCGTTCGCCACGACCTTGCCGTCGATGGCCAGGCTGGTGCGGATACCCGCCGCACCAGCGTTGTCGGTGGCGCTGACACTGATCGCCACCGTGCCGCTCACCGCGCCAGCGACCGGGTTGTTGATCGTCACAACCGGCGCGACCGTGTCGCTCACCGTTGCGATGGTCGAGGTGCTATTGGCGACGTTGACCGGCACTGTGGCCGATGTACCCATATTGCCGGCAGCATCGTAGGCAACGGCGACCAGCGACGCCATGCCATTTGCCACGCCGGTCGAGTTCCAGCTGAAGCTGTACGGTGCGGCGCTGTCGGTGGCGACGACGGTGCCATTGACCTTCAGCTCGACGCGTGCCACGCCAACGTTGTCGGAAGAATTGACACTCACCGGCACCGAACCGGACACCGTGCTGCTGCCCAGGGGCGCGGCGATCGCCGCCAGCGGGGCGATGGTATCGGCTGCCTGGACGTAGGCGCGAGCTGCGCCGACAGCGGCGGCGGCGTCGACGCGGCCATACCCGAAGACCGGGTCGCGCCCGGCCACACCCAGGTCGACCGAGGTCTTGAACAGGAGCGACTCGACCTGGTCGGCGTTCAGGTCTGGCCGCGCGGCCATCACCAGGCCTGCCACACCTGCGGTGACCGGGCTGGCGAACGAAGTGCCGCTCTTGGACGAATAGCCGAGCGAACTGTTGGTGGTCCAGATGCCCGAACCAGGCGCCGCCAGGGAGACAAAGCTGCCCCAGCTCGAGAAGCTCGACTTGCGGTCGTAGCTGTCGGTCGAGGACACGATGATGAAGGCTGTGTCCGGCACCACGTTCTCGTCAACATTGTTATTGCCGGCCGAGATGAACACCAGCCCCCCTTTGTTTTTCATGTAGCGCGCCGCGCTTTTCACGGCCGAGCTGCCCGCAATGCCTGCGAAACTGACGTTGGCAATCCTGGCGCCGTGGTCGGCGGCCCAGGTGATGCCATTGGCAATGGTGCTGAGATAGGCCGGGCAGCTGCCGCTTGCGTCCTTGAAGGCGACGCGGATCGGCATGATCCGGGCCGCGCCGGCGACGCCGGCGACGCCCAGCGCATTGTTCATGGTGGCCGCCGAGGTGCCTGCCACCGCCGTGCCGTGGCCGCACAGGTCGCTGGTATCGGTCGTGTTGTTATAGACGTTGAAGCCAGGAACCATGCGGTCTTTCAGATCGGGATGGGCGCCATTCACGCCTGAATCGAGCACGGCGATCGTGACGCCGCTGCCCTGGGTGCTGTCCCAGGCGGCCGGGGCGCCGATCTTGCCCAGGTGCCAGGCGCTGCCGATATACGGGTCGTTGACGGCCATCGCCACCGTCACCTTGCGGTCCAGTTCCGCGAACTTCAGTTCAGGACGACGCGACAGCTTCTCGACCGCCTCCTCTTCGGACAGGCCGGGCGGCAGGTCGACGACATGCATGCGGCTCTGGCCGAGCTTGCGGCGCTTGCCGCCATGAGCCTTGACGAGCGTGTCGAGTTCGGCGTCCGACAAGCCGGCGCGCGCCTCGATCAGGATGCGGCCGCGGGCGAACTCGCCAGCAGGGGCGGCGTTCGCTTCAGTACCGAGGGCCAATGACAGGCCGGCAACGGCGAGCGCGGCGGCGGTTTTGCGGGATGAGGCGATGTTGAAAGCGGTATGCATGGCTGCAAATCCTGTAAATAGTGGTGATCGCAGGATTGCTGGCCAAAACGATGGTGCTGGAGCGGAAGTCGCTACGCGTTGTGTCGATTGCCTGGCAGTCCTGCCGTCATCGAGCCGTGTGGCTCATTAGACCGTTGACTTTGCGTCCTCCGCTTTCACGGAGTTTGCCCTGTTCAGTTACGGAACAAAGTGTAGTCTTGAGATTTCCATAGGGCAACATCATTTAACAGATTCGCTGATGTTGTCGTTTTTGTGCTCAATAAAGTGGCAGCTTCGGAAACAATATGTGCCTTCTCGTCAATATTGAACGCTACAGGCGTGCGAGCCGAACGCGAGCGCGCCAGCTTGGCAGTGCAAGATAGTCATTAGAGGGTGCCGAAGGCGCCCGTCAGTTCCCGCTTCGCCCACCAAACGCCAGGGCCAGGATGCGGTCGAACGCATCGCAGGCACCGGCACAGGCTTCCGCCACGTCCGCCTCGCTGCGCACTTCGGCGCGCAGCGTTTCCATGAAGGCGCGCCAGCGCGGGCCCGGTCCGCCCTCGCCCGCGCCGCGCAGGTAGCGCAGCGGATGGGGCGCCAGTTGCTGCGCCAGGCGCTTGTAGAGCACGGCGCCGCCCAGTTGCGAGCCTTCGACGACATACGCCACGCCCCAGCGGTAGGCGGCGCTGGCGCCGGCCGGCCAGGGTGCGGCGCCTGTCCGTTCATTGCTTTGATGGTTTGCCAGCGACGGCTCGGCAAGGTCGGCCGCGATCAGTGGGAGGTGCGGCGCGACGGCAATGCGGCCCGGGCCTTGCGGGCCGTCGTTGTAGGCGCCGAGCCACACGTCCATCGGCGTGAGCCAGTCGCGCAACAAATGGAGGTGGTGGGCGTAATCGGCGAGGGTGGCGTCGGGGCTGGAGAGCGGCAGGCCGCTATCGAGCCGCTCGTGGCGCGAGCCGGTTGCCTGGCGCAGCGCGGCCAGGACGTCGGACTCGCGTGCGGTGTCGGTGGGACGATTCATGTCAGGCCTGAGCAAGGCAAATGAGCGGCAAATAAGGCAAGCCGCCATCTTACCAGCTCAGTCAGGATCAGTCGGGATCAGTCAGTGATGGGCTCCGGATACTCGACCGAGACGATTTCGAGTTCCTCGCTGCCGTTGGGTGTTTGCAAGGTGATGACGTCGCCTTCCCGCGCCTTGGTCAGCGCGCGCGCTACCGGGGACACCCAGCTGATGCGCCCGCGCAACGGGTCGAGCTCGTCGATGCCGACGATGGTGACCGTGTGCTCGTCCCCCGCCTTGTTCACATAAGTGACGGTGGCCCCGAAAAAGACCTGGTCGTTGCCGTGATGCACGCTCGGATCGACGATGAAGGCCGAATCCATGCGCTTGGTGAGGAAGCGGATGCGGCGGTCGATTTCGCGCAGGCGGCGCTTGCCGTAGATGTAGTCGCCGTTTTCCGAGCGGTCGCCGTTCGAAGCGGCCCAATGCACGATGCGCACCACTTCCGGCCGGTCGACGTCGATCAGCTGCAGCAGTTCGTCCTTGATGGCTTTGTAGCCGGCAGGGGTAATGTAATTCTTGGCGCCGGCGGGAATCGCCTGCGCCAGCGCGACGGCTTCGTCATCGTCGTCGTTGTCGGATTCTTTTACGAATGCTTTATTCATAAGTCTCATTGTAGCCGCAGGCAGCAGGGAAAAGCCGCGCAATTCCCGTATCATTGGTGCGATGACGACCTCTTCTTTTCCACGCAGCCTCGTGCTGGCGCCGCTGCTGTACCTGAC
Source organism: Massilia niabensis (assembly GCF_042655085.1). Taxonomy (NCBI): domain Bacteria; kingdom Pseudomonadati; phylum Pseudomonadota; class Betaproteobacteria; order Burkholderiales; family Oxalobacteraceae; genus Massilia; species Massilia niabensis. The sequence goes on along the minus strand of NZ_JBHSMU010000015.1, from coordinate 787,173 downwards.
GGCGCTGGTGCTGCTGGCCGAGGAATGGCTGTGGAAGGTCGGCAACTGGTTTGCGTCGACCCTGGCGAACTGGCCGCCGCTGCGCGCGCTGGAGGACGGGGTGCGGCGCCTGCCCCCGTACTGGGCGCTGCTGGTCTTCGCCCTGCCCGGCCTGCTGCTCATGCCCGTCAAACTGCTGGCGCTGCTGGCGATGGCGAAGGGCCATGTGCTGTGGGGCGGGAGCGTCTTCGTCCTCGCCAAGGCCGGCGGCGCAGTCGTCGTTGCCCGCATTTATGTGCTGACCCTGCCTTCCTTGCTGGCGCTCGTCTGGTTCGCTCGGTGGCACAATCGCTTCATGACGCTCAAGGATCAATTTATTACGCGCCTACTTGCCAGCCCGACACTCATCCTCGTACGCCGTTCGGTGTCCAGCCTGCGGCGCGTGCTGCGCCGCCTGCGCTACCAGTTGCGGCCCTCGGTACCGTTCGGCAGCCGCCATGCCACGCGCAGCGCGCGCGCCCTGCGCCGCTTCGTGTCGCTGTGGCGGCGGCGCCGCAAACCCGACGGGAGCGAAGGGCCATGACGGGCCTCGATCCGGCGCTTGCAGCGCCCATGCAGGCTGCGCCGGCCGAAATCTACCTGATCGACGCCGACACGCTGACACTGGTTGACGTCAACGGCACTGCGCGCACCAACCTCGGCTACGACGGCACCCCGCTCAAGGGCATGCCCGCGGCCACCATCCTCCCTAGCCTGGCCGAGGGCCAGCTGCAGGATCTGGCCGCCACGCTCGGCGAGGACATCGGCGAAGGTATCAGCGAACAACACTGCCTGCGCACGTCCCTGCGCCGCGCCGACGGCAGCACCTATCCGGCCCGGCTGACTTTCCTGCGCGCCCAGCGCGACGGCCGCGCGCTGCTGGTGGCGATCGGCGACGACTTGTCGACAGAACAGGCCGCCGCCACCGCGCTCGCGCACGCACTGGCCCAATACGAGGCGCGCTTCAACGCGATCGTCAACCACACGCCGGGCCTGGTGTACCAGTTCCTGCTGCACGCCGACGGCACCCACGCCTTCCCCTACCTGAGCGAAGGCTGCGCGCCCCTGCTCGGGGTGCAGCCGCTCGCGCTGCAGGCGGACCCCGACCTGTTCCTGCGCCTGATCCTGCCGGAGGACCGCAAGGGCTACCTGGAAGCGATGGCGGTGTCGAAAATCGGCTTATCAAGCTGGAACTGGGAGGGCCGCATCTGGATCGACGCCTGGAAAGACGTCAAGTGGATCAACCTGCGCGCCACGCCCCATACTGCGCCCAATGGCGCGGTGCAATGGGACGGCATCATGACCAACATCACCGACAGCAAGAACGAGCAGCAGGACGCGCTGCGTTCGCGCGCCCGGCTGGCCGAACTGACCGACCACATCGAGCAGGTGAAGGAACAGGAACGCGCCCGCATCGCGCGCGAAATCCATGACGACCTGGGCGGCAACCTGACGGCCATCAAGATGGCGCTGTCGATGCTGAGCAGCCGCCTGCCGCCGGAACAGCCGCAACTGCTGGAAAAGGCCACCTACCTCGACGACCTGGTCGACCGCACGATCGAGGCGGTGCACCGCATCTCGCTCGACCTGCGGCCCTCGACGCTCGACCTCGGCATCGTCGCCGCGCTTGAGTGGCAGGCGCGCGAGTTCGAAAAGCAGGCCGGCATCGCCTGCATCTTCCGCAGCGCGGATCGGGCGCTTGATCTCGAGCACGAGCTCGACCCGGACCACGCGGCCGCACTGTTCCGTATCTTCCAGGAAGCGCTGACGAATGTCGCCAAGCACGCCGGCGCCACCCGCGTCACGGTGACCTTGCGCCGCGTGCGCCAGCACCTTGTGCTTGCCATCTGCGACAACGGCCGCGGCATTGCCGCGGCCGACCGCCTGAAGCCCCATTCCTTCGGCCTGCGCGGCATGAGCGAGCGCGCGCGCGCGCTGGGCGGCACGTTGACCTTGTCGGCGGCGCCCGGAGGTGGCACGATGGTGACCATCAAGATCAGGCTGGCCCCGGCATCGACGCCGGCGCCGGCACCCAGTAGCGAACCCAGGTAACAATGACCGACAAAGCCACCATCCGCGTATTCATTGCCGACGACCATGCCATCGTGCGCGAGGGCCTGAAACAGATCCTGGCCGAGCAGGGTGACATCGTCGTCGCCGGCGAAGCCGAGAACGGGCTGGATGCCATCAAGCTGTTCCGCAAGTCGCGCTGCCATGTCGTCCTGCTCGACATTTCCATGCCCGACCGCAACGGTATCGAAGTGCTGAAGCAGATCAAGCAGGAGCGGCCCGACCTGGCCGTGCTGATGCTGTCGATGCACCGCGAAGACCAGTACGCGATCCGCGCTTTGAAGGCCGGCGCCGCCGGCTACCTCACCAAGCAGAGCGCACCACGCGAGCTCGTCACCGCGATCCGCCAGGTGGCGGGCGGCCAGAAATACGTCAGTGTCACGCTGGCCCAGGCGCTGGCCAGCCAGGTCGGGCTCGATCATGACGCGCCGGCGCACGACAGCCTGTCCGACCGCGAGTTCCAGACGCTGACGATGATCGCGTCCGGCAAGACGGTCAGCGACATTGCGCGCGAACTGTCGCTGTCAGTGAAGACGGTGAGCGAATACCGCGCGCGGCTGCTGGCGAAGATGAACCTCAAGAACAGCGCCGAGTTGACGCACTACGCGATTCGCAACCAGCTAGTTGAATAGGCCCGCATCAAGGGTGACTTATGCACGGTGACTAACAAGCATTGCCGTTAAGTAAGACGCTTTCCGGCCTCTTTTCGCGCAATGACGAAAAGAAAAACTGCTTATCATCGCGATAATCAGTCAATGCCTTGCGCTTCACCATGCCGAACCAGACTCCGCCGCCCGCCCAGAATCCCGTCGATATTGCCCGGGAAGCCTTCCGGCGCCTGGCGACGCGCCGGGTTGCCCCCACGCCCGACGCCTACCGCGACATCTATAACGAGATCGCCGGGATTCCCGCAGTTGCGCCTACCCCTGCGCCGCCCCCTGCCCTGCCCGGCCCCGCTCCGGCGCATGCAGCTGAAGCGGTGCTGGGCGGCTTCGCCACGCAACTGACCGACACGCCCGGAGAGCTGGCCGACTATGGCCGCCGCCTGAACCGCGCCGTCCAGCAGCGCGACTGGGATGGGTATGCGCGCGCCCTGTCGCAACTGGTCGAAAAACATTTGAAGCGCGGCATTCCGCCCGGCGTCACCTACGGCATGGAAAGCCGCGACACGCGCCTGCTGCGCGAACTGCTCAGCCGCACGCTGGCCTTTGCCCTGGCCTCGCTGCTGCCGGCCAGCCCGACGCTGGCCAAAGAGGCCGAGTCGCTGGGCGCGGCCGTGAAGATCGCGCACAGCGACGCGGCGCTGCAGGAAATCGCCACTCGCCTGAAGGAACTCTGCTTCCAGATCGAACTGCACAGCGGCGACAGCGCCGAGCAGCAGGAACTGCTGCTGCGCCTGTTCAAGCTGCTGTTGGAAAACGTCAGCGAACTGCTGGACGAGGACAGCTGGATGCGCGGCCAGATCGCCGCCGTGCAGGAGCTCATTGCCGGCCCGATCGACCACCGCGCGCTGGAAGACGCGACGCGCAGCCTGAAGGACGTGATCTACAAGCAGGGCCAGCTCAAGCACAACCTGTCGGACATGAAGGCCACCGTCAAGAACATGATGATGACCTTCATCGACCGCCTGGGAACGGTGGCGGCGGCGACCGGGGACTTCCACGACAAGATGGGCGGCTTTTCCGAGCGCATCCGCCATGCGGGCGACATCGGCGAACTGAACGAGGTGATGGACGAAGTGCTGCGCGAAACGCGCCACGCCCAGGCCGAGGCGCTCGCTTCGCGCGACCGCATGCTCGAGGCCCACCGCGAGGTGCAGGAAGCGGAAAGCAGGATCCGCGCACTGGAAGCCGAACTGCGCCACATGAGCGAACTGGTGCGCGAAGACCAGCTCACCGGCACCCTCAACCGGCGCGGGCTGGATGATGTTTTCGAGCGCGAAAGCGCTCGCGCCGACCGGCGTGGCACGCCCCTGTGCGTGGCCCTGCTCGACCTCGACAACTTCAAGCGCCTGAACGATACCTATGGCCACCTGGTCGGCGACAACGCCCTGCGCCACCTGGCCAAAGTGGTGAAGGCGGCGCTGCGCTCGATGGACGTGATCGCCCGCTTCGGCGGCGAGGAATTCATGATCATGCTGCCCGAAACGCCGATCGAGGCGGCCGTGCAGACGATGGTGCGCCTGCAGCGCGAGCTGACCAAGCACTTCTTCCTGCACGATAACGAGAAGCTCTTGATCACCTTCTCGGCCGGCGTCGCGCTGCGGCTGCCGAACGAGGAACAGGCGGCGCTCCTGGCGCGCGTGGACCGGGCAATGTACCAGGCCAAGCAGAGCGGCAAGAACCGCGTCGTCGTCGCGGCCTGACATCCTGCACTCCCGGGATGCGATGACGCTTCGACACCCTGTCGGTGGAATCAGACAAAAGCGCGCCAAGGCCATGGAGATTGGGGCATACCCCCCCAAATGTGCTTGAGGCAATTGTTTCCAAAAAGTACTATTAATACCTGCCTCCCCAGCCCACTACCGGACGACCATGGCCATCCTTCATCCTTCCCGATCCCTTACCGCCCTTGTTCCCTAATATGTCAGCCGATTCAGCTGCGTTGGCCCCCGCTGCGAGGACAGCTGCTGCGCGGGCTGGCGCGTGTCGATCGACAAGAAGACCTTCAACGCCTACCGCCAATCGAACCATCCGGAACTCAAGCCCGTCTTCGAGAGCAGCGTCAAGCGCACGCGCAGCCAGGAGAGCGACACCAACTACGCGCGCATCGAACTGCACCAGGAAAGCGGCGCCTGGCCGATGATCCAGGACAGCCTGTGCGCGGTGCAAAAGAACCTGAACGAGACCTACCTCTCGGACACCTGTTTCAGCTACCCGCGCTCGACGCGCCAGTTTGCCGGTGGCGTCGAACAGAGCCTGACCCTGTCCTGCCCGGAAGCGGCGCGCCAGGCGCTGCTCAGCGCGGACGCCTTTGATTTTGTCGAGAACAAGATCCAGGTGCGCGACAGCACGGCCGGCAAGATCAAGCCCATGCATGGCTTGAGCGTAGAGACGATGAACGAGATCCGCATCCTGTGTTTCCAGCTGATGCGTACCGAAGGCCTGGCGCTGTGGGAAAAACTGGCGGCGCTCGGCGTGTTCTGCGAAAGCCTCACGGGGGCGATCGAAGCGCACAACCAGAAAGGCATCCCCGCCCTGATCCAGGAATTCATCGTCATCCTGGAATCGGGTTCGGTGGTCCAGGCCTTGCAGGGCCTGCAGCCGAATTACGTCAACCAGGCCATCGTATTCGCCACCCTGTGGGGCGTGCGCGATTCGGCACCACGTTCCGCCTCCCAGCGCGAGGTCATCGACAGGATCGCCAAGGGCATGCGGACAATCGATGGCGGCGAGCAGTCGACGCAGGAGCAGATCGTCGAGCACTACCAGCGCGGCGTCGAGCGCCTGCCGCAGGCACTACAGGACGCGCCGTATCTGCTGGAACATTACGTCCTGAACGAAATGTTCAGCAATTTGTTCCCGTTTAGCGAGGCCACTCCCTATGAAAACTACCTGCGGCTGATTTCGCGTTTCGGCATGGTCAGGTTCATGCTGGCGGCCCAATGCACCGACAGTGAGGCCTTGCCTTCGCCGGCCGTGCTGGTGCAGACGGTGCAGGTATTTTGCCGCCGCTTCCAGCACGACCGCCTGTTCGCCCTGCAAACGAGCGAAGCCTTGCGTAACAGCGGCTGGGATCGCCTGGAAAAAATCTACAGCTTCCTGCGCTACTGATCTGTTGTGTGACCGGGAGGCGGCCCGTCGCTAGGTCCGCCGCAAAAAAAATGCTGCCCCGGAGGCAGCATGATCGGCACATTTACGGCGCCATCCCCAAGGGATGGCGCTTTCTTCCATATCAATAACCGCTATTGGCCGCCAAAGCGGCGAGCTGCTGCGACATATAGCTGCTCATGCTCTGCATGTTGACCATCATCGTATCGAGCGAGGTGAACTGCGCGCGGTAGCGTTTCTCGGTCTGCATCAGCTGCAGCTCCATGCGCTCCTGGCTCGTCTCCAGGCTTTCCAGCGTCGCGTTCAGGCCGTCGGTACGGGTCTTGAACACGCCTCTCGTGCTGAGCATCTCGTCGGTTACCTTGGTCAGGCGCGTGGCAAAGCCCGAGTTCGACGAAAACAGGCTGGACACGCTGTCGAAGTTCGATGTCAGGGCCGCTTCGAGCTTGGCGGGCTTCTCCAGCTTCAGCGTGCCGTCGCGCTGGAAGGCGATGCCGATGTCGGACAAGGTCTTGAGTCCCCCGACCTCGGTTGCCGCCTTGCCCAGTTCGGCGCGAATGCCCATCAGGATCGAGCGTGCCGACGCATCGCCATTGAGCACCGCGCCGGTTTTGGTGTTCGGGTTGTAGGCGGTCTGCTTGTTCACCGCCGTGGCCAGCGTATTGTAGGCGTCCACGAAACCCGTGATGGCCTTGCTGATCGACCCGTTGTCCTTCGCCAGGCTGACTGTGACGGGACTGCCCACGTTGGTCTGCGCCAGGTTCAGCGTCACGCCCTTGATAGCGTCGGTGACTGTATTCGAGGCTTTCGAGACCGGAATCCCATCGATCTTCATCTCGGCGTTTTGCGCTGCCTGCAAGCGTGTCATGCCGGGTGCCGGGGTTGGAGCGGGTGCCGGGACGGGGTCCACCGGTTCGGTCGGCTCGGGGGCCGGCTCCGTCGGGTTCAGTGGATCCGGCTCAGGTGTCGGCTCGGGTACCGGCGCAGGCACGGGAGCCGCTGCCGGGGCCGTGCCGAAGTTCGCCAGGCTGCCGCTGGCGGCAATGCTCACCTGGTTGGCACTGCCGGTCTGGTTGCCGGTGATGACGAGTCGGTCGCTCGTGCCGTCGTTCAGGATGGTCGCGGTGACGCCGGCATTGGCCCGGTTGATGGCGGCGCTCAGGCCGGACAAGGTGCCGTCGGTGAGCGCTACCGTGGTGGTCTTGCCCCCGATGCTGATGTCCATCGAGCCGGCGCCGCTGAATTTGGCGCCCGGGGTGACGCCGCCCGACACCAGCTTGTCGCTTTGCGCCAGCCTGCTCACTTCAACCGAATAGGAGCCGGCGGCGGCGCCGCCGTCCTTGGTGGCGCTGATGCCGACGATATCCGGCTTGGTCGAACTCGGCGTCAACGCCCGCAGTGCATCGCCGTTAATGGCCTTGACCGCCGTCTGGAAAGTCGACACCGCGCTCTTGAGCGTGCCGAACGCGGACAGTTTCGAATTGAAGCTCGCCTGCTTGGACCTCAGGTTCGCCAGCGGCTGCTGTTCGATGGACATCAATGACGAGACGAGCCCGTCGACGTCGAGTCCGGATAACATGCCGGCAGCACTGATAGCCATTCGATTTCTCCTTCAGGTTGTCTGCGGGACGCGGCCGCGTCCAGTCAAGCCAGGTGTCGGGCTCAGGTTCAAGCCCGGTTATGCTTTATCGCGCAACATCACGCCCTGCATCTGCTCGATCGAGCGCCACAGCTTGAGCGCTTCGACGCTCGGGATCTGGCGCAGCACGGTATCGGTCTGGGTGTCGACCACCTTGACCACGGTGCGGCCGGTGTCTTCGTCGACCGAGAAGCGTACGCCCTGCGCATTCGCCTGCGCGACCTTGTTCAGGTCGGCGACGACATTGCCCAGCTCCACCGGGCCGGGCGCGCGCTCCACCTGTGCAAACGCCGCGACGTGCGCGGCATTCGGGACAGGCTTGATCGAGGCCTCGGCAGCCGGCCGCGCCGTGCTGCCGGCGACGACCGATGGGCTTCCAGCTTGTATTGGTTGCAACATCGGAACACCTCTCTACAAATAACTGTGCGGGGTCGCCCCCGCACAGTCAATTCATGGATTATACCGTTCGATTAACCGCGCAGCAGCGACATCACGCTGTTCGGTGCCGAGTTGGCCTGGGCCAGCATCGCGGTACCGGCCTGCTGCAGGATCTGCGAGCGGCTCAGCTTGCTGGTTTCAGCAGCGTAGTCGGTGTCCATGATGCGGCTCTTTGCTGCCGACTGGTTCTCGATCGAGGTTGCCAGGTTGCTGATGGCGTAGCCCATGCGGTTCTGCGCGGTACCCAGCGAAGCGCGCTCGGTGTTGAGTGCCTTCAGCGCTTCGTCCATCTGGGTGATCACGGCCGTCGAGGTTGTTTCATCGGCGATATCGGCGATGGTCAGGTTCGAGAAATCGGATGCTGCGCCAAAGGTAACGGTGATGGTCTGGGCCGCGTCGGCGCCGACCTGGATGTCCTTGGTGGTGCCGGCCTGGCTCAGAACCGCGTTGCCGTTGAACTTGGTCTGCTCGGAGATACGGGTGATTTCGTCGTTCAGTTCCTGGACTTCGGTATTGATGTTCGCCCACTCGTCGTCGCCGTTGGTGCCGTTGGCACCCTGGACCGCCAGTTCGCGGATACGCTGCAGGGCGTCGCCGATGTTCGACAAGGCGCCGTCGGCGGTCTGGATCAGCGAAATGCCGTCGTTGGCGTTACGCGACGCTTGCGACATGCCGCGGATCTGGGAGTCCATCTTGGTCGCGATCGACAGGCCGGCTGCGTCGTCCTTGGCGCTGTTGACGCGCAGGCCCGACGACAGGCGGGTCATCGAGTTCGACAGCTCGCCTGCCGACTTGGTGATGTTACGTTGCGCATTCAGCGACGACATGTTGGTGTTGATGGTCGACATGGTAGTTCTCCAGTGGGCAGTTCAAGTTAGGTGCTGCTATCAGGGTTCGGTGCTTGCTTCGCTGTTTCAGCTCGCTTGTATTCTTTAACGGAGCCCTCTGCAAAACCTTGAGGAAATTTTTTAAAAAAATGTTGGTGGGCAACTTTATATCGGGAGCGGCGTCGCAACCCGACGTATGAGGCCGTCTTGCAAACCGGATTAACGGCGCGCTTCGGTAAATCCTGAAGGCCCGCGTCATTGTTTGTTTCCGATCCTCTTGGTCATCCACACCGGACGACCTTGTTTCACGTTTCATTACATAAAAGCATGACACAATTCCTGTCGAGCCCGCAGTGGCAACACTGGGGATTCTGGTGACACGTCCCTATGTACAGGTACCGGACTGCGGCCGGTAAATTGTGAACTATGCAGAAACCCGAGATCCCGGTCGACGAGGCAAAGCGTCTGGCGGCGCTGTACGCGACGAACCTGTTCGGCACCGGTCCCGAAGAAGCGTTCGACCGGATCACGCGCATGGCTACCAAGCTGCTGGGCGTGCCCACCGCCCTGATCTCCCTGGTGGGCAGCGACGTGCAGTGGTTCAAGTCGCGCTGCGGCTTTGCCGCGCACTACACCTCGCGCGAGGTGTCCTTCTGCGGCCACGCGATCCTCACCGACGCGCCGCTCGTCATTCCCGATACCGCCCGCGACCCGCGCTTCGCCGACAACCCGATCGTCGTCGGCGCACCTTATATACGTTTCTATGCCGGGGTGCAGCTGTATTCGGTCGAGCGCGCCAAGCTCGGCACCCTGTGCATCATCGACACCGAACCGCGCGAGATCGCCGAAGCCGAACTGGCCGAGCTGCACGAACTGGCGCGCATGGCCGAGGAGCTGATCTATCACCGCCAGCTGGCCTTCGCCGCCCAGCAGCTGCATGAACAGCTGCGAGAACAGCTGCACGAGAAACTGCAGCACCACGCGCCCAGCGCGCAGTTGGCCAGCGCCGCCGATCAGGTCGAGTTCCTGCTGACCCACGATACGCTCACCGGCCTGGCGAACCGCCAGGCGCTGCTGCGCATGATCGGCGACGGCATCGTCGACTGGCGCAGCCGCGGCGTGCCGGCCGTGGTGGCCTGCCTCAACCTCGACCGCTTCAAGCGCATCAACGAGGCGATGGGACACGCCGCCGGCGACGAGGTGCTGGTGGCCGTCACGCGCAGCCTGAAGGCGAATTTGGCGCCCGGTGAAATGCTGGCGCGCACCGGCAACGACGAGTTCGTCCTGGTGCTGGACGAGCCGGGTGCGGCAAACGGCCTGCGCGAGCGCCTGCGCCGGCTGATGAGCACCGTCAACCACAGCGTCTTCTGGTCGGGCACCGAGATTGCCCTCACCTGCAGCATCGGCTTTACCTGCTTTCCCGAAGATGGCGAGGATGCCGACCTGCTGCTCAACAACGCGGCCGCGGCCATGCGCCACGCCAAGGCCCTGGGCGGCTCCCGCATCGAGCATTTCGCCCTCCACCAGCGGCACGAACTCGGGCGCCGCATGGCGCTGGAAAGCCACCTGCGGCGCGCCCTCGAGCGCGGCGAGTTGTACCTGCAATACCAGCCAAAGATCGACCTGCGGCGCGGCACGCTGGCCGGCTTCGAGGCCCTGTTGCGCTGGCAGCACCCCGAATACGGCATCGTGTCGCCGGACGAATTCATCCCGATTGCCGAGGAAACCGGCCTGATCGTCCCGATCGGGGAATGGATTGTCGGCACCGCGATCCGGCAGATGGCGGCCTGGCGCGAAGAGGGTTTGCCCGAGGTGCCGGTCGCGGTAAATTTGTCGGCGCGCCAGTTCCTCCAGGGCGATGTGGTGGCGACCATCGAACACCTGTTGCAAGGGGCCGGGCTCGGCGCGGACGCGCTCGAGCTCGAACTGACCGAGAGCGTGTCGATGGCCGATCCGGAACGCAGCCTGGCGATCATGCACCAGCTCAAAAAACTGGGCGTCACACTCAGCATCGACGACTTCGGCACCGGCTACTCGAGCTTCAGTTACCTCAAGCGCCTGCCGATCGACAAGCTCAAGATCGACAAGTCCTTTATCCACGACATGGTGCACAGCGCCGACTCGCGCGCAATCGTCGGGGCCATCGTCGCCATGGCGCACCGGCTGAACTTGCGGGTCGTCGCCGAAGGAGTGGAACTGGCGGCGCAGGCCGGCGCCCTGCGCGACAGCGGCTGCGACCAGGCACAAGGTTTTCTCTACGCCCGCCCGCTCGACGCGTTCGATGCCGGCCTGTACCTGGCGGTGCGGCCGGAACGAAATCACTTGCTGCGCCCTAGTGCGATGTGATGCGTTTTTGCGACGGAAACAATTTCTAACAATTCGCTCCGGTGCGCACCTTGCATATGGATATCATTGTATCAACGTGAAGCGCGCGCCCCCTGCGTGCGGAATGCGCGCACAATGCGCGCAGGCGGTGCACGGCTCGCGCCACGGCCCGCCCCTTGTATAACGGTGAATCCATGATGACCCAACGAAGAACCGACGAGCAGACGGCACTGGCCGCCGAATATGCTCTTTACCTGGTGGATATCCGTGGGGTCGATTTCGCCCTGAAATATCTCGACACCTGCAACGTGTCGCGCGCAATCCTCACCCGCGCACTGCAATCGCCCGAACTGCGGCGCCATCACGAACGCCGCAAGCAGCCGCGCAACGACTGATCCCGCGCATACCCCGCGCACGCCTTTTTTATTGCCGCGCAAGCCCTGCCTCCTCAATCTTCCCTTCGCCCTCAAACCGTTATCGGGATAACAAAGCCGCAAAAAGCCGGGTATTCCCAGCTCTCAAGTCCGGTTAGAAGCTGCCGTTAAGCCAGTAAACTACCCTCGCTGAAGAATGGCAGGACGGCCCCGCGGCCGCGCCCGACCAGCTGCAGCACGAAAATTTATTGAGGAGAAGCGCTTCGGCGCGCTCCCGGCCATGAAGTATTGGAGGTTCACGATGTTTGGATCGATGCAGCGCGGCGTCAACGCGTACGCCAAAGTAGGACTGGAAACGTCGGTCATTTCCGCCTCGCCCCACAAACTGATCGTCATGCTGTATGACGGCGCGCTCGTCGCCATCAAGAGCGCGGCGACCCACATGGCGGCCGGCCATATTGCCGAGAAAGGCGCCGCGATCACCAAGGCGCTCGACATCATCAACAACGGCCTGCGCGCCAGCCTCGACAAGAAAGCCGGCGGCGACATCGCCGCCAACCTCGACGCCCTCTACGTCTACATGACCGAGCGCCTCCTGACGGCCAGCCTGCAAAACAGCACCGCCCTGCTCGAGGAAGTCCAGGGCCTGTTGCTCGACCTGCGCGACGCCTGGACGCAGATCGGCGAAAAGCCCGTACAACCGGCCGCGATGGCGCACTACCCTGTCCTGGCGAGCGCCTGATGATGACCGGCCAGGAAGTACTCTCCGAATACGCCACCGTGGCCGAACTGACCGGGCAGATGCTTGCCGCGGCCGAAGCGGGCGACTGGGACCATCTGGTGGTGCTCGAGCAGCGCTGCACCGCGCATGTCGACATCCTCAAGCGTTCCGAGGCGGCGGTCGAACTCAATTCGAGCGGGCGCCAGGCAAAGATCGATTGCATCCGCCGCATCCTGGCCGACGACCGCAGGATCCGCGACCTGACCATGCCCTGGATGGCGCAGCTCTCGGCGATGATCAACAACTCCGGCACCCAGCGCCGCCTTGCCAACGCCTACGGCAGCGTCTGACTTTCATCCTCCTGTTTTAACTCTCCCGCCTCATGGTCGAGCGCATTCCCAGTCCCGGCGTCAGCGCCCCGCTGCCGGTCCGGCCGGCGGCGCCGGCCGAACGCAGCGTCGACCCGCGGCTGGAAGCCTTCCAGCGCACGCTTGCGACCATGTTGGGCAGCAAGGTTCCGGTATCGGTGCTGGCGCGCCTGGGGGACGGCAGCTTCATGGTGCGGGTAGCCGACATGCGGGTAGCCGACATGCCGGTACGCATGATGCTGCCGCCGGGCACGCAGCCGGGCGCCCAACTCAGCATGACCGTCCTGGCGGCCTCGCCCCAGCCGACCTTTGGTCTGGGCGACGCCACCCTGCACGGCAGCCCGCTGCCGCCCGGCGCGCATGCCGCGTCCCTGGCGGCGAAGCTCGCCGCCGCTCTACCAATCCATACGGCCGCCGGGAATGAAGGGGGCGACCCGGGCGCGGACCCGGGTGCCCAGCTGAGCCCGGCCGCGCGCCTGTTGTCGCAGGTGCTGCAAGGGGCCGCGCAAGGCCCGGCCAGCCCGATTGCCGGTACGACCCCGTTGGCGCCGCAGGGCGCGCCCGATCCGGCGCAGCTTGCCGCACAGCTGCAGAATGCCATCGCGAAAAGCGGCCTGTTCTATGAGTCGCACCTCGCCCAGTGGGCAGAAGGAAAACGGCCGCTGGCCGAACTGATGGCCGAGCCGCAAGCGCTCAAGGCGCCCGGCACGCCGCCCACGGAGCCGGCAACCGCCCAGCTCATCAACCAGCAACTGGCTACGCACGAGAGCGGCCACCTTGCCTGGCAGGGCCAGCTCGGCCCGGGCCAGCCCTTGCACTGGGAAATCACGCGCGAAAAGGTGGACGAGCCCGGCGACGAGGGGCATCTGGCACAGCCCAATGCCCCTGGCTGGGAAAGCCGCTTGCACCTGCGCTTTACCGTCCTGGGCGAGGTGGAAGCGCGCATCAGCCTGCGCGGCAACCGGCTGCAGATCGACCTGCAGGCTGGCGGGCTTGCTGCCGGGTTGCTGCGTCATGCCGCGCCGCGCCTGGAAGACGCCCTGGCCGCCGGCGGCAGCGCGCTCGCGGCGCTGCGCATCCACGGCCGGGACGACGCGTGAACTCGCCAACTCCGCCAGCACCGCCAGCACCGCCGGTCCCGCCGCGCCGGCAGCATGCCGTCGCCCTCGCCTACGCCGCCGGCTCGAGCGCGCCGACCGTCGTCGCCAAGGGCCACGGACTGGTGGCTGAGCAGATCATCGAGCGCGCCAGGGAGGCCGGCGTATTCGTCCACGAATCGAAGGAACTGGTGTCGCTACTGATGGACATCGACCTCGACGGCCAGATTCCCCCCGCCTTGTACCGCGCAATTGCGGAACTGTTGGCATGGCTATATCATATTGAGTCCGCGCAACAATTCGGCCAACCTCTTCCGGCGCCTCCCGACAGCGCGCTCCTGATCGACTCACCTGCACTATCGGCGGAACAAGATGCAAGCAATTCATGACGCAGAACTGGAAAACTGGCACGACTACGAAGTGGGGTCGCGCCGGGAAATCGTCGCGCTGCTGCGCCAGATCGAGGAAAAGAAACAACTGATCCGCATGAAGATCAAGGGCGAGGCGGACGTCTGCGTGACCTCGATCCTCGAGGTCGATCCGGACTCCGGCCAGTTCATCCTCGACCGCTCGATCAACCGCGAGCAGAACGAGCGCATCGTCAATGCCCGTGGCGTGACCTGCGAGACCTACCTCGACAAGATCCGCATCCTGTTCAGCCTCGGCAGCGTGCACGACACCGTCCATGAAGGCACTGCCGCACTCGTGGCGGACATCCCGGAAACGCTGATCCGCCTGCAGCGCCGCGAGTTCTACCGCATGCCGACGCCGGTAACCAACCCGGTGCCGGCCGTGGTGCCGATGCCGTTCGAGCTGGGTGGCGGCAATACCACCTTCCCGCTGGCCGACATCAGCTGCGGCGGTGTTGCGCTGCTCGACAACAAAATGCTGCTGAACTCGACGGTCGGGCAGATCTTTACCGGCTGCCGCATCGACTTGCCGGAAATCGGCACGGTCACGACCTCGCTGCAGGTACGCAACTCGCTCGACGTAACCATGCTCAACAACAAAACCAGCCGCCGCATCGGCTGCATGTTCGTGGATATTTCACGGGGCAACATGGCGGCCGTGCAGCGCTACATCACCCGGCTCGAGCGCGAGCGCAACGCCAAGCTGGCCGGGCTCGGCTGATCACCCGGCCACCCTGTCGTCAGGAGTCCTTGTCCTCGGTGGACAGCTCGAACCGGGCCTCGCCAATCCCGATCGTCGGGCCACGAGGACTGATATCGCCATCGACCCGGATGAACGATATCGACGCGATCCCGAGCCGCAGCGCCGGATTGTGCAACAGGCGCCGCGGTACCGGGAAACGTAGTTGCGCCGTGCCGTCCCGATGCATGGCGCCGCTGATCTGGAAGGCGCCCACTGTCCCGATCTGCATGGACTTCAGCCTGTTCGACGCCCCATCGGCTGCAGGCAGGTTGAGGTAGACCTGGTAGTAGTAACCGCCTTGTTTACCGTCGTCGGCCAGTTCGACCTTGTCCAGCACGATCTCCACGGATTTGAACTTCTTTGCACTCCCCCGGACGGACCCCGTGTTACCGCGCGCGATTTCCTGCACGGCAGACCAGTCGTCCGCTGCGATCGGGAACTGCGCGCTGACCGAGCGCTGATCCAGTCCGATGGCAAGCGCGCCGCCAATCGAAAACGTCGCGTCGCCGGTGGACTTGCGTCCGCTCACCCTGAACGGACCTGGTGGCGGGACAGGCACCAGCGGGTCGCTGCCATCGGCCTGCACTCGGAATACCTTGCCGCGCGAGAGATCGGCGAGCGGCAACCGGGTGGGCATCACCTCGCTCTGATAGTAGTAGTACAGGCTGCTGCGCGTGTCGTAGGTCACTCGTTTCTGTATCGACAGCGTGCTGTTGTAAGTGTGGCTGCCCGACCAGTACAGGTGGGTCCTGGCCGGCATTTGCCTGCCTGCGCCGGCGTTGACCCAGGCGGCCCACAGCCTGTCGACATTCGCGTGATGGAGCCAGAAAATCGGGTCTGTCGGCGACTGCATGGTCGCCATGACATTGCCGATGATGTCATGGACCGGATTATGCGGAGCGCTTTCCAGCACAGGCTCGAAGGCATTGCTCAGCCCGCGCTGGAAGTTGGTCAGCGTATTCGAAAACGGGGCCAGGGTCAGGGCTTGCCGCACGTTGGTATTGAGCCGAGGCACATATAAAGGATTGGTACTGCTTGCATTGGTGAATTCGGCAGGCAGGGTCGCGTAGGAATAATAGTCCCAATATGGAAGGACCAGCCTGGCATCATTGGCAACGAGACGCAGCTGGCGCTCGAAATGATACAAATAACCGCGGTGCCATGACAGAAAGTAGGCGATGCCATGGGGGCAGCGGTTGATATGGATATTTGTCCAATAGGACCAGCTCCTGGGGTCGGCCGAATTGGTATTGGCCTTCATCCGGCGGATTGCCGTCAGTAGCGATCCATATTGGGGAGTCGTCTTGAAGGTCTGCCACTCCAGGCGCCGCTGGAGGACTGTTTGTGCCCAGGCACCTATCGGAATAGCAGGTACAGCTATCGCAAGCGCTGAGTCGCGTAGAAAACGCCTCCGTACCATGTCTCGATCAGTCACCATATACTCCATGAAAGTTTCCGAAAGATTCGCTGGCTGGACAGCCTCGTCAGCGAATTGCCTGTTGGCTCGATTAACTTCTTCACGCGCGATGGGAATCGGCCAAATATGACGGTACGCACATCGACAACTCAGCCTTTGACGGACGTCATACAGGCTCAGATGCCAATTCGGGACCTACTCGACGGGAAATTGTTCAAATGGAAGAGAGGCGCCTTATTTTCGGAAACTGAATATAAGGCAATTCATTGACGGCGCTTTTCATAAAACATTTCTTAGGGAACCTTTCAGCAATATAACATCTGACCGTGTCCGATTTTTCGTACACAGCCTCTACTACTCATCTATATCAAGTTCCATTCCTGATCCCCCGGTAAAATTCACGGCTGAACTGTTTCGATTTTTCAACCCGCAGCAAAGGAACCCGGATGGTCTGTATGCGACATGCGCCCGGCTTGGCGAGGCCCGTTCCGGGGCCGGCCGGTTGTGCTCCGCGTTCCACTTCGATGGAGCGAGCGCCGTGAATAACCCTTCCACGAATCTCGACGTACTTCGCTCGCTGGCGGTCAGTTTTGTCGTGCTCAGCCACCTTCTGCTGGATAAATCGCTGGTGCGCCCCGGCGGCTATGACACGCAAACCCTGGGCACGCTCGGTGTGCTGATTTTCTTTGTGCACACCTGCCTGGTGCTAATGCTGTCGCTGCAGCGCCAGCGGGATACCGACAGGCAGGGCGCCACGACGCTGTCCTTCCTCGTCGCCCGCGCCTTCCGCATCTACCCCCTGGCCATTGTCGTCATTGTCCTGCTGTCGTCGATCGAACGGATGCATTCGGGGGCGGGTCCCACTCTGTTCACCTTCCTCAGCAATATCCTGCTGATACAGAACCTGACCGGAAGCCCGTCCATTACGCCGGTGCTGTGGAGCCTGCCATTCGAATTCCAGATGTATTTCTTTTTGCCCCTGCTGTATATCTGGGCACGGCCCGGCGGCATCTATTCGTCCAGCCGCATCGCTGTGCTGTGGTGTATCGCCGTTGCCGTCGTGATCATATTCTGGCGGCTCGGACTCGATTACACCCTGATCAAGTTTTTCCCCTGCTTCCTGCCAGGTGTACTCGCGTACTGCCAGCGCGATTTGCCGCGCACATGGTCGCCCGCCGTGCTGCTCGCTTATGTCGGCGCGATGGCCATCCTGTATCCTTCGCTTGTCGGGCGGGGAGTCAACGCCACCTTCCTGTCCTGGCTGATTTGCCTCGGGCTCGGCCTTCTTATTCCGCGATGCAGGGAAATACAATCGGGCCTGGTGGCCACCGTCAGCAGCGTGATTGCCCGCTACTCGTATGGCATCTACCTTGTACACGACCCGATTCGTCATTTCTCATTCCATTACCTCAAGGGCATATCGGCGCCCGCTTCCTGGCTGGTTTTCATTTTCGCCGTATGCAGCCTGTCGTATATTGCCTACCATTTCATCGAAAAGCCCGGCATCGACCTGGGACGGGCGGTGGTGAAGCGCTTCAGGATCTACCGCTTGCAGGCCGGGCAAAATTCCTGAACCGCTCCAAAAGAAAACGGGCCGCATTCCATACCGGAAGCGGCCCGTTTCGCATTTGCTGAATTGTGATGTTACACCTGCATATTCATGATCTCGTGATACGCCGACACCAGCTTGTTACGCACCTGTACCGTCGCCTGGAATGAAATACTCGACTTCTGCATCGCGATCATCGTATCCGACAGGCTGACGCTGTCGTCGCCCATGGCGAAACGCTGCCCGAGTTCGGACGCATGCTTCTGGGTATTGCTGACCTGTTCGAGCGAGTTCTTCAGCGCATCGGAAAAGCTGACCTTCGATGGGCCTTCGTTGACGCCGGGTGCAGCGCCGGGCGCCAACCCGGGTACCAATGAAGGCGCGGCCGGCTTCGTGGCCGCGGCCTTGAGCTGGGCCATCATCGCTTCGATCCGGCTGCTGTCGATTCCGCCTACGTTCATGGGTTCTCCTTCTTGTCTCTTGCGTGCCCGAATACAAACCTGTATCGGAGCGATGTCAGGCTTACAGGTTACCAGCATGATGACCAGCGCCTGCCCCGAGCAGGAGGGGAAACCCGGCCCTGTTCGCCGGTTTGAATGTTGCCGTATGGCTTCATAATGCGGCCTGATCTCCTTTTTCCCTTGGACAACAACATGGCCGCGACCGCCGACGTATTGCTCGATCCACCAGCCCAGCCGCAACCGTTCCTGAAGACCCCGATGGGTCGAAACGTGCTCATCGGTGGTGGCGTGGCGGCCGTGCTGGCAGTCGTGCTTGCGATCTGGCTGTGGAATAGCGGCCCGGAATACCGCGTCCTGTATGCCAATTACAGCGACAAGGACGGCGGCGCGATCACTGCCTCGCTCGACCAGATGGGTGTGCCCTATAAATTTTCCGAAGGCGGCAGCGCGATCC
Organism: Massilia niabensis; assembly: GCF_042655085.1. Taxonomy (NCBI): domain Bacteria; kingdom Pseudomonadati; phylum Pseudomonadota; class Betaproteobacteria; order Burkholderiales; family Oxalobacteraceae; genus Massilia; species Massilia niabensis. The sequence goes on along the minus strand of NZ_JBHSMU010000015.1, from coordinate 768,493 downwards.
TGGTGCCGGCCGAACAGGTGCCCGACCTGCGCCTGAAACTGGCCGCGCAAGGCTTGCCGAAAGGCGGCAACGTCGGCTTCGAGCTGATGGAAAACCAGAAGCTGGGCGTGTCGCAGTTCCTCGAACAGGTCAATTACCAGCGCTCGCTCGAAGGCGAACTGGCGCGTTCAATCCAGTCGCTCGGCTCGGTGGCCGGCGCGCGCGTGCACCTGGCGCTGCCGAAACCGTCGGTGTTCGTGCGCGACCAGCAAAAGCCGACGGCGTCGGTGCTGCTCAACCTGCAGTCGGGCCGCGCCCTCGATCCGGGCCAGGTCAGCGCCATCGTCCACCTGGTGGCCTCGAGCATCCCGGAACTGACGACCAGCAACGTCACCGTGGTCGACCAGAACGGCAACCTGCTCTCCGAGCAGCCCAAGCAGAATGGACTCGGCAAGCAGCTGGACGCGACCCAGCTGAAGTATGTCGAGATGGTCCAGCAGAACATTATCAAGCAGGTCGAGTCCCTGATCAGCCCGATCGTCGGCAAGGGCAATGTGCGCGCCGAGGCGACCGCCGAGATCGATTTCGCGCAGGTCGATACCGCCGCCGAAATGTACAAACCGAACTCGCCGCCGGAGCCGCAGGCGATCCGCAGCCAGCAGACCTCGGAACAACTGGGACCCACGACGGGTCCTGCCAACGGCATTCCCGGCGCGCTGTCGAACCAGCCGCCCGGCGTGGCGACCGCCCCGTTAGAAGGTACCGCGCCCGGCGCGCCCGGCGCTGCCACGACGGGCCCGAGCCGCAAGGACGCCACCACCAACTACGAGGTGGACAAGACCGTCCGCTACGAGCAGCGCCCGATGGGCGGCATCAAGCGCCTGACCGTCGGCGTGGTGGTGAACTACCGGCGCTCGGTCGACCCGGCCACCGGGAAGGTCACGGTCAAGCCGCTGGCCGCCGCCGAAGTGGCGCAGATCAACGAACTGGTGAAGCAGGCGATGGGCTACTCGCAGGCGCGCGGCGACACCATGAACGTCGCCAACGCCCCGTTCGACGGCGTCGACCGCCCGGACGAAAACGGCCCCGACTGGTACAAGGACCCGGCCAACCTGCCGCTGGCCTGGGAAATCGGCAAATACCTGCTGATCGCGGCGGTCATCGCCTTCCTCTGGTTCCGCATCCTGCGCCCGCTGCTGCGCCCGGTGGTGCGCAAGTTCGACGAAGCGACTGCGGAGCCGGAAGAAGAAAAACCGGAAGAAGACGAGGACGAGGCGGCCGTCGTCACGCTCGGCGCGGACGGCATGCCGATCGAGCCGGAAGGCGAGGAAGCGCCGCGCGAGCGCAGCTACCGCGCCAACCTGGCGATGGCAAAGGAAATGGCGCGTGACGATCCGCGCATCGTGGCTAACGTAATCAAGGCATGGGTGGGTGCGGAATGAGCGACAAGGACAAAGAAGGTATCACCAAGGCAGCGATCCTGATGCTGGCCCTGGGCGAATCGGAAGCGGCGGAAGTAATGAAATTCCTGGGCCCGCGCGAAGTGCTGAAACTCGGCGCCGCGATGGCCGCCATGAAGTCGGTCCAGCACGAGCAGGTGGTCAGTGTGCTGGAAGCCTTCCGCGACGAAGCCGACGCCCACTCGGACGTTGGCCTCGACTCGGACGAGTACATCCGCGAAGTGCTGACGAAAGCCCTGGGCGACGACAAGGCCGCCGTGCTGCTGAACCGCATCCTGGGCGGCAAAGACGCCTCGGGCATCGAAAGCCTGAAGTGGATGGACGCGCAGTCGGTGTCGGAACTGATCCGCAACGAGCACCCGCAGATCATCGCCACCATCCTGGTCCACCTCGAGCGCGACCAGGCCTGCGAGATCCTCTCCCACTTCACCGACCGCCTGCGCAACGACGTCGTGCTGCGCATCGCCACGCTCGACGGCGTGCAGCCGGCGGCATTGCGCGAACTGAACGACGTGCTGACGAAACTCCTGTCGGGTAATGAGCACATCAAGAAATCGTCGCTGGGCGGCGTGCGCACCGCGGCCGAGATCCTGAACTTCATGGCGGGCGAGCAGGAAAGCGCGGTCATGGAAAACATCAAGAACTACGACAACGACATGGCGCAGAAGATCATGGACGAGATGTTCGTGTTCGACAACATCATCGACATCGACGACCGCGGCATCCAGTTGCTGCTGCGCGAAGTGCAGTCGGACATGCTGATCATCGCCCTGAAAGGCGCCTCGCAGGACCTGCGCGAGAAGATCTTCAAGAACATGAGCCAGCGCGCCAGCGAAATGATGCGCGAAGACCTCGAATCGAAAGGCCCGGTGCGCCTGTCCGAAGTCGAAGCGCAGCAAAAGCAGATCCTGCAGATCGTGCGCCGCCTGTCCGACGAGGGCCAGATTGTCCTCGGCGGCAAAGGCGACGATTCCTTCGTGTGATTGGTAAATAATGAGCAAAGACACGCAAGGCGCCTTCAAGCGCTGGGAAATGACCTCCTTCGGCGACGAGCGTCCAAGCTCGCTCGCCGCACGGGTCCAGGCCGAGGAACGCGCCGCTGCTGCGGCTGCCGCTACTGCGGCCGCGTCAGCGGGGGCAGTAGCGGCAGGACCTTTCCTTCACTCGGCGGCGCCGGCCATCGAGCTGCCGACCGCCGCCGAACTCGAGGAAATCCGCGAGGCGGCGCGCGCCGAAGGCCGCGCGGAAGGCTATGCCGAGGGACTGCTCGAGGGCCGCACCACCGGCCACAACGAAGCCTTCGAAGCCGGCCAGCAGGAAACCGCCGATGAAATGGCGACGCTGCGCGCGATTGCCGCCACCTTCGGCAACGCCGTCGCCGCAGCCGACGAAACCATCGCCTCCGACGTGCTCGACCTGGCCCTGCACCTGGCGCGCTCCATGGTCCGTACCGCGTTCGCGGTACGCCCTGAACTGATCATCCCGATCGTGCGCGAGGCGATCGACTACCTGCCCGTGCTGCAGGCCCCGGCCGTGCTGGCCCTGAACCCGGACGACGTCGAGATCGTGCGCGCGGCGCTGGCGGACGAACTGGACAAGGGCGGCTGGCGCGTTGTCGCCGATCCGCAGATCGGGCGCGGCGGCTGCAAGGTCGATACCGCCAGCAACCAGATCGACGCCCAGGCAAGCGCGCGCTGGTCCCGCCTCTCCCAGTCGCTCGGCAAGAACGTGGACTGGCTGGCTTAGTGGACACCCCTTTGAACACCCCTGTGGACACCGCCCTCGACCGCCCGCTGGATCGTCATACGGCGCGCTGGAAGTCCTACCTTGCCGACTGCGATTCGCTGCTCGGTTTCGTCGAGCCGATGCAGGTGTCGGGCCGCGTCACGCGCGTGGCCGGCCTGGTGATGGAATGCGTCGGCCTGCGCCTGGCGGTCGGCAGCGCCTGCACCATCCCGCTGCCGAACGGCGCGAGGATCGAAGCGGAAGTCGTCGGTTTCGAGGGCGAGCGCTTGTTCCTGATGCCGCAAAGCGATGTCGAAGGCGTGGTGCCAGGCGCCCGGGTGCATCCGGTGGAGCCCTCGATCCCGCGTCCCGGCACGGTGACCCATCCGCGGCGCCGCCCGAGCGACCGCGCACGCCACCTCCCGGTCGGCATGAAGCTGCTGGGCCGCGTGGTCGACGGCGCCGGCCGCCCGCTCGACGGCAAGGGACCGCTCGGCACCGATGAAGTCGCGCCAATCAACGCGCGCCCGGTCAACCCGCTCGACCGCACACCGATCAAGGACACCCTGGACGTCGGCGTGCGCGCGATTAATTCGATGCTCACCGTCGGCCGCGGCCAGCGCCTCGGCCTGTTCGCCGGCACCGGCGTCGGCAAATCCGTTTTGCTGGGCATGATCGCGCGCTATACGACGGCCGACGTGATCGTCGTCGGCCTGATCGGCGAGCGCGGCCGCGAAGTAAAAGAATTCATCGAGCAGATCCTCGGCGAAGACGGCATGGCCCGCTCGGCGGTCGTCGCCGCGCCGGCCGACAGCCCGCCGCTGATGCGCCTGCAGGGCGCGGCCTATGCCACCGCGATTGCCGAACACTTCCGCGACCAGGGCAAGAACGTCCTCCTGATCATGGATTCGCTGACCCGCTACGCGATGGCCCAGCGCGAAATTGCGCTGGCGATTGGCGAGCCGCCGGCCACCAAGGGCTATCCGCCGTCGGTGTTCGCGAAACTGCCGGTGCTGGTCGAACGCGCCGGTAACGGCCTGGAAGGCGGCGGCTCGATCACCGCCTTCTATACCGTGCTGTCCGAGGGCGATGATCAACAAGACCCCATTGCGGATGCCGCGCGCGGTATCCTGGACGGCCACATCGTGCTCAACCGCCACCTGGCCGAAGCGGGCCACTACCCGGCGATTGATATCGAGCAGTCGATCAGCCGCGCCATGCACGGCATCACCTCGCACCAGCACCAGCTGGCCGCGCGCAAGTTGAAGCAGCTGTATTCGCGCTACCAGCGCTCGCGCGACCTGATCAGCGTCGGGGCGTATGCGGCCGGCAGCGACCCGGTGCTGGACCAGGCCATTGCCCTGAATGGCCAGATCGAGGAATTCCTGTGCCAGGAGATTCACGAAAACACGAATATGGGCCAGAGCTTGGGGCAATTGACCTCTCTGTTCAGCTGATCGACGAGGCGGCACGGCCGCTATACTCGATCCACTGAATTTTGATTCCCCATGGCAAATACTTCCGCTTTAGAAACTTTGATCGAGCTGGCCCAGCGCGATTCCGACGCCGCCGCCAAGCGGCTGGGCGCGGCCTTGAAGGCGGTCGAGGAAGCTGAGCAGAAGTTGAACATGCTGCTGGGCTACCGCCAGGACTATGCCGACCGCCTCGACCAGGCGCAGATGGCGGGCATCACGCCCTTCGCCTACGCCAATTTCGTGGCCTTCGTCGGCAAGCTCGACAACGCGATCAATGGCCAGCAGGAAGTGCTGAAACATACGAAGTACAAGAGCGAACTGGAAAAGACGAGCTGGCAGGAAAGCGAACGCAAGCGCCTGTCCTACCGCACCCTGACCGAACGCGCGGCGGCCGAGGCGCTGAGAGTCGAAAACAAGCGCGACCAGAAAATGATGGACGACCACGCGGCGCGTACTGTCCGTCGCAGTTAAGGCACGCAGTTAAGCCTGATACCCGTTAATCTCGAGATGACCATGCAAACGACTTCCCTCCCGATCCAGGTCTCCCCGAGCGCGCCGGCGCAGGCGCCGCGCGCAAGTGCGCCCGTGCCGAACGATGGCGTGAATTTCGGCGCAGCGCTGACGCAACAGATCGAACTGCGCCAGATCGAACAGCGCCAACTGGAGCAGCGCCAGGCGCTGACCCAGCCGCAGCCGAACACGGCGCCGCAGCAAGCCCTCGCTGGCCCGAAGCCGCAGGCCGCCGCCAGGCCGGCCGCCAATGAAGCAAAGGCACCGGCACGCGAAGCCCACAAGGAGCCTGCGAAGGAAAGCGCGCAGGCCGCCGACAAGGCCGATGCCGCGAAGACGCCTGCCGCCGCGGAAAAGAGCGCTGCCGCCACGGCTGAAACGACGGACGAGGCGCCCGCCGCCCCGGACGCCACGGTGGCCGATGCAGTCGCCGACATGCTGGCCATGGTCGCCAGCTTCAACCAGGTGCAGCAGGTCGCACCGGTTGTGGCCGAGACCATGGCGGCCCAGCCGGGCGCGCTCTTCGACGCGCTCAAGGGCAAGCCGGGCGACGGAACCGAGCCGGTCGTGAGGCTTGATGGCAACACGGCCCTGGCTGCCGTGACCGATCAACCGAAGGACAAGGCCGAGCCGGGTATCGACTTGCGCGCGCTTGACCTGGCCAAGGCGGGCGACTCGGCGACGCTGCCGCTTGAAACGGGCGACTTCGCGGCGAAGCTGCGCGACACCGTGGCGCAGGCTGTCGTGAAAGAGCCGGCTGCGAGCTCCGAAGGGTTGACCAGCCTCACGGCGCAGGCCAGCGCCTTGCAAACCGCACAGGCAAGTGGCGCCGTTCCATCCGACCGCCTGAGCGCGCGCGTCGGCACTCCGGCCTGGGACAACCAAGTCGGCCAGAAAGTGATCTGGATGGTGGGCGGCGAAGACCAGAGCGCCACGCTGGAACTGAACCCGCCCGACCTCGGCCCGGTGCAGGTGGTGCTGAACGTGTCGAACGACATGGCCAGCGTGACCTTCTCGTCGCAGCAGCTCGAGGTGCGCCAGGCGCTGGAAAACGCCCTGCCACGCCTGCGTGAAATGATGAGCGAGAGCGGCATCGCCCTCGGCAACGCGACGGTGAATGCCGGCGCCGAGGGGCGCCAGGGGCAGGATGGGAACGGCTCCGGCCGGCCGGGTGGCGGCAAGGGCGGCAATGGCACGGGCGGCGACAGCGCCGTGGCCGAAGTAGCACCGCGCCAGCGCACCAGCATCCTGGGCGGCGCCGGGGCGGTGGATACCTTTGCCTGACGAGCAAACAGTTCCCTTGACGGCCGCGATAGCGCGGCCGTTTTTCTTTGGGTGTCCGCATATTTCCACAAACCCCAAGCTAACCCACCTTCGCCCCTCTTTTCAAAGCTTGCCGCCGTGCACTTTTTCTTCATAATGGCATCATTACGCAACCCCTAGCAGCTGAGGCATCTTGAAAGCGAATCCGAAAATGAAGGCTGATCCGAAGGCAGACGCGGCAGCACCCGCAGCAGGCTCGAAGAAGAAGCTGATGATCATGCTGGTCGCCGCCGTGCTCGTGCTCGGCGGTGGGGCTGGCGCGGGCTGGTTCTTCCTGCAGGGCGGCGACGCTGAAGCCAGCGAAGAAGCGAAGCCGAAGAAAAAGAAGAAAAAAGAGAAGTCCGACGTCAAGGCGGAATACGTGCCGGTGGACGCCTTCACCGTCAACCTGCAGCCCGAAGACGGCGACCAGTACCTGCAAGTCCAGTTTACACTGCAGGTAGCAGGCCCGGAGCAGGTCCTGCTGGTCAAGGACAACATGGCCAAGGTGCGCAGCCGCGTGTTGTTGCTGCTGTCGGGCAAGAAGGCATCGGAAATCAACACTGTCGCTGGCAAACAGCAGCTCGCGGCCGAGATCAAGGCCGTCGTCCAGCAGCCCTTCGAGGAGGACGGCGACGAGCAGGACATCGCCGACGTGCTGTTCACCTCGTTCATTATCCAGTAAGCATCCAGCAAAGAAACAACATGGCCGATAATTTCCTCTCACAGGAAGAAGTCGATGCCCTCCTCCGCGGGGTCAACGGCGACCAGGACGAGTCGATCGCGCCTGAAGACACCTCGGGAGTGCGCACCTACAACCTGGCCACCCAGGAGCGGATCGTGCGCGGCCGCATGCCGACGCTCGAGATCATCAACGAGCGCTTCGCGCGCTTGCTGCGCATCGGCCTGTTCAATTTCCTGCGCCGCAGCGCCGAAGTGTCGGTCGGTTCGGTGCGGGTCTCGAAGTACAGCGAATTCATCCGCAATCTGGTGGTCCCGACCAACCTGAACCTGATCCACATGAAACCGCTGCGCGGCACCGCGCTGATGGTGTTCGATCCGGGCCTGGTGTTCCTGCTGGTCGATAACCTGTTCGGCGGTGACGGCCGCTTCCACACCCGGGTCGAAGGCCGCGACTTCACGCAAACCGAGCAGCGCATCATCATGCGCATCCTCGACGTCGTGTTCGAGGCCTATACCAAGTCGTGGGAGCCGGTCTACCCGATCGAGTTCGAGTACGTGCGCTCGGAGATGAACACGCAGTTCGCGAACATCGCGACGCCCAACGAAGTCGTGGTATCGTCCACCTTCACCATCGAGCTCGGCCCGGTGTCGGGCCAGATCCACTTCTGCATGCCGTATTCGATGATCGAGCCGATCCGCGACGCGCTGACCTCGAGCATCCAGGGCGAGGCGCTGGAAGTCGACAAGCGCTGGATCCGCCTGATGACGCAGCAGATCCAGGTGGCCGAAGTCGAACTGGTCGCGGAACTCGGCCACGGCCGCGCAAACTTCGACGACATCCTCAACATGAAAGTGGGCGACGTGATTCCCATCACCGTCCCCGAAGCCATCCAGGCCACCGTCGATGGTGTGCCCGTCATGGAATGTTCTTACGGCGTCTTCAACGGCCAGTACGCGCTGAAGGTCGAGAAACTGCTGGCCAATAGCGACAGCTTCAAGTAATTCAGGAGAAACACCATGTCTGACAACCAGGACGATCAAATCCTCGACGACGATTGGGGCGCCGCGATCGCGGAACAAGCCGCAGCCGAAGCCGCGGCGCTGCAAAAGCAGCAGACCGCCAGCGCCGCCGTGTTCCAGGACTTCGGCACCAAGAACGTGCGTCCGGACACCCCGAACGACATCGACTTCATCCTCGACATCCCGGTCCAGCTGACGGTGGAACTCGGCCGCACCAAGATCGCGATCAAGAACCTGCTGCAGCTGGCTCAGGGCTCGGTCGTCGAACTCGACGGCCTGGCCGGCGAGCCGATGGACGTGCTGGTGAACGGCTGCCTGATCGCCCAGGGCGAGGTCGTGGTCGTGAACGACAAGTTCGGTATCCGCCTGACTGATATCATCACGCCCTCGGAACGGATCAGAAAACTGAATAAATGATGTTGCCCTTCGCCCTCGCCCTCCTGTTGCCGCTGGCCGCCTGCGCGGCCCAGCCGACGGCGCCCAGCGCACCTGCCCCGGGCGAGGGCGCTGCCGTCGTTCAGGCACCCGCCGCGCCAGGCCAGCCGGCGGTGCAGGCGCCGCCGCCCGTACTGGTCCCACGCCAGCCGGATGCGAGCATGCAGGACAGCAGCACGGCGCCGGTGACACCGCGCCAGGGCGCCGCTACCGCGGCCGCACGCACCGCGCCAGGCAGCGCCACCGGCACACCCGCAAGCATTCCCGTGAACGAACGGGCCACCACCGTCGGCGAAGTCCCCACCACCACGGGCAGCACCACGCCCGCGCCCGACGTGGCCAGCATGCCGGCGGCGCCAGCCGCCATTCCCGGCACGCCCGCCAACCCGGCGCGCATGCCGCAGGCCGCCGCCGGGCCATCGGCAGGCACCTTGCTGCAAACCATCCTCGCGCTGGCACTGGTGCTGGCGCTCCTGGCCGCGCTGGCCTGGGCCATGAAGCGCTATGGCCCGAAGATGAGCGGCAATTCGGCCAACCTGCGCATGGTCGGCGCCATGAATATCGGCGGGCGCGAACGCATCATGGTGGTGGAAGTGGGCGACCAGTGGATCGTGGTCGGCGCCTCGCCGGGCCGCGTCAACGCGCTGGCGACGATGCCCAAGGGCGAAGCGACGCAATCGACGGCGACCCTGGCGGGCCACACGCCGTCCGCCGCGACCTTCGCCGACTGGCTGAAACAGACGATCGACAAGCGTAATGCGAAATAAGCTAAAAGGTTCAAGGTAATGCGGGTACTACAGAACAAGAAGAAACTGCTGCTGGTCGCGGGCTTGATGCTGCTGCCGCTGGCCGTACTGGCCCAGCCGGGCATTCCCGCCCTGACCACCAGCGCCGCGCCCGGCGGCGGCACACAGTACTCGCTGCCGGTGCAGACGCTGCTCCTGATGACGGCGTTTTCCTTCCTGCCGGCCGCGCTCCTGATGATGACCAGCTTCACCCGCATCATCATCGTGCTCTCCCTGCTGCGCCAGGCGATCGGCACCCAGACCGCGCCGCCGAACCAGGTGATGGTCGGCCTGGCCCTGTTCCTGACCCTGTTCGTGATGGGCCCGACCTTCGACAAGATCTACACCGACGCCTACGTGCCGCTGCAGGAAAACCGTATCCAGATGACCGAGGCAATGCAGCGCGGCGCCCAGCCCCTGAAGGATTTCATGGTCAAGCAGACGCGCCAGGCGGATCTCGCCATGTTCGTCAAGATTTCGCGCACCCCCGCCCTGCAGGGACCGGAAGACATCCCGCTGCGCGTCCTGATCCCGGCCTTTGTCACCAGCGAACTGAAAACGGCGTTCCAGATCGGCTTTGCGATCTTCATCCCCTTCCTGATCATCGACATGGTGGTGGCCTCGGTGCTGATGGCGATGGGTATGATGATGATGTCGCCGGCCGTGATTTCGCTGCCGTTCAAGATGATGCTGTTCGTGCTGGTCGACGGCTGGCAACTGCTGCTGGGCTCGCTGTCCCAGAGCTTCAATTAGGGGCAAGGCGATGACTCCCGAAACCGTCATGACGATGGGCCGCACGGCGATGGAAATCACGCTGATGGTGTCGGCGCCGCTGCTGCTGATCGCGCTGATCATCGGCCTGGTGGTCAGCATCTTCCAGGCCGCGACCCAGATCAACGAAGCCACCCTCTCCTTCATCCCGAAACTGATCGGCGTGTTCCTGGCTCTCGCCATTGCCGGGCCATGGATGCTGTCGGTCATGCTCGACTACATGCGCCAGGTGTTTACGGGCATCCCGGGCATGGTCAGTTAAGGCTGCTGCACCGCCGATGCTGACGCTGACTTCAGGCGAAATCAACCTCTGGATCGCCAGCCTCCTGTGGCCGCTGACGCGCATCCTCGGCATGATCGCGTCCGCCCCGCTGTTCGGCCACGCCAGCGTGCCGACCCAGGTGAAAGTCATCCTCGGCGTGCTGCTGGCGATGATCGTCGCGCCGAACCTGCCGCCGATGCCGGCCGTCGAGCCGACCTCGTACGCGGGCCTGTTGATCCTGGTGCAGGAACTGCTGGTCGGCCTGGCGATGGGTTTTTCGATGCGCCTGGTGTTCGCCGCCATCGAATACGCCGGCGAACTGGCCAGCGCGACGATGGGTTTCGGCTTCGCCTCCTTTTTCGACCCGAACACGCAGGGCCGCAGCAACGCGATCAGCCAGTTCATGTCGATGGTGGCGACCATGGCTTTTCTGGCCGTGAACGCGCACCTGGTGCTGGTCGCGGCAGTGACGGAAAGCTTCACCAGCCTGCCGGTGTCGAGCACTCCGCTGTCGCTTGCCGCGCCGCTGGAACTGGCGCGCCTGGGCAGCCGCATTTTCTCGGCCGGGCTGCAGATTTCGCTGCCGATCCTCGCCGCCCTCCTGATCACCAACGTCGCGCTCGGCATCCTGACGCGCGCCGCGCCCCAGCTCAACATCTTCGGTATCGGTTTCCCAATCACCCTCGGCGTCGGCATGCTGACCATCAGCGTCGTCCTGCCCTACCTGAACACGCCGATCCAGAACCTGTTCAATGAAGGCATCGAAGCCGGACGCAGGATTCCGCGCGTGGCGGCAGAGCGCGTGCCAGCCGTGCTGGCGCCGGCGCCACCTGCCCCTGCAACGCAATAACTTCGCCAGACCCCGTTCCATATCCGCAAGCGAAATAGTTCGCTCCTGACCGTTCACAGGACTATCATGCATTCATGCATACCACATGCCAATGCAGGAGGACGCATTGAACTTGTTACCGTTACCACTGGCAGTCTTCGTGGTCGATGCCAGCGGCGCTATTGCTAGCTGGAACAAGGCGTGCGAAAAGCTTGCCGGCCACACGGCGGCCGACATCCGCAGGCGCCGCCTCGAGGAACTCATCGAGTTCGACGATGCGCGCGAGCCGCCGCTGACCATCGCGGCGCGCTCCGAGCTCGATTCCAGTGGCTACCTGCGCTGCGCCGACGGGCGCCGCCTGCCGGTGCGCGTCACGATCGCACCACAATCGCTCGACCCGGAGCAGGCGGGCACCTACAGCGTCATCGTCATTCCGCGCGCCGGGCTGGTCCCGCCGCGCTACGCGCTGATCCAGGACCTGCCGACCGCCGACCTCATCGAAGGGCTGCCCTGCGTGTTCTACGTCATCGACCAGAGCGGGCACCTGCTGCTGTGGAACCACCAGCTCGAGGAAGCGCTGGAAATGACGAGCGAAGAGCTGCCGACGACCAACGTCCAGTACTTTTTCGAGGAAAAAGACCGCGCAGAAATCGTGCAGAAGATCCTCGATGCCTTCGACAAAGGCAGCTCCTCGCATGAAGCGGAAATGATCGGCAAGCTTGGGAAGCGCACGACCCTGCTGTTCCACTGCGCCCGCACCAACCTGGGCGACCTGCCCTGCATCTTCGGTACCGGCCTCGACATCACGGCGCGCAAGCAGACCGAACAGGGCCTGCTGATACGCGAGCGCGCCATCTATTCGAGCGTCAACGCCATCGTGATCACCTGTTGCCAGGACGGGGAACATCCGATCGAATACGTGAACCCGGCCTTCGAGCAGATGACCGGCTACACGCTGGCGGAAATCAAGGGACGCGACCCGCATTTCATGCGCATCGAAGGCTGCGACACGATCGAGCACCAGCGCATCCACGACGCCCTGCAGAACAAGCAAAGCGTGCGATCGATCCTGCGCAACGCCCGCAAGAACGGCGAGGTGTTCTGGAACGACCTGCGGATCGATCCGGTCATCAATGCCGATGGCCATGTCACCCATTTCGTGGGCGTGATCAACGACATCACCGAAGCGCGGCACTATGAACGTCGCCTGCACCACCTGGCCCACCACGACCCGCTGACCGGCCTGGCGAATCGCACCCTGCTCCAGGACCAGTTGAAGTTCGCCATCGATTTCGCGGTGCGCAACGACGCGCTGGGGGCGCTCGCCTTCCTCGATCTCGACAACTTCAAGCACATCAACGACAACTTCGGCCACGATGCCGGCGACGTGGTGCTGCGCGAAATCGCCCACCGCCTGCGTGCGAGCGTGCGCGAGAACGACACGGTCGCCCGCGTCGGCGGCGACGAGTTCGTCCTGGTGATCAATAACCAGGCGGGCGACGAGCAGCTGGCGGACCTGATCGAGCGCATCCGCCTGCGCGTTTCCGCGCCGATCAACGTGGCCGGGCGCGAGATCGTGGCCGGCACCAGCATCGGCGTGAGCCGCTTCCCGCACGACGGCGACACGGTCGACCGCGTGATGCGCGCCGCCGACGCAGCCATGTACCACGCCAAATCGCTGGGCAAGAACAACTGCCAGTTCTACTCGATGGAGCTGAACCAGGTCGTGCACCAGCACCTGTTGCTGGAGGCGAGCCTCTCGCGCGCCATCGGGAACCACGAAATGGTGCTCGGCTACCAGCCCAAGGTCGACCTGCGCACGGGCAAGGTCGTCGGCGCCGAAGCGCTGGTGCGCTGGCACCACCCCATCAACGGCGTGGTGGCCCCGGACCAGTTCATCCCGGTCGCCGAGGAATCGGGCCTGATCGTGCCGCTCGGGGAATGGGTGATCCTCGAAGCCTGCGGCGCCCTGAAGGCGCTCGAGGCGCTCGGCATCGAGGACTTCGTCATTTCGGTCAACCTGTCGGCGCGCCAACTGCGCCAGCGCCAGTTCGCCAGCCAGCTGGCCCGCACGCTGGCGCACGCGGGCGTGAACCCGCGCAACCTCGAGCTCGAAGTCACCGAAAGCCAGCTCATGGATCACCCGGAGGAAGCGATGGAGGCGCTGGCCGAACTGAAGGCGCTCGGGGTGCGCCTGTCGATCGACGACTTCGGCACCGGCTATTCGAGCCTGTCCTACCTGCAGAAATTCCCGGTCGACTTCATCAAGATCGACCGCTCCTTCCTCGGCGACGTTGCCGAACACGGTCATACCGTGATCGCGCGCGCGATCATCGCGCTCGGCCACAACCTGCAGATGAAGGTGATTGCCGAAGGCGTCGAAACACGGGAACAGCTCGCTTTCCTGCGCGAGCACGACTGCGACCAGATGCAGGGCTATTACTTCAGCCCCGCCCTGTCGCAAGCCTCGCTCGAGGAGCTGCTGTGCCGCGATGCGCGGCTGCCGGGCTAGCGATCCGCCGCCCGGCGCCTGCCAAATAAATGCGCATATTGAAACGATAGATTTCATTGCGTTTATAGCAGTGAAATGTCACTTGTTTGCAACTTTTCATGGCGTAAACGGCGGTTTTTTTTATTAGTATGCAACATCCATAAAGCGTCATGCTACGATCCCTGGTTAGTTCCGGGTGGAAATATTTTTCCACTGCAACAGTAACTGTGCGGAACACCCACACCAAGAGACACCATGACGAATATTGGCTCCCGACTGATCAGCCGTTATATTGCTGCGATCCAGTGGTTCATCCCGGCAGAGGCACAGCAGGACGCCGCCACCCTGACGCGGGCACAGAACGTGATCAATGCGGTCGTGATGGCAGCCCTCTCGGGTCCCCTGTATGCCTTCACCTACCATGCGCTGGGATTCACCGCCGCGGCCAAGGTCATCCTGACCTGCTGCACGTTCATGTTCGTCTCGCCCTTCCTGCTGCGTTTCACGAAAAGCATCGTGGTGGCGCGCGAGGTGTTCCTGTGCGCGGTCTTTTTCAATTTCACCTGGCTGACCTACTCGCTCGGCGGCGTGTCGGCCCCGACCGCCGGCTGGCTGATCACGGCGCCGGTGGTCGCGATGTTCCTGGGCGGGGTCGCCACCGCCGTGTTCTGGCTGTGCATGAGCTGCGCGGCCGTGTCCGTCATCTATGTCATGCCGATGTTCGGCATGCCGCTGCCGCCGCACCCGGTCGAGGACATGACGCTGCTGTACCTGCTGTGCGACTTCGGCCTGTACATCGTCATTGTCGTGTTCGTGCTGCTGTTCGAGCTGACCAAGACGCAAGGCTTCATCAAGCTGCAGCAGGCGCTCGACTTCATCAACGAACTGGCGATCCGCGACGAACTGACCGGCAGCCACAACCGCCGGCACCTGATCAAGCTGATCGAGGATGAGCGCGAGCATGCCACCCACAGCAACACGACCTTCAGCCTGTGCCTGCTCGACATCGACTATTTCAAGCGCATCAACGACACCTACGGCCACTCGGCCGGCGACCTGGTGCTGCGCGAGTTTGCGCTGTGCGTCCAGAAGCGCATCCGCGACACCGACTCCTTCGGACGCTACGGTGGCGAAGAATTCCTGCTGATGCTGCCACGTACCAAGCAGGATGAAGCGCATGTGTTCGCCGAACGCGTGCGCCAGCGCGTGCAGCAGCTCGGCTTTGCCAGCGTCTCGCAGGAACTGAACGTCACCGTCTCGATCGGAGTGGCGGAGTTCCGCGGCGGCGAATCGATCGGCCAGACCGTGGCGCGCGCCGACGAAGCCCTGTACCAGGCCAAATCCAGCGGCCGCAACCGCGTGGTCAGTTACGGCCAGACGCTCGAACCGGCGCTGCAGGGCGCCGACGGCCAGCTCGCCGACGCAGGGGCCGCGCCCGACCTGTTCGACATCACCCGGGTCGACGAGCTGACGGGCCTGCTCAGCCGGCGCGTGCTGCGCGACCGCCTCGGCCACGCCATGGCGCGCGCCCTGCGCAACGAGCGCCTGGTCGGGGTGATGCTGCTGAACGTGAACAAGTTCAAGGAAGTCAATGAAGCGTTCGGCTACGAGGCCGGGGACGCGATCCTGGTCCAGACCGCCGAGCACGTGCGCTCCTGCCTGCGCGAATCCGACACCGTCGTGCGCTGGGGCGGGGATGAATTCATCATCCTCCTGGAAGACCTGTGGAACGCGGCCGACACCCAGCAGGTCGCGGAAAAGATCCTCGACCGCTTCGCCTTGCCGCTCTGCGTGGGCGAGCGCGAATGTTTCGTCAGCCTGTCGATCGGCATCGCGATCTTCCCTGCCCCGTCCTGCGACATGGACGCGCTGCTCAAGCGCGCCGACGTGGCCATGACGCGCGCCAAGAACTGGGGCGAAAACAACGTCCAGATTTATGCCACCGATGCCGCCCTGCCGCCGAGCGAACGGCTGACCCTGAAGAATCACCTGCGCGACGCGCTGGCGTCGAACCAGCTGCTGCTCGAGTACCAGCCCCAGATCGACCTGGCGACCGGCCTGACCTCGGGCGTCGAAGCGCTGATCCGGTGGGCCCATCCTCAGTATGGCCGGATCGAACCGGGACGCTTCATCTCGCTGGCCGAGGAGACCGGCCTGATCGTGCCGATCGGCGAATGGGTCCTGCGCACCGCCTGCCTGCAGAACGTGGCGTGGCGCAAGGCCGGGCTGCCGCCGCTCAAGACCGCGGTCAACCTGTCGGTCCGCCAGCTCAAGCATCCGGGCCTGGTCGAGCGCATCCTGGCGATCATCGAGGAGACCGGCATCGACCCGCATTGCCTGGATCTGGAGATTACTGAAGGGATATTGATCGATAACATGTCACTGAACCAGGCAGGGTTGAGTATACTTCGCCGGGCCGGGGTACAGGTGTCGATCGACGATTTCGGAACCGGTTATTCGAGCCTGAGCTACCTGACTGAATTACCTGCCGACATCCTCAAAATGGATCGCAGCTTCGTTGTGCGCCTCGGACAACCCGAGCGCAACGAACGTGCCTATGCCCTGGCCGAGTCGATCATCGACATGGCGCACCGCCTGCAACTGACCGTCATCGCAGAGGCGGTCGAAACCGAAGCACAACTTGCCGACCTGCGGGCAATGGGTTGCGACGCCGCGCAAGGCTATTACTTCAGCCGTCCGGTCGGCCCCGACCAGATTGCCGAACTGCTCAGGCAGCAAATGACAACGCCATCGATCGGCATGCCCCTGGCGGCGTGCCCGGCATGAACCGGAGAGAAGACAACATGACCCAACCCTACCTGGATCCATCCGTTTCTGCCGAGGCACATGATGCCGGCGAATCTGCAGCCCTGAGCCAGGACGAGGCGCTCGAGCGCGAGGTCGACGCCATGCTGGCGGCCGGCGCGCTGTCGGGCACCGCGGCCCAGTTCGCGCAACCGCGCGGCGCCGACATGCTGGCCCGCACCGCCGCCGTCGAAGGCTGGCACAACCAGCGCGCGGCGCACCAGCTGTGGCAGTACAGCCGCTCGCTCGAGGGCGCGCCCTACCCGATCGCCAGCATCCGCGACGAGGCCGGCCAGGGCGCGCGCGGGATCAATTTCGCTTCGCAGGACTACCTGTCGCTGGCCTCGCACCCGGCAGTGGCCGAGGCCGCCGCACGCGCGCTGCGCGACGCCGGCCCGCACAGCGCCGGCTCGGCCGTCCTGCTCGGCAATACCAAACTGTCGCTGGCGCTGGAAGAAGCCATCGCCGGGCTGGTCCAGGCCGAGCACGTGGCCCTGTTCCCGACCGGCTGGGGCGCGGCCTTCGGCGCCATCACGGCGCTGGTACAGGCCACCGACCATATCGTGATCGACCAGTTCGCCCACGCCTCGCTGCGCCAGGGCGCCAGCAGCGCCACCCCGAACGTCGTCATCAACCGCCACCTCGACGTCGCCCACGTCCGACAGCTGCTGGCCGGCATCCGCGCGCGCGATACCGAACACGGCATCCTGGTGGTCACCGAAGGCCTGTTCAGCATGGATTCCGACTCGCCCGACATCGCGGCGCTGCAGGCGAGCTGCCACGAATTCGGCGCCACCCTGCTGGTGGACGTGGCCCACGACCTCGGCGCGCTGGGCGCGAACGGCGGCGGCGCCATCGAAGCGCAAGGCATGCTCGGCAAGATCGACCTGGTGATGGGCGCGTTTTCGAAGACCTTTTCCTCGAACGGCGGTTTCGTCGCAACAAGCTCGCGCTCGGTCAAGCGCCACATCCAGCTCTACGCCGGCCCGCACATGTTCTCCAACGCGCTCTCCCCGGTGCAGTCGGCCGTCATCCTCGAATGCGTGAATATCGTCCGCTCGGATGAAGGCAAGTCATTGCGCTCCGACCTGCTGCGCAATGCGGAAAGCCTGCGCGGCCTGCTGGCGGGCGAAGGCCTGACCTGCATGGGAACGCCGTCGGCGATCGTGCCGGTGCTGATTGGCAGCGAGAAAGTCTCGCGCCTGGTCGGCAAGCTGCTCTTCAACCAGTCGGTATTCGTCAACCAGGTCGAGTTCCCGGGCGTGCCGATCGGCGCCTCGCGCCTGCGCCTGCAGCTGATGGCGAACCACAACATGCAGCAGCTCAAGCGCGCCGCGCCGGTCATCGGCACCGCCGTCACGCGCGCGCGCCAGGCGCTCGCGGCCGGCGAAGCACGCAACAAATAAGCAGAACAAACTAGCAAAACCAACAAGCCAAGCCAACAGGGAATGATTTGAGATTGAATGAGGATATGACCAAGCTGCCAGGCGACACCATCGAACTGCTGACCGACCGGCTGCGCCTGCACGCGCGCACGACGCCCGATCGCCTTGTGTATACCTTCCTGCGCGACGACGGCAAGGTGGACGAGATCACCTTCGGCCAGCTCGAGCGGCGCGCCTCCAGCCTGGCGCGTGCGCTGGCCGAACGCGCCCCGAAGGGGAGCCGCGCGCTGCTGCTGTATCCCGCCGGCCTCGAGTTCATCGTGGTCTACCTGGCCTGCCTGCTGGCCGGAATCATCGCCGTGCCGGCCACGATCCCCCATAAAACCCGCGCCTCGCGCCGCCTGAAGGCCCTGCTCGACGACGCCGACCCGGTCCTGATCCTCACGCGCCTCGACAACGAGACCGCGATCCGGGCCAGCCTGTCGCTGGTCGACGCCGACCACCGCAGCTGCCTGAGCACCGATACGCTCGAACCCGCCGATCCGGACGCGCCGCTGCCCCAGGTCGCGCCCGAGGACCTCGCCTTCCTGCAGTACACCTCGGGTTCGACCGCGCTGCCGAAAGGCGTCGAGATCACCCATCGCAACATCGCCAGCAACGTCGCTTCGATCCGCGCCGGCTTCGGCTTCACGCCGGAGACCGTGATGGTCAGCTGGCTGCCGCTGTTCCACGACATGGGCCTGATCGGCAGCGTGGTGTCGCCGCTGCACGTCGGTTTCCACTGCGTGCTGATGGCGCCCGCCAACTTCCTCAAAACGCCGCGGATGTGGCTGGAAGCGATCTCGCGCTACCGCGGCACCTGCGCCGGCGCCCCGAACTTCGGCTGGGATTACTGCGCCAAGCGGATCGGCGAGGACGCCAAGACCGGGCTCGACCTGTCCAGCCTGGCGGTTGCCTACAACGGCTCGGAACCGGTGCGCGCCGCCACCTTGCGCAGCTTCGTTGCCGCGTTTGGCGCCTGCGGCATGCGTGACACGGCGATGTTCCCCTGCTACGGCATGGCCGAGACGACCCTGTTCGTCAGCGGCGGGCCGATCGAGAGCGCGCCCGTGGTGCGTACCGTCAGCAAGTCCCTGTTGGAAGGCAACCAGATCCGCGACGCCGCCCCCGGCGACGAGGATGCGCGCGACATCGTCAGCTCGGGCCACATCGGCCTGGACACGCGCGTCGCCATCGTCGACCCGGAAACCCATTTGCAGGTATCGAACTGGCGCGTCGGCGAAGTCTGGGTCAGCAGCCCGAGCGTGGCGCGCGGCTACTGGATGAAGCCTGCCGAGACCGAAGCGGCCTTCGGCGCGATGCTGGCCTGCGGCGAAGGCCCCTTCCTGCGCACGGGCGACCTCGGCTTCATGCGCGACGGCGAGCTGTTCATCACCGGCCGCCTGAAAGACCTGATCATCATCAGCGGGCGCAACGTCTACCCGCAAGACATCGAAGAAGTCATCGAGCGCGCCATCGACTTCATCGAACCGAACATGTGCGCCGCGTTTTCGGTCGAGGTCGAGGGCCAGGAGCGCCTGGCGATCGTCGCCGAAGCCAACCGCAGCCTGGTGCGCGCCGCGCAGCAGGCCAAGGAGGCCAACCGGCCGGAAGAGC
Source organism: Massilia niabensis (assembly GCF_042655085.1). Classification (NCBI taxonomy): domain Bacteria; kingdom Pseudomonadati; phylum Pseudomonadota; class Betaproteobacteria; order Burkholderiales; family Oxalobacteraceae; genus Massilia; species Massilia niabensis. The sequence goes on along the minus strand of NZ_JBHSMU010000015.1, from coordinate 748,919 downwards.
ACGACGCCTACCTGGCGAAAATCGACGCCAGCGCGCGCGAGATCACCCGCGTGATCGCCCAGCAGTTCGACGTGGCGGTGTCCTCGATCGTGTTCGTTCGCCCCGGCAGCTTCCCGCGCACGACCAGCGGCAAGGTCCAGCGCTCGCGCTGCAAGGAGCTGGCGCTGCAGGGCCAGCTCGAACTCGTGTACGTGATGCCTGGCAGTATCTTCGACCGGCGCAGCATGTCGGCCAAGGAAAAGCCGGTTGTGGCTACCCCTGCGTCTGCGCAGCCGGCAGCGCCTGCGGCCGCCCCCGAGGCGATCCAGGCCAGCGCTGCCGACGCTGCTGCCAATGCCGCCGCCAGCCGCGTCCGCGCCGACGCCATGATCGCCTGGTTCCGCCAGTATGCCGAGCGACGCATCAATTCGCGCCTGATCGACGAGCGCCGCACCATCCCGCCCTACATCGTGCTCGACCTCGGCAACCAGGGCTTCTTCGGCCTGCAGGTGCCGCGCGAGTTCGGTGGCATGGCCCTCGCGACAGGCGACCTGCTGCGCGTGATGGAGCAGCTGGCGGCAGTCGACCTGACGATCGCCACGCTGGTCGGCGTGCACAACGGCTTGGGCGTGCGTCCCCTGCTGGGCTTCGCCCCTGCCGCCATGCAGCAGCGCCTGCTCCCCGGCCTGGCAGCCGGCCGCCAGCTGGCCTCCTTCGCCCTGACCGAACCGGCCGCCGGCTCGAATCCCGTCGCGCTGCGCGCCACCGCGACGCGGGTTGCGGGCGGATGGCGCCTGAATGGCGAAAAGCAGTGGATTGGCCTGGCCTCCTGGGCCGGCCTGACGACGGTGTTCGCCAAGGCGGTCGACGAGGCGGGCACCCCGCTCGGCATCGGCGCATTCACGGTCGAAGCCGACAATGCCGGCCTGGTCCAGGGTCCGGAGTCGCTGACGATGGGCATGCGCGGCATGGTCCAGAACACGATCTTTTTCGAGAACGCGTTTGTCCCGGACGATGCGATGCTGCTGGCCCCGGGTGCGGGTATGGAAGTTGCGCGCGACGCCATGCTGTTTTCCCGGCTGGGCATCGGCGGCATCTGCGTCGGCGCCATGAAACGCTGCGCCCAGCTGATGGCGCGCTATGCATCGCGGCGCGAGATCGCCAGCGGCCTGCTCGCGGCAAATGCGGTGAGCATCGTGCGCCTGCAGGACCTGGCTTCGAACATCTTCGCCGTCGAGGCGCTGGTGTATGCGATCGCAGCCCGCGTCGACGGCGGCGCGACCGTGCCGGCCGAGGCCTACCTTGCCTGCAAGACGAGCGCCACCGAGTCGCTGGGCGATGCGGCCGATGCCCTGGTGCAGATGCTCGGCGGGCGCGGCTATATCGAATCGAACGGCGCGCCGCAGATGTTGCGCGACGCCCGCGTCCTGCGCATCCTGGAAGGGCCGACCGAGACCCTGTACGCCCACCTGGGCGCATCGATGGCCCAAACGGAAGGCGCCGTGCACCTGTTCCTGGCCGAGACCCTGGGACGTCCCGCCCTGGCGGCCGAGCTGGGCACACTGGTTGCGCGCCTGCGCGCGGCCAGGGATGGCTCGCGTCTCTTCGGCTCGCAGGCGGCGCTGAACGGGTGGCTGGACTACCGCATCGGCGAACTGGTCGCACGCGCATGCCTGCTGGGTGCGGCGGAGCAGCGCCAGCAGAATGGGCAGGGCGAGCCGCAACTGGCGAGCGACGCCGTCGTCTGGGCACGCCGGCGCTTCAGCGCACTGGGACATGAACTGATCGCCGAGATGGCCGCCAACCGCCCGCACAGCAGCAGCGATGCACTGGCCGCGTTGGTCAAGAGCTTTGCGGCGCAGATCGGCGACATCGACCAGCAACTGCCGGGCGAAAGCCAGGGAGCGGACGCCCTGCTGCGGCGCGATGCGGATACCCCGGGCTGGGTGCCGGCTGCGCGGCAGCAAGGGGTGCCGGCTGCGCGGCAGCAAGGGGTGCCGGCTGCGCCCCTCGCGCTTGTCGCTGCGGTCCCCAGTTCGACTGCAGGTTCGACCGCAGGTTCGGCTACAGGTTCGGCCACTACGCAGGCCATCGTCCACGAGTGCATCATGAACTGGCTGCGCTCGGAGCCGCTGCGCCAGGGCGTCGAATTCGATGCCGACACGCCTTTTACCGATCTCGGCATGGACTCGCTGGCCACGGCATCGATCTCGGCCGACCTCGAGGAACGAGTCGGCATGACGATTTTGCCCGAGCTGCTGTTCGACTACGGCAGCGTGTCGAAGCTGGCGGCGCACATCGACAGCCGGGCAACGCCCAAGAGCGTCGGAGCGGTCGGATGAACCGCATGTTGTTCACCATTCATCCTGAGAAACCGCTACCATGATTGCTACCGATCGTCCTGCCCCGGGACCCATGAATCAAATCGACCGCATCATTCCCGCCGCCCTGCGCGCTGTTCCCCGTGACTGGCAGGCCGCCCGCCACCTGGCCTTGCTGGCCGGCCTGACCGCGGCCAGCGCTCCCCTGCTGGCCATGCTGTACCACGTGCTCGGCTTCGACGCCGCCGGCATGGTCGTGTTCACGGGGGCCACCGTGATGATGGTCGCGCCGTTCACGCTCAACGCCGGCTTCAGCCTGGCGTCGGCGCGCAACCTGTTCATCGCGGCCCTGTACGCCCTGAAGGTATGGCTCGCGCTGAACCTCGGCGGCATCGGCGCGCCGACCGTGTCCTGGTTCGTCCTGTGTCCGATGATCGCCCTGCTGCTGGGCGGCACGCGTGCCGGACTGCTCTGGGCCGGGATCGTCGTCGCCACCCTGTCCGCGCTCTTCATTGCCGAACACAGCGGCGTCGCGATGCAGGCCTTCCCCGTATCCGACCCCGCCCTGCTCGACCTGGTCAGCAACATCGGCCTGGTGGTGCTGGCCTCGGTCATCGTGGTACTGGCCTCCAACAGCGCCGGCGTCGAGCGCCGCGCGAAGTAGGCAAGCGCACACGCTGACCGGCCATGACACCGATTCACGAGCTGCTGAACCGGATCGTCTGGGACCTGGAATTCGGTAACGCCCATTTCGTCATCGGCTATTACGACCGGGTATTCGACCGCGTCGTGCGCGTCACGTTCGAGCGGGTCAACCTGGAACGCGGCCAGCATTTCTCGTTCGAGGTCGTCGGCAACGATGGCGTGGCGCGCATGGTGCCGTTTCACCGGGTGCGCGAAGTGGCGCGCAACGGGGAAATCATCTGGCGCCGCGAAGCGCCCGCCTGACTGCGAACCGGCCACCACTGCACCACGCCCCAGGCCGCCTCCGGCACCAGGAGCAGCCACAGCACGGGAGCCCCACCCTGCGCCAGCGTCCACGCCATCCAGGCGGAAAACAGGAAACGCGCCATGCCGTCGTAACGCCCCAGCTCCAGGCTCGGGCGCCGCAGGCGCAAGCTGGACCACACCACCACGACGCTGCCGAGCAGGCCCGCGATGAACATGTGGAAGGACGCAAACGGCGGCAATGGCGCCCCGCCCAGCGCCACGTTCAGGCCGGACATCAGCTGGTGCGCCAGCGCCTGGGTCCAGGGCATGGCGAGCGCGGCGGTGAAGACGAGGTCGTACAGCGCACTGGCACGCACGATGTTGCGGTAGGTCGACAGCTGCATGTTTGCCTCCGGAGGTGGGAAGCACCCATCATCAACCCTGGAGTACACTCGAGGGTCAAGCGATTTCTGGAGGAATCATGCGCATCGGAGAGCTGGCCGCTGCCACTGGCTTGAGCCGGGACGCATTGCGTTTCTACGAGGAGCGCGGCCTGCTGGCCGCGCAGCGGCGCGCGAACGGCTACCGCGATTACCCGCCGGAGGCGGTCGAATGGCTGTGCTACCTGCGGACGGCCCAGTCGCTGGGCTTCACGCTGGCCGAGATTGAAGCGGGCATGCCGCAACTGGCCGAGCCCGGCCAGGCGGGCACTGAACTACGCGCTGCCCTGGCGCGCAAACTGAGCGACATCGACGCCCGGATTGCCGGGCTGGCCGAGCTGCGCGCCGCGCTTGCCGCCAGGCTCGACGACCTGGGGGACGGCTGCCCGCTTACAGGCGGAAGCCCAGCTTCACGCTAACGGTCTGGTTGCCGGCGGTGCGGTCGACTTCGGCAGCCATGTTGGCGATGCCCAGGTTCAGGTTGAAGCCCGCGAACACCTTGTTGCCGTTCGGGGTTTCCTTCTTGAGGTTGCCGACGTTCGGAGTCAGCGAGCCCCACACCTTGCCGATGCCGGCGTACGGCGTGATCATCAAGAAGCCTTTCGACACCGTCAGCTCGACGCTGCGGGTGTCGAGATCAAACTGGTCGACGCCGGACAGTCTGGTCGCCGCGGCGCGGATCGCCACCGCCGGCGTTGCGATGCCGCCCGGCACCAGCGCATACTTGATTTCGCCGCCGATCAGTTTGATATCCGAATCAGGCACGGCGGTCAGGCTGGCGCCGATATCGATACCGAACGGCAGGCCCTTCTGGGCGCGCAGGGTCGGCATGTAGACGGTCGCGTGCTCGAAGCCGGCCTTTTCCCATACGGCGGCATTGTCCAGGCGGGTGGCGCTGACGGCCGCGCCGATGTCGAAGCCAATAATGCCCAGCGGCTCGGCCGGGGCAATGCCCTTGTAGCTGGCCACGGCCGTGAAGTCCTTGGCGAAGCTCGCCAGTTCGGTTTGGGTCAGCGACTGCAGGCGGTCGAAATCATCTGCAAAAGCGGCTGCCGGGAAGCTGAAGGCGCAGGCGGCGGTGAGCGCCAGGGTATGGATGTGTTTCATGAGAGTCCTGTAGAGAAGCGGAAGCGCGCGCTAAGGTAGGTCGGAAAGCAAGTCCGGGAGCGGACTATCCGCGCAAATATTGCAGGCCAGCATTTTAACCGCTTTGCCGCCCGAGGACCGGATTATTCGAGGCCGGCGACCGCCCACGAAAGGCGGGCACGGGTGCCGCCGCCGGGGGCGCTGTCGATCGCGATGCCGATTCCGACGCGCTCGCCCAGCCGGCGCGCAATCGACAGGCCCAGGCCAAAACCGGCGCTGGCTTCGCCCTTCGCGCCCGGCTCGAACAGGCGCGCGCGCAGGGCGGGCGCGATCCCGGGCCCGCTATCGGCCACGACCAGGCTGGCGCCGTCCACATAAATCCGTATCTCGCCCCGCTGCGTGTGGCCAAATGCGTTGCTGACCAGGTTCGAGAGCAGGATCGTCAGCGCCGCGCGGTGGCTCTCGATGACCGTGCCAAGCGACACCTCGACGCTGACCTCGACCGGTTTCCCGTCCAGCAGGTGCGCGAACTGCACCACCGTGTCTTCGACCAGCGGTAGCAGAGCCACCGGCTCTGCGGCCACCGGCCCGGCGGCCGCCCTGGCCAAGGGCCTGGCCGATGAGGCATCGAGGTCCTCGCGCGCCAGCGCCAGCAGGGTCGCGACGGTCTGCGCCATCTGCGCCGCAGCGCTGCGCACGCGCTGCAACTGGCCGGCGGCCTGCGCCGGCATGGGCTGCTGCGCCAGCAACTGCGCCGCGCCCTCGATCACCGCCAGCGGCGTGCGCAGTTCATGGCTCGCATCGCGCGTGAACTGCTGCTCGCGTTCGATGAAATCGACGATGCGCGCCATCGCCTCGTCGAGTGTACGCGCCAGCGCACCGATCTCGTTATCCGGGAAGTCCTGCGCGAAGCGCTGCGGCAGCTGTCCCGGCGCCGTGTTCGAGACCAGCAGCGCGAGCCGCGTCAACGGCTCTGTCGCGCGTCGCGCCAGCCAGTAGCCGATCGCCAGCGTGATGGCCAGGATCGCCAGGGTCGCCACCGCGAGAAAGCCGAGGATGAAGGGCATGCGCGGCCGCACCACCAGGTCGCGGCTCACTTCCGCCACCAGGTAAGCCGGCGCCAGGCCGAGGCTTAACTTGCGCACGTGGTAGTGCCGCCCCTGCTCGCCGAAGAATTCGCCACCTCGTGCCCGGCCCCCGAGCTGGCGCGCCAGGTCCGCCGGAAACGTGGCCGGACCACGATGCAGGCTGACGTTTTCGCGCAGCGGCGTGGCCAGGCGACCAGCGGCCCGCCAGCTGCGCTCCTGGTGCGCAGCCTCCTGCCGCAGCATCTGGCCGAAAAAATCGTCCTCGACCGAGTACACGAACAGCACGCTGAACCCGCTGAAACAGGCGGCCGTGGCCAGCGCAAACAGCGCGAACGCCGCCACCATCCTGCTGCGCAGGGAATGCCCTGTTTTCATGCGCTTGCGTCGAGCTTGAACCCGACCCCGTGCACGGTCAGCAGCATCGCGGCACCAAAAGGCTTGTCGAGGCTTTGGCGCAGCTGGTAGAGATGCGTGCGCAGGGCGTCCGAATCGGGCGGCGCGTCATGCCACAGCTTCTGCGTCAGCTCCGAGCGCGTCAGCACGCGCGGATGCGCCTCGGCCAGGGCCAGCAGGATCTGGTAGCCGACCGGATGGACCCGCACCGCCCGCCCCTCGCGCGTGACCGCCTGCGTCTGGCGGTCGATGCGCAGGCTGCCGATGGCCAGCAGGTGCTCCTGGTGCAGTGTATGCCTGCGCGCCAGCACCTTGCAGCGCGCGAGCAGTTCTTCCAGCGCGAACGGCTTGAGGAGATAATCGTCGGCGCCGCTGTCGAAGCCGCTGAGCTTGTCCTGCAGGGCATCGCGCGCGGTCAGCATCAAGACCGGCATGCGCCGCGCCAGCCGGGCGCGCAGGCGCCTGCAGACTTCCAGGCCGTCGATGCCGGGCAGGCCCAGGTCGAGGATCATCAGGTCGTAATGGTTTTCCAGGGCGAGCTCCAGCCCCAGCTCGCCATTGCCGGCGAAATCGGCCGTGTGGCCGTGCAGCTCCAGGCCATCCGCGAGGTTTTTCGCGAGCAGCGCGTGGTCCTCGACCACCAGAATATGCAGGGGCATCCGTTTATTATCCTTTGGCGAGGCGCTGGAGCTGGACTGCATCGGCCGCGCGCCACTGCATGGCGGCCACTACCGAATGCATCAGCACCAGCATCTTATCAAACCGCGGCAGCACGGCCTGGCGGGCGCGGGCAGCCTCAAGGCCATCACGATAATAGGTGGCCAGCAGTTCGACACTGGCTTCTTCGGCGGTGCGTTCGCGCGCCACCGGCCGGTGTCCCAGCGCGCTGACCATCGCTTCGGCTACCGACCACGTGGACCAGGCATTTTGCCCCGTCACCAGGCGGCCGTCGACGACCGTATTGTCGATGTACTTGGGCCCGGTGACGAAGCGCGCACCCTCCAGCACGGCCCGTTCCTCGAGCAGGAAACCGAAGCGGGTGCGCGCGTCCTTCATCAGGAACAGCTCCTCTTCATTTGTAAAAGCGGTCATGCGGCGGCCGGCGACGAAGGGTTTGCCGTCGCCCAGCTTCAGGCCCAGCAGGGCCGCCGGTCCGTGGCAGACCGCGCCGACCACGCCGCGCGCGGCGATCTCGCCCACGATGCGGGCCACCTCCGGATTGCCGGGCAGGTCGTGCATCGCGCCCTTCCCACCGACGAAATACACGGCCGCGTACCGGCTTGCATCGACATCGGCCAGCGGCATCGAAGCGGCGACTTTTTTCTGCGCCGCGGCGTCGTTCAGGAAGGCATAGTCGGCCGTGCCCATGTCGTCCAGGTCGATCCGCTCGGGCGGCTTGCCGCCCCTGGGCGAGGCGATATCGACCTCGTAGCCGTTGGCCTGGAACACGTAATAAGCACGGGCCAGTTCGGTGAGTTCATAGCCGGCCTTGTTCATGGCAGGCCCGCCGCGTTCGGTACTGCTGACAACAGCCAGGATGCGGCCGCGCTGTTGCGTCACCGTGTTTTTCAGCCAGGCCAGGTCGGCGACGGTGGCTTGCGGATTTGCTTTTGGCAGCTTGTCGAGGCCGAGGCTGCGATACCAGCCATAGCCGCCGGCGGCCAGCAGGAACAGGATCGCGGCCAGCCAGGCTGCTGCGCGTAACAGGGTTTTGTTCATTCACCACCTCCATTGTTGTCGAATGGAGTACAGGATGGCGTGGGTAATGTGAAACAGACGTGAAAGACCGCGACAGCGGCCTTTCAGGGATGGAAGCGGAACGGCGAGCCGGCCAGCGCCGGATTATCCGATGTAATTGAACAGCGACAGCCCCGACATCGTCTTGAACGATTTCTGCGCCGCTTCCAGCGTCGTTTGCTGGGTAGCGTATTGCGAGATCGCCTTCACGATATCGAGGTCCTGCAATTTGGACAGCGTGGCCGAGTACTGGATGCCGAGGTCCGAGCCGGAGTCCTCCAGGTAGTCGAGTTCTTTCATGCGCGAGCCGACCGAGGCGCGCACGGTCAGGATGTTGTCGAGCGAGGACTTCAGGCCTTCGCTGGCGGTATTGAGCTTGTTCGACAGCGTCGCCCGGCCGGCGGCGTCGTCGGTGTAATTGCGCAGTGCATCGACCAGGTTGGTCATCGTGGTGAAGACCGATTCCTTTTCGCTCGGCTTGACCTCGAACTTGTCGCCCTGCGCCGGCTGGCCGGTGATCACGAAGGAGGCGCCGTCGAAGGCGATCTGCTTGCCGCTCTCGTAGGGCTGGTCGGTCAGGACGGCGCTCGCCGGCGAGGTGCTGGCATCGACGACGCTGTAGGTGGTCACGGCTGGGGTGCCGGCGACCTTGAATTCGAGCGTGTAGTTGTGGCCGGTCAGCTTGGTGGCGTCGGCGACCGAACCGCTGGAGGCGACCGCCGCGCCCCCGTTGCCGTCCACCATGACCGTCTGGAAGCTGCCGTTGCCGGTTCGGTTGTTCTCGAAGATCGCGCTGCCCGAATCGCTGATCGCGATCGCGCGCGAGGAGCCGACCTGGAGTTTGCGCTGGCCCTGGTCGCCCTGGTAGGCCGCACCGCTGTCGGTCTGGACGAAGGGGATCGTGGCGCCGCGGTAGCCCGAGAACAGGTAGCCGCCGGTACCGTCGGACGTGTTGGCCACCCCGAGCAGGTCGTGCATGCGCGCTTCGATTTCGGTGGCGATCATGTTGCGGTCGGCTTTCGAGAGCGCGCCGTTGCCAGCCTGCACCACCAGCGTCTGCACGTCCATCAGCAGGTTGCCGCCGTCGCTGAGCGCGCCCTCGACCAGCGCCAGCGAACTGTTCGCGTTGGCACGGTTGGTGGCGTACTGGGTGTTGAGCGCTTGCGACTGGGTAACTTCCAGGGCGCGTGCCGAGGCGATCGGGTCGTCGGCGGCCGTCAGCATGCGCCTGTTCGTCGCCAGCTGGGTCTGGGTGCGCGCCATGTTCGACTGCAGCGTGTTGAGCTGGGTGGTGGCGTTCTCGTAGATGCTCTTGGTGCTGATGCGCATGTTTTACTCCCAGTTCTGCTTAGCGGCCGATCGACAACAGGGTGTCGAACAGGGTGTTGGCAATCTGCATGATCTTGCCCGAGGCCTGGTAGGCCTGCTGGTACTTCAGCAGGTTGGTCGCCTCCTCGTCCAGGTTCACACCCGACACGTCGTTCGCCGCGCCCTGCACCTGCTTGAGCAGCGCGTCGCCGGCGCTGGCGTTGACCTGCACTTCGCGCGTCTTGTTGCCGACCGCGCTGACCGTCTGGGCGAAGGCCGACTGGTAGGTGGCGCTGCCGCCGTTGAAGATGTTCTTCGTTTGCAGGGCGCCGAGCGCCTGGATATTGCGTGTGTCGGCGGTGCCGGCGACGTTGGCGTTGATGCCGAAGGTGTCGCCATTGGCCGGCGTGCCCGACATCGTCACGTTCACGCCGGCAAAGCTGTAGCTGGCGCCGGACTTGAACGGCGCCGAACCCGTGTGGGTGGTGGTGGCGCCGTTGAAGGTCATCGACACCGTGGCACCCGCGGGGAAGCCGGTCAGCTGGCCGCTGGCGGCATCAAAGCCGAGCGTGACCGGCAGGCTTGGGGACGCCGTGAAGTAATCCGCGCTGACGCTGCCGGCACTGATCTGGCCATTGCCCCTGTTCGCGATCGGTGCGCTGGTCGCAATCGGGGTGCCGGCGGCGATCTCGTTCACGTCCGAGATGGCCAGCTGGAAGTTGGCGGCGCCGTCGACGGTCGGGCGCACCAGGTAATTGTCGCCGGACGCGGCAGTGCCCGAAATGGTAAAGGCGACGCCGTCGATCGAGCGGGTGGTGCCGGCCGGGTCGTAGGGTTCGATCTTGGTGCGCGTCTTGTCAGACAGGCGCGTAACGAAGAAATTGCTGCCGTCCGACTCGACCTTGTAGTCGCTGTCGGTCAGCAGGGTCGGATCGGTAATCACGGCGCCGACTTTTCCTGTGCTGGTGACGGCATTGTCGGCGGCCGCCTTGACCGAGACCGGGGCCTGCACGAAGAAATCCTTGCCCTGGCGGGCGGCGCCGTCGATGCCGAGCTTGTGCTGGGCATTGAAGGTGAAGGCCATGCCGACGGCGAGGCGTCCGATCGCGTTCTGCACGCGGTCGAGCGAGCCGCTGCGGAACTCCAGGACGCCGCCCAGCTCGCCGCCCACCAGCGCGCTTTCCGGCAGCTGGGTGACCTTGTCGCCGGTCTGGTAGCCGACCGTCAAACGCGTCAGGTCGGTCGGCGACTTCATCGTCGCCAGCTGGAAGGCCTGCTGGCCCACGACCAGCGGCTGGCCGTTACCGATCGACACGTTCAGCGCATTGTTGCCGCCGGGCGTGACGTTCGCCTTGACGTGCTTGTTCAGCTCCATGACGAGCTGGTCGCGCTGGTCGAGCAGGTCGTTCGGCTTCCTGCCTTCGATCGAGCCATACGAGCCGATCTTGGCGTTGATCTCGGCGATCTGCCTGGCGTAGGTGTTGATCAGGTTGACGCTGGTCTCGATCTGGGTGTTGACGCCCGCGCCGATCTCTTCCAGGCGCGCGTCGATCTGCTGGAAACTGCCGGCCAGCGTTTCGCTTGCCGACAGCAGTGCCTGGCGCGACGGGATCGAGGCGCCGTTGCCGGTCACGTCCTGCACCGCCGAGAAGAAGCCCTGGATCGCCGGCGACAGGCCGGAGGTGGTGTCGGCCAGCAGGTTGTCGATCTGGCTGACCTGGGCGTAATAGGCATCGAGCGAAGCCGTGGACGCGGTGGCGCTGCGCACCTGGTTGTTCAGGAACTCGTCACTGTAGCGCTTGATCTCGGCGATCTTGGTGCCGGTGCCGACGAAACCATAGCCGCGCTCCATGGTCGTCGCCGTGGCCTGCACGACGCCCTGGCGGCTGTAGCCTTCCACGTTGGCGTTGGTGATGTTATGGCCGGTCGTGGTCAGCGCGGTTTGTGCCGCGAACAGGCCGCTCTTACCGATGCTGAGGAGGTTTCCGGACATGTTTTCCTTTTATTCGCTATGTTCTTCTACGGCAGCGCACGCCAAAACTTGAATTTGATGCGCTTGAATCCGGCAGCGCAGCTTGCCGTCATGCCGCAATCGCCGGGCTCTGCTTATGCCAGTGAATTCTTGATAATTCCCGCCAGCTTGGTGGCGTAGTTGGGATCAGTGGCATAGCCGGCGCGCTGCAGGCCCTGCGCGAATGCCGAAGCGTCGCCGGCGTGGTTGAGCACCTTTTCGTAGCGCGGATTGTTGGCCAGCATGCGCGCGTAATCCTTGAACGAATCGGCCGGGGTGTCGTAGGCACGGAACTTCTCGACCTTCTGGCGCGCGTGGCCGTTCACATATTCGGTCGTGACGGCGGTGGCGACCTTGCCCTTCCAGCCCGGGCCGGCCTTGATGCCGAACAGGTTGTTGGCATTGCTGCCGTCCGCATTGCGGATCATGCGCTTGCCCCAGCCGGTTTCCAGCGCCGCCTGGCCAAGCATGAACTTGGCCGGCACGCCGGTCACGGCTTCGGCCGCGGCCGCGTGCCCGCCGAGCTTTTCCTGGAAGGCGCGCACGTGCGGCGCCTGGGTGCGGCCGCTGGCGCTCACGCCGTTCGTCTGCACGGCGCCCTCGAGACCTTTCACGCCTTGCAATGCGCCGAACTTGCCTGGCAGCGCCGGGATGTCGAGCATGCTGGCAGGACCGTTCGTACCCGCTGCGCCGTCCGCGCCAATGGCCAGCGCCTTGGCATCGGTCTGGGCCGACAACTGGCGCACCAGCACGTCGGCCAGGCCCATGCCGCGCTTGGCCATGTTCTGGCTCAGTTGCTGGTCGAGCATCGACGTGAACATCTTGGTCTGCTGGTTATCCATCGGCCCCTCCTGCGGGGTCGCTTCGCGCATGCTCTTCATCATCTGGTTGATGAACAGTGCCTCGAATTGCGTGGCCGCGCCACGGGTGGCGTCGCTCGATCCGGCCTTGGCCGAACGCTTCAGGTCGCCCAGGCCCTGGGTATCGAGCGCGAAGCCGGTCGTCAGGTTCTCTCGGTAGGGAATCATTGCCGCTTCCTTAGATGATTTCGAGTTCGGCGCGCAGCGAACCGGCCGATTTCAAGGCCTGCAGGATCGCCAGCAGGTCTTGCGGGCTCGCACCGATCGAGTTCATGGCCTTGACGACTTCAGCCAGCGAGGCGCCGCCCTTCACCAGCAGCACCTTGCCCGGATCTTTTTTCACTTCCACGGTCGGGGTGGCGGTCACCACGGTCTGGCCGCGCGAACCCGGCGCCGGCTGGCTGACCTGGGTGTCGGCGCCGATCGTCACCGACAGGTTGCCGTGCGAGATGGCGCAGGTGTCGAGTGTGACCGACTGGTTCATCACGACCGAACCGGTGCGCGCGTTCAGGATGACTTTGGCGGCGGCCACGGCCGGCTTGACGTCGATGTTTTCCAGCAGGCCAATGAAGCTGACGCGCGCATCCGACGAGGACGGGGTACGCACCCGGATCACGCGGCCGTCCAGGGCCGTCGCCGTACCGGCACCGAACTGGTCGTTCACGGCCGTCACCACGCGGCTGGCAGTGGCGAAATCGGTCTGGTTCAGCTCCAGGCGGATCTGGTTGTTTTCGCCGAGGGTCGAGGGCACGGCGCGTTCGACCGTGGCGCCTGCCGAGATTTTGCCGACCGACAGGTGATTGACTTGCACCTGGGCGCCACCGCCCCCGGCGGAGGCGCCAACACCTCCAACTAGCACATTGCCCTGGGCCATGGCATACACCTGGCCGTCGGCGCCATGCAGCGGCGTCATCAGCAAGGTGCCGCCGCGCAGGCTTTTGGCGTTGCCGATCGACGAGACCGTGATGTCGATGTTCTGACCCGGCTGGGCGAAGGCCGGCAGCGAGGTCGTGACCATCACGGCGGCGACGTTTTTCAGCTGCAGCTGGCCGGTCGGCGGCAGGTTCACGCCCTTTTGCTGGAGCATGGCAATGATCGACTGCACCGTGAACGGGGTCTGGCTGGTCTGGTCGCCGGTGCCGTCCAGGCCCACGACGAGGCCATAGCCCGACAACTGGTTCTGGCGCACGCCGGCGATGCTGGTCATGTCTTTCAGGCGCTCGGCGTGGGTCACCGAAGTAGCGAGCACGAGGGTGGCGAGGATGGCGCCGCGCACCAGCATCAGGGGAATAAAACGCATGTTCAGATCCTTAAAACGGCAGCAGCGACTGGAAGAAGCGCGACATCATCGAATTGACTTCGGCGCGGTCGATCCGGCTGTTGGTGCGGTATTCGACGCGGGCGTCGGCAACGACGGTCGAGGACACGACATTGCCGTTCTGGATGGTGTCCGGGCTGACCAGCCCCGAGAAGCGGATGAACTCGATGCCCTTGTTCATCGCAACCTGCTTTTCGCCGGCGACGATCAGGTTGCCGTTGGACAGCACTTCGGTGACGGTGACGCCGATGGTGCCGGTGAAGGCATTGCTCGCCGTCTGGTTGTCGCCGTCCTTGAATTCGATGCCGGATTCAAGCGCGACATTCGCGCCCAGTCGCGATTGCAGCGGGCCCGGCAGGCCGAAGCTGGCGCTGCCCGACTTGTTGCCCGAGCTGGTGCCGGCCTTGTTGGCGGAGGTCTTCTCGACGATGTTGATCGTGAGCAGGTCGCCGATCTGGCGCGCGCGGCGGTCTTCGAACATCGGACGGTAGCGCGCGGCGTTGTAAATGGCGCCGTCGGTCGGCGGCGCGACTTCGGCCAGGGCCGGGCGCGCGCTGCGCGTTTCCTGCACGATCGTGGTCGGGGTGGTGCCGCAGCCGGCGAGGGCCAGTACAGCAAGGAAAGCGAGTTTTTTCATGGGTCGAGTTACAGCTGGGCCAGCTTCGCCAGCATCTGGTCGGACGTGGTGATCGCCTTGCTGTTGATCTCGTAGGCGCGCTGGGTCTGGATCATGTTGACCATTTCCTCGACCACGTTCACGTTCGAGGTTTCGACAAAACCCTGCATCAGGACGCCGGCGCCGTTGGTACCCGGGGTGTTCGCGTTCGGGTTGCCTGACGCGGTCGTTTCCAGGTACAGGTTTTCGCCGCGCGACTCCAGCCCGGCTGGGTTCACGAAGGTCATCAGCTGCAGGTTGCCGACCTGCGTCGTCGCCGTGGTGCCGGCCACCTTGATCGAGACGGTGCCGTCGCGGCCGACCGTGATCGACTCGGCATTGGCGGGAATCGTGATCGGCGGCTGCACGGCGTAGCCGCTGGAAGTGACGAGCTGGCCATTGGCATCGGTCTGGAAGGAGCCGTCGCGGGTATAGGCCTGGGTGCCGTCAGGCAGCAGGACCGGGAAGAAACCCGAGCCGTTGACCATCACGTCCTTCGAGTTGCCCGTCTGCTGGGGATTTCCCTGGGTGAAGATGCGTTCGGTCGAGACGGCGCGCACACCGGTGCCGAGCTGCAGGCCCGATGGCAGGTTGGTTTGCTGCGACGACTGGGCGCCCGGCTGGCGCACGGTCTGGTACAACAAATCCTCGAAGACGGCACGCGAACGCTTGAAGCCGTTGGTGCTGACGTTGGCGAGGTTGTTGGTGATGACATCGAGGTTGGTTTGCTGTGCCTCGAGGCCGGTCTTGGCGATATACAGCGAACGAATCATGGGTTTCTCCTATTGGCAGCAGCCGAGAGGCGCCACGCACAATAGAATTATGCTGGAGAAACACTTAATTCAAAGCAAGGATCTGACCGGCTTTCGCGGCGTTATTCTCGGCGTTCTTCATCAGGCTCATTTGGGTTTCGAACGAGCGCGCCAAGCCAATCATGGCCACCATCGCATCCACCGCATTCACGTTGCTGCCTTCCAGAGCGCCACCCGCCACCCGGACCGTGGGGTCGGCCTGGGCGCTTGCGCCATCTTTCAGCCGGAACAGGCCATCGTCGCCGCGCACCAGGTCCTGCTCGGGCGGGTTCACCAGCTTGATGCGGCCGAGGATCACCGGCGCTGCCGGGCGCTCGGCATTCGACACCGTGGAGATGGTGCCGTCACCGCCAACCGTCACCGTCACGTCCGGCGGGATCGTGATCGGGCCGCCCTCGCCCGCCACAGTCACGCCGGCAGTGGTGGTCAGCACGCCGTTCGGGCTCATTTGCAGGGCGCCGTTACGGGTATAGGCTTCGCTGCCATCGGCGTTCTGCACGGCGATCCAGCCCGGGCCCTTGATGGCAACGTCGAGGTCGCGGCCGGTCAGTTGCAGCGGGCCGGACGAGAAGTCGGCGCCGACGGTGTTGTTGACAACAAAGGCGCGCGTCGGCAGGCCTTCGCTTTGCACGGGCACGGCGCGGAAGGTGTCGAGCTGGGCGCGAAAACCCGTCGTGTTCAGGTTCGCCAGGTTGTTCGAGGTCGTGGCCTGCTGCTCGAGGATGTGCTTGGCGCCGGAGGCGGCGGTGTAGATTAAGCGGTCCATTTGTTTTCCTTGTCGTGCCAGATGCTGTTCTAGTGCCGTGGTACGCGGTTTTTCGTTGAACGCGTGAGCGGCGGAGCCGCCCACCCTACGTCCCCGATCATCCGTATCGATAAACGTAGGGACGTAGGGTGGACGGGTCTCCCGCTCACGCGTTCAACCATCCGTTGGTCAATCGCTCAACGATTAACGCAGATTGACGAGCGTCTGCAACACCGAATCCTGCGTCTTGATCGTCTGCGCATTCGCCTGGTACACGCGCTGCGCGGTGATCATGTTCACCAGTTCCGCCGTCAAATCGACGTTCGAGGTTTCCACGGCCGACGACTGCAGCACGCCGAAACTGCCCGAATCCGGCACACCGACCAGCGGCGTGCCCGAATCGGCCGACTCGGCCCAGGCGTTGTTGCCGAGCGGTTCCAGGCCATTCGGGTTGGCGAAGTTCGCCAGCACGATCTGGCCCAGCGGCTTGCTTTGGCCGTTGCTGTACTGGCCGAGGATGATGCCCTCTTCGCCGATCGAGAAGCGCTGCAGGTTGCCGGCGGTGTAGCCGTCCTGCATCAGCTTCTTGTCGCTGGTCGAGGTGCCGTACTGGGTGGTGCCGGTAAAGGCAACTTCCATTTTCTGGGTCGGGTCGGAACCGGTGGACGGGAAGATCGGCAGTTCGATGTTGAACTTGCCGCCGTTCGCCGTATCAACCGCATTCAGCGCGCCGTTCTCGTCGAAGCGCAGCGTGCCGACCGGCACCGCGGGCACCTTGACCGCATTGGCGATCGCCTTGTCGACCTGGTCCACCGAGTAGCCGGCCACGCGCGCCGCATCGCTACCGGCGGTAACGATTGCCGCCTGGGCGGCCGCATCGGCGCCTGCGCTGCCTGCCGCAGCAGCGACCATGCTCGAGGCCGCGCTGGCATAGGTCGCCAGCGCTGCCGAGATCGTGGCTGCCACCGGCGGAATCGCCTTGGTCGCCGCATCCCATGCGGAGCGCGCCGCGTTCACGGCCGCAAATTCGGCGGTCTCGCCTTGCGCCGCCTGCGCCACTTTCAGGTTCGTGATTTCGGTGCCGTCGTTGGCCGCGTAGACGTCCCAGGTGCCCGAGCCGTTCTTCACGTAGAAGGTCGACAGTACGTGCGGGTTGCCGAGCGTGTCGTACACGTCCACCGGTGACTGCTTGTTATAGGTGTTCGGGTCGCCCGCGTCGAACGGGTTCACGGCCGGGGCAGCGGCACGCGAATCGAGGTTCATTTCGATGCCGACCTTGGTGGTCGAGACCGGTTTCAGGTCGGTGGTGCTGATCTGCACCGGGATCGGGGCACCGGCCAGCACCTGGCCATTGGCGCTCACGCCATACCCGGTCAGCTTCGCGCCTTGCGCGTTGACCATGAAGCCCTCCTTGTCGAGGGCGAACTGGCCATTGCGCGAATACTGCACCATGCCCGAGGTCACGGTACGGAAGAAGCCCTGGCCGTTGATGGCGACGTCGAGCGAGTTGTTCGAGGATTCGATATTGCCCTGGGTGAACTGCTGGGCGATGTTCGCGACCTTGGTACCGATACCGGCCGTCATGCCGCCGGCGCCGTTGAGCGAGCTGGCGTAGACGTCGGCAAACTGCGCCTGCGAGCCCTTGAAGCCGACCGTGCTGGCGTTGGCGATGTTGTTACCGATGACGTCCAGCGATTTCGCTGCGCCGTTCAAGCCGCTGAGGCCTTGTTGGAAGGACATGTGATTCTCCGTGAATAAGGTTCAGTACGGTTTAAAGGACTTGCTTAATGTCGGCCAGGGTAATCGCCCCCTTGCCGGCGAGGTTCAGCTTCACGCCGTCCTTCGAATTCGTGCTGACGCTGGCGACCATGTCGAGCGTCAGGGCTTTCACGTCGGTGAGCGGCTGGCCGCCCCGTGTAGCGGCGACGCGGAAGCTGTACTTGCCGTCGGCCAGCGCGGCGGCGTCGATGGCGTCGCTGCTGCCGTCCCAGGCCAGCGGCACCGCGCCCGCTTCGCTCGCGCCGAGGTCGATCGTGGCCACGTCCTTGCCGGTGCGCGGATCGGTGACGATCACCTGCACGTTGTCGGCAGCGGTCGCCAGTTCGACGCCGAAGACCGACTTGCCGTTGGTAAGCGTGAGGTTGTTCCCTTCGACCAGCACGCCGTGCCCGATCAGGTTGGTGGCCTGCATCGCCTCGGTCGACTGATAGCTCGACTTCAGCGTTTCCAGCGTTTCGTTGAGCTTGTTGACGCCGGTGACGGTCTGCAGCTGGGCCAGCTGGCTGGTCACCTGGGCGTTGTCGAGCGGATTCAGCGGGTCCTGGTTCTTGAGCTGGGTGACGAGCAGGGTCATGAACTTGTCGGTGTCGGCCTGCACGCTGTCGGTCGACTTCTTCTTCACGTTCATTGTCGACATCAGGTCGTTGATCGACGTGCTGGCGTCAGGATTTACGGTGGACATGGAATGCCTTACTTATTTAGTTATTGACCCAGGGTCAGGGTCTTGAGGAGCATGCTTTTCGCCGCATTCATCGTTTCGACGTTGTTCTGGTAGGAGCGCGAGGCCGACAGCATGTTCACCATTTCGTCCACCGGGTTCACGTTCGGCATCGTCACATAGCCTTTTTCGTCGGCCATCGGGTGTTTCGGGTCGTAGACCTGCTTCATCGGCGAGGCGTCGTTGACGACTTCCTTCACCTTGACGCCGGTGCCGCCGGTGGCCATCGGCACCGCCTCGAAGACGACCTGCTTGGCGCGGTAGGCTTCGCCGGTGGCGGAGGTGGCGCTGTCGACGTTGGCGAGGTTGCTGGCGACGGTGTTCAGGCGCTGGGCCTGGGCGCTCATGGCCGAGCCGGAGACGTTGAAGATATTAAATAACGACATAATTATTGACCTTATTGACCGCTCTGGATCGCCGCCATCAAGCCGCGGATCTGTGCGTTGATCATCGTGATGCCCGCTTCGTAGCGCAGCGCGTTGTCGGCGAACTGGTTACGCTCGACATCCATGTCGACCGTATTGCCGTCGACCGCGCCCTGGATCACGCCGCGGTACAGCACCGGCGTGCCGTCCGGCAGGGCCTTGCCGTCGGCGGCAGGCTGGACGTGCGACTTGTTGGTGGCGGCGAGCTGGCCGGCGCCGGTTGCACCCGGATTGGCTCCGCCGGCATTGGCTCGCGCCAATGCCCCCTGCATGGCGCTGGCGAAATCGATGTCGCGCGCCTTGAAATTCGGGGTGTCGGCGTTGGCGATGTTGGACGCGATGAGTTCCTGGCGCTGGGCGCGCAGGGACAGCGCCGTTTCATTGAACCGTAGATAGTTGTCGAGTTTGTCGATCATGCCGCCTCCGGGCTGATTTCTTGTTGGGACAGCGTGAATCATACGTTTGAGCAACACTCGCCCATCGATTGATCAGGCGTGCCAAACCCCGGCTATTCAAAGTTTCACTACGGCATCAACCCGCTAAGATGGCAGTCATTACGAAAGGGCTTTCCTGCCATGTTCAAGACATTCAAGCTATTTACGCTGCTGCTATTGGCCGCGCCAGTGGCCTACGCCGCCTCGCCCGCATCGAATGCAGCACGCCAGGACGGCGCCGCGCTGCGCAAGGTCGCCGAACAGTTCCTGCAAACGCAAAGCGCCGGGCTGCCGGGCAAGGTGACGGTGAAAGTCGGCGCGGTCGACCCGCGCCTGTCGCTGGCCGCCTGCCCGGCGCCCGAAGCCTTCCAGCAGCCGGGCGCCCGTCCCTGGGGCAAGACCACGGTCGGCGTGCGCTGCACGGCGCCCGTGTGGACGATGTTCCTGCAGGCGCAGGTGAGCGTCGTCGCCGATTACGTCACGGCAGCCGTGCCGCTTGCACAGGGCCAGGCGATCGACGCGAGCCAGCTTGCCACCATGCAGGGCGACATCGCCGCCATGCCGAACGGGATCATCACCGACATGGCGCAGGCCATCGGGCGCACGCCGACCGTGTCGCTGCCGGCCGGCACCCCGCTGCGGCTCGATTCGCTCAAGAGCAAACCGGTGGTGCAGCAGAACCAGGCCGTGCGCATTATTTCTCGTGGAGAAAACTTCTCGGTCTCGGGCGAAGGCAAGGCGATCGGCAACGCCGGCGAGGGCCAGGTGGTGCAGGTGCGCACGCCGCGCGGGGCGATCATCAGCGGCACGGCGAGGAATGGCGGTATTGTGGAAGTAACACTTTAGTTAACAAGCAATTAAATTTCTCTATTTAGCGATCCGCGCTAAAGTTTGTCGACGAAGAGCCGTTACAGACTGCAGATCCCGGAGTTCCTGCTCCGAACAGAGAAGGATAATGCTGTGAAAATTAACGATACCCTCAAAGGCCCCCAGGGTCTTCAGCAACCGAATACCACGGCAGCTAATGCCAAGCAGGCCGAAAAGGCCGCGGCAACGGCTGCTCCAAGCCAGACCCAGACCGACAGCGTGCGCCTGTCGTCGGCAGGCGGCGCATCCAGCACCAGCCAGGTGTTCGATGCCAAGAAAGTTGAACGTATCAAGCTGGCGATTGCCGATGGGCAGTTCCAGGTGAATTCAGAAAGGATCGCGGACGGTCTGTTAGACACCGTGCGCGACCTGCTCCACTCACGTAACAGATAATCACCCAATGAGCTCCATGACCAGTCCCGGCACGACCCTCACTTTCGAACACGAGCGTATTGAAGCGCTGGTGGAACTGATGAAGCAGGAACAGCAGTTCCTGGTGTCGGCCGATGCGGACGGACTGGCGCAACTGACCCCACGCAAGGTGGCGCTGGTGCAGGAGCTGGCGCAACGCTCGCGTGAACGGCATGCCGCGCTCAGCCGCGCCGGTTTCGAGCCTTCGGAAGCGGGCATGGAACCATGGCTGGCGGCGCAGGCCGACGAAGCGGTGCGTTCCACGTGGACGGCATTGCTGGCACAGACCCTCGAAGCGAAAGAACTGAACCGCGTGAACGGCATGCTGATCAACCGCCAGATGGCGCATAACCAGACCGTGCTCAACGCGCTGCGCACCCCGACCGGCGGCGCGGACCAGGCCCTGTATGGCGCGAAGGGACAGACCTTCGGCAGCGGGCCGTCGCAGCGGTTTGTCGTGGGGTGAGTTTCAAGCTTTGTTGTATGGATGACGGCCGCTGATGCGGCCGTTGCTGTTTTACAGGTCGGCACGGACATATTGCCGCAACGCAAGCTCAACAGGTAGAAACACGCCCACAGTATTCCTCAGTCATCACCCGACGGAGGAATCCATGCACCGCACCCCCATCCACATCGCCGCCTGCACCCTGCTGCTGGCCACCACCCTTTCGAGCCAGGCTGCCGGCGACATCGCCGTCAGCATCACCCCCGACCGCGCCGCGCTCGGCAAGCGCGACGAGGTGCTGGTCACGGTCACGCTGACCAACACCGGCAGCACGCCGGAGCGCCTCCTGAAATGGCGCACGCCCTTCGTGGCGCCGGAAGCCGCGCTGTTCGACATCACCCGCGACGGCCAGCCAGTGCGCTACCTCGGCCGCAAGGTCAAGCGCGCGGCCCCGGTCGAAGCCGACTATATCGGGCTGGCGCCCGGTGAAAGCCGCAGCGCCCGCGTCGAATTGTCCAGCACCTATGACATGGCCATCACCGGCGCTTATGCGGTGCGCTACCGCGTCCCCGCCCTGGCCACGGGCGCCAAGGCAGAGGCCGGCAGCACCCGCGACGGCGGACCGGTCCGCTCGAACACCGCCGCCATCTACATCGAGGGCCGCATGCCGCGCGGCGCCGCCTCCCCTGCCCTGGCGGCCCCGACAGGCAGCGGCCTGAGCTACGCCGAATGCTCGAACGCCCAGCAGGACACCATCGCCAGCGCCATGACGGCCGGTACCGCCATGGCGGCCGGCGGCCTTGCCTACCTCACCAGCGGCAAGGAGCAGGCCCAGCGTTACACCAACTGGTTCGGCGCCCTCGATGCCGCGCGCCAGGGGGCTGTGACGAAAAACTTCACGTCCATCAAGGACGCCTTCGAAACCAAGCCGGTGAAGGTGAACTGCGGCTGCAACGAGGATTACTTTGCCTACGTCTACCCGGCCCAGCCCTACACGATCTACGTCTGCAAGGCGTTCTGGACGGCGGCGCTGACCGGCACCGACTCGATGGGCGGCACCCTGCTGCATGAGCTGAGTCACTTCGACATCGTCGCCGGCACTGACGACCACGTCTATGGGCAGTCGGGCGCGGCCGACATGGCGCGCACGGCGCCGGAGCGGGCCATCAACAATGCCGATTCGCACGAATATTTCGGGGAGAATTCGCCGCCGCTGAATTAACAAGGCAGTTGCCTGCACCCGCGCTAGCACGGCATTGCGCCGAACGCTAGCGCACGATTGAAGAAAATGCACGACTGTTACGTTTTCGCAAACCAGCGATGACCCTATCTGAAATGCATTGCTACCAGGCCATGAATTGATCAGTATGGTTGCGTTTTCGTTAGATCGAGGTCAACTTTCGAGCGGAAACTTGTAAAAGAATGGCCGGCACGGTCACGACAACACATACAACGGAGAAGTCACATGAGCTGGAACAGCATCCTGAAATCAGCACTCGGTATCGCAGCCCTGAGCGTCGCAGTCGGCGCCCAGGCAGGGTCGTACGGTGTGAGAGTCACGGTCATGCCGGAAAAGGCGGCGCTCGGCGCGAGCGAGGACGTGTACGTCAACGTCACCCTGACCAACACCTCGTCTTCTCCGCAATATGTATTGAAGTGGCGCACGCCGTTCGAAGGCCTGTCCGCCCCGCTGTTCGACATCACCCGCGACGGCGCGAAAGTCCCTTACACGGGCGCCCTGATCAAGCGCGCCAAGCCGACCCAGGCCGACTATTACCTGCTGAAACCGGGCGCCTCGCACACCGTCAAGGTCGAGTTGTCGGCACTGTACGACCTGAGCGTAACCGGTGACTACGCGATCCGCTACCGCGCCGCCTCGCCGGACCTGTTCCTGGGCAACAAGAACGGCGCGAATGCCAATGCCGCGGCTGCCAGCGCGGCCGGCGGCGACATCGGCCAGCTCGAGTCGGAAGCGGCCTCGCTCTACATCGAAGGACGCCTGCCGCGCGGTTCGGACTCGCCCATCATGCAGGCGCTGAAAAGACCGGATGCCGGCGGTGGCCTGCCCGCGCCGGCCGGCCTGAGCTATACCAACTGCACCGCTTCGCAGCAGAGCACGGTCGCTTCCGCGATCTCGGCCGCCAAGACCATGAGCAACAGCTCGGTCACCTACATGGCCAAGACCACGATGGGCCCGCGCTACACGAAGTGGTTCGGCACCGTCACCTCGACCCGCCAGGCGAAGGTCAAGGCCAACTTCACCGCGATCAAGGATGGTTTCGACAACAAGAACGTCGTCGTGGATTGCGGCTGCAAGCAGAGCTACTACGCCTACGTGTACCCGACCCAGCCGTACAAGATCTACGTCTGCCGCGCCTTCTGGAATGCGCCAATGACCGGCACCGACTCGAAGGGCGGCACCCTGGTGCATGAAATGAGCCACTTCGACGTCGTGGCTGGCACCGACGATAACGTCTACGGCCAGAGCGGCGCGGCCAGCCTGGCGATCAGCGATCCGAACGCGGCCGTGGCGAACGCCGACAACCACGAGTACTTTGCCGAGAACACCCCGGCATTGAACTAGGACTGAACTGAACGGCCCTCAGCGGCCGCTCAGCGGTCGGCTCATTGGCCTGAATACACGAACGAGACGGGCCTGGCGGGAAACTCCGTCAGGGCGTCGAGCTTCCTGATATCGGCCAGCACCGGGCCGGCATAGCCAATGTTATAGCTGTGCCGGCCCTTCTTGAACGCGTAGGTCTGCGTGATATCAATCGTGTTCATCAGCATCTTGCCCGGCTCCAGGGCCTGGTAATCCCCTGCCGTCAGCGCCGCGCGCTTGACCATCTTCCCGGTATAAGCAATCGGCCTGTTGCCGAAGTCGCGCAGGTCGAAACGGCGCCCCGTCAATTCCTTCTCCGCCAGGATTTCACGCGGAATCCAGACCGTGCTGCGTCCCTGGTTAATCACCGTCAGCTGTACCAGGACGCGGCCGTTCGGTGTTTCAATGTCGATGCTGTGCTTGACGTCCACGGTCGGTTCTCCGGCGGCGCCCGCCAGCGCGGGCAAGAGGCTCGTCGCACCAAGGAGCGCGGCCAGAAGGAAGGGTCTGCGATGCATTATCGACTCCGTATGGTTGTGTCACGCATTGTGCGGGCGCAGCCGGGAAAAGCCAAGGGTTCACGGGGTGGACGCCAGGATCGTCACCGCCACCCGCCGGTTCCGCGCCCTGCCCGCTTCGTCCGTATTCGGCGCGACCGGCAGGTTGGCGCCGTGCCCCACGGCAGTCAACCTACCCTCGGCAATCCCGCCTTCGATAAACAGGCGCACCACGCTGCTTGCGCGCACGCTCGAGAGTTCCCAGTTCGATGGGTAGGCCGGATTCGCGATCGGCAGGTTATCGGTATGGCCCTCGACTTCGATCGCATGCGCGTCGTTCTTCAGGAGCCCCGCCACGGTCCCGAGCGTCGCGCGGGCGTCCGTGCCAAGCGCCGCCTGCCCTTCCTGGAACAGCACGCTGGCATTGATGTCGACTTTCACGCCCTGCCCGGTCTGCGTGATGCGCACCTTGCCATCCTTCACCAGCGGCGCCAGCGAGGCATTCAGCTGGCGCGCCAGCGTGTCCAGTCGCTCGCGCTCGCGGCGCGCCGCCTCCGCACGCTTGCGCGCGATCAGGTTGGTCAGGGGAAGCGTTTCGATGGTGGAGCTGGCCTGCGGCGTTTCCGGCCTGCCGCCGAAGGCGTCACCCAGGGCGTCCGACAGGGCCCGGTACTTGCCGGTGTTGACGACGGAAATGGCGTACATCACGACGAAGAAGGCAAACAGGAGCGTGATGAAGTCGGCGTACGAGATCAGCCAGCGGTCCTGCTGTTCGCCTCCGTCGTCGTATTTCTTGCGCGCCATGGTTAGCGCCCCACTAGCGTCGCGCTACCAGGCTGGCCACGCGTTCCTCCACCAGGCGCGTGTGGTTGCCGCTCGCCAGGTCGTGAAACACTTCGGTCAGGATTTCGTACTGCACCACCTGGTCCGACACGATGGCTTTGAGCTTGTTGCCGACCGGGAGGAAGAACAGGTTCGCCAGCCCCACGCCGTACACGGTCGAGACAAAGGCGACCGCGATGCCGGAACCCAGGCGCGACGGGTCGGACAGGTTTTCCATCACATGGATCAGGCCCAGTACCGCGCCCAGGATGCCGATCGTCGGCGCGTAACCGGCGGCGGACTCCCAGATGCGCGCGGCCTGGCGTTCGGCGAATTCATAGGCGGTAACTTCGGTTTCCAGCAGGGCGCGCAGCTTGTCCGGATGGATGCCGTCCACCACCAGGCGCAGGCCTTTCTGGACGAACAAATCCTTGGTTCCCATGTACTGCTCGAGCGCGAGCAGCCCGTCGCGCCGTGCCGTATGGCTCCATAGCGCGATCTCGCGCGAGCGCGGCTGGCGCGTATCCTGGGGCGGGAAGAAGACCCAGCGCAGCATGCGCATGCCGCGCCGGAAGGTGCGCGCCTCGGACTGCAGCAGCACGGCGCCAAACGTGCCGACGACGACGATGGCGAACGCCGCCGGCTGGAACAGCGACGACAGCCGGCCGCCGTCGAGGCTATGCCCGACGAAAAGGCCGATGACCGCCAGCGCCAGGCCGATCAGGCTGGCGAAGTCCACAACTTTTCCTTGAGCGAAGCGCGCAGGCGGGCCACGGCTTGCGTGTGCAGTTGCGACACGCGCGACTCGGACACGCCCAGCACGGCGCCAATTTCCTTCAGATTCAGTTCTTCTTCGTAATACAGGCCCATCAGGATCTTCTCGCGCGGCGGCAAGCCGTCGATGGCGGCAATCACGGCCTGGCGGAAGTCGGTGTCGAGCAGCGCGCGCAGCGGGTCGTCGTCATCGACCGCGTAACGGTCGAGGAAGCTGTCGTTGCCGTCGTCGTCATGGAAGTCTTCGTAGTACACGAGCTGGTGGCCGCCGCCCTCGAACAGCATTTCCTGGTAGTCGGCGAGCGACACGTCGAGCGACTTGGCGACCTCGGTTTCGGTCGGCGGACGGCCGAGCTTCTGCTGCAGCATCGTCATCGCCGACTCGACCTTCTTCATGGTCGAGCGCGTGCTGCGGGGCAACCAGTCGTTGCTGCGCAACTCGTCGACCATGGCGCCGCGGATGCGCAGCACGGCATAGGTCTCGAACTGGGCGCCGTGGTTGTCCTCGTAGCGGTTGATGGCGTCCAGCAGGCCCATCATCCCGGCCTGGATCAGGTCATCCACCTCGACCGATGGCGGCAACTTGGCCTTCATCTGGTGCGCCAGGCGCTTCACGAGCGGGGCGTGCTCGGTGAGCAGGTGGTTCTTGTCCGCTTTCCCTTTGACGGTATACATGCTTGTTCTTTTTCTCAGGAACCTAAATGCGCGCCGCTCTGACGCTCGAATCGTCGAAACAGGGCGAGGTCCGGCGCTGCAAAGCGGCCGGCCAGCTCACGGAAGGCCACCGACGCCCCGGCCAGCGGGAAGGCATCCACCACCGCACGCCCGAGGCGCGCGGCGCGGTGCAGGTATTCGTCGGCGGGCACCGAGCCCATCGAAGTCAAAGTTACCGCAAGGTAACGACTTGCTGCTGCCGACATATTATCGTAAACCACCTTCGCCTCCGCCTCGGTGGCCCCGGTGACCAGGATGCCGAAGGGACGGCGCCCGAATTCCTGGGCCAGGCGCTTGATCAGCGAGTAGGCGTTGGTGATCGAGGTAGCACTAGTGGAAACCTGCACCACGATTTCCGACTCGGCCAGTACCGGCACGGCAAAGCTGCCGTCGCGATGGAGTTCGCCATCGACGATGACGATGCCGCCCTGCCCTTTCACCAGCACATCGAAGGCTTTCGCCAGGCGGCGCGCTTCATCGGTTCCCGCGCCGGGCGTGTCGCCGTCGCGCGACAGCAGCGCCACCGAAAAACCCTGGGGCGCGCTTTGGACGACCTGGTTCAGGGCGCACTCCTGGCGCGCGACCTGCAACAGGCCGGCGTGGCGTTCCAGCTCGAGGCGGCGCGCGACGCCATAGTCGCGCGTGGTGGCGTCGACGATCAGCACTTCATTGCCGGCCTGCGACAGCGAGGCGCCCAGGTTCACCAGCATGGCGCCCTTGTCGTCGCTCGGGGTGGCGGACAGGAAGGTCACGACACGTGGCTTGGGGCCGGCCAGCATCCGGCGCAGGCCTTCGGCCTGGTCGAAATCAAAACTAGCCAAAGCGCACCCCACCCAGGCTGTCGTCGCGGTTGCCGCAGTGGGCACCGGCGCCGGCCATCATCAGCGGCAGGTCGGCGTCGTCGAAGGCGGCGGCGGCCTCGCGGCGGCTGCGGAAGGCGCGGTCGATCAGCATCGCGCGGTCGGCCAGGTGCAGGTCTTCCGGCACGCGCTGGCCGTTCGAGATGTAGTGCAGATTCAGTTTCTGGCGAATGACAACGTCCAGCACGTTCCCGATCGATGCCGCTTCGTCGAGCTTGGTCATGATGCAGCCGTGCAGGCCGCTGCCCTGGTAGGCGCGCACGACTTCGGCCAGGGTTTCGTTGGTGGACGTCGCGTTCAGGCACAGCAGGCGCTTCACGTCGGCGCCCGAGCCCTGCAGCATGGCGACCTGTTCGGTCACCATCTGGTCGCGCTGCGACACGCCGATGGTGTCGATCAGCACGGTGTGCTTGTTGCGCAGCTCTTTCAGGGCGATGCGCAGGTCGGCTTCGTCTTTCACCGAGTGCACCATCACGCCCAGGATCTTGCCGTAGATCCGCAGCTGCTCGTGGCCGCCGATACGGTAGGCGTCGGTGGTGATCAGGGCCAGCTTTTCCGGCCCGTGGCGCATGACGCAGCGCGCAGCCAGCTTGGCGGTGGTGGTGGTCTTGCCGACGCCGGTCGGGCCGACCAGGGCGAACACGCCGCCCTTGTCGAGCAGGTTGTCCTCGTCGGCCATCGTCGTCAGGTTACGGGCCAGCACCGTCTTGATCCAGCGCATCGCCTCGGCGGCGTCCTTGTTGGCCGGCATCTTGTCGACCAGGTAGCGTGCCAGCGACGCCGAGAAGCCGGCGGCGAGCATCTCGCGCAGCACGGCGGCCTTTTGCGGCTCGCGCTGGGTGGTGGTACCCCAGGACAACTCGGCCAGCTGGGTTTCCATCAGGCCGCGCATGGCGCGCAGCTCGTGCATCATGCCGCTCATCTCCTGCGCGGCCGATTCCTTGGCCTGGGCGATCGCGGCCGACATCATCGACGTCATTGCCGCCATGTCGAAGCCTGGTTCCAGCTGCGGAGCGCGGCGGTTGGCGTAGCCGTGTTCGGCGGCGAATTCAGTTTCCGGCTGCGGCAGCGGAGCGCGGCGGGTGGCGTAGACGTGTTCGGGTGCGGAGACCGGCGCGGGTGCGCTGCTGCGGCGGTTCACGAAAGCGGGCGCTTCCGGTTCGAACGCATGCAGGTGATCCAGGCGCGGCTGCGGCTGGGCCATTTCCGAGTCCGGGCTGGGTGCGGCCAGGGAAGCGACGTCGTCGTTGTCCAGCGCGAGGATCTCGACCACGCCGTCGACCGGACGGTTCGAAAGGATGACGGCGTCGGGTCCGAGCGCGTCGCGCACCTTGCGCAAGGCTTCCCGGGATGTTGCCGCTGTAAATTTCTTCACATTCATCTTATTCTCCGCACTGCTTGTTCAATTCATGTCGGGACGATATTGCCCGTTTACAGAAGAGATTATTGACGATGCCGTGAAGCAACCATCGGCGGAAAAGGATGGGGAAAGTGGGCTAATTCGATTTAGGTGATGGAAGGAGCCAGGCAAACGTTTCCACCGCACTCAAGGGCAATGCCTTCGCATCCTTGTCCGCCAATTGCGGCGCAAATGCAATCGGCCATGCGATACCGATGTCCGGGTCGTTCCACAGGACGGTGCGCTCGAACTCGGGATACCAGTAATCGGTCGTCTTGTAGAGGCATTGCGCGCGCTCGCCGAGGACGACGAAACCATGGGCAAAGCCCGGCGGTATCCACATCTGGCGCCGGTTTTCCGCGCTCAACACTTCGCCCACCCATCGCCCGAAGGTGGGTGAGGAGCGCCGCAGGTCGACCGCGACATCGAATACGCTGCCTTCGATTACGCGGATCAGTTTCCCTTGCGGGTGGGAAATCTGGTAATGCATGCCCCGCAACACCCTGCGGCCTGACAGGCTGTGGTTGTCCTGCACAAAAGTTGTCTCTACCCCGGTCGCCGCGGCGAATGCACGGGCATTGAAGCTTTCGACAAAAGAGCCGCGATCATCCTCGAAGACCTGCGGCACGAGTACCAGCACGTCGGCAATGGCGGTCGGTATAACGTTCAATGGCATGGGCGCCTCATTTCAGCTTATTTCAAGATACTGAGCAGGTAGCGGCCGTAGCCGCTTGTCGCCAGGGGCGCGGCGAGCGCCTCCAGGGCCGCAGCATCGATCCAGCCCTGGCGATAGGCAATCTCTTCAGGACAGGCAACCTGCAGGCCCTGGCGCTTTTGCAAGGTGGCGATGAAGCTCGCTGCTTCCAGCAGGCTGTCGTGGGTGCCGGTGTCGAGCCAGGCATGGCCGCGTCCCATGATCTCGACGTTCAGCAGACCTAAGTCGAGGTAACGCCGGTTGAGGTCGGTAATCTCGAGCTCGCCCCGTGCCGAGGGCCGCAGTTCGGCAGCCAGGTCGCAGGCCTGGCGATCGTAGAAATACAGCCCTGTGACGGCATAGCTCGATTTTGGCAACGCCGGCTTTTCCTCGATGCTGACCGGGCGCTGGTCCTTGTCGAAGTCGATCACCCCATATCGCTCGGGATTGCTCACGTGATAGGCAAAGATGGTGGCGGCCTCGATTCGCGCGTGGGCCGCGGCAAGCGGCTTGACGAGGTCGTGCCCGTAGAAGATGTTGTCCCCTAACACCAGCGCGCTGGGCGCGCCGTCGATGAAATTCTTGCCGAGAATGAAGGCTTGCGCCAGGCCGTCGGGACTGGGCTGTTCGGTATAGCGGATGTCCATGCCCCAGCGGCTGCCGTCGCCGAGCAATTGCGCAAACAGCGGCAGGTCGTGCGGCGTACTGATGACCAGCACCTCGCGAATGCCGCTCAACATCAGCACGCTGAGCGGATAATAAATCATCGGCTTGTCGTACACCGGCATCAGCTGCTTGCTGATCGCCTGGGTGACCGGGTACAGGCGGGTACCGCTGCCACCAGCGAGGATGATGCCCTTGCGTTTCACCATAAGTCACTTTCCAGAATCTGTTGCAGCACGTGTTGCACACCCTCTTCCCACGGCGGCAGGCGCAAGCCGAACGTCGTGCAAAAGAGCGCCGTATCGAGGCGCGAACTGCGGGGACGTTTTGCCGGCGTCGGGTAGGCCTGCGTGTCCAGGGCCCGCACGCCGTCGGGGCCTGCTTTCAAGGGCTTGCCTGAGGCTCGCGCCTGGCCGAGTACGAAACGCGCGTAGTCATACCAGGTCGTCGTGCCGCCCGCCGCGACATGATAGGTGCCGAACGGAAGATCCTGCCTTTGCCCATACTGGCGCAGCAGATGGGCGCACAGGTCGGCCAACAAGGCTGCCGGGGTTGGTGCGCCATGCTGGTCCGCCACCACCCCGAAGGCGTCGCGCTCCCTCCCCAGGCGCAGTACGGTCCTGGCGAAGTTGCGGCCGTGCGCACCGAGTACCCAGCTGGTACGCAGGACCAGGTGGCGCGCGCAGGCGTCACGCAGCGCCAGTTCGCCCTGGTACTTGCTGAGCCCATAGACATTGCACGGGTCCGGCATATCGCGCTCGGTATAGGGCCGCTCCTGCTCGCCGCTGAATACATAGTCGGTCGAAAAATGCAGGACCAATGCGCCAGCGCGCGCCGCCTCTTCGCCCAGGACGCGCGGGGCCGCAGTGTTGACGGCGAAGGCCTCCGCCTGGTCGGACTCTGCCTTGTCGACCGCCGTATAAGCCGCGGCGTTGACGATCACGTCCGGGCGGACCGCGCGCACCAGGGCGCGCAGGGCCGCCTCGTTTGCCAGGTCACAGGAAGCACGGCCGACTGCCGTCACGCTAGCGAGCGGCGCCAGCGCGCGCTGCAGCTCGAACCCGACCTGCCCGTCCTTGCCCGTCAGTAGGATCTTCATGCGATGCCTGCCTATGCGCCTGCTTGCCGATAGCTGCCGTCGGCCACCCTGCCTACCCATGCGCGGTGATCAAGATACCATTGCACCGTCTTGCGCAGGCCGGTCTCGAAACTTTCCGCCGGCTGCCATCCGGTAGCGCTGGTCAGTTTCCCGGCATCGACGGCATAGCGGCGGTCGTGTCCGGGCCGGTCTTCGACGAAGCGTATTTGCCCACGGTAGGGTGCGCCGCCGGCACGCGGATGGAGCTCATCGAGAATAGCGCACAGCGCCTCGGCCACTTCGAGATTGGTGCGCTCGCTGCTCCCGCCGATATTGTAGACCTCCCCTACCGTCCCATTGGCAAGTACAGAACGCAGGGCCGTGCAGTGGTCCTTTACATACAGCCAGTCGCGTACCTGCCGGCCATCTCCATAGATGGGCAATGCCTCGCCTGCGAGTGCGCGCTCGATACACAGGGGAATCAGCTTTTCCGGAAACTGGTAAGGACCGTAATTGTTGGAGCAGTTGGTCGTCAGTACCGGCAAGCCATAGGTTGCGTAATAGGCGCGCACCAGGTGGTCGCTTGCCGCCTTGCTGGCCGAATAAGGACTGTTGGGCAGATAGCGGTTCGTTTCCTGGAAGGCCGGGTCATCATCGAGCAGCGAGCCGTAGACCTCGTCCGTGGAAATGTGGAGGAAGCGGAACCGGCGCCCCTCCGGCTCGGGCAAACCGTCCCGATACGCGCGCGCAGCCTCCAGTAACTGGAAGGTTCCGAGCACATTCGTCCGCACGAAGTCCTCCGGGCCGTCGATACTCCTGTCCACATGGCTTTCGGCCGCAAAATGGATGATGGCGCGCGGCCGGTGGCGCTGCAGGAGCTCCGCGACCAGTGCACGGTCGCCGATATCGCCGCGGACAAAACAGTGTTCGGGCCTGCCCTGCAATCCGGCCAGGTTGTCGAGGTTGCCCGCATAGGTCAGCTTGTCGAGGTTCACCACCGGTTCGGCCGACTGCGCGAGCCAGTCAAGCACGAAGTTCGCACCGATGAATCCTGCCCCGCCCGTTACCAAAATCATCTGCCACTCCTCACGATCGCCCGGTCGCTCTGCAAGCGATACGCGGATTATACGTGGCCGGCCGGGACTGCAATGGGAGTGGCAATGCGCCAGGGCGCCCTGCCGTCGATTACCCTGCCCCCACCAGGCTCGTCACCCGAATCGTCTTCGTCTCCGGGATTTCCGAATGCGACAGCACCTTCAACTGCGGCAGCGCGCGCCGCAGGAAGCGCGACAGCAGCACGCGCAGCGGACCCGGCACCAGCAGCACCGGCGTATGCCCCATCGCCTCCTGCTGCTGCGCCGCGTTGTGCGCCTGCTGGGCGATGGTGTCGGCCAGGCCCGGCTCGATGCCGGTACCATCGCCGCCGGCGCCCAGCGCCTGCATCAGCAACCGCTCGAGGCGGTTATCCAGCGTCATCACGCTCAGTTCGTTGGTGCCCGGGAACAGCTGCTGGACGATGGCCCTCCCAAGTGCAATCCGTACCAGGGCGGTCAAATCGCCCGGATCCTGGGTGCCGTTCGAATGCTCAGACAGGGTCTCGATGATGGTGCGCATGTCGCGGATGTGCACGCCTTCCAGCAACAGGTTCTGCAGCACTTTCTGCAGCGTCGCCAGCGATACTACCTTCGGCACCAGGTCTTCCACCAGCTTCGGCGTGTCCTTGCCCAGATGGTCCAGCAATGCCTGGACTTCCATGCGGCCCAGCAGTTCCGAGGCGTGCATCGTGATCAGGTGGTTCAGGTGGGTCGCCACCACGGTGCCGGCGTCCACCACGGTATAGCCCAGGTTCTGCGCCTCGTCGCGCAGACCGGCATCGATCCAGACGGCCGGCAAGCCGAACGCCGGGTCGGTCGTCGCCTGGCCCGGCAGCGTGCCGCTGGCCATGCCCGGGTTGATCGCCAGGAACTGACCGTTGATCGCCTCGCCGCTGCCCACTTCCACGCCCTTGAGCGTGATGCGGTAGGCCGACGGTTTCAGTTCCAGGTTGTCGCGGATGTGCACCGGCGGGGCCAGGAAGCCGACTTCCTGCGCGAACTTCTTGCGGATGCCCTTGATGCGCTTGAGCAGCTCGCCGCCCTGCGCCTTGTCGACCAGCGGGATCAGGCGGTAGCCCACTTCCAGGCCGAGCGTGTCGACCGGCATGATGTCCTGCCAGGTCGCTTCTTCGGCCTCGGTGGTGCCGCTGCGCCCGGCGCTGCCCGCCGCTTCTTCGGCAGCGGCTTCGGCCTCCCTCTGCGGCGCCGCCCTGGCCCGCTTGGCCAGCAGGTAGCCGCTGCCCCCAAGCACGGCGCCCAGCAGCAGGAACACCAGGTTCGGCATGCCCGGGATCAGGCCCATGCCGGCGATGATGCCGCCGGTGATGTACAGCACTTCCGGCTTGGCGAACAGCTGGCCCATCATCTGGCCGCCGATGTCCTGGTCGTTGGCCACGCGCGAGACCACCATACCGGCCGCGATCGAGATGATCAGCGATGGAATCTGCGCCACCAGGCCGTCGCCGATGGCCAGCAGCGTGTAGGTTTTCGCCGCGTCGCCGACCGACATGTCGTGCTGCACCACGCCAACGATCAGGCCGCCGATGACGTTGATCAGGGTGACCATGATGCCGGCCACCGCGTCGCCCTTGACGTATTTCGAGGCACCGTCCATGGCGCCATAGAATTCGGCTTCCTGCGCCACCTCCGTGCGGCGCTTGCGCGCTTCCGGCTCGGTGATCATGCCGGCGTTCAGGTCGGCATCGATCGCCATCTGCTTGCCCGGCATTGCGTCCAGGGCGAAGCGCGCGCCGACTTCGGCGATACGGCCCGCGCCCTTGGTGACGACGGTGAAGTTGATGATCGTAAGAATGACGAACACGACGATACCGACCGTATAGTTACCGCCGATCAGGAAGTGGCCGAAGGCCTCGATGACCTTGCCGGCCGCCGCGCCGCCGGTGTGGCCTTCGGTCAGCACGATGCGGGTAGAAGCCACATTCAGCGCCAGGCGCAGCATGGTCGACACCAGCAGGATCGCCGGGAAGGCCATGAAGTCGAGCGGGCGCACCGTGTACAAGGCGGTGAGCAGGATGATTACCGACAGCGCGATATTAAAACTGAAGAACAGGTCGAGGACGAAGGCCGGCAGCGGCAGGATCATCATCGCCAGCAGCAGGATGATCAGGACCGGCGCGGCCAGGGCGCTGCCCTTCGCGCCCATGCCGTTCAACCAGGCCGGCAATCTCAAACTGTTCATCAATGTGCTCCGTTATTCGTATCAGGGTTGGCCTGTGAGGCCGGGTTCAGCGGGTCCATCTCCGGCGGCACCGGCAGTTTGGTCGGGCGGTCCGGGTACTGGCCGCCGGCCTTGCTGTAATTGCGCAGCTGGAACACATAGGCCAGCACTTCGGCCACCGCCGAGTACAGCTTTTCGGGGATTTCGTCGTCGATCTCGGTGTGCTTGTACAGCGCACGGGCCAGGGCCGGCGCTTCCAGCAGCGCGACCTTGTGTTCCTTCGCCAGTTCGCGGATCTTGGCGGCAACCTCGTCGGCGCCCTTGGCGACGACGCGCGGCGCGCCCTGCTGGCCGTCGCTGTACTTCAGGGCGACGGCGTAGTGGGTCGGGTTGGTCACCACGACGTCGGCAGTGGGCACATTCTGCATCATGCGGTTGCGCGCCATTTGCCGCTGCATCTGGCGAATCTTGGCCTTGATCTGCGGATTGCCGTCAGACTCCTTCGACTCCTGGATCATTTCCTGGCGCGTCATCTTGAGCTTGTTGTTGTAATGCCAGACCTGGTAGGGGGCGTCGATCAGGGCGATCAGGCCGAGCGAACCGACGATGAACAGGAAAGCGCGCGCCATCAGGTCGGCCACGTGGCCGGTGCCGGCGCCAAGCGGCTCGACGGCCAGGCCCAGCACCGCTTCCTTCTGGCTCATCAGGACGACCCAGGCGACGCTGCCCACCAGCAGGGTCTTGGCGATGGCTTTCAGGAATTCGACCATGGCGTTGGCGGAGAACATATTGCCGAGGCCACTGATCGGATTGAGCTTCATGAAGTTCGGCATGAAGGCTTTCGAGCTGAAGTTGAAGCCGCCGATCAGCAGGGGCGCAGCCAGCGCGACGAGCATGATGGCGAACGCCAGCGGCAGGCAGGCCAGCATCACGCCGCCGACGTCGTTGGCGATGCGCTCGAGCAGGACATTCGGATTGTAGATTTGCTCGCGGTCCAGGGAGAGGCCCGACTCGAGCGCGGCGGACAGGCGGCCGACAAGGCTGCCGCCGGTCATCCACAGGCCGGCGCCGGCCGTGATCAGGACAGCGAAGGTGGCGAGCTCGCGCGAACGGGGAACGTCGCCGTCCTCGCGTGCTTTCTCCAGTCTTCTGGGAGACGCGTCTTCTGTCTTTTCCGCGCCGCTGTCTTCCGCCATGTCCCGCTCCGTTGTTTACGTCAATTCGCACAAGATCGAATTATCGCTGCTATTGCCGTACGGCTATAAGCAAAACAAGGAGGGAAAGCCCCGTCAATTCGGGCCGAACGGCACGGGAACGGGAAAAAAGCGGGGGTGTGGGCCGGTTCGCCAGGCAGGCAAGCGGCGCCGCGGAGGGGTCAAGCCCGCAACGAGGCGGTTTCTGCGTCGCTATTGTCCAGGCTGACGTTGCGTGCCGGGGGCCGCGTCGCGCGGCGACGGCGGGCACGTGAAGCGGACGCCACGTACCAGTAGAAGGCCAGGTAAAGAGCGAAGCTGGCGAGCGTCGCCTGCGTCAACGCGCCTGAATCGCGCGGTGCACTCACCGCCAGCAGCGCCGGCACTGCGGCCAGGATCCACGAGAACGGCGAGACCAGGGCATTGCGCATCGGCGCACTGAACTTGCGGAAATAGCGGCCGGCGATCGCAATTTTCACTAGGCTGTGCAGGTGGCAGCTGTCGGGCCGGCCTGGATGCCGGCGGCACCACAGGCGGCGCACGATCGTGAACACGGTCTCGAAGACCGGATAGGCGCAGGCCAGCAGCGGCGCCCACGGCGACACGTCCGGATTGCGGTGGACGAGCATCACCGCCAGCCACGCCAGCAGGAAGCCGAGCAGGTAGGCGCCACCGTCGCCGAGAAACAATTTTCCGAACGGGAAGTTCACCAGGAAAAAGCCGGCCGTGACTGCGCACACGGTAAAGCAGAGCTGGGCCAGTTCGACGTCGCCGCACTCGAGGGCGATGACGCCGAGCGCAGCCAGGCCGATGATGACGGTGCCGCTCGCCAGGCCATTGAAGCCGTCGATGATGTTGACGGCATTGGCGAGACCGCCCACGGCAAACGCCGTGAACAGGACCGACAGCGGCAGCCAGGCCAGCGCCGCGTCGAGGAAAGGAATGCCGGTGGCGACGATGCTCGCGCCGGTAAGCACCCAGCAGGCCGCGCCGCTGGCCATGGTCGCGACCAGGCGCGCACCGATCGACACGCGCCGCGTCATGTCTTCCGCAATACCGAACAGGAACGCCGGGGCCGCCGCGGCCAGGAGGGGCGCGAGCAGGGCTTGCTGCGACGGGCTCGAGACGGCGCAGGCAAAGATCAATCCGAGCATGATGGCCAACCCGCCGATACGGGGGGTGGGGACGCTGTGGAATTTCTGAATGCCACGCGTTGCGTCCAGGGTGAACCTGCCATGCCAGCGTGTTGTCGCCACGAGCAGCAGGGAACACACCAGCGATACCGTCAAGCCAATTTCGAAGGCAATGTATTGGGTTTCCACAAGATCCGTAATGACACTTCTATAAGCGCCGAATTCTATCGCATTTCTCATGAGAAAGCAGTAGCGGTCCGAGCCGTGCGTGGAGGCGTCCCGAGTACGCATCCGCCGCCGCCTGCGCGACGCAACTGCCTGATCTTAAAGGAAATTTAACAAAAATCCCAGGCTTCGCGGAATGTCGCGACTAGCGTCGCTAGACTTTTTCATAACCTTTCCAGACACTTTATTACAACTTTTGACGTATTTCCGAGACGTTTTTCCTACCCACTTTTACACCCCGTTACACTTTATTTGCAGCTCTTCTACTGATTCATTTCCGTACGTTTAAATAGGTTTCTTCAGGTTATTTGACTAGCTAAAGGTCACCTAGTTAAGCAAGGCAAGGCCTAAGGACGGGACGACACCTCGTTTATTGTCGGCCATATCCACTACCGCCGTACCGATAGTTATGGGTTAGAAACAACGAAGGTTTCTTTTTTCCAAAAGCAACAAGTTTTAGTTGTTATAATTATGGAGCAATCATTGCACCCAACAGACTCTCTGTTAATCGTAAATAAGGACTATCACATGAAGAAGCTCCTCGCCCTGAGCGCAGCCCTGAGCCTGGTCTCGGCCCAAGCATTTGCACAAACCACCGAAACCCCAGCCGCACCGGCGACCCCTGCACCGGCAGCAGCCGCTCCAGCTGCAACCGGTCCTATGGCTAGCCTGTCGGCTGCCACCGGCCTGTCGACCGGCGCCCTGGTTGCTGTCGGCGTTGCTGTCGCAGCAACCGTTGCCGTCGTTGCCAGCAACGACGACGACTCGACCCCAAGCCACGCAACGCCTACCCACCACTAATCCAGACGGGCTTTATGCCCCGGGATGTGGATGGATAAAGAATGGCCGCGAAAGCGGCCATTCTTTTATCTGCCTTGCGTCCCCTGATCAGTAAGCGGTGTTCCAGCTGGCGCTCAAGGATTTTGCACCGGGCATTACCGCAAACTGCGATCGCGAATTATCGCGCTGCGCTTGCCACAACCAGCTGCCGATCGCATACCCGACAACACCCCCTGCCACGACATCGGATACCCAATGTTTCCGATCCGCGACTCGCCCGAGCGAACCGACGGCTGCCAATCCATACAGCCACGGCGCATCATATTCCTGGGCAAATGGCGTAACGGCGGCGAATGCCACTGCCGCGTGATTCGATGGGAAGGAAGTATCCGAGCGCTTGTCCGAACGGCTGAACGTGCAGCCGCAGGCGCCCTGCGCTTCGCCTGGACGCGTCCGCCCCACAATACGCTTGGTCAGCATCGACATGCCGGCCGAGGCGCCGATCGATTGCAGCGAAATGAGGCCGATGTTTTGCATGCGCGAATCGCCAAAGGCGACCGCGCCGGCGGCGGCACCGGCGAGTACGGCCGGCATGGCCGTGCCGACATCGCCCCAGGCATCCATGGCACGCGTGCCCTGGTGCTTGCTGACAAACCGGTCGACCGGTTTATCGAGCGCCGCACCCGCCAGCACGGCGCCGCCCGCCAGCATCGTCCCTTTTGCCCATTGCGGCAAGGTCGGCGAGGTGGATACCGATTGCTCCACGCGCCAGCGGAATTCGGGCCATGGGCTCGGCATCGTGCGCAGCGCCGGATTGACGCCCGGGTGATTCTGCTCGTCCTTGCGTTCCGCGAAATTACCAAGGCCGTCGACAGTCACCAGGTCGCGGCGCACATCTTCCATGATCTCGTACAGGTCTCCCGGGCTGGCAACCATCTGGCCGACGTCGCGCGTCCAGGGCGAAATGGCGAAACCGGCCGTGGACTGGGTATCGGACAGCAGCATGATGTTCAGCGGAACCGACAGGAAGATGCCCTTGTCGTTGTAGGGATCGCTCGGCGTGCCCGGACTCGTAATATCGTTGCCATTCGTCTTGGTGTACCAGGCGCCGATTTCAACACCGGAACGCAGGCGGCGCTTGAACTCCAGGCGCACCCCTTCATCCTTCGCAAGAAAACGTCCGGCTCTCGCCGTTACCGTAATGTCGTAGGGCAGCCGGTAATGCATGGCGCCGAGCGCGGTGACAGTGCGGTAATCGCGCTTGTCGAACAGGCCTTTGAAGCCGCGCTGCTCGAGGGCGTCGACGGTCAGGTCGGCCGCCCAGCGGGTGTCTTTCGGCAGATACAAGACCTGGCCGCCCACACCGCGATACATCTCTTCGTACAGCCCGCCGGAGACGCGTGCGTAAAGGCGCTCGTCGAGGGTCATGTATTTGTTCAACAGGGCGCGGTTGATCTTGAAGCGGCTGCCCCGCTTGTATTCCGCAATGTCGCTCCGGACGTGCGGCAGTTCGCTGTTCGACGCCTGGGTTACCCCCGAAATGTTCTCGAGCAGGCTGAGCTTGAATGAACTGTTGAAGTACAGGCCTTCGCCGAGGCGTTTGTCGTAGTTGGACACTGCCGCCAGCTCGTAGCGCAGCGCGCCGCTCGGGTCATTGAAGAAGAACGAGGCCCGCGGCGCGACCTTGAACTTGTTCGCCTCCCGGTCCTCCGACCTCAGCTGGACCATTTCGCCTTCGTGATTGACGCGCACGCCGAGCGCGCTGCCGTCTTCGCGCATCGCCGCAACCAGGCCTGCCTGGTCGTCCGCCACCTTGTCGGCCGGCGTCGAGTAGCGTACCAGCACGGTGTGCAGGAAGGCTTCGCGGCTGACGAGGCCCGTCAGATAATCGGTCAGACGCTGCAGGTCGAAGAATTCGTAAGTAACGACCGGTTGCTCGAGCCGGGTATAGGTAACGTGGATCGAACGCGTGCCCCGCGGTGCGAACGCCAGTGCAGTGCGCGTGGCGCGCCCTACCGCACGGCCCAGGTTGGAAATACGATTATTGGTCAGCGTCAGCCTGAGCGTGCCGCTGTCGAGTTCGACGCGGATATTCCTGAAGTTCTGCTTGGCCAGTGCCTGTACCAGTTGCGCCCCATGGCGCGTGTCTTTCTGCCATTCGGCGGCGCTGACGCGGGCCGGCGCATTCTTGGGCTGGAAGGGAGCCGGCTCCAGCAGTTTCGGCAGGAATTCGCGTTCCGAGAACGGGATGCTGACGTAGGCATTCGCGCTGAAGTGATCACGGTGGCGCGCGATTTGCGCGCCGAGCCAGCCCCAGCGGTATTCCAGCCCTAAAACGGGCCCGGCGGAGCGCTCGCCTGCCGCCGTTCGATCGGCCCGGTAATCGTTCTTGTAGTCGTTCGCATCGTATTCCGCCACCAAGGACAACCCAGGTACGCCAAGCGACGACCAACGCGCGCCGGCGAACAGGCCGTCCGGTCGCGGTGAGCCGCTCCCGACGCTCACCTCGATATTTCGCGCCGGCCCGAACGTCTTGGTCGCCACGATGTAGCGCCCTTTGAAGAGCTGCGTACCAAGCAAGTCGGTAGCGCCAACGGCGAGGGCCGGCATCCAGTGGCCTTCGGGCAGCAGCTGCAGCTTGGCGTCGACCACCTTGTCCTTGTTGCGGCCATACTCGCTGCCATAGCCGTTGGCCGCGCCTTCAAAACCTTGAACGCCGGTGATGCCAACGTACCGCCCCGTCAGTTGGAGGAACGGCAAGGCAGTCGTGGACACCCATAGCGAACTGTAAGGCTGGTCATAGGAGTAGCCCATGCTGAACGTGCCATCCTTTTCGACGACGGCACTTGGCATGTTGATATAACCGGACTGGCCTTGCACGCCTGGAGTCGCGGCTAATACATTCCCGCAGGAGAGCAGCAGGCAGCCGACATGAAGGATTTTCTGGGGAGGACAGATTTTTAGCAAAATGATTCTCAAAGACTACAAATACGAAGCGAGTTGATATTCTTCAAAGGTACAAGCAACATCGTCCATACACTTTAAAAGTTCCCCTAGGCAAATTTTAACAGAGGAGCGAGGGCTGACGATCGGGCGCACCGGGCCTGCGTCTGTGGTCGTACGCGACTGTTAACATGCGCGAAGCAGCTCCGGCGAACCGTGTCGTGTAGAAAATATAATGCGTGCTACACTCAGCCACAGTGCGTATGAAGCCCTGGGGTTTGGGCCTCGACAGCAGTAATTCAGGCATTTTTTCCACTTTATTTACCAGGCGAGACTCTCATGATTCAGATTGAACGGCTGCGCACGATGGCCCGGGACGCGATCGAGGAATATCAGTCCGCACTGGTCGCTGGCGGCGAGCCGACGTTCCCGCAATGGGCAGAAGACCTCCTCGCCGTATGCGACCATGCAGAAGTCGGTTTGCAATTCAGGTCGGTTGCTAGGACGACGGTTACTCCTGAACGCCGGCGTAACTGGCCGTCCCTGATGCGCGCGTCCTAGGCCGTCGCAGCAGCCGCCGTATTGGCACGGTTTTCGTCCGCGACCAGATCGCTGAGTTGTTTGAGGTGAACCCAGTCGACGATTTCGTCGGCGGGACGATAACCCGAGACCAGCGCTGCGAGTATCTGGCGGATCAGGTCGACATTGTTCAGGCTGAGCGCCACCTCGAGTGCCGCCAGCCGTTCCTGTAAATGGTCCCACCGCATTGCATGGTCGTGGGCTTTCATGATCCGCGGGTGCTGCGTTGGTGATGGATCGTCCCCGATCAGTAATTCCTCATAAAGCTTTTCTCCCGGACGCAGGCCAGTGATGTCGACTGCGATGTCGCCGTCCGGATTATGTTCGTCTCGCACAGACAGTCCCGACAACTCCACCATGCGGCGAGCGAGATCGATGATGCGTACAGGCGCGCCCATGTCCAGCACGAAGACGTCACCGCCCGTGGCCATGGCGCCCGCCTGGATGACCAGCTGCGCCGCTTCCGGGATCGTCATGAAGTAGCGCGTGATGTCGGCATGCGTCAAGGTAATTGGGCCGCCATCACGGATCTGCTGGCGGAACAGCGGGACCACCGATCCACTTGAGCCGAGTACGTTACCAAAACGTACCATCGAGAAACGCGTGCGCCCTCCTCCTTGAGCAAGGCCCTGCAATACCATTTCGGCCAGGCGTTTGCTTGCACCCATGATGTTGGTGGGGCGGACCGCTTTGTCGGTACTGATCAGTACGAAGTCGTTCACCAGGCATTCGGCGGCCACCCGTGCTGTCACCCAGGTACCCAACACATTGTTGCGCACGCCTTCTGCCGGATTATGTTCGACCAGTGGCACATGTTTGTACGCGGCTGCATGATAGACCGTGTCCGGCCGCCATGTGCGCATGATTTCGCGCATCCGTGCCTCATCGCGCACGGACGCCATCAATGGGAGGATACGAAGCCCTGTATTGCCCAGCTTGCGCTGCAACTCGTGGTGGATGCTGTACAGGGCGTATTCCGATACCTCGACCAGCAGCAGCGTATGTGGTGCCAGCCGGACGATTTGGCGGCACAGTTCGCTTCCGATGGAACCGCCTGCGCCGGTGACCAGCACGACTTTTCCGCGAATGTTCTGGTGTAGGAGATCGGCGTTTGGCGCGACCGGGTCGCGCCCGAGTAGGTCCTCGATATCGAGCTCGTGCAGGTCCTGCATATGAACTTTGCCCTGCGCCATTTCGATCAGGTCAGGGAGGGTCCGGACGTGCAATGGCAGCTTGAGCGCCTGGATCGAGCGCACCACTTCAGAACGCCGGGCGCGATCGACCGCAGGCATCGCCAGCAGCAGGTCGGTTATGCCGCGTTCGTGTACCAGTTCGGACAGGCGCGAGGGCGCATAGATCAGCAGGCCATTCATCGATGCACCGTGCAGCTTGGGCGAGTCGTCAACGAAAGCGCGCAAGACCATCTCGCGGCTGTTGGCCAGGGCACTGGCGAGTTGCCGGCCAGCCGTGCCGGCGCCGTAAATCACGACCTGTGGCAGGCTCTTGCGTCTAAGGATGCCGACA
Source organism: Massilia niabensis (assembly GCF_042655085.1). NCBI lineage: Bacteria > Pseudomonadati > Pseudomonadota > Betaproteobacteria > Burkholderiales > Oxalobacteraceae > Massilia > Massilia niabensis. The sequence continues at coordinate 706,404 of NZ_JBHSMU010000015.1, read as the reverse complement.
TACATGCCGCCGAGCCAATAACGCGCCAGCAGCCGACTTGCTCCCACCATCACGAACAGCAGCACCGGAACATTAACGCCGAGGCTACGCGGAACCCCGTCTACGGCGATCAAGGAAAACAACACGAAATACACGATGCCAAAAGCGACGCATGCCTTGACCAGCGCGATAAGAGCCGCCTGGCCGGAGTAGCGGAAAATGGCGCGGTAGAACCCGCTGACGACGAACAGCGGCAACGCTACGCCGACGGCGACGCCGACGGCCGTCAACCTGGCCTCATCGACCAGTCCCCAGCTCTCGAGGCGCAAACCAAAGGCCAGCCAGACACACATCGCGCAAATAACGGTGTCCACGGCTAGCGCGAGAAGGCGCTTTGCAGGGCGCGGCAACGCGAGCAAATGGTCCGCTACTTTATTTATCATTACATCCTCCGGCCCAGTGGGCCTGCAATGCTTCATAGGAAGCAAAGACTTCGTGCCGCCGCGCTTCGCCAAATGACGATAGCTCGGTGGGCATCGCAGTGGTACGACGCATGGCGTCAAGTAACATTATCGACGGGCGGCCATCGCCAGGACGCGGTCGACCACCGTGCAGGTCCTGTCGATCTCGGCTCCGGTCAAGGTCGGGTGTACCAGGAACATCAGGCTGGTCTCGCCAAGCAGGCGCGCCCCCGCCATCGGCACTGCCGGCCGCCAGCCCGTGTCGTCGAATGCTGCCTCCTGATACACCTCAGAGCAGGACCCTTGGAAACAAGGAACGCCATGCCCCACGATTTCTTCGATGATGCGGTCCCGGCTCCAGCCTTCGGCAAGCATCTCCGGCTTGACATATACGTAACATTTGTAATGTGCATGTGTATTGCCAGGGGGTATCGCAGGCACGCGTACTGCCGAGTGGCTACGGCACACATTCAGGATTGCTTCAGCATTCGCTTTGCGTGCAGCGGTCCATTCGGGCATGCGGCGAAGCTGGATACGGCCCAGCACTGCTTGCATCTCGAGCATTCGCCAGTTGGTGCCAAAGCTTTCATGCAGCCACCGGAAGCCAGGGGCGTGCGCGCGCTCATATACCGCGGCAAAACTCTTGCCATGGTCCTTGAACGACCACATTGTCCGCCACAAGGTTTCGTCATTGCATGTAACCATCCCGCCTTCGCCGCCGGTCGTCATGATCTTGTCTTGGCAAAAGCTCCAAGCGCCGATATGGCCAATCGAGCCGACCATCTTGCCTTTGTATTTAGCGCCGTGCGCTTGTGCGCAGTCCTCGATCACCTTGAAGCCGTGCTGGCCGGCCAGCGCCATGATTGGATCCATATCGCAAGCCCATCCCGCCAAATGGACGCAAATGACCGCTTTTGTGCGAGGGGTCAGCACTTTTTCGATGGTCGAAGCGGAGATATTTCCACTATCGGTTTCAACGTCGGCGAAGACAGGCGTCGCGCCGGCGTTGACGACGCATGAAACGCTTGCAATGAAAGTGCGTGGAGTAACCACGACCTCGTCCCCGGGACCAATGTTCAAGGCTTTAAGCGCTACATCCAATGCCAGGGTGCCGTTGCTCAACGCGACAGCGTATTGTGTACCGCACCATGCTGCAAATTCTTTCTCGAACTCGCGGCACTCCGTCCCGGTCCAATAATTCACTTTATTGGACATTAGCACTCGTTGAACAGCATCACCTTCTTCAACGGTAAAGCTCGGCCAGGGAGAAAATGTAGTATTAAGCATCGAATGAATCTTTGAATGTATATTAAAAAAACGGGACTGTAGCGCCGATTATTTTTTTGCAAGTGGAGCCGCGGGGTTACCGACCACGGTCGCGCGATCCGCGACGGGTTTCACGACCACTGCACCCGCCCCGACCATCGCGCCGTCGCCAATACAGATTCCTTGCCGTACAGTTGCACCAATACCCACCCAGCTATTGACGCCCACCGTGACGTTCCCGGCCAAGTGCGCGCCGGGACTGATGTGGGCGCCGTCGGCCAGCCTGCAATCGTGATCCACAGTGGCTCCAGTATTAATAATGCAGGCTTTCCCGATACTGGCATCGGCATTCACCACTGCGCCCGCCATCACAACTGAACCTTCGCAAATTCGGGCGAATTGACTGACGCAAGCGCGTGGGTGAATGATCGTCGCGAGCTTGGCGCCGGCGTCCGCCAGTTCGGACTGTTTCAGGCACCGAACCGCAGCATTGCCGATCGAAACGGCGACACCGTCAAACTCCCGTAGGCACGCAAGTAACGCAGCTGTGTTTCCGGCGACCGGCCACGGTCCGTTCATCACGACTGCGGGCCACGCGTCATCAAAAAAGACTACTTCGCGCCATCCGGAGCACAGCGCGGCATCGGCGACGACTTTTCCATGGCCGCTCGCACCGAGCAGGGCTAATATGGTGCCTGGTTCGCTCATCATGACAACTTACGAATGCTCGCCGGTAAATTTCGACATGGTGGCTTCGCCTGCGGCGCTAATGCCGTCGCGCACAAGGACTTTTTTCACGGTCATCCACAGGATTCGGATATCGAGCCGAAGCGAACGGTTGTCCACGTACCATACGTCGAAACTAAATTTATCGGACCAGCTGATTGCATTGCGCCCATTAACCTGGGCCCAGCCCGTGATCCCGGGACGGGCCTCATGGCGCCGCGCCTCAAGCGCGGAATAAAGAGGCAGGTATTCCATCAAGAGCGGACGGGGCCCGACCAGGCTCATATCGCCCTTGAGCACGTTCCAGAGTTCAGGAAGTTCGTCCAGGCTGGTAGCGCGCATCCAACGCCCTAGTGGCAAAAGCCGGTCGGCGTCCGGCAACAGCTCGCCGTCATATCCACGCGCATCCGACATGGTTCGGAACTTGACCATTTCGAATGGTTTCCCACCCAATCCCGGGCGGACCTGGCGAAACAGCACAGGGCTACCGAGCTTTTTACGTACAACCAGAAAAAGGATTAACAAAGGCAGCGCCAAAACAAGGAGCGCCAGCGTTGCAACCACAATATCGAAAAGTCGTTTCATCGAACGCTCCTGTTACCGCAGAGCGGAAAGCCGGTGATTTTAACACCCCCTCTATAGCGACCTCAACTGCAAGTTTTAGTGAGAATTGCGGCAAAGATGAACAAAAATAATCGTATTTCCGCAAATTCGGGCCGATCAATTCGTCCATGCCGAATGACAGGCCGTATGCAACTTGGGCCAATATCCAGCGCGGCAAGGAAATGTTAAATCGCCCCAAGGGCAGCGGAAAACATCGCAGCAGACTCTTTTGTTGCAAGACAACAACACGAATACCCGGCAGCAGTTGGAATCACCCTGCAGCTGCCGGCGGCACTGCTGAACTCAGGCCGTCACGCCGCAAAAATCCAGTACAGTCAACTCGGCCAGTTTTCGCTTGACCTGAAGATCGAGGAATTGTCGATGTTTTACCAGCACCACGACCACATCGGCAGTGCGCAGTGCATCACTCAATTCCACGAGCTTGAATGAGGTGTGTTCTTCGATATTCGGCTCGACTGCAATAATCTCGTAGCCTTGTCCCTGCAGCGATTGCGCTATGTGCACCGCCGGCGATTCGCGCAGGTCATCGATATCGGGTTTGAATGCGAGGCCGAGGCAGGCGATCTTTGCTTTACGCCCGGTCCTGGCAGTCGAATCGGCGGCTGCGATCTTGATCTGGTCGATGGCCCACGCAGTCTTGTGGTTGTTGACTTCGCGTGCGGTCCGGATCAGTTTCGCGTTTTCCGGATCGCGGGCGACAATGAACCAGGGGTCGACTGCGATGCAATGGCCACCAACGCCGGCACCAGGCTGCAGGATACTCACGCGAGGATGGCGGTTCGCCAGTTGGATGAGGTCCCAGACGTCGATGCCTTCCTTAGCGCAAATCATCGACAGTTCATTGGCAAAAGCAATGTTCACGTCGCGGAAACTGTTCTCGGTCAGCTTGCACATCTCGGCGGTCTTTGCTTCGGTTTCCAGGACGGCACCGTGCACGAACGTGCGATAGAACTCCCCGACCACTTTCGTAGCCTCAGGCGTCAGGCCGCCGACGACGCGGTCGTTCTCAACCAGTTCGGTCATGATCTTCCCAGGCAGTACACGCTCCGGGCAGTAGGCCATATTGACCTGGCCAACGTCGACCCCGGCTTCCTGCAGTACCTCCGCCATGGCGGCTGTCGTTCCGACCGGCGAGGTCGATTCGAGGATCACCAGGTCGCCTGGTTTGATGAAGCCAGCAATGCTGCGCGTGGCAGCGAGCACATAGTCGATGTTTGGCTGAGGAATGCCTTCACCTTCGTGGAACGGTGTCGGTACGCAAACCATGTAGATGTCGGCAGCTTGCGGCGTGGTGAACGCCTTCAGGCGCCCGGCTGTAACGGCCGAACGCACGAAGGCATCCAGGTCGGGCTCGACGATATGGATTCGACCCTGGTTGATGGTGTCGACGGCATACGCGTTCAGGTCGACGCCGACGACGCTGTATCCGTTACTGGCGAGCAGCGCTGCGGTCGGCAGGCCGATATACCCAAGGCCGATCACGCAAATGGTTTTCTTGTTCATTTCAAATGTTCCTCAATACATTAATAATGCGCTCGCAAGCCTTGCCGTCGCCGTACGGGTTATGCGCGCGTGCCATGGACTTGTAGCTGTCAGGATTGTCGAGTAGTTCAGCAACATTGCTCACGATCCGGTCGCGGTCGGCTCCGACCAGGCGGACGGTTCCGGCCTGTACCGCTTCCGGCCGCTCGGTGACGTCACGCATGACGAGTACCGGCTTGCCAAGGCTCGGTGCCTCTTCCTGGATTCCGCCGCTGTCAGTCAGCACGATGTGCGCATGCTTGAGCAAGAAGACAAAAGGCTCGTAGTCGAGCGGCTCGACCAGATGGATGTTCGGCAGTCCGGCCAGCAGCCGGTTTACCGGCTCCTGCACGTTCGGATTCAGGTGCACCGGATAAACGAAATGCATGGCTGGATAGCGGTACGCCAACTCCTTCAGCCCTTCGCAGATCTGCAGGAAGCCGTTGCCGAAATTTTCGCGTCGATGCCCGGTGATCAGGATGAAGCGCCGGTTCTGCCAATCGAAGGGAAGACGTGCCCCTAGGAATTGCGTCAGCGCGGCTTTGCGTTCTTCGTCCGTATCGATCCGGTCCAATACCCACAGCAATGCGTCGATGACCGTGTTGCCGGTGACTTCGATGTGTGCCTCCGGCACCCGTTCATTGAGCAGGTTTTGCTTGCTGAAGGCTGTCGGGGCGAAATGCCAGCGCGTGACCTTGCTGGCTACCTGGCGATTGAGCTCTTCCGGGAACGGCGCATGCAGGTCATGCGTGCGCAAGCCCGCCTCGACGTGTCCGACCGGCACGCCACCATAGAAGCCCGCCATGGCCGAGGCCAGGGTGGTGGTGGTATCGCCATGCACGAGCAAGGCGGCGGGCTTGTACTCCTTCAGTACGTCGCGCATGCCGGTCAGCACCGAGGCGGTGACGTCGAACAAATCCTGGCCCGCCTTCATCAGGTTAAGGTCAATGTCCGGGGTGATACCGAATACCTGGAGGACCTGGTCCAGCATTTGCCGGTGCTGTGCCGTGACACAGACCAGCGTTTCGAACTCATCGGGACAGTTCTTCAGTGCGTAGTACAGTGGTGCCATTTTGATTGCTTCTGGCCTCGTGCCAAAAACAAGCATGATGCGTTTCTTTGAGTTCAAGACAATTCCGGAATTTGTGTAATGTAGGGCTGCACGAGGTCACGCCGGACGTTTGTCCGGTCGGGCCATCGAACTGTGTATGGTTAGGGTTGTGCCGGCTGCAAAGCGCGGTGGCGCGCGGTCTGTTCCAGCGTGTCGACCCAGCGGTCGGCCAACAGTGCGCGGCTGAATTCCCGTTCTGCGAGTGCTCGCCCGCGCTCACCCATCGGGCGCAGGGCGGCCCGGTCGTCGGCAGCGCGCTCGAGCGCATCGGCAAACGCACCAGGATCGTCTGGCGGTACAGAAAATCCGCACCGGTTTTCATCGATCATTCCCGCCAACCAGCCCGGATAGTTGTTCAGCACAGGCAGGCCGGCCGCGATGTAGTCGAAGAATTTGTTCGGTGAGGTGCCGTAATAGAAGGCCGACACATTGGCCAGGATTTGCAGGCCGACATCGGTGGACGCCATCAGGCCAGCGAGGCGGGCCTTGTTGACCGGGTCGTGGAACACGACATTGTCGAGTCCCTCGCGCTGGGCACGCGCCATCAGCCGCGGCTTGAGCTTGCCCTGCCCGATCAGCAATACCTTGATGTCGTCGCGCCCGCGACGCTTCAACTCGGCCGCTGCGTCCAGCACGGCGTCGAGGCCGTTGGCCATGCCGTGGGTACCCGCGAACACTGCCATCAGGTCGGTGCTCCTGATTTGCTCGGGGCGCCAGGGCTGGACCTCGGCAGTAAAGATACCGAGGTCGCAGCCGTTGGGCACCATTGCGATGCGCTCGCGGGCAACGCCCCGGTGCGCAATGCCTTCAACAATCCCTGGCGACAGGCCGATGCAGTTGTGGGCCGAGCGGTAGCTTGCCCATTCAAGCATCGACATCGCGCCGAGAATCAGGGGATTGCGAATGACACCCATCGCGCGCGGCAGTTCCGGCCACAGGTCGCGCACCTCAAACACAAAGGGTTTGCCGCGCAGCCAGCGCGCGAAGATACCCGGGATACCCGCAGTCAGTGGCGTCGTAGTGGCGAAAACGACGTCGTAGCTTTCACGGAAGGTGAGAGCGACGCTGCGTATGGCAAATTTTAGGAAGGTCAGTGCTCGTTTAGCGAGTCCGTCGGCGTTGGCATAGGCCAGGTCGAATTCGATGATATCGATCCCGTCGACCATGCCACGGCGGCGGCCATTTTCGAAAGCATGGGCGAGCCCGGTTTCGCCGCCGCCGTAGCTGCCACATACCATCGTGACGTCGTGGCCACGCGCGATCAGGCGCCGCGCCATTTCGTATGAACGGATGCCGGACGAACCCTTCGGGGTTGAAAAGTGTTGGTGAAAATATAATACCTTCATGATGTCCAGCTAATCTCCGTTGCCAGCGTACCTGCCTCGTGCACTTCGAGCTCGAGGACCGGTACTGCTGTTTTTTCCAAGTAATGTCGGGACTCCCAGCCCTCGACGAGTTCGCACCGCTTGAGAGGCATGCCTGCTTGCACTGTCAGCGCTTGCCCAGCCTGCGCGTTGATCAGCCTTGCGGTCGCGCCCGCGACCGTTAGTTGCCAGGCGCCAGGCGCCAGGCGCCAGCGCAATACCGCCTTCCCGAACTTTCCACCCAGCGTGTCGTCGACACGCAAGCGGCTTTCAGACAGGGTGATGCCGCGCTTGTGGTTGGCACCCTGCCCGTCGCGGTAGCCGGCCATGAAGCTCGCTCCGTCGCCGTTCTCCTGCAACCTGCCCTTCCAGCGTGTCTTGAGCCAGTCTCCGAGCAGGAAGCGGGTCAGGCGCGGCATCTGGTCGCGGTCGTCGAACTGCACGGTGTTGTGGGCAGCGGTGCCGCCGAAATACTGCTGCCATTTGGGATCGGTGTTGTAGCTGTAGGTCCCGGCGTCGCGCAGTACATTCTGCGCACCCACCCACAGGTCGAGGTGCAGGACGTCTGCCTGGCTGGGCCGGAAACGGAATCGCGGGTAGCGCAGCAGCGTCAGTGCCGCGCCGCGCCGCAGTACGGCGAAACCGCCGTCGTCGCCGCCCTGCTGCCCCGGCATCGGCGCCACCGAACCTGGCAGGGCCACGCCCAGCCAGCGCAGGGCATTGTTCCAGCTGCCCTCTGGCGCATAGGCGCGGCGGTTGCCGAACAGCGCCAGCGCCAGCTGCACGCTGGGACGGTGGTCGCGGTAGCCGGTGTCGGCCAGCTGCAGCAGGCGCGCGCCGTCGTTGGCACCCAGGTTTGGCGCGTCGCCAGTGGCGGCGTTGGTCAGGTGGCGCAGCCACTCGCCTGCCGCCAGCACCCGTGCTTGCAGGCGCGGCGACAGCTCCGGCAGCGCGAGCTGGCGGCGCCAGACTTCGACCAGGCAGAAGGTGTCGAGCATGACCCGATGGTAGTTCACCGAATACTGGCTAAAGCTGCCGTCCGTGCCGATCAGGCGCGCGGCGCGATTTTCCAGCCAGCGCCGGCCCATGCGGCCGTATGCGGCCCCGCCAGCCACGCCGAGCGCTGCCAGCCAGCTGCCACCGATATACAGCGCAGCCGCTTCCGAGGTGCCGTGGTTGTTGTCCTGCGCCATCGCGTACTGCACCGTTGGCGCGATGCGCTGCAGGTGCAGCTGCAAGGCGCTACGCAGGCCCGGGCAGGCATCGCGCACCTGGCCCAGCACCAGCGCCGCGCCGGCCAAGTGCATCACCCGGATCGACGCTTCCTGGCCGCACTTCCAGTTTGGTCCGGCATACGGGGGATTATTCGCGAACCAGTCGGCCAGCCAGGTATTGAGCCGCGCCAGCGCAGCCTGGTCGCCGTTTCGTGCACGCTGCGCGAAGGCCAGCACCCAGTCCATGCGCGACAGTTCCCACATCAGCTTAATGTCGCCGACCGCCGGGTCGAAGTCCGGGATCAGATACCAGGGCCGATGCGGGTCCGGCATGCGCTGTCCCGTCAGCGGATTGGCGAGCCAGTCCGGCGGCGCGTCCGAGATGGCGAACGGCCAGCGGCTGAACAGCATGCCGCTGTCCTGCCAGCCGCTGACCGGAGCCACGTCCGGCGGCGCCAGGCGCGACGGCGCGAAGAAAGGCCCCGCGGGCCCTTCCCCGCGCAGACGCCGTACCGGATTGAGCCCGGTACGCACGCCCGCGGAGTACGCGGTCGCACGCAGGATGTTGGGAATGCCCAGAGCCAGCGCAGTGCGGGCCTTCGTCAGCAGCAGGGACATCAGTACGCGTCTTGCTGCTGGCGCAGGATGCTTGCGGCCTCGATCGTGACGCGCGCGACTTCGAATATCTCCGCCGACGGGATCGCCGGCACGCCGCTCTCGACCGCCTTCAGGAAGGCTGCGGCGCAACCGGCCTGGCCCTTGTCCTGCTTCCACAGGTTCATCTTGCTGAAACCCGGCCAGCCGTAGCCGGTGAGCTTGCGGAAGTTGTCCAGCTGCAGGACGCGGCCGGCGGCGAACACCTCTACCCGCTCTTTCGGGAAACTGGCCGCGCCGTTGGCCAGGTACATGATGGTGCCGAATGAGCCGTCGGCGAAGCCGAGCGTGATCGCCGCCTTGTCCTCGGTGATCGCCACGCCTGGCGACGCGCCCATCCGGCGCGCCTGGATCGAGACGATCGGGCTGCCCGCCAGGAAGCGCATCAGGTCGATGAAGTGGCAAGCCTCGCCGATGATGCGCCCGCCGCCGCTGGCCTCATCCTGGGTCCAGTGGGTGGCCGGGATCGCGCCGGCGTTCATCGTCATGATGAAGGACTTCGGTTCCTTGACCGGCGCGAGCAGCGCCTTCATTTTCTGCACTTGCGGTGCGAAACGGCGGTTGAAGCCGACCATCACCTGCGGCCCGCCACGACCGGCCCCGGCGCCGGCATGCGCCAACCCGTAGGCCGCCTCGACCGCGGCCAGGCCGTCGAGGTCGATTGCCAGCGGCTTTTCGACAAAGACGTGCTTGCCGGCCTGGAGCGCCTGGGCCACGAAGCGCGCGTGCGTGTCGTGGCGCGTCACGATGGCCACCGAGTTGATCTCGCGGTTCGCGAGCATGGCGGTCACGTCGGTCGACGCTTCGGCGAAACCGGCCTTCTCGCCGTGGATGACGCCATTGATGCCGCCGGCGGTGACGATCGTGTGGAACTGGCCGCCGGCCGCCTTGAATGCCGGGATCAGCATGCGCGACGCATAATTGCCGGCGCCGATGAAGCCGAGCACCGGGCGCTGCGGTTCGAAGCGGGCGTCGGCCTTCAGTGGCACGCTGGTCGCCATGCGCCCGGCCCGCGGGGACTTGTATTGCAGCAGGATGCCAAGGCCGGATTTGTCGGCCGTCAGGCTGGCATACGCCTGCTCCGCGTCTTCGAACGCGAAACGATGGGTGATCAGCGGCGCCACGTCCAGCTGCTTGCTAGCAAGCATGTCGAGCACGGCTTCGAAGTTGCGCTGCTCGGTCCAGCGTACGAAACCGAGCGGGTAATCCTGGCCCTTTTCCTCGTACGACGGGTCGTAGCGGCCCGGACCATAAGAGCAGCTGACCTGGAAGCTGAGTTCTTTCTCGTAGAAGTCGGCGCGGTTCAGTTCCAGGCCGCTGACGCCCACGAGGATGATACGGCCGCGCTTGCGGCACATGCGCGCGCCTTGCGTGACGGGGTCGTTCGATTGGGTCGAGGCGGTGATGATCACGCCGTCGACGCCCTGGCCGCGGCTAAACGCCATTGCCGCTGCGATCGGGTCTTCGCCGATGGCGGGATTGCAGGTGTCGGCGCCAAACTGGCGCGCCAGGGCAAGCTTGGCGTTATCGAAGTCGATCGCCAGTACGCGGCAACCCTGCGCACGCAGCAGCTGCACTGTCAGCAGGCCGATCAGGCCGGCGCCGGTAACGACGAAGCATTCGCCCAGGGTCGGCTGGGCCAGCCTGATCCCCTGCAGGCCGATACTGGCCACCACCACGAACGAGGCGGACTCGTCGTCCACGCCGTCGGGAATGCGCGCCACCAGGTTCTTCGCCACCTTGACCACATCTGCGTGCGGACCATTCGAGACCACACGGTCGCCCGGCTTGAAGCCGGCCGCACCGGCGCCGGCCTCGATCACGACGCCGACGTTGCAATAGCCGAGCGGAAGCGGCTGGGCCAGCTTCGACTTGACCGCGTCGATCGTCGTCATCAGGCCGTCCGTGCGCACCTTCTCGAGCACCATCTTGACCTTTTCCGGCTGCTGGCGCGCCTTGTCCAGGTACGACGCCTTGCCGAAGCCGACCAGCATCCGTTCGGTGCCGGCGGAAATCAGGCTGGTCGTGGTGCCGATCAGCACGCTGCCATGGGAAACGCTCGGTGCCGGCGCTTCAGCGATATAGGTGGCGCCCTGGCCCATGTCCTGCAAAATTTGCTTCATTCTTTTTATTCCAAAATCAGCGCAGGCGACTCGGCCGCGCATAGTTAATCAAGACTGCGCGATACGGGCCCTTGAACACGAACATGCTGCCGGCGGCGGCGCCGGCAAGGCCGATCGTGTCGATCAGCTGCTGCATGTGGTCGCTGTTGCCCGCGCCGCCAAGGATGGTCAGCGGAATGGTCACGGCGGCGCGCACGCTCTTGGCCAGGTCGAGGTCATACCCCGACATTTCGCCGTCGCGGTCAATCATGTTGATGACGATCTCGCCCGCGCCAAGCGCCTCGGCCTGGCGGCAGAACTCGATCAGGTTGACCCTGCTCTTTTCGCGGCCGTTGTGCGTATAGACGGTATATCCACCCAGGAACTTGTTCTTGCGGACGTCGAGCGTGACCACCACGCTTTGCGAGCCGACGGCCTGGGCAATCTCTTGGATGAGCTCAGGACGGGCGAGCGCGGCCGCGCTGATCGACACCTTTTCGAAGCCAAGCGCGATGATCTCTGCCGCCAGTGCGGCGCTGGCGACGCCGCCGCCGTAGCACAGCGGCATGCGCGACTCGACCGCAAGGCTTTTCAGCAATTTGAGGTTGGGTCCGCGCCCCTGGGCGGTAGCGTCGATATCGATAAACATCAGCTCATCGACTTCCTTCTCATTGAAAATCTTTACCGCATTGAGCGGATCGCCAACGTATTTTGGTTCCTTGAACTGGCGGGTTTTCACCAGGCCGCTGTCCTGCATCAGGAGGCACGGGATAATTCGGGATCGCAGCATCGGTTACAGCTCCGCAAAGTTTCTGAAAACGCGTACGCCATTCGCGTGACTTTTTTCAGGATGGAATTGCATTCCAAATACGTTGTCGCGGGCGACAGCACAGGTCAATTCATTTCCGTACTCCACTGTCGCGGCCACGTTGTCTGCCGCGGCTGCGTCGAAGTAGTAGCTGTGCAGGAAGTAAAAGCCGCGCTCGCTGTCGACACCGTCGAACAGGTGGGCACCATCGCGCGGCTTCACCGAGTTCCAGCCCATGTGCGGCAGCTTCGGGTTGGCCGGGAGCGTGCTGGCATCGATCCGGCGGATATGGCCCGGGATCCAGCCCAGCCCCGACAGTTCTCCCTCGTCGCTCGAATCGCCGAGGATCTGCATGCCGACGCAGATGCCCATGACTTTCTTCTTCCTGACCAGGACCTGCTCGTTGAGCATGTCCAGCATGCCGGATTTGTTCAGGTAGCTCATCGTCGCGTCGAAGGCACCAACCCCTGGCAGGATGTAGCGTTCGGCCGCGGCCAGCTCGGCCAGGTCGCCGGTCACGACGTGCGGGATCTTCAGCTGCTTGTAGATATTGGCGATGGCGCCGACATTACCCGAGCCGTAATTGATAATGGCGATCATCGCTTGACCGACCTCTCGACGCCAAGCATCTTCAGCGCCTTCGCACCCAGGTCGAACATCCATTCCTGGTTCTTGTAATCCTTGTAGGTCTTCTTCGGCATCGTGTGATAGCTGCGCAGCTCCTCGACGGTGATGCCGAGCTTGGTCGCGATGTATTCGAAATCCTCATCGATCGTGGCCGGATCGTAGGCAGGCTGCTCCAGCTTTGCCAGTGCCTCGGCACGCGTCATCTGGCCCGTCTGGATCAGGCTCGAGAACTGGACGCGGCGCGTGTCGTAGCCGAAACGGGTCGGCAGCCAGTACGCCTCGAAGAAGCGGGTAAAGCGCGATTCGAAGTGCTTCTGGGGATAAGGACGCCAGTCGTACGTCTCCGACAGCACCTTGATGGCATGCTCTTTCGTGTACGGCAGGTAGTTCAGGGGCTTGACGACCTGCACCCCCCGGATGTGGCGCAGATAGACCTTATGGAACAGCACGCTGCTGAACGGATAGGTTTTCAGTGGCCGCGTACCGAACTGCCCGTGGATATCGCGCAGTTGCGCCATGTCTGTTCCGTAATACAGCCATTCCTTCGGGTTGCGCACGCACTCGGTCGAGAAATTGCCACCGTTGATGATGTACTTGATGTTGTGCTTGTTCGCGAAATGGTACAGGGTCGCTACGAACGCATGGTCCTGCGGAATATCGAGGTGCGGCACGCCGGCCTTGAAGAACGACAGCTGGAAGTCCTTCATCTCTTCCCAGTTGATTACCTCGGTGTACAGGTCCAGGCCGAGCTTGTCGACCAGCATCTGGATATTGTTCACCGCAAGGTCGGTGTTCCAGCCGCCGTCGACGTGGAACACCAGTGGGCGCAGTCCGAATTCGGTCACGGCCAGGTGCAGCAGGTAGGAGCTGTCGAGGCCTCCGCTCATGCCGATAATGGAGTCAAACGGCTTGCCCTTGCCAGATTTCTTGATCTCTTCAATCTGCGCGCGGAACATTGCCTTGCCAGCATCATTCGGATGCCAATTCGGGCGTACGTCGGTTTCAAAACCGTTGCAGTGATCGCAGACGCCGTTGGCGTCGAAGGTGATCTTGCTGTCGCTGGTGTCCATCACACAGCTGGTACAAACTTGATACTCACTCATGAATTTCCTAGCTGCGCCGGCCGTCCACTGACCGCCAGGCGCCTGATTGTTATTAACCGAAGACTTTGACGTATTTGCGATATTCGCGATGCGCGTCCCGCGCGAAAATCCAGCGCTGCTTGCTCGGCAACTTGGCCAGCGACGCATGCCAGTGATGCACGATCTGGAGGCATGGGTCGTAGTAGACCTGGGTTCCGACGTCGCTCAACTGCTTGCTCAAAAAATACTCTTCCGACATCAGGAAGGTCGGGGCCCACAACTCCTCGAAGCGCTCGAAAAAGCGCGGCGTCAGGAGATAGACGGAACCATGTCCTTGGTAAATCGGGCGAGCTTCCTGCCAATGGGTTTCGTCGGAACGCTTGGATATCGACGGCAGCATCCCGGCAACTTTCTGGATCAGCATGCCCAGGTGGTAATTCGCGTAATACAGGTCATAAAAGATTTCGCGGACCGTGCTAATCGCGGAGATGACGTGTGGGTTCTGATGGTGGCCGTCGACCGTGATAACGTCCGGCGAAATCACCATATGCTTTTCCAGTCGCGGCGCGTTGCGCAGCAATTTTTCGCTGAAATCGAGCGGGAATTCAAGGTCGTTGTTACCAATGATCGCCCAGGCCAGCGTCGGGTGCAGGCGGCGCATTTCCCTGATCCCGGCATTAAGCCCGCGAAAATACCCGACATTGTCTTTACGAAGCAAGAGGGTTACCGATGGAAATTCCTCCTTCAGCCGACGCAGTTCGTCGACGTTCTGTTCGTTCGACGCATTGTCGACCACAAAAATACGGTACTCGCAGCCCTCGCTGGCGAGTAGCGTGCGAACGGCGCCTCGAGTAAAGGCGCTGTTGTTGAAGTTAGTGCAAACGTATCCGATTTCCATAATTTTTATACTGCCGGTTGGGGAAGCGAGGCAAAGTGACGGTTGCCGTTCAGCCATCTGTTTACGATCAGGACAACGGCAACGATAATAAAGCTGGTATATACGCTGTTCCAGATTAATAAACTGATGATATATGTGGTGTAAACAAACCCGATAAAATGGATAAAGAAGGTATGCGGGATTACTCTGTTCTTCAGTACTAATCCGCCAAAAAACATTAGGTGGCTGATGGCGCCGAAGACGCACATGAATACGGCTGCCCCGCTTAGACCGAAGTCAGTTATCAGTCCCCTGAACCATGTGTAGATATTACTGGTGATAAATTCGCCATAATAGAAATATTCGCCATAAACGCCCGGCACTGTCTCTTTCTGGCTTCCGGCAAGTTTGAACGCCGACATGAAAGTGTAAAAACCGTTTGCCTCGCCATCGAGATCGTAATTCATCACCGATCCGGCGCCGACGTAATAGGAAAACCAATCGGAAAACGCGTAAAGATGAGCCGATGTATACGATGCGAAATACCTGATCAGACCGTTGACGATAACGTTATTGTCCGTCTCTTCGAAAAGGCCACGCGACAAAAACGACATGATTAACATGACAAAAACGGCGAACAAATAGATTGAAGTCTTCACCCAATTTATTTCTCGAAACAGCGTGCGTTCGCCCTTGTTGAGTTTACCCATGAGGATCGCACCCCAGAAAAACGCCAGCACCAGGAACAGATTGCCTTTAGCGCCCTGCACCAACAACGCCAGCAGGGACGGCATCAGGACGAGTGCCATGTACAACAGTTTTTTCCTTCCCGACTTTGCTTCGTCGAACACGAGTCCTCCAAAGATTGCAGCTGGGTACATGAGCACGAAACTAAGCTGACTAAAGATGCTTGTCGAAAGCTCATCGCTATATCGCTTCGCCATATATTGATTAGCTACTGCCAGGAAGTTCAGCAGGATATCGGTGAGGGAAAATCCTTGCTCGCCAATGCTTATGATCAGGGTAACGACCGCACCGGCCGAAAACAAATAAAAACTGCGCACCATGAACGGGGAGCCGTAATTTTCGGTTGGGCCCAGAAGGCTGTTCTTTAGGAACGCCGCGCGCCAGTGAAACGGCAGTGCCGTGCAAGAAAACAGGATGCACGCGCAAAAGATATAGATCATCGCGAGCGGACTCACCGGGACCAAAAACAGGAAGGCCAGTGGCACTATCGTGGCGAAAAACCAGAAAAGGCTGAACAGGGTAGCAGGAAATAACCAGGTTCCTACCAGGCGACGCACTACCACGGCTTGGAACAGGATGCCGAAGCTGAAGCAAATGGCTACAAGTTTATCGATTATTTCCATGACAGCTCGTATTCGGACGCTTGCAAATATTTATTGATAATTGCTAACTGCAGGGCTACTTCGGCGGCGACAAAGGCGAGCGCTGCGCCGTACGCACCCGCATATAGCCCGGCGAACGTACACGTGGCCACACCGACCGCTCCGGCAACGATGATCGAACGGAAGAGATAGACGCTCTCGCCCATTGCATTCAGGCCAGCACTGCCCAGCATGAAATTGGCCACACCTACTAGTGCGCCAATACACATGATCCCAAGCAGTGACACGACTTGATTGAGATCGCCCATCGCACGCACAAACGCGAGTTCACCCTTCGCCCACGGGTAAGCTAAATATAGAGCGCCGATTAATGCCGACAGCGCCGCCATTTGCGGCAACGTTAACCGGAGCAGTCCTTGTAATATCGAGCGGCGCGATACGTCAGTACGCCGCGCAATTCGCATGGCATGAGGGAGAAAATGCTGGTTCAGCGGTCGGATTGCGGCCTGAACTGACTTGACCAGTTTCTCGGCGAGTGAATAGGCGGCAATCATCGCGCTTGGAACACCGATCGCAGCCAGTATCAGCACGTTAGCGTCGCGATAGAGGGTCACGCCGAGATTGCCGAAAAAGATAAAGCGTCCATTTATGAGAATTTTTTTCAAATAAGTGCTACCGGGCCAGCCCCATCCAAGTCCGTTACCAACAAACGCGTAAGCAAGAGCCAGTACTGCGCCGATGACGTACGAGACACCAATCGCCAGGGGCACCAACATGTAGCTGGAAGCATCCTTTACAAGCAACAAAGTGGCGGCGGCAGCCGAACAGCGGGCTCCCACTGTAATCGCGCCGACGACTGCGTTTTGTCCTAAACCCTGGAAAAACCAGTTCGGCTGGATCGCGAAACTCAGCGGAACCAGCGACCATGCCAATGCGGGTAGCACTAATTGGGGGTCGAGTAGCCATGCGACGCCTGCCAGCACAGGCAGAAAAATCAAGAACAGCGCTAGCCGTGTGATCACGATGCCGCATAGTAACTTCGACAGCCTGGCGCGATCCCGTTTGGGATCGGTACCGACTACACCAGCAACACCATCTATTTCAAAGCTGTACAAGACAACCGCTAACAAAAATACCGCCAGTGCCTCGCTGACCACCAATTTCGAGTAGTAGTGCTCCCCGACCGCACCCAGCGCGAACGGGAATACGAGCAACGGCAGAGCCGCGTTCGACGCTTGCATGGCTGTCAGCCAGAAGACGTTTAGTAAGCTTTTTTTCATTGGCTGGATTCACACAAGGGCACACGTCCGCACTGGGCAGCTGGTTCAGGAAGAAGCAAGGACGAGCGGTAACGACGCACACCTCCCCGCCGACATTTCTGTTCCACTCGCAACCGCGCTGCGGTTTACCTGTCCACGCTCCCATGTTCACGCAATGCACGCGCTATCGCATCGCGGCCATATGCGATTGTCAAGGCTCCAAAAAATGCCAGTAGCGCTGCAATCACAGCCATCCGCAGCGGCTTTGGAGAAAATTGCTTTTCAGGGACGATAGCCGGATCAAGCGTTTGTATTACTGAAGAGTCGCGCGCTTCGTCCAGACGCGCTGCTTCGTACTGTTTCGCCAGCAATTCATAGAGCATCTGCTGGTACTTCACTTCACGCAGCGTTTTGATATTTTCCAGTCCTCCAAGCGTCTTGCTGGAGACCGAGCTAGCAACGTCGTCGCGCCCCGTTTCCACCCGGTTGAGTTCTGCACGCAGGCTGTTCAGTTCCTGCTGGGTCTGCCGGTATTCCTGATTGTTTTCGGTAACGAACGCACGCATGGAGTTCAGCTGAATTTCCTTTGCAGTCGCCTGGGCCCGCAGACGGGCAACGGTTTCGACCATGGCGCGGCTGTCAGCATCGACGCTGACGACGCCCTTTGTGTCCAGGCCTTTCTTGAGCGCTACTTCGGCTGCGGCGAGCTTCTCCTTCGCCTGCTCAAGCTGACGTTCAAAGAACAACCGGCGCTGGGCTGCCTCGGTAATCGCGAGCACACGGGTTAGCTTAGTCAACTCGTCGACATACCCGTTGGCAAGCTGAGCGACACGTGCCTTGTCGCCGTCATCGACGGTTACGGTGACCATTCCGTCCTTGCCGACATTAACCGAGGTGTTCACTTCCAGCTTCTTGCGCGCCTTTTCCATGGAAGTGGTGTCGTAGACCTTGAGCAGGTCGAAGCGGCTGATCATCCGGTCGGCGACCGTGCGGCTTTTGAGCATGCCGATGTAGACGTCGGCTGGATTCTTCATCCCGGCCGCGCCGGCAACAAGGCCGGCCGCTCCGCCCAATTGCGACAAAAGCGCGGCCGTGGCCGACTGGGCCTGCTGGGGAGGCAGCAGGAGCGTGCTGGCGCGATAGGTCGGCGGCAGCAACAGGCAAATGCCGAACACCAGAACAGCGACGGCCAGCGGTGCGCCAAAGATCAGTTTCTTATTCTTGACAAATACTGCCAGAAGGTCGCTGAAGCCCACGGCTTCGTGTTGACCATGCTTGGATAAAACGCTGCTGTGATTGTCATTCATGCCGGAATACCGAATTTCTCAATTGATTGATGGTGGACAGAAGGGCCAGTACGGGACCACAGCAGTGCGAATACGTACGCTCGGCTCAACGGCCTTCCCTCCAAAACTCTTATTACAACCCGACTATATAAACGTTGCCTGCTCGGGTTAGCGCATGCAGAGATCCAGCGCCTTGCGCCAGTCCGGAAGCACAGCCAGTTGCTCCGTCAGCTTGGCTGCGCTCATCACCGAGTTGCCAGGCCGAGGCGCTGCCATGGGATACTCGGCGCTGGTGATCGGCACAATGCGACAATCGAGGCTGGCGTTTTCGACGATGGCGCGAGTGAATCCGCACCACGTCGTCTGGCCCCGGGCCGATAGATGGTAAATACCAGAATGGGAATCCGACCAGTCATCCTGCTTCGCTTGTGCAAGCAGTAATGCCGTCGTGTCCGCAATAGTGCGGGACCACGTGGGAGCCCCATGCTGGTCGTCGACCACCCGAAGTTCGTCCCGTTCACGTGCGAGGCGCAGCATCGTTAACAGAAAATTTTTCCCGCGCATGCCGTACACCCAGCTCGTTCGCAGGATGAGATGGGGGATACCGGCTGCGACCACCGCCTGCTCACCCTCAAGCTTTGTTTTCCCGTACACGCCGAGTGGATTGGGCTCGTCGGTTTCGAGGTAAGCACCCACCTTCGTGCCATCGAAGACATAGTCCGTCGAATACTGGACCATTGCCGCCCCCAGGGCCTTCGCCTCTTCGGCCAGTACTGCCGGGGCCAGGGCATTGATCGTACGTGCCAGTGTCGGCTCGGACTCGGCCTTGTCTACTGCCGTGTAGGCCGCCGGGTTGACGATCAGATTCGGTCGCACCTCTCGCACGACACTGCGAACCTGCTGCAGGTCGGCCAGGTCCATGCGTGCGCGGTCGACAGCGACTACTTCGCCCAAGCTTTGTAGTGCGCGTTCCAGCTCATAGCCAACCTGCCCGCTGGCGCCTGTCAAAAGAATCTTCATTCGAAGGTTTCCGCCTCTGCCAACAGTGGCGCCTGGCTGTCCTTGCCTGACAACTGGGGGACACCCATCAATGGCCAGTCGATTCCGATTGTCGGATCGTCCCAGCGCAGCGCGCGCTCATGTTCCGGCGCCCAATAGTCGGTGGTCTTGTATAGAAACTCGGCACTGTCGGACGTCACTAGGAAACCATGGGCGAACCCTGGCGGAATCCAGAGCTGGCGTTGGTTTTCCGCGCTCAAATGGACTCCGACCCATTTGCCGAACGTCGTCGACGATTTGCGCATATCGACGGCGACGTCGAAGACTGCGCCCGACACGACACGTACCAGCTTGCCCTGTGGGCGCTGGATCTGGTAATGCAGGCCGCGCAAGACGCTTTTCGACGATTTCGAGTGGTTATCCTGGACGAATGGCAGCGCGACGCCGGTCAACGTGCGGAATTTTTGCTCGTTGAAGCTTTCGAAAAAGAAGCCGCGGTCGTCGCCAAAAACACGTGGCTCCAGAATGACGACGTCAGGAATGGTGGTACGGATGGCTTCCATCAGAATATTTTCTCTTGCAGAATACGAAGCAGGTACTGGCCGTACCCGTTTTTCTTGAGCGGTATGGCGAGGCGCTCGACCGCCTGCGCGTCGATGTAACCCTTTCGGAAGGC
This sequence comes from Massilia niabensis, assembly GCF_042655085.1. Classification (NCBI taxonomy): domain Bacteria; kingdom Pseudomonadati; phylum Pseudomonadota; class Betaproteobacteria; order Burkholderiales; family Oxalobacteraceae; genus Massilia; species Massilia niabensis. The sequence continues at coordinate 686,419 of NZ_JBHSMU010000015.1, read as the reverse complement.
GATTTCTTCCGGAACCGCGATCTTCAAGCCCTGGCGTTTTTCGATGGTCGAGATGAACTGCGACGCCTCGAGCAGGGAATCGTGCGTGCCAGTATCGAGCCACGCCATGCCGCGCCCCATTACCTCGACTGCCAGCTCGTTGCGCTCGAGGTAGGTCTTGTTCACATCGGTAATTTCGAGTTCGCCACGCGCCGAGGGCTTTATCGAGGCGGCGATATCGCACACTTGGTTGTCGTAAAAATACAGCCCGGTCACCGCGTAGCTCGACTTTGGCTTCAGTGGCTTTTCCTCGATCGACACGGCTCTCTGGCCGCCATCGAATTCGACGACGCCATAGCGCTCCGGATCGAGTACGTGGTACGCGAATACGGTTGCCCCGTGCACGGACGCATGGGCCATCCTCAACTGGCTGTCAAGATTATGCCCATAAAAGATGTTATCGCCGAGAATCAAGGCCGACGGGTCGTTGCCGATAAAGTCGCGGCCGATCAGGAACGCCTCCGCAAGGCCGTTCGGAGAAAGCTGGACTGCGTAACTGATCGCAATTCCCCATTGGCTGCCGTCTCCCAGCAACTCGCGGAAACGCGGCGTGTCCTCAGGCGTCGAAATGATCAGGATCTCGCGTATCCCGGCCAGCATCAGCGTGGTCAAGGGATAGTAAATCATCGGTTTGTCGTAAACCGGCAAGAGTTGTTTCGACACCGACCGCGTAATGGGGTACAGACGGGTTCCAGAACCTCCGGCGAGAATGATGCCTTTGCGCCGGGTCATTGCCTGCCCCGCTGCGCATAGTTCTGTTCCACCCAGTCCTGGTATGCGCCGGACTGGATAGCATCCACCCACGCCTCGTTGGTGAGATACCACTCCACCGTCTTGGCAATCCCGGACTCGAACGTTTCCGCCGGCTTCCAATCGAGCTCCCGTTCGAGCTTGCGGGCATCGATCGCATAGCGGCGATCGTGGCCCGGGCGGTCCGTTACAAACTGGACCTGGTCCCGATAGCGGCCTTGCGCCTTGGGCCTGTGCTGGTCCAAGATGTCGCAGATTGTCTGGACGACCTCGATATTGGCCATCTCGTTCCAACCTCCTACATTGTAGGTCTCGCCTGGCTGGCCAGCGTCCAGTACGCGACGGATTGCGGCGCAATGATCGCTGACATACAGCCAGTCTCGCACCTGGCGTCCGTCGCCATACACCGGCAGAGCTTTCCCGGCCAGGGCATTTGAAATCACCAACGGGATCAACTTTTCGGGAAAGTGGTACGGTCCGTAATTATTCGAGCAATTAGTGGTCAATACCGGAATGCCGTAAGTATGGTGGTATGCGCGCACCAGATGGTCGGACGCAGCTTTCGATGCCGAATAAGGACTGTTTGGCGCGTACGCCGTGCTCTCGGTGAAAGGCGCGTCGTCCGGCCCAAGGGTGCCATACACTTCGTCAGTCGACACGTGCAGGAACCGGAACGAATCCTTGTCACCCTCATCCAGTTCTTTCCAGTAGCGGCGCACTGATTCGAGCAGCTTGAACGTGCCGTTGATGTTGGTCTCGATGAATGCTGCTGGCCCCGTAATGGAGCGGTCGACGTGACTTTCAGCGGCGAAATTGATGACCGCTCGCGGCCGATGGTAGGTCAAGAGCTCGTCCACGAGCTCCGAATTGCCTATGTCGCCGCGCACGAATATGTGCCGGGCGTCGCCCTGGAGCGAGGTCAGGTTGGAGAGATTGCCCGCATAGGTAAGTTTGTCCAGATTAACTACCGGCTCGTCGAAGTTGCCGAACCAGTCCAGTACAAAATTCGAGCCGATGAAGCCGGCACCACCAGTGACCAAAATCATTTTAAATTTCCACTATTGATTAAACGCTGCGCGCGACCTTTCCCACCGTCGTGTGGAAGAGGCTCACGAACGCAATTCCTTCGTACTAGTCACGCAAGGTCTTGATGGCCGCGGCGCCAAGACCGAAATTCGCAAAAATCTGCGCCCATTCACGAGTCCCTTTGGTGAATTTCGTCCAGGCGGTTTCCTTGTCAAATTTCTCCGGAATCACGATGCTGTCACCCGGCATGACTTCCATGGCGCCGAGGCCCATCGAGAGCCACCCGGTCGAGCCGTTGGTAACGACGGTGCCGTCGAGGCGGATCACGAAGACGTTCTCGACGTCGGCATCAGCCGTCACGCCGGCAATGCGCAAATAGTCCTTGACGCGGCTGTTTGCGCGCCAGAGCGGCGAGGCCTCGACGTTCACGGCACCGAACACATGCACGAACTCAGGACGCGCCGGCACGACCAGGCGGTCGCCGTTGGCAAGCTTGATCTGGGGCAGGCGTGCGAATGACTTTTCTTTCGGCTCCAGTCCGAACGCGATCCGGCCAGTCGGCTTGAGCTGGCGGAAGCGGCGAATCGTCTCTTCAGCAACCTGCAGTTCCACCTGGCGCTGCGAGGCGGCGGCCGCCGCATCGGCGGCGCTCAGCGCGCTGACGTTGGCGATCCCTTTTGCCTGTTGCGAACGCAGTTGCGATTCCAGGCGTACTGCCGCTTTCTCCAGGTTCACCTGCTGCTCCTTGCGCACCTGCTCCCGATAGAACGCGGTGCCGAACAGGTAGGCATTGCCGGTCGGGCCGCCGGCCCGCGCCAGCAGCGACTGCAGGGTTTCGCCGGCGCTCATCTGGTAGACACCCGGCACCTGGACTTCGCCTTCGACGCGCACGAATACGCGGCGCTTGTCCATCGGTACGGCCACGTCTTCATGCGAGAACACGGTAACGGTGTCGCCCGGCTGGAGCGCGATGTTGTCGGCGCCCTGCGGGTTGGTGAAGACTTTACCGAGGTTGAAAGGAATCAGGCTGACGCTCAGGTCGGCGCGGTTGATGCGCTCGACAACGGCATAATCCCAATTGATTTCATCGATCAGGCCGCCGATACGTGAGGCGATCGTGCGCTCTTCACCGTTCGCAGTCCGCTCGCCCTCGCCCAGCGACGCGCCGCGCCCAAGGCCCATCCGCTCGCGGTCCTGTTCGGTCAGGCGCTCGTCGCTGCGCAGTTCGCGCACTTCTTCGCTCGTCGTCACCGCATTGTTCTGGCGCTTGATCGAGCTGCGGGTGATCAGGTATTCGCGGCTTGGGATCAAGTCGCTCACGCGCATGTTCGATTTGAACGGCACGCGCACGGCCTGGTCGACATTGCCGCGCAAGACCACGGCATTCGAGAAGTCCGGGGTGATCGAGGTAATGTTCAGGACGTCGCCGTTCTTCAGGCTGCGCTTGAGGCCTTCGCCGTTCAGGGCGAACTGTTCGACGCTGCGCGGCTGGTTGCGGTTCTGGTCGATGCGCTCGAGGAAGGCGCGGCGCGGGTCGGCCACCACCGGCAGGCCGCCGGCCAGGTCGAGCAGCGATTCGATCGTGTCGCCATTGCCCTTGATCTCGTAGATCGCCGGCGCATTGACCTTGCCGACGAGTGCGACGAAGCCGCCTGCCGGCGGGATCACGATGGTGTCGGCGTCCTGCAGCTTGATGTCGCCCGACTTGTCGCCTTTCGCGATGAAGGCATACAGGTCGAGTTCGGCAACGACCCTGCCGCCACGCTTGACCTGCACGCGGCGCATGCTGCCGTTGGCGTTCGGGCCGCCGCTGGCGAACAGGGCCGTCACCAGCGTCGACAGGCTCGATACGGTGTAGGTGCCCGGGCGCTTGGCCTGGCCCACCACGTACACCGTCGTCGAGCGCAGCTGGCCAAAGGTCACGTTGACGTTGACGCCCTTGTACAGGCGCGCAACGGCCGCGCGGATGACGCTCTCGGCCGAACCGGCCCTGACGCCGGCCAGCACGACGGTGCCGACGGTCGGGATCGAAATCGTGCCGCTGCGGTCGATGGTGGCGCGGTAATCGATATCGATGGTGCCGGTGCCACGGATGAGCAATTCGTCGCCAGGGCCGAGCGGCTGGTCGGCGGGCAGCGGTCCCCCGCCGATCGGGCTGAAGGGAGATTGGGCGGACTCGAAAAAGCCGGCGCCGAAGACAGGCAGGATCTGCCCCGTGCTGTCGGACAGGAACTTCTGGAATTCACTGACCACCTCGGGTGCGCGCGGGGATGCGCCCGCGGCGCTTTCCTGGTTGCGCTGGGCCGCCGATGCGGCAGCGCCTTGCGGCCGCTCGGGGCGGTCGGCGTTCGTGATCCGGACCTTCTGCGGCGGCGCCGTCGGCGCGCCGACGGTGCTCTCGGCGGCCGGCGCGTCCTGGCCGAACATGTCGTCCCGGCTGGCCGTGCTTTGAGCGAACGCGCCAATACTGGAAACGGCCAGAGTAACGGCCAAAAAACCGGTGCTAATTTTGAACATTGGTGAGGAGGCGCGGAGGGACGCATGGACTTATATGAACAGCTCGCAATTTTAACCGATTCGTTGGCTTCGAGAAACGGGTCAATATTCCCAAGGTGACATAAAAGTGCTTTTTTCTAGCTTCGCTTCAGCACATTTACCACAATGGTGCATTGAGTTATCTCAATAGCAATGCCAACAACGCTCGCCGCTACTGCCCGTGGGGTCAACGCCACGCTTCGCCCTGCGAAGCAGGCCTGGCATGAGCTTGCGCAGAATTAACCAGCCTTCGTTGACGAAATAATGATTGGTTTATATTGCCCTGCCGCGTTTGAATCGGCGATGGTGATAATGAGTGAGAATTTAACCAACAGTTTTTATTGGAAAAACCACATGTTATTAATCCCGGGGCCGCGCGTGATTATGCGTGTTGTCATACTGACTGCTGCAATTACGCTCACCCATAATGCGGCGGCAGCAGCTGGTGCCGCCCAAGCGCTGGCCGCTGCCACATCGGAAGCGGCCCAGGCCCTGCAGGACGCCCAGTGGCGCGCGGCCATGGCCGACGCGGAGCGCGCTGCCCTGCTCGAGCGCCTGCCTCCCGGGCTCTCCCGACCCCTGCCCGGTGCGGTCGACACCCGCCAGTTCGGCGCGGCAGGCCTGGTCCGCGCGTTCGACCTGAGCGGGCAGCTCGCGGCCGAGGTCTGCGCCGCCCTGCCCGCCGGCCCGGCGGTGGCCGTCTACGATCCGGCAGCGGCGCAAGGCGTCGTCGCCGCGCGTTCGGTTGCCGGCGCGCTCGACGCCCTGGGTGACGAGATGGCGCGGCGTAACAAGGAATTGCAGCTCTACATCGACCGGCATACGCCGCCGGGCGTCGTGCTGTCGACACTGGGCGCCGCACTGACGGTCGTCCCGGCCATCCTGCGCGCCTCCGCCGACACGGCGTCGCTGTTCAAGACCGATGTCACGGTGGCGGGACTGGCCTACGGGGACGGGGCGCGCAGCCTGTTCGTCACGGCCCTCGCCGCCGCCTGCCCGGAGCGTATCGTCGGGCTGGGCGGCGGCTATTTTGGCGAACTCGATGTCAGGCAGCACGACCGGCTGCTGGGCAAACTGCGCGCGCTGGCCAGCCACCGCTCCGACTATGCGAACCGCATTGGCCTGCTCCAGAAACTGGCCGACGCGGCCAAGGGCGACGAAAAACGGGAACTGGCGGCGGTGGCGGCCGCGGCCGGGGCGGCTTTGAGGTTGGTGGACGCCTTCATCGAATCGCTCCGGGCGGGCGAAACGGGCGAGCGCGCCCCGCTCTACAACGCGGCGCGCTATCTGGGTTATGCGGCGCGCACCGAGGGCGCGCAGGTGCTGGACTTCGACCTGCGCCTCGAGGGCTTGAGCACGGTGAAGGATAGCCTGTTCAGCGGGCAGAAGCTGCGGCTGTCGGCGGTGGCGCTGCTCTGGTTCCGCGTCCATGCCCCGGACGGCAGCCTGCGCCTGGCGAAGACGGCGCGCCGGATGCTGCCGCCGATCGAGGTGGACCTGCGCGGCAGCGACGCGCAGGGCGTATTCTGGAATGGGGATGGCGCCGCGCCCGCGCGCCAGCCCTGAGCAGGCACGGCGCGCTCTTAGGCCTTGCGCACTGTTTGCGCGATCGCGCCGAAGATCGACTTTCCCTTTTCATCGAGCATCTCGATCCGGATCGTGTCGCCGAAACGCATGAAGGGCGTACTCGGCTCTCCATCGGCGGCGGTCTCGCGGCTGCGCTGCGCGGCGATGCATGAGTAGCCGAGCGTCGCGTCCTTGTTCGACACCGCGCCCGAGCCGACGATGCTGCCGGCGCGCACCCTGCGGCTCCTGCACAGGTAGGCAATGAGTTGCGGAAAATTGAACGCCATGTCCACCCCGGCATCGGGCTGGCCGACCAGGTGGCCGTTCCATGTCGACCGCAGCGGCAAATGCAGCTTGCCGCCGCGCCAGGCGTCGCCCAGTTCGTCGGGCGTGACCGCCAGCGGCGAGAAACCCGTAGCCGGCTTCGAATGCAGGAAACCGAAGCCCTTGGCCAGCTCGTCCGGGATCAGGTTGCGCAGCGACACATCGTTGGCCAGCATCAGCAGCCGGATGCGGCCGTGCGCTTCGTCGGGGGTGGCGCCCATCGGCACGTCGTCGACAATCGCGGCGACGCCGGCCTCGAAGTCGATGCCCCATTCTTCATGCGCCAGCATGATGTCGTCCATCGCGCCGAGCAGGTCATCGCTGCCGCCCTGGTAGATCAGGGGTTCTTCCCCGGACGAAGCCGGCTCGAGGTGATTGCCATAGGCGGCGCCGACGGCCCTTCCGTAGGCCCGGGGCAGCGGCGCCATGCAGCGCGCCGGGTCGAAGTCGAAGGCGCGCCGGGTGGACGTTGACGATTGGCCGGCATTGAGCTGGGCATATAAAGCGTCCAGCTGGGGCGCGATGAAGGTCCAGTCGTCGAGCGCGGCCTGCAGGGTCGGACAAATGGCGTCGGCCATGTGCGCGCTCTTCATGTCGCGCGAAACGACGGCCAGCTGGCCGTCGCGGCTGCCGTCCTTGATAGTGGCAAGTTTCATCTGCGCTCAAGAAGTGATCGGACCGCTATTGTATTTAAAACAGCGCGAGCACGCCCAAGCCGACGGAGCGCTGGAAATAGTTATAGTCGATCAGGCTCTGGCCGTATCCGGTGAAGACCTGCGCATAGCCCTTCAGGTTGCCGGTCACCGGGAAGGCCCAGCCGGCCTGGATGGCGCCGCGATTGGTATGGAAGTTGTAGCGCAGCGTCGACGACCAGATGTGGCCATCGCGGCGGTAGGCCAGTGCCAGGTCGCCGCGGCCCATGTAGTCGACCAGGTCCGGGTTGTCGTCGTCGTCCTCGCTCAGGCGCTTCCAGACGCGGGCGGTGGCCGACAAGCCATCCTTCTCGATGCCGAGCTGGGCATACAGCCGATTCCAGCTGCGCGAGAGCGTGCCGGACTGGCCGTTCGACTGGTGGCTCAGGCCCAGGCCGACATGCCGCAGGTGCACCCCGCCGAGCTCGATGCCGAGCGGGGCGATCGCCATCACTTCCGGCTGATAATTGGTTTCACGGAACGGGCTCGAGCCCTTGCTGTTGGCAGCCTGCCAGAAACTGTTCTGGGTATAGCCGAACCACAGGTCGACCGGTTTGTCGAAGGCGCCCTCCACCATTTTCACCTTGAAGCTCAGCTGGTAGGCCAGCTCCGTCTTCGACAGGTTGCTGTCGCCCGACAGGCGCCGGTATGGCAGGTAGGGTTCCTCGTTCGGGCGGTAGGTGCGGGTCGCGATCAGGTAGTTGGCGTGGTGCGGGCGGAACTTGAAGAGGCCGCGCTCATAGGGTGCGTCCAGCTCCCAGTGGTCGAGCTGGCTGAATTTGGCGCTGCTCTCGGCCGAAGGCTGGGCCGTTACTACGGGGACGGTGGCAGCCGGGCTGCCATCGGTTGAATTGACGACGACGGCCGCTTCGGTGCGCGGCGCAGGCGTGGCGGCGAGCTTGTCGAAGCAGGCCAGGCGGGCGACGTTATCGGCGATATTGGCGCAATCGCCCACGACTTTCGGCGTGTCCTGGGCAAAGGCGTTGGCGGCGCTGAGCAGGGGAAGGGCAAACAGGGGAAGGGAAAGCAGGAGGGTGCGGTGTGGATGAGGCATCGTGAACAGGGAAACGGTTGCAAAAAACGCCGTCGCGCTCGACTACCCTTGTTCAACTACATGAGGCGCCGATCACGTTTCGGCGCGAATCGGCATGCAGTGTGCGTGAAAACCGGGCTGGCCGTCGCACCGCAGGCGAGCGCACTCGATGAGTTCGGCAGCGCTTTCCCCTATTCCCTCAATCCGTTTTCCGGATCAGCCAGCCGTAAGCAAATCCAGCTGGGCCTGCTCCAGGAAACACCACTCGCCCTCCTTCAGGCCGAGTGCCTCGAGCGTCAAGCCACCGATGGCGGAGCGATGCAGTGCGCCGCAATGGTTGCCGGCCGCGGCCAGCATGCGCTTGACCTGGTGGTACTTGCCCTGCTCCAGCACGATCTCGAGCTGGTGCTCGCCGCGTTGCACGCAGGACACGGCGCGTAGCGGCGCCGGTTCGTCGTGCAACTGGACGCCGTCTAATAATTGTTGCACCAGCTCGGGGGTAACCGGTTCGGCGGTCGTGGCTTGATACACCTTCGGCACATGGCGCTTCGGCGAGGACTGGGCGTGGATGAACGGGCCATCGTCCGACATCAGCAGCAGGCCCGTGGTGTCGTGGTCGAGCCGGCCGACCGGCTGCACCTCGCGCCAGCCAAACTGTTCCGGCAGCAGCGTTAGCACGCCAGGATGGTGGCTGGGCTTGCGCGAGCATTCGAAATTGGCCGGCTTGTACAAGGCGATATACACGCGCTCGCGGTACACCCATTCCTCGTCGAACACGGTGAGCACTAGAGCGTCCGTGTCCACGGCGAGCTTGTAATTGTCGACAATGGCACCGTTCACGGCGACGTCGCCGTCTTCGATCAGGGCACGGCAGTACTTGCGGGTACCGAAGCCTTGCGATTGCAAGATCCGGTCCAGGGATAATTTACTCATGGGCGAGACTTTAACAGAAGGCACCCTCATGGCATAGGTTGACAACATGTTACCGCAAGGATACGAAACCACCATACGTTTGACATAAATCAATCGTAGCGGGAGATCCATTGATAGACTTCAACTCAATTAGGAATCGGCCTAAGCCTTGCCGGAATCCATACCAGTAGGGCTAGGATAAATTACTGACAAAAAGAGGAATACAATGCACGCAATCAAGCTTGTGCCCCATGCCGCCCTGCTACCCGCCGCGTCCGCATCGGTCAAAGCCACGCGCTTATCGCTGGCGCGTTCACAGTCGACCCTGTTCCCCACGCGGCTGGCGCTGGCGCGCTGGACAGCCGGCGGCGACGTGCCCCACTTGCACAGCAACGCCAACGCCAACGCACCCCTGCGCGCCGCCTGGCTCACCCGTGCCCAGCGCGATTTCCAGGCCTGGCTCGACAGCGGCGGCTTTGTCCAGCATGACGGCGATGACGCGGCGGAGGATGCCGCCCCCGGCGTGTGAAGCGCTGTTCGTAATCCTGGAACCCAAATGAAAACGACGGCTTGCGCCGTCGTTTTCGCTCCCAGGAAGAGCTGTTACTGTGAGGAATTGAATTCTCTCGAAACCCGCGCGCAGGCGGGGAAGTAGTGTCGCCAGATAAGTCGATCATGAACAGATGAGACCGGTTATTGATCGCTCTTCATGGAAGAACTACAAGCCTCACTATAGGACAATTTGCGGAACTTTCAAGGAAATTATTGATCTTTGTCAGTTCAACTTCGGCAGCACAGGACCCGCCACCGCTTTTACTGCCCCGGCCCCCACCGAGGCGCCGAATTTCTTCAGTACCCGCTCCGGCAAGCCTTCGTGCGCCGTGTAGTCGACGATATCCTCGGCCTTGACAATGTCGCGCGCGACCGTGTCGACCGTGCCGAACCCGTCCGCCAACCCCATCTCGACCGCCTTTGCCCCGGTCCAGTACAGGCCGGAGAAGGTTTCCGGTGTTTCCTTCAGGCGCGTGCCGCGGCCCGACCGCACCACCGAGATGAATTGCTGGTGGATATCGTTGAGCATTTCCTGCGCGTGGGCGCGGTGTTTCTCGGACTGGGGGCTGAACGGGTCGAGGAAACCCTTGTTGGCGCCGGCCGTCAGCAGGCGCCGTTCGACGCCCAGCTTGTCCATGGTGCCGGTGAAGCCAAAACTGTCCATCAGCACGCCGACCGAACCGACGATGCTGGCCTTGTTTACATAAATCTTGTCGGCGGCGGCGGCGATGTAATAGCCGCCGGAGGCGCAGATTTCGTCGACCACCACATACAGCGGCTTGTCCGGATAGCCGCGCTTGAGGCGCAGGATTTCGTCGACGATGATGCCGGCCTGCACCGGGCTGCCGCCGGGGCTGTCGATGCGCAGCACCACCGCGGCCGAGCCGGCGTCGGAAAAGGCCTTGTTCAGCGAAGGGATGACATTGTCGGCCGCACCGCTGCCTTCTGCTTCGATCTCGCCGTTAATTTCGATCAGCGCCGTATGGCGGCCGAGGCTTTCGTCCTCGCCGCCGAAGCTCAAATCGAAATACGTCCACAGACCTACCACGAGGATGGTGAGGAAGGCCAGCCGGAAGAAGATGCTCCAGCGGCGCGCGGCGCGCCGCTCCTTGATGGTCGCGAAGACCAGCTTTTCGAGCGTGTCGCGCTCCCAGTTGCCGGCAGTCGGATCGGACACGAAGCGGCCCTCCCCGTCATTCCTTAAATTGTCGCTCATAAGTGTCTGAAGTTAGATACATCCGCCGTGCATTCACTAGTCATCGCATTCAGGCCGGCGGCGCGCTGATCCGTTCGTCGGGTTGCCAGTACACCTTGCCGTCCGCCTCGCGCACGGCGATCGACCGCAGGCGCGCGCCGCGGCAGGGACCGCCCGCGCACACGCCGCTTTCCGGCCGGTAGACCGCGCCATGCGTTGCGCACATGATGTATTCGCCGCCCGATTCGAAGAACTGCCCCTGCACCCAGTCCAGTTCGATCGGGACATGGGCGCAGCGGTTCAGGTAGGCATAGGCCGTGCCCTGGAAGCGCACCACGAAGCCGGTTGCCGCCTCGCCGTACACCGATACGGGAAAACGCACCCCGGCGCCGCCATCGTGCAGCGCGTCGGAATCGCAGACCAGCACCTCCGCGGGCTTCTCAGCCATATTCTCGGCCATATTACGCGTATTCGGCCAGCCAGGCGTGCAGCTCGACCGCGGTTTTCGCCGAATACAGCGGGCGGCAGGCCTGCAGCTGGTCGACCGGATGCGCGCCATACTCTACAGCAATGCCTGCCGCGCCGGCGTTTCTCGCCATCAAGAGGTCGTGCGTGGTGTCGCCGATCATCACCGTGCGCCGCATGTCCTGGCCGAGCTCGCGGGTCAGTTCCTGCAGCATGGCCGGATGGGGCTTGGAGAACGTTTCGTCCGCGCAGCGTGTGGCGTCGAAGGTGGACAGCAGGCCGGCCGCGTTCAGGGCCCGGTTCAGGCCGACCCGGCTCTTGCCGGTGGCCACTGCCAAAAAATAACCCTGCTGGTGAAGTTCGGTCAACATCTCGCGAACGCCCTTGAACAGCACCAGTTCGTGGTCTTTCGTCAGGAAATGGTAGCGATAGCGTTCGACCAGGCGCGGGTACATCGCGGGCGCCATGTCGGGGATCGCCGCCTGCATCGCTTCCGGCAGGGCCAGCCCGATCACATGCGAGGCTGCCTCGTCGCTGGGAACCGGCAGGCCGACATCGCGCGCGGCGGCCTGGATGCAGCGCACGATGGCAACGGTACTGTCCATCAGCGTGCCGTCCCAGTCGAAGACGATCAGATCAAATTGCTTTCTTGGCATGTCTTCCGGCAAACCGCCGGCTCCTGTTGTTTACCCCGTTAGCGGGCGGCCGTGCCGCTTCGCGCGTCGATAGTTATTGAATGGCTTGCCCCAAGCTTAACAAGAAACGGTCGCACTCTGCTGGCAAGGGTGCCTGCAGCGTCATCGGCTTGCCGCTTTCCGGGTGCGTGAACGTGATCTTGTAAGCATGCAGGAACATGCGCTTGAGTGCGCCACGCGTCTGGTCGCCCTTTTGCAGCGCCCTGTTCATGGCGAAATCGCCGTATTTCTCGTCACCAAGGATGGGAAAGCCCGACGAGGCCAGGTGCACGCGGATCTGGTGCGTCCGCCCGGTTTTCAGTTCGGCCTCGAGCAGGGCGAACCGTTCCCACTTGCGCAGCAGGTTGAACACCGTATGCGACTCCATGCCGCCGGCCTGCACCACCACGCGCCGTTCGCCGTCCGGGGTCGAAAATTTATGCAGTGGCAATTTCACGTGCTGGCGCTTGTTGACCCAGTCGCCGGCCACCGCGGCCAGGTAGCGCTTGTCGGTGAGGCCATCGCGCATCTGCTCGTGCAGGTTCGTCAAGGCCGAACGCTTTTTCGCCAGCAACAGCAGCCCCGAGGTTTCGCGGTCGAGGCGGTGGACGAGCTCGAGGAACTTGGCGTCCGGGCGCGACGCGCGCAATTGTTCAATGACGCCATACGACACGCCCGAGCCTCCGTGCACGGCGACGCCGGCCGGCTTGTCGATGACCAGCAAATGCGTGTCTTCATGGACGATCCGGAATTCGGCGCCCGGTACCGGCGCGGTATGCGTTTTTTCGGCAATGCGGATCGGCGGAATGCGCACCAGGTCGCCGGTTTCGAGCCGGTACAACTGGTCGATACGGCCCTTGTTGACTCGGACTTCGCCGGAGCGCAGGATCCGGTAAATGTGGCTTTTTGGAACGCCTTTGCAGACCCGCAGCAGGTAGTTATCGATGCGCTGGCCGGCCTCTTCTTCGGTGATCGTGACGAACTGTGCTGCTAACGCCTGTGATGAAGGGGGAACAACATCGTTTTGCATCTTCATTTGGACTGTCTTCCCAGAAATTCTCTCTAAGTCCTTCATTTTGAATATATAATCGACAGGCGGCGGTGAGACCTCTGCAGGTGTAAGAATTAAAACGATATTTTACACAGGGGCGCGCTCCATCGGCCCCGCTGGCATGCAAATTCGATGGAAAAAACGTGTACGCACATTCCTGCCCGGATCAGGGTTGCACCGCAGTTGTAATCGGATCGCGTGCAGGAGTGCCGGATTGGATTGTTTGGAACTGTAAGGATAAGTACCGGAAAGCTTGTTTTCAAAGCAGGCTCGCCGGTTGATGGTGTCGATAACGCTTGTCGTTTCGCCCGACCCATTGCAGGCCTCATTCCGGAGGCTTCAAAAACTTGGCTGATTACATCGCCTGTCATCGAAGTCCTGGTTTGTTCGCTGTAACGGTTTGGCTGGTAGTTGCGCGCACCGCCTCCACCCTGTTGCGCCGCTCGGGATGAGCGGCCCAGGTGCGGCGTGCCCTCGGCATGACGATCGATCCCATTTGCGCCCTGTTGCGGCAGCGATGCCATGCGTCGCCGTGCCGTACGCCCGGGCATACCCCCTCCAGCTCTCCCCTCCCGCGTATGTCCCTGTACTTTGGCCGTCCTGGCAAGGCGGCCCCGGAACGGCCCCTGGGTCGCGGAGTTATAAAAATGAAACGTATGTTGTTTAACGCTACGCAGCAAGAAGAGTTGCGCGTAGCAATCGTCGACGGTCAGAAACTGATCGACATCGATATCGAAACGGCCGGACGCGAACAGCGCAAGTCGAATATCTACAAGGGTGTCATCACCCGCATCGAACCCTCCCTCGAAGCTTGCTTCGTCAGCTACGGCGAAGACCGCCACGGCTTCCTCCCCTTTAAAGAAGTTGCCCGCACGTATTTCCGTGACGGCGTCGACGTGCGCAATGCCTCCATCAAGGAAGCGCTGCGCGAAGGCCAGGAAATCATGGTCCAGGTCGAAAAGGAAGAACGCGGCAACAAGGGCGCGGCCCTGACCTCGTTCATCTCGCTGGCCGGCCGTTACCTGGTCCTGATGCCGAACAATCCGCGCGGCGGCGGCGTATCGCGCCGTGTCGAAGGCGAAGAACGCCAGGAACTGCGCGAGACGATGGACAAGCTGGACCTGCCGCAAGGCATGTCGGTGATTGCCCGCACCGCCGGCATTGGCCGCAACGTCGAAGAACTGCAGTGGGACTTGAATTACCTGATGCAACTTTGGCGCGCGATCGAAGGCGCCGGCAAGTCGGCATCGGGCGCCTTCCTGATCTATCAAGAGTCGTCGCTGGTGATCCGTGCGATCCGCGATTACTTCCAGCCTGACATCGGCGAAGTCCTGATCGATACCGACGAGATCTTCGACCAGGCCCAGCAGTTCATGAGCCATGTGATGCCCGACATGGCGCACCGCGTGAAGCGCTACAGCGACGACGTGCCGCTGTTCTCGCGTTTCCAGATCGAACACCAGATCGAGACCGCCTACGCGCGTACCGTGCCGCTGCCATCGGGCGGCGCGATCGTCATCGACCACACCGAAGCCCTGGTCTCCATCGACGTCAACTCGGCACGCGCCACGCGCGGCTCGGACATCGAGACCACCGCCTTCAACACCAACTGCGAAGCGGCCGACGAAGTGGCCCGCCAGCTGCGCCTGCGCGACCTGGGCGGCCTGATCGTGATCGACTTCATCGACATGGAAGTGGCCAAGAACCAGCGCGAGGTGGAAACCCGCCTGAAGGATGCGCTGCACCATGACCGCGCCCGTGTCCAGATGGGCAAGATTTCCCGCTTCGGCCTGATGGAACTGTCGCGCCAGCGCCTGCGTCCGTCGCTGTCCGAAGGCTCGCACGTGACCTGCCCGCGCTGCTCGGGCACCGGCCACATCCGCGATACCGAATCGTCTGCCCTGCAAGTCCTGCGCATCATCCAGGAAGAGGCGATGAAGGAAAACTCGGCCACGATCCACGTGCAAGTGCCGGTCGACGTCGCAGCCTTCCTGTTGAATGAGAAACGTGGCGAAGTCCTGAAAATCGAGAACCGCCACCGCATCAGCGTGATCCTGGTGCCGAACAAGCACCTCGACACCCCGCACTACAAGCTCGAGCGGATCAAGCACGACGACCCGCGCCTGGAAGAAGCGGCGTCGAGCTATACGCTGGCCGAGTCCGCCGAAACCGACATGGCCTACAGCAAGCGCCAGAAGGAAGAAGCCAAGCCGCGCCAGGAAGCCATGGTCAAGACCATTACCCCGGCCCAGCCGGCACCGGTGGTCGACCGCAGCGAAGCGGCGAAACCAGTCAAGGCGGTCGAAGCGCCAGCCGCACCGGTGGTCGCGGCCCCTGTTCCGGCCCCGGCCGGTTTCTTCGGCAAGATCAAGAGTTTCTTCTTCGGCGCGCCTGCGCCGGTGGCCCCAAGCCCGGTCGTGGCCGAGCCGGTCAAGCCGGCCGCCCCTGCCGCAGCCGAACGCGGCGAGCGCAACGGCCGTGGCCCGCGTGCCCGGAATGGTCGCAATGAGGGTCGCAACGAGGTACGCACCGGCAAGCCCGAGCGTACCCGCGAAGAGCGCGATACGACGGCCAAGGCCGGCGTCGACGAGGCTGTCAAAGGCACCGAGTTCGAGGCCAAGCCGGCGCGTCCGCCACGTCCGCCGCGCGAGCCGCGTGCCCCGCGCGAAGCTCGCGAGCCGGCCGAGGCAACGCAAGCGGCACCGCGTGGCGAACGTCCGGAACGCGCCGAGCGCACTCCTCGTCCTCCGCGTGAACGCGCCGAGCGCACCCAGCCGGTCGAAGTCAAGGCAGAGGCCACGGCCGATGCGAAGGCGGTAGACATCACTGCCATCCACGCGATCCCGGCGCCGGCAACCGAAGCGGAACTGTCGACGACCACCCCGCACGGCGACCAGCTCGAGAACGCGGTAAAAGCCGTGACCACGCAGGGCCCGAATGGCGAGGAGCTCGAAGTCGAAGGCGACGAGCCGCGCCGCCGCCGCCGCCGCGGTGGCCGCAACCGCAATCGCCGCGACCGCGACGGGACCGAAGGTGTCGAGTCCGCCGAGCATGGCGAACACGAAGGCACGCCGGCCTTCATGCCGGTAGCCGACGAAGAAGCCGCGAAGGTGCAGGCTGCCGCCGCTGCCGAGAAGCCAGCCCGCAAGCCGCGTGGCGAAGGCAGGCAGCAAGCCGCCAAGCTGGCGCCATGGCCGTTCCCGACCGCCGCGTCGGTGGCCGCAGCGCAAGCCAAGGCTGCAGCGAAAGCTGCGCCGGCTCCAGCTCCGGCGGCCCAGCCTGCCCAGGCAGCGCTGGTCCGGACGGCGACCGCACAGGCATGGTTCTTCCCGACCGCCGCCTCAATGGCTGCAAGCAACCCGCAGCCGGCTGCAGCGCCTGAACAGGCAGCACCGGCACCAGTGGAAGTGGCTCCGATCCAGGCTGCACCTGCACCTGCTGCTGCTCCCGTGCAGGCTGTGCCTGCACCTACTCCGGTCGCCGTCGAAGCGCCGGCACCGCAAGCTGCCGCGCCGCAAGCACCAGTTGCGCCAGCTCCGGCACCAGCTCCAGCTCCGGCCGCCCCTGCGGACCTGAGCGAAGCGCTCGGCGCCGCCGGCCTGACCCTGGCCGCGACCGATCCGGAAAAGCTGCGCGCAGCCCAGGAAGCGGCCGCCCAGGCAGCCGCCCCGATCCGCGTCGGCCGTGCCCGCAAGCCGGCGCCGAAGCTGGCTGACGAGCCGCTGATCCAGGTCGACACCCGCCAGTAAGTTGATGAACCAAGCGGTGAAGTAACCTGTAGAAAGGGAAGCCGCGTGCTTCCCTTTTTTTCGTCTGTTCCTCTTTCTTTTGAACGCGCATGAACGATACGCCCCCACCACCGCAAGTCACCCGCCGCGAAGCCTTTCTCTACTGGCTCAAGCTCGGTTTCATCAGCTTCGGCGGCCCGGCCGGGCAGATCGCGCTGATGCACACCGAGCTGGTCGAGCGCCGCCGCTGGATCTCCGAAGGCCGCTTCCTGCATGCGCTGAATTACTGCATGCTGCTGCCCGGGCCGGAAGCGACGCAACTGGCCATCTACATCGGCTGGCTGCTGCACCGCACCTGGGGCGGCATCGTCGCCGGCCTGCTGTTCATCCTGCCCTCGCTGGCGATCCTGATCGGCCTGGCCTGGATCTACCTCGCCTTCGGCCACCTGGCGCCCGTGGTCGGCATCATGAACGGCATCAAGCCGGCCGTGGTGGCCATCGTGCTGGCGGCGGCGTGGCGCATCGGCAGCCGCACCTTGAAGAATGGAACGCTCATCGGCATCGCGCTGGCGGCCTTCATCGCCATCGCGCTGCTCGAACTGCCCTTCCCCCTCATCGTGCTGGGAGCGGCATTGGCCGGCGCCATCGGCGGCCGCTTGCGTCCGCAGGCCTTCCAGCCCGCCGGCGCCCATGGCGGCGCACATGGCGGCAAACAGGGCACGCCGGCCGCGGCCAGGCCGCGCGCGCTCATCGACGACGATACCCCGACACCGGCGCACGCACGCTTTTCAGCGAAACGCCTCGCCGCCGTCGTGCTGCTTGGGGTCGGCATCATGCTGCTTGCATGGCTGCTGCTTGCTGCATGGGGCGGCACGCGAGGTACGCTCGCGCAGATGGGCTGGTTTTTCACCAAGGCGGCCCTGCTGACTTTCGGCGGCGCCTATGCCGTCCTGCCCTATGTCGTGCAGGGCGCGGTCGAGCATTACGGCTGGCTGAGCGCGGCCCAGATGATCGATGGGCTGGCGCTCGGCGAAACCACGCCCGGCCCCCTGATCATGATTGTCGCTTTCGTCGGTTTCGTCGGCGGCTGGACCCATGCCCTGCTCGGCCCGGCCGCGCTGCCGCTGGCCGGCGTGCTGGGCGCCGCAGTGGCGGCGCTGTTCACCTTCGTGCCCTCGTTCATCTTCATCCTCGCCGGCGGACCGCTGGTGGAGTCGACCCGCGGCAACCTGCGGCTCACGGCCCCGCTCACCGCAATCTCGGCGGCGGTGGTCGGCGTCATCGCCAGCCTGGCGCTCTATTTCGGGCGCGAAGTGTTTTTCGCAGGGGGCACTGTCCAGTGGCAGGCGATCCTGCTCGGCGTGGCGGCGGCAATCGCCCTGCTGCGCTACCGGGTCGGCACGATCACGCTGCTCGCCGCCTGTGCGCTCGCTGGCCTCGTGCTATCGTATTGGCATGGCTGAAAATATCATCATGCTGCACGACCTGCGCGCACCTGCGATGGCCGTGCCGGCAGCACCTGAGGCGCCCGTCGGCCATTTGGCCGATGCCCTCGCGCGTCCCCTGCACGACCTGCGCATTTCCGTGACCGACCGCTGCAACTTCCGCTGCGTTTATTGCATGCCGAAGGAAGTGTTCGGCAAGGATTACCCCTACCTGCCGCACAGCGACCTGCTCTCCTTCGAGGAGATCACCCGGGTGGCGCGGCTGTTCATCGCCCACGGCGTCGAAAAGATCCGCCTGACCGGCGGCGAGCCGCTGCTGCGCAAGAACCTCGAACACCTGGTGGCGATGCTGCGCGCCCTGCCGACCCCGTCCGGGCGCCCGCTCGACCTTACCCTGACCACCAACGGTTCGCTTCTGGCGCGCAAGGCGCAGGCATTGAAAGACGCCGGCCTGGACCGCGTCACGGTGTCGCTCGACGCGCTCGACGACGACGTGTTCAAGCGCATGAACGATGTCGACTTTCTGGTCGCCGACGTGCTGGCCGGGATCGACGCGGCGCACGCCGTGGGCCTGGGGCCGGTCAAGGTCAACATGGTCGTCAAGCGCGGCAGCAACGACGACCAGATCGTGCCGATGGCGCGCCATTTCAAAGGCTCGCCGACGATCCTGCGCTTCATCGAATACATGGACGTGGGCGCGTCGAACGGCTGGAACATGGATGAAGTCGTTCCCTCGAGCGAGGTCGTGCGCCGCATCGATGCCGAGCTGCCCCTGGTGCCCCAGGCGGCCAACTACACCGGCGAGACGGCGGCGCGCTGGCGCTACCTTGATGGCGGCGGCGAGGTGGGCGTCATCTCGAGCGTGACCGGGGCTTTCTGCAAGGACTGCAGCCGCATGCGCCTGTCCACCGAGGGCAAGCTCTACACCTGCCTGTTCGCCACCCGCGGGCATGACCTGCGCGCGCTGCTGCGTAGTGGTCAGGATGACCTGGGCATCAGCGCGGCCATCGCGCGGCTCTGGCAGGGGCGCACCGACCGCTATTCCGAAACGCGCACCTTGAATACCGCGAGTAGCGACACTGGGGCACGCAAAGTCGAAATGTCCTATATCGGTGGCTAAATCAGTGGCGGTTAAAATAATATGAACAAACACGAATCGATCAGCGGGCTGATCCTCGCGGGCGGACGCGGCACGCGCATGGGCCAGGTGGACAAGGGGCTGCAGCCGTTTCGCGGCAAGACAATGGCCGCGCACGTGCTCGAACGCCTCGCCCCGCAAGTGGCCAGCGTGGCGATCAACGCCAACCAGAACCTCGACGTCTACGCCGGGTTGAAAGTGCCTGTGTGGCCGGACGACCTGCCCGGCTTCGCCGGGCCGCTGGCGGGCATGGAGGCCGGCATGCGCCGCTGCGCCACGCCTTACCTGCTCACGGCCCCCTGCGATTCGCCCTTCCTGCCGCCTGACCTGGCCGAGCGCCTGCTGGCGGCACTCGAGGCGGCGGAGGCCGACCTCGCCTTTGCGATGACGCAGGAGCCTGGCCAGCGGCCGCAGCCGCATCCCGTGTTTTGCCTGGTGAAGGCGAACCTGCTGCCGGTGCTTTCCAGCTATCTGGCAGAAGGCGGACGGCGCATGGACGGCTGGTACAAGGATTTGAAGGTGGTCGAGGTGCCGTTCGAGGATGCGGACGCCTTCCGCAACATCAACACGCTCGACGAGTTGCGCGGCCTCGATACCGGGCATGCAGTGCGCCCAGCAGCGCGCCTGCAGGACGTGACGAGCTGCCTGTCGGATTACGACCCGGATGCGCTGCCGGTCAAGCAGGCCCAGCACATCATCCGCGAGTTCGTGCAGCCGGTCGGCGCCGTCGAGCAGGTTGCCTTGCGCGCCGCGCTCGGCCGGGTGCTGGCGCGCGACATCGTCTCGCCGATCAATGTGCCGGCGCACGACAATTCGGCGATGGACGGCTACGCGCTGCGTGGCGCCGACCTGCCTGCCGAGGGCCAGGTCCAGTTGAAGGTAATCGGCACCGTGTATGCGGGCCGGCCTTCGGACACGGTGCCGGGCCCGGGCGAATGCGTGCGCATCATGACCGGCGGCGTGATGCCCGAGGGGTGCGACAGCGTGGTGCCGCAGGAGCTGCTGGCCGAGGAAAGCGAACACCAGGTCGTGCTGCGCGCCGGCACCATCCAGCTCGGGGACAACCGGCGCTTCGCCGGCGAGGATTTAGCGGCCGGCAGCGCCGCGCTGCGCGCCGGGAAGATCATCCGTCCGGCCGACCTCGGCCTGGTCGCCTCTTTGGGTATCGCTGAACTACCTGTGCGGCGCCGGCTGCGCGTTGCGTTCTTTTCCACCGGCGACGAACTGCGCTCGATCGGCCAGCCCCTCGATGCCGGCAGCGTCTACGACAGCAACCGCTACACGATCTACGGCATGCTGCAGCGCCTGGGCTGCGACATCATCGACATGGGCATCGTGCGCGACGACCCGGCAGCGCTCGAGGAAGCCCTGCGCAGCGCCTGCGAGAACGCGGATGCGATCGTGACCTCGGGCGGGGTGTCGGTCGGCGCCGCCGATTACACGAAGCAGATCATGGCGCGCCTGGGCGACGTCACGTTCTGGAAAATCGGCATGCGGCCCGGGCGGCCGCTGGCCTTCGGGCGCATTCACTCGAACGGGCACGATGCCTTCCTGTTCGGGCTGCCGGGCAATCCGGTGGCGGTAATGGTCTCCTTCTACTTCTTCGCCCGCGAAGCGCTGCTGCGCATGATGGGCGCCGATGCCCCGCTGTCGCTGCTGCGCGCGCGTTCCGAAGCCCCGATCCGCAAGAAGCCGGGCCGCACCGAATACCAGCGCGGCATCCTCACGCATGGCGCGGACGGCATGCCGCAGGTGCGCATCACCGGGTCGCAGGGCTCGGGCATCTTGCGGTCGATGTCGGAGGCGAATTGCATGGTGGTGCTGCATGATGGGCAGGGGAGCGTCAATGCGGGGGATATGGTGGATGTGCTGATGTTTGAGGGGTTGGTGTAATCCACCTGCTCTATTCGAAGGGACGTAGGGTGGGCGGGTCTCCCGCTCACGCGTTCAACCGGCTCCGGCTCATCCACACAACGCTTGTTCGTTTGACCGACATCACGGCCGTCGCACCTCCGATTCGTGCACGCGCCTCCACGCCTTACGATGGCGCGATGTCCCGCTTCCGCCGCCCGATTGCCGGTTCAACTTTTTTCTTCACGCTCGTCGCGTGGCGCCGTCGTCCCATCCTTTGTGATGACATCATTCGCAATGCGCTCCGGGATGCCATACACGCGGTGCGCAAACGCCGACCGTTCAGGATCGACGCGTGGGTCCAGCTGCCCGACCATCTACGTTGCATTTGGACGCTGCCGCAAGACGATATTGATTTCGCTCGGCGCTGGTCGGAGATCAAGCACAGCGTCTCATATGCGTGCCGCGATCGGTATGACGGTCCGGGATTGTCGCTAAGCATGACGAGACGGCGCCTATCAACGATCTGGCAGCCGCGCTTTTGGGAACACCAGATCCGTGACGAGCACGACTTCAGCAGGCATGTCGATTACATTCACATCAACCCGGTGCGTCATGGGCTGGTTGGGCATGCGTCGCTTTGGCCGTATTCAAGTTTCGGTCGGTATGTGCGCGACGGGGTGTATCCCGTGAATTGGTGCGGACCAGTTGGTGTCCAGGAGTTGTGGTTGGAGTGACGCTGGGGCGCGAATGATCAGCCGCTGGTTGAACGCGTGAGCGGGGGACCCGCCCACCCTACGGGTCTGAACAAGCGAATCGACAGGTTCCAGGTGACGGGAATGCCGGCCGGTTTACTCGTCTTTATCGATTTCCGCCCCCAGCATCAGTTGCGCCGCCTCGCTCGGCAGCGCCTCCACCGACTTGAGCTTGCGCGCCATCTGGCGGCTGCGCACTTCGGCGTTCTCGATGTTCTTGGCCGCCTTTTCCAGCGTGGCCTTGGTGGCGGCGAGGACGTCGCCGAATTTTCCGAACTCGGTCTTTACCGCGCCCAGTACCTGCCACACTTCGGACGAGCGCTTTTCCAGCGCCAGCGTGCGGAAGCCCATCTGCAGGCTGTTGAGCAGCGCCGACAGCGTCGACGGGCCGGCGATCGTCACGCGCATCGTGCGCTGCAAGTCGTCGGCGAGACCCGGACGGCGCATGACCTCCGCGTACAGGCCCTCGGTCGGCAGGAACAGGATCGCAAAATCGGTCGTCTGCGGCGGCGAGACGTATTTTTCGCAGATGGTTTTGGCTTCGGTACGCACCGCGCGTTCCAGTTCGGCGCCGTGCCTGGCCACGCCGTCGGCATCGGCGCGGTCCTGCGCTTCGATCAGGCGTTCGTACTGTTCCTTCGGGAATTTGGCGTCGATCGGCAGCCACAGCGGCGGGCCGCCGTCGACGGTACCGGGCAGCTTGATCGCGAACTCGACCCGGGCATTGGTGCCGGCCACGGTCTCGACGTTCTTCGCGTACTGGTCCACGGTCAGCACCTGCTCGAGCAGCATCTCCAGCTGCACTTCGCCCCAGGTGCCGCGCGTTTTCACGTTGGTCAGCACGCGCTTCAGGTCACCCACGCCAATGGCCAGCTGCTGCATTTCCCCGAGGCCCTGGTGCACCTTCTCCAGGCGTTCGGACACGTGGCGGAAGGATTCGGTCAGGCGCGTTTCCAGCGTCGTGTGCAGCTTCTCGTCGACCGTCTGGCGCATCTCTTCGAGGCGCTTGGCGTTATCGACCTGCAGGTCGCGGATCTTGTGTTCGAGCGTGGCGCGCACTTCCAGCATGCGCTGGGCGTTCGATTCGGTAAGGTTGGCCAAGGTCTGCTGCAGCGTGTCGGCGAAGCGCTTGAGCGAACGCGCCTGCTCTTCGCGCCCGCCGGCGGCATGCAGCTGCATCTGCTGGCGCATGCTCTCGAGCTGCTGCAGGGTCGCGCCCTGGTGCTGGGCCATGTGCCCGGCCAGTTCCTGGCGCGTGGCCTGGGCGCTGTGCTGCAGCTCCAGGCGCAGCTCGCGCTCGACGCGCTCGAAGGCCAGGGCCTGCGCGCCGGCATTGGCGTTAGCGTCAGCGCCGCGCGGGCGCAGCAGGAGCAAGACCAGCAGCGCGATCACGACCAGCAGGGCGACCACGAGTACCGCAAATTGAAAAGTGGTCATCAGTCGGCTTTGTTCCGCATCCAGTCGGCGGTCTGGTAGAACGACTGCATCAGCCGCAGGCGGAGCTCGTCGTCCATGCCGATGTCTTCCATCGCCAGGGCCATGGCGCGCAGCCACTGGTCGCGTTCTTTCGTGCCGATGGCGAACGGCAGGTGACGCGCGCGCAGGCGCGGGTGGCCGTAGCGTTCGACGAAGAGGTCGGGCCCGCCCATCCAGCCGGACAGGAACATGAAGAGCTTGTCGCGCGAGCTGTCGTTGGGTTTCGGGTGGAGGGCGTGGATGCCGGCAAATTCCGACTCCAGTTCCATCAGGTCGTAGAAGCGGTCGACCAGTTCGCGCAGGCGTGATTCGCCGCCGATGATCTCGTACAGGGTTTGGTTCTCAGGCATGCCGCCATGATAGCGTAGGTGAGTGAGGCCGGGGGCCTCACTCACGGCCCGTAGGGCCAGTCGTCACCCTCCCCGCAACAGTCGGGTTAAGCCTCGCGCAGCGTCTGCAGCGGCGGCTGGCGCAGCACTCCGCGCAGGCCGAGCCACCCGCCAATGAGCGCACACAAGGCGCCGACCACGATCCCCGCCAGCCA
Organism: Massilia niabensis; assembly: GCF_042655085.1. NCBI lineage: Bacteria > Pseudomonadati > Pseudomonadota > Betaproteobacteria > Burkholderiales > Oxalobacteraceae > Massilia > Massilia niabensis. Next base: position 662,668 of record NZ_JBHSMU010000015.1, on the reverse strand, counting down.
CACCCCCGGCTCGAAGGCCCACGGGAACTTGAACTGGTAAGTCGCCAGCGCCCAGCCCAGCAGTGCAGCGCCGCTGGCGGCCAGCAAGCCGGCCAACCCGCCGACCAGCACGAACTCGATGCGCTGCGCCTGCGCCAGCTGCTTCTTGGTGGCGCCGAGCGCGCGCAGCAGGCCGGCTTCGCGGGTGCGCTCGGACTGCGAGCCCATCAGGGCGGCGTACAGCACCAGCACGCCCGAGGCAAGCGTGAACAGGAACAGGAATTCGACCGCCACCACGACTTGGTCCACCACTTCCTGCACCTGGCGGATGATGCCGCTGACATCGATGACGGTCAGGTTCGGGTAGGCACGCGCCAGCTCATTGGCGAAACCCGTCGCCAGGCTGGCGCCCTGCTGCGGCAGGTGAAAGGCCGTCATGTAGGTCGCGGGCGCGTTCGCCATCGCTTGCGGATTGATGATGACGAAGAAGTTGGCCCGCATCGATCCCCACTCGAGCTTGCGCAGGCTGGTGATTTTGGCGTCGACGACCAGTCCGGCCATATCGAAGCGCATCACGTCGCCCAGTTTCAGGCCCAGCGTCTTGGCGATGCCCTGCTCCACCGAGGCCTCCGATACGCCGGGCGCATCGCGGAACCAGGCGCCGCCGACGATCTCGTTGCCTTCGGGTGCCTCCAGCATCGTCGACAAATTGAATTCGCGGTTGGCCAGGCCGCGCGCACGGTCCTCGGTGTAGGTATTGGCGGTGACCGGCTTGCCGTTCACGGCGGTCAGGCGCCCGCGGATCATCGGGAACAGCACGGGTTGCTCGACGCCGGCCGCCGCCATGCGCCGCGCCACATCGTCCTTCTGGTCGGGCAGCACGTTGATGACGAAGCGGTTCGGCGCATTCTCGGGCGTGGCCCGCTGCCATGCCGCGACCAGGTCGCCGCGCACCACGGTGAGGAGCAGCAAGGCCATCAGGCCCAGCGCCAGCGAGACCACCTGCACGATGGTGGCGCCCGGGCGGCGCTGCAGCGAGGTGACCGCGAAGCGCCAGCCCTGGTGGGTGGACAGGCCGCGCAGGCGCCGCAGCAGGCGCAGTCCGAGCCAGGCCACCAGCGCGAACACGGCAAAGCCGCCGAGGAAACCGCCGGCCGTGGTCAAGGCCAGTTTCGGGTCGCCCGCCTGCCACAGCATCAGCAGCACGAATACGCCGACGCCGAGGCCATAGGTGGCGAGCGCCATCGGCTGCGGCGCCGCCTGCTCGCGCCGGATCACGCGGTTGTGTGGCACGTTCCGCAGTTGCAGCACCGGCGGCAGCGCAAAGCCGACCAGCAGCAGCATGCCGGTGGCAATGCCCTGCACTGCCGGCATGGGCGAGACCGGCGGCAAGTCCGCCGGCAACAGGTTGCCGATCAATTCCAGCAATACGAAATGCGCGGCAAAGCCCACCAGCACGCCGATGACGCTGCCGACCAGGCCGACCAGCGCGAATTCGAACAGATACAGGGCGCCGACCCCATTCTGCGTCATGCCCAGGCAGCGCAGCATGGCGCAGGCATCGAGGTGGCGCTGCATGAAGCGGCGTGCCGCCATCGCGACCGCCACCGCCGCCAGCATTGCCGACAGCAGGCCGACCAGGGACAGGAACTGGTCGGCGCGCTCGAGCGTCGCCTCCATTTCGGGGCGGCCGTTTTCCAGCGACTCGATGCGCACGCCCTTGACGTTGTCCTGCTTGATGCGCTCGCGCACCCATCGGCCGTAGTCGAACACCGCCTTCGGGTCGTTGGCGTTGGGCGCCGCCACCTGCATGCGGTAGGTGACGCGCGCGAAGTTGTCGACCAGGCCAGTGGACGGCAAATCGCCCAGCGCCAGCATCACGCGCGGCGAGAAGTTGGCGAACGAGGCGCCGCGGTCGGGTTCGGCCGCGATCAGTTGCGCGATCGTAAAGCGGCGCTCGCCCAGTTGCAGCACGTCGCCGACTTTCACGCCCAGCCCCGTCAGCAGATTGGGATCGACCCAGACCGTGCCCGGGCTCGGAACCGCCTGCGTAGGCGTGCCGCGCGCTTCGCTCGCCTGGGCAGGGTCGGTCGTGATGCGCAGTTCGCCGCGCAGCGGGTAGCCCGGCGACACGGCCTTGATCGAGCCCAGTTGGGCTTGCGACGCCTCGCCCTCGCCGGCCTGGGCCATGCTCGGAAAGGTCACGGTATCTGCCAGCAGCAGGCCGCGCCGCTGCGCTTCCAGGCGCCAGCTTGCCGGCACCGGATTGTCGGCGTTGACCAGCAAATCGGCGCCCAGCAACTGGTTGGCGTCGCGTGCCAGGCCCGCGCGCATGCGGTCGATGAAAAAGCCGACCGAGGACAAGGCCGACACGGCCACGATCAGCGCGACGAGCAGGAAGCGCAGTTCGCCGGCGCGCCAGTCGCGCGCGGTCATGCGGAGGGACTGGCGGAAGGACTGAATGAGCATGGCGCTGGCTTGTTGGCTATTTAGTGAACAGGCGCGAAGAAGGCGTCGACTTCAGCGAGGAAGGCGCGCTTCTGTTCCGGGTCGAGGAAGGCGGCTTCGAAGCTGTTGCGGGCGAGCTGGCGCGCATGCGAGGCGTCCAGGGGCAGCGACTCGAAGGCAGCCACGAAATTATCGTTCATATAGCCGCCGAAATAGGCCGGGTCGTCCGAGTTGACGGTCGCCGCCAGGCCCTTGTCGAGAAGCGTGCGCAGGTTGTGCGAACCCATCACGTCGAAGACGCGCAGCTTGATGTTCGACAGCGGGCAGACCGTCAGCGCCATCCGTTCGCGCACCAGGCGCTCGACCAGGGCCGGGCTCTCGAGGCAGCGCACGCCATGGTCGATACGTTCCACCTTCAGCACGTCGAGCGCGCTCTCGATGTAGCTTGGGGGCCCCTCCTCGCCCGCATGGGCGACCAGGCGCAGGCCGAGCTGGCGGGCGCGCTCGAAGACGCGCGCGAATTTTTCGGGCGGGTGGCCCACTTCCGATGAGTCGAGGCCGACGCCGATGAACTTGTCGCGATGGGGCAGCGACTCTTCCAGTGTCGCCAGCGCTTCTTCCTCCGACAGGTGGCGCAGGAAGCACATGATCAACGCGGCGCTGATGGGCGCGTCCTGGCAGGCGCGCCAGATGCCGTTGATGGCGGTCTCGAACGGCACGCCGCGCGCGGTATGGGTTTGCGGATCGAAGAAGATTTCGGTGTGACGCACGTTGTCGGCTGCCGCCCGTGCCAGGTAGGCGGCGGTCATGTCGTAGAAGTCCTGCTCGGTCAGCAGCACACTGGCACCGGCGTAATAGATATCAAGAAAGGACTGCAAATCGCTGAAAGCGTAGGCCTCACGCAACGTTTCGACCGATGGATAGGCCAGCGTGACGCCGTTCCTTTGCGCTAACGCAAAGATCAGTTCCGGCTCGAGCGAGCCCTCGATATGGATGTGCAATTCCGCTTTGGGCATCTGTTCGATGGTGTGGCGCAGCTGCTCGTTGAGCATGGTTTTCTCCGTCTGGGGCGGTGTGGCAGGGATAGGGAGGCAAGTGTACCGCATGCCGATCCTGCCCTGTTTTCATTGGAAAATGCAGGAGGAAAATATGCGATATGCGTGCGCCACCAGCCTGCCAGATCATGCACTATCAATAGCGCGGTTTCGACAACCCGGCAGTACAGCCGCCAACACATGAGCTTGCAGAACAGCTCGAAATGCTGACTCGGCTTGCCGTCGGAACCTTGCTCGATTTCCTGCTTTCCATATAAGAATCATGTACTTAGGTGCAAGTTCGCAACACACCTGTTACCGCTTTACTTCGAGAACCAATAGGCACATAATAAATTTCAGATATACAAGAAGACCCTCCATCCAAATGGGAATCCGGCCATGAGGAGCATCTGACAAAATTCAGGGCAAGGCGCTTCGTCGAAGACAGTACGCAGGTACGGCGAGACGAATGCAACGCAGCCATGGGTTTTGTCAGATGTTCCGAGCCGGACAGAACAAGAATCATCGTCCTAGCCGACGCGCATTCGCGGCGCTACCAGGGCGACCCGTCAAATATGGGACTTACGCCAAGAAAATTCGGGCTTGGGCAGTCGGCTGCGTCTGGCTGTCGTGATAGTGATCGTTGTTAGCAAACTAAAGGACATGCACATGACCATTTTTGACAACTACGCAGCCCGCTACGAGCGCACCCGTGAAGAAGAATATTCCCTGTCCGAATACCTTGCCCTGTGCAAGAAGGACCCGCTGACCTATGCCAGCGCGCCGGAACGCATGCTCGCGGCGATCGGCGAACCGAAACTCGTCGATACCCGGCTCGACCCGCGCATGTCGCGCATCTTCGCCAACAAGGTCATCAAGATTTATCCTGCCTTCCGCGAGTTCTACGGCATGGAAGAAGTCATCGAGCAGGTGGTCTCGTACTTCCGCCACGCGGCCCAGGGCCTGGAAGAGCGCAAGCAGATCCTCTACCTGCTGGGACCCGTTGGCGGCGGCAAGTCGTCGATCGCCGAAAAGCTCAAGCACCTGATGGAACAGGTGCCCTTCTATGCGATCAAGGGTTCGCCCGTGAACGAGTCGCCCCTGGGTCTGTTCAACGAAGAGGAAGACGGCGTCATCCTCGAGGAAGACTACGGCATCCCGCGCCGCTACCTGCGCTCGATCCCGAGTCCGTGGGCCGTCAAGCGCCTGCACGAATTCGGCGGCGACATCAACAAGTTCCGCGTCGTCAAGCGCTACCCGTCGATCCTGAAACAGGTCGCCATCTCGAAGACCGAACCGGGCGATGAAAACAACCAGGACATTTCGTCCCTGGTCGGCAAGGTCGACATCCGCAAGCTCGAAGACTATTCGCAGGACGATCCGGACGCCTACAGCTATTCGGGTGGCCTGTGCCTGGCGAACCAGGGCCTGATGGAATTCGTCGAGATGTTCAAGGCGCCGATCAAGGTCCTGCATCCGCTGCTGACCGCCACCCAGGAAGGCAATTACAAGGGCACCGAGGGCTTCGGCGCGATTCCATTCGAGGGCATCATCCTGGCGCACTCGAACGAATCGGAATGGAAGACCTTCCGGAATAACCGCAATAACGAAGCTTTCCTCGACCGCATCTATATCGTCAAGGTGCCGTACTGCCTGCGCATCTCCGACGAGATCAAGATCTACGACAAGCTGATTCGGAATTCCTCACTCGAGAAGGCGCCCTGCGCGCCGGGCACGCTGCGCATGATGGCGCAGTTCGCGATCCTGTCGCGCCTGAAAGACCCGGAAAATTCGAGCATCTATTCGAAGATGCTGGTCTACGATGGCGAGAACCTGAAGGACACCGATCCGAAGGCCAAGTCGCTGCACGAATACGTCGATTACGCCGGCGTGGACGAAGGCATGAATGGTTTGTCGACGCGCTTCGCCTTCAAGATCCTGTCGAAAGTCTTCAACTTCGATAACACCGAAGTGGCCGCCAATCCGGTGCACCTGCTGTATGTGCTGGAGCAGCAGATCGAGCGCGAGCAATTCCCGCCTGAACTCGAGCAGCGCTACCACTCCTATATCAAGGAGCACCTGGCGCAGCGTTATGTCGATTTCATCGGCAAGGAAATCCAGACCGCTTACCTGGAAAGCTATTCCGAATATGGCCAGAACATTTTCGACCGCTACGTGACCTTTGCCGACTTCTGGATCCAGGACCAGGAATTCCGCGATCCGGATACCGGCGAAAGTTTCGACCGCGAGTCGCTCAACGCCGAACTGGAAAAGATCGAGAAGCCGGCCGGGATTTCGAACCCGAAGGATTTCCGCAACGAGATCGTCAACTTCGGCCTGCGTGCCCGGGCGACCAACGGCGGCAAGAACCCGGCCTGGACCAGCTACGAGAAGTTCCGCACCGTTATCGAGAAGAAAATGTTCTCGAACACCGAGGAACTTTTGCCGGTTATTTCGTTCAATGCCAAGGCCAGCGCCGAGGACGCAACCAAGCACGCGGACTTCGTCGCCCGCATGGTGGAAAAGGGCTACACCGCCAAGCAGGTGCGGCTCCTGTGCGAATGGTACCTGCGGGTAAGGAAGTCGTCGTAAAAGGGTTAAAAATAGTTCCGTGCATTTTTGACGACCCTGACAGCCGTGCGCACCCCGCTTATGCACGCAGCGTATTAAGATAGGGGGCCGGCGTCACTGCCGGTCCGCCGCGGGTTTTACCAGGAGGCATGTTTTGACTTACCTCATCGACCGACGCTTGCAGGGCAAGAACAAGTCCGCCGTCAACCGCGAACGCTTCCTGCGCCGCTATAAGGCGCAAATCAAGGATGCGGTCGGCCGCGCGATCAAGGGCCGCTCGATTACCGACGTCGAGAACGGCGAAAAGGTCTCGATCCCTGTCAAGGACGTCAGCGAGCCGCATTTCGGCCACGCCCATGGCGGCGTGTGGGAGACCATCAACCCCGGCAACACCGAATACCAGAAAGGCGACCAGTTCAACCGTCCGCGCAGCGGCGGTGGCGGGTCTGGGCGCGGGCGCGCCGGCAACAGCGACCAGACGGTCGAGGACGACTTCATTTTCGAGCTGTCGCGCGAAGAGTTCATGAACTACTTCTTCGAAGACCTCGAGCTGCCGAACATGATCAAGACCCAGCTGTCGCAGACGGTCGACTTCAAGACCCAGCGCGCCGGCTATAACGTCTCGGGCACCCCCTCGAACATCCACGTGCTGCGCTCGCTGCGCGGCGCGCTCGGGCGGCGCATCGCCGTCGGCGGCCCGAGCCGGCGCAAGCTGGCCGATGTCCAGCAGGAGCTGCAGGACCTGTACGACGCGGAAGTGCCCGAAGACGACCCGCGCGTGGTCGAACTGCGGCGCCAGGTGCACCACCTGCACACCCGCATCAACGCCATCCCTTTCATCGACCCGTTCGACCTGCGCTACAGCAACCGCATCAAGGTGCCGAAACCGAGCACCCAGGCCGTGATGTTCTGCATCATGGACGTCTCCGGATCGATGGACGAAACGCGCAAGGACACCGCCAAGCGCTTCTTCATCCTGCTCTACCTGTTCCTCAAGCGCGTCTACGAGCGCATCGACGTCGTCTTCATCCGCCACCATACGGCCGCGGCCGAAGTCGACGAGGACGAATTCTTCCATTCGCGCGAATCGGGCGGCACCGTGGTGTCCTCGGCCCTGCACCTGCTGCAGAAAGTCATCGGCGAGCGTTACTCCAACGCCGACTGGAACGCCTATGTCGCCCAGGCCTCCGACGGCGACAACTGGGACAACGATTCGGTGCTGTGCAAGCAATTGCTGAACAACGGCATCATGCCTAAGGTCCAGTACTACACCTATGTCGAAATCACCGACGGTCCGCCGCAGAACCTGTGGGAGCAATACACCGAGGTCGCGGCGCACCACAGCAACTTCGCGATGCAGAAAATCGTGACGCCGGCCGACATTTATCCCGTGTTCCGCGAGCTGTTCAAGAAGCAGCCCAAGTAACGCGACAGACTGCGAGGCACGCCATGCCAGACGACCACACCAATCCGCGCGCACTGCCCGAACAGTCGGAGTGGACTTTCGACCTGATCGAGCAGGCGCACGAGGAAATCCGCCGCGTGGCCAGGAAATTCGGCCTCGACACTTACCCCAACCAGCTCGAGATCATCACCGCCGAGCAGATGATGGACGCCTATACCTCGGTCGGCATGCCGGTGTCCTATAACCATTGGTCTTTCGGCAAGCATTTCCTGTCGACCGAAAAAAGCTACAAGCGCGGCCAGATGGGCCTGGCTTACGAGATCGTGATCAATTCCGATCCCTGCATCGCCTACCTGATGGAAGAAAACAGCCTGACCATGCAGGCGCTGGTCATCGCCCACGCCGCCTATGGCCATAACTCCTTCTTCAAGGGCAATTACCTGTTTCGCACCTGGACCGACGCCGAGGCGATCGTCGACTACATGGTGTTTGCCAAGAACTATATCGCCGAGTGCGAGCAGCGCTACGGCATCGACGCCGTCGAAGACCTGCTCGATTCCTGCCACGCGATCCAGAATTACGGGGTCGACCGCTACAAGCGCCCGGCCAAGCTGTCGGTGGCGCAGGAGGCGGCGCGCCAGAAGGAACGCGAGGAATATGCGCAGTCGCAGGTGAACGCGCTCTGGCGCACCGTGCCGCGCCGCGAGGAAGAAGAGCGCAACACCCCGCTGCCGCGCTTTCCGCTCGAGCCCGAGGAAAACCTGCTGTACTTCATCGAGAAGTACGCGCCGCTGCTCGAACCCTGGCAGCGCGAACTGGTGCGCATCACGCGCAAGATCTCGCAATACTTTTATCCGCAGCGCCAGACCCAGGTGATGAACGAAGGCTGGGCCACCTTCTGGCACTACACGATTCTCCAGGAACTATATAAAGAGGGCATCGTCGGTGACGGCTTCATGCTCGAATTCCTGCAAAGCCATACCAACGTCGTCTACCAGCCGCCGGCGACCAGCCCGTATTACAGCGGCATCAATCCATATGCACTGGGCTTTGCCATGATGAGCGACATCCGCCGCATCTGCGAAGAGCCCACCGAGGAAGACCGTGCCTGGTTCCCCGACATCGCCGGCAGCGACTGGAAGAAAACCCTCGATTTTGCGATGCGCAACTTCAAGGATGAAAGCTTCATCGCCCAATACCTGTCGCCCAAGCTGATCCGCGACTTCCACTTCTTCGCCGTGCTGGACGACGACCGCAGCGACAAGCTGACGATCTCGGCCATCCACGATGAAGCGGGCTACCGCTACGTGCGCCAGCAGCTCGCCGAGCAGTACAATATCGGCAACCGCGAGCCGAACATCCAGGTCTGGCAGGTCAATACCCGCGACGACCGCGCGCTGACGCTGCGCCATACCCAGTTCCAGCGCCGCCCCCTGAACGCCCAGGCCCACGAGGTGCTCAAGCATGTGGCCCGGCTGTGGGGCTTCGACGTGCGGCTCGAAACGGTGGACACCTCCGGCCACGTGGTCAGCTTCCTCGACTGCCGCCGCGAGAAGCGCCACCACCGGTAAGTCATCGATCCTCCCCCCGGCATGGACCGCAGCTGGTCCATGCCCAGAAGCACCCTCCGAACTGAGCCATATCAAGACTTTGTCTTGACATCACCTCCCGGCATACCCCTCGCCCCGCCCTCCCCCCGCTTGTGTTAGCTGCCGAACGCTCGTCTTTACGGAAACTGGCTATAGTTTGCGCAAAGCCGTGCATTGCACTATATGATATTTGCCTGTAAGAAAATTAGGCGTGTATTGTTCGGCGAAAGCAGCCATCTCTCCACATGTTCTACAGTGCGCAAGTAACGAGCAGAAATGTTGTAATTTTAGTCACCATTAACCTGCGCTTTTTTGCACAGCGGGAGTGCGTCCGGATGAGCAACAAGGCCTGTTTTTACAGGCATTTACGCTCATTTTGATGAGTCAAAAATACCTGTGCAAAAAAGAATTCGTAGGTATAATTCGCCGATGTCCCGGATGCGGCCTTGTCTTTTCGTCGTGTTTTGTGGGTTTAGTAGCAACAAAAAGAGTTGGTATTGGAGAAAGCAGGCATGAATTTTTCACATGAGAAGGAACCGGGGAAGAATATCACTGGTATCACCATTGTGGTCCTGTTGCACCTCTTGGTCGGCTGGGGAATCCTTAATGGCCTCGGCACAAAAGTGATCACGAAGGTGCAGGAAGCAGTGGAAACGAAGTTGATTGAAGAGGTGAAGCCGCCGCCACCGCCGGAGACCCCTCCACCGCCGCCACCGCCGGAAATGAAGGCCCCGCCGCCTCCGTTCATCCCGCCGGTCGAGGTGCAGGTGCAGCAGCCGCCGCCACCGCAGAACGTCATCCAGGCAGCGACCAGCACGCCGCCTCCGACGACCAGCCTGGCTCCTCCGGCACCGCCGGCGCCGACGGCCCCCCCGGCGCCGGCAGCACCAGCAGGCCCGAGCCGCACCGCGGCAGTGGCCGACTTCAGCACCTGCGCGAAACCGGAATACCCGAAAGCCTCGCAACGTAACGAAGAAGAAGGCACGACGACGATTTCGTTCCTGATTGGCGTCGATGGTCGGATGATCGACTCCAAGATTCAGAAATCGAGTGGATCGCGTGACCTGGACCGCGCAGCGCAGGCTGCAATCGGCAAATGCCGCTTCAAACCGGCAATGGTCAACGGTCAGCCTGAACAGGCATGGGTCCCAGTACAGTACGTCTGGTCGCTGGAACAATAACCGAGACAGAGGATCGTCTCACAACTGTGATTTTCGTTGTCTTTAGATCAGCGAACTGTCTATTTTTATATTTCTGGAGGAAGCATGTTTAAGAATACCCGTTTGTCCGCTGTACTGGCGGCAGTCCTGTTCTCGGTGACGGCGGCATCGGCCCTGGTCTCGGCACCAGCCTTTGCCGACGCACCGGCAGCAACCGCACCGGCCGCCGCTGCACCGGCAGACGCAGCAGCAGCCGCTCCGGCCGCTGACGCAGCAGCTCCAGCAGCTGAAGGCGCCGCTCCGGCCGCTGCCGCTGCCGCTGGCGAGACCACCGAAGAAGTGCACAACCCGTACGGCTTCCAGGCCATGTGGGAAGAAGGCGACTTCGTCAACAAGGGCACCATCATCATTCTGTCGCTGATGTCGATGGGTTCGTGGTACATCATCATCACGAAACTGATCGACCAGGCCAAGATCATGCGCCAGTCGAAAGAGACTCAAGCCAAGTTCTGGAAAGCCAACTCGATCGCTGCCGGTTCGGCAACGCTGAAAGAAGGTTCGCCATTCCGCTTCATCGCTGAAACCGGCACCAAGGCAACCCAGCACCACGATGGCGCCCTGCTCGAGCAGATCGACCTGTCGACCTGGGTGACCATGCAGATCCAGCGTTCGGTAGACAAGGTTCAGTCGCGCCTGCAAGACGGCCTGTCGTTCCTGGCAACCGTTGGTTCGACCTCGCCGTTCATCGGTCTGTTTGGTACCGTTTGGGGCATCTACAACGCACTGGTCGCCATTGGCATGTCGGGTAACGCATCGATCGACAAAGTCGCCGGCCCAGTCGGTGAAGCACTGATCATGACCGCCTTCGGTCTGTTCGTTGCAGTTCCTGCCGTCCTCGGTTACAACTGGCTGGTTCGCCGCAACAAGACGGCAATGGAAGATGTCCGTTCGTTCAGCGCCGACGTTCACTCGGTCCTGATCTCGGGCGCGATGAACACCTCGGAAGCCGCACGTGCTGCTGGCTCGGCTAAGAAGATTGGATAAATCATGTCAATGAGTGTCGGCTCCGAAAGCGGAGATGATGATGCCGTGATGTCAGAGATCAACACGACGCCGCTTGTCGACATCATGTTGGTTCTCCTGATCATCTTCCTGATCACCAGCCCGGTGGTCCTGCAGTTGCAAAAGGTTGCTCTGCCGGCGGAAACGAACCAGGTCACCAAGACCGCGCCGGAAGACATCAACATCACCGTTAATAAAGACGGCGAAATGTTCTGGAACCAGCGACGCATCGCGAACACGGACGAGCTGTTCAAGTTCTTCGCGGAGCAGTCGGTGAAAGTGCCGCAGCCTGCAGTGAAAGTGCGTGGCGACCAAGCCACCCGTTACGAGTCAATCGGTCGGGTGATTTACACGGCACAACGTGCTGGTGTGCAAAAGGTCGGTTTCGTGATCGAACCGCCTGACAGGGGCTAAACAAGCCAGCGGCGCCGGATGCAGATCCGGCGCCGCACCTTGCACCCCAGTCATTAGAAAGGAAACACCATGGGTATGAACGTAGGTTCAGGCTCCGCCAAGGCAGCCGATCCGGAACCGATGATGGAAATGAACATGACACCCTTGATCGACGTTCTGTTGGTCTTGATCATCATGTTGATTATCACGATTCCGAAGCAAAACCACTCGGTCAATCTGAACATGCCGGTCGGTACCCCACCGCCGAAAACTGAAGAGCCGCGTGTGCACACGGTCGACGTCGACTTCGACGGTACCATCCTCTGGGATGGCATCGCAGTTCCTGACCGTCCGACACTGGAAGCGAAGATGAATGAAGTCGCTGCCCAGCCGAACCAGCCGGAAGTGCACCTGCGTCCGAACAAGCTGGTCGAGTACAAGGTGGTTGCCGGCGTCATGGCAACTGCACAGCGTCTCGGCGTCACGAAGATTGGCATGGTCGGTAACGAGCAGTTCCAGTAATCGCATCAGGTTTGACCAACACGGCAGGGTTTCCCTGCCGTGTCCATTTTCAAAGAGGATTTTCCACGATGATCAAATTCCGACTCGCACACCTCGGCCTCGCAATGGCCGCCCTCGGCTTCACCGCAGCAGCTCCGATCGTTGGCCTGGCCCCTGCGTACGCGCAGACCGTGAGCGCCCAGGTCGGTAAGCCGCTGCAGGCTGCCCAGGCATTGATGAAACAGGGCAAGCACAAGGATGCCCTGGCAAAACTGCGCGAAGCGGACAATGTCTCCGGCAAATCGGCGCACGAGAGCTACCTGATCGAGCGCGTGCGCGCCGCGGCAGCTTCGTCGGCCGGCGACTACGGTACGGCTGCCAAGGCCTTCGAAACCCTGATCGCCTCGGGCAAGCTGTCGGCCAGCGAGCGCAGCCAGTTCTCGGAAGGCCTGATCGGCATCTACATGCGCGGCGGCGACCTGAACAAGGCGAACGAAGCCATCCAGCGCCAGCTCAAGAATGGCGACGATCCGAAACTGCGCGCCTACCTGCTGCAGAACTATTACAAGCAGGGCAATATCGCAGCCCTGGAAACCGAGCTGCGCAACGCCGAGAAGTCGGGCCGCATGTCGGAAGACATGCTTGGCATGCTGGCGAACATCCAGCTCAAGAAGAACGACAAGGCCGGCTACGTCAACACCATCGAAAAGCTCGCGGCCAACTACCCGAAAGCCCAGTACTGGAACGACTTGCTCAACCGCGTGCAGAGCAAGCCTGGCTTCTCGAGCGGCCGCCTGTCGGTTGACGTCTACCGCCTGAAGCTGGCCAACGGCCTGCTGAAGAAGCCGAGTGAGTTCATGGAAATGGCCCAGCTCGTGATGCAGGGCAAGGCCCCAGCCGAAGCGCTGAAGGTGATCGACAAGGGCTACAAGGCCGGCGCCCTGGGCACCGGTCCTGACGCAGAACGTCACGCCCGCCTGAAGGCACTGGCCGAGAAGAACCTGGCCGAGCAGAACAAGAACATCGCCGCCCTGGAAGCCGAGTACACGGCTGCCAAGGACAACGATGGCCTGGTCGCCCTCGGCTACAGCATGGTGCAGTCGGGCCAGGCTGACAAAGGTCTGAAGCTGATGGAATCGGCGATCAAGGCCGGCGGCCTGCGCTACCCGGACGAAGCCAAGCTGCGCCTGGGCGAAGCCTACGCCGCGGCCGGCAAGAAGTCGCAGGCGATCACCACCCTGCGCGGTGTCAGCGGCAAGGAAGGTACCGCCGAACTGGCACGCTACTGGATCATGGCCATCAACAAGCCACTCGCCTGATCCCGCGCTCTTGCAGCACATCGAAACGCCACCTGTTCGCAGGTGGCGTTTTTTTTAGCCCGATGCCGTTAAGCGTTTCGGCATGCACACGTGCGTTGAACGCGTGGGCGGCGCCGACGTCGCGGGCACTCATCTGCCCCGGGTATAGCCGACCACCCTACGTCTCCGCATTGCAACAAGCCTTTACCGTATAATCAAGGTTTCGCCCCGAGGCATCGTCGACCACGCGCTGCGTGGCCTGACTCGCCGGGCATTCTGGAACCACCAATGAAGGTATTTCGCGGACTTCCCAACGATGCGGCGCGCGCTCCCTGTGCGCTTACGATCGGCAACTTCGACGGTGTCCATCGCGGACACCAGGCGTTGCTGGCGCGCGTCCGGGCAGCGGCCGACCATCTGGGCCTGGAAGCGGCGGTGATGACCTTCGAGCCGCATCCGCGCGAGTACTTTGCCCGCGTGAGCGGCGACCTCTCCCGCGCACCGGCGCGCATCGCCAACCTGCGCGACAAGCTGGGCGACCTGGCCCAAGCCGGCATCGACCGCGTCATCGTCGAACACTTCAACGAACATTTCGCCTCCATCACGCCCCAGGACTTCATCGAACGCGTCCTGGTCGACGGCCTGCACGTCAAATGGCTGATGGTGGGCGACGATTTCTGCTTCGGCGCCAAACGCGCCGGCAACATCGCGATGCTGGTGGAAGCGGGCAAGCGCCACGGCTTCCAGGTTGAAACGCTGCCGACCGTGCGCCAGGGCGACCAGCGCATCTCGTCGTCGGCCGTGCGCGCCACGCTGGCCGCCGGCGACCTGAACGCGACCGGCGCCCTGCTCGGCCATCCGTATGCGATCTCCGGCCACGTGATCCACGGCCAGAAACTGGGCCGCACGCTGGGCTTCCCCACCCTGAATTTGCGCGTCATGCACCGTCCCGCGCTGCAGGGCATTTTCGTCGTGCAGGTGCACGGCCTGGCGGAGCATCCGCTGCCGGCCGTCGCCAGCCTTGGCGTGCGTCCGACCGTGGAAGACGCGGGCCGCATGCTTCTCGAAGTCCACGTGTTCGACTACGACCTTCCCTGCTACGGGAAACTGGTCCGCGTCGAGTTCCTGGAAAAGCTGCGCGACGAAGAGAAATACGTTGACCTCGATACCCTGAGCGCCGCGATCGACCGCGACGCGAACCAGGCGCGCGCCTGGTTCGCACGGCGCGACCGGGTGGCGGCAGGCACGCGCGCCGGCACCCTCACCGCCACCGACCGAATTTGACGCAGGACCACCGAGCGTCCTGCGCGGCTGCCGAGTTAGCTTCCTGATTAGCCAACCCAGCAGCCACCTGAATATCCCTACTTGATAAAGCATATGTCCGAAAACAGCAAACCTGTCCAGAATGCGCCGGCCCAGAAGGGCGGCAAGAAGCCTGAGAGCAAATACCCAGTCAACATGACCGACACCCCGTTCCCGATGCGTGGCGACCTCGCCAAGCGCGAGCCGGGCTGGGTCAAGCAGTGGCAGGACAAGAAGGTCTACGAGCGTATCCGCAAGGCCGCTGCCGGCCGTCCTACCTTCATCCTGCACGACGGCCCTCCGTATGCGAACGGCGACATCCACCTGGGCCACGCGGTTAACAAGATCCTGAAGGACATGGTTGTGAAATCGCGCACCATGGCCGGCTACGACGCGCCGTATGTGCCGGGCTGGGATTGCCACGGCATGCCGATCGAAATCCAGATCGAAAAACTGCACGGCAAGAACCTGCCGACGGCCGAGGTCCTGCAAAAGGCGCGCGCCTATGCGCTCGAGCAGATCGACCGCCAGCGCGCCGGCTTCATCCGCCTGGGCGTGCTTGGCGAATGGGACAACCCGTACATGACGATGGCCTACGGTAACGAGGCCGACGAGCTGCGCGCCCTCGGCAAGCTGCTCGACAAGGGTTACGTCTACCGCGGCCTGAAGCCCGTCAACTGGTGCTTCGATTGCGGTTCGGCCCTGGCCGAGGCGGAAGTCGAGTACCAGGACAAGCGCGATCCGGCGATCGACGTCGGCTTCCCGTTTGCTGAAGAAGAGAAACTGGCCGCTGCCTTTGGCCTGCCACAGCTGCCAACCATGAATGGTTTCATCGTGATCTGGACCACGACGCCGTGGACGATCCCGTCGAACCAGGCGCTGAACGTTAATCCGGAAGTGACCTACGCCCTCGTGCAAGCGGAGCGCGACGGCCAGCCCCTGCTCCTGATCCTGGCCCAGGACCTGGTCGAGTCCTGCCTGCAGCGCTTTAAACTGGAAGGGCAAGTGATCGCCACAACCACGGGCGACAAGCTCGAAGGCATGCGCTTCAAGCACCCGATGTTCGCCGCCGACCCATTCTACGACCGCACTTCGCCGGTCTACCTGGCCGACTACGTCACGACCGAAAGCGGCACCGGCGTGGTCCACTCGGCCCCTGCCTATGGCCTCGAAGACTTTATCTCATGCAAGGCGCATGGCATGAAGGATGACGAGATCCTGAAACCGGTGATGGGCGACGGCCGCTTCGCGTCCTCGCTGCCGCTGTTCGGCGGCCTGACGATCTGGGAAGCCTCGAAACCGATCTGCGCGGCCCTGACCGCTGCCGGCGCCCTGTTCGAACTCAAGATGTTCGACCACAGCTACATGCACTGCTGGCGCCACAAGACCCCGATCGTCTATCGCGCAACCAGTCAATGGTTCGCCGGCATGGACCTCACTCCCAAGGATGGCGGCCCGACCCTGCGCGAAACGGCGCTGGCCGGTATCGACAAGACCCGGTTCTTCCCGGACTGGGGCCAGGCGCGCCTGCACGGCATGATCGAAAACCGCCCGGACTGGACCCTGTCGCGCCAGCGCCAGTGGGGTGTGCCGATGGCCTTCTTCATCCACAAGGAAACGGGCGCCCTGCACCCGCGTACCCCGGAGCTGCTGGAACAGGTGGCGGAGCTGATCGAGCAGAACGGCATCGACGCCTGGCAAACCCTGGATGTGCGCGCGCTGCTGGGCGATGACGCCGACATCTATGAAAAGAACAAGGACACGCTCGACGTCTGGTTCGATTCGGGCGCCACGCACCAGACCGTGCTGCGCGGCTCGCATGCGCAGCAGTCGCAGTTCCCGGCCGACCTCTACCTGGAAGGCTCGGACCAGCACCGCGGCTGGTTCCACTCGTCGCTGCTGACCTCGTCGATGCTCAACGGCGAGCCGCCCTACAAGGCGCTGCTGACCCACGGCTTCACGGTCGACGAGCACGGCAAGAAAATGAGTAAATCGCTCGGCAACACGATGGCGCCGCAAAAGATTTCCGACACGCTCGGCGCCGACATCCTGCGCCTGTGGGTAGCCTCGACCGACTACACGAGCGAGCTGTCGATCAGCGAAGAAATCCTGAAGCGCGTCACGGAATCCTACCGCCGCATCCGCAACACGCTGCGCTTCCTGCTGGCCAATACCTCGGACTTCGACCCGGCGCAGCACGCGGTTCCGGTCGCCGAGCTGTTCGAGATCGACCGCTACGCGATCGCGTCGATGGCCGAGCTGCAAAAGGACATCGCCGCGCACTTCGAGCGCTACGAATTCCATCCAGTGGTCGCGCGCCTGCAGAACTACTGCTCGGAAGACCTGGGCGGCTTCTACCTCGACATCCTGAAGGACCGCCTGTACACCAGTGGCGTCGAGTCGATCGCGCGCCGCTCGGCGCAGACCGCGCTGTGGCACATCGCCCACTCGCTGCTGCGCGTGATGGCGCCGGTGCTGTCGTTCACCGCCGAGGAAGCCTGGGCCGTGTTCGCGGGCCAGGAAGCGTATGCGAAAAGCGACGAAACCATCTTCACGCAAACGCTGTGGGCCTTCCCGGAACTGCCGGATGCGCAGCAACTGCTGGCCAAGTACGCGGCCTTGCGCGAAGTGCGCGCCGACGTGACCAAGCAGCTCGAAGAACTGCGTGCCTCGGGTGCGATCGGCTCCTCGCTGCAGGCCGAGCTGACGATCCGGGCCTTTGGTGCCAAGCACGCGCTGCTGGCAAGCCTGGACGACGACCTGAAATTCGTCTTCATCACTTCGCAGGCGACGGTCGAACAGGCCGCCAACGAGAGCGAGGAAGCGGTGCAGGTGACGCCGTCCGAAGCGCCGAAGTGCGAGCGCTGCTGGCACTACCGCCGCGACGTCGGACACAACCACGAGCACACCGGCCTGTGCGGGCGCTGCGTGAGCAACCTGTTCGGCGCCGGCGAAGCACGCCGCTTCGCGTAACGAACATCGTGCAAGCGATTTCTACCGCCAGCCGCCATGCCGCCCACGCGGCATGGCGGTTTTCCTTATCTAACATTCAGTCCCATGGCAACCAAGAAAAAATCCAGCATCTCCACCGTCCACAAATCCAGCGCGGACATGACCCCGTGGCTGGGCATCGCGTTCATCATCATCCTGGTCGACCAGCTGACCAAGATCACGGTCAACAAGCTCTTCACCTACGGTGAAACGCGCCCGGTGACGGATTTCTTCAACCTGGTGCTGGTGTATAACCCGGGCGCGGCGTTTTCCTTCCTCGGCGACCAGGGCGGCTGGCAGCGCTGGTTCTTCACGGCGATCGGTGTCGTCGCCATCGGCTTCATGCTGTACATGCTCAAGCGCCATCCGGGCCAGCGCCTGTTCTGCTGGGCGCTCGCGCTGATCCTTGGCGGCGCCGTCGGCAACGTGATCGACCGCATCGCCTACGGCCACGTGGTCGACTTCCTCGACTTTTACTGGCGCGGCTGGGGCCACTTCCCGGCCTTTAACGTGGCCGACATCGGCATCAGCATCGGCGCTTTCCTGTTCATCGTGGATGAACTGCGCCGCGTGAACAAGAATTAAACAATCAACCATGAACGACTGACAAGAGCTCACGGCAATCCCCAAGGGGGAAGCGACATCGTCGAAGACAGTACGCTAGTACGGCGAGACGAATGCAACGCTGCCATGAGGTCTTGTCAGGCGTTCATAAGGAGTTTGCGATGAGCATGGACCTTCAGGGTAAAAAAATCGTCCTCGGCCTGTCCGGGGGCGTGGCCTGCTACAAGGCGGCCGAACTGTGCCGCGCCCTGATCAAGCAGGGGGCATCGGTACACGTGGTGATGACCGATGCCGCGACCCATTTCATCGGCCCGGTAACGATGCAGGCCCTGTCGGGCAACACCGTCTGGCTCGACCAGTGGGACCCGCGCATGCCCAACAACATGGCCCACATCGACCTCACGCGCGGCGCCGATGCCGTGCTGGTGGCGCCCTGCTCGGCCGACTTCATCCGCAAGCTGGCGCACGGCGCCTGCGACGACCTGCTCTCGACCCTGTGCCTGGCGCGCCCGCACGGCGTGCCGCTGCTGGTCGCCCCGGCGATGAACGTCGAGATGTGGCAGAACCCCGCTACCCAGCGCAACGTCGCCACGCTCCTTGGCGACGGCGTCAGGATCTTCGGCCCGGCCGCGGGCGAACAGGCTTGCGGTGAAACGGGCCTGGGACGAATGCTCGAGCCCGAGCAGCTGCTGGAGGAACTGATCGCCTCGTTCCAGCACAAGATCCTCTCGGGCAAGCGCGTCCTGATCACGGCCGGCCCGACTTTCGAGGCAATCGATCCGGTACGCGGCATCACGAATCTGTCGTCCGGGAAGATGGGCTATGCGCTCGCGCGTGCCGCCCGCGAAGCCGGCGCCGAGGTGACCCTGGTCTCCGGCCCGACCGCCCTGCCGACCCCGTACGGCGTGCGCCGCATTGATGTGCTGTCGGCCGCGCAAATGCATGACGCGGTCATGGCTGCCGTGCCGGGCCAGCATGTTTTCGTGGCGGTCGCGGCGGTGGCCGACTGGCGCGTGGCCAATGCCAGCGACCAGAAATTGAAAAAGCAGGACGACGGCGGCGCACCGCAACTCGAATTCGTCCAGAACCCGGATATTCTCGCCACCGTGGCCGGCACCGTGTCACTGTCGGGCTGGCCCTACTGCGTCGGCTTTGCCGCCGAGTCGGAAAACCTGGTCGAGTACGGCGCGGCGAAACGCGAGCGAAAAGGCATTCCACTGCTGGTAGGCAACATCGGCCACCATACCTTCGGGCAGGACACGAACTCCATCGTCCTCTTCGACGAACACGGCCACACCGTGCTGCCACATGCCGACAAGCTGACCCTCGCGCGCCAGCTGGTGTCGGAAATCGGCAAGCGGCTGGAACAGCGCTCCCTGCTTACCTGACCTGTTACCTGATTGACCGATTCACCGTTCCGGAAAAAGCATCACGCATGAAAACCATTGATATCAAAATTCTCGATCCACGCATGAAGGAACTGCTGCCGGCCTACGCCACGCCCGGCAGCGCGGGCCTGGACCTGCGCGCCTGCATCGAATCGCCGCTGACCCTAGAACCCGGCCAGACCGTGCTGGTGCCGACGGGCCTGGCCATCCACGTGGCCGATCCGGGCTATGCCGCGATGATCCTGCCGCGCAGTGGACTCGGCCATAAGAACGGCATCGTTCTCGGCAATCTGGTAGGCTTGATCGACTCCGATTACCAGGGCCAACTGATGGTATCGACCTGGAACCGCGGCCATACCGCCTTCACCCTGCAGCCGCTCGACCGGCTGGCGCAGCTGGTGATCGTGCCGGTGCTGCAGGTTGGCTTCAATATCGTCGAGGAATTCGCATCGAGTGAACGGGGCGTCGGAGGGTTCGGCAGCACCGGAAAACAATAACAGAGGAAGACCATGACCCGCATTCGTCGCCTGCGCCCTGCAGTGCTGGCAGTATCCATCGCCATTTTCCTGACCGCCTGCGGCACGCAGGCCCCGATCCGCCAACCCGGCATGCCGGGCGCCGCTCCGCAAGTCCCGCAAGGCGTGCAGATATCGCCCCAGGTCGCGGCAGCAGCCGACACGCTGACCAGGATGGCGGCGCTGCAGGACCGCCTGTACCGCGTCGCAGCGCCGCTGCTGATCGACAATGCCGAGCTGTGCAAGAAGCAGGCGCGCAACCTGCTCGGTTTCACGGCAAAGAACCGCTATTCCTATCCGGGCGTGTACAGCGAAGCGGCGCAGGTGGCGTTCCGCATGGACGAACGGCTGCAGGTCACGAGCGTACTGGCCGGCAGCGGCGCCGCCAAGGCCGGGCTGCGCCTGGGCGACGACCTGGTGGCGGCCGGCGGCAAGCCGCTGCCGACCGGGCCGGGCGCAGCCAGCAAACTGGGGTCGGTGTTCGGTCCCCTGATCGCCGCCTCGCCGACGCTGCCCCTGAGCATCGAACGCGACGGCCGCCCGCGCGACCTCTCGATCCCGGTCACCCGCGCCTGCGCCTTCGCGGTCGAACTGGGGAACGCCGACCACGTGAACGCCTATGCCGACGGCTCGCGCATCATGCTCACCCGCGGCATGATCGCCGCCACCAGGAGCGACACCGAACTGGCCTACGTCCTGGCGCGCACGATGGCGCACAACATGCTCGAGCACCCGAAGGCGCAGCGCAATTCCGCCACGCTCGACAGCGTGATCGAAAGCCTGCTGCTGCGAGCGAACCCCGACCTGTCGATGATGGGCGGCAGCGCCGGCATCAAGGCTATGCCGTCGAACCTCGACGCCGCGGCCGACCGCCTCGCCGTCTTCCTGCTGGCACGCGCCGATTACGACATCGATGGCGTTGCCGGGTTCTGGAAACGCTTCACGGCGGCGACGCCGGTCACGGTGGCGAATGGCCATACCGCGAACCACCCGGCGATCGCCGCGCGGCTGACGGCCATCGAGCTGGCCGTGGACGATGTGCAGGCGAAGCAGGCAGCGAAGAAGCCGCTGGTGCCGTAAAGGGTTTTTGTAGGGTGGAAGGCTCTGTCGTCCACGCGTCCAGCGTATGGCCGCAATGACGCATGCACGGTTTGAACGCGTGGACGGGAGACCCGTCCACCCTACGTTTAGCCCCACCCCGCCGACGTCCGTCCGGCTTTTTTTGTATCATTGTCATTCCTCACCGCCGCGCCCCCGCCTCATGGACAGCCTCGACCTCGAAGTACTCAAGACCGCCGCCGCCTGGCTCGATGCTGGCCACCGTTGTGAACTCGTTACCGTCATCAAGACCTGGGGTTCCAGCCCGCGCCCGATCGGCGCCACGCTCGCGGTGCGCGGCGACGGGCGCGTCGTCGGGTCGGTCTCGGGCGGCTGCATCGAGGACGACCTGATCGAGAACGTGCGCGCCAGGGGCATCCCGGAGGACGCGGTGCCGCAGGTCGTCAGCTACGGCATCAGCGCCGACGATGCGCACCGCTTCGGCCTGCCGTGCGGCGGCACCATCGAGCTCGCCATCGAGCCCCTGCATGCCGGCAGCGGCATCGGCGAACTGCTGGTGCGGCTGGCGGCGGGTGAATTGCTCGAACGCCGCCTGCACCTGGCCAGCGGCGCCGTCACCCTGGCGCCTGCCGCCCCCGGCGCGACACTGCGCCTCGAGAACGACACCCTCCACACCATCCACGGCCCGCGCTGGCGATTGTTCATCATCGGTGCCGGGCCCCTGTCGCGCTTCCTGGCGCAGGTGGCCAGCGCCATGGATTACCGCGTGGTCGTGTGCGACCCGCGCGAGGAATACCGCGCCGACTGGAACCTGCCCGGTGTCGAACTCGTGCACGCGATGCCCGACGACCTGGTGTTGGATGCCCGGCTCGACGCGCGCAGCGCCGTCGTCGCCCTCACCCATGATCCCAAGCTCGACGACCTGGCGCTGATGGAAGCCTTGAAATCCGATGCGTTCTACGTCGGCGCCATCGGTTCGCGCCTGAACAATGCGAAGCGCCGCGAGCGCCTGAAGCTGTTCGACCTGAGCGAGGCCCAGCTCGACCGCCTGCATGGCCCGATCGGCCTGTATATCGGCAGCAAGACCCCGTCCGAAATCGGCATCGCCATCCTCGCCGAAATGACCGCCGCCAAGAATGGCGTGCCGACAGCGCTACTGGTGCCGCACGCCGCCGCGCCGCAGCCGGCCACGCTCGAATCCTGCGCTCGCTGATGAGCGAACAATAAAGCAATAAGCGGGAGGCGCGGGCCGCCACCGCCTGCTACGCTGCGCCAACTCCAACGCCTCGACCATGACCACAGCCAATTTCCTGCGCCTCTTGCTGCTTGCCGCCATCTGGGGCGGCTCCTTCCTCTTCATGCGCATCAGCGCCCCGGTGCTCGGCCCGGCGGTGCTGATTGAATACCGGGTGCTGTTCGCGGCGCTGTTCCTGGCTGCCGTCGGGCTGGTGTTGCGCAAGCGCCTCGACCTGCGTGCCAACTGGAAGCATTACCTGATGCTGGGCTTCTTCAACTCGGCCCTGCCCTTCCTGCTGTTTGCGTATGGCGCGCGCACGCTGACCGCCTCGGTGCTGTCGGTGCTGAACGCGACGGCGCCGATGTGGGGCGCGCTGCTCGGGGCGCTGTGGGCGCGCCAGGCCATCAGCGCGCGCACCGGCCTGGGCTTGCTGCTGGGTACGGCGGGCGTGGCGCTGCTGGTCGGCTTCGACGACGTCTCGACCCTCCCCGGCGCCGGCTTGGCCATTGCCGCCGCGCTCGCTGCGGCACTGTGTTATGGCATCGCCAGCATCTACGCCAAGTCGGCGAAAAGCGTCGAGCCCTTCGCCAACGCGCATGGCACGATGTGGGCCGCAACCCTGTTCGTGCTGCCCGCAATACCCTTCTTCCCGGCGCCGGCGAGCCCGACGCCCGGTGTCTGGGCGGCCGTACTCGCGCTCGGCGTGGTGTGCAGCGGCATCGCTTACCTGATTTATTTCCGCCTGATCGCCGAGGTCGGCCCCACCTCGGCCCTGACCGTCACCTTCCTCAATCCCGTGTTCGGCATCCTGTGGGGCGCCCTGTTCCTGGGTGAGACGGTCGGCTGGCACACGCTGGCCGGCTCCGCCACCGTGCTCGTCGGCACCGCGCTGGTGACCGGCTTCGTGCCGCGCTTTGGGCGCACTGCGGCCGCCGTATCGGGAAAATGAGCGGGAAAATAATGAGCACGCATAGCGTGACGCTGGCGCTGCCGGCCTTGTATCGCAGCGACGACGTGCTCGCCTTTCATGCGCGCGATGCCGAAGGGGTGTCGGAGCAGGTGGCCGCGGGGACGGGTGAAGCGCGTCTGCGCAAGGCGGTCGTGCTGGCAGGGGTGCCGGTCCTGCTGGACGTGACGCTGACGCCAAGCGAGGCACTGTGCCGCATCGACGCCAATGGCGAACTGGGCGAGCCTGCGCTTGCGCTGGCAATGGATGCCCTGCGCAGCACGCTGGCCCTGCGCATCGATCCTGCCCCCTTTGCCGACTTCGTCCGGGACGACCCGGTCTTCGGCCCGCAGGTGGCGCGCCAGCCGGGCCTGCGCATCGTGCAGTCCGCCACCGTCTTCGAAGCCCTGACCTGGGCCATCATCGGCCAGCAGATCAACCTGCCGTTCGCAATCAGCCTGCGCCGCACCTTCATCGAACAGGCCGGCCGGCGGCACAGCAGCGGCCTGCTGTGCTATCCGGAAGCACCCGATGTCGCCCGCCTCGACCTGGACAGCCTGACGACACGCAAGTTTTCGCGCGCCAAGGCCGAGACCCTGCTGCGCGTTGCCCGCCTCGCGGCGGAGGGCAAGCTGCCGCTCTGCCAGCTTGGCGATCCCGAACGCGCGGCCGCGGCCCTGCTGGCCATCAAGGGCATTGGCCCGTGGACGGTGAATTACACCCTGTTGCGCGGCTACGCCTATGCCGACTGCTCGCTGCATGGGGATGTGGCGATCCGCACAGCCATCGGCCGCCTGCTCGGCATGGCGGACAAACCCGGCATCGCCGACACCGAAGCCTGGCTTGCCGCCTACCGCCCGCACCGGACAATGGCGGCGGCCTATTTATGGGCCAGCCTCAACCAGCTTCCCGACTGAGCGCTTCTGCGGGGCATCAACACCAGCGCGGCATGCCCTGGAACTGCTGTGCCCCCTCCCCGGAAAACCGGATCAGCTCCGACAGCGGCACGGTCGCCAGGTTTTCGCTTCCGTAATGCCCGCCAAGCGCACTCGGGATTTTCAGGCAATACTTGCGGCCTTCGGCGAGCGGGCCGAGCGTGGATTCGGCCAGATCGACCAGTTCCGGCATGTACCAGTCGTTCAGGAAGTCCTGGTTGTACGAGAGCGCATCGAGCGCGGCGCGGTCTTCGGCGACCGGTTCGCAGGAAAGGTCTTGTGGACGCAGCCGCCAGAAGCTGCCGTCCGCATCGCGGATCATCAGGTTGCCGAAGGCGTTGATACCCAGTACTTCCACCGCCGTTAACCCTACCCAGCCCCAAGCCT
The DNA here is from genome assembly GCF_042655085.1 of Massilia niabensis. Classification (NCBI taxonomy): domain Bacteria; kingdom Pseudomonadati; phylum Pseudomonadota; class Betaproteobacteria; order Burkholderiales; family Oxalobacteraceae; genus Massilia; species Massilia niabensis. The sequence continues at coordinate 637,904 of NZ_JBHSMU010000015.1, read as the reverse complement.
CGTTGATTTCGTCAACAGTAATCATGGTTGCACCCGAGAGTTATGAACCCTTGGCGTGCCGGGGAACGGTTCCCTGGCATCGCAGCTTGTTTGTTCGACAGTGCCGAGCCCGGCAGGTGCGTTGAAAGCGAACGCGGCTTGATGTGCGTCGAAGTGACACCGGAGGCACAAATGAAAAAGCCGCCGAACCCTTCAAGGGATCGGCGGCTTTAATATTACTTTAGGCTTTTACACCTGAATTTGGTTGCGGGGACAGGATTTGAACCTGTGACCTTCGGGTTATGAGCCCGACGAGCTGCCAGACTGCTCCACCCCGCGTCTGTGAAATGAATTATACGCGCTCGCGCCCGTTTAGGCAAACCTTATGCTCGGGCAGTAGTCGATTAGAGCATTCAATGACGCCAGGACAACACCCCTGCCCGGCTGGCGTGGCGTCACAGCCGGGCAAATCGGGTGTAAAGTAGGCATACGTTCATTTTCGCCACTCCCTATGAAATTTTGTTCCGAGTGCGGCCACGGGGTCGCGCTGGCCATTCCCGACGGCGACAACCGCCCGCGTCACGTGTGCATACAATGCGGCACGATTCATTACCAGAACCCGAAAATGGTGATCGGTTCCATTCCCGTATGGGAAGACCCGGAAAACGACGGCGCCCTGCAGGTGCTGCTGTGCCGGCGCGCGATCGAGCCGCGCCATGGCTACTGGACGCTGCCGGCCGGCTTCATGGAAAACGGCGAAACGACCAGCGAAGCGGCGGTGCGCGAGACCGAAGAGGAAGCCGGCGCCCATATCGAGATCGGCAAGCTGTTCACGCTGCTCAACGTCGCCCACGTACACCAGGTGCACATGTTCTACCTGGCGCGCCTGCTCGACCTCGACTTCGCACCGGGCGAAGAGAGCCTCGAAGTGCAGCTCTTCACCGAGCAGGACATCCCCTGGGACGACCTCGCCTTCCCGACCATCCGCAAGACGCTGGAACTGTTCTTTGCCGACCGCGTCAAAATCCGCGAGAGCCATGACAAACAAGGGTACGGCGTTCACTGTCACGACATTGTCCGGCCAATGATCGCCCCACGCGAACCAGACTGATCTTTCGATACCCACATGATCCCCTGGCTTGATGCACATACGCCGTTTCCCGACGTATCCGAGGCGCTGACGATCGACGCGCCGGGCCTGCTCGCGGCCGGCGCCGACCTGTCCCCGCGGCGCCTGCTGCTGGCCTACCAGCACGGCATCTTCCCGTGGTTTTCCGAGGGCCAGCCCATCCTGTGGTGGAGCACCGATCCGCGCATGGTGCTCTACACCGACGATTTCAAAGTCAGCGACAGCCTGAAAAAAACCTTGCGCCGCATCGAGCGCAGCCGTACGGGCGACGGGCGCTGGCAAGTGCGTTTCGACAGCGATTTCGAAGGCGTGATGCGCGCCTGCGCGGCGCCCCGCAAGGACGGGCCGGGCACCTGGATTTCCGAGGAAATTATTGATGGCTACACCGGCCTGCACGCCATGGGCCATGCCCACTCGTCCGAAGTCTGGTTTGAGGGCGAACTGGTCGGCGGCGCCTATGGCGTGTGCATCGGCCGCATGTTCTATGGCGAGTCGATGTTCGCGCGCGTCTCCGACGCCTCGAAGGTCGCGCTGGCTTACCTGGTCGCCTTCCTGCGCTCGCACGGCGTGCGCATGGTCGACTGCCAGCAGGAGACCGGGCACCTGGCCTCGCTGGGCGCGGCGCCCATTCCACGCAGCGTGTTCCTGCAGCACCTGCGCACCGCGATCCGGGAGCCGGCGATCGGCCCCTGGGAAGTGGTGGCGCCGCTACCCTCCCCGCCGCCCTCCAGTTAACTGTTTAGCAAACTTTTCGAACCGTGCGCGCCCGCGCTTTCGTTAAAATAGGTCCATCACGTCGTCCCGAGAGTCTTGCATGACGCATCTTAATGACCTGCCCTTTTCGACGCTGCAGTTCTACACGACCGCGCCCTACCCGTGCAGCTATCTCGACGCACGCCAGGCACGCTCGCAGGTCGCCACCCCTTCGCACCTGATCAACGCCGACGTGTATTCCGAGCTCGTGAAGAACGGTTTCCGCCGCAGCGGCATCTTCACCTACCGCCCGTATTGCGACGGTTGCCAGGCCTGCATCCCGGTGCGCGTGCGCTGCGACGAGTTCGCACCCAACCGCGCCCAGCGCCGCGCCTGGAACCGGCACAGCGACCTGGCCGCCATGGTCGCGAACCTGTCGTTCTCGGACGAGCACTACGCGCTCTACCTGCGCTACCAGACCACGCGCCACGTCGGCGGCGGCATGGACCAGGACAGCCGCGACCAGTACGCCCAGTTCCTGCTGCAAAGCCGGGTCAACACGCGCCTCGTCGAATTCCGCGAGCCGGACGGCACCTTGCGCATGGTGTCGATCATCGACGTGCTCTCCGACGGACTGTCGTCGGTGTACACCTTCTTCGACCCCGACGTCGCGGGCGCCTCCTTCGGCACCTATAACGTGATGTGGCAGGTCGAGCAGGCGCACGAACTGGGGCTGGCCTTCGTCTACCTCGGTTACTGGATCGAGCAGAGCCCGAAGATGGCCTACAAGATCAACTTCCGGCCGCTGGAGGCGCGTATTAACGGCGTGTGGGGCATCCTCGATAGATAGGCGGGGCCACGCACGGTACAATTGGCACGCCCCCTATTCAAGAGCGTTCCATGCCCGACAAAATCCTCTATACCCTTGCCCGTCCGCTGCTGTTCACGCTGCCCGCCGAAACGGCCCACAATCTGACCCTGCCGGCCCTGCGCAATGCCGCGTCGCGCGGCATGACCGGCGCATTCAAGAAGCCTGCGCCCGATCCGCGCGTCGTCATGGGCATTACCTTCCCGAACCCCGTCGGTCTCGCCGCCGGGCTCGACAAGGATGGCGCCTATATCGACGGCCTCGCCGCACTCGGCTTCGGCTCGATCGAAATCGGCACCGTCACCCCGCGCCCCCAGGCCGGCAACCCGAAGCCGCGCATGTTCCGCATCCCCGCCGCGCAGGGCATCATCAACCGCATGGGCTTCAACAACGGCGGCATCGACAAGTTCGTCGCCAACGTCAAGGCCTCCCGCTTTTACCAGGAACGCCAGGGCGTGCTCGGCCTGAACATCGGCAAGAACGCCGACACGCCGATCGAGCGCGCCGCCGAGGACTACCTGCACTGCCTGCGCAAGGTGTATCCGTACGCGAGCTATGTGACGGTCAACATCTCGTCGCCGAACACGAAGAACCTGCGCCAGCTGCAGGGCGCGTCGGAACTCGACGCCCTGCTCTCAACGCTGAAGGCAGAGCAGACGCGGCTCGCAGACGAATATGGCCGGTATGTGCCGCTGACGCTGAAGATCGCGCCCGACATCGATGGCGAGCAGATCAAGGACATCGCGGCGGCGCTGCTGCGCCACAAGATCGATGGCGTGATCGCCACCAATACCACCCTCAACCGCCGCGACGTCGAGCGCCATCGCCACGGCAGGGAAACCGGCGGCGTGTCGGGTGCGCCGGTGTTCGACCTGTCGAACATCGTGATCCGCGCCCTGAAGAAGGAACTGGGCGACGCCCTGCCGATCATCGGCGTGGGCGGCATCCTGTCAGGCGCCAACGCGCAGGAAAAGATGGCGGCCGGCGCCCAGCTGGTGCAGCTCTACAGCGGCCTGATCTACCGCGGCCCCTCGCTGGTGCGCGAGTGCGCCGCTGCACTGAAGGCATAAGCATGCAACGGACACAGCTGGGGCGCACCGATTTGCAGGTGTCGAAGGTCTGCCTGGGCACGATGACCTTCGGCGAGCAGAACACGGAGGCGGACGCCCACCGCCAGCTCGACTACGCGGTCGAGCGCGGCATTAATTTCATCGACACGGCCGAGATGTATCCCGTGATGGGCCGCGCGGAGACGCAGGGATCGACCGAGCGTTTCATCGGCAGCTGGCTCCGCAGTTGGCTGAGAAAACGCGGCCGCCGCGACGACCTCGTCATCGCCTCGAAAATCGCCGGCCCGAACCCGAACATGAGCTGGATCCGCGGCGCCGCGCACGACCTCGACGCGGCCAACCTGCGCGCGGCGGTCGAGGACAGCCTGCGCCGCCTGCAGACGGACTACATCGACCTGTACCAGGTCCACTGGCCGAGCCGCAACCTGCCGATCTTCGGGGCGAACAGTTTTGATCCGCAACGTGAACGCGCGAGCGTACCGATCGAGGAGACGCTGGGCGCCCTGGGCGAACTGGTGCAAGCCGGGAAAATCCGCCACATCGGCGTGTCGAACGAAAGCAGCTGGGGCGTGTGCGAGTACGTCAAGCTGGCGGAGGCGCGCGGCCTGCCGCGCATCGCGACCATCCAGAACCTGTACAACCTGACGGCGCGCGCCTTCGAGACCTCACTGCTGGACGAGACCTGCTATCGCAGCGAAGTCAGCCTGCTGGCCTACAGCCCGCTCGCCTTTGGGCAGCTCACAAGCAAATACCTCGACAATCCGAAGGCGCACGGGCGATTGACGATCTTCCCGGCCGGCTGGAGCCCGCGTTATGTACGCCCGGAAGTGCTGGCGGCGACCGCCGAGTATGCGGCGCTGGCGCGCTCGCATGGATTGAGCCCGGCGCAGATGGCGCTGGCCTGGTGCTATTCGCGCTGGTTCGTGGGCTCGACCATTATTGGCGCGACCACGATGGAACAGCTGAAGGAGAATATCGACGCCTTCGATACCGTGTTGCCGGGTGAGGTGGTGGCAGCGATCGATGCGATTCATGCGCGCATCACGAATCCCGGGCAGTAAGCACCTACCCTGCTTCCGCCTGCAAGGCCCGCTCGATATCCGAGCGCGTGAACCCCGGCGCAAAGCGCTCGATGAAGTGGTAGGCATACGCCCGCAAATACGCGCCGCGGCGCACGGCCAGGCGCGTCACGTTCGGCGCGAACAGGTGCGAGGCCTCGACCGCGCGCAGCCCCTTGTCGCGCCCATGATCGAAAGCCATCGAGGCGATGATCCCGACGCCCATCCCCAGCGACACATACTGCTTGATCACGTCCGAATCCATCGCGGTCAACACGATGTCGGGCGTGATCCCGGCCGCGGTGAACGCGTCATTGATATGGCTGCGTCCCGTATAACCGACGTCATAGGTGATCAGGGGATGGGCGGCGAGGTCTTCCAGGCGCAGCGGCGCACCGCTCAAGAGCGGATGCCCTTCCGGCGCCACCACCACGTGGCTCCAGCGGTAGCACGGGAAGGAGACCAGATCCGGGAAGGTCGTCAGGCCCTCGGTGGCGATGCCGATATCGGCCCGCCCCGACAGCACATATTCGGCGATGTGTTCCGGTGCGCTCTGCTGCAGGGCGATGCGCACGCCCGGGAAGGCGCTGCGGAAGGACTGCACCACCTGCGGCAGCGCATAGCGCGCCTGGGTGTGGGTCACGGCCACGGTCAGCGTGCCGCTGTCCTGCCCTGCGTATTCCTGGCTGGCCTGCGCCAGGTTTTCCGCTTCCACCAGCAGGCGCTCGACGATTTTCAGGATGCCCTTGCCCGGCCCGGTCAGCCCGGTCAGGCGCTTGCCGTTGCGCTCGAAGATGACGACGCCGAGTTCGTCCTCGAGTTCGCGGATCTGGCGCGATACGCCCGGCTGCGAGGTGAACAGGGCCGTGGCGACATCGGTCAGATTGAAATTGCGGCGCGCTGCCTCGCGCACCGAGCGCAGCTGCTGGAAGTTCATATGCCGCCGCCCTCGTCGACGAACACCTGGATCTGGCGCGGACGCACCAGCAGCGTCTCGCCGTCTTTCAGCCCCAGGCGGGCGAAGCGCTCGTTCGGGATCACCGCTTCGATCAGCTGGGCGTTGTCGAGGCGCTCGAGGTCGAGCTGGGCCAGCGGACCGATCGCGTGCGAACGGCGCAGCTTGACGGCGATGCCCTTCTCCCCGGCCGCAAAGCGTTCGACCTCGAGGTCGTGCGGGCGCACGTAGCCGATGCCGTCGGCGTTCTGCACGGCGCCGTGGCCCGGCGCGTCGAACAGCGCGTCGCCGCTGGCCAGCACGCCGTCGTGCACACGGCCGTGGAACAGGTTCACGTTGCCGAGGAAGCTGTAGACGAAGGGCGAGGCGGGCGAGTTATACACGCTCTCCGGCGTGCCGAGCTGCTCGACGCGGCCCTTGTTCATGACGACCACCTGGTCGGCCACTTCCAGCGCCTCTTCCTGGTCGTGGGTGACGAAGATCGAGGTCACGTGCAGGTCGTCGTGCAGGCGGCGCAGCCAGCGGCGCAATTCCTTGCGCACCTTGGCGTCCAAGGCGCCAAACGGCTCGTCGAGCAGCAGCACGCGCGGCTCCACGGCAAGGGCCCTGGCCAGTGCAATGCGCTGGCGCTGGCCGCCGGAGAGCTGCGGCGGATAGCGGTCGGCGATCCAGTCGAGCTGCACCAACTCCAATAACTGCTTCACCTTGTCACGGATCTGCTGCTCGCTCGGACGCTCCTTGCGCGGGCGCACGCGCAGGCCGAAGGCGACGTTCTCGAACACGGTCATGTGCTTGAACAGCGCGTAATGCTGGAACACAAATCCGACCTGGCGCTCGCGTACATGGCTGCGCGAGGCATCCTGGCCGTCGAGCAGCACCGAGCCGGAATCCGGATGCTCGAGGCCGGCGATGATGCGCAAGAGCGTCGTTTTGCCGCAGCCTGAAGGGCCGAGCAAGGCGGTGAGTTCCCCGTTGGGAAATTGCAGCGAGACGTCGTCGAGCGCCGTGAACTGGCCGAACTGCTTGCGGATGTGTTGGACTTCGATCGTCATTGCATGCGCTCCGTAGTGCCGGCGTCCGCAGCCATGGAGAGGTGCAGGCGCCATTCGATAAAGGACTTGATGGCCAGCGTCACCAGCGCGAGGAGCGCCAGCAGCGATGCGATCGCGAACGCGGCCGTGAAGTTGTATTCGTTGTAGAGGATTTCCACCTGCAGCGGCATGGTGTTGGTTTCGCCCCGGATGTGGCCCGAGACGACCGACACCGCACCGAATTCGCCCATCGCCCGTGCATTGCACAGGATGACGCCGTACAGCAGGCCCCACTTGATGTTCGGAAGCGTCACGCGCCAGAAGGTCTGCCAGCCCGACGCCCCGAGCACCAGCGCCGCTTCTTCTTCCTCGGTGCCCTGCTGCTGCATCAGCGGGATCAGCTCGCGCGCGACAAACGGGAAGGTAATGAAGACGGTCGCCAGCACGATGCCGGGCACCGCGAACAGGATCTTGATGTCGTGCTCCATCAGCCAGTCGCCGAACCAGCCCTGGGCGCCGAACAGCAGCACATAGATCAGGCCCGCGATCACCGGCGAAACGGAGAACGGCAGGTCGATCAGGGTCAGCAGGATGCTCTTGCCGCGGAAGTCGTGCTTGGTGATCGCCCAGGCAGCGGCTACGCCGAACACGAGGTTCAGCGGCACCGAGATGCCGGCCGCGATCAGGGTCAGCTTGATGGCGGAAATCGCGTCCGGATCGACGATCGATTCGACATAGGTTTCCCAGCCGCGTTTCAGGGCCTCGGCGAACACCGCGACCAGGGGCACGAACAGGAACAGGGTCAGGAAGGCCAGCGCGATGGCGATCAGGGTCCAGCGCACCCAGTTCGGCTCGAAGGCATTGGTCTTCATCGGACGCACGGCGCGCGGCGCGGCGACGATCGGTTTATCTAAAACAGCGCTCATTTCTTGCCTGCCCTTCTGCGGGTCCAGGCCTGCAACAGGTTGATCGTCAGGAGCAGGATGAACGAGAAGACCAGCATCACGACCGCGATCGCGGTGGCGCCGGCATAGTCATACTGCTCCAGTTTGGTGATGATGAGGAGGGGTGTGATTTCAGAGACCATCGGCAGGTTGCCGGCGATGAAAATCACCGAACCGTATTCGCCGGTGGCGCGGGCAAAGGCCAGCGCGAAGCCGGTCAGCAGGGCCGGAATGATCGTCGGCAGGATCACGCGGAAGAAAGTCTGCAACGGGCTCGCGCCCAGGCTGGCGGCCGCTTCTTCCAGCTCGCGCTCGGCCTCTTCTAGCACCGGCTGCACCGTGCGCACGACAAAAGGCAGGCCGATGAAGGTCAGCGCGACGACGACGCCGAGCGGCGTGAAGGCGACCTTGATGCCGAGGGTTTGCAGGTACTGGCCGATCCAGCCATTGTGCGAATACAGGGCGGTCAGCGTGATGCCGGCCACGGCGGTCGGCAGCGCGAACGGCAGGTCGACCAAGGCGTCGATGAAGCGCTTGCCCGGGAAGCGGTAGCGCACCAGCACCCAGGCCACGATGCCGCCGAACACCACGTTCAGGCTGGCGCCAATCAGCGAAGCGCCAAAGGTGAGTTTATAGGAGGCAATCACACGCTCGGACGTGACGGCCGCCCAGAACGCTTCCCAGCTCATGGTGAAGGTCTTGAGGAACACCGCCGACAGCGGGATCAGCACGATCAGGGCAAGATAAAAGATCGTGAACCCGAGCGACAAGCCAAAGCCGGGCATGACCCGGCCTGGTGCGCGTGATGATTTCATAGCCGCCTTATTACGAATTCTTCTAATGGATCGTAATAATCTCACTTACAACTCATAAACCAAACGAAGTAATCTTCATTTGCATAGACGAATTACGCTATTAGCGAGGCGAATCTGATACGTCCAGCTGATCCTTACAAAACCAGCTTCGCCGCAACGCCGGTCAGGGTGACCGCCAGCAGGCCGCGCAGGAAGCGTTCCGGCACCTTGCGCGCCAGCATCGAACCGAGGGTGATACCGGGAACGGATCCGACCAGCAAGGTCACCAGCAGCATCCAGTCAATCGAGCCGAGCCACCAGTGTCCGAGCGCGGCAATGGCCGTTAGTGGCACGGCGTAGGCGATGTCGGTTCCGGCGACTTCCGCCGGCGTGAGTTTCGGATACAGCATCACGAGCAGGGTCGCGCCGATGGCGCCGGCGCCGATCGAGGAAACGGTGACCAGCACGCCGAGCACGGCGCCGGAGAAAATGGTCGCGTTCGCGAGCGCCCTGCCCTGCAGCTGGCGGCCCGGCTTGGCCTGGACCCAGGCCAGCATGCGGCGCCGGAACAGCAGCGCCACGACGGTCAGCATCACCGAACCGGCGATCGAGTAGCGGATGATCTGGCCAAGCCGGGCGTCGAGCGCTCCGAAGTACTTCAGCGCCAGCGTGGCGGCGAGCGCCGCCGGCAGCGCGCCGATGCACAGGCGGCGCACGATGGCCCAGTCGACGGTGTTGTTGAAGCGGTGGGTGATGGTGCCGGCGCCCTTGGTGACGGAGGCGAATGCGAGGTCGGTGCCGACCGCAACCGTCGGCGAAACGCCGAACATCAGCGTCAACAACGGCGTCATCAGCGACCCGCCGCCCACGCCCGTCATCCCTACCAGAAGCCCGACCGCGAAGCCGGCGGTGATATATGTCAATAGCATGCTTGTCCCTTAGTGAGCCCAAGAGTAAGCCGGGTCAGCCGTGGGACAAACGATGGGTTTCTTATTTGCTTATGCGTGCGGTGGAGATGGTGCGGAAGGCGGGTGCCATTGACGGCATGTCGATATGCGGGAAGTTGTAGGGTGGGCTCCGCCCACGCGGTCTCACGGACGCGGTTCGGCATCGGGACCGTGCCATACCGCGTGGGGGGAGCCTGCTCGGCCCGGCCACACCCTACGAAAAACGCTTACTTGTTCGGCTGCGGCGTCAGGCGCAGATACGGACGCGGTGCAGTAAACCCCTTCGGATATTTTTCCGCGATCACGGCCGGATCCTGCACGGTCAGCGGAATGATCACGTCATCGCCATCCTTCCAGTTGCCGGGCGTGGCCACCGTGTAGCCGTCGGTCAGCTGCAGCGCGTCGATCACGCGCAGCACTTCGTCGAAGTTGCGGCCGGTGCTCATCGGATAGGTGATCGTCAGGCGGATCTTCTTGTTCGGGTCGATCACGAACAGCGAACGCACCGTGGCCGTGGCCGACATTTCCGGGTGGATCATGTCGTACAGGGTCGAGACCGTTTTATCGGCGTCGGCGATGATCGGGAAGCCCACCACGGTCTGCTGGGTTTCTTCGATGTCGCGGATCCAGGTGCGGTGCTGCTCGGCCGGGTCGACCGACAGCGCGATCGCCTTCACGTTGCGCTTGTCGAATTCCGGCTTGAGTTTGGCTGTCAGGCCCAGTTCGGTCGTGCACACCGGCGTGAAGTCGGCCGGATGCGAGAACAGCACCACCCAGGAGTCCCCTGCCCACTCATGGAAGCGAATGCGGCCGATGCTGGAATCCTGCTCGAAGTCGGGGGCGATGTCGCCCAGGCGTAAAGTCATGGTTATCTCCTAGTGGACCGGCGCCGCGGCGTCACCATGACGCCGCACAGGCCATCCGGCCATTTTGCGTCATTTTTAATAAGCTTGCTGTCTTGTCACCTTATTTTCACATGAAGCGGCTGTAGAGCACTGTGCCCCAGGTGATGGCCGCCAGCAGGATCGTCAGCCCGACCGCGGCGCCGCCGAAGTCCTTGGCGTTTTTCGACAAGGGATGGCGCTCGAGCGAAATACGGTCGACGACCGCTTCGATCGCCGAATTGATGAGCTCAACGATCAGTACCAGCAACACGACGCCAATCAGCACCAGTTTCTGGAAGCCGGACACCGGCAGCACGAAGGCGAAAATCACGGCGAGCGCGAACACCAGCACTTCCTGGCGGAAGGAATGTTCGGTGCGCCAGGCTGCGGCCAGGCCCTGGATCGCGTAGCTCGACGCGTTATATATGCGCTTTAGCCCGGCTTTACTCTTGAACTCGCTGGTGGGTTGTTCCATTATATTTCCAAGAAGACATGCAGAACGGTCATTATGCCTGTTCCGGGTATGGCCGGGAAAGTGCTTCACCTTCGACTGCGACCGGCAGGGAATGCTTGGCCGTGTTTCGCATTATGGTATAAAGTATGGAACGATACCGCACTGCACCAACCACATCATGAAAATCGAAACACTCGAACCGCCCAAGACATCGATCCAGGTGATTGAGCGTATGGTCGCGTTACTCGATGCGCTGGCGACCTATCCCGACCCGGTCAGCCTGAAGGAATTGTCGAAAGTCTCCGGCCTGCATCCATCGACCGCGCACCGCATCCTGAACGACATGGTGGCCACGCGTTTCGTCGACCGCGTCGAGCCCGGCACCTACCGCCTTGGCATGCGCCTGCTGGAACTGGGCAATGTCGTGAAAAGCCGGCTGTCGGTGCGCGAGGCGGCGCTCGATTACATGCGCGCCCTGCACAAGAAAACTCAGCAGACGGTCAACCTGTCGGTGCGCCAGGGCGACGAAATCGTGTATATCGACCGCGCCTTTTCCGAGCGTTCGGGCATGCAGGTGGTGCGCGCCATCGGCGGGCGCGGCCCGCTGCACCTCACGTCCACCGGCAAGCTGTTCCTGTCCGTCGACGAAGCCAAGGCGATCCGGGCCTATGCCACCCGCACCGGTCTTGCCGGCCACAACAAGAATTCCATCACCGACCCGGCCAAGCTCGAGCGCGAACTGAGCCTGGTGCGCGCGCGCGGCTATGCGCGCGACAACGAGGAGCTGGAACTGGGGGTGCGCTGCATGGCGGCCGGCATCTACGACGACAGCGGCAAACTGGTGGCCGGCCTGTCGATCTCGGCGCCAGCCGACCGCCTGCAGGACGAGTGGCTGGACGACCTGGTGCAGACCGCCGGGCAGATTTCGTCGACGCTGGGCTTTCGGCCGGCACCGGTCTGATCTTCCGGCTTTCCTCCGTCCAGATGCAACAACGGCGCCCGCGGGCGCCGTTGTCGTTATTGTGCCCGGATAAGGGACGCCGTCGTCAGCGGATGGTCGGCACCGTCACGGGCCGGAATGCGGCGTGGGCCGCATGGGCCGCTTCCGTGGCAGCCGAGGCGGCCGTCGTGGTAGTGGTGACGGGTGCCGCGAGCGTGTCGGGCGTGAGCGCTTCGAGCCAGCGGCGCATACGGCCGGCGTCCGCCGTCCGCGACATCTTGCCCTTCGAGTCGAGGAACACCATGATCACGTTGCGGCCCTGGATCATGGCCTGCATCACGAGGCAGCGCCCTGCTTCGTTGATGAAACCGGTCTTTTGCAGGCCGATGTTCCAGTCCGGGAGCGCCACCAGGTAGTTGGTATTGTTGTAGCGCATGGGCCGGCCGCTGGCCTCGACCACCCAGTTCGGATCGGTCGAATACTGGCGCAGCAGCGGCTTCTGGTGTGCGTAGGCGACCAGTTTCGCCAGGTCGCGCGCGCTCGACACGTTCTGGCTCGACAGGCCGCTGGCATCGACGTAGCGCGTTTCGTTCATGCCCAGTTCGCGCGCCTTGGCATTCATCGCGGCGACGAAACCGTTAATGCCTCCCGGGTAGTTGCGTCCCAGGGCCGATGCCGCCCGGTTTTCCGAACTCATCAGCGCAATGTGCAGCATATTGTTGCGGGTCATGCGCGCGCCGACAGGCAGGCGCGAGCTGCTGTACTTGTGGCGGTCGACGTCGTCGTTGGTAATGGTAAGAACGTCGTTCAGGTTCTGGTTCGCTTCGACGACGATCAGCCCGGTCATCAGCTTGGTGATCGAGGCGATCGGCAGCGCGACGTTGGCATTTTTTTCGAACAGCACTTCGGACGTATTCTGGTCGAGCACCAGCGCCACGCTCGAACGCAGCGACAGCGCATCGCGCGTCTGGTGCAGGCCGGCCATGTCGCCGACGGTGCGCAGCGCGGGCGCGATGATGATGGGCGCGGCGCGGCGCGCCACATGGTAGGTCACGCGGCGCTTGCCGCGCACGGTTTCGACACGGCGCACCATGCGCTGGCGCTTGTCGGCGGCGATCAGGTGCGCGGTTTCCTTGCGCTTGCCCTGGCGCTTGGCCTTGGCGGACGTTTTCTTGACGACCTTTTTCTTGGCGACAGGGCGCTTGCCCTTCGCGGAACCGGCCCTCTCGCCGGCGCCTGCGCCCGCGCCCGCCCCTGCGGCCGAAACGGGCTCGGCTACCAGGAACAGCGATATCAGGGCGGCCAATACGAGCTTCAACATTTTCTACTTTCTTTCGCACGGAACGGATGAGGCACTGCCCCAGTGTATTCAACCCCAACTCAACTGCAAGCGAATTTAACATTCACCCTGCTATTTTGCCGCAATACAACGAAATGCGGCGCGCAAGTGGACAGCAATTGCGCGCTTGTTTTTCACTTGTATTCGCGGCGCAACATGCCATTTCGGCATGTCAGCCCAAGCTGTCATTCCATGAAATGGACGAAAGAACCGATTGGCTCGCGCTCGGTGACGAGCGTGTTTTCCACCCGGGCCGGATCGGCCCAGCCCAGCGCCATGCCGCACACCACCGTTTCGTTGGCCGGCAGGCTCAATTGCTCGGCAATGACCCGGTGGTACTGCGTGAACGCAGCCTGCGGGCAGGTGTCGAGCCCGCGCCCGCGCGCCGCCACCATGATGTTCTGCAAGAACATGCCGTAGTCGAGCCAGGAGCCCTGCTCCATTACGCGGTCGATCGTGAAGATGAGGCCGACGGGCGCGTCGAAAAAGCGGAAATTGCGCGCGTGCTGGGCGGCCATGCCTTCCTTGTTGTCACGCGTCAGGCCGAGCAGGCTGTACAGGTCCCAACCGACCTTGCGGCGGCGGTCGACGAAGGGCGACACCCATTCGCGCGGATAGTAGGCGTACTCCTCGGTGTGCTGGCGCGACTGGGCAGGGTCGAGGTGCACGGCCAGGATCGCGTCGGAGAGCCGGGTCCGCGCCGCGCCGGTCAGAACGTAGACCTTCCACGGCTGCGTGTTGGTGCCGGACGGCGCGCGCGCCGCCACCTCCAGAATGCGCGCGATGTCATCGCGCTCGACCGGCTTGTCGAGGAAGGCGCGGATCGACCGGCGCGACGTGATCGCGGCATCGACCGCTTCTTGTGGTTGGCTTGAAATCATTTCAACTCCCGATTCTAACGAGGACTGCGGACGACGACTGCGGACGACGGCTTCTTGACGACGAATGCGACCCCGGCGACGGCCACCACCATGCCCACCAGGGCGACTGGACCGAGCGTTTCGCCGAACAGCAGCCAGGCCATGATGGCGGTCGTCGGCGGGGTCAGGTAAAGCAGGCTCGTTACCTCGAGTGCGGCGCCCCGGCTGATGAGCCGGAACAGCAGGAAGATCGCGCCGATCGACAGCGCGAAGATCGACCACAGCAGCGAGCCGATGAAGCGCGCCCCCCACTCTACTTTAGACAACGACAAATCGAACTGTTCCAGAAAAATCGCAAGCGGCAGCAGTGCCGCAACCGAGACCGCGAACTGGATCGCGGTGCCGGTCCGCAAATCGAAACTGGGGCAAAAGCGCTTCTGGTAGAGCGTGCCGGCGGTGATCGACACCAGCGCCAGTACACAATACAGGATCGACCTCGCGAATAGTCCGTCGGTCTCGATTTTTGCGGCCACCACCAGCGCCACGCCGCCCAGGCCCAGCAACAGGCCCAGCCACTGGCGCGGGCGCACGCGCTCGCCGATCAGGGGTGCGGCCACGGCCGTGAGGATCGGCTGCAGGCCGACGATCAGGGCCGATAGTCCCGCCGGCATGCCGATCTTGATTGCGCTCCAGACGCCGCCCAGATAACCCGCCTGCAGCAGCAGGCCCGCAATCGCGATGTGCTTCACGCGCCCGTGCGGCCAGGGCGCGCGCCACACCAGCAGCAGCGGCAGCAGCACCAGCAGGACGCCTGTGCAACGCAGCAGCAGGAAGGTCAGCGGCGGCGCATATGGCAGGCCGAATTTGGCGACGATAAAACCGGTGCTCCACAGGACAACGAAAAAAGCCGGCATCAGCCAGCGGTGCGTGGGTCCTGAAGTTGCGGTCGTGTCGGCCATGGTCGGAATCGGGGCGCCAAGGACCGGATAGCGGATTCCGATTGGCGCAAAGGCAAGTCTACCATGCGGCAGTGCGAGAGTTTGCGGTGGAGCAAACGTCTTCACCTGGGACGTCCAAGCAAGATTTATTGCCGTTCAGTATTTCTTCGGATGCAACAAAACAACAGACGAGGCCAGTATGGTGCAATGCACCAAATTCGCTTGACTCACTTTCAAAAATGAGCAAAACTGCGTTCTGTTGCGGTGCACAATCCTTTCGAGCGCACCGGTTAAGGGACCAGAAACACCGGTTCCAGCAGCATACCTTCCTATAACGTTTGTTTGGAGATCTACATGTTTGCAATCCCAGAGCAATTCTCGAATGCCACCAAAGCCAATTTCGAAACCCAATTCGCCCTGTTTTCGTCGCTGAGCGCGAAGACCTTTGAAAGCGTTGAAAAGCTGGTCGAGCTGAACATCGCCACCGCACGCGCCGCCATGGAAAGCAATTCGAACACTGCACGCCAGCTGCTGTCGGCCAAGGCTCCGCAAGAGTTCTTCCAGGTTGCTGCTTCCCAGGCCCAGCCTGCTGCTGAAAAGGCTGTCGCCTACAACCGTCAACTGGCCGCCATCGCCACCGGTACCGGCGCCGAGTTCTCGAAAGCCGCTGAAGGCCAGATCGTCGAAGCGAACCGCAAGGTCATCGCCCTGGTCGACGAAGTGAGCAAGAACGCCCCTGCCGGTTCGGAAACCTTCGTTGCCGCCGTCAAGACCGCGATCAGCAACGCCAACGCCGGCTACGAGCAGTTCAGCAAGACCACCAAGCAGGCGGTCGAGGCCATCGAAAACAACGTGAACAACGCCGTGACGCAGTTCACCCAGGCTGCCGCCAAAGCACCTGGCGCTGCCGCCAACACCGCTTCGGCTGCTGCAGCCTAAGTTCCAGCTTTACATCGCCCGCTCCGGCGGGCCGTAAAGAACAGCGGGGCCGCCTGATCATTCAGGCGGCCCCGCTGGCGTTTACGCTGCCCGTTTTTGCATACGCTGCACCGTGTGGGCTCAAGAGCCCACCCTACGAAACCCGGTACGGCCTCAGCGGGCTTATTCTCCCCGAACTTATTCTCCCAGATAGGCCGCCTGCACCCGCGGGTCGTCCAGCATGGCACGGGCGTCGCCGGTCATGGTCACGACACCCGAATCCATCACATAGGCCCGGTGCGCGGCCTGCAGCGCGAGGCGCGCGTTCTGTTCGACCAGCAGCATCGTGATGCCCTGCTTTGAGACGTCGCGAATGACTTCGAAAATCTTTTCGACCATGATCGGCGCCAGCCCCATCGAGGGTTCATCGAGCAGGAGCAGCGTCGGGTGGCACATCAGGGCGCGCGCCATCGCCAGCATCTGCTGCTCGCCGCCGGACAGGGTGCCGGCCAGTTGCGTGGATCGCTCCTTCAAGCGCGGGAACACGCCGAACCACTTCTCGATATCGCGCTCGATGTCCGCCTTGTCGTTGCGCGTGTAGGCGCCCATCAAGAGGTTCTCATGGATGGTCATGCGGGTGAAGACCCCGCGCCCTTCGGGCACCATCGCCAGCTTTTGCTGCACCAGCTGGTGCGACTGCATGCCGGCAAGTGGCTTGCCGAGATAGGAAATCGATCCTTCCACCTTGCAGGCGGGGAGCGTGCCGGTGATGGCTTTCAGGGTCGTCGTCTTGCCTGCGCCGTTGGCGCCGATCAGCGTGACGAGTTCGCCCCGGTTCACTTCCAGGTCGAGGCCCTTGACGGCCTTGATGCCGCCGTAGGACACCTTTAGCCCGGCGATTTTGAGGATGCTGTCGCTCATCAGTGTGCACCCCCGAGGTAGGCCGCGATCACCGCCGGGTCTTTCTGGATCTCGGACGGCATGCCTTCGGCGATGCGCTTGCCGTACTCGAGCACGGTGATGCGGTCGCACAGGCCCATCATCAGTTTCACGTCGTGTTCAATCAGGAGCACGGTCTTGCCTTCATTCTTGATCTTGACCAGCAGCTCGCGCAGGGCCAGCTTTTCGGTGGCGTTCATGCCGGCCGCCGGCTCGTCCAGCGCCAGCAGTTGCGGGTCGGTGGCCAGGGCGCGCGCGATCTCCAGGCGGCGCTGGTCGCCATACGACAGGAATTTCGCGGTGCGGTTGCCGAACTGGCCGATGCCAACGAAATCGAGCAGTTCCTGGGCGCGCAGGCGGATCGCGTTTTCTTCTTCACGGGCCGCCTTGTGGCGGAAGATGGCGCCGAACACGCCCTGCTTCGTGCGCACGTGGCGCCCGACCATCACGTTCTCCAGCGCCGTCATTTCGCCGAACAGGCGGATATTCTGGAAGGTGCGGGCAATGCCCGCTTTCGCCACCGCGTGCGGGGCCGAGGGCGAATACGCCTTGCCGGCCAGTTCAAAACTGCCGCTGTCGGGCTGGTACAGCCCGGTGATGACGTTGAAGAAAGTGGTCTTGCCGGCGCCGTTCGGCCCGATCAGGCCAACCACCTGGCCACGCTGGATCTGGATGCCGACATCGGTCAGCGCCTGCAGGCCGCCGAAGCGTTTATTTACGCCGGATACATTTAAAAGTAATTGCTCACTCATAATCGTCGGCGCCTCAGGCGGCCGCCTCCTTCTCGTCATCGCGGGCCAGCGCCGCGGTCGGGCGGTCTTCGCGGTTCGGCGACGGCCACACGCCGGCCGGGCGCACCAGCATGATCAGCACCAGCGCCAGGCCATACAGCAGCTGGCGCAGCACTTCGGCTTCGATCACGACCTTGCCGAACAGCGCCATCTGCGTCGGTTCCACCACATGGCGCAGCACTTCCGGCAAGGCCGCGAGCAGCACGCCGCCCAGCACCACGCCCGGGATGTGGCCGATACCGCCCAGCACCACCATCGCCAGCACGGCGATCGATTCCGTCAGCGAGAACGATTCTGGAGAAACAAAGCCCTGGAAGGCGGCGAACATGGCGCCGGCCACGCCGCCGAACGAGGCGCCCATCGAGAACGCCAGCAGCTTGACGTTACGCGTGTTGATGCCCATGGCTTTCGCCGCGATCTCATCTTCGCGGATCGCGACCCAGGCCCGGCCCAGGCGCGAATGCTGGAGGCGGCTGGTAATGAAGATGGTGGCGATGCACAGGAACAGGAACAGGAAATAATAGGCGTTCACCGAGGGCATGCCGTAACCGCCGATATATACGGTCGACTGCGAGCCCGCTTCGCCAGCGAGCGAGACGCCGAAGATGCGGATCGGATCGATCATGTTGATGCCCTGCGGCCCATTCGTGAAATTGATCGGGTCGTTCAGGTTGTTCATGAAGATGCGGATGATCTCGCCGAAACCGAGCGTCACGATGGCCAGATAGTCGCCACGCAGTTTCAGCGTCGGCGCGCCCAGCAAGGCGCCGAACAGCGCCGCCACCAGCCCCGCCAGCGGGACGATCGCCCACACCGACAGGTGGATGCCGTTCAGGGCGATTTCGGGGCCGAACACGGCGACCAGCGCCGCACCGATCGCCGGATGGTAGTTCACCACCGATTCGAGCAGGGCCGCGAACTGGGGCGACGCGAACAGCCCGGTGAGATAGGCGCCGACCGCGAAGAAGGCGATGTAGCCAAGGTCGAGCAGGCCGGCGAAGCCGACCACGATGTTCAGGCCGAGCGCCAGCATGATGTAGAGCAGCGCGATGTCGATGATGCGCACCCACGAGTTGCCGTACTGGGCGGCAAAGAACGGGAAGGCCAGCATCAGGGCCAGCAGCAGGCCCATCGTGATCCAGGCCTTGCGCGGATGGTGGTGGACGTCGAAAGTCAGGAGTGCCATGGTCATCGTCCTTTATGCGCGGTCCGCCACGCGCTCGCCCATGATGCCGGACGGTCGCAGGGTGAGCACCAGGATCAGCACCACGAAGGCGAAGATGTCCTGGTAATGGCTGCCCAGGAAACCCCCGGTCAGGTCGCCGATATAGCCGGCGCCGAGCGCCTCGATGATGCCCAGCAGCAGGCCGCCGATCATGGCGCCGTAGATGTTGCCGATCCCGCCCAGCACCGCCGCGCAAAACGCCTTCAGGCCCGGCAGCACGCCCATGGTGAACGTGATCGATGCGTAGTTGGCGCCCCACATCACTCCGGCCACGGCCGCCAGCGCGGCGCCGATGGCAAAGGTGGCGACGATCACGCTGTTCGAGTCGACGCCCATCAGGCCGGCCACGCGCGGGTTTTCGGCGACGGCGCGCATCGCGCGCCCCATCTTGGTGCGCTCGACCAGCAGCACCAGGCCGACCATGGCGGCGGCGGCCAGCACCAGCAGCAGCACCTGGGTCTGCGAAATCATGGCGCCGCCGATCATGATCGGGTCGCTCGAGAGCAGTTGCGGGAAAGGCAGCGGGTTGCGGCCCCAGAACGGCATCGCCATCACGAAGGTCTGCAGCAGGATCGAGACGCCGATGGCGGTGATCAGGGGCGCCAGGCGCGGCGCGGTGCGCAGGCGGCGGTAGGCGACGCGCTCGATCAGCACGTTCACCAGCATGGCGACGGGAATGGCGCCGAGGATGGCAACGGCAAGCTGGAGGTAGCCCGGCAGGCCAGGGAAATAACTGTCCAGCAGCTGCAGGATCGACAGGCCGACCATGGCGCCGATCATCAGCACGTCGCCGTGGGCGAAGTTAATGAGGTTGAGCACCCCGTAGACCATCGTGTACCCAAGCGCGACCAGTGCGTACATGCTGCCTAGCACCAGTCCGTTGAGTATCTGCTGGACAAAAGTCTCCATGTTTGCGCCGCTTTCTTCTTCCGATAACAAAAACGGCACCCCGAATGACCGGAGTGCCGCTTCATGGCTTGTTGCCAAGACAAAAAATTCCGAACGCCGCCATCATAGCGAGGTTTTTGTTCAACTCACAACGTTAAATTGTTGCGGCGCCGGTTAGTCAGCAAAAGGGCTTATGCCACCTCAACCCTTGGTGCGTCCAGGCCCTTCGGCAGCGGGAAAGTGACGTGCTCTTCGACGCCCTCGAGCGCACGCACGCTGGCCCCGCCCAGCTCCTTGAGGCGGTCGATCACGGCCTGCACCAGCACTTCCGGCGCCGAGGCGCCGGCGGTGACGCCGATCCGCTTTCTGCCGACGATCCAGTCCGGGTTGATGCCGGCGGCATTGTCGACCATATAGGCCGGCGTGCCCATCTTGTCGGCCACTTCGCGCAGGCGGTTCGAGTTCGAGCTGTTCGGGCTGCCGACCACGACCACGACGTCCACCTGCGGCGCCATGAATTTCACGGCTTCCTGGCGGTTGGTGGTGGCGTAGCAGATGTCGCCCTTCTTCGGTTCCGCAATGTTAGGGAAACGCGCTTTCAGGGCCGCGATGATCTCGGCGGTGTCGTCGACCGACAGTGTGGTCTGCGACACGTAGGCAACGTTATCGGGATTCGCAACCTGCAGCGTTGCCACGTCCTCGACCGTCTCGACCAGGTGCATGCCCTCTTCCGCCTGGCCCATCGTGCCTTCGACTTCCGGGTGTCCATCGTGGCCGATCATGATGATCTCGGCACCGCCCTTGCGCATCTTCGACACTTCGACGTGCACCTTGGTGACCAGCGGGCAGGTCGCGTCGAAAATCTTCAGGCCGCGCGACTCGGCTTCCGCGCGCACGGCCTTCGAGACGCCATGGGCCGAGAACACCAGCGTGTTGCCGGCCGGGACATCGTCGAGGTTCTCGATGAAGATGGCTCCCTTGTTGCGCAGGTCGGCCACGACATAGGCGTTGTGGACGATCTCGTGGCGCACGTAGATCGGCGCGCCGAACTGCTCCAGGGCGCGTTCGACGATCTCGATGGCACGGTCGACGCCGGCGCAAAAGCCGCGCGGCTGGGCAAGCAGAATCTCGTTTTCCATCATCTTTTCCTTAATTACAGGACAGAAATCAGTTTGACTTCGAAGTGCAGCGACTGGCCGGCCAGCGGGTGGTTGAAGTCGAACAAGGCCGCGTCATCGCGCATCTCGCGCAGCATGCCGGCAAAACGGCCACCGCCTGGCGCGGCGAAGTCGACCAGGTCACCGGCTTTGTAGTCGGCACCGGGCACCGAGTTCTCGTCCAGGGTCGCCTTCGACACCCACTGCAGCAGCTCGGGGTTGCGTTCGCCGAAGGCGTCGAGCGGGCTCAGGGTGAACGTCTTGTGCTCGCCCTCCGCCATGCCGAGCAGGCGCTCTTCGAGGAAAGGGGCAAGCTGGCCCTGGCCCAGCATCAGGGTCGCAGGATTGGTGCCGAAGGTCGTGACGATGTCGGTCCCGTCGGCGCCGGCGAGACGATAATGCAAGGTGAGGTAGGCCGATTCGGTGACGACAGCAGGGGAAGCGTTGGACATGTTCTTGATCAGGACGGGCAAACCGCTATTGTAAGCCACCGCTGCGCTTCCCGCCTCGTTCCCACCTCCGGGCGCTGCTTTTTTTGGCAGCGGCGCGACACCGGGATGGCGCTTCGCGCGGAGAGCGCGCGCCAGCCGTCCAAGCCGATAGGTTGCGCTTGGGATAACAACAGTGTTATCTTTTTTGTTATTGCAAAATAGAAATCAAACAAGGAGAAGGCGACATGAAACAGGAAGCGGATCTGGAATACACGGGCTTCTGGCTGCGCGTATGGGCGTCGCTGATCGACACCGTCATTTTGTTGTTGATCACCATACCTCCCCTGTTCGCGATCTATGGCCGCGCCTATTGGGACTATGAAGGCTTCATCTACGGGCCGGCCGACTTTGTCATCTCCTATGTCATCCCCGCCATTCTCGTCATTGTTCTCTGGTGCAAGCTGGGCAGTACGCCCGGCAAGATGGCCATCGGCGCCACGATTGTCGACGCCCGTACCGGCGGCAAGCCGACCGTGACCCAGTTCATCATCCGTTACGTCGGCTATTACGTGTCGATAATCGGGCTCTTCCTGGGATATATCTGGGTGGGTTTTGATGCGCGCAAGCAGGGATGGCACGACAAACTGGCCGGCACGGTTGTGGTCCGGCGCAAACCTGGTGCGAGCACGCCAGTCAGTTTCGAGGGCATGCCAAGTACCTGAGTATTGCCCGACCGGCCGCACGTTTCGATCCGATCAGTACGCATGCCAGCGGTCTCCCGATAATCCGAACTCACGCAGCACGGCGTCCTTGCCGGCTTGCGCAATCGAGCGAGGGATTATGGGGATCAACCATTGGCCGGAACAGGACCGGCCGCGCGAACGGCTGGCGCGCGAAGGGGCGGCGGCGCTGTCGAACGCCGAACTGCTGGCCATTTTCCTGCGTGTCGGCGTGCGCGGGCGCAGCGCGGTCGAACTCGGCGGCCACATGCTGGAACACTTTGGCTCGCTGCAGCGCCTGCTGCACGCCACTCCGCAAGAGTTTTCGCAGGTCAATGGCCTCGGCCTGGCGAAATACGCGCAACTGCAGGCGGTCATGGAACTGTCGCGCCGCGCGATCTCCGAAGAATTCTTCCGCCAGGCGCTCTGTTCGCCCGACGTCGTGAAGAACTACCTGCGCGGCAAGTTCAGCTTGCAGGCCTACGAATCCTTCGTGGTGCTGTTCGTCGACGTCAAGAACCGCCTGATCGACGCCCAGGAAATGTTTAGAGGCACCCTCACCCACACCAGCGTCTATCCGCGCGAAGTCGTGATGGCGGCCCTGCGGCGCAACGCCTCGGGCGTCATGCTGGCGCATAACCACCCTTCCGGCATGGCCCAGCCGAGCGAAGCGGACCTGACGCTCACGCACGCGCTGGTCAAGGCGCTGGCCCTGATTGACGTGCGCGTGCTCGACCATTTTGTGGTGGCCGGGACACAGGTGCACTCGTTCGCCGAGCACGGGCAGTTATAGCTGACCTTTATTGTGGCGGCGCCGGGCAATCCGCCGGCGGCCTGAGGCGCGGCACCGACATCAGCCAGCCGCGCAGGTTGCGCAGCAGCAGGCGGTCGCAGTCTTCGCGCAGGATCTCGGCGCGCTCGAACACTTCCTTGCCGCCCTCCCTGTAGCGCACCGTGCGCTGCGCCAGGGCCGCGCCGGCCTCGACGGGCGCGGCCTTTGCCGCCTCCAGCGCGATATCGATCGACGCCGCCAGCAGGCGCGCGCTCTGCTCCTTCAGCGCCCGGGCGTCGCCTTCCCCCCACCAGGCCGCCAGGTCCTCGTGTGCCTGGACCGCCGAGACGACACGCACCTTGTTGGCGTAGGCGGCCTTGTTCCCGGGCAGCTGGATCCGGATGTCGTTGTCCAGGATCAGCGCCGCACGGTCCTGCGTCATCGAAAACACAGGCTGGCTCGCCACCACCGGGGCGTCTGCCTTGTCGCTGGCAGCGAGCCAATGCGGCGCACCGTGCGCGCACAGGGGCGCGGCCGCCTGGAGCAGCTCGCGCTGGGTAAAGGCGTCCAGGCTCGGCTGATAGGGCTCGAGCACCTTGTCGGCCGCCTTTTCGCTGTCGCTCTTCTCGCCTTCGCGCACCGCATTGAGGATCACGCCGTGGGTGATGATGGCCGCCACCAGCCCGGCCGCGCCGGCTGCCGGGTACAGGATCGGGGTGCCGGGTTTGCCGGCCTCGTCCATCATGGGGACACCCTTGAAACGGACCTTGTCCGGCGCCGGCATCTGCACCGCCCAGGCGGGGCCGGGCGATGCGCCGCCGGTACTGGCGCCCGTCTCGAGGGCCACCAGCAGCAGCGCGGCCAGCGCGCCGAAGCGCAGCATCGGGCCTGTCATCTGCGCGGCGTTTATTCGCTCAGCGGTTGCAGGACCGCGTCGCGCGTCCCCTCGACCGCCTGGAAGTAGGCATTGCTCACGCCGGGGAATTTCGGCGGCTCGTCCCAGGGACCAGCGGAGCTCTTTACCTGGTGCAGCGGCAGATACCAGTCATAGGTATTGTCCGCCAGGTTGACCAGATAGCTGGTGCCGGCAACGATGCCCTGCGGATCGCTGGTCGGGAAGTATTGTGCGTAGCTGCGGGTCACGCCAGCCATGGTGATATCGATCACCAGGAGCTTGTCGATGCCGTATTTGGCACGCAGCGACGACAAGTCGACGCGCGACCGGTTCGGCAGGGCGTCGAGCTTCGGCAAGGCGCTGAGGTCGATCGGCTGGTCGATCACCATCACCGTCTGGCCCTTCTTGCGCAGCGCATCGGCCACATCGGCCTTCAGGCGCATCAGGTCTTCGGTCGGCAGCGTCTGGGTGTGCGTCGTCAGTGCCGAATTGGCGACCGAGGCTGCGGCCAGGCACAGCAGGCAGGCCGCGCCCGGGAAGTTGGTATCGGCCTTGGCGGGCGCCGTCATCGCCACACCGATGCGCGTGCCCTGCGTTTGCAGCGCCGCTTTCGACAGCGCCACAGGCGCTTGCAATGGCGATGCGCAGCCGGTCAGCAACAACAGCGCGGCCGTTGCAGCCGCGAAGAATGTGTTGTTCATCCTGGTATCTCCCCTAGTCTGGACGTGTCGTCCTGTTATGAAAATTTATAGGGGAAATTGTAATACCGTTTTGCAACGTTATTACGTCGAAATTTATGCGTCGAGGAGCCTGCTGGGCTGTTGGCGGCGGGTCCGTTCAAAATCTGTCGGATAAGGTAGACACCACGGGCGCCCGGCTCCTCGGTGAAGAGGCCTGCCGCACAGGCATCACCCCCTGTGAACAGAAGGCGCGAGACATGATTTTACAATTGTTAAATTGTAGATCAATCGAAGACACAATTGTTTTTCGCAAGTGATTGATTCAGCGACGGTTTTCACGCTATACTCTCGTTTTTCCGAATTCGGAAGTTTATTCATTAAGGAGTGCGCTATGGCACGTGTCTGCCAAGTTACTGGCAAGGGTCCGATGGTTGGCAACAACGTCTCCCACGCAAACAACAAAACGAAACGCCGTTTCCTGCCTAACCTGCAGAATCGTCGCATCTACGTCGAATCCGAAAACCGCTGGGTCTCGCTGCGTTTGTCCAACGCCGGCCTGCGCGTCATCGACAAGCTGGGCATCGACGCTGTTCTGGTCGACATGCGCGCTCGTGGCGAAAAAGTCTAATTAGGGAGCTATCATGGCAAAAACTGGCCGCGACAAAATCAAGCTGGAATCGACCGCAGGTACTGGTCACTTCTACACCACCACCAAGAACAAGCGTACGATGCCGGCGAAGATGGAAATCATCAAATTCGACCCGAAAGCACGTAAGCACGTTGCGTACAAGGAAACCAAGATCAAGTAATTGGTCCTGGTGTTGTACAAGAAAAGCCGCCCACGCAAGTGCGCGGCTTTTTTGTTTCTGGCCCCCTGTGACAATCCGTGCATTTTCGGAAAGTTTGCGGCGGTATAGTGATGGGGTTCCGAATCCAACTCACATGCCCCCATGCCCCGCAGCACCTTCGCCCTTTGCCGCGCCGGCCTCGCTGCCCTGCTCCTGGGCGCCCTGAGCGCCCATGCCGCCGCTCCAGGGGCGCATGGCGCCGCCCCGGGCGCCATGCCCTATCCGAACACGGACGGCTTCGGCATGCACTTCGACAGCGGCGAGGACTGGCATCGGCAGTGCATGCGCGTTGCGCACCTCGCCCCATCGCGCACCTATGCCGCCACGCCCACTGCCGAGGGCCAGCACACGAAGGCGACCGATCTCTATTACCTGAAACGCGACCAGACCAGCACCACGGCCGCCAAATGGAGCCGGGTGCGCGAACAGGCCCAGGCACTCGGCGACGATGCCGTACTGATGATGTTGTATGCAAACGGCTACGGCGTGGCCCGCGATACCGATCGCGCCATCTACCACGCCTGCCGGCTGGACGCGGCAAAGGCCGAGATGGAAGCACGCGTGGACTACCTCGCCTCAGGATCCGTTGCGTCCGACCGCCAGCCGTTCGACTTGTGCGATCACATCACGAGCGGGCGCATGGGCGGCGTCTGCGCCGCGATTGGCGAGGGGCGCGACGATCGCACCCGGCGTGCGCGCCTGGACCGTTTCGCAGCGAAGCTGCCGGCTGCGGCACGCCAGCCGTTCGCCCGGTTGCGCAAGGCCGCCGACGCGTTCGCACAAAAATCGGCCGATGAGGTGGACATGACCGGCAGTGGCGGCGCCGGCTTTGCGTACCGACATACCGGGCGGCGTGACAAGGAGTTCATGGAAACCCTGTTCAAGGCGGCAGGCGGCAAGCTCGCGCGCGCCAGCGCGGCGCAGCTGGAACGGCTCGAGCGCGAGCTGAATGCGCAATAC
Organism: Massilia niabensis; assembly: GCF_042655085.1. Lineage (NCBI taxonomy): Bacteria > Pseudomonadati > Pseudomonadota > Betaproteobacteria > Burkholderiales > Oxalobacteraceae > Massilia > Massilia niabensis. The sequence continues at coordinate 611,798 of NZ_JBHSMU010000015.1, read as the reverse complement.
AGCGCGGTGTTGGCGACCCCATCCGAAAATGAAAACCATCCGGGCCGCATTCACTACCTGACCGTGACACGGGAGGACGTGCGCACCACCGAACGCGCGTGGCTGGCCTACCGCGACGCGTGGGCCGCCTATCTTGCTGCGGCTCGCATGCCCACCGACCTGGTGTCGGTCCAGGCGGAGCTGACCCGCCAGCGCATCGCCCAGCTCAGGAAGCTCTCACGTTAGCAACAGGCAAAAAAAAAGCGGCTCCCTCGGGAGCCGCTTTCGTACAAACTCTCGAAGCGCGCGTTACGCGTAGCTGCGCAGGCGCAGGGAAAACTCCTGCAGCGACTTGATGCCGGACGCTTCGGCACGTGCGCACCAGTCCTGCAGTTGCTGGAGCAGCTGGTCGCGGGTGGCGTGCGAGCGCTCCCAGATCGCGCCCAGCTCGACGCGCATCTGGTGCATCGTTTCCAGCGCCTTGCTGTGCTTGAAGAGTTCGACCAGCTGCTCTTTCTGCGACAGTTCCAGCTTGGCCGGCTCGCGCTGCAGCAGCTTGCGCGACGACTTCAGGAAAGGCTTTTCCAGCTCGGCCTTGTGCTTCAGGTGCTCGAGTTCTTCGTGGAACGCGCGCTTGACCGACTTGGTATACTTCGCCATCACATCGTAGCGGTTGGTAATGACCGACTGCAGGGTGTCGAGGTCGGCAATCGTCTTGTCCTTGGCAAACTTCGGTTCCGGCGCCACTTTCTTCACCTTTGCCAGGCCCATCATTTCCAGGGCGCGGATATAACCCCAGCCCATGTCGATCTCGTACCACTTGCTCGATAGCTTGGCCGAGGTGGCATGGGTGTGGTGGTTGTTGTGCAGTTCTTCGCCACCGATCAGGATGCCAAACGGGAAGATGTTGGTGGCCGCATCGGCGCAATCATAGTTGCGGTAGCCCCAGTAGTGGCCCAGGCCATTGATGATGCCGGCCGCGGTGATCGGGATCCACATCATCTGGATCGCCCAGATGGTGATGCCGATGACGCCGAACAGCGTGAAGTTAATGAACAGCAACGCGATCACGCCCCACAGGCTGCGTGGGGTGTACAGGTTGCGCTCGATCCAATCGTCCGGCGTGCCGTGGCCGTACTTGGCCAGGGTTTCCTTGTTCTTGCTCTCGATCTTGTACAGTTCCGCACCTTCGAGCAGCACTTTCTTGATGCCGCGGGTGACCGGGCTGTGCGGGTCTTCCTCGGTATCGCATTTCGCGTGGTGCTTGCGGTGGATGGCAGCCCATTCTTTCGTGACCTGGGCCGTGGTCAGCCACAGCCAGAAGCGGAAGAAGTGACTCGGGATGGCGTGCAGCTCCAGCGCCCGGTGCGCCTGGTGGCGGTGCAGGTAGATGGTGACGCTGGCAATGGTGATGTGGGTGACGATCAGCGTGTAGATCACGACTCCCCAGCCAGAAAGGCCGATCAAGCCGGTATTCAGGAATTCCAACACGGGATGCAGGATGTTGCTAAAGCTCATTAAGGCTCCAAAGTGATTGCTTGTCTAAGCACGCCGTCTTTTCTGGGAGATGGTCGTAAAGGGCGGTCCAGAGAGACCGCACCGCAACCCCACATTCTACGCACTTCCGATGACGCACGGCACGTGAACGCATGTAATGTGCACTTCAGCCCGGAAATGTGCGCCATGGCGATGACGGATGTGCACTATGCGCGTCACATTTACGACAGGATTTGCGACGGCATTTGGACAGGCAAGCCGAGCCGGATGGCGCCGGAGTGCACCAGCGCGTAGATATTCTGGTTCACAGCGGAAATAACACCGCCGCCGCCCTTCTCCGCGTCGACGATGAAAAAGCCCAGCTCCAGCTCGTAACCGGTCGGGCCGAAGGCATTCAGCTGCACCGACGGCGCCGGGTCCGCGACCACGCGTTCGACGCCGTCGGCCTGGCGCACCAGCAGCGCCATCACCTCGTCGAGGTTGCTGTCGTAGGCCACCGTGAGGCGGGTGGACAGGCGCACCGCCTTGTTCGTCGCCGACTGGTTCAGCACGACACCGGTGATCAGCATTTCGTTCGGCAGCAGGGTTTGCGTGCCGTCGAGCGCCTGCAGCACAGTCGTGCGGGTATTGATGCGCGTGACGCGGCCGGAATACTTGTCCACGGTGATCGGGTCGCCAATCGACAGGCTGCGTTCCAGCAGGATGATGAAGCCTGACACATAATTGCTGGCAATACGCTGCATGCCGAGACCGAGGCCGACGCCGAGCGCGCCGCCGAAGACCGACAGTACCGTCAGGTCGAGCCCGACCAGGCGCAGGCTGATCAGCACCGATACCAGGATCAGCAGCGCACGCGCCATGCGCGCCAAGACGACGCGCGAGGAGGTGTGCAGGCCGTCCAGGCCCATCAGCCGCTCTTCGATGGCAGCCCCGGCCCACAGGGCAAGCATCATCAGTACGACGACCGAGACGGCCCCTTGCAGGATGTCCAGCAAAGGAATCGGCGTTTTCCCGATCGGCAGCCGCCTGTCCTCGAGGAACTCGATGATGTCAGGCCACATGCCCATGAGATAGAGCGCCACGCCCGCCCACACGACCAGCGCCAGCACTTTCTCGAAGGTCTGCAGCGCCGTGCCGATCTGCCCATGGCGCGCGAACACCCGCCGTAGCAGGTAGAACACGATCCGGATCAGCGCCATCGAGGTGAACAGCGGCAGCGCGACCCCCAGCAGGTGCACGCTCTGGTGGCGCGCCAGGAATACCTTGGCCAGCCATACCAGGCCCGCGATCAGCAGCGGCGCCAGCACTCGCCCGAAACCTTCGACACCGATGCGCCGGATGCTGCCGTGGTCTTCGTTCTCGTGCAGCCAGCTGCGCCGGATGAAGCGCGCCAGCAGCAGGCCGACGACGACCGCACCCAGGATGGCCAGCGCCTGCCACAGGATACGGGGATTGCTGATGTCCTCGAGCAGTTCCTGCAGCAGGTCGGTCAACGGCATCTGGGCGGTTCTCCTTGGTTACTCTTCGGCGGGGGTTTCTTCGGCAGCGGTGTCTTCGACAGCGCGCTTCGGCGCCTTCGGAGCCATTGGCTTACGCTCGAGCACGGCGGCGAAGAAGCCGTCGGTGCCGTGCTTGTGCGGCAGCAGTTTCAGGTACTGGTCCATGTCGAGGTCGATCTTTTGCTCGGCCAGTACCTTGCTCATCGGCACGAGGTCGAAGTCCGGGTGCGAGGCCAGGAATTGCTCGACGATGAAGTCGTTCTCTTCGTTCAGCAGCGAGCAGGTGGCGTACACCAGGCGTCCGCCGCCCTTGAGCAGGCGCGCGGCGCCGTCGAGGATCGCGGCCTGCTTTTCCTGCATCTCGGCCACGGCGCTCTCCGGCTGGCGCCATTTCACGTCGGGATTCCTGCGCAGCGTGCCCAGGCCCGAGCATGGAGCGTCGACCAGCACGCGGTCGATCTTGCCGGCCAGGCGCTTGATCTTGGCGTCGCGCTCGTGCGCGATCAGGACTGGGTGCACGTTCGACAGGCCGCTACGCGCCAGGCGCGGTTTCAGCTTGGACAGGCGCTTTTCCGACACGTCGAACGCGTACAGGCGGCCGGTGTTGCGCATCGTGGCGCCCAGGGCGAGCGTCTTGCCGCCGGCGCCGGCACAGAAATCGACCACCATCTCGCCGCGGCGCGCGGCCACGATCTGGGCCAGCACCTGGCTGCCCTCGTCCTGGACTTCGATCGCGCCTTCCTTGAACAGCGGCAGGTTTTGCAGCGTCGGCCGTTTCAGCACGCGCAGGCCCAGCGGCGAGTACGGCGTCGGCGTGGCCGTGATCGGCGCTTCCGCCAGTTTGGCGATGACCTCGTCGCGATTCGCCTTGACCGAATTGACGCGCAGGTCGAGCGGCGCCGGCGTGTTCAGCACAGCCGCCAGTTCCTTCGCATCCGCCTCGCCGTACTGGGCCACGAGCTTGTCGTACAGCCATTGCGGCATGTTCGCCTGTGCCAGTGGCGGCAGCAGGTTGCGGTCGATTTCCTTGATGCGCGTGAGGAACTCGTTTTCTTCATCGGAGAGGCCGCTGAGCGACTCGATGCCGACCGTTTCCGACAGGCCCAGCAGCGCCAGGCGGCGCATCGACGGCTGGCCGCCGGTGCCACCGAACTCGGTAAAGAAGGTTTTGTTGCGCAGGACGCTGTACACCGCCTCCGCAACGACGCCGCGTTCGCGCGAACCGAGGCGCTGGTGATCCTTGAAGTAACGCGACAGGGTGACGTCGGCCGGGGCCGTAAAGCGCAAGATCTCGCGCAATACCTCTTCGGTACTGCCGAGTATCGCTGGTGGCAATCTCATGAAAATCCTTGAATATGAACTACTGAATTAATTACTGGTGTCGGCGAGCTGGGTGTCCAGCACGCGGACCTCGCCATGTTCGATGCGCAGCCTGTCCTCGACGAACAGGCGTACCGCGTAAGGGTAGAGCTTGTGCTCCTCGACCAGCAGGCGTGTTGCCAATGTCTCTTCGGTGTCGCCGGGCCGCACGTCGATGCGCGCCTGGGCGACGATCGGGCCATGGTCGAGCTCGGCCGTCACGAAATGCACGGTCGCGCCGTGTTCCTGCTTGCCGGCGGCGAGGCACTGCCCATGCGTGTCCAGCCCCGGAAAATCCGGCAGCAGCGACGGGTGGATGTTCAGCATGCGCCCCGCATAGTGCTCCACGAAGGGCGCCGTGAGGATCCGCATGAAGCCGGCCAGCACGACCAGGTCGGGCGCAAAGCGGTCGATTTCAAGCTGCAGCGCGCCATCGAACTCGGCACGCGTTGGGAATTGTTTGCTCGGCACGGTCGCGGTCGGAATGCCCTGGGCCTGGGCAAAGGCCAGCCCTTTTGCATCAGGCCGGTTGCTGATCACCGCGGCAATGCGGGCAGGCCACCCTTCGGCTTTCGCGGCGCGGACGACCGCTTCCATGTTGCTGCCGCGGCCAGAAATGAGGATGACGATGTTTTTCATAGCGCGCATTGTACCGTATTGACCCCCGCCAAATGTGACAGGGGCAGCGTCGAGGGTCCAACAAACCCGTCAGGGCAAGGCGCGCCGTCGAAGACAGTACGGTAGTACGGCGAGACGGTGCAACGCCGCCATGGCGGGTTTGTTAGACACTCGGCCGGGGAATCCCGGACCGGCGGCGGCAGGCCGCGTTAGCTTATTGGAACGAATAAAAGACGCGGAACGGCACTTTCTTTTCGGCCCAGTATTCGGCCGCGTCGCGGAACACGTCGAGCAGGGTCTCGCGCGCTTCCTTGTCGAATTTCTGGGTGTTGGGCAGCTGTTCCAGCACCACGAGGAAGCCCGGCTGGGGGCCAGCGTGGAAAATCGTCTCGGTTAGGCAGGTGCGCAGGGCGTCGAAATTCTTGCTGCAGGGCTTGGGGAAATAAAAATTCTCGCCGATGCGGGCGCATACCTGTTGCTTGGTCAGCGTGTTGGCGCAATGCGCGTACAGGAAATGGTGACCCATGCGTACCGCTTCTTCCAGCAGTTCCGGCACGCGATAAGCGCGAATGGACTGCACAAGATTGGACGGCACTCTCGTCAACAAACTCATTTTTCCCTCAAGTTGGTTTGGTGTGTGGCCGGGCGCCAACGCGGTTCTCCTGATCGTTTCCACGCGCCAATAAATCACAAGTGCAAGGGTAACCTTTTGTGGTAAACGAAGCAACCCGAATGTGCCCGAATGCCGGAAATGTGAAAGAAATTGCCGCTTTTCCAGCCCTTTATCACCGGATTGGGCCACGTTTCCGTGTTTTCGCATTTTCGGCACGCGCGTGTCGAGCGCGGCCAGACAGGCATGCGGCTGTTACATTTTGTAGCCACGTCGACCCGCCAGACGGTCGCAGCAGGATTAACATACATGGGTGGACGTACTCTACCCATTCCCGCACCAACGACGAGGTTCAACATGAACATGCCAACCAGATTACTGATTTCCGCCCTGGGGCTGTGCGCCCTTCCGCTTGTCCAGGCTGCGCAGTTCGAGGACTTCGGACGCGTGGTGCGTGTCGAGCCGCGCGTCGAGCAGTTCAGCCAGCCGCGCCAGGAGTGCCGCACCGAATACCAGCAGGTGCCTGTGCAGCAGCAGCGCGGCGCCGGCGGCTCGATCGTCGGCGGCATCGCCGGCGCCCTGCTCGGCAACCAGATTGGCGGCGGTAATGGCCGGGTGGCGGCAACTGCCGCAGGCGCGATTGCCGGCGCGGTGGTCGGCGACCGGGTCGAGAACAACGGCCGCCAGTACAACCAAGGCATGCAGGAACAGGCGGTGCGCCAGTGCCGCACCGTCGACGCCGTCGATTCGCGCACGGTTGGCTACGACGTGACCTACGAATACCGCGGCCAGAACCACACGGCCTTCATGCAGCGCGATCCGGGCAACCGCGTGCGCCTGCGCGTATCGGTCGAGCCCGACCAGTACTAAGTTTTCCAGCGTTTTGCCATCGGCGTGGAGGATGGCCCCCTCCTTCTCTACGCCGACTCATTCCCGTTGCGCTTGCGCAGCGGGAACCCCACCCCTGATAATAGGACGATTCCACCAGGTCGCCCTATGCTCATCAGACGCAAATCCATCGAACAAGCCGAATCCTCGCGCCGTCCCGCGCGCAAACCCAAATTCGCCCCCGTGACGCTGTCCGAACAGGACGGTGTACGCTATCTCCATTTCGGCACCGAGTGGGTGCAGGGCGCGATGCGCATCCGCAAGCCCGACTGGCCGGAGCTGGAATACGCGCAGCAGATGATGGCGTGGATGCTGTTCAATGAGTCGCCCCGCAACATCGTCCAGCTCGGCCTGGGGGCAGCCACGCTCACCAAATACTGCTACCGCCAGTTTCCCGAAGCGCAGGTCACCGCCGTCGAACTGAACCCGTCGGTCATCGCCATCTGCACCACCATGTTCAAGCTGCCGCCCGAAGACGGGCGCCTGAACGTGCTCGAGATGGATGCGCTCGACTTCGTGAACGACCCGGACAACCACGGCACGCTGGACGTGCTGCAGTGCGACCTGTACGACGCCACCGCGCGCGGCCCGGTGCTCGACACGCCCGAGTTCTACCGCGCCTGCAACGACTGCCTGCTTGAAAACGGCATCATGACCGTCAACCTGTTCGGCGACCACCCGAGCTACAACAAGAACATCAAGGCGATGCGCTTCGCGTTCGCCCACGTGATCTGCCTTCCGGAAGTACACGACGGGAACGTCGTCGCGATCTGCTTCAAGACCAGGCCGGAACTCGACAGCGGCGCCCTGGCCGCACGGGCTGCGCAGATCGTCGCGGCGACCAAGCTGCCGGCGAAATCGTGGGTCAAGGGTATTGCGAGCTCAGTTAGTCCTGCGCGTTAAGCCGTGATCTACTTCAGGAGGGAACCTTGAACGACAACGCCCAGCTCACTTCCCTCCCCCGCACTGCGGCGCGCCCGCGCCGCCTGGACCTGCAAACCATTTTTTCGTGGCTGCTGGCCGACGGGATCGTCGACAAGGACAAGGTAAAAGCCCACTTCGCCCAGGCCCAGGGCATCCTGAGGAACGCGGTCGGCTCGATGCATCCGCTCACCGCCGTGGCGCAGTGCAAGCTGGTGTCCAGCCAGCCGCCGCACCGGCTGCTGACGCTCGACATCCTGAGCGAATGGTGCGCGGCGAAGGTCGGCCTGCCGTTCGTGCGCATCGACCCCTTGAAGATCGACTTCACCAGGGTGGCGGACGTGATGTCGGCCAGCTACGCGGCGCGCTTCAACATCCTGCCGCTCGACATGGGCGCAACGACGCTGACGGTGGCGACGAGCGACCCGTTTGCCACGGAATGGGACGTCGAAATCGCCAAGGTGTCGCGCCGCCGCATCGAACTGGTGCTGGCGAACCCGCTCGACATCGCCCAATACATCTCCCAGTTCTTCAGCCTGGCCAAGTCGATCCGCGACGCCAGCAAGACGAACGCCCAGGACGCCGCGCTGCGCAACAACTTCGAGCAACTGGTCGAACTCGGCAAGGCAAATAAACAGTTCGACGCGAACGACCAGCACATCGTTAACATCGTCGACTGGCTGTGGGGCTACGCGTTTGAACAGCGCGCCTCCGACATCCACCTGGAACCGAAGCGCGAGTTCGCGGTGATCCGTTTCCGCATCGACGGCGTGCTGCACCAGGTGTACCAGGTGCCGGCAGCAGTGATGCTGGCAATGACCGCCCGCATCAAGCTCCTGGGGCGGATGGACGTCATCGAAAAACGCCGACCGCAGGACGGCCGCATCAAGACGCGCACGCACGGTGGCCAGGAAGTGGAACTGCGACTGTCGACGATGCCGACCGCCTTCGGCGAAAAGCTGGTGATGCGCATTTTCGATCCGGAAGTGGTGGTCAAGACCCTGCCGGAACTGGGTTTTCCGCCGGAGGACGCTGCCCGCTGGGATGCGCTGACCAGTAAGCCGCACGGCATCATCCTCGTCACCGGCCCGACCGGCTCGGGCAAGACGACGACGCTGTACACGACCCTCAAGGCTCTGGCGACAAGCGAAGTCAATGTCTGCACGGTGGAAGACCCGATCGAGATGGTCGAGGCCTCGTTCAACCAGATGCAGGTGCAGCCCGGCATCGACCTGTCCTTCGCCGACGGCGTGCGCGCGCTGATGCGGCAAGACCCGGACATCATCATGGTCGGCGAGATCCGCGACCTGGCCACGGCCGAGATGGCGATCCAGGCGGCGCTGACCGGCCACCTGGTGCTATCCACCCTGCACACGAACGACGCGCCATCGGCCATCATGCGCCTGCTGGAACTGGGCGTGCCGGACTACCTCTTGGCGTCGACCATGATCGGCGTGATGGCGCAGCGCCTCGTGCGTACGCTCTGCCCGGACTGCAAGGCGCCCGATGGAGAACTGGCCGACGACGTCTGGGAGAGCCTGGGTGGTGCCTGGAACTTGCCGAAACCGGTGACGATCTATCGTCCCATTGGATGCCCTGAATGCCGCCAGACCGGCTACCGCGGGCGCACCGGGCTGTACGAATTGCTGACCGTGTCCCACGAATTCACGCGCCTGGTCAAGGACTCCGCCGACCTCGCCGGCCTGCGCCAGCAGAGCATTCTTGATGGGATGAAGCCGCTGCGCACCGCCGGTGCCATGAAGATCGCCGAAGGTGTCACGACGGCGGAGGAAGTGCTGAAGGTCACGGCGGCGCTGTCGGCTTCCTGAGCATGCCGCGGTTGGGACTAGCGCGAACGGGAATCACCGGCTATAATGCTGCCTCTTTCGGGTCGTTAGCTCAGCTGGTAGAGCAGCGGACTTTTAATCCGTTGGTCGCAGGTTCGAATCCCGCACGGCCTACCACGAATTTGTTGTAGCAATGAAGGCGTCATGAGTGATCATGGCGCCTTTTTTGTTGTGCGCACGCAGCAGAGATGTTGAAATGTATTTCAGCCGCTCCTGAATGAGGCGCAGTCAATCAGGCAACGGTGTTGTCAGCGCCGCCTTCAACATCCGCCACAGACCGATCATTGATGGAAAGCGATGAGAGCAGGACAGAATCTTCTCCGCCATATATCTTACGGAATCTCAGGTAGCCAGCTCTGCCAGATAAACCGTAGCTCTTCCAGGAAGAATCGAACGGTTCCCTTCCGCCCGTCTTCATTCGTGGCATCTTCGTAGCCTTTCCACTCTCCTCGGCAAGCTTTGCTAGTATGTCTTTCTCATCGTTTCCTGGAAGCAGTTTAAACGCTGCTCGGGAATCGTGAATATAGTTATCGAAAAAAGATACAACCGCTTCCGGTGGTCGTGGTGTCTCTTGCCACCATCTGGCAATTTCTTCCCACTCGGCTAGATGCTCATTGTCAAATCCTGCTTTCTGCTGCACCGGACGGAACGCAGCACCTTTCCCTTTGCGCCAAAGAATAAAAGCGTTGATTTCCTGCTCAAATTCTTCCCCGGCGCTTAGAAGATCGTTTTGCTCGAACGTTGAGGCGCGTAGAAAGCTCGCTGTTTTCTGCAATGGGGCCTGTTGCGTTACACGGCGCATCAAACGCCATTCGATTTGCTTCCGAGCTTGTTCGCGCATGATTCTATGGATTGGCCCCTGCGTTTCCTGGCAAGTCGCAATGTAAGCGTTGTAAGCCTCGATTGTCGTAGACTTAACCGCGAATCTGGCCTTTGCAGTAGAACTCGCTGTCTCAAGCTTTAAAGGCACGCCATTCATGCGCGCTGCTTTGTACATCATTAGCAACGGAATGCGGGACAACATATCGTCACCATTCGGGTCAGTTCCTTTACCTTGTTCGCAAGGAGCGTAGCCGCACCCGATATCCGAATGAACGCCCGGTACGACAATTTCCTCACAGCCTGCGGGCAGATTCCCTCTGACAGAGATTGAATCGACTGGAAAGCTGCGCCGTAGATCATGTGCAGCGACCAAGTGCAGGCACCTGATACCTGGCGGAATGCGCAAACTGTCCTCAGTATCGGCCCACGCTCCGTGGCCATCGAGAAACTTTCCTGCAAAAGTGTTGCCTAGTGTATTACCAGCTCCGACCGACGCAACGGTATCGAACACTCCAAGAAAATCAAACACGACATTAAAGCCGCCCAGCGACATCTGCGCACCTCTTCCGTGAATCTCAGCGTCAAGCTTACACAGGGACTGCAACCAGTTCACGAATGCGCGAGCCATTGTCGCTCCCCGTGAAAATCCGAATGTGGAGACATAAATCGTTTTAACGATAGCCGGATCGATTTTCGCCGGCTTCCCGGTCTTCGGGTCGGGGCAATGCAGCGCAATCGCAGTCTTCAACCGTAGCAGGATTTTTTTGAATTCTTGTCGCGCGCGCATGTTAGCTTGGTTACTTGCCACAACGCTGTAGGCAGAACCAGGGTTTGTTAACACCGCACGGGAAAATCTGTTGAGTATAATGCGCCGAACCAGACCATCTAGCTCTGCTTGCGTGACCAGAGGTTCTTTCAAGAAGTACCGATGAATATTGTTAATGGCTTGTACCAGAGCCCATATAATCCTTCGTTCTCCAAGTGCACCAGAAGCGGCTCCTGCTGTAAGGTCAACACCGGTACCTGTATCGCCTACTTGCTTGAACGGAGACGAAACGCCCGGCACGTACACCTTGAAAAAATGCGTGTACCTGGCGGGTTTATGCTGCCAGTCGGTTGAGGACGGAAGTACGCCAGGGACACTCAGCCCCGGGTAGCAATCGTACAAGCGAGCTACGTTCGAGTGATTACGTGCGGTTTCCGCCTGAACGTAATTATTTTTTGTTCCATCGAAAAAGAAACCAAAGAACAAGTTCGTTTCGCACGATTTTCCGGGAATGCCAAGTGGCGGTTGCTCGCGTGGTTCAAATGTACGATGAATGTACCTTACATTTGCGCTATCAAAAAAATTATCGATATGAGTAGCAGTACTGAACTCTGCACCAATCGGCGGTGATAGGCGGGCGCTCATGGCCTTGCATCCATGACATTCTTCAGCAACTTGCGGCTACGCTCCAGCCCTTCTTCATGCTGTTTCCTTAGAAAATCGCGATACTTAGGATCGCCATGCCCAGAAAAGCCGATGAGCTCCGATGGATTATATTTCTTCGTATGAGCCCACTCTTCTTTAGTATGTTTTTCAGGGTCTTCAGCCAGCTCTGCAAGGGCAGAAAGAAAGAGTCTGACTCCCCCCTCTTCATGCTTGCGAAACAGTTCCCACCTCTCGCGCCTGTACTCAAGCGAAGCGACTGGCCATCCTTTTACTTTGCCAGGCCATTGCACATGGTCTGGTTGCAAATCGCTTGAAACAACGCTGACACTCTCGTCTGCGTTACGCAAAACCCACAACTCCCCTGGCTTGCCATCGACATACTTTGGCACCTCGACGACATGCTCTTTCTTCACTTCAGGCAGACTGCCGTCGGGCCGCTCTTTTAACCAATGGGTCGTGCGAATCGTGAGCTTGATTCCAGGCTGCCATTTACGGGGCAGCGTAGCGCAACACAAGGTACCGCCCGCCCCAAACGGGTCGATCAGTTCTCCACCGCTGCCCCGCTCCGGATTCGTTGGATCCATGACCCAGTAACTGAAGGTGTCGCCGGTGTAATTCACACCATGAAGATTGACGTCCACCGTTTGCTTTTCGCAGGCGGACAGCAAGAAGGTGCCGAGCAGGCAAGCCGGCCCCAGAAACGATCGAATCATTTTTATTTTTCCATCAGGGAAGTGTCTCGCCATGTCTGGAACGCCGTCTCCGCGGAGCAGTCGTGGCGCATCTCGGCGTGTTGCCAGTACCATGCACACCAGGGAAGCACATCGTTGTCGTCCAGAACGGCCGAGACAGCGACACGAAGCGCGGCACTTACCCGCGCATGACTTACCGAAGGATGCTTGCCGACTTCATACCCGCGGTCGCCGAGCAGTACCAGCAGTTCGTCGGCTCGGCTATCGTCGACAAGCGCGGCAAACTGCCGATTGTTCAATACTGGATTAGTGGCCGGTTCTTCCCTACTTCCCGACACCTCAAGTTCATTCCAGCACCCATCCCGACCTACGTATGACCAGCGTGCGATCGGTCCTGTGAACTGAGCACGTTGCGCGGGATCGAGCGTTCGGAAAATGGTCGGCAGACGCCGGGTGTCCGGAAAACGAAAATTGAAGCGCTGGCCGTCGACTTCGACCACGCACCATGCCGATAAGCGCTTACTGAGCTGGGCAAGCGGCTCAGGTGTTTCAATCATACTTACCATGGGCCATCCGTCGCAGCGCTGCAGTAACGAACGCACCCGCTTGTCAGGGATGGCATAAGGCATCAGAAACGGCGATAAATTCGCGGTTTCATTGTTACACCTTGGAAGCGAGGCAAATAACAATGATTTAACTTCAGTCGCCAGCGTCTTATGTAGCCCTGGAACAAATGCGCCATCGATCAGCAGATAAAGGCCTTTTGAGGTCGACGGCTCTACTGCACGCATACTCAGTGCGTCAAAAAAATCTTCTTTGAAGTGATCGATTAGCATGTCATTCCACCATCGTGAACGCTGGACCTGCCTCGAGCGACTTCTTCAGGCAAGCGATGCATATACTGCGTGGTAGTGCGGGGAGGTCGTAGGCAAGTTTCGCAGGGTCGGTAAAACTCTTCTTCCCCGCATGCACCTTGATCTTCCCCGGACACTGCACCGTAATATTCCCCCCATCAATCGTGATATTCGCGCCCCCGGCAGTCGACAAACTAATCCGTTTCGCCGCCGCCCAATCGATATGCGCATTCGCACTGATGACGTTCACCTCATCCCGCGCCTGCACCTTCAGCTCATCGCCCTGCGCCTGGATATCGATCGCATCCTTCGCCGCAATCAGCTGCAAACCAACTCCGCCCTCCCCGGCCTTGACTGCCCCGCCAAGCACGCCAATGGCCTGACCGGTCTGCATGCGCATCGGCCCACCGACGACGAACTGCGTGTCCTGCCCGCTCATCAGCGTGACGGTCTCGCCATTCGCAAGCTGCAAACTCTGCCCCGCAACCGCAGCGAACCCATCCTTCGCCGCGATCGCGATAATCGCGTCCGTCGTATGCGGCAGCTTGCCCTTTCCGCCAGCCGTATTTTTCGCAGCGGCATCCGCCAACCCGGCATCAAGCGAGTCCGCCCCGACCATCCCCGACACCGCAGTCAGCAACGCCATCAGCGGCGCCCCCTTGTCATCCAGCACGCTCGCGCCCGCCTTCGCTGCGCCCAGGTGCGCCGCCAGGCCAACGGTCTGATGCGTCACAGCAGCCGAACTGAAGGTGTCCGCCAGCGTCGCCGCCTGCCTCAGCATGGCGATGCCCGCCGCGTTATCGCCCGCCGCATCCCGGGCCGCGGCGCTGTGATTGACCTTGTAGCTCGACACCAACAATCCCGCCCCTGCCCGCACCGCGCCATACGCATCCGTACGCAGCTCCGCCCCAAGCCCGCGGAAGCTGCCTCGATAGTTGTCGGCGGCATGGATCAGGTGCCCGAGATTGAGTTCGCTCGCCGCGTGGCTGCTTTTCAGCTGGACGCGCCCTTGCGCATCGGTATCGTCGAACAGCAGCTGGTTGTAGCCCGAGCCGCCGAACTCCTTGCTGCGGATACCCCATTGGGCCGCGCCGTTACGGTGCCCCGCGCTGTCGCCGGACGCCCCGTGCCAGACCGGACTGTTCCCGCCGGCGAGATTGCCCTGGCCTGAGGCGGCGTGGTCGTGCGCCTGCGGGAAAGGCGATGGCAGTTCGCTTGCGGGCCGGGTGCCGCCCGGCGTCGGCACGATGCCGCCCTCGCCCTGCCCGTTGTACAAGGCACCGACGACGATCGGCCGGTCGATGTCGTTCTCGAGGAACTGGACGAGCACTTCCTGTCCGATGCGCGGGAGGAACTGCGCGCCCATCCCGCCGCCGGCCGCCCGCTGCGCGACGCGCACCCAGCAGCTCGCATGGGCGCCGTCCTGCCAGTGATAGCGAATGCGGATCCGGCCGAGCCGGTCGCAGTACAGTTCGTCGGCGCCGTTCGGCTGGTCGCTGCCGTCGGCGCCGATGACGATGGCGCTCTGGGCGCCGTGCGCCGTTGGCCGCATATCTTCGCGGTCCGGACGCCAGGTGGAATCGGCCCCGATCGCCTCGAAACAGTTCGCATAACCTGTTTCGACCGCCTGCGCGATCACGAGCGCAAAATCGTCCGGGCGCGCGTCGTGGTTGATTTGCTCGAGCAGTTCCGGGATCGGCCCGAACAGCTCGGCCAGGGCATGCTGGGCCGGCGGGGGCATGTTGTTCACGCCGACGCTCGTGACCTTCAGCATCGCCAGACGCGCGGCGTCGCCGAAGGCCTGCAGCGGCGCGCCGGTGACCTCCAGCCGGGTGCCGGCGCGCAGGGTGCGCACGGTCGAGCGTCCCTGCCAGAGCGCGCGGCGCGCTTCCTGTCCCTCCATGCGCAGGTCCGCGTAGCGCTGCGCCTCGGCGCGGGTCGCCCAGGCGTACTGCCCGGGCACATCACAGGATTCGAGGGCGGGCAGTCTGTCGTGGCGGTAGTGGGAGAACGAGCTGGCCGCGACGACCTGTTTTGCCTTGTAATCGTAGCTGAGCAGGCTGACGAGCGAGGCGTGCAGCCGTTGCCCGCTTGTGAGCGCCTGTACCGTATCGTGCTCCTCGGCCGAGCCCACAGCGTGATACCGAATCGCACCGTGAAGCGCGCCCGTCGCGTCCTCGGGCACGGCATCGGGCCCGGTGCTGTCGGCAAACAGGACGGCCCCAAGACCATCCGTGGTGTCTTCGAAGCGCCAGGACAGGCCTTCCTCGGCCAGCAGCCGGGAGACGAAGTCGAGGTCGGACTCGCGGTATTGGCAGCAATAGCTGCGTGGGCGCGCGTCGCGCATGAACGACGACGTTTCCGCGCTCCAGCGCCACCGGGCCAGCGGGCGATACGGCTGGAAGACTGCGTCGACGATGTCCATCACGCTCTTGTCCTGCCATACGCGGCTGTTGCGCACCTGCCCGAGGCGCCACATCCAGGGCGCGATGCGCAGGCGGTAGCGCGCCAGGCCGCCGTCGCTGCCGAGCTGCGCCACCTCGCTGATGTCGCCCCTGAAGCAGGCGCGCGTTCCGTCCGCGAGGCTGACCTGCAAGGCGGCTGCTTGTCCCAGCAGCGCGTCGAGCTCTAGCTGCATGCTGGTCGACAGGACGATGACGTCCCGTACGCCAATTCCGTGCACCGTGTCGCTTGCGCTGAAAGCTTCCACTAGCAGGACCTGCGACAAGTGATCCGACTCGCCATCGCCGATCGACAATTCGTACAACCGGCTCGCGCTGGAAAACTCCGCCAGCGCGGCAGTTACCTGGTTTACCAACGCGGTATGCATGCGCACAACACTCCTTCATACAGGGTGGCCAATCAACGCGTTGCAACGATATAATTTTCGTTGCGCGCAACGTTGCGCAAGCTCATTCGAATTGCCAAAAAGCAGTATCTGCTGCAGTAAACGCGAACATTCCTACGGAAACAGATCGCTGGTGCATAGGTGCTAAAGTGTTCACACATCGACACCTGAGGCACTTCGTGAAAATCCTGCAAAAAATTGGCGCCATTGGTTACGTGGCGATCACCCTGCTCTTCTTCGTCTGCGGCTTTGCGCTCATCGTGCTTGGCGCGATCGAAATATGGTCGGCCTTGCGTCCCTCCGATGAACAATCGGTGCAGGAGCGCTTCCGGCTCATCCTCGAATGCATCGGCTTGCTGACGATTGCCGTCGCCGCCCTCGAATTGGGCCAGACGGTGCTGGAAGAGGAAGTGCAGCGCGCAGTGCACGTCAGCTCGCCGACCCGGTTGCGGCGCTTCCTGTCGCGCTTCCTGATCGTGGTGGTGGTGTCGCTTGGGGTCGAGTGCCTGGTCGGGGTCTTCCAGTTCGTGCACACCAAACCAGAGCTGCTACCGCATGTGGCGTCGATCGGTGTCGCGGCGGCCGTCCTGCTGGCGAGCTGGGGCGTATTCGTCCGGATGAACGTCGAAGCGGAGAAGCTCGAGCCCGAAGCCATGCGCGAGGCCAAGGCGGAAGACAAGCAGATCGAAACCTGAATGTCGCGCGCGCCGATTGCCTTCATGCACGACATGCGCACGAAGTCCTTGGCGTTTCGCAAGAGTCCGGCTATAATCTTGCCTTCTTCGGGTCGTTAGCTCAGCTGGTAGAGCAGCGGACTTTTAATCCGTTGGTCGCAGGTTCGAATCCCGCACGGCCTACCAAAGATTCAGCGAAAACGCCAACCTTCACGGTTGGCGTTTTTGTTTCCGCATCCCGAGCGCCTTTTGGTGCCCTATGCCCCAGACCATCACCTCCCCCGTCCATCACGAGCTCATCATCAAGAAGAGCCGCTTCATCGCCTGCGTGCAGCCGATGACTGACCGCGCCGGTGCGCAACAGGTGGTCGCATCCTTGCGCGCCGGGCACCCCACGGCCGCGCACGTGTGCTGGGCGCTGCTGGCGGGCGGGCATTCGGCCGCCGTCGACGATGGCGAACCGAGCGGCACCGCCGGGCGACCGATGCTCGACGTGCTGCGCCACCAGGACCTGGAAGGCGTGCTGGCCACGGTCGTACGCTACTTCGGCGGCGTCAAGCTCGGCGCCGGGGGACTGGTGCGGGCCTACACCGACAGCGTGGCGCAAGCCTTGCTGGGCGCGGACAAGGTCGCGATCGTGCGCCTTGCCACCCTGTGCTGTGCTGCGCCCTACGCCTTCGAAGGCATGATCCGGCGCGAGCTCGAGGCGGCCGGCGCCACCCTGCTCGAAGTGATGCATGGCGACGAGGTCGTGTTCGCGTTCAGCTTGCCCGAAGCGGCCGCGCCGGGTTTCACGCAGCGCCTGAACGAGGCTGGCCACGGCCGCATCCGCTGGCTGCGCAGGGATGAAGACAGCGACGACGCCTGACGCGGCCCGCCTGGCGATACCGCCGGGCGCACGCCGCGCTACCTGGCCGGCAGCGCAACCGCGATCGCGCGGGCCATGACAGCATGCGCACCTGGATGTTCAACAATCCACAGGTGCCCCATGCGCTTCCTTCGTTTTCTCCTCCTCCTCACCCTCGCCGCCTCGCTCGCGGCCTGCGCTTCGGTGAACAACCGCGGGGCGCGCCATGCGGGCAGCATCGTCGATTTCCTCTACCCGAAAGCGAGCGTGCCGCCATCGCTCGCGCCGACCGTGACCGAACTGCGTTTGCCGGTACGCGTGGGCATTGCCTTCGTGCCCGGCACGAACCGGGGCATGGCGCCGTCGGAACAGGAAAAGCAGCAAATGCTCGAACGCGTGAAGGGCGCATTCTCCTCGCACGCCTATATCGGCAAGATCGAGGTCATTCCCTCCTCCTACCTGCGTGCGGGCGGCGGCTTCGATAACCTCGACCAGGTGGCGCGCATGTTCGATGTCGATGTCGTCACCCTGCTGTCCTACGATCAGGTGCGCTTCCACGATACCAACGAATTGGCCGTGCTGTACTGGTCGATCGTCGGCGCCTACCTCATCGCGGGCGATCAGTACGATGTGCAGACCCTGCTCGATGCGGCGGTGTTTGACGTGAAGAGCCGCAAGCTGCTGTTCCGCGCGCCGGGCTCCAGCCAGGTCAAGGGAATGGCGTCGCTGGTCGCCTTCAGCGAAGAGGCGCGCGCGGCGCAATCGCAGGGCTATAACGAAGCGCTGGCCCGCCTGGTCCCGCAACTGCAGACGGAACTGGGCAACTTCCGCGAACGCGTCAAATCCAATCCGCAGCAATTCAAGGTGGAGCGGGAAGCCGGCTACAAAGGCGGCGGCGATGCCGGCTGGCTGGCCGCGCTGGCTGCGGTGGCGGTCCTCCTCGTCAAGCAGCGCCGTGCGGCCTAAGCCCACCGCCAGTGCCATCCTGGCGCTGGCCTGCCTGGCATTGGCCTGCCTGCCGGAGACCGTATCCGCCAGCCTCGCATGGGAGCGCGAGGCGATCCTGACCGGGCAGGGGTGGCGCCTCTGGACCGGCCACCTGGTCCATTTCGGCCTGCCGCATGCGCTCACCGACGCCCTGGTGCTGCTGGCGGCCGGTGCCATCCTCGAGGGCCGCATCGGGCCCGCCCGCCTGCTCGGCCACCTGGCCCTGGCGGCGCCCTTCATCTCGCTGCTGCTCCTTGCCGCCATGCCGGGCCTGGCGGAATACCGCGGCGCGTCGAGCCTCGCCGCCTTGCTCGCGGTGGCGGCCGGTGTCGCTGCCTGGCCGCAGGCCGGGCGCGGCCAGCGCGCCATCCTGGCAGGCGCCGCCGCCTTCGCCGCGGCTTGCATCCTGCACGCGCTCGGCGCCGGCATTGGGCTGTCCAGCCTGCCGCAAGGGGTGGCCGTCGCCTGGCAGGCGCACCCGTTGGGCGCAGCCTGCGGCCTCCATGCCGGGCTGTCGGCCAGGGCTGCTATCAGCGCATCGCATACCTGACATCACGACTCAAAAGCGGACTGGACGCTGCGAGAAGACTATAGTGGTCGATCCTCCGGCCCGGCGAGAGACCCGGCCGCTGTCACCCCTTATCGTAAAGACACCACGTTTTGATCAAGAAGAGCCTGTTACCACTGGCCCTTGGCGGCTTCGGCATTGGCATGACCGAATTCGTCATGATGGGCATCCTCCCCGACGTCGCCAACGGCCTGGACATCACCATCCCGCAGGCCGGCTACCTGATTACCGCCTACGCGCTGGGCGTGGTGGTCGGCGCGCCGACGCTGGTCAGCCTGCTGGCCAAACGCCCGCCGCGCACCGTGCTGATCTGGTTCATGCTGATGTTCGCCGCCTTCAATGCCCTGTCCGCGCTGGCCCCGAATTTCGGCTTGATGCTGGTGTCGCGCTTCCTGGCCGGCCTGCCGCATGGCGCCTTTTTCGGCGTCGGCGCGGTCGTCGCCAGCCGCCTGGCGGACGAAGGGAAAGTCGCGGCCGCGATGGCGACGATGTTTACCGGGCTGACGCTGGCCAACGTCATCGGCGTGCCGCTCGGCACCTGGCTCGGCCACAACATCAGCTGGCGCCTGGTGTTCGTCATCGTCGCCGCGATCGGTCTCGTGACGGCGTTCAGCCTGAAGCAGCTGGTGCCGTTCTTCGAGGCGCGCCCGAGCGCCGGCTTCATGAAGGACCTGAGGATTTTCCGCAAGCCGGGCCTGTGGATGGCGCTGGCGATCACCTCGATCGGCACCGGCGGCTTCTTCGCCTGGTTCAGCTATATCGCGCCGCTCCTGACCGAGGTGTCTCGCTTCGCGCCCGGCCAGATCCCGATGATCATGACGGTGGTCGGCGTGGGCATGACGGCTGGTGTGCTGGCCGGAGGAAGGCTGGCGGACCGCTTCGCGCCGATCCGGGCAATCGCCATCCTGTTGACGAGCATGACCGCCCTGCTCCTGATGAATGGCCTGCTGGCCGATTCGCAGCCGGCCATGCTGGTGCTGGCCCTTGCCACCGGCGCCAATGCGCTGGCGCTCGGCCCGCCGATCCAGATGCTGCTGATCGACCACTCGCGCGAAGCGGAAATGCTGGGCTCCTCGCTCGGCCAGTCGGGTTTTAATATCGGTAACGCGACCGGCGCCTTCCTCGGCGGCATTCCGCTCACGCTCGGCTATTCCTACGCCGCGCCGCAGTGGGTGGCGGCTGGCCTGGCGGTGGTTGGCGTCGCCCTGTCGCTGCTGATGCTGGGAATGCACCGCCCGCAGGCGCTGCCTGCCCGAGCCTAAACCAGCAAGGGCCCGCCCAGCGCGCGGCACGCTTCTTCGGCTTCGGCGCGCATCGATGCCAGCAGTTCAGCGTCGATAATGAAATCGAGCGCGCTGTCGGCATGATCTGGCAGGGGCTCGGCCTCGCCGAGAGGCGAGGCCACCGGCGCGTACTGGTTCGCCAGCAGCAGCGTGTCGAGCAGGGTCGAGGGCGGCATGTTGATCCAGGCCTTGCGCAGTTCGCCGATGGCATCACGCACGGGCACTGGCACGGCCAGCTTCTTGAGTACTTCGATGCCCACCACGTCCTCGCACAACTCGCCCCACTTCTCGGGGTCGTCGTCGAGCAGGCCGGGAAACTCGTCGGCGCGCGACAGCAGGTAAAAGCCGCCGACCTCGTGGATGATGCCGGCAAACAGTGCCGTATCCGGATTGACGCCCGTCACGCGGCGCGCCAGCACGCCGGCCAGCGCCGCGACGTGGATCGTGTGCTGCCACAACTGCTCGGCCTTCGCGCGCAGGCCCGGGTCCGCAATGCGGCTGCCGAACTGGCGCACGACCAGGCTGGCAACGAGCACCTGCAGGCGCCGGTACCCGAGCCGCGTGATGGCGGCGCGCACATTGGTGATGGGTGGGCCGCCAGCGCCGCCAAACGCCGCCGAATTGGCCAGCGCGACGGTGCGGGCCGCCAGTTGCGGTTCGGCCAGCACCAGGCGGATCGCCTCGTCGAGGGGGCAGTCGGGGTCGTCGAGCGCCTGCTGCAGGCGCAGGACCGCATTGACGCTGGTGGGGAAAGTGATGTCACCGCGGGCCGCCTGGGCCACGATGTATCCAAAGGCTTCGAGTTTATTCACCCGGAAATTATACCTGCCGCGCGTGACCAGCCGTTCGGCGCGCAAACGGTGCGGGGCACCGTTTGCGGCCTTGCTTCGCTTACTTCACCTTGATGTTGCTCTTCACGCTGGTCACGCCTTCGACTTCCTTCGCCGCCTTGACGGCCTTGTCCGCCTCGGCCTTCGACTCGGCGAAGCCGCTCAGCATGACGACGCCCTTCTCGGTTTCGACGTTGATCGCCATCGATTTCAGGTCCGGCTCCTTGAAGAGGCTGGCCTTGACCTTGGTGGTGATCGCCGTGTCCGAGGCGGCCGTTGCCGTGTTGCGGCCGGCGTCGCGGGTCTTGTCGCCGGCACTGTCGGCGGCGCGGTCAGCTGAATTCTCGGTCTTCGCGACGGCGGTCGAAGCGGCATCCTTCGTGTTCTCGGTGGCGTTCTCGGTCTTCTGCGCCACGCTCGATGCGGCCTGCCTAGTCTTGTCGACGGCGGCCGAGGCCATTTCCTTGGTCTTCGCGACAACGGTCGCAGCGACGCCTTTGGTCTTGTCGGCGGCCGTCTCGGCGCCATCCTTCGTCTTGTCGGCGGCACGCTCGGTGGCGTTGTCGGCGCGGTTCACGAGCGAGGTGGCATTGCCCTTGTTATCGACGAGGCAAGCGGTGTCGCCGCCGCCGACTTTCTCGCACTTGGCGACGGCTGCGGCCTTGGCCGGATCCTTGGTGTCGGTGCTGGCGATCAGGCCGGCGCTGCCGGCAGCGGCGTTGGCCGATGCGGAGGTGCGGCCGGCCTTGGCATCAGCCAGCGCGGCGGTGCGCACCGACTTGGCGTTGTCGATGCAGCTGTCCTTCTCGGCGCCGCTCTTGTCGTCGCACTTTTCCTTGGCCACTTCGTATTCAGCTTCAGCGAGCTTGGCGCGTGCACCGGCACGGCTTTGCTCGGAACTGTTGTACTTGGCGACAGCCTCGGACTCGCTGCGGGCACGCGTTGCTTTCGCCTCGGCCAGGCACACATCCTTCTCGTTGCCCTTCTGCGCATTGCACTTCGCGCTGGCCGTCTTGTATTCGGAGGCTGCTTTCTGGCTGACGGTGCGGTAGGCGGCAGCGTCCTGGTTCGGCGCAGCGGCAGGAGCGGCGGCGAAGCTGGCGCCGGCGGCGGTGGCAAGCAAGGTTGCGAGCAGCGATTTCATGGTGGTGTCCCTCGTATGAGTTGTTGTGATAGGGTCATTAAACGCCCCACCCCCGCGCACCATCTGTGCGACACCGTACCCTTGCCGGAAATACCACGAAATGCTGTTGAGTTAGCTGAACCTGCTCAATCGCGCAGCAGGCCCTCGCGCCATAAGGGCGCCGCATCCTCGAACGGCGAGCCAGTCGGCTTGATCCGCCTGGCGTCGCGGGCCAGCGCCACCCAGGTCCGGGTATCGTGGCCGCCGCGCGCCACCGTGTGCTGGCTCCTTACCTTCTCCAGCCAGCCGTGCACCCGGCCATAGGCGTCGGGGTTGCGATGCCGGGTCCAGGCCAGCGCCGCCAGATCGGCATAGGCTTCCTCCCGGCGCGATTCGCGCAATGCTTTCGATGCCGCCAGCAGGTGCGTGTCCGCTGCGTTTTCCTCGCCCACCTCGGCAAAGCCTGCGGGCAGCGCCTTCCACGCGCCTTGGGCATGGCGCCAGCAATGGGCAACCTCGTGCGCCGCCATGGCCTCGATGAGTTCGTCGTGGCGCTCGGGTGGCACGGCCGAGAGTACCGCTTCGGCCTGCGGATTGCCGCGCAGCGAGAGCACCAGCTTGCAGCGGCCGCCATCGAAGCCCATGGCCAGCGGCACGTCGGTGGCGCGCGCCTGCGGCTGGACAATGATGTCCACGGGCAGTTTCAAGGTACGGGAATAGGCCAGGACCGGGCTTGCCGCCTGCAGCCAGCGCTGTTCGAGCGCGGTGAGGTCGGCGGCCTGGGCAGTTGCGCCGGCCAGCAGGGCAAGAGAAGACAGGGACAACAGGGATTTGAACATGGGAGACTTCCGGGTTCAGTGAACTGCTTCAAAGCAATTCTAAAACCCAGAATATCTTCCCGCTCAGAAATATTTTTGCGGCTTTTCAAGCTGACAACGATAGAGCCTTCCGATGCGGCACGGCCGCAACAGTACGGCCACCCGCTTGCTCCGCAGTGTCCATCTTGAACACGCTGACCACACCGGCCAGCGTCGCCGCCTCGTCCTGCAGCGACGCGGCCGCAGCGCTGGCCTGCTCGACCAGTGTGGCGTTCTGGCGCGTCGCCTCGTCCATGCGCCCGATGGCGGCATTCACCTGTTCGATGCCCGCGCTCTGCTCGGCGCTGGCGGAACTGATCTCGGCCATGATGTCGGTCACGCGCTTGACGCTGTTGACGATCTCTTCCATCGTGCTGCCGGCCTCGTCGACCAGGCGGGCGCCGGCGTCGACGCGCTCGACCGAGCTGCCGATCAGCGCCTTGATCTCGCGCGCCGCCGCTGCCGAACGCTGCGCCAGGTTGCGCACCTCGGTGGCGACGACCGCAAAGCCGCGTCCCTGTTCGCCGGCCCGGGCCGCCTCGACGGCCGCATTCAGCGCCAGGATGTTGGTCTGGAACGCGATGCCGTCGATGACGCCGATGATGTCGACCACCTGTTTCGAGGAGGCGTTGATCGAAGCCATGGTGTTGACCACCTGGGCCACGACGGCGCCGCCGCGCAGCGCCACGTTCGATGCCGACTCGGCCAGGGCGTTCGCCTGGCGTGCATTGTCCGCGTTCTGGCGCACGGTGCCGGTCAGCTCCATCATCGAGGCGGCGGTGTCCTTCAGCGTGTCCGCCTGGTTTTCGGTGCGGCCGCTCAAATCCTGGTTGCCGGCCGCGATCTCGGTCGAGGCGTTGGCGATCGTCAGGGTGCCGTTGCGCACCTGGGACACGATCGCCACCAGGCTGTCGCGCATGCCCTTCATGGCGAACAGCAGGCTGGTTTTGTCGCCGGGCGCGGTGTCGATCTGCACGCCGAGGTTGCCGGCGGCGATGCTGCCGACGATGCGTGCTGCATAATCCGGCTGGCCGCCGAGCTGGCGCAGGAGGCCACGACTGATGAACCAGGCGCCAAGCGCGCCGCAAGCCACGGCGATGGCGCACAGTACCAGCATCCAGGTAAAGAAGCTGCCGGTTAGCGCACGCGCTTCAGCCGCCTCGTCCTTGTTCAGCTTTTCCTCGAGGTCGATCAGCACGTTCACGCTGGCCAGCCAGGAAACGAAGGCCGGTCCGGCTTCGCTTGCCAGCAAGGCGCGTGCACCCTCGACGTCGCCGGCGCTGTGCAGCTCGCTCACTTTGGCGATCAGCGGCTGGGTCTTGCGCTCGTCGGCCTTGATCGCCGCCAGCGCGTTCTTTTCTTCAGGCAGGATCTCGGTGCTGGTGGCGAACATTGCGTCGAGCGCCACGGCCGCGGTTTCGTAGTTGGCGGCAAGCGCCCGAATGCGCTCGTTTGCCACTTTGGCCGCGGCCGCATCGGCGGACAGGACCACGTCGCGCAGGGCGATAGCGCGGTCGTGCACGCTGCCACGGAAATTGATCGCATGGCGCTGCTTGACGTTGTTGACGTCGTTGATGTGGTTCAGGGTGGCATCGATGTGGCCGACGCGGCTGACCGCCAGCGCAGTCAGCACCATCATCAGCGCCAGCACGGCGCCGAAACCCAGGGCCAGCCGGGTGCCGATGGTCAGTTTGGAAGAGGACATGGGGGCTCGCTATAGTGTGGCCGGAACAGCGCTCCGGCAGCGCGCAAGGCTGCTATCAATTGTGATATTGCCATACGGAAAGATCGACACTATAGCAGAGCTGCCCCTACGTATTTTTGCTTAGTTAATCAAATACAACAAATTTTTCTTGTTAGAATGATCGAAAACTTTGCCGGATTTGACAAGCTACCCCTTTATTGCGCGCTCAGGCTGGCGGCGGTGACAAAAGCCGGGCGGATGTCGTTCGGCACCGTCTTCATCCTGTCGAGCGCTTTCTGCACGTCGGGACGAATCACCACATACTTTGCCATCATCGCCTTGGCGCGCGCATAATCGCCCGTCGCCTCGATGGTGAGGAACTCGCGGTCGAGGTCGATCACGGCCTGTTTGATCTTCTTGAAGTCGACCGAGAAGGTGCCGTCTCCATGCGAAACGAACGCGCCCTTGTCGAGCAGGTAGTTCACCTGGATCGCCATGCCGCGCGCGTGCGACGAGGACAGGCCGAAGTGCAGCGTGCGAAAGCTCGAGGCCAGGAAGGTGTTGTACAGCTTGCGCTCGGCTTGTTCGCCCTGCCCCAGCGTGTCCTTCAGCATGCCCTTGTCCATCATGTAGCGCAGCGCCCACAGCCCGGTGACGTCGGCCTTGGCTTCTTCGATGGTCGAGTAGGTGTCCTTCAGCTCCTGGCGCGGCGTCGACTCCTTGCCCCCGTTCTTCGTGACGTGCGGCCCCAGGCCGTGCATGATTTCGTGCGCCAGGATGTGGGTGAAGAAGGAATCGAAATCGAGGTCCTTCTGGTCCTGGGGGCGAAGCACCAGTTTCGTGATCGGTTTCAGGGTCGATGCGAACTTCGCTTCCTGGATATTCTTGAGCATGACGCGTTTTGAGCCGCGCTCGCGGATGACGCGCTCGTCGTTGGGCAGGTTGTAGGCCGCGGTCTGCACGCCCATGTTGCCGTCGCCGGCGCCATACAGCTGGTTCACCACCACCATCGGCGCCATCGCCCCGACCTTCGGGTTGCGGTACTGCTTGTCGACCGGCAGGTTGTCTTCCAGCTCCTGCATGTGCTTGCCGAAGAAATTCAGCTTCTGCGTTTCCTTGGCGTCGCGCACGCTGACATAGGCCTCGAAGGCGGCCTTGTAGCCAAACAGCTCGTCGTTATAGGTTTCGTACGGGCCGATCGTGACGTCGACCGGGGAGTCGAGGTCCATCCAGGCGAAGTCCGAAGGCAGGTAATCGTTCGACAGGAAAGCGTCGGCGCGCAAGCTGAGGAATTTTTTCAGGGACGCGTTGTCGGTGCTGGCGGCGGCTTCACGCAGCAGTTTCGCGAGCTGCTCGAGTTCCGGCCTGTATTCCTCGGAATACTTCACGGTGCGGAACTTGCCGTCCGGGCTGCTGCGGATGACGGTGAAATACCACTGCGCCGCTTCCTTCTCCTTGGCTGGCAGCGCGTTCATCCATGTCTCGAGCGCGGCCTTGCTGGCGCCCGCCGGATAGAAATTGGCGCCGGCCGGCTTCTGGGCGGGAATCGCGATGCCCGCGTACTCGGGCGGCATGAAGGAGCTGTTGTTGTCGATGATCGACCACGGGCCCTTGTTCAGCCAGAAGGCCTGTTGGCGTGCCTTGCCAAGCGGGGTATTGTCCTTCTGCAGCGCGGCCCACAGCGCTTCGTTGCCGGCCCAGCGCTGGCGCAGCTGCAGGGTATCGATGATCTTCGCCGCTTCAATCAGCTTGGCAATCGCCGCGCGGTCGCCTTTCGACAGTGCCGCGACATCGGCGCGCAGCTCGACCGGGGCGAAGCGCTTCGCCATCGCGTTCAGTTCGGCGACGCTGGCCGCATGGGGCTTGGTTGCAGGCGCTGCCGGCGCTTCGGCCGCAAGGACAGAACCGGCGGCGATGGCCAGCACGAGTGGAGCGAGAAGGTGTTTCATGGGTCCCCTGTATTGGTTGGAAGGCAACCGGGGGATTGTAATACGGTGGTAAAGCGGAATTGAGGTTTTGGTTAATGGTAGTGCGACCAACCAAGCGTGCAGCAGGACGTAGGGTGTGCGGCTATACCGCGATGCGTGATGAGCTTGCGGCTTTGATGCCGCCCACGCGTTCAACTCACGTATGCACCGACGCGAGGCTTCTTGAGCTGGTTGAACGCGTGGGCGGCGTCACCGTCGCGTGTATGCAGCGTCCTGGGTGGAGCCGCACACCCTACGTCCTGCTACAAAGGTTAACGATTAACGCACGGTCGCCAGCGCCGGCGCCTCCGACCACCCGCCGCCAAGCGCACGCGCCACCGCGACCGACGCCAGCAAGCGCTGGGTACGGATCTGCGCCCCGGCGCGGTCGGCGGTCAGCGCGCTGCGCTGAGCGTCCGTCACGTCGAGATAGGTCGAGATGCCGCGCTCGTAGCGGGCCTGCGCCACCAGCAGGGCCCGGGCGGCCGCGGCCTGGGCCTGGGCCTGCACCTCGCCCTGCTTCTGGCGCTGCTGCGCATCCGACAGCGCGTCTTCGACTTCCCGCAGGGCGCCCAAGAGTCGGGTTTCGTGGTTCGCCAGCGCTTCCTCGTAACGCGCGCGGTACAGGGCCAGGTTCGCCGTGTTGCGTCCGCCGTCGAACACCGGCAGCGACAGGGCCAGCGGCCCGATTGAGAACTGGCGCGCGCTGCCGCCCGCCAGTTCGCGCAGCGACTCCGATGCGAAACCGAAATTCGAGGTCAGCGTCAGCGACGGATAAAAGGCGCCCTCGGCCACCGCCGCCTGCGCATTTGCCGCCCGCAGATTGGCGACGCTGGCCGCCAGGTCCGGACGCTGGGCCAGCAGGCTGGCCGGCAGGCCGACCGGAATGCCTGGCGGCAGCGGCAGCGCCGTTTTCGGCTGGGTCGGCACCAGCGGCGTGCTCGGCGAAGCGCCGACCAGGGTCGCCAGCGCATGCTCGACCAGGTTGCGCTGGCGCTGCACTTCGTGCAGGTCGGCTTCGGCGTTGGCGCGCTCGATGCGCGCGCGCGACACATCCAGCTCGTTCGACAGGCCGCCGTCGAAACGCGCTTCGACCAGCTCCTGCGCCTCGCGCCGGGTCGCCAGTGCGTCACGCAGGATCGCGCTTTCCGCATCCAGCCCGCGCAGCTGCCAGTAACTTTGCGCCACCTGGCTCGA
The DNA here is from genome assembly GCF_042655085.1 of Massilia niabensis. Classification (NCBI taxonomy): domain Bacteria; kingdom Pseudomonadati; phylum Pseudomonadota; class Betaproteobacteria; order Burkholderiales; family Oxalobacteraceae; genus Massilia; species Massilia niabensis. The sequence continues at coordinate 583,915 of NZ_JBHSMU010000015.1, read as the reverse complement.
GAGCATCAACAGCACGCCGTCGCGATCATCCTGCGCCGCCAGCGCCTGGGCGTCGGCCGCTTCCACCACGCGCCGCACCCGGCCCCACAGGTCGAGCTCGTAGGACAGCGCGGCGCCGACCGCGAAGTTGTTGCCCTTGATCGAGCGCCCCCCCATGGCGAGGGCCTGTGAGGTTTCGGCCGAGGTGCGGGAATTCGAGATGGTCGCGTTCACCGACAGGTTCGGCGCCTGCCCGGCACGCAGCACGCCGAGCTGGGCCTGCGCCTGCAGCAGGCGCTGCGCGGCCGCTTTGGCGCCCGGGTTGTCGCGCAATGCGCGTTCTTCCAGGCGGGTCAGCGTGGCGTCGTTGAATACGCTCCACCAGGCCGCCGGCAGGCGCGCAGTGTCCGAGGGGGTGTCCGGCACAACCGCGGCGGCATGGCGGTAGGCGGGCGCCTCGACCGGCTTGGGCGCGACGAAATCCCGGCCGATGGTGGAGCAGCCGCTCACCAGCAGGGCCAGCGCCACCGTAACGCTGGCGCCGGGCGCGCCGCGCGGAAAAATCTTGGCAAAAGAGTCCAGCATGGTTTGTCTCATCTCTTCTCTAAATAAGTTCAATGGCCGCCGCCGCCGCCGCCGGGGGATTTGACCTTGTCGGCGAGCCAGACCATGGCGATGCAGCCTATCAGGATCATGCCGACGATCCAGAAGGCGTCGTTGTAGGCCATCACGTAGGCTTCGCGCCGCACGATGCGGTCGAGCACGGACAGAGCCTGGTTCGCCGCCGTGGCCGGGTCGATGCCCGACGCGACCAGCCCCTGCGTGATCTGCTCGATGCGCTCCTGGGTCGGCGCCGCGTAGGTCGAGACCGACTCGCCGATGCGCGCCGAGTGGAAGTGCTCGCGGTTGGTGAGCGAGGTCGCCAGCATGGCGATGCCGATCGAGCCGCCGAGGTTGCGGGTCATGTTGAACAGGCTCGAGGCCGACGGCATGTCCTTCGGCGCAATCCCGTTCATCGCGAAGTTCGACAGGGTCAGCATCACGAAGGGCTGGCCGATGGCGCGCACGACCTGGGTGAAGGCCAGCTGGTCGTAACCGCTGCTCGCATCCATGAACGCATTCATCAGGCAGGAGCCGCCGAACAGCAGCAGGCCGAAGCTGCACAGGATGCGGTTGTCGACCTTGGAGGACAAGGCCGCCGCGAACGGCATTACCAGCAGCTGCGGCAGGCCGACCCAGGCGATCACTTCGCCGATCTGCATCGGCGTGTAGCCCGCGATCTGCCCCAGGTACAGCGGCAACAGGTAGGACGAGCCATACAGGCCCATGCCGGTGACGGCCGACAGCACGGTCGCGACCAGGAAGTTGCGCTGCCCGTACAGGCGCAGGTTCACGAACGATTGCGCGCGGGTGAAGGCAACCGTGATCCAGCCGAGGATGCCGACCAGCGCCAGCGCCGCGAAGATCACGATGAAGCGCGATTCAAACCAGTCCTTCGAATTGCCCTCTTCCAGGAAGATCGTCAGGCAGCCCAGGCCCATTGCCATCAGGCCGATGCCGAGCCAGTCGGCGTTCACCAGCGAGCGTACCTGCGAAGGCTCGCGGTCCAGGCCATACACCATGCCGGCGATCAGCAGCACGCCCGGCACCCAGTTGATGTAGAAGATCGACGGCCAGCCGTACAGCTCCGACAGGTAGCCGCCCAGGGTCGGGCCCATGGCCGGGGCCAGGGTCGCGGTAAGGCCGAAAATGGCCATGCCGATCGCGCGCTTGGAAGCCGGCAGGCGCGTCATCACGAGCGTCATCGCCATCGGGATCAGGGCGCCGCCGGTGAAGCCCTGCAGCATGCGGAACACGATCATGCTCTCGAGGTTCCAGGCCGCGCCGCACAGGGTGGAGAACACGAGGAACAGCGCGGTGGTGCCGATCATGTAGCGGCGCACGCCAAAGGCGCGCGCGAACAGCGCCGTCATCGGGATGACGACGATCTCGGCGCACAGGTAGGCGGTGGAGATCCACGATCCCTCTTCCTGGGTCGCGTTGAGCGTACCGAGGATGTCGCGCAGCGACGAGTTGGTGATCTGGATGTCGAGCACCGCCATGAAGGCGCCGAGCATGCCGGCGGCGACCGCGATCCAGGTCCGCAGGTCGACACGCGTGCCGGCCGCGGGCGCGCCCGGGAACACCGGCAGCGCGGGCTTGGTCGTACTCGTCATGAGCAGTCCCTTACTGAGCCGACTGCAGCGCCGCAGCGGTGCGTGCCGGCGGCCCCACTTCCTGGCGCATGTCGACTTCGGCCTCCACCGACATGCCCGGCACCAGGCGTCCGGCGAGGCGCTGGACGTCGGCCGGTGCGAGGGTGATCTTCACAGGCACGCGCTGCACGATCTTCGTGAAGTTGCCGGTCGCGTTATCGGCCGGCAGCAGGGCGAACTGGTTGCCCGACGCCGGCGAGAAGCTGTGCACGCGGCCCACCAGGTGTTCGCCGGGCAGCGCATCGATTTCGAGGGTGACCGCCTGGCCAGCCTTCAGGCCGGCGAGCTGGGTTTCCTTGAAATTGGCGCTGACCCAGACCTTGTCCTCGACCACGGCAACCAGTTGCTGGCCCGGCTGCACGCGCGCACCCACTTCGACGCTGCGCCGGCCGATGCGGCCATCGACGGGTGCCAGGATGCGGCTGTAGCCGACCTGCTGCTTCGCGTCCTTCAGCTGCGCCTGCAGCACCCGGATCTGCGCCTTGGCCACGTCGCGCGCGCCCGACGCGGCGGCGATCTGGGCCTCGGCCGCGACCGCGTTGTCGCGACGCGCATTGACGTCGGCGGCCGCCGCCGTGCGGGCGGCGTTGGCGGCATCGACCTCGGCCTTCGAGACGGCTTTCATCTGCTTCGTGTACAGCTGGCCGAAACGCTCGGCGTCCTGGCGCGCGCGCAGCGCCAGCGCCTGCGACTGGCCGACCTGGGCCTTGGCCGCTTCGGCCTGGGCCCGCACCTGCGCCACCTGGGCGTCGGCCTGGATGACCTGCTGCTTCGCGCTGGCGATCTGCGCCTCGATCTGCTCGACGCGCACCTGCTGGTCGGCGGGATCGAGTTCGGCGATGACGTCGCCCGCCTTCACCCGTTGGTTGTCCTCGACCAGCACGCGCGTGACGACGCCGGCGATGCGCGCCGAGATCGGGTGCACGTGGCCCGCAATATAAGCATTCTCGGTGTCGACGAAATGGTGGCTGCGGTACCACATGCGTCCACCGGCACCGATGGCGGCCAGCGCGATCAGCCCGACCACGGCCAGCACGCGCTTGTTGGGCGGCGTCTTGCCGGCCGCTGCCGGTGCGGTGGGATGGACAGTGCCGAGCGGCTTGTGCTCGTTCGAGGCCTGCGTCTGGGACATGAAGCAACTCCGAGTAAGGATCAGTCCGCCATTATTCGGCAAGCGCCCGGGTTCGTCAAGAAATGAAACGGTTGCATTTCATTTCTCTCTGCCTTACAGTATTGTCCATGACCAAACCATCGCAAGCGACTACCCCGCCTGCCCAGCGCGGCGCCGGACGGCCGAAGGCGAGCGACGTCGAAGCACGCACGCAAGACCTGATCGACGTGGCCGCGCACCTGTTCCTGCAGAACGGCTATACCCGCACCAGCCTGGAAACCATCGCGCGCGCGGCGCGGGTGGCGGTGCGCACCATCTATGTGAAGTTCGGCGGCAAGGCGGGCCTGCTCGACGCTGTGCTGCTATCGCGCCGCGACCAGTTCTTCCAGATGCGCGACATGGAACACGACACGCGGCCCTTGCGCGAAGTGGTCGACGACTTCGCGCGCCAGTTCTTTGACCTGCTGTGCAACAAACAATTGATCGCCATGCAGCGCGTGATCATCGCCGAGGCGCCAGGCAACCCGGAAGTGGCCGACACCTTCTATGGCGCCGGCCCGCGCCTGACCCGCGACATGCTCGAACGTTTTTTTGCGCGGCCCGATGTGCGCGCGCAATTGCGTGCCGACCTGCCCTTCGAGCAATTGCCCGCCTTCCTCACGAGCTGGATTGCCGGCGACCCGATCGGGCGCCTGGTGTTTCCGCACGTGCAGCCATCGCGGGAAGAGGCGCATCGCCAGCTCGCTGGACGCCTCGAGCTGTTCTACCGCGCCGTGCTGCGCTGAGGCTGTGCCGAAAGAGAGTGTGCGTCATCGCACCGATCTGGTGCAGCAATTTATGCAAGACTGGTAGCCTTATAAAAAAGGAGGGTGTCATGGATATCAACAAGAACATCACAGCAGCAGGCTGCAAGGGGGTCGCATGAGCAAGACTTCTCGTTATGAATGGCGCGACCAGCAAGCGTCGCTGCACGAGCGCATGAAGGGCTTCCTCCAGAACCCGGGCAACGAACAGCTCGAAGCCGTCGTTGCCGAAATGCGCGCGTATGCGGACGCGGCCAAGTCGGGCCATATCGAGATCCCGCAGAGCTGGACGAGTTACAGCTGACCGATCCGCGCGTGCTTCAAGGCCCGTAACAGCAATGGAAAACGAGATGCCGCCCGGCTTGCACCGGGCGGCATTTTTTATTGGGGCGTTACGAAACCGTGACACACCGCCACATCCTGTGGAACATGTTTGCACTTCCCTCATGAAAATTGTCGAAATTGACGAAGGTTTATTGCAAGAAAAGCTAGCGCACAGTTGAACAGATCGACAATCACCGGAGAAGGATTCCGGTATCATCCATGGAGAATTCATCAATTTTTGTTGTTATCTCGGCAAAGGATCGGCGCATGACCACCACGACACAACGCTTCAGCGGGCTCGACATGGAAAAGCGTGGCGATCCCTGGCTGACGGAACTCGACACCATCCGCCACGAATTCGAAGAGCGCATTGCGCAGCTGCTGGCCGACAGCGGCGACAACGCCGACCTGCTGGCCCGGGCCATGCGCGCCGGCACCCTCGGCGCCGGCAAGCGCATGCGCCCGCTCCTCCTGATGCTGGTCGCGCGCGACCTCGGCTGCTCCTCCCCTGCCCTGGTCGACATCGCCTGCGCCGTCGAGATGGTGCATGCGGCCTCCCTGATCCTCGACGACATGCCCTGCATGGACAACGCCATGCTGCGGCGCGGCCAGCCCACCATCCACGTCCAGTTCGGCGAAGACGTCGCCATCCTGGCTTCGGTGGCCCTGCTCAGCCGCGCATTCGGCATCCTGGCCACGGCGCCCGAGATCCCGCCGCTGGTGCGCGCGCGCCTGGTCGCGAAACTGGCCGAGACGGTCGGCGCTCAGGGGCTGGTGCGCGGCCAGTTCGAGGACCTGCGCGGCGGCGGCCAGCGCACCGCCGAGGAAATCGCCACCACCAACGAACTCAAGACCGGCGTGCTGCTCGGCGTATCGGTCGACATGGCGGCCATCGTCGCCGAATCGGACGAGTGCGTCGCCCAGTCGCTGCGCGCGTTCGCGCTGGCCGCCGGTCACGCCTTCCAGATCCGCGACGACTTCCAGGACGGCCCCGGCAACGACAGCGCCGTCACCGGCAAGGACACCGGCAAGGACCTCGGCAAGGCCACGCTCATCAACGCCCTCGGCCTCGAGGAAGCACGCCAGCGCCTGGCCACCCACCTGGACGACGCTGACCGCTACCTGACGGACGCGATCGGCAGCAAACAAGGCACGCGCCGTTTCGTCGACACCCTGTTCGCGCGCGGCCCGGGTTTGTCGGGTTTGCGCCTGGCCGTCGCCCAGGGCGAGCGCCAGGTGCACCATTGAGCGCTGCCTAGGAGCGCCGCATGGCCCATTTCGGCGTGGTGGCTCCTGCCTTTTACAGCCATTTCAGCGCGCTGTCGGCGCTTGCGCTGGCCCTCGTCGCGCGCGGGCACCGCGTGACCTTCCTGCAGCAGGCCGATGCCGGCGCCTATGTGCGAGATGCTCGTCTTGGCTTCCACGCCCTGGGCGGCGCCAGCCACCCACCCGGGACGCTCGCCGCGTCTCTCCAGCGCGCGGCCAACCCCGGCAGTCCGCTCGGGCTGCGGCGCGTCATCACCGACATGGCGCGCACGACCACCATGCTGTGCCGCGAACTGCCGCCGGCGCTCGAAGCGCTGCAGATCGATGCCCTCATCGGCGACCAGATGGAAGCCGCTGCCGGGCTGGTGGCGGAAGGCATGGGCCTGCCCTTCGTATCCGTGGCCTGCGCGCTGCCGGTCAACCGCGAGCCCGGCATCCCGCTGCCGGTGATGCCCTTCAACTGGAGCGAGAGCGAACGCGCGCTGCAGATCGTCGAGGGCAGCACCCGTGTCTACGACTGGATGATGACGCCGCACCGCAAGGCCATCGAGCTGGAAGCGCAGCGCTTGGGAGTGCCGGGGCGCGGCGCCCTGCACGAATGCCTGTCGCCGCTGGCGCAAATCAGCCAGACCGTGGCCGCCTTCGAATTCCCGCGCCAGGACCTGCCCGTGCATTTTCACCACGTCGGCCCGCTGCGAATGCCCAACGCGGCGGCGCCGGCCCGGATCGACGCCATGCCGGACATCGACCCCAACCGCCCTTTCGTCTTCGCCTCGCTCGGCACGCTGCAGGGCCAGCGCTTCGGCCTGTTCAAGCGCATTGCGACCGCCTGCCGCGCGCGCAAGGTCCAGTTGCTGGTGGCGCACTGCGGGGGATTGAACGAGCGCCAGGCGCAGGGCTTGCTGCGTGCGGGCGCTACCTGGGTGTGCGCGTTCGCGCCGCAGGAAGCGGTGCTGGCGCGCGCCGACGCCGTCGTCTCGCACGCGGGCCTGAACACGGTGATGGACGCGATTGCCGCGCACACGCCGATCCTGGCGCTGCCGATCGCGTTCGACCAGCCTGGCGTCGCGGCGCGGGTCTGCCACGCCGGCATCGGCCTGCGCGCGTCGCCGCGTTTCGCGAGTGCCGCCACGATCGGCCGCCAGCTCGGCCGCCTGTTCGAGGAACCCGGTTTCGGGGAGCGCAGCAGCGAGCTTGCGCACAGCGTGCGCGCCGCCGGCGGCGCCGATCGAGCGGCCGACATCGTCGAGGCGGCGCTGCGGCTGGCACGGCCGGCACCGAACGTCGTCAGCCATGCATAAGCGGGACACGCCTGAGCCCGAGCAGTCTGCCATGTACGACCTGATCCTGGTCGGCGGCGGACTCGCCAATGGCCTGATCGCCTGGCGCCTGCTCAACCGAGACCCCGGCATCAAAATCCTGCTGCTCGAAAGCGGCGAGCACATCGGCGGCAACCATACCTGGTCCTTCCACGACAGCGACCTCGATGCGGCGCAGCGCGCCTGGCTGGCCCCGCTCGTGAGCGCACGCTGGCCGCGTTACGAGGTGCTGTTCCCCGGCCATGCCCGCACCCTGGAGAGCGGCTACGCCAGCGTCGCCTCGAGTGATTTCGCGCGCGTCATCGAAGCGGCCCTGGGCGCGTCGCTGCGGACAAACGTACAGGTCGCCTCGCTCGGCCCGACCTGGGTCACGCTGGCCGGCGGCGACACCCTGCACGCGGGCGCCGTCATCGACGGACGCGGCATGCGTCCCAGCACGCGGCTGGCGCTCGGTTACCAGACCTTCCTCGGCCAGGAAGTGAAGCTGGCCGCGCCGCACGGCTTGACGGCCCCGGTCATCATGGACGCCAGCGTCGAGCAGCAAGGCGGCTACCGCTTCGTCTACCTGCTGCCCTTCGGCCCGGACCGCATCCTGATCGAAGACACGCATTATGTCGACACGGGCGCCTGGGAACCGGAACGGCTGCGCGCCAACATTGCCGCCTACGCGGCCGCGCGCGGCTGGCGCATCGAGGCGGTGATACGCGAAGAGCACGGCTCGCTGCCGATCGTGCTGGCGGGCGACATCGACGGCTTCTGGTTTGACCTCGACGGCCAGCCCTGCTCCGGCCTGCGCGCCGGGCTGTTCCACCCGACCACCGGCTATTCGCTGCCGCATGCCGTGCGCCTGGCCGAGCGCATCGGGCAGCTGGCCGACCTGCGCGCACCCAGCCTGTTTGCGGCCATCCGCGACGAGGCGCAGCGGGAGTGGCGCAGCCAGCGCTTCTTCCGCCTGCTCAACCGCATGCTGTTTTTGGCCGGCAGCGCCGACAACCGCTGGCGCGTGATGCAGCGCTTCTACCGCCTGCCGGCGCCCCTGATCGCGCGCTTTTACGCGGGACGCCTGCGCCTGGCGGACAAGGCGCGCGTGCTCACTGGCAAGCCACCCGTACCCGTGCGCCAGGCCATGGTCGCCGCATGCAAAATTCACCCGAATCAGATCAGGAATTCCGAATGAACGCTTCGAAAAAAGCAGTGGTAGTCGGCGCCGGTTTCGGCGGACTGGCCCTTGCCATCCGATTGCAGGCCAGCGGCATGCAGACCACGCTGCTGGAAAAGCGCGACAAGCCCGGCGGGCGCGCCTACGTGTACGAAGACCAGGGCTTCGTGTTCGATGCCGGGCCGACCGTCATCACCGATCCGTCCTGCATCGAAGAGCTGTTTACCGCTGCCGGCAAGCGCATCGAAGATTATGTCGAGATGCTGCCGGTTGCGCCTTTCTACCGGCTGTGCTGGGAGGACGGCAGCTATTTTGACTATGCCAACGACCAGGAAGCGCTGGACCGCCAGATCCACGCGATCAATCCTGCTGATGTCGCTGGCTACCAGCGCTTCCTCGCCTATTCGAAAGCCGTGTTCGAGGAGGGTTATATCAAGCTCGGTACAGTGCCGTTCTTGTCCTTCCGGGAGATGATCGCGGCCGGCCCGAAACTGGCTCAGCTTCAGGCCTGGCGCAGCGTCTACAGCATGGTGGCGAAGTTCGTCCAGGACGAGCATCTGCGCCAGGCCTTTTCCTTTCACTCGCTGCTGGTCGGCGGCAACCCCTTCGCCACCTCCTCGATCTACACCCTGATCCACGCGCTGGAGCGGCGCTGGGGCGTGTGGTTCCCGCGCGGCGGCACCGGGGCGCTGGTCCAGGGGCTGGTGCGGCTGTTCGAGGACATCGGCGGGCGCATCGAACTGAACGCGCCGGTCGCGCGCATTGAAGTCGATGGGACAGCGAGCGGAGCACGCGTCTCCGGCGTGCGCCTGGAAGACGGCCGCCTGTTCCCTGCCGACGCCGTGGCCTCGAATGCCGACGTCGTCCACACCTACGGGTCCCTGCTGGGGCAGCACCCGCGCGGCGTGGCCGAGGCAGCCAGCCTGGGCAAGAAGCGCTTTTCCAATTCGCTGTTCGTGCTGTACTTCGGGCTGGATCACCACCACAGCCAGCTGCAGCACCACACGGTCTGCTTCGGCCCGCGCTACCGCGGCCTGATCGACGAAATTTTCAAGGGCGACACGCTGGCCGACGACTTCTCGCTCTACCTGCACGCGCCCTGCGTCACCGACCCCTCGCTCGCGCCGCCGGGCTGCGGCAGCCATTACGTGCTGGCGCCCGTGCCACACCTGGGCAACGCGCCGATCGACTGGGAAGTCGAAGGGCCGCTCTACCGCGACCGCATCTTCGACTACCTGGAACAGCGCTACATGCCGGGCCTGCGCAGCCAGCTCGTCACCAGCCGCATCTTCACGCCGTTCGACTTCCGCGACCAGCTCAACGCCCACGTCGGCTCGGCTTTTTCGCTGGAACCCATCCTCACGCAAAGCGCCTGGTTCCGCCCGCACAACCGCGACAAGGAACTGAGCAACCTGTACCTGGTCGGCGCCGGCACCCATCCGGGCGCAGGGGTGCCCGGCGTGATCGGCTCGGCCAAGGCCACGGCCGGCCTGATGATCGAGGAGGCGCTGGCATGAGCGAAGGGTTGCTGGACCACGCGACCGAAACGATTAAAGTTGGCTCGAAGAGCTTTGCGGCCGCCGCAAAGCTCTTCGAGCCATCCGTGCGCCGCAGCGTGCTGATGCTCTACGCCTGGTGCCGCCATTGCGACGACGTGGTCGATGGCCAGGAACTCGGTTCCAGCACCGTCGCGCCGAGTCATCACGACGCCGTGCGCGAACTGGCCACCCTGCGCGAGCAGACCGCGCGGGCGTACGCGGGCGACGCCATGCCGGACCCGGCCTTTGCCGCCTTCCAGGAAGTCGCGCTGCGCCACGCCATCGCTCCGCGCTTCGCCTTCGACCACCTGGCCGGCTTTGCGATGGATGTCGAAGGCGCGCGCTACGAGACCATCGAGGACACGCTGCGCTACTGCTACCACGTGGCCGGCGTCGTCGGCCTGATGATGGCCTCGATCATGGGCGCGAAAGACCCGGCGGTGCTGGACCGCGCCTGCGACCTGGGCCTGGCTTTCCAGCTGACGAACATCGCGCGCGACATCGTCGACGACGCCCGCAACGGCCGCTGCTACCTGCCGGCCGAATGGCTGCGTGAAGCCGGCATCCCGGTCGAGGAAGTCGGCTTGCCGCGCCACCGCGTGCCGCTGGCGAAGGTGGTGGCGCGCCTGGTCGATTATGCGGAACCGTATTACGACTCGGCTGCCATCGGCATCAGGGCCCTGCCGCTGCGGTCAAGCTGGGCGATCGCCACCGCCCGCAATGTGTACCGGCAGATCGGCATCGAGGTCAAGGGGCGCGGACCGCGTGCCTGGGACGAGCGGGTCGGCACCTCGAAGGCGATGAAGTTGTGGCTGCTCGCCAAAGGCGGGGTCAGTGCGCTCGGTTCGCGGGTTGGGGGGATGGCGCCTCGTCCTGCGCATCTGTGGCAGCGTCCGGGTGCGGCTTTCGAGGCGCACCACCATGGATCGCCTGCAGCTGCCGTTTGAGGGTGGCAACCGGCGGCGCGTACAGGAAGCCGAACGACACCGCGCCGTCCTTGCCTTCGATCGCATGGTGCATACGGTGCGCCTGGTACAGCCGCTTGGCGTAACCGCTGCGCGGCACCACGTGGAAAGGCCAGCGGCGGTGCACCAGCCCGTCGTGGGCGACGAAATACAGGGCGCCGTAGGCCGTCATGCCGGCGCCGATCCACTGCAGCGGCCAGATGCCTTCGGTACCGAACCAGATCAGGGCGATCGCCACGCCGGCGAACACGACGGCGTACAGGTCGTTCTTCTCGAACCAGCCTGTCCGTGGTTCGTGGTGCGAGCGGTGCCAGCCCCAGCCGAAGCCATGCATGATGTACTTGTGCGCGACGATGGAAAAGATTTCCATGAAGACGACGGTGGCCACGACGATGAGCGTATTGAGCAGCATGAAAAACAGCAAGCCAGGGGGGAAATGGAGAATGTCAGCCTACCACACGGCGCCATGCGCACGGCGGCTGTCCCGCCTTTGTACTGGCAAATTTAACAAGGAAAATCCGATGAATGAGCTGTTCCGCACCATCGTGTCCGGCGCCCTGCTGCTGTGTGTGACAGCCGCCTCGGCCGCCACGGCCGCCACTGTTCAAGTGCGCGTCGCCGGCGTCACCGCGAAAGGCAAAGTCAATGTCGCCGTCTGCGACAAGGAGCGTTTCCTCAAGCAATGCGCCTACAGTGCCTCTGCAGCGGCCCAGGCGGGTGAGACCCTGGTAATCGTGAAGGGCGTGCCGCCGGGCACCTGGGCAGTTGTCGCTTACCAGGACGAGAACACGAACGGCGTACTCGACACCAATTTCCTCGGCATCCCCAAGGAACCCTACGGCTTCAGCCGCGACGCGCGCAGCAAGTTCGGGCCGCCGGGTTTCGAGGACGCGGCGATCGAGGTAGGTGACGAAGCAACGGCCGCGACCGTGCGCTTGCGGTAGAGCCTATCCCAGTAGGTGGGGGGAAGCGGATGGTGATGCATGGCAAGCGCGGGCAAGGCGCGAGAAGGCCGCATGGCTAGCCATGCAACGACGAGCAACGCCGCCCCCGCTTGCCAGGCGCGCCAGCAGCGACTCTCACCTGCTGGGATAGGCTCCAGGACCGGCTAGGCGTGCGCCGATGCGTCGCGCCGCACGGTCTGGTCGCCGCCGTCGAGCACGCGCATCAGGAAATGCACCTTGCGCGGCGCGCGGTGCCGCTCGTGGATGTCGCGCGTAAGCACCTCGACGCGGCGCGGCTGCATCGCCAGCTGGCGCACGTCGACGGTCGTATCCGTCGTGTGCCCCGCAAACTGTTCCGCCAGGTGCTGGGACACGGTGCCGTGCAACGTGACCGGAACGCCGTTCATGGTCGTCTTCAGCTCGAAGGCGCGCGATTCGGGCAGGACAAAAACCGTCCCGACATATTCAGTGCCGTGCTCTTCCATGTCAGTCTCCTGTGACACGCAACGATGCGTTAGCGCGGCGCGAGGCCCGCCTGGTCGCTCTTCCATCATAGCAAGCGCACGGCAAGGCGCAATGTGTCTTTTTCCTTTTTGTTACCGCACGACACAGACTTGCCTAATTATGAGAAATACATCATGCTGGATGACGGGTCGGATTGGCTTGCGCACGTTGCCGCCCTTTCTGCAAAATGCCGCTCGGCGTCCATCCGCTTCATAGGTTCTTCCATGGCAAATACCCTGGTGGCAGTCAGCCACACCTCCTTGCGCTCCCCCGAGGCCGCAGGCCAATCGCTTGCCCAATCGCTGCTGCAAAAGCTCGATGGCGCCCGCCCCGACGTGCTGATTGTCTTCGCCTCGCCTGAAATCGACTTCCGGCCGCTGCTTTCCGAACTCGACACTGCCTGCCGGCCCGGCGTGCTGGTCGGCTGCTCGTCGGCCGGGGAGTTTTCCGGTTGCACGACAGGGCACGCTTCCGTGTCGGTCATGGCAATCCGTGCCGACGATATCCTGTTCCGGGCCGGGCTCGGCACGGGACTGCGGAGCAACCTCGGCGCCGCGCTCGACGAGGTCATGCCCGTCTTTAGCGGCAGCGCGCATCCCGATTTCCCCTACCGCAACGCGCTGGTACTGACCGATGCGCTTGCGGGCTATGTCGACGAGATCATCCACGACATGATGGTGCGCACCGGCGGCACCTACCAGCTGTTTGGCGGGGGCGCCGCCGATGATGCGAAGTTCCAGAAAACGCATGTATTCATCGGCACGGAAGAACATACCGATGCGCTCGTCGTGCTGGAAATGCTCTCGAAAAAGCCCATTGGACTGGGCGTGCGCCACGGCTGGCAACCCGGCGGCCCCGCGCTGCGCGTGACCGAAGCCGAGGGCACCTGCCTGGTCAGCCTGAACGCCATGCCCGCGGCCGAGGCCTTCGAAGAGCATGCGCTGGCCACCGGCCAGGTCTTCAACCGTGCCGATCCGCTTCCGTTTTTCCTGCACAACGTGATCGGCATCGAAACCGGCGACGGCTACAAATTGCGCGTGCCGCTCACGCTCAACGAGGACGGCTCGATTTCCTGCGCGGCCGAAGTGCCGGTCGGGGCCACCGTACACATCATGGTCGCCAGCATGGCGTCTGCCTGCGAAGCGGCCAGCCAGGCGTCGCAGGCCGCCCTTGCCGGTCTCGAGGGCGGCGAGCATGCCGGCTCGCTGCTGTTCGACTGCGCGGCCACCCGGATGCGGCTGGGGCGCGAATTCGGCGACGAACTCGATGCCGTCGCCGAGGCGCTCGGGTCGGAAAATTTTGCAGGCTGCAATACCTACGGCCAGATCGCGCGGAGCGCCGGGCAATTCAGCGGCTTCCACAACTGTACTGCCATCGTCTGCGCCATTCCACTGTGACAGTACGATGATTCCGTTCGAACTGGTGTCCATCTTTATCGATCTGCAAAGACCAGACACCCGGCTGGTCGCGACGCAGGAACTTGCCCATTACGCCGGCGTGGCGCAGGTGCTTGTCTTCGGCAAGGATACGGAGATCGGGATGTTCCTGCCCGCGCCCGGCCTGCCGCAAACGCTGCGCGAGGGCCGGCGCTGGCAGGACTTCCTGCGCCAGTGCGCGGACGCCGGCAGCGCGGCGTCCTCCCTGCCCTCACCGCAGACGGCGACAGAGCTGCCCGTCTGGGGCAACTGCGATGCCGCTGGCGAGGTAATCGTCGTTTTCGTCGGCACGGCGCCAGCCGCGCCAACGCGCGCCGCCATCGCCGCCCTGCTGCCCCTGCTGGGTGCCAAGCTCGCCGGCGAACGGGCCGAACTGGCTGCCGCCGGCCTTGCCTCGGCGGCGCGCGACAGCCACCGGCGCGCCAACGAGCTCAATACCGCCCTCGACATCAGCCGGCGCGAACTGCAGTCAGCCTATCAGCGCGCGGAAAACGAACTCGAATCGCGGCGCGAGGCCGAAGCGAGGCTGCGCGACGCCGACCGGCGCAAGGATGAATTCCTGGCCATGCTCGCGCATGAACTGCGCAATCCGCTGGCGCCGATCGGCATGGCTGCCCATATCCTGCGGCTGGGCGCGGTCACGCCGGCGCGCGTGCAGCAGACCTGCGAGATCATCGACCGCCAGATCGGCCACATGACCAACCTGCTCGACGACTTGCTCGATGTCTCGCGCGTCACGGGCGGCCGTATCGACCTGGAGCAGGAGCTGCATGACATGGGCGCCATTGTGCGCGACGCAGTCGAACAGGTGCGGCCCCTGGTCGACGCGCGGCACCACCAGCTGTCGCTGGTGGTGCCGGCGCAAGCGGCGCAGGTGTGCGGCGACAGCACCCGGCTGGTCCAGATCGTCGCGAACCTCCTGAATAACGCAAGCAAGTACACCCCCAAGGGCGGCGCCATCGAGCTCGCCCTGTCGCAAGACGAGACCATGGTGCAAGTGGCGGTACGCGACAACGGGATCGGCATCGACTCAAGCCTGCTGCCCCATGTATTCGACCTGTTCGTCCAGGGCGAGCGCTCGCCCGACCGCTCGCAGGGCGGCCTCGGGGTCGGGCTGGCCCTGGTGAAAAGCCTGGTGGAGCGCCATGGGGGCAGCGTCCAGGCTAGCAGCGCAGGACATGGCGCAGGCAGCGAATTCACGATCCGGCTGCCGCGGGTGCACGGCGCCGCACCGGTGCTCGCGCCCTCCCGGCCAAGTGAGGGCGTCGGTGACGGCGGGCTCGACATCCTCATCGTTGACGACAATGCGGATGCGGCCGACACGCTGTCGATGTTCCTCGCTTCGGTCGGGCACCGGCCGCGTGTCGCCTACGAAGGCCGCAGCGCGCTGGCGCTGGCTGCCCAGGTGCCGCCCGATGTCCTGCTGCTCGATATCGGCCTGCCCGACATTGACGGCTACGAACTGGCCCGGCAGATGCGCTCCCTGCCGCAGACCGCGCATGCGACCCTGATCGCACTGACCGGCTACGGCCAGGCGGCCGACCGCGAACTTGCCACTGCCGCAGGTTTTAATCATCACCTGACCAAGCCGGTGGACGCGACGGCACTGCTGCGCCTGCTCGCGGCGACGCCGAAAAGACTGTCTAGGCAGAGCTGAGTTCCCCTCCCAGATTTGTTGCCAATAGACAACGTATTCGTGAAATAATGTTGTTGCGGATTTATCTTTTTGTAGGATTTATCTTACTTCGCGATACTATTTTGAGTGACCTCTGACCTGTGGGTCAAATCCCGGCCTGACCGGCAAAACGACATGAATCGAAAGCATTCCTGACAGTGATCAAGCCTCACTTACCCCACAATGAGCAGGATCGTCTTGCACTATTACATGAACTTTTACTGCTAGACACGCCGCCAGAAGAACGAATCGATAAGATTGTTGAGTTTGCATCTGCTGAGTTCGGCGTGCCGATTTGCCTGGTCAGTCTTGTCGATTACGACAGACAGTGGTTCAAGGCGCGGGTAGGCATTGATGCTTGCCAAACGCCACGCGATATTTCTTTCTGCGCGCATGCAATTCTGCAACCCGACCTCCTACTGGTACAAGACGCGCTACTTGATCCTCGTTTCCACGACAATCCCTTGGTGACCGGGGAGCCGCACATTCGTTTTTATGCCGGTGCCCCGTTAACCTGTAAGGATGGCCTGGCTTTGGGCACATTGTGCTTGATCGATACACGTCCGAGGACACTCGACGAGGTCGAGCAGGCAATACTGAAAAGCCTGCGCGATCTTGCCGTTCTCGAGCTGACTTCAATGCAGGACGGGGTCAATGTATAACGCCGACAAGTTCAGGATTTTGCTGGTCGAGCCTGCAAACCTGTTGCGGAGAACTGTTTCTCTCACGATGCGCAGTCTTGGTACCGCTGAGGTTACCGAAGCAGCCACCTACGCCACCGCTTTTCAGACTTGCCAGGTGCGGCGCTTTGATGGAGCCATCATCGCGGTCGATTGGCCGTCCGTGGGCGGAACATGCAAGGGCCTGGCATTGATCCATCAAATCCGAACAGGGCAATGTGCAATCGGGCGTTCCGCTCCGATTTCGGTCCTGGTCGAAGTATGCGACAACGAACTGCTTGGGATGCTACGCGCAGACAAGATCACACGGATTCTTATCAAACCCTTCCGCGTCCGCGACGTGATCGATACGATCGATACGATGAGATTGCAGACGCAGGCCGTGAGTGTCAGTTTGTCGGGGCTGCCGGCTTAAGCAGGCTTGTCAGGACTGAACAG
The DNA here is from genome assembly GCF_042655085.1 of Massilia niabensis. NCBI lineage: Bacteria > Pseudomonadati > Pseudomonadota > Betaproteobacteria > Burkholderiales > Oxalobacteraceae > Massilia > Massilia niabensis. The sequence goes on along the minus strand of NZ_JBHSMU010000015.1, from coordinate 567,519 downwards.
CCTCATCGCTATACGTTTCAAAGCGTCCAGCTTCCCGCCGGGTTCGCCATGTCCACATGTCAGGGTCGAGCCGGACGGGCCGCGAGGCGTATGCTTTGAGCATCTTGCACGAAAGCGCTTGCGCGGCGGCAGGTCGGTGCAGGCGCCCTTGTAGACTTCCGCCGCCATGCCGATCGGCTCGCCCAGCGTCGGGTGCGGGTGGATCGTCTTGCCGATGTCGACGCCGTCAGCGCCCATCTCGATCGCCAGCGCGACTTCGCCGATCATGTCGCCCGCATTCGTGCCGACGATCGCCCCGCCGATGATGCGGCCGGTCTCGACGTTGGTGAGTTTCCTGTAACACGCAATGATGCGCTGGCGCGGTTTCAAACCCGCCTGCTCACCCTTGCATCATAGCAAGCAGGCAGCAAGATGCAATGCCGGAATGCGATGGCGGTCGGTTCGGGCCGCATCGATCGTGATCGCACTCGGGTGTGGGCTGAAGCCGCCTTCAGCGCATCGATGTCGTGCCCGTTCAGGGCCAGCAAACAGCTGCGCATCGACCACCGCGATCTCGGCGCCCAGCTCCCGCCGCCGCGTATCAGTCGAGGGGCGCCGGCCGTCCCAGCAGGTAGCCTTGCGCCGCCTGCACACCAAGTGACTTCAAGACCTCCAGTTCGCGCTCGTTCTCGACGCCTTCGGCCACAATCGCACAGCCTGTTTCGTTGGCAAAGGTAATCAGGCCCAGGGCCAGCGCGCGGCGCCCCTGGTCCAGGTCGATGTCGCGGATCAGGCTCTGATCGAGTTTGATGATATCCGGACGCAGTTGCAAAATGTGGCGGAAGCTGGCGTAGCCGGAACCGGCGTCGTCGATTGCAAGTTTCAGGCCGGCGCTCCGTAGAGAAGCGAGCGCCGCTTGCAGAGCATCGTACTCTTCGATTGGAGCGTGCTCGGTCAGTTCTAGCACCAGCCTTTCGAGCGGCGCACCTGCAAGCAAGGCCTCCAACGCACCACTGAGAATAGTGCAAGGCGAGACATTCAATGAGAGATAGGCGTTGGGCGCAATCCGCTCAATGCCATACACAGCGCTCCCGATAGCAAGCACTTCCAACTCGACGCCCCGCGAGACCGAATGAGCGTCTGCAAACCATTCATGGGGACCACGAATCGGCTCAGCCCGGAAACGCGCAAGTGCCTCAAAGCCGGCGATCATCCCCGTCGACAAGTTCACGATCGGTTGATAGGCAATGTACATGCCGTGTGTAGCGATGACGTTGGAGACGCGCTCTGATGTTGTTTCACGTGCACGCTCCGTCATAACGCGCTGCTCTAGGACACTGGAGATGAGCTCAGCAAAACGTCTCATTGCGGTCACGTCGGTTTCACGCAGCGTCGATGACGGTTTGCGGCTATAGCAGCAGAATGTCCCGAATACCGAGCCATCCGACAGGCGAATAGGGACGCCGAGATGTGCGCGGATCTCCATCGCTTCGGTCGCCCGCAGGGCCTTCAGGACAGGGTAGATATGGCTGTCGTCGACTACCGGGGGAATACTTCCATTGACAATATATTGGCAATAACTCTCTTCAAGCGGGTGCGAATCGCCAACCTTGATTGGCACCTGCTCGTTACGCGACGCGATATGTCGAAAGATGCGCCGGCCTTGCTTGAATTCGGTAACAAAAGCGACATCCATGCCGAGGCAGAAGCGCGCCAGATTGACCGCCGAATGAATAATCTCGTTAAGCGATGCAACGGGCCGCCGCTGAAGAGCTTCCTCCGTCATCATTAAATTCTCCTACTGGCCTCGATTTGTGTGGCTTCTCATGGCCAACCTTGTGACACGCATCCCAAGCGCAAATAATAAGCTAACAAGTACGCTTTGATAACGATGCCATGGAAAATCTTTCTCGGAATCACTCAGGTCGAGACCAGCATATCCTACAAGAAAAACGGGACCCTCGGGTCCCGTTCTGATTGCTACTGCGCTCCTACAGCTCAGCGCTTGCGCGGTGGCGGCAGGTCGGTGCAGACGCCCTTGTAGACTTCCGCCGCCATGCCGATCGACTCGCCCAGCGTCGGATGCGGGTGGATCGTCTTGCCGATGTCGACGCCGTCGGCGCCCATCTCGATCGCCAGCGCGACTTCGCCGATCATGTCGCCGGCATTCGTGCCGACGATCGCGCCGCCGATGATGCGGCCGGTCTCGACGTTGAACAGCAGCTTGGTGAAGCCTTCGTCGCGGCCGTTAGCCACGGCGCGGCCGGATGCGGCCCAAGGGAAGTGGCCTTTCTCGACCTTGATGCCCTGCTGCTTGGCTTCCTCTTCGGTCAGGCCGGCCCATGCCACTTCCGGATCGGTGTAGGCCACCGACGGGATGACTTTGGCGTCGAAATAGGCCTTCTCGCCGTGCGCCGCTTCCGCTGCCACGTGCGCTTCGTGCACCGCCTTGTGGGCCAGCATCGGCTGGCCGACCAGGTCGCCGATGGCGAAGATGTGCGGCACGTTGGTGCGCATCTGGCCGTCCACGCCGATGAAGCCGCGGTCGGTCACTGCCACGCCGGCCTTGTCGGCCGCGATCTTCTTGCCGTTCGGGCTGCGGCCGACGGCCACCAGGACCATGTCGTACAGCTGCGGTTCCGGTGCTGCGACGCCGGCTTCGGCCGACTCGAAGCTGACCTTGATACCTTCGGGCAGTGCTTCCACACCAACGGTCTTGGTCTTCAACATGATCTTGTCGAAGCGCTTCTCGTTGAACTTCTGCCAGACCTTGACCGCGTCGCGGTCCGCGCCCTGCATCAGGCCGTCCATCATTTCGACGACGTCGATGCGCGCACCCAGCGTCGAGTAGACGGTTGCCATCTCGAGGCCGATGATGCCGCCGCCGATGACCAGCATCTTCTTCGGCACCTGGCGCAGTTCCAGCGCGCCGGTCGAATCGACGATGCGCGGGTCTTCCGGCACGAATGGCAGCTTCACGACCGAGGAGCCGGCGGCGATGATCGCTTTCGCGAACTTCACGACCTTCTTGGCGCCGTCCGGGCCGGTGACTTCGATGTGGTTCGGGCTGAGGAACTGGCCCACGCCCTGCACCACCGTCACCTTGCGCGCCTTCGACATGCCGGCCAGGCCGCCCGTCATCTTCTTGATGACGCCGTCCTTGTAGGCGCGCAGCTTGTCGATGTCCACGCTTGGCGCGGCAAAACTGACGCCGAGGTCGCCCATGTGCGCGGTCTCGTCCATGATATGCGCCACGTGCAGCAGGGCTTTCGACGGGATGCAGCCCACGTTCAGGCAGACGCCGCCGAGGGTCGCGTACTTCTCGACCAGCACCGTGTTCATGCCGAGGTCGGCCGAGCGGAAGGCGGCGGAATAGCCGCCAGGACCGGCGCCCAGCACCATCATTTCGCACTCGACGTCGACCTGGCCGCTGTAGCTCGATGCGGCTGGTGCCGGCACCGCGCCAGGGGCGGCGGCGTTGGCCGGGTGCGCCGGTGCATACGAATCGGTCGGGCCGGCCGCAGCGGTCGGCGCGACAGCCTGCGCGCCGATCTGCGCGGCAGGCGCCGCCGCAGGAGCAGCGGCAGGAGCGGGAGCAGCGGCGGGAGCAGCGGATGCACCGGCACCGCTCTCTTCGATCATCAACAGCAGCGAACCTTCGTTCACCTTGTCGCCGACCGCAACCTTCAGCTCCTTGACCACGCCGGCGTGGGTCGATGGAATCTCCATCGAGGCCTTGTCCGACTCCACGGTGACCAGCGACTGGTCAACCTTGATCGTGTCGCCGGGCTTGACCATCAGTTCGATAATCTCGACGTCCTTGAAATCGCCGATGTTCGGGACTTTTACTTCAACAGTGCTCATTCTCGGCGCTCCTTACAGAAGGGTCTTGCGCAGGTCGGCCAGCACGTCGGCCAGGTAGGCGGCGAAGCGTGCGGCGCCGGCGCCATCGATGACGCGGTGGTCGTAGGACAGCGACAGCGGCAGCATCAGGCGCGGCTGGAAGGCCGAACCATCCCACACCGGCTTCATGGCCGACTTCGACAGGCCGAGGATCGCCAGTTCCGGTGCATTGATGATCGGCGTGAAGGCCGTGCCACCGATGCCGCCGAGCGACGAAATCGTGAAGGTCGCGCCCTGCATGTTCGCCGGGCTCAATTTGCCGTCGCGTGCCTGTGCGGAGAGCTCACCCATTTCGGTGGCGATCTGCGACACGGTCTTCTTGTCCGCATCCTTCACGACCGGGACTACCAGGCCGTTCGGGGTGTCGGCCGCGAAGCCGATGTTGTAGTACTGCTTCAGGATCAGGCTGGCGCCGTCTTCGCTGAGCGATGCATTGAACTGCGGGAATTTCTTCAGCGCGGCGACGCTGGCCTTGATGACGAAGGCCAGCATGGTCAGTTTCACCGTCGACTTCTGCTTGGCCAGCGCGGCGTTCGAATCGACGCGGAACTGTTCCAGGTCCGTCACGTCCGCTTCGTCGAAGGTCGTCACGTGCGGGATCATGACCCAGTTGCGGTGCAGGTTCGGACCACTGATCTTCTTGATGCGCGACAGCGGCAGCAGTTCGGTCGGGCCGAACTTCGAGAAGTCGAGCGACGGCCATGGCAGCAGGTCGAGGCCGACGCCGGAACCGCCCTTCGCTGGCGCGGCGGCAGCTGCAGGCGCTGCCATCACGCCCTTGACGAAGTTCTGCACGTCGAGCTGGGTGACGCGGTTCTTCGGGCCGGTGCCCGGCACGCGCGACAGGTCGACGCCCAGTTCGCGGGCGAACTTGCGGATCGATGGCGATGCGTGGGCCTTCGAGGCGTCGCCCGCAGGCGCTGCGGCTGGCGCCGGCGCGGCGGCAGGAGCAGGAGCTGGTGCAGCGGCAGGTGCAGGTGCAGGAGCGGCGGCTGCAGGCGCGGCAGCAGGTGCCGGGGCCGGAGCAGCCGGTGCAGCTTCGGCAGCCGGCGCAGGAGCAGCGGCAGCGGCAGCGCCACCAGCGGCTTCTTCGAGCAGCAGCACCAACGAACCTTCGGCGACCTTGTCGCCGACCTTGATCTTGATTTCCTTGACGACGCCCGCATGGCTGGACGGGATTTCCATGCTGGCCTTGTCCGACTCGACGGTCACCAGCGACTGGTCGACCTTGATCGTGTCGCCCGGCTTGACCATCAGTTCGATGACTTCGACTTCCTTGAAGTCGCCGATATCCGGGACTTTGACTTCCACAATGCTCATAGTGTTAGCTCCGTTATTTTTTGTATGGGTGCAGATTGACAGCCGTTGCCCGCCCCGAGGGGCGGAGCAACGGCGAACTATCACTCACTCACATTACTGGGTCACAGGATTCGGCTTGTTCGCGTCGATGCCGTACTTCTCGATGGCCTGCGCGACGATCGACATGTCGATCTTGCCTTCGTCGGCCAGCGCGCGCAGCGCGGCGACGGTGACGTAGTAGCGGTTCACCTCGAAGAACTCACGCAGCTTCACACGCGAATCCGAGCGGCCGAAACCATCGGTGCCGAGCACTTTGTAGGTGCGGCCCTTCGGCATGTAGCCGCGGATCTGCTCGGCGAACAGGCGCATGTAGTCGGTCGTCGCGATGATCGGGCCGGTCGTTACCTGCATCAGCGAGGTCACGTAAGGCGTGCGTTGCGGGGCGGTCGGGTTGACCATGTTCCAGCGCTCGCAATCCTGGCCATCGCGCGCCAGCAGCGTCAGCGACGGAGCGGACCAGATGTCGGCCGCGATGCCCCAGTCGTTCTTCAGCAGTTCGGCGGCGAAGATCGACTCGCGCAGGATGGTGCCGCAACCGATCAGCTGGACGCGGTGCTCCGCCTGCTCGCCTGCCTGGAACAGGTACATGCCCTTCAGGATGCCCTCTTCCTGGCCCGCTTTCAGGCCCGGCTGCTCGTAGTTCTCGTTCATGATGGTGATGTAATAGAACACGTCTTCCTGTTCCGTCACCATCCGGCGCAGGCCGTCCTGGATGATCACCGCCACTTCGTGGCCGAAGGTCGGATCGTACGGCAGGCAGTTCGGCACCGTCGCTGCGATGATGTGGCTGTGGCCGTCTTCGTGCTGCAGGCCTTCGCCGTTCAGGGTCGTGCGTCCCGCCGTGCCGCCCATCAGGAAGCCGCGCGCACGGATGTCGCCCGCCAGCCAGACCAGGTCGCCCACGCGCTGCATGCCGAACATCGAGTAGAACGTGTAGAACGGAATCATCGTGCGGTTGTTCGACGAGTACGAGGTCGCCGCGGCGATCCACGAGCTCATGCCACCCGCTTCGTTGATACCCTCTTGCAGGATCTGGCCGGCCTTGTCTTCGCGGTAGTACATGACCTGGTCTTTATCCACCGGCTCGTACAACTGGCCCTGCTGGTTGAAGATGCCGATCTGGCGGAACAGGCCTTCCATGCCGAAGGTACGCGATTCGTCGACCAGGATCGGCACGATGCGCTGGCCCAGGCTCTGGTCTTTGAGCAGGCTGGTGATGACGCGGACGTACGACTGCGTGGTCGAGATTTCGCGGCCGGCGGCGGTCGGTTCCAGCACGGCCTTGAACGACGACAGCGGCGGCACGACCAGTTCCTCGTCGGCCTTCTGGCGGCGCTGCGGCAGGTAGCCGCCGAGGGCCTGGCGGCGCTCGTGCAGGTACTTCATTTCCGGCGAATCGTCGGACGGCTTGAAGAACGGGATCTCGGCCAGCTTGTCGTCCGGGATCGGGATATTGAAGCGGTCGCGCATCTCGCGGATCGCCTCGTCGTCGAGCTTCTTGGTCTGGTGCGCGGTGTTGCGCGCCTCGCCCGACTTGCCCATGCCGAAGCCCTTGACGGTCTTCACCAGCAGGACGGTCGGGGTGCCCTTGTTTTCCTGCGCGTTCTTGAAGGCCGCGTAGATCTTGTGCGGGTCGTGGCCGCCGCGGGTCAGGCGCCAGATGTCGTCGTCGCTCATGTTGGCGACCATCTTCAGCAGCTCAGGGTGCTTGCCGAAGAAGTGCTTGCGCACGTAGGCGCCATCCTTGGCCTTGTAGTTCTGGTACTCGCCGTCGACGGTTTCCATCATCACGCGCTGCAGGATGCCGTCCTTGTCCTTCGACAGCAGGGCGTCCCACTGCGAGCCCCAGACCACCTTGACGACGTTCCAGCCGGCGCCGCGGAAGTCCGCTTCCAGTTCCTGGATGATCTTGCCGTTGCCGCGCACCGGACCGTCCAGGCGCTGCAGGTTGCAGTTGACGACCATGACCAGGTTGTCGAGCTGCTCGCGCGAGGCCATGCCGATCGCGCCCATCGATTCCGGCTCGTCCATCTCGCCGTCGCCGCAGAAGACCCAGACCTTGCGGTTGGCGGTGTCGGCCAGGCCGCGGGCGTGCAGGTACTTCAGGAAGCGCGCCTGGTAGATCGCCATCAGCGGGCCCAGGCCCATCGAGACGGTCGGGAACTGCCAGAAGTCCGGCATCAGTTTCGGGTGCGGATACGACGACAGGCCCTTGCCGTCGACTTCGCGGCGGAAGTTCAGCATCTGCTCTTCGGTGATGCGGCCTTCCAGGTAGGCGCGCGCGTAGATGCCAGGCGAGCTGTGACCCTGGATGTAGAGCAGGTCGCCGCCGTGGGATTCGGTCGGGGCGTGCCAGAAGTGGTTGAAGCCGATGCCGAGCATGTTGGCGAGCGAGGCGAAGGACGAGATGTGGCCGCCCAGGTCGCCGTCGGCGCGGTTGGCCTTGACGACCATGGCCATCGCGTTCCAGCGCATCCAGGAGCGCAGGCGCTCTTCGTATTCGAGGTTGCCCGGGCAGTTGACGTTCAGGTGGGCGGGAATCGTGTTGACGTAAGCGGTGTTGCTGGAGAACGGGATGTGGGCGCCACGGCGGCGCGCCAGGTCGACCAGGCGCTCCATCAGGTAGTGTGCGCGGTCGGTACCTTCGTTTTCGATGACCGCTTCCAGCGCGTCGAGCCATTCCTTGGTTTCGAGCGTGTCCGGGTCGTTGGCGGCTTGGGCCGTCAACTGATCGAGTTGAGCTGACATTAATGCGTCTCCTATGATTGGTGCCCCACCCGATTCGCTCGAATCGCTGTCGGACGTTTTTGCTGGGTGATTAAAAGTACCATTAAATAGTCTGACGATTCTAACAGCACATTTGCGTTTTTCAAAATGCGGAAAATGATTTCACATTATGAAACAGACACATTCTGAACGGGTAGTTGTGGCTAAATCCCAGCATATTTGCGGTAAGCACATTGATCAAGCATCGAAAATATAGCGCAATTGCATTTCAGCCAATGCATTCTTGACGATGGATCGATCATCAGGATGACCAAATCAACAAACAGTCGCTGGCGCCGCCGCCGCCGGGCCTGCTGGCCGCCGGGCTCGGGCTGGTCGGTTCCAGGCACCGCAAGGGGCCACGCAGCCTGAATGGCAAATCCGCATGGGGAGGCATGGCGGCAGCTTCGGGCATCCGGCTTTATAATCCGGCTTTGCCTTAACTAAAGCCATCATGCCTGCCCAACTGATCGACGGAGTCCAACTTTCCCAGCAACTGCGTGCCGAAATCGCCGGGCGCGCCGCCAAACTAACCGCCGCCGGCCAGCAGCCGGGCCTTGCCGTGATCCTGGTCGGCGAAGATCCGGCCAGCCAGGTCTATGTGCGCAACAAGGTCAAGGCCTGCGCCGACGTGGGCTTTCACTCGGTACTCGAGAAATACGATGCCGACCTCACCGAGGCGGCCCTGCTCGCCCGCATCGACGCCCTGAACAACGATCCGACGATCCACGGCATCCTGGTCCAGATGCCGCTGCCGCGCCACATCAACTCGAGCAAGGTGATCGAAGCGATCGCGACAGCCAAGGACGTCGACGGTTATTCGGTGCTGTCGGCCGGCGAACTGGTCGCCAACCTGCCGGGCTTCCGCCCCTGTACCCCTTACGGCTGCATGAAGCTGATCGAAAGCACCGGCGTCGACCTGCGCGGCAAGCACGCCGTCGTCATCGGCCGCTCGAACACCGTCGGCAAACCAATGGCCCTGCTGCTCTTGCAAGCCAACGCAACCGTGACCATATGCCATAGCGCGACACCGGACCTGGGCGTGTACACGCGCCAGGCCGATGTCGTCGTCGCCGCCGTGGGCCGCCGCAACACCCTCACCGCCGACATGGTGAAACCGGGCGCGATCGTGATCGACGTCGGCATGAACCGCGACGACGCCGGCAAGCTGTGCGGCGACGTCGACTTCGCCGGCGTGCGCGAGGTGGCTTCGCACATCACGCCGGTGCCGGGCGGGGTCGGCCCGATGACGATCACCATGCTGTTGATGAATACCGTCGAGTCCGCGGACCGCGTGCTCGGCAAGAATCACGAACGCCTGGGCCAGGTGTCGGGAATGGCGCCCGTGCCAGGCACCGCTTAATCGAGAGAGTGAAATCGATCCAGTAGATCGATTTCAGAAGCCCTTTGAAGGAATCAGTGATGACCAATACCAGCAATCCCCTCCTCGATTTCTCCGGCTTGCCGCGTTTTGATGCGTTCCACCCGGAACACGTCACGCCGGCCATCGAGCAGCTGATCAAGGAGGCGACCGAAGTGGTCGCCAGGCTCGAAGCGCCAAGCGACACCGTGACCTGGGATAACTTCGTGGTGCCGCTCGAGGAAGCGACCGAGCGCCTGGGCCGTGCCTGGGGCATCGTCAACCACCTGAACCATGTGGCCGACACGCCGGAACTGCGCGCGGTCTACAACGAAAACCAGCCGAAGATCACCGAGTTCTGGACCACGCTGGGCCAGAACGAAGCCTTGTTCGACAAATACAAGGCGATCCGCGCCGGCGCCGACTACGACAGCCTGTCGCACGCGCGCAAGCGCATCGTCGAAAACGCCCTGCGCGACTTCCGCCTGGGCGGCGCCGAACTCCCGCCCGAGAAAAAGGAACGCTTTGCCGCGATCCAGGAACAGCACGCGGCCACCTCGACGCGCTTCTCGGAAAACGTGCTCGACGCGACCAACGACTACAAGCTCCTCATCGAAGACGAGGCGGAGCTGGCTGGCATTCCGGACGATGCAAAGGCCGCCGCCCGCGCCGCCGCGGAAGCCGAAGGCAAGGCCGGCTGGCAGTTCACGCTGCACTTCCCGTCCTATTTCCCGGTGCTGCAGTTCGCCGACAGCCGCAAGCTGCGCGAGACGATCTACCGCGCCAGCGCCACCAAGGCTTCGGAAATGGGCAGCGTCTTTTCCGAGCTGGAGAAATGGGACAACACGGCAAACATCGCCACTCTCTTGAGGCTGCGCGACGAGGAAGCCAAGCTGCTCGACTACCGCAACTTCGCTGAAGTGTCCTTGGTGCCGAAAATGGCCGAGAGCCCGGAGCACGTCATCAGCTTCCTCGAAGACCTGGCCCGCCGCGCGCGTCCGTTCGCCGAGAAGGACCTGGCCGAGCTGCGCGCCTTTGCGAAGGACGAGCTGGGGATCGAGGACCTGCAGGCCTGGGACCTGACCTACGCGTCGGAAAAGCTGCGCGAACAGCGCTATGCCTTCTCGGCGCAGGAAGTGAAGGAATACTTCCCGGAGCCGAAGGTCATCGAAGGCCTGTTCAAGGTCGTCCAATCCTTGTTCTCGGTACGGATCCAGCCCGATACCGCCCCCGTCTGGCACCCGGACGTACGCTTCTACCGCATCGAGCGCGACGGCGAGCTGGTGGGCCAGTTCTATTTCGACCTGTACGCGCGCGCCGGCAAGGGCCAGGGCGCGTGGATGGACGACGCGCGCGGCCGCCGCATGACGACCGGGGGCATCGTCCAGACGCCGGTGGCTTACCTGACCTGCAATTTCACGCCGCCGGCAACGGTGGATGGCAAACTCCAGCCTTCGCTGTTCACCCACGACGAAGTGACGACCCTGTTCCATGAGTTCGGCCACGGCCTGCACCACATGCTGACCGAAGTCGAGGAGCTGTCGGTGTCGGGCATTTCGGGCGTCGAGTGGGATGCGGTCGAGCTGCCGTCCCAGTTCATGGAAAACTTCTGCTGGGAGTGGGACGTGTTGCAGGGCATGACCGCGCACGTGAAGACGGGCGAACCGCTGCCGCGCGCGCTGTACGACAAGATGCTGGCCGCGAAAAACTTCCAGTCAGGCATGCAGACGCTGCGCCAGGTCGAGTTCTCCCTGGTCGACATGCACCTGCACTACGACTTCGACCCTGCCAGCTCCCAGACCGTGCAGCAGCTGATCGACGAGGTGCGCAGCAAATTCTCGGTCATGATCCCGCCTTCGTTCAACCGCTTCCAGCATTCGTTCGGCCACATCTTCGCCGGCGGCTATGCGGCCGGCTACTACAGCTACAAGTGGGCCGAGGTGCTGTCGGCGGACGCGTATGCGGCCTTCGAGGAAGCAGTCGAGGCCGGCGGTGGCGAACTGTCGGCCGAGACCGGCCGGCGCTTCCAGCGCGAGATCCTGGCCATGGGCGGCTCGCGCCCGGCGCTGGAATCGTTCAAGGCCTTCCGTGGCCGCGAGCCGTCGATCGACGCGCTGCTGCGCCATAGCGGCATGAATGCCGAATCGGCGGGATCGGCAGGCCTGTAACAGTCAGGCTGGTAATAGCCGGGCTGGTAATAGTCAGGCGGGTTATAAGTAGTAGCAGTGTCAGCAATATCTGATTTCCGGCGCATTGCGCCGGAAATCATCTCCAAGCGCAGCGCTCCGGATTACAATCCGTACCATGACCCGGATCGACTTCCATACCAATATCCCCGACAAGCTCGCCTATGCCTGCCGCCTGGCGCGCAAGGCATATGCGGCCAAAGCCCAGATCGTGCTGCTGGCCGAGGACGCAGAGCAGGCCGCCAAGCTGAACGACGCCCTGTGGACCCTGTCCGACACCGATTTCCTGCCGCACGTGCTGGCGGACGATCCGCTGGCGCCAGAAACCCCGATCATCGTGACCAGCAGCGAGGAGGCGTCCCTGCCCCACTACGACATGCTGGTCAACCTGACGCGCCGCACCCCGAGCAACTTTGCCCGGTTCGCGCGGGTGTTCGAGATCATCTCCACTGACGAGAGCGATGCCGCCGCTGGCCGCCAGCGCTATGTCGCCTACAAGAAGCAATCCTATCCCCTGACCCACTTCGTCGCAGGACAGTCATGAACCAGAATCCGGCCTTTGACAGCAGCATTCCCGTGTTGACTGAAGTCGTGCGGGAGCCGGCGCCTGCTGAGCCGGCGCCCGCTGAGCCGGTCGAGACGCCTCTGGCAGCGCCGGCGCCTGCCGAACCCGTGGCCAGCCAATCCGCAGACGATATCCCGACCCTGAGCGAAACGCTGCCGGCCGCTATCAAGCCAACTGCGGAGCCGATTGCAGAGCCCGACTGGGACACACTCGTGGCGCGCATCGCTGAACGCATCCTGGCGCAATTGCAGCCGCAACTCGAGGCCGTGGTGCGCAATGCCCTCGCCTCGGCAAGCGACCAGATCCATATCGGCCTGCGCCAGACGGTCGAGCAGATGGTGGCGCAACAGGTCGCGTCCGTGCAAAAGTAAGCCTCCCGCATACCTCCCGCTTTAGCGCTTTCCCACGCCCGGAATTTGTTATACCTTTTGCCGGGTAACAAATCGCAATCGGCGCACGCCGGCGGTTCATGGGCGGTCGCCTCCACCATCGAATGGAGAACGCATGAGCACCAAGTGGATCACCCTCTTCGTCGCACTGGCCGTGTCCGGCACTGCGAGTGCGCAGCAGATCGTCAAGATCGGCCACGTCGCTCCCGTTTCCGGCCCCAACGCCCACCTCGGCAAGGACAACGAACTCGCCGCCCGCATGGCGATCGACGAGCTCAATGCCAAAGGCTTCACCATCAATGGCCAGAAGGTGACCTTGCAGCTGCTGGCCGAGGATGATGCCTCCGACCCGAAGCAAGGCACGGCCGTGGCGCAGAAACTGGTCGACGCGAAAGTAAAAGGCGTGATCGGCCACCTCAATTCCGGCACCTCGGTGCCCGCGTCGAAAATCTACAACGACGCCGGCATCCCGCAGATCTCGCCGGCCACCACCGCCACTCAGTACACGAAGCAGCGCTTCCCCGGCGCGTTCCGGGTGGTGGCGAACGACGCCAAGCTCGGCGGCACCCTCGGCAAGTACGCGATCGATAACCTGAAGGTGAAGAACATCGCCGTCATCGACGACCGCACCACCTACGGCCAGGGCGTCGCCGCCGAGTTCCTGAAGGGCGCCAAGGGACCGGGGGTGCGCATCGTCGGCAAGGAGTTCACCAGCGCCACGGCGACCGACTACACGGCGATCCTGACTTCGATCCGCTCGAAAAAGCCCGATCTCGTGTTCTTCGGCGGGATGGATTCGGTCGGCGGCCCGATGCTCAAGCAGATGAAGGCGCTCGGCATCAACGCGCGCTTCATGGGCGGTGACGGCATCTGTACCGAAGCCCTGGGCCGCCTGGCCGGCGACGCCGTTGGCGACGGCAAGGTCATCTGTGCGGAAGCAGGCGGCGTGGCGGGCGCAGAGCAGGAAAAAGCCATGGCCGACTTCCGCGCCCGCTTCAAGCAGAAGACCGGGCAGGAGGTGCAGCTGTATGCGCCCTACGTCTACGACGCGGTAATGGTGATGGCGGCGGCGATGCAGGCGGCGAAATCGGCCGAGCCGATGAAATACCTGCCCGAGCTGAAAAAGATCAATTACAAGGGCGTGACCGGCCCGATTCAGTTCGACGCATCGGGCGACATCAACAATGGCGCGCTGACCCTGTACACCTACAAGGGCGGCAAGCGCACCAGGCTCGACGTCATCCGCTGACCGGGCCTAATAAAACAAAAAGCGCGCCTGGCTTTACGCCGGCGCGCTTTTTTTTGCGCTCCCGAACCTGCTGGGCGAAGATTTATTTGGTGGCCAGGATCCACTTGACCAGGCTGCGCGCGTCCGCTTCGCTCACCTGCGGATTGGCCGGCATTGGCACCGAACCCCAGGTGCCTGCGCCGCCCTTCAGGACTTTCGCAACCAGCTTGTCTTCCGCGCCTTTTTGGCCGGCGTACTTGGCGGCCACGTCCTTGTAGGCTGGGCCGACCACCTTGTTCGACACGGCATGGCAAGCCATGCAATTCTTTGCTTTGGCGAGGTCGGCCTGCGCGAACGCGACGGGTGAGGCAAGGACCGACAAAACACCGCACAAGATCAGGGACCGTTTCATGACACTCTCCAAAAGTAATGATGGCATTCTACCGCGTTTCCCGACAGTGAATGCCCACCGTCACACTCTGTAACGTCGCTTACGTTTTCTGGTTGCGGCATTGCCACTAAGGGCTTTACCAGACACGTTATTTTGCCACAGAGCACTAAATCCTTTGTAAGATGGCCGGGTTCTGGAGAAAAACATGCCCTTGATCCTGTTGATTGCCGCGCTGGTTGTCCTGCGCTTTTTTGAAGTGTGGCACTTCGCCGAGCTGTCCTGGTGGTGGATCGTCGGCCTGATGGCGTTCGCTTTCGCCTGGTTCGAATACATCGAACCGATGCTTGGCTGGGACAAGAAAAAAGCGCACGACGAAGACGAAAAGCGCCGCCAGGCGCGCGTGAAGAACACCTTCGACAAACGTAAATAAAGCGGCGGGTTTCTGCTCGACAGCTCAACCGTGAGCGCCGTCAGGCCCCCTCGCGCTAGAATGCTGCATTCATCGCAGGAGGAGCATTCATGGCACAAGGGCCGAACAGTCACTGGACTGCCGAACAGGCCGCAGCCTTCACCGAGCTGATGCTGCGCGACACGCGGCAATACGGCATCCTCTTCTACGAGCACGATTACCGCATCAGCGGCTGGAACGAAGGCGCCTGCTTTCTTACGGGCTGGACCGCCGACGAGGTGCTGGGCCTGCCGATTTCCATGTTGTTCGTCCCCGAAGACCGCGCACGCAAGCTCGACGAGCACGAGGCGAACACGGCCCGGATCGTCGGCGTGGCGGAGGACGAACGCTGGCACATGCGCAAGGATGGCTCGCGCCTGTGGTCGAGCGGCATCTCGATCAGGCTTGCCTCAAGCGACGGCGACCAACCCCGTTTCGTGAAGATCTTCCGCGACGCGACCCACCTGCGCACGCGAATGAAATACCTGGAGAACGTGCTGCAGGACTGCAGCGTCAAGGAAAACGAGAAAAACGTCTTCATCGGCACCATTGCGCACGAGATGCGCAACCCGCTCGCGCCTTTGAAGACCGGCCTGGAACTGATGAAGCGCCTGCCCGGGGGCGACCCGCGCCAGGCGCAGCCGATCCGCATCATGGACCGTCAGATCGGCTTCCTCGAGCGGCTGGTCGAAGACCTGGTCGACCTGACGCGGGTGCAAACCGGCAAAATGAGCATTGCCTACGAACGTGTGCGGCTGCAGGATTGCCTGTTCGAGGCCATCGACAGCTGCCGCTCCGCCGCGCAAGCGAAGAATCTGGCACTGGTACCGGTGCTGCCGCCCCTGCCGATCGAGATCGAGGTCGATTCGCGGCGTTTGCTGCAGGTTTTTCTCAACCTGCTCAATAACGCCATCAAGTACACACCCGAAGGCGGCACGGTCTGGGTCACCGCAACGGCCGACCAGACCCATTTCGTGTGCAACTTCAAGGACAACGGCCAGGGCATCAGCCCCGACCTGCTGCCCCGCATTTTCGAGGTGTTCACGCAGGCCGACGGCAAGGCCGCCAGCCGCGGCGCCGGGCTCGGGATCGGTCTCGCCGTGGTGCGAGAAATCGTGTCACTGCACCAGGGAACCGTCGAGGTGCGCAGCGAAGGGCCGGGCCGCGGCAGCGAATTCATGGTGCGCATTCCGTTGCGGCGGCCGCACGGGTCGGGGCCGGAGCCGTTGCCGGCGCCGGACGCGGGCCAGTGACGGGCGATTACCCCGTCACCGCTCCCTTGCTCGCACTCGAGGCCAGCTTCGCGAACTTGGCCAGCACCCCACGCGTATAACGCGGCGTGGGCCGCTTCCACGCGGCGCGGCGGCGGGCGATTTCCTCGTCCGGCACATTCAGCTGGATCAACAGGGCGTTGGCGTCGATCGTCACCGAATCGCCCTCTTCCACCAGCGCGATCGTGCCGCCTTCGAAGGCTTCCGGCGACACGTGGCCGACCACCATGCCCCAGGTGCCGCCGGAGAAGCGCCCGTCCGTGATCAGGCCCACGGATTCGCCCAGTCCCTGGCCGATCAGCGCGCCGGTCGGCGCCAGCATTTCCGGCATGCCCGGTCCGCCTTTCGGTCCGAGGTAGCGCAGCACCAGCACGTCGCCGGGGTTGATACGCTTGGCCATGATCGCGTCCATCGCCGAATACTCGTCGTCGAACACGCGCGCCGGGCCGGTGATGGCCGGGTTCTTCAGGCCGGTGATCTTGGCGACACAGCCTTCCGGCGACAGGTTGCCCTTCAGGACAGCCAGGTGGCCCTGGGCGTACAGCGCCTGGTCGATCGGGCGGATCACGTCCTGTCCCGCGGCCGGGCTCGAGGGCACCTCGGCCAGTTCCTCGGCCAGCGTGCGGCCGGTGATCGTGATGCAGCTGCCGTCCATCAGGCCGGCGTCGAGCAGCAGCTTCATCACCTGCGGTACGCCGCCGGCCTTGTGCAGGTCGGTCGCCACGTACTGGCCGGAAGGCTTCAGGTTGCAAATCACGGGCACCTTGCGCCGCACGCGCTCGAAATCGTCCAGCGTCCATTCGACTTCGGCCGCGTGGGCAATGGCGAGATAGTGCAGCACGGCGTTGGTCGAGCCGCCGGTGGCCATGATCAGCGCCACCGCGTTCTCGATCGAGGCGCGGGTGATGATGTCGCGCGGTTTCAGGTCGCGCTTGACGGCCTCGACCAGCACGCGCGCCGACTGGGCGCAGGAGCCCACCTTTTCGTCGTCCGGGTTGGCCATCGTCGACGAGTACAGCAGCGACATGCCGAGCGCCTCGAACGAGGACGACATGGTGTTGGCCGTGTACATGCCGCCGCAGGAACCGGACGAGGGGCAGGCGTTCTTCTCGATGCCGTCGAAATCTTCCTGGCTCATCCGACCGGCCGTGAATTCGCCGACCGCTTCAAAGGCCGAAACGATGGTCAGGTCCTTCCCTTTCCAGTTGCCCGGCTTGATCGTGCCGCCGTAGACGTAGATGCCCGGCACGTTGGCGCGCGCCAGGGCGATCATCCCGC
This sequence comes from Massilia niabensis, assembly GCF_042655085.1. Lineage (NCBI taxonomy): Bacteria > Pseudomonadati > Pseudomonadota > Betaproteobacteria > Burkholderiales > Oxalobacteraceae > Massilia > Massilia niabensis. The sequence goes on along the minus strand of NZ_JBHSMU010000015.1, from coordinate 550,396 downwards.
CGGGCATGTTCTTGTCGCAGCCGCCGATGACGACCACGCCGTCCATCCACTGGCCGTTGACGCAGGTTTCGATGCAGTCGGCGATGACTTCGCGCGAGATCAGCGAAAACTTCATGCCTTCGGTGCCCATCGACATGCCGTCGGAAATGGTCGGCGTGCCGAACACCTGCGGATTGGCGCCGGCTTCCTTGACGGTGGCGATGGCGATGTCGGCCAGCTTTTGCAGGCCCGAGTTGCAGGGCGTAATGGTCGAGTGGCCGTTGGCGATGCCGATCATCGGCTTGTCGAAGTCTTCCTTCTGGTAGCCCATCGCGTAATACATCGAGCGGTTCGGGCTGCGGGCGACGCCCGCGGTGATGTTGCGGGAACGGCGGTTATAGCGCTGGTCGGCCATGGTGAACTCCTTGAATAACAATTTTTCCAGAATGCCTTGCTTGATTGGCAGCGTCAAATATAAGATTTGCTGACCTGTGATATGCGCAGCATATCAATGACCCAAAAAACCAAGGAAATGCATATAGATGTCGATTGACCTGCGCCAGCTGCGCTTTTTTCTGACCGTCGCCGAGGAGCTCCACTTTGGCCGCGCCGCCGAGCGACTGCACATGACCCAGCCTCCCCTGTCGCAGGCGATTGCCGCGTTCGAGGCGGCGCTTGGCGCGCCGCTGTTCCTGCGCAACCGCCGCCAGGTGGCCCTGACCCCGGCCGGCGCCGCCCTCCTGCCCGAAGCGCGGCGCCTGCTCGATGCGGCCGGCGGCCTGCCGGAACTGGTGCGCCGCGCCGCCGCCGGCGAAGCGGGCCGGCTTGCCCTTTCCTTCGTCACGCCGGCCGGCTACAGCATGCTGCCGCCGTTGCTGCGCGACTACAGCGCCGCCTATCCGAACGTGCAGCTGGTGCTGCAGGAAGCGACCACCGACGTCCAGGTCGACGACCTGCTGCACGGGCGCATCGACGCCGGCCTCGTGATTCCGCCGCTGCCGGAAAATACGCAAATGCGGACCCAGGAGCGCCTCGACTACCTCAAGCTGCAGGAAGAACCGCTGGTGCTGTGCGTGCCCGCAGGCGTGCTGAAGGAAAGCGGGCCGATCGAGCTCGCTGCGCTTCCGCTGCTTCCATTGATTATTTTCCCGCGCCAGAGCGCACCTGCCCTGCACGACGCCATCCTCAGCTGCTTCCACGATGCGGGCATTGTGCCCGTCATTGGCCAGGAAGCGATCCAGATGCAAACCATCGTCAGCCTGGTGTCGGCAGGCATGGGCTTGGCACTTGTGCCACAATCCGTGTCGAACCTGATGCGTCCAGGCGTAGAATACCGTGCCCTTGCCGGGCCGGCGCCGCTCGTCGAGCTGGGCGTCTGCTGGCGCCTCGACAGCGCATCGCCGGTGTTGCACGGCTTTTTGGAATTACTGAGGAAATAATATGTTGGTACACCCGAATCCGGACCCGGTCGCGTTTTCGCTCGGCCCGGTGGATATCCACTGGTATGGCCTGATGTACGTGGTCGCGTTCGCGCTGTTCCTGATACTGGGCCGCGTGCGCATCAAGCAGCCCCACATCGCTGCGCAAGGCTGGAAAAACGAAGACCTGGACGACATGCTGTTCTACGGCATGCTCGGCGTCGTCCTCGGCGGGCGCCTGGGTGAGGTGCTGTTTTACCAGCCGGCCCATTTCTTCGCCAATCCGATCGAGATTTTCAAGGTCTGGCAGGGCGGCATGTCCTTCCATGGCGGCTTCCTCGGTGTGCTGGTGGCGATGGCGCTGTGGGCGCGCAAGTCCAAACGCAACGTGCTCGACGTGTACGACTTCATTGCACCGATGGTGCCGCTCGGCTATGCAGCCGGGCGCCTCGGCAACTTCATCAACCACGAACTGCCGGGCCGCCTGGCCGACCCGAGCCTGCCGTGGGCGATGATCTGGCCTGGCGTCGAAGGCCCGCGCCACCCGTCGCCGCTGTACCAGATGCTCATCGACGGCATCGTCGTGTTCCTGATCCTGTGGCCGTATGCGCGCAAGGCCCGCCCGCGCCTGGCGGTCGGCGCGATGTTCACCCTGCTGTATGGCTGCGCGCGCTTCTTCACCGAATACTTCCGCGTGCCGGACTGGGAAACCACGGTGGCCGGCATGCCGATCACCTCGGGCCAGGTCTTGTCGCTGCCGATGATCATCGCCGCGCTGGCCATGCTGGGCTGGGCGTATTCGCGCGAGGGCAAGCAGCCGGTACGGGCCTGAGCACCGTCGACAGGGGAGCAAGGATGAGAGAAGCAGCTGTGTTTTCCGAGCAAGGACACCTCCTGCACGTCTACGACCAGGGTCGCGCGCCTGGCGGCAGCGAGCTTGCTGTCTTCTGGCTGCACGGCACGCCGAACATCGGCATCCCGCCGGCACCGCTGTATGCCGAGGCGGCGCGTCTGGGGCTGCGCTGGATCGGCTATGACCGGCCCGGCTATGGCTCCTCTACTGCGCGCCCGGGACGTACGGTGGCGTCGGCCGCAGCCGATGTGGCCTGCATCGCGGACCGGCTTGGCATCGAGCGGTTCGCGGTGATGGGCCACTCGGGGGGCGGACCGCACGCGCTTGCCTGCGCCGCCTTGCTTCCAGGCCGGGTGCTGGCAGCTGCAAGCATTGCCGGCCTGGCACCTTACGGCGCCGAGGGACTCGACTGGTTCGGCGGCATGCATGCCGCCGGCGCCGCGGGCCTGCGGGCAGCGCTCGAAGGCCGCGCCGCGAAACTGGCCTATGAGACCGCCGGCCCCGGTTTCGACCCTGCGATGTTTACCGACACCGACCGGGCTATCCTCGCGGGACCATGGTCCTGGTTCGACACCGTGGTGGAACCGGCCATGGCCCAGGGTCCGGGAGGACTCGTCGACGACGACTTGGCCTACGTCGCGCCCTGGGGCTTTGGATTCACGGGTGTGTTGCCGCCCCTCTTGCTGCTCCATGGAGACGAAGACCGCATCGTGCCGGCCAGCCATGGCCGCTGGCTGGCGCGGCACTGTCCTTCGGCCGAGCTGTGGTCGCAGCCGCGGGACGGCCATATTTCGGTACTGGCGCGCGCCGCCGATGCCCTGGAATGGCTGGCGCTGCGGGCGCTCTAGGGCGCGCGCCGCAGCCTATTGCGCCGACTTCCAGAACATGTAGGCCGCGAGCGCATACAAAATCACCGCAAACACCTGCTGCAACCGCCGCACCGGCATCCGGTGCGCCGTGCGCGCGCCCAGCGGCGCCAGGGTCACGCTGGCGGCCACGATGATGAGCAGCGCCGGCACATAGATGAAGCCGAGCGAATACTCCGGCAATCCGGGCTCGTCCCAGCCATAAAAGATGTTCGCCAGCGTGCCGGCCAGCGCAATCGGGAATCCGAGCGCGGCGCTGGTGGCGACCGCATTGTGGATGCGCACGTTACACCAGGTCATGAACGGCACCGAAATAAAACCGCCACCCGCCCCCACCAGCCCCGACAGGATGCCGATCAAGCCGCCGGTGGCAAACATGCCCGGCGCCGCCGGCAGTTCGCGCGCCGCCGCCGGCTTCTTGTTGATCAGCATTTGCGTGGCCGAAAACGCGACGAATATGCCGAAGAAGAAGGCCAGCGCGGACGAATTCATCTGCTTGCCGATCCACGGCCCGATCATCGACCCGACCACGATGCCCGGCGCCAGCATTTTGACCACATGCCAGAGTATGGCCCCATGCTTGTGGTGCGCACGCATCGAGGACAGCGAGGTGAACATGATGGTGCCGAGCGAGGTGGCGATCGCCATGTGCACCACCAGCTCGTCCGGGACGCCGCGCGCGGTGAAAATCATGGTGATGAAGGGCACCAGCACCATGCCGCCCCCGATGCCGAGCAGTCCGGCGGCAAACCCGCCAAAGGCGCCCATGGCCAGCAGGGCCAGGATCAGCAAGGGGTCCATGCGCCCTCCTTGCCGGTGGCGCGATGGAGCGAAACGGGAAGTGCAGCGCGGCAGGAAGCGGGAAGGAAAGCCATCGACAAAGCGGTTACCTCTTAACAGATGAGGAACAGAGTCTAGTCGATGGCCTTGTAAAAGTCGAAGCTTGCCGTCACTCGCCGCTGTCGACCGGCAGCTTTGCGCCCACCCAGCCGCTGATCCCGGCGGACATGACCCGCACATCCGTATAGCCCAGCCGCTCGGCCTTGCGCGCCGCGTTCGGCGCCTTGCGGCACAGCGGGTTCGAGCAGTAGAACACGAGCGGCATGGCGCGGTCCGCCGGCAGCGATGTACCGTCGAAATCGGGCGCCAGGTTGAGTGCGCCCGGAACGCGCGCCTGCAGCCAGGAATGGCGCGCGTTGACATCGACAACGGTCACCGCATCCTGCCCCATGCGTCCGTGCAGGTCGCGCGGAGCGATCCCTTTTAATCCCATCAGCATCGCGAACATGGCCGCTCCTTAACCGTGCACGGCGCCACCTGCGCGCATGCAGCGCAGGATGGCGGCTACCAGCGCCACGGCGAGGATGGCGCCGCCCACCAGGTGCATCGACGCCAGCGGTGCGAGCAGGCTGGCCGCGATGTAGCCGAGGCCGCCCAGCACCAGGCTCCAGCCGGCGAAGCGCCGCGCCGCCTGCTCGCCCGCCGGGGAGCAGCGCAGCCGCGCCAGTGCCACCAGCGACTTCGGAATCGCGTTCGCATAGACCACGACCACAAAGCCAAGCAGCACGCCGGTCAGCCGCTGCGCCATTTCGGCACTCAGGTATTCGGGTGCGGCCCAGCGCAACAGAGCGGACGCGGCGACGATGAACGCGGCGCCGGCCAGCGCACGTCCCAAGGGAAAAGCAGCCTTCATGGTTTCTCCTGTTTCGATTCGACTTCGGAATGGCCGCCTTCCGGCCGCGTAACCTGCAATCCAAACGCCTGCGCAAAAGCGAGCAGCGCTTCTTCCAGCACCGACAACTTGAGCCGGTAGGTGACATTTCTCCCCTGCTTCTCTGCTTCGATGAGCCCTGCTCCCACGAGCACGGCAAAGTGGGCCGACATGGTGGGCTTGGACACCTCGAACATGTCCGCGAGTTCGCCCGCGCCGATGGGTCCGGCCTGCAGCAGTTGCAGGACCTTGCGGCGGGTCGGGTCGGACAGGGCTTTGAATACAGTGCTCATGAAACGATTATTAGCTAACCATCTAATAATCGCAAGCGATTTCTTCACGTCTGGGGCCGCTGCAACAGCAAAGCTATAATCCGTTTCATTTGCCGACTGACCGCATGCGCTACTGGCTGCTCAAATCCGAACCCGACGACATCAGCATCGAGGACCTGGCCGGCGCGCCGCAGCAGGCCTTGGCCTGGACCGGCATCCGCAACTACCAGGCGCGCAACTTCCTGCGCGACGCGGCCAGCGTCGGCGACCTCGCCTTTTTCTATCATTCGAGCTGCGCCGACATCGGCATCGCCGGCATTGTAGAGATCGTGAGCACGCCCTACCCGGATCCGACCCAGTTCGACCCGGGCAGCCGCTATTTCGACCCGAAGGCGACCGCGGAACAGCCGCGCTGGGTGTCGGTCGACATCCGTTTCGTGCAACAGGGGGGCTTCGTTCCGCTGGCCACGCTCAAGGCGCACCCGGAACTGGAAGGCATGCCGCTGCTGGCCAAGGGCAGCCGGCTGTCGGTGTCGCCGGTCGAGCGCGCGCAGTGGGAGTTCATCCGCGCACTCATGGCGGAGACGCCTTAACTGCTATTTAACCGCTTTTCAGCATCGACGGCGTCATCACCGCCTTGAGCAGCACGGGCGCCTCGCCGACGCGGGTGTCGTTGGAAAACCACCAGGCCGCGCCCTTGCGCATCGTGACCGGCACCGACCGGCCCGCCAGCAGCAGGATCGCCAGGTCGCTGATCGCCGGGTTGTGCCCTACCAGCACGATTACCCCGTTCCCCGCCGGCCAACCGGTTGCCGCCAGCAACTGCTGCGCCGAGCAGCCGGGCGCCAGTTCCTCGCGCACTTCGTAGGTCATGTGCAGGGCGTCGGCCGTCTGGCGCGTACGCGTGGCCGGGCTGACCAGGATGCGCGCGTCCTTTGGCAGCTGGGCGCGCAGCCAGCGCGCCATGCGCCTGGCCTGGCGCTCGCCCTTGGCGGTGAGTTTCCGGGTCAGGTCCGGCACGCCTTCTTCGGCTTCGGCATGGCGCCACAGGATCAATTCCATCGGGTCGGGCTCCTCGCGTTCAAATGAGCGGTTCACATCAACTTCTGAGGCGACAGTCTTGAAAACCGTCGCCACGGTTTGCGTACCCCCTGCAGGCCGGCATTCACGCCGCAGCTGAGATACCCCATCGCAAAGGCCGTTGGTGTTGCCAGCGCCGCGGCGTCGCCGCCCAGCGCCGGTAACAGGGTCAAGGCTACCGACATGTCGTTGCGCCCGCCCAGCGTATCCTGCAGGGATGACAGCGCCTTGACATAGCGCGCGGCCGGCTTGTCGCGCGCCAGGTCGCGGAAGAACTCGACGGCGTAGCGGTTGCGCTTGCAGGCGATGCGCAGCCGGTGCAGCGCGGCGGCATCGTGCTGCTGCAGGCCACGCCCGCGCTTCCTGATGCGCGCGTGGCCTTGTTCAAGCGCCTTGTGTGCAAATTTCGCCAGCGGTTTGCGCAGCGCGGCCTTCTGCTCCTTCGATGCGCCCTGGCGCCAGCACGCGCCATCGACCCAATCGTTCAGCGCCCGCATGCATTCTCCGTAACGCGGCGACTGCAGGGCCTGGCGCAGGATGGCCCGCTGCTCGGCGGCAGCCGCCTTGGAACACTCGAGCAGGGGCTTCAATTCCGCCTGCCCGGACACGTCCTGCACCAGCGCCGGCAAGGTCGTCAGGGCAAGCACGTCATGGTCGCGCGCGCGGCCGAGCACCTCGCCCAGCCAGGACAGTTCCGCCGCCAGCGGCGCCGGCAGCGTGATCAGGGACTGGAACAGTTTCAGGGCCGAGCGAAAGCGGCGCAGGCCGACGCGCACCTGGTGCAGGTATTCGGGGTCGTCGGTCTCGAGGACGCCGCGCACGTTCGCGCTGGCGTGGTGCAGGCAGCCGGCGAGGATGGCCTGGATGCCGGCGTCGACGCTGATGCCGCGCGCGAGCACGATCTTGCCGGCCTTGGCCGGCGGACTGGCGAATGTGCGTTGTGTGTCCATGCGCGATGGTCTCCGGTTGGCTATGCCTGTGATCGCATGGTAGCGCGTTTGGTTTATCCCGGCGGTACGCTTGCCGGGCTGCACCGTTTGCCCTTCCGTGACGGGCTTGTCACATTGAACTGGCATACTGGTAAAAAAATAGGGGAATACCATGTTTGCTGCAGTCGATCTCGGGTCCAACAGCTTCCGCCTGCACGTCGGCCACCCGGCGGGCAACCAGATGCGCATCGTCAGGACCGCGCGCGATCCGCTGCGCCTCGCAGCCGGCCTCGACATGAACGGCAACCTCACTGAGGAAGCGATGGACAACGCGCTGCGCTGCCTGCGCTCGTTCGCCGAGATCCTCGGCCAATACCAGCTTGATGGCGTGCGGGTCGTGGCTACCAATACCCTGCGCGTGGCGCGCAATGCGAGCGCCTTCCTGCCGCGCGCGGAAGCGGCAATCGGCTATCCGATCGAAATCATTTCCGGGGAAGAGGAAGGCCGCCTGATCTACATGGGCGTGTCCCACGTGCTGGCCGACCCGCACGAACGGCGCCTGGTGGTCGACATCGGCGGCGGCTCGACCGAGGTCATCCTCGGCCAGGGGCACGATATTGAAGCCGTTGAATCGTTCGGCATCGGCACCCAGCCGCAGGCGGCCGCCTTCTTCGCCGACGGCGCCCTCACGCCTGAAGCGTTCGAGGCCGCCATCATGTCGGCGCGCGCGCGCTTCGAGGATGCGCCGGCCCTGTTCCCGCCTGGCGGCTGGAGCGCCGTCTACGGCTCGTCGGGCACCATCCGCGCCATGGCCGAGGTGGTCTCGAGCAACCGCATCGGCGACGGCACCCTGTCGCTGGCCAGCCTGGAAGCGCTGCAGGCGCGCCTCATCAATGCCGGCCGCGTCGAGCATTTCGGCCTGCCCGGCATCAAGCCGGAGCGCGTGATCGTGATGGTCGGCGGGCTCACGATCCTGATCGGCGTGATGCGCGAACTGGGCATCGAACGCCTCATCGCGGTCGATGCCGGCCTGCGCCTGGGCGCGCTGTGCGACCTCGACATGCGCGCGCACCGGCGCGACCGCCGCGACGAGGCAATCGTCGCCTGCATGCAGCGCTTCGGGGTCGACCCGGCGCGCGCCGACCGCACCGCCACCATCGCCGCCCGGCTCTACGGCCGCCTGAAACCGGACTCCGACCGCTACGTGCGCCACCTGGCCTGGAGCTGCCTGCTGCACGAGGCCGGCCAGGTCATTTCGCACACCGGCGCCCACAAGCACGCTGCCTATATCATCGAGAACGCCGACCTGCCCGGCTTCACCACGGGCGAGCAGCGCATCATGGCCACGCTCGTGCTGGGCCAGAAAGGCAATCTGCGCAAGGTGCGCGAGGCCCTGGCCGACCCGGATCTGGCCAAGGCCCAGCTGGCCCTGCGCCTGGCCGCGATGCTGATGCACGCGCGGCTCGACGACGAGGTCGACGGCCTGCGGGTGCGCATGAAAACACGCATCGAGATCGAGGTGGGGCGCGACTGGAAAAAGCGCCACCCGACCGCGATGGTATGGCTGGAAAAAGAACAGGGGAGCTGGGAAGAAATCGCGATCCCCCTGTCGATCAGCACCACCTGACCCCCACTTGACCCACTACGGATGACATCATGGATGACCTGACCAAGAAGAGACCAAGCAAACCCGGACGCCAGCGCGCCACCCTGCCCGACGGGCCGGTGGCAGCGGACACGCATGCCGCCGCCCCCGGCACGGTGGACGGCCACGTGCCCGACGCCGCCCTCAAGCCAACGGCCGAGGGCGCCGCGACGCTCGCCAATGCGGCATCGGCAGCACCCGCCCCGCCCCAGGCCGGCGCCACCTTGACCGCCCAGCTTGTCCGGGGCAGCGGCGCCACGGCCAGGAACGACGCCACCCTACCGGCCAAAGCAACGTCCCCGGCAGCGGGGGGCGCGAGCCTGCGTTCCGCGCCCGAGATCGTCCAGCCGCCGGCGCGCAAGAAGGGTTCCGTCAAACCGGTGAAAGACAGCTTCGCGGTACCGAAGGACGACCACGCGACGCTGGCGGCATTGAAGGATGCCTGCCGCGCCAACGGCGTGCCGGCGAAGAAGAACCAGTTGCTGCGGGTGGCGATCGGCCTGCTGCGCGAGGTCGAGCCGGCGCGCCTGGCGCAGCTCGTGGCGGCCCTGCCGCCGACCGCGCGCAAGAAGAAATAGCCCGCCCTTCGCGGTTCAGGTGCCCGAGCGCAGCTCGGGTGCGGCGGTGACGACGGTGCCGCGCACCCCGTTGCGCCCGCCGCGCTTGACCACGTACAGCTGGTCGTCGGCGGCGCCCACCAGCGCTTCGAAATTCGAGGGTGGCCAGGGATGCTGCGCCGGCACGGCGGCGACGCCAAAGCTGGCGGTGGCGGAGATGAAGCTGCCGTCTCCTGCCGCCGTGGCAGCGTTGGCAAAGGCCACGCGGATCCGTTCGGCCAGTGCATGCGCGCCGGCCAGTTCCGTCTCGGGCAGCACGATCAGGAATTCTTCGCCGCCATAGCGGATGACGGTATCGACCGCCTCGCGCACCATCGACTGGAGCAGGCCGGCAAATTCGCTCAATACCTGGTCACCGGCTGCGTGGCCGTAGGTGTCGTTGATCTGCTTGAAGTGGTCGATATCGCACAGGATCACCGACAAGGCGCTGCCGTAGCGGCGCGTCCGCGTCAGTTCGGCGTCCAGCAGGCCCCGCTGCAATACGCGGCGGTTGTGGCAGCCGGTCAGGGGATCGCGGTCGGCCAGCTCCTGCAATAGCATGGTGGAGCGAAACTGCTCGCGCTGCGCAAGGTTGAAACGGCGCGCCGCGATATAACCGAGGGCATTGCCGAGAACGAGCATCAAGACCAGCGCCACCACGTCGTCCATCCTCAGGAGGCCCTGGATCAGCAGCATCGCCGCAAATACCGCGCTGGTGACGACGCCGATCGCCACCGCATAAATGAAGCGGTTCGGGAAAATGACATAGACCGCCATTAATATCAGCGCCAGCGACATCAGGTTCCATGACATGGCGGCGGGCTGGTACCAGCACAATACCGGGAACACGCCGAGTCCCACGGCCAAAACGGTATTGGTGGCGCGAATCGAGACCGCCGCTGAATCGGGATGGCGCGCAATGGCGGCGCAGGCGCACAGCGCGGCCAGCGCGACCAGCACGCGCAGGGCGACCATGGTCCATGCGGTGACGGTGGGACCGAGCGTGGCGATATCGGTCAGGCCGAACACGACATAAAAACCCGCTGAAAACAAAAAGCTTGCTTTCAGCTGGGCGTTACGCTCCGGCAGGAAATGGCGGATGAAGCGGTCTTCGAATTCCCGATCCGCAAATTCAGCGCGCCGGCGGTCGATCGTCAGGCGAGGTGTAGACAGGTGATGGAGCGACACGGCAACTTTCGGCAGTTGAACTTGCTCAGGTGGCCGCGCCGCGGCCGGGCATGATTGGCACCATTCTAACTCAGCCGCAAAATCAAAATTACCGTCGTGAAATAAATAATCCGGTGCGAAAGTACGGCGGTGCATCGCAATGACCAGCTGCTCTTTCGGTCGTTTTTTTACCTATACTGGCAGGCCAACCTGCAATCGACGGCGCCCTGATGACCATCCTGATCTGCTCCATCCTCGCGCTTCTCCTCCTGGGCTGGGTCCTCTATATCAATTCGAACGACCGTAAAACTTTCGAAAAAGAACTCGAGGAAGACCTGGCCGATGATTCGGACGATCAGGCATGAGGCTTGCGGTCGCTTTTCCGCCACTTCGGTACCCAAGTCTAACGGCCGGGTTCAGCCAGGACCCGACACTGGCTGCCACGAGCGCGATGTACAACCCTATCACTTGCCTACCGTTATTGAGGAGCTAGCGATTTTGATAAAGCGATTAGCCTGGATGAAGGAGTGTCGAGCGCTCGTACCGAAACGGCGGAGCGAGTCCCCGCCTCGGCATTCAGTTTAAAAGTACTGACCAACTGCGCGAGGGATGCTGCCTGGTCTTCAAGCGAATTTGCAGCCGCTGCAGCTTCTTCGACCAGCGCCGCATTCTGTTGCGTGACGTCGTCCATCTGGGTGATCGACGCATTGACCTGCTCGATACCCAGCGTTTGCTCGGCACTCGCACTTGCAATCTCGGACATGATGTCGGTCACACGAGTAATGCTCTGGACGATTTCTTTCATGGTGGCGCCGGCCTGTTCCACGAGCTGGCCGCCGACGCTAACCTTGTCCACCGAGTCGCTGATCAGGATGCGGATCTCTTTTGCTGCAGCCGCCGAGCGCTGCGCCAAGTTGCGTACTTCCGATGCGACCACCGCGAAACCCCGGCCCTGCTCGCCGGCGCGTGCCGCCTCAACGGCGGCGTTCAACGCCAGGATGTTCGTTTGGAAGGCAATGCCGTCGATGACTGCGATGATGTCGGCTATCTTCTTCGAGGACTCGTTAATCGATGACATGGTCCCGACGACTTGCGAGACAACCTCACCGCCGCGTGTCGCGACGCCTGAGGCAGTTTGCGCAAGCGCGTTCGCCTGCCGTGCGTTATCGGCGTTCTGGCGAACCGTGCTTGTCAATTCCTCCATGGACGAGGCGGTTTCCTCCAGTGAGCTCGCCTGCTGCTCCGTACGGGCCGACAGGTCGAGATTGCCCGCAGCAATTTGCTGGGAAGCCGTGACGATCGTCTCTGTACCGGAGCGCACTTCCGAAACGGTGTTGAGCAAGCTTTCATTCATACTTTTCAAAGCAGAAAGCAGTACACCGACCTCGTCTTTTGACGTCACCCGAATATCCGCAGTGAGGTCGCCGGAAGCCACCTGTTGGGCCAGGCCCACTGCGCGTGCGAGTGGGCGTGTAATGCTGCGAGTGAGCAGCAGCGCCAGCACCACACCGCATCCGAGCGCAAGAATGCCGAGCGCAATCAGGATTTTCCTGGACTCGGCGTATCCCTCGTCAATGCGTTGATTCGCTTGCTGAAAAAGTAGGTCTTGATAGACAGCGACATCATTGACCGCGGCAAGGTACTTCTTCATTTCCGGAACCATCCGGTCGGCGACCATCGCCTTGAATTCGTCGCTCATGCCTTCGTCGGCCTTGCGCTTGAATATCTCAGTGCGAATTGCACTGTAGACCTTACGCTGCACTGCGACGGCCTGCAGGTTCGCTTTGCCTTTTTCGCTCGCCACGAGGCCTTCGAGTTCTTGCTGCACCCTGGTCACCTGGGCAGTGACTTCTTTCATTTCACTGTCGAGTACCTGCTCCTCGACCGGGTCCGTGCTCCTTGCTTTCGCCAGCGTGCGAACACTGTTGGTTGCGATACCTTCGTGCCACGCCGCTGCAAGCTTGGACTTTTGTCTAGCCTCTACCATAGCGGTCTTGGCATCGTCGATTTTACTCAGCTCCCAAAGCGCAGCAGCGAGCATGCCACCCAGGAAAAAAAGAATGATGGCGAAGGCAGCGCCAAGGCGGACTCCAATTTTTAAGTTAGCTATTTTCATGATGTCCGAGGTGGCTGCTGCGAATGAACTCGCATAAACACACTGTGCTCTTGAATAATCAGTGTAGGTTCTATCAGGATAAATCTATCCAAAAATTGCGTTAGAAAAATCTATCGAAACAGTTGAAACCGTTAGCGGATGGGCAAGAAATGGTTGCTCAACAGCAACATCTTGATGACAAATTTTCATCTTCCCGGAACAGGCTATCGCTGCCCTCAGATCTCCGGTATGTTTGACCGCACTACCAACTCGTGGCGAAAACACCATGCGTCGTTTCCGTGCTTTATCCTTGGCACTGCGATGCCGGGACCGGTGGTGCTGGTGTTACCGGACGGCGGTCTGCGCTATGTCGCCATTGACAAAGAAGGACATGAGGTAGCGCGCTGGTTAGATATGCAGGGGATTGCCGCGGCCGTGCTCAAGTACCGTACCGCGCGCGCCGATGCCGAACCGCGCTGGGACCTGTACAGCCCATTGCTGGCGTTGGGCGACGCCGGCCGTGCCGTCCGGCTGCTGCGCCATCATGCGGCGAAGTGGGGCATCGATCCCAATCGCATTGCGATGCTCGGTTTTCTGCGGGGGGGTACGATGGCGATCCGGCATACGATCGACGCCACCGATGGCAAACCGGATGCCGCCGACGCGATCGAGCGTATGAGCAGCCGGCCTGACAGCATGGCCCTGGTCTACGCAACGCTGCCCGACCAGAAGCTGCCAAGGGTCGACAAGAAGGTCGCGTACTTTATCGTGCATGAAAGAGACGGCGCGCTGACCTGGCCGGTAGAGCGATCGGGATGCGTGACCGAGACATGCACCAGGCGTCCCAGTCGGGTGCCGGCCCTCTCCTCTGTCGGCGGCAGGTTGGGAGTTTTGTCCGGCTCTCTAACTTCCGAATAGCCCTGGCGCGGCCCCGGTCGCTCCCCCGAGCGCGGCGGCCAGCTCCTGCTGCGCGCTGTGCGCCGCCTGCTTGCCGCGCGGCTTGCGCCGCTGGTAACGCCCGTCGCTATTGAGTTCCCAGGCGTCGACGTTGTCCTTCAGGTAGGGCAGCAGGCCTTCGTTGATGACGCGCTTCCTGAGCGCCGCGTCGCGCACCGGGAAGGCCACTTCGATGCGCCGGAACAGGTTGCGGTTCATCCAGTCCGCGCTGCTCAGGTAGACCTCGTAAGGCTTGTGGTTGCGGAAGTAATAGATGCGGGTGTGCTCGAGGAAGCGCCCGACGATCGAGCGCACCCGGATGTTTTCCGACAGGCGCGGCACGCCGGGGCGCAGCACGCAGGCGCCGCGCACGATCAGGTCGATTTTCACGCCTGCTTGGGATGCCGCATACAGGGCCGCGATCACGGTTTCGTCGGTCAGCGCGTTCATCTTGGCGATGATGCGCCCTGGCTTGCCGGTGAGCGCGACCGCCGCCTCGTTCTCGATCGCGCGCAGGATCTCCTTGTGCAGCGAGAACGGCGCCAGCCACAGGTGGCGCAGCTGCTTCGGGCGGGTCAGGCTGGTGAGGTGGTTGAATACCTCGGCTACTTCGCTCGTCAGTTCCGGGTCGGCCGTGAGCAGCCCGAAATCGGTGTAGGCGCGCGAGGTGGACAGGTTGTAGTTGCCGGTGCCGAGGTGGGCGAAGCGGCGCAGGCCGTTCGGGCCATGGCGCAGCACGAGCGCCATCTTGGCGTGCGTCTTGAGGCCCACCACGCCGTAGATCACCTGGGCGCCGGCGTCTTCCAGGCGCTCGGCCCAGTTGATATTCACCTCTTCGTCGAAGCGCGCCATCAGCTCCACCACCACCGTCACTTCCTTGCCCGCCAGGGCGGCGGCGATCAGCGACTCCATCAGGTCCGAGTTCATGCCGGCGCGGTAGATGGTCTGCTTGATGGCGACCACCTGCGGGTCGGCCGCGGCCTTGCGGATGAATTCGATCACCGGCAGGAAGGACTGGAACGGGTGGTGCAGCAGCACGTCCTGCTGTTCGATCAGCTCGAACACGTTCTGGTTGATCAGCTTGGCCGGCAGGCCGGGCACGAAAGGCGGGAACACCAGCTCCGGCCGATCGTTCTTGCTGATGATTTCGAGCAGGCGCACCATCGTCACCGGGCCGTTGACGGCGAACAGGCGGTCGCGGTCGATGCTGAACTGGTCGAGCAGGAAGTCGGCCAGGTGCGGCGGGCAATCGGTGGCCACTTCCAGCCGCACGCCGAAGCCGTACTGGCGGCTGCGCAATTCGGTCTGCAGCGCCTGGCGCAGGTTCTTGACCTCTTCCTCGTCGACCCACAAATCACTGTTGCGCGTGACCCGGAACTGCGAGCACGAAATCACTTCGCGCCCGGTGAAGAGCGAATCGATATGGGCCTGGATGACCGACGACAGCAGGCAGTAGCTGGTGCCCGGCGGCCCGCCGAGTTCGTCCGGCAGGCGGATCACGCGCGGCAGCACGCGCGGCGCCTTCATGATCGCGATGCCCGAACCGCGCCCAAAGGCGTCCTTGCCGGTCAGTTCGACGATGAAGTTCAGGCTTTTATTGACCACGCGCGGGAACGGGTGTGCCGGGTCGAGCCCGATGGGCGTGAGCAGCGGGCGCACTTCGTTCTCGAAATACTGCCGGATCCAGGCGCACTGCCCCTCGCTGCATTCGTCCTGGCGCAGCAGGTGCACGCCGGTGGCGGCCAGGCGCGGCAGGATGTCGTTGTTGAGCAGCGCATACTGGCGCTCGATGATGCGCCGGCATTCCTCGCTGGTGTGTTCCAGGCCCGGCACGAAGACCGGCGGGCGCGCCGCGACGACGCCTTCGTCATCGAGCCGGCCCTGGGCCAGCAGGCTGGCCAGGCGCACCTCGAAGAATTCGTCGAGGTTGCTGCTGACGATGCACAGGAAACGCAGGCGCTCGAGCAGCGGCAGGTTCAGGTTTTCGGCCTGGGCCAGTACGCGCCGGTTAAATTCCAGCATCGACAATTCACGGTTCAGGAAAACGGGACCGCTGCCCTCCTCCGTCGCCGGTTTCACTTTCTTGTCCATCGTTCGCCTGATCGCAAAAAAAAGGTGTTCGTGCCGGCCAAACCGGCCGCAGCCCTATTTTGTCATTGAATTATGTCCGCACGATGTCAAGCGTGCAGCGCGTCAAGCGTGCGGTGCGTTAAAAAGCGCCCGGCCATGGCGTCGGGCGGCAGCGGCTTCGAGATCAGGTACCCCTGCACCTCGTCGCACCCGAGTTCGCGCAGGATCGCCAGCTGGGCTTCGGTCTCGACGCCTTCGGCCACCACCGCCATGCCCAGCGCATGCGCCATCGACACGATGGCCTGGAAGAACACCCTGCCCTGCCCCGGCCCGCCCAGTTCCGCGGTGAAGGCGCGGTCCACCTTCAGCACGTCCATGCGCAGCCGCTGCAACTGCGACAGCGAGGAGTAACCGGTGCCGAAATCGTCGACGTGCAGCTTGATGCCGCGCGCGCGGATGGCCGCCAGTTCGGCCGCGATCTCGTCGTGGTCGCCCATCATGACCGATTCGGTGACCTCGATCTCGAGCAGGCTCGCCGGCACGTTGTGGCGCCGCATCGCCTCCTCGAACTGGCGCAGCACGCGGCCGCTGGCGAACTGCTTGACCGAGACGTTGATCGAGACCGGCACCAGCGGCAGGGCGGCCGCGCGCCAGCGCGCCAGCTGGGCGCAGGCCATGTCGATCACGCGCTCGCCAATCGGCAGGATCAAGCCGCTCGATTCGGCCAGCGGAATGAATTCGTTCGGGGCGATCATGCCGGCCTCCGGCTGCTGCCAGCGCAGCAGCGCCTCCATGCTCAGCAAGGCGCCCGACACGGTATCGACGCGCGGCTGGTAATGCAGCAGAAACTGGCCGCGCTCGAGCGCCTCGAGCAGGCGCGCCTTGAGCTGGGCGCGCCCCTTGACCGTCGCCGACAGCGCCTGGTCGTAGAAGCGGTGCTGGCCGCGGCCGTCGTTCTTGCTGGCGTACATGGCGATGTCAGCGTGGCGGATCAGGGCATGCAAATCGAGCCCGTCGCGCGGGAAGATGCTGATGCCGATCGAGGCGCCGACCGCCGCCTGCAGCTCGTCGCCCAGCGCGAACGGCGCCCGGAAGGCCGCCACGATGCGTTCGGCCACGTCGGCGACCTGCCACTCGTCGCCGGCGGGCCCGAGCAGCACCACGAATTCATCGCCGCCGAAGCGCGCGACCCGGTCGTTCGGCCGCAGCAGCGAAAGCAGGCGCCGGCTTGCGGCGTGCAGCAGGCGGTCGCCGGCGGCATGGCCATGCGAGTCGTTCACGTGCTTGAATTCGTCGAGGTCGATGAACAGCAGGGCCAGCTGTTCGCCGTCGCTGGCGGCGCGCGCCAGCACCGGCGGCACGGTATGGAGCAGCCAGTGGCGATTCGGCAGCCCGGTCAGCGGGTCTTCGTTGGCCAGGCGCTGCATCTGCTCTTCGTGGGCCTTGCGCTCGCTGATGTCCTGCAGCGTGATCGCCAGGCCGTTGCCGACCCGTATCAGGCGGCGCCGGCCCCAGGCGATATTCAGGCGCGCATCGACCGGCATGCGCCGGTCCTCTTCGTGGTAGCCGTTGGCCATCGCGGCCTGGTAGGAGCCGATCAGCTCAAGGCCGTGCACCCCGCTGTCGAGGTTCGACACGCGCCGGCCGACCAGTTCGGCGCGCGTCATGCCGTAGAACCAGGCGCCGCGCTCGTTGCAGTCGACGATGGTGAAGTCGACGATGTCGCCCTTGCGATCATGCACGGGGGAAGCCATGTAGAAGCCGTCGTTCGCGCTTTCGGTGGCGGTGCGGTAGGCCAGGCGCACCTCGTCCTCCTCGCGCGCCCTGGCCGCCGCGCGCAGCGACAGCACGCCGGCCAGCAGGGCCAGCATGCCCACGCCAATGGTGGCAAGGATGGCGTTGTCGCGGATGTCCTGGGCGTACTGGCGGGCGCCGGCCAGTGCTTCACGCTGCGACAGGGCGACCAGCGCCAGCACCGGATAGGCCGACGAGCGGCGCCAGCCGACCATGCGCGCCACGCCATCGGCGAAGCCGCCCTGCCCCTCGACCAGCCGCGCCTGCGGCCGGTCGAACCATTGCATGGCGGTACCCGGCAACAGCGCCCGGGCCGCGCCGGCGCCATGCTGCTCGATGCGCAGGATGCCTTCCGGGCCGAGCAGGGCCAGCACGCCATCGCGCCCGAGTGCGGCCGGACCGGCGAAGGAGGTGAAGTATTGTGCATCGACCAGCATGACAACGACGCCGTCGAACTCGTCGTCAAGGCGGTCGAGGCGGCGCGTGAACAGGATCGCCGGCCGCCCGTCGCGCAGCCCGGGTGGCGCGGCGTCGATGCGCAGTGCCGTCGAATTATTGTTCCGGTGCTGGACGAAAAAGGGCAGTTGCGACAGGTCGGGGCCGTCCGCCAGCGGGTGCGTCGCCGAGCGGACGCGCCCATGCACATCGATCACGCTGACCGAGATGAACGTGCTGTCGGTGAACATGCCGGCGGCGCGCATGTCTTCGAGCAGCCCGGGCCGGCGTGCGCGCTCCCAGCTGTGCTTGAGTTGCATCGTGACCTGGTCCATCTGGGCGATCGAGCGCGTCAGGTATTGCTCGTAGGCGTCGGCATAGGCATCGGCCTGGCGCAGCGCCACCTCGGCCGCACGTGTGGTTTCGGCCTCGGTGCGCATCAGGGTAATGCCCCACAACAGGGCGCAGCAGAGCAACGCGAGGAGAAGCCAGACGAGCGGAAAAAGACGGGAAGTCAAGGGCGATGCGGGTACGGCGTACTTGCTCATGCGGGTCCGTTATTGGCGCGGCGAATATCGCCGGCGCGGGATATCCCGCCGCATACTTTAATGGACGAATATGACGCGATGATGACGCGATAATAACGAGACCCGGAATCAAATGCGCATAAAGGCAAAAGCCGGATAAAAAAACGGCTGCGCGCCGAATGGCCGCAACCGTTTTTATGGAATAGAGCCCCGCCTGTGCCGTTTTTTGCCGGCATCCCGAACCTGATGGCTCAAGGTGGTCACAGTCATTTCAATTTCGGGTTCGTCGAACTAGCGACGCTCACGCCCACCGAACATATCCCGCAACCTATGCATGTAAATGGTTCAAGGAATATATGGCAATCTCGAACACCGCAGGGTGCCTCGCAGTTTACTCGCTTGAACCCGCATGTCAAACGAATTTGAGCGGTCAGGACAGATTTTGTTGCGGTGCGAGGGCGGCGTCGAGGACGGTGTGCATCGCTTCGATTTTCTGCTTGACTTCGAGCATCGACATGTCGGAGAGCGGACCTTGCGGCGACTTGACCGACAAGAATTCCGCGGCAACGCTGAGCGCGGCCATGACGGCGATGCGGTCGTTGCCCTTCACCTTGCCCGAGTCGCGCAGCGCGGTCATCTTGCCGTCGAGGTAGCGCACGGCGTCGCGCAGCGTCGCCTGCTCGCCTTCCTTGCAGGCCAGGCGGTAGGGCTGGCCCATGATCGTGACATCCAGGTAAATCATCGGCTAGCCTCGGTATGGAGCGGTTCGGTGTCGGCATCCTCTTCGGCCGCGGCCGGGGCAGGCAACTGCTCGATCACGGCTTCGATCCGGTGCTGGGCCTCGACCAGGCGCTCGAGCAGCGCCGTGTTCACTTCGTTGAGCAGCAGGTTGGTCTGGCGCAGTTGCGCGTTCTCTTGGCGCAGCGACCCGACGAGCGCTGCGAGCTGCTCGATCTTGTCGGATAGGTCTTGGAATTCGGAAATCATCCGTAACTATAGGACTGATATGGTTGGACAGTCAACAGGATAGCGTGTCGTGCGCCGGGGCTGCGGTCGCAGGATCCGGGAGTTTCGCGCAGTCGCCGCCGGGCTCCTCGCACGCCTTCCAGACATTTCACACAGGCTTTTGATCTTGCTCAATCACCCACGAACAGTGCGTCAAGTTCGCTCCTTTCGGTGCTAGTCTCTCCGCTTTGTATCTGCGCCATGACCACTCGGCAAGCCCTTGTGCTTGAGGCAACGCAAGGGTCGAACGTTAAATAAGCAACATGGCGTCTTGAAATACCATCATCTCGTCCCTATAATTAGCACTCGTTAGTAGAGAGTGCTAACAACCACTTTCAAGCCGCGCCGCACCTGCGATGCGGCCACAACGCCAACAATAGCTAGTCCAAACCACTGAATTTAAGGAGTTTTGCATGAACCTTCGCCCTCTGCACGATCGCGTTATCGTGAAGCGTCTCGACCAGGAAACCAAGACTGCCTCCGGCCTGATCATCCCTGATGCAGCCGCCGAGAAGCCGGACCAGGGCGAGATCCTCGCCGTCGGCAATGGCAAAGTCCAGGACAACGGTCAGCTGCGTGCACTGGAAGTCCAGGTCGGCGACCGCGTCCTGTTCGGCAAGTATTCGGGCCAGACCGTCAAGGTCGACGGCCAGGAACTGCTGGTGATGCGTGAAGAAGACATCATGGCCGTGCTGGTCAAGTAATCCTCCTCCCCTCAGAACATCTCACGAATACACGGAGAAATAGAAAATGGCAGCTAAAGAAGTAATTTTCGGCGACGCAGCGCGCGCCAAAATGGTTGAAGGCGTCAACATCCTCGCCAACGCAGTCAAGGTCACCCTGGGTCCTAAAGGCCGCAACGTCGTGCTGGACCGCTCGTTCGGCGCGCCGACCGTCACCAAGGACGGTGTCTCGGTCGCCAAAGAGATCGAACTGAAAGACAAGCTGCAGAACATGGGCGCGCAGATGGTCAAGGAAGTCGCTTCGAAGACCAGCGACAATGCCGGCGACGGCACCACCACCGCGACCGTGCTGGCCCAGGCCATCGTGCGCGAAGGCATGAAGTTCGTTGCCGCCGGCATGAACCCGATGGACCTCAAGCGCGGCATCGACAAGGCAGTCGCTGCCACCGTCGAAGAGCTGGCGAAGATCTCCCGTCCATGCACCACCACCAAGGAAATCGCCCAGGTCGGCGCGATCTCGGCCAACTCGGACTACTCGATCGGCGAGCGTATCGCTGAAGCGATGGAAAAAGTCGGCAAGGAAGGCGTCATCACCGTCGAAGACGGCAAGTCGCTGAACGACGAACTCGACATCGTCGAAGGCATGCAGTTCGACCGCGGCTACCTGTCGCCGTACTTCATCAACAACCCGGACAAGCAAGTCGCGATTCACGACAACCCGTTCGTCCTGCTGTGCGACAAGAAGATCTCGAACATCCGTGACCTGCTGCCGGTACTGGAGCAAGTTGCGAAAGCCGGCCGTCCGCTGGTGATCGTTGCCGAAGACATCGAAGGCGAAGCGCTGGCGACCCTGGTCGTCAACAACATCCGCGGCATCCTGAAGACCGTCGCCGTCAAGGCGCCAGGCTTCGGCGACCGCCGCAAGGCCATGCTGGAAGATATCGCTGTCCTGACCGGCGGCCAGGTCATCGCTGAAGAAGTCGGCCTGACCCTGGAAAAGGTCACGCTGGCGGAACTGGGCCAGGCCAAGCGTATCGAAGTCGGCAAGGAAAATACCATCATCATCGACGGCGCCGGCGCCGCTGAAAACATCGAAGCGCGCGTCAAGATGGTGCGCGTCCAGATCGAAGAAGCGACCTCGGACTACGACCGCGAAAAGCTGCAAGAGCGCGTGGCCAAGCTGGCCGGCGGCGTTGCCGTGATCAAGGTTGGCGCTGCCACCGAAGTCGAGATGAAGGAAAAGAAAGCACGCGTCGAAGACGCACTGCACGCTACCCGCGCTGCGGTTGAAGAAGGCATCGTGCCAGGCGGCGGCGTCGCCCTGCTGCGTGCCCGCGCTTCGATCAACGTCCAGGGCGACAATCCTGACCAGGAAGCCGGTATCAAGATCGTCCTGCGCGCCATGGAAGAGCCACTGCGCATGATCGTGCAGAACGCCGGCGAAGAGCCATCGGTCGTCGTCGCGGCAGTCCTGGGCGGCACCGGCAACTACGGCTACAACGCTGCCAACGGCACCTACGGCGACATGGTCGAAATGGGCGTGCTGGACCCAGCCAAGGTCACCCGCTCGGCCCTGCAGAACGCAGCGTCGATCGCCGGCCTGATGCTGACCACCGACTGCATGGTGTCGGAACTGGCTGAAGACAAGCCAGCCGGCGGCATGGGTGGCATGGGTGGCATGGGCGGCATGGGCGGTATGGACGGCATGATGTAATAGCCTCCAGGCGCCGGTTCGCCGGCGCTTCATGCTCCACAAAAAAACCCGCAAGGTTCGCGCCTTGCGGGTTTTTTATCGTCTGTCCAACCGTGCGCAGGCATCGGGCGCAAGCGCCGATACTACTCCCATCCGACACCCCTACAGGATCAGCCATGCCAACAGTCAATCTGGATGAACTCGAACAGGCGGCCATGAACGTCGAGGACGGCGACGGCACGGTCCAGGCCATGGTGTCGCGCGAAACGGGCATCATCCACGTCCTGAACGAGGAATACATGGACGAGGAGGCGCCGATGCCATCGACCTCCGAAGCCGACGAGCGCTACGTGGCGGTGCCCCCTGCCGGGACGCTCGGCATCGGCGACGAACTCGTGTTGCGCTTTGCCGCCGCTCACCTGGCCGACGACCAGGCGCTTGTCCGCGACCTGTTCCGCGACCGCGACATCGAGGGCTTTGCCCGGCTGCTGGAAGAGCGTGGCGCGGGCGAAGCCTGGGAACGTTTTCATGAGGAAGCGACCCGGACCACGCTGCGCCGCTGGTGCGAAGACAACGGCCTGCAGGCGGAGGACTGAACGCCGGTGTCCGCGGCGCGCCTTATTTTGCCCTGGTGCGGTACCGCGACAATTCGTCTTTCAGGTATTGCGCACTGGCAATCGGCTGCCCTGCTCCGCACCTGACCAGATAATCCTTGCCGCTCATGCTGCTCTCCGTGGCCGCGTGCTCGATGAAGGACTCGGCATTCGTCACGAGCTTGCGCTTGACGAGGTAGTCGTATTTCTTGCGCAGGTGCTGCCTGGCCTCGCCGCCCGCGTGCCAGCTGCCGTTGCGGTTGAACTGGCAGCCGGGCGTGGCGACGTAATCGAGCAAATGCGCGATCTCGGCCTTGGCGCGCGGCTCGGGCGCCGCTATGGCAGGGCCATGGGAGGCGCCAGCCAGCAGCATGGCGCCGGCGGTGCGGTACAAGCTCATCATTCTTACTCCGTATCTGGCGCCGGCAAGCGGCATCGACCCGAGTCTACCATTCGATGTTGACGAATCGGCCGGGATGCCTTGCAGCGGCGCCCGGATTGCCCCGTGCGCGCGCGATCTAACAGACGCGGCCGTGCGCCGAGCCTATCGTCCCCGCTCCATTTCCCAAGGAGCGAACATGATCAAGGTTACCGGCTACGCGGCCAAGCATTCCTTCAGCCGCCTGAAACCCTACGAATTCGAGCGCGAGGAAGCGCGGGCGCATGAGGTCGAAATCGACGTGCTCTACTGCGGCGTCTGCCATTCGGACATCCACCAGGTGAAGAACGAATGGTCGAACACCGTCTACCCCTGCGTGCCCGGCCACGAAATCGTCGGCCGCGTCACGAAAGTCGGGCCGGCGGTGAAGCGCCACGCCGTGGGCGACCTGGTCGGCGTGGGCTGCATGATCGACAGCTGCGGCCAGTGCGAAGCCTGTCAGTGCGGCGACCAGAATTATTGCGGCAGCCCGAACAGCTGGCTGGCCACCTATAACGGGCCGCTGCTGCCGAAAGCCAAAGCCGGCGAAAACATCTATGGCCGCGACAACACCTTCGGTGGCTACTCGAACGTGCTCGTGGTGAAGGAAGACTTCGTTCTGAAAATCCCGGCCGGGCTGCGCCCCGAAGTGGCGGCGCCGATCCTGTGCGCGGGCGTCACCACCTATTCGCCGATGAAGCGCTGGGGTGTGAAGGCGGGCGACAAGGTCGGCGTGATCGGCATGGGCGGCCTCGGCCACATGGCGGCCAAGCTCGCCAAGGCGCTGGGCGCCGAGGTGACGCTGTTCACCACGACCGCGGCGAAGATCGAGGAAGCGGAAAAGCTCGGCTTCAAGGCCGTGCTGGAAAAGGACAAGAAGGCGCTGGAAGAACTCGCGACGAGTTTCGACTTCATCCTCTCCACGGTTCCCGAAAAACACGACCTCAATCCCTTCGTCGAGCTCCTGAAACGCGACAGCGTGCTGTGCGTGGTCGGCGCGCTGGAACCGCTGGCCCCGACGGACAACATGCAGATGGCCCTGAAACGGCGCTCGGTGGCGGGTTCCCTGATCGGCAACCTGGCCGAGACCCAGGAAGTGCTGGACTTCTGCGCCGAGCATGGCATCGGGCCGGAAATCGAGATGATCCGCATCCAGGACGTGAACGACGCGTATAAAAAGGTGGAAAAGGGCGACGCGCGCTTCCGTTACGTGATCGACATGGCGTCGCTGAAGGAAGAGATCGACGGCGAGGCTTGACCCCAGCCGTTGATTGCCCGGCAGTCACAGTTCGTTTAGTATGGCCGCACGATTTCACGAGGTTTCACATGACCCCACGCGGCCTGCTTTCTGCCCCTCTTCGCCTGCTGATCATCTCCGCAGCTCTTGCTGCCGCGCTTGCCGGCTGCAAGGACAAACAGGAAGCGCCACCTCCCCCACCGAAACCGGCAGCCATCGTCAAGCCCAAGCCGGCGCCGAGCCTGACGAAAGAACAGGCCATGGCTGCCCTGCTGGCGCTGCCCGAAGTAAAAGCCTGGTCGAGCGACATCGAGCAGCGTTCGCGCGGCAAGTCGCATGGCGCGATCATCGAAGACAATCCGACGCCGCGCACGCTCAATGGCAAGCAGTACTGGCAGATGAGTTTTGTGGAGAACCGCAAGCAATCCGTGCAGCGCCGCGAAAGCTTCCTGGTGGCGCAGACGGACGGCCAGATCCTGGTCGAAGATCTGCAGAACGATACCGTGCTGTCGCTCGACGAATGGCGGCGTGGGATTCGCCGTGTGCAGTTGAAGTCAGCGGATTGAACGCGTGGACGGGAGACCCGTCCACCCTACGAATGGCCGCGCCTGATCAGGCAGCGGTACCGAACCACGCCCCATACGCCGGCAGCGTCACGCGCCCCGCCCCTGCTTCGCCCGGCAGGCCGTGGCCATCGAGGTCCTGCGCAGCCGCCGTCTCCGGCCATTCAAACGACACCGGCACATTCGACAGGTTGAACGCGGCCAGCACGGTCGGCTCGCCGTCGAGCGTGCGGCGCAGTGCCAGCACCGGCTCCGGCGCATCGAAGAACGAAATGTCGCCACGGGTCAGCTGCGGCAACGAACGGCGCCAATGAATGATGCGGCGCGCGGCGTTCAGGGCCGAAGCAGGGTTGGTTTCCTGGGTCGAGGCGGCGGCAGCCAGGTGGGGCGCGGCGACCGGCAGCCACGGAGAACCGGTCGTGAAACCGGCGTTCGGCGCTTCGTTCGTCCACGGCATCGGCGTACGGCAGCCGTCGCGGCCCTTGAACTCGGGCCAGAAGGTGATGCCGTATGGGTCCTGCAGCAGTTCGTAAGGCACGTCCGCTTCCGGCAGCGCCAGCTCGTCGCCCTGGTACAGGCAAGGGGTGCCTTTCAGGGACAGCTGCATCGCCAGCACCATCGCCGCAAACGACACCGGCGCGTCTTCGCCCTTCCAGCGCGTCACGACGCGGATGGCGTCGTGGTTGCCGACCGACCAGGAGGCCCAGCCGCCTTTTACGCGCGCCTCGAATTCCTCGACCTGGGTGCGGATGTGCGCCGCCGAGAACTGCGGCGTGAGCAGGTTGAAGCTGTAGGCCATGTGCAGCTTGTCGCCATCGGCCGTGTAGGCCGCCATCACGCCGAGCGAATCGTCGTCCCCGACTTCGCCGATCGAGATCGCGCCATATTCGTCCAGCAGCGTGCGCAGGCGGACCAGGAACGGAATGTTTTCCGGCTGGGTCTTGTCGTGCACGTGGGCCTGCATGCCGTACGGGTTGACGTCGGTGACCGAGGCCGTGTCGCGCTTGGTTGCGGGCGGGTTACTGCGCAGCGAACGGTCGTGGAAGTGGTAGTTGCAGGCGTCCATGCGCACGCCGTCGACGCCGCGCTCGAGCCAGAAGCGCAGGCTGTCCAGGTGGGCCTGCTGCACCTCCGGGTTGTGGAAGTTCATGTCCGGCTGGCTGGCCAGGAAGTTATGCAGGTAGTACTGCTTGCGGCGGCTGTCCCACTGCCAGGACGATCCACCGAAGACCGACAGCCAGTTGTTCGGCGGGTTGCCGTCAGGGAGAGGATCGGCCCAGACGTACCAGTCGGCCTTTGGGTTGTCGCGGCTCTTGCGGCTCTCCACGAACCACGGGTGGGCTTCAGCCGTGTGCGACATCACCTGGTCGATCATGATTTTCAGGCCCAGGCTGTGCGCCTTGGCGACCATCGCGTCGAAGTCGGCCAGGGTGCCGAACAGCGGATCGACATCGCAGTAGTCGGAGATGTCGTAGCCGAAGTCCTTCATCGGCGACTTGAAATACGGCGAGAGCCAGACGATGTCCACGCCCAGGCCGGCGATGTAGTCGAGCTTGGCGGTAATGCCGGGAATGTCGCCGATGCCATCGCCATTCGAGTCGAGGTAGCTGCGCGGGTAGACCTGGTAGATGATGGCTTCGCGCCACCAGTCATTGTTTTGCGTGGAAGTTGGGGTCATGACGGATGATCTGGTTGGGTGGTTTTTATGCAATATACAGCAGGTTTTTCAAACTTACAATCCGCACCGGAGGCGTCAATATCAACATATTTCCTTTGCATTCAATGGCTTAGATGCAAATAATATTTGCATACAAAAACGGTGAAGTAGGAAAACTACGAGCGCCCGGCAACACGAATTATTTTCCTGTTGCAAAGAGCGCACCCACGTCATAGCATCCCGCATTGATCCATTTTCGAAACGTGCCATGAGCCAGCCGCTACCTGCCGAATCCACCGGGCGCATGCCCCGCCAGATCCCCTACATTATCGCCAACGAAGGCTGCGAGCGCTTCAGCTTTTATGGCATGCGCAACATCCTCACGCCCTTCCTGATCTCGACGCTGCTGCTGTTCTTGCCGGAGTCCGAGCGCACCGGCGAAGCCAAGCACGTGTTCCACACCTTCGTGATCGGCGTGTACTTCTTCCCGCTGCTCGGCGGCTGGCTGGCCGACCGCTTCTTCGGCAAGTACAACACCGTCTTCTGGCTCAGCCTCGTCTACTGCGCGGGCCACGCCTGCCTCGCCATCTTCGAGGACAACGTCAAGGGCTTCTATCTCGGCCTGGGCCTGATCGCGCTCGGCTCGGGCGGCATCAAGCCGCTGGTCGCCTCGTTTGTGGGCGACCAGTTCGACCAGACCAACAAGGGCAAGGCGAAGCTCGTTTTTGACGCCTTCTACTGGATCATCAACTTCGGCTCCTTCTTTGCTTCGCTGCTGATGCCGCTGTTCCTGAAGAATTATGGACCGGCCGTCGCCTTCGGCATCCCCGGCGTCATGATGTTCATCGCCACCATCGTGCTCTGGAGCGGACGCCGCAAGTACGTGCACGTGCCGCCGGCCGCGGCCAGTCCGCATTCGTTCACCCGCGTCGCGCGCAGCGCCCTGCTGGCGCAACAGCCTGGCCAGGGCCGCCCGGGCCTGACCATCGCGCTGGTCGGCGTGGTCGGCGCCATCGTGTCGCTGGCAATGTCGCCGCAATGGGGCTTCGTGATCTCCGCCTGCACGGCACTGGTGCTGCTGCTGGCCTTTGGCGGCTGGGGCACCTCGATGCAACTGGAACGCGCGCGCGGCCTGCACCCTGACGAAGCGGTCGACGGCGCGCGCGCCGTGCTGCGCATCCTGATCGTGTTCGCCCTGGTAACGCCGTTCTGGTCGCTGTTCGACCAGAAGGCCTCGACCTGGGTGGTGCAGGCCAACTCGATGATCACCACCTTCAACGTCTTCGGCAACGAGTTCACGCTGCTGCCGGCGCAGATGCAGGCCTTGAATCCCCTGCTGGTGATGATCCTGATCCCGTTCAACAACCTGGTGCTGTTTCCGATGCTCGAGCGCATGGGCTTCATGCCCACGGCGCTGCGCCGCATGACGGCCGGTATCGCCTTCTCGGCCCTGTCCTGGCTCGTGATCGGCACCATCCAGGTGTCGATGGATGCCGGCACCCCGACCTCGATGGCCTGGCAGATCCTGCCCTACGCGCTGCTGACGATGGGCGAAGTGCTGGTCTCGGCGACCGGCCTGGAGTTCGCCTACAGCCAGGCGCCGGCCTCGATGAAGGGCACCATCATGGCGCTCTGGAGCCTGGCCGTCACGGTCGGCAACCTGTGGGTGCTGGTCGTGAACGCGGCAGTGAAGAACGAAGCGGTGCTGGGCACGATTGCCAGTTCGGGGGTCGGCGTGATCGCCTTCCAGATGTACTTCTTCGCGGCCTTTGCGCTGCTGGCGGCGATTGCCTTCGGCCTGTACGCGAAGCGCTACAAGATGGTCGATTACTACCGCAGCACTGAAGGCGCACCGGCGCCAAGCCCTGCCAAGGTCTGACTGGCGTGATCGCCCTGCTGACGCCCGCCCCTCCGGCGGGCGTTTTTTTATCAGGTGCGCCATCAAAGACTAGTAAAATTACATGAGGTTACGACGCGCCATCCGCGCGCCCTTCCTGCTGATTCGCTTTCCTGTAGCTGAACTACGTCAACCGTTCGATAGAGCCTTATGATCCGATACGCCTGTGCCGCCCTCGCCGCCGCCGCCACCTCTGTCGTTACCAGTCCTGCGCACGCGGCCATCCCGCTGCAAGCCTGCGACAGCCCGGGCTTTGCCACGGTCCTGCACCCGGCCGCGCACAAGCTAGACGCCCGCGCCGTCTGGCTGGAGCGGCGCCTGGCGCAATGGCCGGGCGTGGCCGGCGAAGGGTTGTTCCGCCTCTACCATTCGCCGACAGGGTCGATCACTATCAAAAACGGTGCGAAGGTGGTCGGCGCCTCCGGCGCGCTCGACCTGGCGGTCTTCAAAGGGGAAGTGCCGGCAGCGGCCGCGCAGCGCTTCAAGTACGTGGGCGCGGGCGCCGTGCTGGCGGTGAAAGACGCCGACCTGCCGCGCCTGGCCCAGCTCCATCGCGAACAGCTGGTGCTGGTGCGCGAAGCGGCTGACGGCACGGTGCTGGCCGCCACGCGCCTGCAAACGGCCGGCGCCCTCGACGACCTGTACGCCGCTGCCGCGGAGGTGCCCGACCTGGGCGCCACGCCCGCAAAGCACCGCACCGGCTTCAAGCTGTGGGCGCCGACCGCGCAGGACGTGGCCGTCTGCGTGTACGAAGGCGGCACCGGCGCGGCCACTGCCATCCATGCGCTGGTGTTCGACGCGCGCACCGGCGTGTGGGGGACGAACCTGCCGGCCGATCTGTCAGGCCGCTATTACAAGTACGCGGTCGACGTCGTCGCGGACGGCGCCGGCCTGGTGCGCAACCTCGTCACCGACCCGTATTCGGTCAGCCTCACCACCGACTCGAAGCGCAGCTATATCGCCGACCTCGACGCCCCTGCCCTCAAGCCACGCGGCTGGGACGCGCAGCGCCCGCCCGCGACCGTCAAGGCGCAGCCCGACATGGCGGTCTACGAACTGCACGTCCGTGATTTTTCGCGCGACGATCCGACCGTGCCGCCGGCCAAGCGCGGCAAGTACACGGCGTTCAGCGAAACGCAGTCGAACGGCATGCGCCATCTGCAGGCGCTGGCCAGGGCCGGTCTGACCGACATCCACCTGCTGCCCGTCTACGACATCGGCAGCGTCCCGGAAAAAGCCTGCGTCGTGCCCAAGCCGGCCGGAGCGCCCGACGGCGAACAGCAGCAGGCCCTGATCGCCAAAACGGCAGACGAGGACTGCTACAACTGGGGTTACGACCCCTGGCACTACAACGCGCCCGAAGGCAGCTATTCGAGCGCCCCGCACGACGGCGCGCGCCGCATCGTGGAATTCCGCGAGATGGTGCAGAACCTGCACCACGCCGGCCTGCGCGTCGGCCTGGACGTGGTCTACAACCACACCTTCCGCTCCGGCCAGCATGAAAAATCGGTGCTCGACCGCGTGGTACCCGGCTACTACCATCGCCTCGATGCGAAGGGGGCCGTCGAGCAGTCGACCTGCTGCGACAACACGGCCACAGAGAACACGATGATGGCCAAGCTGATGATCGAGTCCGCCGAACTCTGGACCCGCCACTACAAGATCGACTCGTTCCGCTTCGACCTGATGGGCCACCAGCCGCGCGCGGCCATGGAGACGCTGCAGGCGCGCGTCGACAAGGCGGCGAAGCGCCGTGTGCAGCTGATCGGCGAAGGCTGGAACTTCGGCGAAGTGGCGGACGGCGCGCGCTTCGTACAGGCCTCGCAACTGTCGCTGAACGGCAGCGGCATCGGCACCTTCAGCGACCGTGCGCGCGATGCCGCCCGTGGCGGTGGCGCGGGCGACGCCGGCGATGCGGTGATCCGCCAGCAGGGCTATATCAACGGCCTCGTATACGATGCCAACGCCCGCGCCGGCACGCGCCTCGTGAAGGACTTGCTGGCGGCCGCCGACATGATCCGCATCGGCCTGGCCGGCACGCTGCGCAGCTATTCGCTGACCACCTTCGATGACGCCACTCGCAGGCTCGAAGACATCCCCTACGGCAGCCAGCCGGCCGGTTACGCCAGCCAGCCCGGCGAAACCGTGAACTATGTCGAGAACCACGACAACCAGACCCTGTATGACGCCAACGCCCTGAAGCTGCCCCTGCAAACGTCCACGGAAGACCGTGCGCGGGTGCAGGTGCTGGGCCTGGCGATCAACGCCTTCAGCCAGGGCGTCGCCTATTTCCACGCCGGCGTCGACATCCTGCGCTCGAAATCGCTGGACCGGAACAGCTTCAATTCGGGCGACTGGTTCAACCGGGTCGACTGGAGCTACCAGACCAATTACTTCGGCACCGGCTTGCCGCCCGCGGCAGACAACGCCAAGGACTGGCCGCTGTTCAAGCCGCTGCTGGCCGATCCCAAGCTGGTCCCGCTGCCTTCCGACATCGCTTTCACGCGCGACGCCTTCCGCGACCTGCTGGCGATTCGCGCCAGCTCGACCCTGTTCCGGATGCGCACAGCGGACGATGTCAACAAGCGCCTGCGCTTCTTCAACGTCGGCTCGAAACAGGAGCCGACCGTGCTCGCGGCCCACCTCGACGGCCGCGGCTATGCCGGGGCGGGCTTCAAGGGAATCAGCTACCTGGTCAACGTGGACAAGGTCGCGCACGTCGTCACCGACCCGCAGCTGCGCGGCAAGCGCATGCGCCTGCACCCGGTGCACACGGCCAAAGGCGCAGGCGACAAGCGCGCCGCCAGCGCCGGCTACGACAGCAGCAACGGCACCTTCAGCGTCCCGGCGCGCACGGCGGTGGTGTTCGTCGAGGACTGACAGGCCCGATGAAAACGCGCGCCTACCTCGACGAAGTGAGCCTGAAGCCCTCCGCGGCCGCGCATGCGGATCAATTTCCTTTCTCGCTGCCGGTGGTGCGCTCGCTCGACAGGCTGGCCCTGCATCCGAACGTGACCTTCTTTGTGGGTGAGAACGGTTCCGGCAAGTCCACGCTGCTGGAGGCGATCGCAGTGGCGATGGGGTTCAATGCAGAGGGCGGCAGCCGCAACTTTCGTTTCGCGACGCGTCCGTCGCATTCGACTTTGCACGAGCACCTGCGCATCGTGCGCGGCATCCACCAGCCGCGCGACGGCTTTTTCCTGCGTGCGGAAAGCTTTTTCAACGTCAGTACGGAAATCGAACTGCGTGATGAAGACCCTTCGGGCGGCCCGCAACTGATCGATTCGTTCGGTGGCAAGCCGCTGCACGAGCAATCGCACGGCGAATCCTTCCTGTCGCTGTTCATCCACCGCTTCGGCGGCAACAGCCTGTTCATTCTCGACGAGCCGGAAGCGGCCCTTTCCCCGCAGCGCCAGCTCGCCATGCTCAGCCGCCTGCACGACCTGGTGGAAAGCCGGAGCCAGTTCATCATCGCCACCCATTCGCCAATCCTGATGGCCTACCCGAACGCGGCCATCTACGAATGCGGCGAGCGCGGCATCCACCCGATTGCCTACGAAGACACCGAGCACTACCGGGTCATGCACGACTTCATCGCCAATCCGCAGCGCATGCTTGCCATCCTGATGGGACGCTAGCCGATATCCTACAGGCCGACTTCCTCGCGCTGCGCTGCCCATGCATATCGTGGCCGACCAGGAACGGCCCCTGATTATTTTAATTCCGCTGCATCCAAAGCGCGCCACGCTGCGTAGTAAAGGCGTCGGGTCGATTTCGATTCGATCATCGTGTTGCTACGTGGATTTGACGACCAGTTTACGAGGTATCCCGTCTTTCCAGCGTGGAGCACTGCCTTTTTACACTCGTCACTTCATTGATCAGGAGAAGCACCATGAGAAAGCTAGCAAAGTTGGCAGCCGCTGCAAGCCTCATCGTCACGGCCCTGCCCGCGGTCGCCGTCGACGACCACGCCAGTTACCGCTCGCGCCCCGCTTGCGAAAGCGGGGGCAACCACGGCAAATCCGGTTCGCTGTCGGTCGTCGGCCTGACCGCCGACATGCGACTTGTATGTTTCAACGAATATCGTCCCGGTAACGCCCG
Source organism: Massilia niabensis (assembly GCF_042655085.1). Classification (NCBI taxonomy): domain Bacteria; kingdom Pseudomonadati; phylum Pseudomonadota; class Betaproteobacteria; order Burkholderiales; family Oxalobacteraceae; genus Massilia; species Massilia niabensis. Next base: position 518,176 of record NZ_JBHSMU010000015.1, on the reverse strand, counting down.
CAGCATCGGCTACATCAGTGGCCTCATGCGAGGCGATGCACTGGTCGGCATCGATTTCCGGGTACAGGACAACAGACTGTACGGTGTGAGCAGGTCCGGCGGCATCTATGCGCTCGATGTCCGGAACGCCGTTGCCACGAAGGTCAGCCAGCTGTCGGTTCCGCTCGAAGGCAATTCATTCGGCGTGGATTTCAATCCTGCCGCAGACCGCTTGCGTATCGTCAGCGATGCCGGGCAAAACCTGCGACACAACGTGAATACCGGTGGTGTTACCGTTGTCGACGATCCCCTGGATTATCCACCTGCCACCCCGGTCAATGCCGTGGGGCCGACTGCCACCGGCGTCACCGGCTCGGCCTACACCAATAACGACCTTTCTCCCAACACCGCCACGACGCTGTATGCGCTCGACACGTTGCTGGACCAGGTGGCCCTGCAATCGCCGCCGAACGACGGCACGCTCGCTGCAACCGGCAAGTTGGGCGTGGACACTGGATTGGCTACCGGATTCGATATCTACAGCATTATCCGTTCAGGGGCGAGCGTTGGCGCACAGGGGCTCGCGTCCCTGCAAACGGCCGACGGGGCAAACAGGCTGTACAGCATCAGCCTGTCAACCGGAAAGGCGACATTGCGGGGCGCCTTCTCGAATCAGTACAAGATCATCGGCATTGCCATTCCGTTGAATCAACTGTAGCAGGGTACCGGCACGAAGCCGCTGGTCCCTGTGGCAAGGCAAGGCAGGCCGGGAGATTTCATGTGGCCTGCGCGAGTATCTCGAGCAGCTTTGCCGTATCGATCGGCTTGACCAGATGATGGTCGAAACCGGCCGCCAGCGTGCCCTGGCGGTCGCTCTCCTGGCCGTACCCGGTGACGGCCACCAGCACGGAACGGGCGGTTCCGGGGAGCGTGCGCAGGCGCCGTGCCAGCTCGTTGCCGTCCATCCCCGGCAAACCAATGTCGAGCAGGCACACCTGGGGGGCCTGCTCCTGCGCCCGTACCAGGCCGGCCTGGGCACCGTGTTCCACCGTCACCTCGTGGCCCGAAGCTTCGAGCAGCATGGCCAGCATCGACGCGGCATCGACGTTATCGTCCACCACCAGGATCCGCAGCGGCCGGCTGTCCGCGCGCAGCGCATGCGCGCCATAGGCATGCGCGCGCGGGAGTTCCTCCTCGGCCAGGCGTGGCAGGCAGACCGTGAACGTGCTGCCGTGTCCGGCACCCTCGCTGCGGCAGTGCACCGTCCCGCCGTGCAGCTCGGCCAGGCTCTTGACGAGCGCCAGCCCCAGCCCCAGCCCGCCTGCCGAGCGGTCGGAGGTGCGCTCGGCCTGTGCGAACAGGTCGAAGGCATGTTGCGCCAGGTCGGGCGTCATGCCGATGCCGTTATCGATGACATGGACCAGCACATGGGATTCGTGCACGTCGGCCCTGAGCGTGATGTTGCCGCCTTCATTCGTGTACTTGGCAGCATTGTTCAGGATGTTGGTGATGACTTGCACCAGCCGCTTCTTGTCCCCCATGACCCGGGTCGACTCGGGCGGCAGGTGCAGGGCCAGGTGATGGCGCCGCGCCTGGATGAGGGGCGTCACCTGCTCCACCGCCTCGGTGACGACATGGCGGATGTCCTGCGGCGCATTGTCCAGCGTGACCAGGCCGCGCGTCACGCGCGACACGTCCAGCAGGTCGTTGATCAGGTGCGTCATGTGCTCGACCTGGCGGCCGATGATCCGGCTCGTCTGGCGCACGCGCGCATCGTCTAGCTTGGCCATCTGCAGCAGCTGCGCGGCCGCGCCGATCGGCGCCAGCGGATTCCTCAGCTCGTGGGCGAGCATCGCCAGGAACTCGTCCTTGCGCTGGTCGGCCAGTGTCAGCTGCTCCTGCGCCGACCTGCGTTCGGTGACGTCGCGGAAGAAAAAGGCGATACCGCCGTCAAGCGAGCGGTAGGTACGAACTTCGGTCCACCCCTGCGTCCCGTCCGGCCGGGTTTTCAGGATTTCAATGGTTTCGGCCTTGCCGGTTTCCATGACCCGCCGATAGACGGTCTCGGCTTCCGTGTTCTTCAGCGCCGAAAAGATATCCCAGTGGTTGCGCCCGATCACCTCGGCAGCGCTGTGCTGGGTCAGCCGCAGCCCTTCCGCATTCATGCGCAGGATGGTCCAGTCGCGGTCGAGCACGGCGAAGCCTTCGGCCATGCTGTCGAAGATGTACTGGCTCTGGTCGCGCTCGGCACGCAAGGCGGCCTGCGCCTGCGCCGCGTCGACGGCCGACCAGGTCCGCTCGGCCAGTTCCTGCGCCAGTTCGAGTTCTTCAGCCTGCCAGGCACGCGGTGCGGCATCCTGGATCGTCAGCACGGCATGCAGTTTGCCCTCCTTGACGAGGGGCACGAGCAAGTTGGCGCGGATGCCGATTTTCTCGTAGGCGGCGGTATGCAATGCGGTACGGCGATCCTGCCCGACGTCGTGGTTGATCACGGCTTTGCCGGCGCGCAGGTCGGCGATCATGTCCGGGCCAAAGTCGTCCAGCGTCTTGGTGAGCCCGGCCAAGCTGGAACATCCTTCAACCGTCCAGTCGCGGCGGATGAAGATGGTTCCCCGCTCGTCATCGACCTCGGCATACAGCACGCGCGCCACTCCCAGTTTGCGGCCCAGCAGTTCGCAAGCGGCGGCGGTGACCTCGTCCGGGTTGCCCATCGGGCGAATGCGGTCGGCCAGTTCGAGCTGGAAGGCCTGGTGCAGGCGAATTTCTTCGAGCTGCTGCACCTTTTCCGACAGCGCGCGGCTGCTCTCGTAGGCGCCGGTGACATCGCTGCCCTGGACAAATATGCCGGTCACCCGCCCATCCTGGCCGATGACCGGCTGGTACAGCAAGTCCACATACCGGTCCGTGAGCGCTGCGCCGCCCTCGCGTCGCACCGCTACCTTGCGGTCGCGCAGGACGATCGGCGTGCCGGTCTCGAATACGCCGTCCAGCAATTCGTAGATCCCCTGCCCCGCCAGTTCCGGCAATGCTTCCAGCACCGGTTTGCCGAGCAGGGTCCGATGCCCGACCAGGGTGTAGAACGCTTCGTTGACCATCTCGAACGCATGGTTCCGGCCCGTCAGCACGGCGATGAAACCAGGCGCCTGGTCGAACAGGATCTGCAGCTGGCTGCGCTCGGCATTGAGGATGCGCGTCATCGCTTCGTGCATCTGCGGCCGGTTCATTTGCGGCCGGTTCATGGGCTGCACCTCGGGCACCGCATTCGCGCCCTGCTTCAGGTAATACTTCTTGCTCGATTCGTCGAACCGGTACAGGTCGGTGACATCGATGGCGTTCTGGGCGACATAGATGACCTCGCCGGCCCCGTCGAAGACCGGACTGTGCACTGCGCTCCAGTAGCGCTGCTCGAAAACGATGCCCTCGGGCCCTTCATGCGGAATGGCGTAACGCAGCAATGCGCTGGTATGCGGCTTGCGTGTGGAAATCGCCAGCTCGATGGAAACACGCACTTCGTCGAGGTTGGTCGAATCCGGGTCGGCCGGATCAACCGGAAAGGCGTCGAAGATGTGCTTGCCGACGATGTCGTCCGCGGTCCTGCCCGTGGACCGCAGGTAGGCAGGATTGGCACCGATGATGATGAAGTCCGTGTCGATCAGCAGGTAGGGGTACGGCGAAGCGGCAAACAGCGCGGAGAAGTCCGGTCGGGTAGTCATCGTCCCATTCTCACATAGAAGCGATGACAGCGCAGTACGGTGGTGTTTTGCCACCAGGCCCGCAGCCAGGCGGCCTCAGGCGTCCTGAGGTGTGCCCTTACCCTGCTGCAGCGACCCCAAAAAATCGCCGACACGGCCTGGGGCCACCGGTTTCGTGAAATGCATATCGAACCCGGCTTCGTTTGAACGGGCCAGGTCTTCCTTCGCGCCCCATCCCGACACGGCGGCGATGGCGCTGCGTTCCAGGCCCGGGATCGTCCTGATCCGGCGCGCGACTTCGTAGCCGGTCATGCCGGGCATGCCAATGTCGAGGAAGAGCACCTCAGGCTGGAATTGCGCCGCAACCTGCAGCGCTTCCTGTCCATCGTGCGCAATGCGCAGCTCGTGACCGTACATCTCGAGCAGCGAGGCCAGGGTGGTCGCCGCATCGACATTGTCGTCCGCCACGAGGATGCGGAAAATGTTGCCGGGCACGGGGGCGGTGCCGTCGGTCCGGGCGGCGCCTGGACGGTCCGCACCGGCAAGCTCGAGCGGCAGCCTGACGACGAAGGTGCTGCCCTTGCCTACGCCTTCGCTGCTTGCCGCGACGGTGCCGCCGTGCAGGCTGACGAGCTGGCGCACCAGCGACAGCCCGATTCCCAGGCCGCCTTGCGCGTGCTGCATGTTGCGCCCGACCTGGCTGAACATGTCGAACACCGTGTCCAGCGATTCGCGCGGGATGCCGACGCCGCTGTCGCCGATCGATATGACGGCCTGGCCGCCATCCTGCCGAACAAGGAGTTCGATGCTGCCGCCGGGGGGCGTGTATTTCGCCGCGTTCGTGAGCAGGTTGCCGATCACCTGGGCGATGCGCGCGGGGTCCGCGTTCACCGGCAGCGGGACATCGTCCAGCTTCAGGCTGAACGTGTGCCGGCCTTTCTCGATCAGGGGCAAGCTGGTCTCGACGGCGTTCGACACGATCGACTTCAGGTCGACCGCTTCCCTCTTGATGTCGACCTTGCCGTTGGTGACGCGGGCGATGTCGAGCAGGTCGTCGATCAGGTGCGACAACTGTTTCGCCTGGCGCTCGATGATGCCGCGCACGCTCGACACGGTTTCCCTGCTGTCGGGGCGCATGCGCATGACTTCCAGGCCGGTCACGATCGGCGCCAGCGGATTACGCAATTCATGCGCCAGGACCGCCAGGAACTCGCTCAGGTTCTTGTTCGACCTGGTGACCTCGTCGAGCAGCGCGCCCTGCCGTGCCTCGGACTGGCGCAGCGCCGCTTCGGTACGTTTGAAGGCATCGATGTTCGTGGCAACGACAACCTGCCCCCTGGGCGCACCGTCGCTGCCCGCCAGCGGCACGGCTGCCACCTGGGTCCAGACGTCGGCGCCGTCGTCGTTCGTGTACAGCATTTCGATGCCGGGCACGACCCGTTCGCCGCGCAAGGCCCGCGCACCCGGAAAGTCCTCGCGCGCATACGGGCTGCCGTCGGCATCGAAAGCCCGCCACCGGTCATGGCGCGCGTCGTCCAGCGACGGCAGGATCGCGGTGGGCAGGTAACGGTGCATTTCCTGGTTCGAGAGCAGGAACTTGCCCTGCTGGTCAACAACAGCGACACCGACCGGCAGGGCTTCGAACATGGCGGAGAGCGCCTCCTGCGTCTCGCGCAGCGCCTGCTCTGCCTGCTTGCGGTCGCTGATGTCGAGGACATTGCCGACGAATCCACGGAAGTCGCCGGCCGGCGAGAACCTGGGGCGGCCCATGTCGATCACCCAGCGATAGCTGCCGTCCGCATGCAAGAGCCTGTGCTCCAGGCTGTATTCCTTCTTTTGTTCATTCGCTTCCAGGAAGGCCTGGCTCGCCCCTTGCCGATCCTCCGGATGAATCGCCGTCAGCCAGCCGAAGCCAAGGCCTTCTTCATCGCCTTGCCCGGTGAATTCATACCAGCCGCGCGACAGGAAGGAGCAGGTGCCGTCCGGCTCGGTTACCCAGAGGAGCGCGGGGGCCGCCTCCGCAAGGTCGAGAAAGCGCGACTTGCTGCGCACGAGCGCCTGCTCGGCCAGGCGGCGCTGCAATACCACGGCAGCCTGGTTGGCCGCCACTCCCAGCAACAGGCGCTCATGCTCGGATGGAAAGTCGGGGCGTTGGGAACCGACCACCATCGCGCCGATGTCGCGCCCGATACCAAAGCGCACGACGCTCACGCGCAGCGGCTGTCCGCCCTCAGGATGGGGAATGGTTGCTGGCGCGTGCGCAGCGGAGGGGCTCGACAAGCTGTCCAGTGCGCAGCGCGCTGCAGGCAGGAACAGGCTGGCGGCATCCTGCCGCTTGCTGCGAACGGCATCGATTGCGTCGATCGCGGCGTCGGCGCTGTCCGATAACCGGACATAGGCCAGGTCGAGGTCGAGCATCGACAGGATCACGCTCGCCAGGCTGTCGACGATGCCATCGAGACCAAGCTCGCCCCAGATCGCCGGCAGGGTCGAGAGCGCGACGAGGTCGCGCATGGCGCGCCGCAGGCACTCGACCTCGGAACTCTCCTGTCCCGGAACCTGTAGGCCGGTCACTGCATTCACACACGCGGGCCAGGCTGGTTACTGCCCGCAGCTTTCCGTGCCTCGATTTCCTGCAGCATTTGCTCGGCCGGGACATAGAACGGATTTTCCTGGAGGATGCCGCCGATGATCACCATCGGATGCGTGCGCATGATGTCGATTACGGCGGTGGCATCGAACTGGGACAGGTCGTAGGTACAGACGACCGGATCATGCCGTTCCGGCAGCGCATGGTTCAGGCGCGCCTCGTACTCGACGATATCGTGCACGCCGGGCCGGTCTTCCAGCGCCCACTCCATATTCGCGATATTGCGCGATATTTTCCCCGGAGGCGCATTTCCCGGCGCGATCATTTTCAGCAGGGTCTCGATCATGAGGTGCTGGTCGAAACGGCCATCCTTGAGGTAGGTTTCGCGCCAGTTGAGCACTTCGAGCTGCCCCTGCGCTTCGGCCGCGGCCGTATCGATGCCTGCCTGCTCCATACGGGCCAGGTGGGCGGCACGCTGCTCGGGGTCGACGATGTGGAAGGCCCGGTCTCCCCTCTCGAAACCTTCCAGGATGAAAGGCATGAGCACCCGGTACTCTTCTTCCTTGGTGTGGAAAAAGGCACAGGCATGGCAGGAATGGGTGAGCGCCTTACCGGCCAGGCTCACGGCGTTGTTGTCGACTGACATGATAGTCACCAGGAAGTGAGGATTACAAGGGGATCATGCGCTGAAGACCGGCAGCACTGCGAGCCGGCACCGCAGGACATCTTGCCAGATAATTACACGTCCAGGTGCGAAATGAGCAGCTTGCGCCGCTCGATGTCGCCATCCTGGTCGGCCTGGCTGCCCAGCGAGATCCCGACCGCCATGATATCGATCAGCAGCAGCTGCAGGATGCGCGAAATCATCGACAGGAAGGTCGTGCTGTCCTCGGTGTGGTCGACCGCGAGGCACACGTGCGCCTTTTTCGCCAGCGCCGACTTGCTGCTCGTAATCGCAATGACGCTGGCGCCGGCGGCGCGCGCGGCGTCCACCGCCGACAACAGTTCCGGCGCCTGCCCCGCCGTCGAAATGGCGATCACCACGTCGTTCGGTTTCAGCAGTTCGGCGGCCAGCTGGAACAGGTGGGCGTCGCCGTGCGCGGTGGTCGGGATGCGGAAGCGGAAGAATTTATGCTGGCCGTCGAGGGCCACCACGCGCGCATTGCCCATCGCGTAGAACTCGACCTTGTTGGCACTGCGCAGGAGCGCAATGGCGCGGTCGATCGCATGCACGTCCAGGCCGTCGCGGAATTTCAGGATTGCCGACACCGTGTTGTCGATCACCTTGGCCGACAAGTCATGGGTGCTGTCGCTCATGCGCACCTGGCTGTGGCGCACGGGAATCGAGCCGGTCAGGCTGCCGGCGAATTTGAGCTTGAATTCGGCCAGTCCCTGGAAGCCGAGCGAGCGGCAGAAGCGGATCACGGTCGGCTGGCTGACATCGGCCAGGCGCGCGATTTCCGCGATCGGCTCGGACAAGACTTTCCTCGGATGCTCGAGCACGAGCGCGGCGACGCGCTGCTCGGCCGGCGACAACTCGTGCTGCAGGTGCTGCACGCGCTCCATGAGCGTATTGGCGCCGCTGCGCCCGCGCAGGTGTTCCGAGAGGATGGTCGAGACGCCGCGCAGCGCCGGGTTCGGCGTCATGATGACGTAGGTCGGGATCTGGGCCAGGTATTCGGAAAAGCGCCCTTTCGCCTCGAAGCGCGCGCGAAATGGCGACGTGGCGAACCATTGCGCGATGCGCGGCACAATGCCGCCGCCAATGAAAATGCCGCCGAAGGCACCGAGCGTCAGCGCCAGGTTTGCGGCCGCGCCGCCGAGCATGCCGGCGAAGCATTCCAGCACCTCCAGGCAGAGCGGATCGTTTTGTTCGAGCGCGCTGCTGACGATCTCGGCCGCATTGCGGGCCGGGGCCTGTACGCCATTCTTCTCCGCCAGCGCCCGGTACACCAGTTCCATGCCCGGCCCGGACAGGATGCGTTCGTTCGACACGTGCGGCCACTCGCGCCATGCGTACTGCAGGATGGCGAACTCGCGCTCGTCGCCCGGGGCGAAATTCACGTGCCCGCCTTCGCTCCCCAAGGTGACGAAACCGTCCGCGGTCGGGATCACCCCCGACACGCCGAGACCCGTGCCGGCCCCGAGCACGCCCGCCACCGCGTGCGGCTGCGGCTTGCCTTCGCCGATTTGCAGCACATCGCCGGCGCCAAAAGTAGGCAGCGCCATCGCCAGCGCGGTGAAGTCGTTCACGATCAGGAGCGTGGACCAGCCCATCGTCCGGCGCACTTCGTCGGTCGAGAACTGCCAGTCGCGGTTGGTCATGCGCACCAGGTCGCCGCTGATCGGGTTGGCCATGGCAAAGGCCGCGTGCGTGATGCGCTCGCTGCCGTGCTGCGCAAGATAGGTGTTGAGCAGCGGCACGATGCCGCTGTAGTCGTCGCAACGCAGCACTGCAGTCTGGCGCAGCACGCCGGGCGCCGTCTCGAGCGCTAACCTGGCATGGGTGGCGCCGATGTCGGCAAGGAGGCGCGGACCGTCGGCATAGGAGGCACGGCTGTTTTTTTGTTCGATTTCTGGTTCGGTGATCATCGCGCTGCTTTACGGCTGGATTTACGGCTGAGATACGTCTGGAGCCGCGTAGGATAGCATTGTTTGATTGTTACCAGACCGGCCTTCTCACCTTCCCGCCTTCAATCCGTTCAGGAGGGCCGCATGGAAGGCCTTCGGATCCTGCATCTGCGGCGCGTGGCCCATCTCCGGGAAGCTCACAAGCGTCGCCTTCGGGATCGCCTTGACGGTTTTCTGCGCCAGCTCGGGATAATTGCCCAGCTTCGGCCGCAAGGCCTCTGGCGCCGCATCCTTGCCGATTGCCGTCGTGTCCTTCAGGCCGATCAGCAGCAGCGTCGGCATGGTCAAGAGCGGGAATTCATAGACCACCGGCTGCGTATAGATCATGTCGTACAGCAGCGCCGAATTCCAGGCGACGATTTCCTTGCCGGGGCCGCGGTACATGCCGGCCAGCATCTGCACCGGCGGCTCGTATTCCGGCTTCCACTGGTTGACGTAATAGGTCGATTTTTCATAGTTGCGGATGCGCTCGGCCGTGGTCTGCAGCTCGCGCTGGTACCATTTATCGACACCGAGCGAGGGCACGCCCAGCGCCTTCCAGTCTTCCAGCCCGATCGGGTTGACCAGCACCAGCTGCTCGGTCTGCTGCGGGAACATCAGGCCATAGCGCACGGCGAGCATGCCGCCGGTCGAGTGGCCCATCATCGTGACCGGTCCCTTCACGCCAATGGAGTCAAGCAGCGCGCGCGTGTTCTCGGCCAGTTGCTGGAAGGTGTACTGGTAGTGTTCGGGCTTGCTCGATTTGCAGAAGCCGACCTGGTCCGGCACCACGACGCGATAGCCGGCGCCTGCCAGGGCCTTCATGCTCCCGTCCCAGGTTGCGCCGCAGAAGTTCTTGCCGTGCAGGAGGACGACGGTGCGGCCGTTGGCCTTGCCTGTGGGCGCGATGTCCATGTAGGCCATGTGCAGTTTTGCGCGCTGCGAGGTGAAGTTGAACTGTTTTACGGGCGCCGGATAGCTGAAACCTTCGAGTTCCGGGCCGTAGACCGGTTCGTCGGCGGCTTGTGTAGCGGATAAGGTGGCCAGGGAAAGGGCAATGACCGAAGCGAAACGAAAGGTGATGGCGGGCGTCATGGCAATCTCAAGTGATCGAATATGCAAAGTCTAGTCGAGAATAAAGAAAGCCGTTCCCCGATTGCGTCTCAGCCATCGATGGCCCTGCGTGCCAGCGCCGTATCGTCGGAGAACAAACCGTCGATCCCGGTATCGAGGTAGCGCCTCATCTCGGCGATCGACCCGGCTTCGTTGCGTGCGTTGGGGCCCGCGCCATTGCGAAAGTCCGCGGCCAGGAAGGCATTCTCGGGACGGAAGGTCCAGGCGACCACTGGCAAGCCCGCCCGGTGCGCGTCCGCCACCAGCGTGGTCGGCTCGGCCAAACGGTCGCCCTGCCCCAGCGGGATCACGGCGCGGTTGACCGGCGCTACCACGTCGGCGTACAGCGCCATGTCGCGCAGGCCGCGTGTCGACACGATCTCGCCATAGGTCAGGCTGCCGCCCGATAAGGCCACGTCGGCCGGGCGCACCGCGTCGTAACGCCCGCCGGCGACGACCAGCTGCGCCAGGCGGATATGCGTGGAACGGCCCAACTGTTTCCTCAGCCCCTTCAGGTTCGCCGTCTCGAAGGACTGCACGGTAACCGGGGCGCGCCGCGTATAGGCATGCGCGTTCAGGGTCGACACCAGGCGCTCTTCCAGCGCCAGGCCGGCTGCGGCAAACCAGGTCGAATGCTTCAGCTCGGGGATCAGGCCGATGACGCGTCCGCGCGCCGCCGCCTCGGCCGCCACGAAATCGATGATTTCTTCGAGGCTGACGACCTGGAACTGGCCGTCGTGGCCGCTGCCACGCATCTTCGGCAGGCGCTCGACGGCGCGCAATGTCTTCAGTTCGGCCAGGGTAAAGTCCGAGACGAACCAGCCCTCGTGCGCCTCGCCGTCGATGGTCTTGCGGGTCTTACGGCCCGCAAATTCGGCGCGGCTGGCAACGTCGGTGGTGTCGGCAATAAGGTTCTCGTGGCGCGCCACCAGCACTCCATCCTTCGTGCAGACCAGGTCGGGCTCGACGAAATCGGCGCCATCCTGGATCGCCTTTGCATAGGCGGCCAGCGTATGCTCGGGAAACAGGGCGCTGGCGCCACGGTGGGCGTAGAGCGTCGGCACCGCGCCGGGATGGAGGCTCCTCGTCGGCTGCGCCCGGGCCAGGCCGGGCAAGGCCGCCAGCGCCAGGGCGCCGCCCAGCCCCTGCACGAGGCGCCGGCGCGACCGGTTCGCGGGCATGAGGAGCGTCATCAGATGTCCGCCTTCAGGGTGACAAAGCCCATGCGCGGCGGGATTGGATAAGTTGCGTAGCTGCCGCTGGCCTGGCCCACGTTTGGCTGCAGCACGCCCTTGCGGTCGGCCAGGTTGGTGACGTTGACGCTCCAGCGCAGGTTCTTCAGGACGCTTGTTGCGAACGGCACCTTGCCCGACACGTTCAGCCCAAGCAGGAAATAGCTGCCCACGCCCAGGTCATTGGTATAGGTGGCGAAGCGCTTGCCCACATAGTCGCCCTGCAGCTGCACTTCGATGTCGGCGCCTGGCTTGTAGGTGGCGATGAACTTGTTCATCCATTCGGGCGTGTTGGGCACGATCTTGCCGGCGGTCGGGACGACGGTGGTGCCGGACAGGTAACTGTCCTGGTACCTGGAACGGTTATAGGACACCGCATTGTAGAACGAGAACGGACGGCCGAAGTGCAAGGTGGCGCCGAGATCGACGCCGTCGGTTTTGACGCTGCCCACGTTCGACAGGATGGTGGTGCCGCCGGCGAAGGACGTGATGATCGGGTTCGAGCTGATCGCCAGCTGGCGGTCGCGGAAGTCCACGTGGTACAGCGTCACCTGGCCGTCGAAGGCGGTCAGCGGGCCGAAATCGAGCTGGCGCGAATCGCGCAGGCCTAGCTCATAGGTCACCGAAGTCTCCGGTTTCGCGGTCGCCTTGAAGTAATCAAACGCCGGCTGCGACGACAGGCTCCACGGCGAATTGCCGCCGCCGCCGTAGGTCACGAACTGGCGCATGTTCTTCTGGATGTTGGCGAACAGCTGATCGGTACTGGAGATGTCCCAACGCGCGCCCACCTGCGGCAGGAACCATTTTTTGGTGGTGATCTTCCCTTCCGGCAGGCCTTGCGAGCCACCGCTGAGCGCTGCGGGCAGCTGCTGCACCGGGAAGATCCCTTCCGCGAACTGCAGGCTCGACTTGAAACCGCCCTGCACTGTGAACGCAGGGGTCAGCTTCCACTCGTCCTGCAGGTGGAACTGGACGACCTTGTTGTCGATGTCGCTGCCGTACTGCGTGATGAGGGGATTGGCCGGACGCTGGTACGGGGTGCTGGGGTTGTTCACGTCCAGCGCGTACCAGCGGCGGTAGGCGCCCGAGTTGTTGTGCTCGAACCACAGCCCAGCCTGGAGGCGGTGCGCGCCCAGGTCCCAGCGCAGGATCGAGGTAGCGCCCTGCCGGTTGATCTTGTACTCGGTGGTGCGGGTCGCGTAGCCGGAATTGCCGAACACCGACTTCAGGTTCTGGTTCGGGTAGTAGGCCCGGAACAGGGCCGGCAGGCCTGCCTGGTTGATCGGGCCGGCCACTACCCCGACGCCGTCGTTGTGGTGGAAGTAGTACTGGTTGGACCAGGTGAGGTCGTCTCCTAGGTAAGCGTCGTACTTCACATAGGCCAGCTTGTCGGTGCGCTGGGCGTCGCTGTAATAATTGCGGAAGTTCGCGCCCACGGCCGCCGGCGGCGCGCCATTCGCGTCGAGGTAGGCCAGCGCGGCGGCGAAGTCCGGGTACAGGAAAGGCCGCGTGTAGGGCGAGGCCAGGCCGGCCTGGTGCAGGGTCGAATCCTCGTTCGGCTCGATCTTGTCGGACCAGTTGGCGAAGATGGTCAGCTTGCCGCTCTCGCCCTGGTGGACGAACTTGGCGTTGACCTGGTCGTTGCTCTGGCGGCCATTGAAATCCCAGGCCTTGGCTTCGTGGTGCAGGGCCGAGAGGTACAGACTATTGCCGCCGCCGAGGTCGCCCGAATCGAAGCGCACGAAGCTGCGGCTGGCCTTGTGGCTGCCCACGGTCTGCTGGAGGTTGAGGTTGCGGCGTGCCAGCGGATCGCTCGAATAGGTCTCGACCGTGCCGCCCAGGTTGCTGGTCGATGGCGTACCGAGGTCGCCGGCGCCGGTCGACAGCACCACGCTCCTTACATTTTCGCTGGTGAGGGCGCGCTGCGGCGCCAGGCCATTGTAGTTGCCATACTGCTGGTCGCCGAGCGGCACGCCGTCCATGGTGTAGCCGAGCTGCTGGCCGTTAAAGCCGTGCACGAACAGTGACAGGTTCTGCTCGTTGTTGCCCCATGGGTCGGCGGTCTGGAAGCTGACGCCCGGGAGCGCCTGCAGGGCCTTCAGCGGGTTCACGCCCGGCATCACCTTCTGGATTTCAGTGCCGGACATGGCGACCGAGGAACGTGTCTTGCGGGTCGAGATCTCGACGGTGGCAATGGCGCCGGGTGGCGTAGTGTCCTGGACAACCGGCGCCTCGGCTGCCGGGACTGGGTCGGCGGCGTGGGCCATCGATGCGCACAGGGTAGCCGCTGCGATGGCGGTCAAGGACAGGCGCAGGGCGGAGCGGTCGGACTTCGGCGTGACATTCATCGGGCAAGGTATCGGGACGGTTAAGGTGACCGAAGATTAAACTTGCCAGATGACTAAGCCGTGACACTGTCATGACCGATTCATGACCGTAGCGTCGGGAAGTCATACACTATTCCGTCTCCAGTCAGGAGGGTCAATGACATGCACGGTCTCGACGGCGTAGAAAACATCCGGCAACTGCAGGCGACTGACGCCAGTCTCATGGATGCGATGCTCAGCTTTTTTGCCGAGGCATTCGGCGATCCGGTGTCATACACATCGAAGCGGCCGGGCGCGGACTACTTGCGCAAGCTGCTCGGTGGCGACAGCTTCATCGCCCTGGCGGCGTTCGACGGCGCGGCCGTGATCGGCGCCCTGTGTGCGTATGAACTGCGCAAGTTCGAACAGGAGCGCAGCGAGATCTACATTTACGACCTGGCGGTGGCGGCAACGCATCGGCGACGGGGCATCGCCACTGCGCTGATCAGGTCACTCCAGGAAATCGCGGCCGCGCGCGGGGCCTGGGTCATCTTCGTGCAGGCCGATACCCAGCCCGAGGATGAACCCGCCATTGCGCTGTACAGCAAGCTCGGGGTGCGCGAGGACGTGCTCCATTTCGATATTCCCGTCACGCAGGCGACAGAGCCATCAGGGACGTAGGGTGGTCGGCTACACCCGTGCGCGTGAACATCTGCGACTGTAACGCCGCCCACCCTACGTGTCACTCCTGCCCGATCAGCACCACCTTGTTGCGCGTCTCGAACTGCACCTTGCCGCCCTTGACGACCGCGCGCGTATTCGAATACCAGTCGCGCACGGTCTGGCCGTCCATGAACACGCCGGTCACGGGTATGGCGGTCGGCTTGTCCTGCGGCAGGTCGAGGGCGACCACGACGCGGTCGACGACATCGCCCTTTTCATAAGTGCGCTTGAAAACGTAGGGATGGTGCTGGATCATGCGGTGCACGCCGGCGCCCACCGCCGGGTGCGCCTGGCGGAAGAGGCCGAGCTTGGCCCAGTGCTCGCGCACGTCGCGCACGCGGTTCAGGCCGCGCTGGGCGTTCGAGGCCAGTTCGTCCCAGTTCATGAAGGAGCGCAGCTTGGCGTCGCCTTCCGCACCCTTCACGTTCAGCAGGCGCGCGGTCTCGTCGCCGTAGTAGATCTGGGCGGCGCCCGGCGCCAGCAGCAGCTTGTTGGCGCTCTCGTAGGGGCGCTGGCGCGACGCGTCGTAAGGCTCGCCGTCATCATGGGAGCTCAGGTAGTTCAAGACCGACGATCCCTTCATCGGCCCCTGCAGGGCGACCGAATATTCGCTGAACAGCTTTTCATAGCTGTCGACGGCATCGCGCTTGATCGCGAAGTTGATCACGCTGTCGAAGCCTTGCGCCGGGTAGTCGACCGTCTTGCCGCCGAGGTCATAGGCACGGCCGTGCTTGATCTCGTAGCCGTAGACTTCGGCCGTCATATAAAACGGCAGGTCGCCCAGCTTCTTCGATGGATTGGCCTTCTTCCAGTCCTCGAAGGCCTGGCTCGCCACCTTTTTGAGGTCCTTCCACAGGCCAGGCTCGGTATGCTTGACCGTGTCGGCGCGGAAGCCGTCGATGCCGTACTTGCGCACCCAGTCGGCGTGCCACTTCATCAGGTAGTAGCGCGGCGCGCGCGGGTAGCCGGTGCGCTTGAAGAAGGCGTCGAGTTCCTGCACTTCGCGCTCGTAGCGCCCTTCCCGCTTCCATTTGGCCACCAGCATTGGCGGCAGCGCGACGGCCTTATTGCTGTCGGTGAGGATGTCCGGCAGGTTCTTCACCAGCGTGCACTCGATCGTCGTGCGCGTGTTCTTGTAGGTGCATGTCGGGCCTGTCCGCACCCAGTCCGCCGGCCACACCGGGTCGCTCCCGGTGACGGGCCCCGTGTGGTTCATCACCACGTCCAGCAGCACGCGGATGCCGTGCGCGTGCGCGGTGTCGACCAGCGTCTTGAAGTCCTCCTCGGTGCCGAGGTTGGCGTCGATGGCGGTGAAGTCGCGCGCCCAGTAGCCGTGGAAGCCATAGCTCTTGCCGGTGCCTTCGTCGGTGGCGGCGTGGATCTGCTCGACGGGCGGCGTGATCCACAGCGCGGTCACGCCCAGCTCGGTGAAATACCCTTCCTTGATCCTGGCCGTGATGCCGGCAAAGTCACCCCCCATGAAGCCGCGCAGCTTGGCCGCATCATTCGCCCGGCCGTAGGCCAGGTCGTTGGCCGGGTTGCCGTTGTTGAAGCGATCCGTCAGCAGGAAGTAGACGGTCGCGTTCTCCCACACGAAGGGCTTGGCTGGAGCGTTCCAGGGCGCGGCGGCGTGGGCCGGCGCAAAGCTCAGCATCAGGGAGACGGCAAGTGCGGGCAGTTTCATGGAGTTCTGTAAGTAGGGGGTTGGAAAAATCAGGTGACCACGCTCGGCGTCTGGCGACCGGTGCGCTGGCGCAGCCCGGACACATCGTCGGCGATCGCCGCCAGGCCGGACAAGGCCTGTTGCGTGTCCTGCGCATGGCGCGCCGGATCGGCCTCGTAGCGTTCGAGGTAGACGCGGACGGTGGCGCCCTCGGTGCCGGTGCCGGACAAACGGAACACGATGCGCGAACCATCGGTCATGATGATGCGCACGCCCTGGCGCGAAGCGACCGAGCCGTCGACCGGATCGGTGTAGACGAAATCGTCGGCCTGCGCCACGCGGAATTCGCCCAGCACCTGGCCAGCGAGGGTCGGCAGCTTTTCACGCAGCGCGGCCATCATGGTGTCCGCGGCCGCGGCGTCCACGGCTTCGTAGTCGTGGCGCGAATAATAGTTGCGCCCGAAGCGCGCCCAGTGCTCGCCGACCAACTGCTCGACCGATTTGCCGGTGGCAGCCAGCATGTTCAGCCAGAACAGCACGGCCCACAGCCCGTCCTTCTCGCGCACGTGATCGGAACCGGTGCCATAGCTCTCCTCGCCGCAGAGCGTGACCAGGCCGGCGTCCATCAGGTTGCCGAAGTATTTCCAGCCGGTCGGGGTCTCGAAGCAGGGAATGTCGAGCGCCTTGGCGACGCGGTCAGCCGCTCCTGAGGTCGGCATCGAGCGGGCGATGCCCTTGATGCCGCCGGCATAGCCGGGAGCGAGCGTCGCATTGGCGGCGATGATGGCGAGGCTGTCCGAGGGGGTGACCGCGATGCTGCGGCCGACGATCATGTTGCGGTCGGCGTCGCCGTCCGATGCTGCACCGAAGTCGGGCGCGCCAGCCCCGGACATCAGTGCGATCAATTCTGCGGCGTTGACCGGGTTCGGGTCGGGATGGTGGCCGCCGAAGTCTTCCAGCGGTTCGCCGTTCATCACCGTGCCGGCCGGCGCCCCCAGCATGCCTTCGAGGATCGCCTTCGCGTAGGGGCCGGAGACGGCGCTCATGCCGTCGAATTTCATCGTAAAGCCGCGCGCGAACAGGGCGCGGATTGCGTCGAAGTCGAACAGGCGGCCCATCAGTTCCGCGTAGTCTGCCACCGGGTCGATCACTTCGACCTGCATGTGCTCCAGGGTGCTCATGCCGATGGTATCCAGGTCCACCGGCGGCGCGTCGCTGATGCGGTAGCTGGACATCGCCTGGGCGCTTTGGGTATTCGCGAAGATGGCTTCGGTGATCTTTTCCGGGGCCGGGCCGCCGTTGTCGATGTTGTACTTGATGCCGAAGTCGCCGTCCGGGCCGCCCGGGTTATGGCTGGCCGAGAGCACGATGCCCCCAAAAGCGGCCCGCTTGCGGATCACGCAGCTCACTGCAGGCGTCGACAGGATGCCGCCGCGGCCCACCAGCATGCGCGCCACGCCGTGAGCGGCGGCCATGCGCAGGATGGTCTGGATCGCGCTGCGGTTGAAGAAGCGCCCGTCGCCCCCGAGCACCAGGGTACGCCCGCTCAGGTCGCCGAGGGTCTGGAAAATCGCTTCGACGAAGTTCTCGAGGTAGCCCGGTTGCTGGAATTCGGTCACCTTCTTGCGCAGGCCCGAGGTGCCAGGGCGTTGCCCGGCGAATGGCTTCGTCGCCACTGTCTGAATCGTCATGCTTCGCTCCTGAGTATGCGTTCGTTTGTTGATAAAACGTTACTATACGACAGGAGCGAACATCATTGGCGCGCAGGGGCAAGGCTGCCCTTAGTCGCGCGCCTTGTCCGTCACCGCCAGCGTCAGCAGCGCAGCCACGCCCATGCAGGCGCCGCCCAGGGCCAGGGTCTGCACCGTGTGGCCATTGAAGAATTCGCGGGTGACGAAGCCGAGCAGCAGGCCGCTGACGATCTGCGGAATGACGACGAAGAAGTTAAACAGGCCCATGAAATAACCCATGCGCCTGGCCGGCAGCGAACCTGCGAGGATCGCGTACGGCATGGTGAGAATACTGGCCCATGCAATGCCGACGCCGATCATCGGCAGCATCAGCATCTCTTTGCTGTCGATCAGGGCGATGCTCGCCAGGCTGGCGCCGCCGATGGCCAGGCAGGTCGCGTGGACCACCTTGCGGCTGGTGGCGCGGGCGAACACCGGCAGGATGAAGGCGGCCAGCGCCGACACGCCGCTGTACACCGCGAACATGATGCCGACCCAGTTGCCGGCGTCCTGGTAGGCGGCCGACTGGGCGTCGCGGGTGCCGTAGACCGAATCGGCAATCGCGCTGCCGGTGTAGATCCACATCGCGAACAGCGCGATCCAGGTGAAGAACTGCACGAACGCGAGCTGCACCATGGTCTTCGGCATCTTGCCGAAGCCGCCCATGATTTCGAGGAAGGCCACTTTCAGGTTGCGTGCATGCTTGCGCTCGCGCTCAAAAGCGGCGAGGTCGGCCGGCGGCAGTTCGTCGGCGGTGAACACGGTCCAGCTCACGGCCAGCATGAATACCAGGGCGCCGGCGTAGAACGAATAACGCACGGTTTCCGGGATGCTGCCGTCGACCGGCACGTTCGACACGCCCATGCTGGTGAAGATCGTCGGCAGCAGGGACGCGATCACCGCGCCGCAGCCGATGAAGAAGGTCTGCATCGCGTAGCCGGCGGTCTGCTGCGAAACATCGAGCTTGTCGCCCACGAAGGCGCGGAACGGCTCCATCGACACGTTGATGGCTGCATCCATCATCCACAACACGGCGACCGCCATCCACAGCGCCGAGGAATTCGGCATCAGGAACATCGCAATCGCGGCCAGGATCGCACCGATGAAGAAGAACGGACGGCGACGGCCCCACTTCGGGTGCCAGGTGTTGTCGCTCAGGTAGCCGACGATCGGCTGCACCAGCAAGCCCGTGACCGGTGCGGCCAGCCAGAACAGGGCCAGGTCGTCCGGGTTGGCGCCGAGGGTCGAAAAGATACGGCTGGTGTTGGCGTTTTGCAGCGCAAAGCCGAACTGGATGCCGAAGAAGCCGAAACTCATGTTCCACAGCTGCCAGAACGACAGGCGCGGTTTATGCGCCCTGGTGTGCATGTCGGCTTTGGCTTGTACTTCCATTGTTGTCCCCAATCGGCCCGGATTCATACCGGACTCTGTATGTGTGGCGAACGCGCCACGTGCCGCTATCGACCCTGCTTGCGAGCGCAGGACCGGGAAAGTGGCTGGGGGAGCGTCCCCGTCCGAAAGGCCATGAGGACGGGCTGTTGCAGGATGAATTTGTAGCAAAATAACATGGGGTTTTCCGGGTGTCAATCGGAGACGGACAGGGTAGAATCACGACGCATACAATTGCTTGAACGGCATTTGTAGTCAAATAACACAAACTATACGGAGACATCATGCTCGACATGCAGCGCCGGCTGAGCAAACCCTTTTACGCGTTGACCAGCCTGCCCGCGACGGCAATGGGCTTCGCGCTATGCATCCAGATTTCCGCGCTCAGCTGGCTGCTGAGCACCAAATACAAGCTCGACATCCACGAGATCGGCATCGTCTGGGCGGCGGGACCGCTCGCCGGCATCCTTGGCCAAGTGATCATCGGTTTCATCAGCGACAAGACCTGGTTCTGGGGCGGCCGCCGGCGGCCCTTCATCCTGATCGGCGGCGTGCTGGCGGCCCTCTCGGTGTTCCTGCTGCCTCGCATCGAGCTCGTCGCGGATCTGCTCGGCATCGGCAACCTGCTGGTGGTGGCGGTGATCATCGCCCTGACGCTCGATTTATCGATCAACATCAGCTTCAACCCGACCCGCTCGCTGATCGCGGACGTCACGCCCGACGGCGACGCGCGCACGCGCGGCTATACCTGGATGCAGACGATTTCCGGCTTCTGGGGCGTGATGGCTTACCTGATCGGCGCCTTCATCGACAACTATGCGCTCATTTCCGTGGGCGTGATCATCGTGCTGGCCTTCTCCGTGCTGCCGGTGTTCCTGATCGACGAGCCGCGCGAACTGACTCCGTCGAAGCAGGCAGCCGAGCCGGTGGCCGCGACCACCGCAGCGGCGGACCGGTCCGACTGGGGCCAGCTATGGCGCCTGTGGAGCGCGCACGCCTTCACCTGGTTCGGCGTGCAGTCGATGTTCGTCTACATCATCTCCTTCATCCAGCAGCATGTGGTCACGCCCGGCGCGACAACCGAACAAGCGGCGGCGCAGTCGGGCCATGTGATCGCCATCTCGTTCGCGACCATGAACGTGGTCGGCTTCCTGCTGCCGGCGCTGGTGCTCGCGCCCGTCGCCGCGCGCATCGGGCGCGTGCGCACCCAAGCGACCTGCATCGGCATCATGGCGCTGGCTTATTTCGCCATTGCCCTGTTCGCGCGCACCCCAGGCATGCTGTACGTCCTGATGGCGTTGGTCGGCATTGGCTGGGCGGCGGTGGTCAGCCTGCCATTTGCCATCATGAGCGAAAAGGTAGACAAGCGCCGCATGGGGTATTTCATGGGGCTGTTCAACCTGTCGGTGGTGCTGCCGCAGCTGGCTACCACCGTGGTCGGCTATGTTTTGAAAGACGCGCTCGATAAAAGCGTGCTGTTCATGATTTGCGGCGGCTGCCTGGCGGTGT
Organism: Massilia niabensis; assembly: GCF_042655085.1. Classification (NCBI taxonomy): domain Bacteria; kingdom Pseudomonadati; phylum Pseudomonadota; class Betaproteobacteria; order Burkholderiales; family Oxalobacteraceae; genus Massilia; species Massilia niabensis. The sequence goes on along the minus strand of NZ_JBHSMU010000015.1, from coordinate 497,640 downwards.
CGAGTGTGCTGTGGCTGCTCGTGCGCGAGGACAAGGCAGTCGCGTCGCCTGCGCCCGCATTGGCCGCTTCGCACTGAGGCGGGAGAAATGGCCATGCCATCGATCCGCACCCTCTTCCCGCTTGCTCTCGCGACGGTGCTGTCCGCGCCCGCGCTGGCCGCAGACAACATCCCGGCACCGCCCAAGGCCTCGACCGCCCTGCCCGGCGTGCGCCTGCTCCCCGAACTCGACATGCCCGGCCTGAACCGCAAGCGCCAGGTGCGCCTCTACCTGCCCCCTGGCTATGCCACGTCGAGCAAGCGCTACCCGGTGCTGTACATGCACGACGCCCAGAACCTGTTCGACGACGCCACCGCCTTTGCCGGCGAATGGAAGGCCGACGAAACGCTCGACGCCCTGTCGCGCGAAGGCAGGCTGGAGCTGATCGTGGTCGGCATCGACAACGGCGCCGACAAGCGCATCACGGAGCTGAGCGCCTGGGACAGCGCCCGCTTCGGCGCGGCCGAGGGACGGCAATACACGGACTTCATTGTCAAGACCGTCAAGCCGCTCATCGACAGCAGCTACCGCACCCTGCCCGGCCGCGCCCACACGGCCATCATGGGCAGCTCGATGGGCGGCCTGGCCTCGCATTATGCGATCGCCCAGTATCCGCAGGTATTCAGCAAGGCCGGCGTGTTTTCGCCCGCCTACTGGACGGCTGCGCCTTCGTTCGACTTCATGGCGCAGCACCCGCTGCCGAAGGATGCGAGGGTCTACCTGCTGGTGGGCGAGAAGGAAGGCGACTCCCAGGTGCCGGACGCGCAGCGCATGGCGGGTGTCGTGCGCCAGGGCGGACACCCCGAGGCGGGTACGGTTCTGAAGATCGTGCCCGGGGCCGGGCACAACGAGGGGTTCTGGAGCGCGGAGTTGCGCGAGGCGCTGTTGTGGATGTTTGCGCAGTAACGTAGGGGGGGCGCGGCCGGCGTAGGCTCTTGAGCCCACGCGGTCTTACCTTGGAACAGTCGGGTTATTTTGACCGCCGGTTGAACGCGTGGACGGCAAAGCCGTCCACCCTACGCATATCAAGTCGTACGCGGCTTCTTGGTGTACGACGGCTTGTCCGACTTGTACCCCGGCTTGCCCATCGCGCCACGCTCGGCGCCGAAGGATTTCTTCGGGGCGCCCGCCTTCTTCGGCGGCGGCGTTTCGCCGTCGCGCGTGATGTTGAGCTGCTGGCCAGCCACCCATACCGTCTTCAGGTGGTCGAGCAGGTCCTTCGGCAGGTCGGCCGGCAGGTCGAGCGTGCTGTAGTCGTCATAGATCTCGATGCGGCCGATCACCTTCGAGTCGATGTTGGCCTCGTTGGCGATCGCACCGACGATGTTGCCCGGCTTGACGCCGTTCGTGTGGCCCACTTCGATGCGGAAGGTCGCCATGCCGTCTTCCGGTGCGCGCATCACGCGCTCCTTCTTGAAACCTGCTTCACGTGGCGCACGCGGGGCGCGGTCTTCCCAACTGCTGGCATCCTCGCGCGAGGGGCGCGGCAGGCGTTCGACGAAGTCGGTGCGCGCCGGGCGATCTTCCCAGGTCGCCGCCTTCGGCTCGCGGTCCGGCTTTTCCAGCAGCAGCGGCACTTCGCCGCGGCCCAGCTTTGCCAGCGCGGCGGCGATGTCGACCGCCGGCACGTTCTGCTCCTGCTCATACTCCTCGATCAGCGAGCGGAACTGGTCCAGGCCGCCGGCGGCCAGCGTTTCGGTGATCTGCTCCTTGAACTTGGCGATGCGCACGTCGTTGACGGCCTTGATGGTCGGCAGCGTCAGCTGCGAAACCGGCTGGCGCGTGGCGCGCTCGATGGCTTTCAGGAGGTTGCGCTCGCGCGGCGTGATGAACAGGATCGCGTCGCCGCTGCGGCCCGCGCGGCCGGTGCGGCCGATGCGGTGGGTGTAGCTTTCCGGGTCCGACGGCACGTCGTAGTTGATGACGTGGCTGATGCGCTCGACGTCGAGGCCGCGGGCGGCGACGTCGGTGGCAACCAGGATGTCGATCTTGCCGTTCTTCAGCTGCTCGATGGTGCGCTCGCGCTGCACCTGGGCGATGTCGCCATTGATGGCGGCGGCCGCGAAGCCACGTGCCTGCAGCTTGCTTGCCAGCTCTTCGGTGCCGAGCTTGGTGCGAGCGAAGATGATCATGCCGTCGAAGGGCTCGGCTTCCAGGATGCGGGTCAGCGCCTCCAGCTTCTGCATGCCCGACACCAGCCAGTAGCGCTGGGTGATGTTGTCGGCGGTGCCGGTTTTCGCGGCCACCGTTACTTCGGCAGGATCGCGCAGGTAAGTTTTGGCGATGCGCTTGATCGCCGGCGGCATGGTGGCCGAGAACAGCGCGATCTGGCGCTCGTTCGGGATCTGCTGCAGGATCTGCTCGACGTCGTCGATGAAGCCCATGCGCAGCATTTCGTCGGCTTCGTCGAGGACCAGCGTTTTCAGCTGCGACAGGTCGAGCGAGCCTTTTTGCATGTGGTCGATCACGCGGCCCGGAGTGCCGACGATGACCTGCACGCCGCGGCGCAGGGCCTGCAGCTGCGGGCCGTAGCTCTGGCCGCCGTAGATCGGCAGCACGGCGAAGTTCTTCATGTGCGTGGCGTAGGTCTGGAAGGCTTCAGCGACCTGGATCGCCAGCTCGCGCGTCGGCGCCAGCACCAGCGCCTGCGGCGCGGTCTGCTTGGTGTCGATGCGCGACAGCACCGGCAGCGCGAATGCGGCGGTCTTGCCGGTACCGGTCTGCGCCTGTCCCAGCACGTCGCGTCCTTCCATCAGCAGGGGAATGGTGGCGGCCTGGATCGGCGACGGTGCTTCGTAGCCGACGTCCTTGAGCGCCTTGAGGATGGGCGCAGGGAGGTTCAGGTCGGAAAACGATGGGATGGGGGTGTCTGACATGGATGACTTTCGGATAACGATACTAAACCGCCAGTTTACTCCCTCGTCGGGAACGGGCGGGCACAATTTGAAAAATGGGGGCTAACAAAAGAAAAGCAGCCCCATGCGCCAAGCACATGAGGCTGCTTGCAGGAAAGTTCAGGTCTAGATTTTGCGCGCCGCGCAGTGGCGCGCGATGTACTCCTCGTGCGACGGCATCACGGCCACGCACTTGGCGATCACCCCGCGCACGCTGTCGAGGTACTCGACGATGTCGGCCTCGGACTGCGCGTCCACCAGCGGGTGATAACCCTCGACCGGCATGTTCTGCCCTTCGAACACCTGGGTCCAGCCGACTTCCGAAAACAGTTCGTTGTCGACCCGGACCACCTTCCCGCGCGCGCGGTACAGGTCCATCTTCTGGCGCAGCGTCTCCGGGATGGCCATGTTGGCGCAGGCCAGCCAGTATTCGGAATCGGTACGCTGGTTCAGGTGGTAGTGCAGCACGATGAAGTCGCGGATGCGCTCGTACTCGAAGCGCGACTGGCGGTTGAACTCGTTGCGCTCTACCTCGTCGAAGCCGCTGTCCGGGAAGTAGTCGATCAGCCGCTGGAGCGCCGACTGGATCAGGTGGATGCTGGTCGATTCGATCGGTTCGAGGAAGCCGCCGGCCAGGCCGATGGCCACCACGTTGCGGTTCCAGGCCTGCTTGCGCATGCCGGTCTGGAACTTGATCAGGCGCGGGTCCGCCAGCGCCTTGCCGTCCAGGTTGGCCAGCAGGGTGCTCGCCGCCTCGTCGTCGCTGATGTAACGGCTGCAGTAGACGTGGCCGTTGCCGGTGCGGTGCTGCAGCGGGATGCGCCACTGCCAGCCCGACTTGTGCGCGGTGGCGCGGGTGAACGGCGTCATCGCCGCCACCGATTCGCATGGCACGGCGAGCGCGCGGTCGGCCGGCAGCCAGCCGCTCCAGTCCTCGTACCCGGTTTGCAGGGTCTGCTCGATCAGCAGGCCGCGGAAGCCCGAGCAGTCGATGAACAGCTCGCCGCTGACGCGGGTGCCGTTCTCCAGCTCGACCGCATCGATGTAGCCGTCGCCCGCGCGCTGGGTGGCGCGCAGGATTTTGCCCTCGATGCGGATCGCGCCGCGCGACTCGGCGAGCTTGCGCAGGAAGCGCGCATACAGGCTGGCGTCGAAATGGTAGGCGTAGGCGATGTCGCGCAGCGGCGAATTCGGCACGTCGTGGCGCGGCGGCATGAACTTGCCGGCTTTCGCCGCCATGCGCGTGATCGAATACTCTTCCAGCGGCGCGGCCTTGCCGAGGCGGCGCATCTTTTGCCAGTACTGCTCGAACGGCACCGTGGCCAGGTCCTGGCCGATGCGTCCGAAGCCGTGCGTGTAGCGCTCGCCCAGCTTGCCCCAGTTCACGAACTCGACGCCGAGCTTGAAGCTGCCCTGGGTCGCGCGCATGAATTCGGCTTCGTCGATGCCGAGCACGCGGTTGAAGCGCTGGATCATCGGGATGGTGGCCTCGCCCACGCCGACGATGCCGATCTCGTCCGACTCGACGAGGCGGATGTTGTAGCGGCCGTTGAGGATGGTCGAGAGTGCGGCGGCCGTCATCCAGCCGGCGGTGCCGCCGCCGACGATGACGATGTCCTTGAGTGGTTCGTTCTGCATATGTGTATTCGCCCGGGGGTCAAAAAAACGACCCCTGTCAGGCGCAAGCCCGGCAGGGGTCGTTACTTTACCGCAGTTCAGCTTCAGCTCAAATGATTAGAACTTGTAGCTGGCGCCGAAGTGGTAGGTACGGCCATAGTCGACGCGGTTGCTCGGGTTATTTTCGTCCTCGGTGAACTCCAGGAACGGTGCATTGTTCCAGTTCTGTGCCTGGGCGAACAGGCTCACGCCCTTCAGCCAGCCGCGCTGGATCTCATACGAGGCCTGCAGGTCGACGATGGTCTCGCCCTTGATGAAGGTCAGCTGCGCATTGTCCTGGAAGTCCGACACCTGGCCCAGGAAGCTCGAACGCTTGCGCGCCGCGGCGGCAATCTGGAAGCCATGCTTCTCGTAGTACAGGCGCAGGTTGGTGACCTTGCGCGACAGGCCAGGCAGCGGGATGGTCGCCGCGCTGCCGGTCACGTTCGCGAAGCCTTCACGCGGCAATTCGATGCTGCTCTTCGTGTCCGAGTGGTTGACCAGCATGCCGAAGCCGTCCAGGTAAGGCGACACCATCGAGAACGGCAGGTTCGCCGCCAGCTCGAAACCACGGATGTTACCGCCGCTGCCATTCTGCGGCTGGGTGAAGCGGCCCATCGTCGAGCCGCCCGCCGGCAGGTTCGTCTCCGGCGTGATGAAGCCGGCGAAGTCGAAGTCGCGGGCCGTGCGGAAGATGTAGGTGTCGAGCTTCTTGTAGAAAGCGGCGGCGCTCACATAACCCTTGTTGCCGAAGTATTTTTCGTACGACAGGTCAAGCGACTTGGCGCGGAATGGCTTCAGGTCTGGCGTACCCGAGGTGCTTGTCAGGACGCTTTTACCTGCATTATTACCCAGCGTGACATTCGAACCGGCGCGCAGGTCGTCCAGGTTGGCGCGCGACACGACCTTGGCGGCACCCACGCGCAGGAACTGATCGTTGCCCAGGTCGAACGACATGTTCAGGCTTGGCAGGACATCCCAGTACTTGTCGCCACCGGTGACACGTTGACCAGGGCAGCTTGTCGGGGTATTGCCCTTGCAATTGCCGCTGTCGACCTTGTAGCCGTTACCGGTCTGGTCGGTGTGCACAGCCTGCACGCCGACGTTACCGCGGTACGGCAGGCCGAACAGTTCGCCATCCAGGTCGCCCATGACATAGGCGGTCGAGATGCGTTCCTGCACGTCCCAGAACTTGTTGAGGATGTCGGCGTCGACCTTCGGGGCCAGTTCGTAGACCGATCCCAGCGAGCCGCGCGGATCCCAGCTCACCACATTGAAGCCCGAGGCGCCAGCCTGCGCCACACCGCTGCCCGGCACGGTGGCGGAACCAGCCGGATTACCGCCGATGATCATCAGGCGACCGTCCTGGCCGGCACGCGACTTGTCGCGCGCGGTGAAGTTCAGGCCGTAGGTCGTGGCAACCACTGGCCCCCACTCGACGCCCGTCTTGGCGGAGAGGCGGATCGCCTTGACTTCGTCCTCGACATACGGCTGGCCGAGGTAGCCGGCCTGAGGCGAGGACGCGCCGCCGGACCAGCCCATGGTGTCGGTCAGGACGGCGACGCTGCGATCGGCGTAGTTCAGGCCCGGGGTGTACTTCACCTCGGTGACGTTGGCGCCGTTGAAGCCCGTGTACGAGAGCGTGTCCTGCTGGTTCGGCAGCGTGCCGGCGGTGGTTTCGTAACGCGAACCGAGCTTGGTGGCCTTCGACCAGGTCAGGTCGGCGCCCGTGGTCCAGCCGCCGATCTTCAGTTCGTTACTCCAGCCGACGCTCTTCAGGTCGTCTTCCGCGCCTTCGTAGTGGTTACGGACGACGCCCTTCCAGTTGCTGATCGTGCCGCTGGTGGCGACGCCATTGGTTACCGTAGACTTGCTCAGCACGTGATCCAGCTCGTATTTGCCGCCGGCATTGCCGGCGACGCCTGCTTCGAAACCGGTTTTCTTCAGGCCGGTTTCGCCCGCCGAGTAGAACAGGTCGACGGTCGACTTGAAGTTCTTGTTTGGACGGAACTGGAACGCGGCGAAGGCGCCGTCGCGGTTATGCAGGTTCTGCTCGGTGTCGTAACCGAAGCCGTTCGGCACCTTGAGTTTGACTTTATCTTTCACGCCAGGGACGAACACCTCGTCCGCGACGCCCCACGAATTGAACTTCGACTGGCCGCCGCCGAGTTCTTCGTAGCGGGTCAGGCCGATGGCGACACCGATGGTGCGGTTCGCGAACTGGTCGATGTAGGACAGCGTGGCGCGATCGCCGTCGCCTTCCGGCAGGCCGTCGCGCTGCTTGACGCCGAGGCGGCTCTTCTTGTAACTGACAGCGACGGTGCGCTTGCCGAAGTCCAGCGGCTGCACGGTGCGCAGGTCGATGGTCGCGGCCAGGCCCTGGCCGATGACGCTCGCGTCCGGGGTCTTGTAGATGACGACGGAACCCATCAGTTCGGCCGGGAACAGATCGAACTCAGGCGAACGGGCGTTGCCGGTCGAGGCCATTTCGCGGCCATTGAGCAGGGTGCCGTTGAAGCTTGGCGCCAGGCCGCGCACCGAGATGTCGGCGGACTTGCCCGAGCTGCGGCCACGCTGGGCCGACACGCCTGGCAGGCGCGAGATCGAATCGGCGACGCTCTGGTCCGGCAGCTTGCCGATGTCTTCGGCCGAGATGGCTTCGACGATCGAGCTGGAATTTTTCTTGATCGAGATCGCCGCTTCGATACCGCGGCGGATGCCCGTCACGCGCACGGTCTGGACCGGGGTCGCGGTGGTGCTGACGGTGGCGTCCTGGCCAGTCGTCACGGCCGAGTTCGGCGTGTTATTGGTGGTGTCCGCGGTCGTATCGGCGGTCTGGACCGTCGGGGCCGGCGTGGCAGTGGTGTCGGTCGCCTGCTGCGCGTAGGCGCTGCCGGCAAATGCAGTCAGGAAGATGGCGCAGCCGGCTGCTACCGGGCTCAGCTGGAAAGCACGGGTTGCCGTGTTCGCAGCGCGCTTGTTGGCGAAGAATTTCATTTGTCCCCTCAGATAAAACAACATGGTTTCCCGAAGACAGCTGCAGAGCCACGACACGGGATTGGTTTTAACGGCTTTTTTAGACGTTCAAGCAAGAATTCTGTACTAAAACTAGATGCACTGTCAACGGGCGTCTCTTGCAACTACGCTAATTTAACGAAGGTAGCGCTGTTATATAGAGTGAGCGCGTTTGCCGTTGTATTTGAGCTACAGAAGAGCGTATGCATGCGTGTAGTTGTACTACAACTTGCTTGCTTTGCACCAACTTGGTGCGCCCGCGCTCCGTCCGGGTGCGCGCACGGATGGCGTCCGATGGCGCTGCCCAGTCCGGCCAGGAGGCCCGGAGGCTGGCTCGTCGGCCGTGACAAAAGATGACAATTCAGCCAACTATTTTCAGTAGAATGCGCCAGCCCTTGCGGGGCTCAACAATACATATGGAGAAGCAGATGCACATGAAAGCGATCCTCGGCACCAGCGCCCTGCTCCTGCTTGCCGGTTGCGGCGGTGGCGACAATACGGCGCACGACGCCGCCAGCCTGCAGGGACTCTGGTACGAACGGGAAGTCGTCCTGCAGCAGACTTACGTCAACCCGCTCATCGTCGTGCAAACGGGCCAGGACATCCTGGTGACGACTTGCGACCGCTCCACGACGGCCCTGCGCCTCATCCCCGGCAGCAATGGCGGCAAGCTGGTCCAGGGCGATGGGCAGGAATACACCTGGCAGCCCGCGGGCGAAGGCACCATGACCATTCCCCATCGCGCGGCCGCTTATGCGCTGCTGCGGCGATTCTCGCCCGCTCCCCGGTTCGACTCCGGCCGCCTCGCATTGGGCGGAACGGCGCTGACCACGCTGCAGGCAAACCAGGACGTGTGCGCAGGGATCTCCGGCCAGCCCCAGCAAACCGGCAACGGCGAGCAAACCATCGTGCGGACGGTCCTGATCAGCGCTCCCTACATGGGAAGCCACGTCCAGCTCCGGCTGGGCTTCCAGGCGCTCGCCGCCGGCGAGTTCACGGTCCGCGACCGCACTGGCTTCCTGCGCAACCCTGCCGGCTCGACCTGGGTCGAATTACAGTCGCCCGCCTTTACCGGCGTTGCCGGCCAGGGCAGCCTGGCGATCAGCGCAGGCCAGGTGCTGGTCAAGGCAGGCGCGAACGGCATCCATACGTTCGAAGGGGCGCTGATAACGGCATCGGGCGCGCAGGTCACGTTCAGCGCCGAGGTGGTGCTCGAGCGGCGGCCATAAGTCCCGGGCCAGGGGCAGCCTTTGCGAATGCGTTGCCCCCGACGTGGTGGTGTAGTATTCTTTCCTAAGCAGGAAGAGGCTCCCCAGCACCACGCCGCAGTAAGTGCAAGCGTCGGTGTAGTGAAACTACGGTGCGACCTGAATTCCTGTCTCCGCCCATTCTCTACTGCCGAGCCATCATGAAACGACCTGTCGCCACGCTTGTCCTCACCACCGCCTGCCTGTCCGCCGCCCTGGCTGCCCCGATCGAGCACCTCGAACCGCCCTTCTGGTGGACCGGTATGCAGCACAAGGGTCTGCAGCTGATGGTGCATGGCGCCGGCATCGGCAAGCTGGAGCCACGCATCGAGTATCCCGGCGTGCGCGTGGTCGCGAGCACCCGCGTGCCGAACGCGAACTACCTGTTCGTCGACCTCGAGATCGGCCCGGACGCCAGGCCGGGCAAGTTCGATATCGTGTTCACGGGTGCGGACGGCACCCAGCGCCACCCGTATGAATTGCGCGCACGCGAAACGGGTTCGGCCAACCGGCAGGGCTTCACCAGCGCCGATGCGATCTACCAGATCATGCCCGACCGCTTCGCCAACGGCGACCCGTCGAACGACAGCCTTGCCAACATGGCGGACAAGGCTGACCGCAAAGCCTATGGCGGGCGCCACGGCGGCGACATCGAGGGTGTCGTCCAACGGCTCGACTACATCGCCGGCCTCGGCTTCACCCAGCTGTGGCCCACGCCCCTGGTCGAGAACGACATGCCGGCCTGGTCGTACCACGGCTATGCCGCTACCAATCACTACAAGATCGATCCGCGCTACGGCAGCAACGAGGACTTCGTGCGCCTGTCACGCGAAGCGAAGAAGCGCGGCATCGGCCTGATCCAGGACGTGGTGCTGTCGCACATCGGCAGGGAGCACTGGTGGATGAAGGACATGCCGACCCCGGACTGGATCAACTTCGGCGGCAAGTTCGTGCCGACCCAGCACCATCGCGTCGCGGTGCAGGACAAGTACGCCGCCAAGGTGGACAGCCGCAACTTCACCGCCGGCTGGTTCGTCGAGACCATGCCCGACCTGAACCAGACCAACCCGCTGGTGGCGAATTACCTCATCCAGAACAACATCTGGTGGATCGAGTACGCCGGCCTGTCGGGCCTGCGCATCGACACCTACGGCTATTCGGACGGCGCCTTCCTCACCCAGTACACGAAACGCCTGATGGACGAATACCCGCGCCTGAACATGGTGGGCGAGGAATGGAGTTCGCTGCCGCCGGTGGTGGCGCGCTGGCAGCGCGGCAAGGTCAACTTCGACGGCTACACGTCCTCGCTGCCGAGCCTGATGGACTTCCCGCTGGTGGAGGCCATGCGCAGCGCGCTCTCCGCTTCCGGCAAGGGTTTCACCAATGTGTACGAAACGCTCTCGCTCGACTACCTGTACCCGGAACCGAACAACCTGGTCCTCTTCGGGGGCAACCACGACATGGCGCGCATGTTCAGCGTCGCCGGCGCAGACTTCGACCGCTACCGCATGAACCTGGTGTTCCTGATGACGATGCCGCGCATCCCCCAGTTCTACACGGGCGACGAAATCCTGATGACCAGCCCGACGAAGGAGCGCGACGACGGCAGCTACCGCATCGACTTCCCCGGCGGCTGGGCGGGCGACAAGGTGAATGCCTTCACCGGCAAAGGCCTCAGCGCCCAGCAGCGCGCCGCGCAGGAACTGGTGCGCAAGCTGGGCACCTGGCGCCGCGGCCAGCCGGTCATCCACACGGGCAAGCTGATGCACTTCGGCCCGGAGAACAACACCTGGGTTTATTTCCGCTACGACGACAACAAGCGCGTCATGGTCGCGATGAACAACAACGCGAAGGAGATGGCGCTGCCCACGGCCCGCTTCCAGGAAATGCTCAAAGGGACGCCGTCCGGCGTCGACTTCCTGACCGGGAAAACAGTGGACCTGACGCGCGAGCTGCGCCTGGCGCCAAAGGCGACCGTCGTCATCGAACTGCCGGGGGCCTGATGAATCCATCGCACTGGCTGCTGCCTGCCCTCCTCGTTTCCAGCGCGGCCGTCGCGGCCGATCCCGGCCCGGTGCGCGACGCCTTGTTCGTGCGCGGCGGCTTCAACGGCTGGGGCACGGAGAACGCCTTGCGCCACAAGGGCAAAGGCATCTACGAAGCCGAGATCCTGGTCAGCCCCGGCAACCACGGCTTCAAGGTCGGCAGCCGGGATTGGAAGCATGAATGGGTTCCAGGCGGGGTCCCAGGCGCCGGCACAGCCGTCAAACCGGATACCGCCATCCCGCTCGCGACCAGCGCCGGCCCGGAGGCGACGCTGTTGGTGCGCACCACCGGCACCTACCGCTTCACGCTCGATGCCAGCAAACCATCGGCACCCGTGCTGCGCGTCGCGCGCCTGCCTGATCGCAAGAGCGGCCCAGGTTCGGCCTTCACTCCGGACCCGCACGCGGGCCATGCGCGCGCGGCCACGCTCACCTATGCCACCCACGACGGCAAGGTCGAGACCGCACGCTTTTCGCTGAAGGAGCCCGAGGCGCAGCTGCGCAGCTATACCCATTCGACGACGATGGCGCTGCGCGACCCGGTGCCCCAGCACGCCAGTTACGCGGAAAGCCCGGACCTGCCCTACACCCGCAGCGGCAACATGGCCTTCGATGCGCTGTTCGCGCTGGCCGGCAGCGAGATGCGCCAGGATGCGGTCAGCCAGATCCGCGATGGCAACTACAAGGGCGGCGCCGCCATCCCCTGCGACTGCTTCGAGACCGGCGAAAAATGGCACTACGTCTGGACGCGCGACCTGTCGTATGCGGCCGACCTGGGCCTGGCCCTGCTCGATCCGGGCCGCGTGCGCAATTCGCTCGACTTCAAGCTCTCCGGCTACAGGAAGGAAGTGCCGAAGGCTGCGCAGGTCGCGGGCACGCCAGACGGCCTGCAGGTCGTGCAGGACACCGGCAGCGGCGGCAGCTGGCCGGTCAGCACCGACCGCGTGACCTGGGCCTTCGCGGCCGAGGAAACCCTGCGCCACCTGCCCCCTGCCGAACGGGCGCCGTTCGCCAAGCGTGCCCTGACGGCGCTGACCAACACGATCGAGAACGACCGCATCGCCGCTTTCGATGCGAAAGATGGCCTCAAGGATGGCCTGTATAGCGGCGAGCAATCCTTCCTCGACTGGCGCGACCAGAGCTACGCGGCCTGGATCCCGGACGACCTGGCCTCGATGGCGAGCGCGAAGGCGGTGTCGACCAACGTCGCCCATTACAAGGCGCTCACCTTCACGGCCCGGCTGGCGCGTGAGGCGGGCGACACCGCGCGTGCCGCGCGCTACGGCGCCTGGGCGCTGGACCTGAAAAAGGCGATCAATGCGCGCCTGTGGATGAAGGAGGCCGGCATGTACAGCAGCCTGACCGCCGGCCACCTGGTTGGTGCTCCAATGCACCGCTTCGACTGGCTGGGGCAGGCGCTGGCGATCGTCACCGGCATCGCGGACAGCGCGCAGGCACGCAGCATCCTCGCCCGCTACCCGCACGGACCGATGGGCGCGCCGGTCATCTGGCCACAGCAGCCGGGCGTGCCGGTGTATCACAACCGCGCCATGTGGCCCTTCGTGACCGGCTATGGATTGAAAGCTGCCGCCTTGATCGGCAACGTGGCCGTTGCCGACGCGGCTTATGACTCCCTGATGCGCGGCGCGGCCCTGAACATGTCGAACATGGAAAACCTGGAATGGCTGTCCGGCCAGCCGCTCCTGCTCGACGAAAAAAATCCCTCGCTGATCGGCCCGGTCATCAACTCGCGGCGCCAGCTGTGGTCCGTCGGCGCCTACCTCGGCATGGTGATCGAGAACGTGTTCGGCGTCAGCGCCACGGATGAGGGCATCGCCCTGCGGCCCTTCGTCACGACCAAACTACGGCGCGAGACCTTCGCCGGCAGCGGACAGGCGACGCTGCACAACCTGCGCCTGCGCGGCCAGCGCCTCAGCGTACGCCTGCTGCTGCCACCAGCGAGCACGGTGCAGGGCCACCACGGGGTCGAGCGCGTGCTGCTCAACGGCGCGCCGGTGCAGTCGACGATGCGGTCGACAATCCCCTGGGCGCAACTGAAGGACGGCGACGTGATCGAGATCGGGCTTGGCGCACCCGTGCCTGGCGAGACCGCGATTCGCCGCGTGAACGCCGATCCGTACAGCGAATCGCCCGTGGTGTTTGGTCCGCGCGAACCGGTCGTCAAACGCATCGAGCGCGACGCCGCGGGCCGGGTGCGGCTGCAGATCGACGCCGGCGGCAACGGCGCTGGGGGCAACGGCGCCGCAAGCGGCGTTGTCTACCATGTGTACCGCGACGGCCAGCCGGTGGCACTGAACCTGCCCGCCGGCGCCTGGGTCGACCGCGACATCAAACCAAACGCCTGCTACACCGTCGAGGCGCAGTTCACGGCCTCCGGCAACCGCAGCCACCACAGCGCGCCGCACTGCGCCGGGCCGGCGCACGAGATTGCGGCCAACGATGCACGGGTGTCCTCGAACCTGAAGGTCACCACTGGCGGCGCCCAATCCGGCACGCCCCACCTGGCCGGCTGGGGCCGTCCATCGGACCGCTTCGAGGTGCGCGACGTGCGCATCGCGGCGGCGGGCGACTACCGGCTCCAGGTGCGCTACCGGAACACGGCCAATGCGATCAACCTGGGCGTGAGCGGCGGCGTGAAATGGCTGATGGTGCTCGATGCGTCCGGACGCACAGTAGCGCAGGGTGTGGTGCAGCTGCCGCATACCAAGCCTGGTAACGCCCCTGCCCTGTCGACGCCACTGGCCGCGCACCTGCAAGGGGGCGCCTACCGCATCCGCATGAGCGACTTCTACAACATGAGCTACCTGGAGGCGAACGCCACGTTCAGCGCCGCGGGTGGCGCAAGCGGACCGTCGAACCGGTTCGACATCCATGGTGTGCGCCTGCTGCGGGTGAACTGAATGGAGAACTTTCGGAGCGCCTCAGCGGCGTAGGGTCAAGCCGCGGACGCGTCGCGCGAATCCTGTGCCGCTTCGGGCGGTTTGAGCAGCGCCAGGCGCCCCTCCAGCACGCGGAACTCGAGCGGCATCGTCATGCGCGTGACTTCGCCGTCGGTGGCGACCTTGATGGTGCGGCGCGGCGACAGGCGCGCGTGGCGCACGACCAGGCGCTTGAACGAGAACGCCAGCACGTTGTCCGCGTCGCCCAGGCGCCCCAGGGCGCCCCGTACCATCAGTCCGAGCATGCCGAGCTTGCCGACCCTGCGCGGGGCAATGGCGGCCAGCTCGCCCTCCTCGACTGCCGCGGTCAGGGGCGCCATGCCCACCTGTTCCATCTGCAGCCGGTTGTTGCCGACGAAAAGCGTGGCGGTACGGAGCTTGCGCACGATGCCTTCGGTCTCGAGCGTGATGCGCAGCGGGCGGTGGCGTCCGAGCGCCGTCTTGAGCGCCGACAGGATGGCCACGATGCGGCTGCGGCCATACTGGCGCTTGTCGTTCTCGCGCGCTTCGAGCAGCTCGGGATACAGGCCGACGCTGGCGTTGACGAGGAAGATGCGGTCGTTGACCACCCCGACCTGCACCGGCGTTATGCGCGAACTCACGAGCGCGCGCACGGCCTCGGCCAGGTCTTCGGGAATGCCGTGGGTGCGGCCGAAATAATTGAAGGTCCCTTGCGGCAGCACGCCGAACAGGCAGCCCTGCAGCACGGCCTGGTGCGCCACCGTATTGATGGTGCCGTCGCCGCCGGCGGCTACCAGCACGCCGCCGGCTTCCTTTGCCTGGCGCGCCATGCGGCGCGCAATGTCGCACAGTTGCTCGGGGTCGTCCACGATCTCGAGATGGCAGGTGCGCCCGGCCTCTTTCAGCACGTCGCGGATGGTCGAGCAGCGCAGCTCGGTTTCGGAGTGCCCGGAACCGGCGTTCAGGACGACGTAAAACGCCGCGTTCGGACCTGGTTCGGTAATTGGCATCGCGCTGGGGTTGCTTTCAAAGGGTGATCGCTCTGGCAACACCATCCTACCACTGGAAGGGCAGCGCCGTAGCACGGCAGGACGAGGGTGCCTACCCTACGCTCAAGCCCGCCTATGCGTCAGCCGTCGGCCAATGGTCGGGGTCCTGCAGCAGCTGGTACATGACGTAGGCATCGACATAACCGAGGCGCTTGTGGCGGAACGCCTTGGGGAGGGTGCCGACGATCGAGAAGCCCAGCTTCTTCCAGAGCATGACGGCGGCGGTATTCGTGCTGACGATGTAGTTAAACTGCATGGCCAGGTAGCCCTGGCGCCGTGCTTCTTCGATGCAATGCTCGCCCAGCAGGCGGCCCACGCCGACGCCCTGGGCGGTGGGGCTGACCATGAACGAGGCGTTGGCGACATGGCGGCCGCGCCCGATCTGGTTCGGCATGATGCGGTACATGCCCAGCACGCGTTCGCCCAGCACCGAGACGCAGCTGGTCACGCCGGGCGCAAACCAGTAGGCCTGCGCCGCTTCGCGCGAGGCTTCCGGCTCGAACGGATAGCTTTCGCCGCTGGCGATGTGGGCGGTGAAGATGGTCCACATGGCGTCGAAATCGGCGCTGGTGGCGGGGCGGATCTGGATGTCTTTCACTGGGTCGGTGATTTTATCAATACTACATAGGCTGGCGATTCTAGCACCGGCGACGCCGGCGTCAACGCCTGATTCGAAAATCGGTCGCGTCCGGCCGCCCCGGCAGGTGCAGCGCAGATACCGCACGCGGTGCTTCGGCGACGATCGTGCCGCGCCGCACCACGGCGCGCCGGGCCGCGCGCAGGCGGATCGCCTCGACCGGGCCAGAGGCATCGAGCAGCACGAAATCGGCATGGCAGCCGGGGGCGATGCCATAGCCTTCCAGCCCGAGGATGCGCGCCGGCGTCTCGGTAATCGCCAGGAAGCACTGGCGCATGGCCTCCTGCCCCGTCATCTGGGCCACGTGCAGGCCCATGTGCGCAACTTCCAGCATGTCGCCGGAACCGAGCCCGTACCAGGGATCCATCACGCAGTCATGGCCGAAGGCGACGTCAATGCCGGCAGCCATCAGCTCGGGCACGCGGGTCATGCCGCGCCGCTTCGGATAGGTATCGGCGCGGCCCTGCAGCGTAATATTAATCAGCGGATTGGCGATCGCGGCGACGCCGGACTCGCGCATTAGGGGAATCAGCTTGCTGACGTAGTAATTGTCCATCGAATGCATCGAGGTCAGGTGCGAGCCGGCCACCCTGCCCTGCAGGCCCGTGCGCCAGGTCTCGTAGGCCAGCGTTTCGATGTGGCGCGACATCGGGTCGTCGGTCTCGTCGCAATGCATGTCGACGCGCAGGCCCTGTTCGGCCGCGAATTCGCACAGCAGGCGCACCGACTCCGCGCCCTGCGCCATCGTGCGTTCGAAGTGCGGGATACCGCCGACCACGTCCACGCCCATCGCGATGGCGCGCTTCAGGTTGTCGAAGGCGCCCGGGCTGCGCAGCAGGCCGTCCTGGGGAAAGGCGACCAGTTGCAGGTCGATAAAAGGCGCCACCCGGCGCCGCACCTCGAGCAATGCCTCGACCGCGAGCAGGCGGTCGTCGCAAATATCGACGTGGGTCCGGATCGCCAGCAGGCCGCGCGCGACTGCCCAGTCGCAATAATGCAACGCCCGTTCGATCAGCGCCTCCTGCGCCAACTGCGGTTTCAGCTCGCCCCACAGCGCGATGCCTTCCAGCAAGGTGCCGGACTCGTTCACGCGCGGCAAGCCATAGCTGAGGGTTGCATCCATGTGGAAATGGGCGTCCACAAACGGCGGCGTGACCAAGTCGCCGCCGGCATCGATTTCGCGCGCGCCACGGGCCGTCAGCCCCGTTTCGACAGCAATAATGCGCTCGCCCTCGACGCCGATGTCGATGTTGTGGCGGCCGTCGGCCAGCGTGGCATTGCGAATGACGAGATCCATGGACGCTCCTGTTCAGAGCGTTTAATTGTAGCGAGTTCGCGCAAAAATGCCGGACATTTAAGCCGATAATTACGTGTCCATTTGTAACGATGCTGCGACGCAATATTGCGCTCATGACATAGTGGCAGATTTCTCTTTTCAAGGCTCAATGTCAAGGCTACACTAGGCTTTTGTTGCAGTGCGCCATAACCGAACACTAAGGACCATCGATGAATTCGCTTCCAGAACAGTTCTCCGCAGCACGCCAAGCCCAGCTCGACAATAGCTTCAACCTGATCCGCAGCCTGAGCGACCAGGCACTCGACCGCACCAGCCGCGTGTTCGCGCTCCAGCTCGACGCCTCGCGTACCGCCGTCGAACAGTCATCGGACGCGATGCGTCAGTTGCTGGCCGTGCGCGACCCGCGCGACCTGCTGGCACTCGGTTCGCAGTCGCAGCAGAACCTGCGCACGATGCTCGACTATGGCCGCGAGCTGTTTTCCATCGCCACCGCCGGCATGACCGTGCCCCTGCTGGGCACCTACAGCGTCGACACCCCGGCCTTCAAGGCCCCGGCTGCGATCGACACCGTACCGCAGGAAACGGCACCGGCGCAGGCAGCAGAAGCCGCCGCCGAGGCATTCGAGCGCATCGGCAGCGATACCGCGTCCGCGGCTGCTTCGGCTGCAGAAGCGGCTACTGAAGCTGTCACCGAGCAGGTTGCCGAAGTGGTGAGCGCACCGGTGCAAGCCGACGCCGCTGTCGAGGTGCAAGCGGCCCCGGCCGCCGAGTTCGCCCTGCCGACCGAAACCGATGCAGCTCACCTCTCGGTCGTCACCTCCGACGTCGAGCCCGGCTCCGCGCAGACGGCAATCGCCAAAGCCGCCAGCGAAGCGCTCGACGCGTCGTTCGCGCAGCCGCACCCGGTAGCCGCCAGCGTGCCGGTCGAAGTGGCCGTCGAAATCGAAGTGCCGAAGATCGAACCGGTCGACGCCACCCCACCGCCAGCAGCTGTCACCGGCCGTCCTGCCGAAACGCGCGGCACCAAGGGCCGCCGCAAGCAGAGCTGATGCAGCAAAGCTGACCAGGCAATGAGGCGCGCTGCGCCGGCCGGTCAAAGAAAGTAGACTAGCGGGCTTCGGCCCGCTTTTTTTTTGCTCGGGCGAAAACGCAAGGAATACCAATGAGTCTAGCAAGCTTGGTGGGCGGCTTCGTGCTGCGCCACTGGAAGGCGTACGCGTCGTCAGCCGTGATGCTGGTGGGCGTGGCGGTCTGCAGCGTCTGGGTGCCGCGCAAGGTCGGCGCCATGATCGACGGCCTGGCCGCGCACCGCCTGTCGAACCACGATTTGACAATCCAGATCATGCAGCTGCTGGCCCTCGGCGTGGCGATCTACGTGCTGCGCGTGAGCTGGCGTATCCGCCTGTATGGGGCGGCCTACCGCCTCGGGGTGGAGTTGCGCACGCGCCTGTACGCGCGTCTGTCGAACCAGGGCCCGGCCTTCTACCAGAAACAGCGCACCGGCGACCTGATGGCGCTCGGCACGAACGACATCGACGCCATCGAAATGGCGGCCGGCGAAGCGATGCTGGCCGGCTTCGACGGCACCCTGACACTGGTGATGGTGCTGGGCGTGATGCTGCTCGGCGTCGACTGGCGCCTGGCCTGCATCGCGCTGCTGCCCTTCCCCCTGATGGGCCTGGCTTTCTGGTACATCTCGCGCCACATCCATACCGCCGAAACGGATTCCCTGAAACGCTTCTCGGCGCTGAACGACCATGTGCAGGAGTCGCTGTCGGGCGTGCGCACGGTGCGCGCCCTCGGCCTGGAAAAACGCAGCGCCGAGCAGTTTTCCGCACTTGCCGGACAGGCGGCGAACGCCAGCTTCAATGCCCATAAATGGGAAGCCGCCTACGAGCCGGCGGTCGGCCTGACGCTGGCCGCGGCCAGCACGCTGACGCTGGGCCTGGGCGGCTACCTGGTCTGGAACAACCAGTTGACTATCGGCGCGCTGACCAGCTTCACCATGTACCTGGGCCAGCTGATCTGGCCAATGTTCGCCGCCGGCTGGGTGCTGTCGCTGATCGAACGGGGACGCGCCGGCCTGGCACGCTTGCAGCCAATGCTCGATGCGCCACTGTCGGTGGAGGACGAAGGCCACCTCGATCGCATCGGGGACGGCCCGCTGGTACTGCGCGACGTGCACTTCCAGTACAGCGGTGCCGAGCGCCTGGCGCTGGACGGCGTCTCGGTGGCGCTACGCCCCGGCATGACCCTGGGCCTGGTCGGCCCGACCGGCGCCGGCAAGTCGACGCTGCTGCGCGTGCTGCTGCGCCAGGCCACGCCCCAGCAGGGTAGCGTCACCTGGGGCGGCCATCCCCTGGCCAGCTACCGGCTGGACGCCTTGCGGGCGGCCACCAGCTGGGTGCCGCAGGAATCCTTCCTGTTCTCAGCCAGCATCGCCGAGAATATCGCGCTGGCCCGCCCAGGCGCAACCAGGGCGGAGATCGAGCACGCAGCCGGCATGGCAGCCATCCACGACGACATCCTGCGCTTCCCCCAGGGCTACGACACGCCGGTCGGCGAAAAAGGCATTACGCTCTCGGGCGGTCAGCGCCAGCGCGTGGCGATCGCGCGCTCGCTGCTGGCCGAGAGCTCGCTGCTGCTGCTCGACGACGCCCTGTCGGCGGTCGACACCGGCACCGAAACGCGCATCCTCGAGCATCTGGCCGAGCTGCGCGCCGCACGCCCGGAACTGACCGCGATCATCGCCAGCCACCGCCTGTCGGCCGTCGTCAATGCCGACCTGATCGTGGTGCTGAAAGACGGCCGCATTGTCGAATCGGGTGGCCACGAAGAACTCCTGCGACTTGATGGCTGGTATGCCAGCCAGTGGCGCTACCAGCAACTGGAGGCGAGCCTCGATGCAAGCTGAATCACAAGCCGATACCGTGGAAAAACCGGCTGCAAAAGCGGTGGACAAACCCGCCGGGAAAGCCGGCCGCGCCCAGGCTACCCAGGCCGCCGCGCTGCTGCGTCGTGCCGCCTGGCCCGACCGGCGCCAGCTCATGCTGGCCACGCTGTGGCTGACGCTGGCCGCCGCGCTCGAAGTGATGGGCCCGATCCTGGGCAAGGCGCTGATCGACGACCACCTCGTCCCGCGCAATGCCGACTGGACGCGCATGGCGCTGCTGCTGGGCGGCGCCCTGCTGTCCGGCTGGGCGGCGTCCTGGCTGCGCTACCTGCAGCTGGTGCGCCTGTCCGGCATGGCGATGCGCTCGGTGCGGCGCCTGCGCGAGTGGGTCTACGGCC
Source organism: Massilia niabensis (assembly GCF_042655085.1). Classification (NCBI taxonomy): domain Bacteria; kingdom Pseudomonadati; phylum Pseudomonadota; class Betaproteobacteria; order Burkholderiales; family Oxalobacteraceae; genus Massilia; species Massilia niabensis. The sequence continues at coordinate 477,549 of NZ_JBHSMU010000015.1, read as the reverse complement.
ACGTGATGCGCCTGCCGATGGCGTTTTTCGATCGCGCCATCACGGGCCAGCTGGTCAGCCGCGTAACGAACGATACCGAGGCGGTGAAAACCCTGTACATCCAGGTGCTGTTCGTCCTGCTCGATTCCACCATCGTCCTGATCGGCACGACGATCGCGATGGCCTGGCTCGACTGGCGCCTGATGCTGATCGTGCTCGCGCTGCTGCCTGCCGTGCTGGGCATCGTCTGGCTCTACCAGCGCCTGTCGGCGCCGGCAGTGACGCGCGCGCGGGCCTTGCGCAGCGAGATCAACGGCCAGATGGCCGAGTCGATCGGCGGCATGACCGTGCTCCAGGCCAGCAATGCGGCCGGGCGCTTCGGCGAGCGCTTTGCCGCTACTAACCAGGAGCACTACACGGCGCGCCAGGCCGAACTGAAGGCGAACGCCTTCCTCCTGCGCCCGGCGCTCGACCTGCTCAACGTGATCCTGCTGGCGGTGGTGATCTTCAGCTTCGGCCAGCGCGAGATCGGCGCGGTCGAAGTGGGCGTGCTGTACGCCTTCATCAGCTATATCGCGCGCGTGGTCGAGCCCCTCATCCAGATCACGATGCAGTTCAGCGGGCTGCAGCAGGCGGTGGTGGCGACCGCACGCGTGGCCCACCTGCTCGACGAAGCCGGCGCCGCCGAACACACGAAGGGAAAGGCGCTGCGCCGGGCGGCGGAGATTCCCGTCAAGCCGGACCCGGACGCCCCGGCCGTGCGCGTGCGCGACCTCTCCTTCGCCTACGTGCCGGGCCAGAACGTCCTGCACGACATCTCGCTGGACATCCCGCAAGGAGCGTTCTTCGGCATCGTCGGGCATACGGGCAGCGGCAAATCGACGCTGCTGTCGCTGCTGCTGCGCTACTACCCGGCCGAGCATGGGCGCATCGAGATCTGCGGCGAGCCGATCGCCGGCATCGACAACGAACGTTTCCGCAGCGAAGTCGGCCTGGTGCCGCAGGACCCGTTCATCCTCGCGGCCTCGGCGCGCGAAAACATCGACATGGGCCGCGGCCTGGGCGCCGCGCAGATCGAGGCGGCGGCGCGCGCGGCGCATGCGCACGACTTCATCGCAGCGCTGGAAGACGGTTATGACACCTCGCTCGGCGAAGGCGGCTCGCGCCTGTCGTCCGGCCAGAAGCAGCTGATCGCGATTGCGCGCGCGCTGGCCGGCGAGCCGCGCATCCTGCTGCTCGATGAGGCCACCTCGCGCATCGACAGCGCCACCGAGCAGATCGTGCAGGAGGCGCTGGATGAACTGCGCGGGACGGTGACGATTATCGCGATTGCGCACCGGCTGTCGACGATCCGCGATGCGGACCGGATCATCGTGCTCAATCACGGGCGCATCACCGAGGCGGGGGCGCATGACGAGCTGATGCGGATCGAAGGGGGCTTGTACCAGCGCCTGTATTTACTGCAACAGCTGGCAGTCTGAATGTTGTTATTTCGGCGTCGCTTTTTTGCGATACCTGTCCGAAAAAATAGGCATTTCTGATCAGCAACAAGAATATAATGATCGATGGCGGCCCGGAGTCCGGTGCCGATCAACCCATTGAGAGGCTACTATGCCGGCAGCATGCGAAACCAGACAGCCAAGCCGTCGCCCCGCGACGCTGCTGGCCGCGCTTTTGCTGGCGGCGCCTCTGCTGGGTGCGTCCTGCGCCTGGGGCCAGGCACCTGCTCCGCTGGCCGAGCGCCTCGCTGAAATACGCGAAATCAACCGCTTCGTGCCCGAGAAGGCGCTGCCGATGCTGCAGGCGATTGAGCCCGAGGCACGCGCCGGCTCCGTGCAGGACAAGGTTGAGCTACTCGCCCATCTGTGCCTTGCCCATTACTATCTCGGCAAGTTCGACCAGGCCCTGGCGGTGTGCGACGAGCTGGTCAGACTTGGCCGTCTCGAGAAGAACAATGCCGCCGTTGCAAAGGGTTTATTGCATCAAGCCTACGTCAAGTACGCGCAAAACGAACTGGCGCTGTCCCATACGCTGATCTGGGAGGCCGAGCGCCTTGCCGGCACCACGAACGACGTCGAGCTGCGCATGCGGGCCGGCATCTCGTCTGCGGAAGCGTATGCGGAGGATGGCAACTTTCCACGCGCGCTCGAAGGCATGCAGGCCATTGTGACCTGGACGCGCAAGCATGGCGACAAGGTGCACCTGGTCATCGCACTGAATTCGATGGCGAAGTTGTACGTCACGATGCGCGGATACGACAAGGGATTCGAAGCGCTCGACGAAGCGATGGCGCTGGCCGCGAAAACCGTCTCGCCCGGCCGCCTGGCCTTGCTGAAAGCGACCGAATACCGGCTGGCCGTCGGTACCGGCCAGATGACGCGCGCCCTCCAGGCGCAGCTCGATGAGCTGGCGCTGCAGCGCGAGCTTGGCGCGCATTCCGCAGTCCCGTATTCGCTCGTGAACCTGGCGGACTGCTACCTGAAAATGCACGACCACCGCCGTGCGCTGGCCTATGGCTTGCAGGCATTCGAAGCAGCGCGCGCGCTGGGTAACGAGAACCTGGTGGCGACCGCCCGCGTGAACATCGGCCAGGCCTACCTTGCCGGCGGCCGCGTGGCCGAGGGCAAGCGCAGTTTCGAGCAGGGCCTGGCGATTTACGAAAAACTGGGCAGCAAGCCCGAACTGCAGGCGGTGCTGGCGGAATACGGCAACGCGCTCGAACGCGCAGGTGACCATGCGGGCGCGGTCCATGCGTACCACCGCGAACGCGCCCTGTCGAACGAGCTGTTCGAGAAGCGCCGCCAGAAGGCGATGCTGGAACTGCAGGAGAAATACGACGCCGACCGGAAGCAGCGCCAGATCGAACTGCTCCAGCGCGAGAACCAGGTCAAGTCGGTCGAGATCGACAACCGCCGCCTGCAGCAGCGCGTCTGGTGGCTGCTGGCGGTGGTCTTCGCGCTGGCCTCGGTCGTGGTCGGCCTGCTGTACCGCAAGGTGCGGCACGCGAACGCGCAGCTGTACCGGAAGAACCTGGAGCTCAAGCAGCAAAGCGTGCGCGACCCGCTGACCGGCCTGTACAACCGCCGCCACTTCCAGGAATTCATGCGCAACTACGAGTCAGCTGACCAGCGGGCCGACCAGCGCGGCGCCGGCGTCTCCGGCGACGAGATGGTCAGCGCGCTGTTCCTGCTCGATGTCGACCACTTCAAGCACATCAACGACACCTGGGGCCACGGCGCCGGCGACGAAGTCCTGATCAAGCTGGCGGACAGCTTGCGCGAGATCCTGCGCGAGACCGACATGATCGTGCGCTGGGGCGGCGAGGAATTCCTTGCCTTCCTGCCGGCGCTGCCGAAGAGCAGCCTCGATGAAGTCGCGCGCCGCCTGCTGAACGGCATCGCCGACACGCACATCGTCTTCCAGGGCACGCGCCTGTCGGCCAACGTGTCGATCGGCTTTGCGCCCTTCCCGCTGGGGCCGGGCGGCGAGCCGCTGTCGTGGGAACGCGCGGTCAACCTGGTCGACATGGCGCTGTACATGGCCAAGGGCCACGGCCGCAACCGCGCCTACGGCGTGTGCGGCTTCGCCAACTTCGGCCGGACCTCGATGGAAGAGATCGAGCAGAACCTGGAACAGGCCTGGCGCGCGGGGTTTGTGGAGATGTCGATCGTGACGGGTGGGTATCCGGAGTTGCGGGCCAGCGCGTAAGGGGACACCTCACGCCACGGCAGGTGGGGCTGTTACCTGTGCCGTTCGTGGTGTGCTCAATCCGCGTGGACACAGAGTCGGATCCAAGGCGCCGATAATGCAACAGGCAACAGCCCCACCGCCATAAAACGCCGCTCAGCGCGCCGCCTCCTGGATCTTCTCGCCCGCCTCTTCCACCTTCTCGCCCACCTTGCCGGTCGCCTTCTCCAGCCCGCGCCCCGCCTCTTCGGTGGCATCCACGATCTTCTCGCGCGCCGCTTCGGTGCGTTCGGCCAGTTGCCGGCCTGCCTGCTCGGCTTTCTCGCGCGCCTGCTCCGCGGCCTCGTCGGCTTTTTCCAGCGGTGCGCGCAAGCCATCGGCCACTTTGTCGCTCGCTTCGTCCACTGCCTTGCCCGCTTTTTGCGCCGGGCCCATTGCATCGTCGTCGCGCGTGCAGCCGGTGCCCACGGCCAGCACCAGCAGCACACCGAACAGGGTAGTTGCTTTCATGTTTCGCTCCTGTGATCATGTTTCCGCAAGCATACACCTTGCGAAAAAGACATGCGCCACGGAAGTGCACCAACCGGCTCCCGTCAGCGCATCATCCCTCCTTCGACCTCATCGGCGCGCGGATGTTCCGGCTGGCGGGCGTCGATCTCTGCCTTCAGCGCGCGCGTCTGGTCGTCTTCGCCCCAGCGCCGGGTAAAGGTGCGCAGGCGCTGGCGTGCGCGCTCGACCGACGAGGCCTTGAGCGCGGTCTCGACCCCGCTCCTGGCTTCGCGCCACGCCTTGTCGCGCTGGCGCTTGCGGGTGCACATGCCGGCGGCGTCGTTCAGCTCCTTTTGCACGCGCTGCAGCTGCTCCGGCGTCGCCTTGGTCTTGCGCAGAGCGATCAGCTCGGTCTGCGCATCGCGCGGCTTGCATTCCTGGGCGAGCGCAATGGCCTTGTCCATCTGCGCTTCGATGCGGCGCGTCGAGGGTTTCGCCAGCAGCCAGATTCCCCACAGCGCGGCCAGGGCGAGGATCCACCAGCGCAGGCGCACCGGGGCGCGCTTCGGCGGGGCGGCGGGCATCGGGCCGGCGCCGCCGGCAGCCTGCGGCCGCGCGCCCGGTGGAGGCGGCGGTAATGGCGGCACCGACGGCAAGGGCGGTAGCGGCGGCAGTGGCGCTGGCCGCGCGCCGGCCGCGCCGCCGGGACCATGTCCCCAGGCAGCCGGGTCCGTGCGCGCAGCGCCGGACGGTGCGGCCGGGGGTGCGGCCGGGGGCGTGGACGGGGGCGTGGCCGGACGGGCGCCGGACATGTCGGGCGCCGCAGGCGTTGCCGGCCCGGCTTGCCCGCCGCCCGCTGGCCCGGCGCCGGCTCCATGGCCGGCAGCGTGGTCCGGCGGCGCGTGCATGCCGGCGCCGCTGGCGCCGGCAGCACCGGCTCCGGCGGCTTCAGCGGCTTCGGCCGCCCGCACCACGAGGCCCGGGCCATCCTGCGCCTGTACCTGTGCGTGCGCCTGTCCTGCCGCCCCGCCGGCGTGCACGGATGGCGGCAGCGCTGCCGGCCTTGCCGCCGGCGTGCCGGCATGCCCCTGCGTGCGGGCGGCCTCATCCACCTGCGCCGTTCCGCAGTAGGGGCAGAAGTTTACGCTGCGCGGCAGCGTCCGTGCGCAGGCGGGTTGGATACAGCGGAAAATCGAATCGTGTTGCACAGCCCTCCCCTGTTATTGCGGATCCGGGATGCCGTCATCCGGATCGGGGATGGCGGGACCTCGATTGACCTGCGCGCCGATGCCCGGGATATCGGCCACGGCCTGCCACTTGCCGAACCGCGGGTCCTGCGCCATGTTCCAGGATTTGGTCGCGAGGTCGATTTCGCCGCGCTCGAGCCGCTGGGCGATCTCTTCCAGCGCAAACGGCCCGCGCTGGGCGCCTCCTACGAACAGTTTATAGCGCGTGCCTTGCGGCGCAGCCGTCGTTGCCAGCACGGGATCGGGAATCGTGGCGGAAGCAGCAGCAGCACCGCCTTGCCCGCCCCGTTCGATCACGCTGGCCGCGCGCGCGTCGCTGCCCAGGAAGTCCGGGCGCAGGATGCGCTTGTCCAGCGGCCGTTCGACCTCCCAGCTGTAGGCGTCGAGTGCGGAATCGGGCACGCTTTCCGTCCATTCGCCGATCGTCGCCAGGGCGGCCTCGACGGACGCGTTCGACAGCGCCGGGTCGAGCGCCATCGCGCGCCGCAGCCATGCTTCGTACAGGCGGCGCGCCGTGATGTTCGGCAGCGAGGGCGACGGCAGCTGGGCGCCGGTTTCGTCCGTTTCCAGGCGCGGCTCGTAGACGCGCAGCTGGTAGTGGCGCATCAGCGCCGCCAGCAGCAGCAACTGGTGCGGCCCGAGTCCCGCCAGGCGGTTGCGCACGGCGGCCAGCACCTGCTCGCGGTAATACGGCGGCAGGCCGTTCGAGCGGATCGCATATTCGTTGCCAATTTGAAGCCACTCGCCGGACCCCGGCTCGACCTCGAACAGGTATTGCCCGCGCGGCTGGAAGGCCGCCTCGCGGTCGCCCGCATCCATCTTGCGCCGGATGACGCCGAGCGCGATCGCCTGCAGGAACCACTCGTAATCGTCGGCCAGGCGATTCAGTTCGTCCATCGATGGCGAGATCGGGTGGCGGAAGCGCGTGGAATCGAAATGCAGGTGGGTCGGGATCTTCGGGTTCTCGATCTGGTACGAGGCGCGCCAGGTCGGCAGGCCGCGCAGCACCGTCATCGGGTAGCCCGACAGTTCGATATAGCAGACCGCCCGCCCGGGCACACCCGTGTTGACGATCGAGACCAGGTCGCCGTGGAAGAAGCCAGTCGGGATCGAAGATCGAATTTCAAGCTCCAGCTTGCGCCAGGCCGAGGTATCGCCGACGCCGATGAAGCATTTGAACTGGTCCGCATTCGGCGTGAACTCGGCCGAAAAGCGCGCGTTCACCCACGGCATGGCGCTGCGGATCCATTCCGCGAACACGCGCTGGCGTTCCTGCGGCGTCATCGCGTTCAGGCGGTCTAGCAGCGGATCGGTCGGTTCGGCGAGCTCTTCGCCGGTGAGCTGGGTCTGGGCACGGCGGAACAGTTTGAGCAGCAGGTCGGCGCGGGTGCGCTCGTCGCCCAGTTGCGGGAACAGCTTGCCCGAGCCGCCGAATTCGAGCAGCACTTCCTCGCTCCAGGCGCTCACATCGCCCGTCAAACGCACCGGCGCCGGCGTCACGTCGCCGGCCAGCTTGATATAGGTGGCGTGCTCCTGGCGCGCGTCGGCGCGCAGCTGGGCGATGCGGCTATCGACGGCGCGCAGGATCTCCTGCACATGGCGGCGCCCTTCCTGGAATTCGCCGGCGATGCCGCTCCACTGCGCGTTGCCGTATTCGTCGGTCGCCTGCGGTTCGCCCAGCCAGGACGACATGCCGCGCATGACTTCGATCGACTGCCCGGCGGCCACTGCCAGCAGGTGGAAGCGCAGGTAGTCGGCGATGTCGCGTTTCAGGTGCGCCATCACTTCGCGCGCCTGCGCGTCCTTCCCGAACAGGCGGCCTGCGGCCTGCGACAGGTTGTTCAGCGATTCTTCGACCTGGCGCGTGCGCAGCGCGTCGCGGATGTCGCGGTAGCGGCGGCCGTTGCGCTCGGCGTTGGCGAGGTCGCGCTGCAGCAGGCGCGCTTTCACCTGCTCCAGCAGCGAGAGCACGAATTCCAGCCCGCCCTGCTTGCGGTCATCGAGCAGCGCGTACAGGCGCTCGCGCACGCGCCCCTTCAGGCGCCCGGTGAGCTCGACTGTGTGGCGCTTGATGCGGTCTTCGCTGGTCTCGGCGGTGGCGCCTGCTTCGCGGATCGCGTCGCGCTCGAGGTTCGGCAACAGCTCGGCCACCCGCTCGCGCCACTGCCCGATGTCGAAGGCGGCCATGATGCGGTCCATCTCGAGCTGCACCTTGCTCTCGACGCGCTCGAGCAGCGAGCGCCCTTCCTTGTCGCGCAGGAGCAGGCCCGTCAGCGCGTATTCCTGGAACGGGTTGACATCCACCGTGCCCTTGCGGAAGTCCGGGAATTCGTCGAAGGGCAGCTCGCGCATGTCCATCTGCTCGCGCATGAAGGCGTCGCGTTCCTGGTCGCCCGCGCGCTTCGCCATGGCGCCGTCGCGCCCGACCAGGCCGAAGAATTCCTTGACCATCAGCGCCGCCAGCTCGTAGGCGCGGATGTCCTCGCGCAGGCTTTGCTGGGTGTCGAGCACGGCCTGGCCAAAGGCCGAATATACCTTCGAATACGACAGGCGCATGTCGCCGAAACGCCCTTCCGGCACGCGCGGGTTGAACGGCCCGAGTTTATGCTGCTGCTGGTTGACCGCCACCGAGCGCTTGCGGTTGGCGAAATCTGCCGACGCAAAGTCTTCGAACAGGGAGTCGGCCACCATCTGGTAGACGTCCTTCACATCCTGCGTGGCCTTGTTGGCGAGGTTGGCGGTGTCGACGAAATACACGTCATCAAACGGCGCGCCGCGGCCGGTGATGCTGTCCGGGTCCATCCACTTCACCTGCGCATTCATGTCGCGCATGCTCGTTTCCAGCTCCATCATGGTCGCGTAGGCATTCGCCTCGGTGCGCTCCTTGTTGGCCTTGGCAAAGCCCGAGGGCATGAACATCACCAGGTCGACCTGGCTGTCGGCCACTTCCTGGCGCGCGATGGCTTTTGCCATCCAGCCCAGGTCGATGGCGCTGCCGGCGCCGGTGCCGCCCGCGTTCGAGGCAATGACGACGATGCGGAATTTCGAGGTGTCGACCTGCAGGCCGAGGCGCTGGTAATTGTCCTTGCGCTCGATGCCGGCATTACTGCCCAGGAAATTCAGCGCGCCCTTGATGCGGCCGCGCAGCTTGGGGTATTTGTCGAACAGGTAAAGGCGAGCGACGGCGCGGATCTGGCCGGCGCCTTTCGATGGATCGATGCCGAGCGAACGCAGTTTTTTCGGGCGCAGCGGCATCCACTTCTCGATCAAGGGGAACCGTGCCAGGCTGTCGTCGGACTCGTGGTACTGCGGAAGATCCAGCGGCTCGACCAGGCGCTCCTCGTCGGTCAGCTTGACCAGTTCGTACCAGGGATCGGTGCGCTGCGACTTGCCCTCGTCGATGACGGCATTGCTGTCGAGGTCGAAGTGCAGGAAGCGCGCGACGGGGAAATCGGCGATCGATTCGACGCGCGTGGGATTGTGGCGGTTCCAGACGGCGGACAGGATGCGCCGCCGGATACGCATCATCACTTCCATGCCGGTGCCGCCGGCGCCGATGAACAGCGTCGGGCGCAGGTCCACCTTCAGTTCGGACTTGCGGTTGATGCTTGCGGAGGTGGGTAAATCTGCCATGTCGTTTCTTTCAGATGCTTGAGGTGCGGCTTGGGGTGCGGCTTAAATTGCAGCGTGCGGTTAGCGGCGGCCGATGAAGAATGCCGCCACCAGCGTGACAAGGCCGACGAACACCAGCGGTCCGGTAACGCCCAGCGTCAGGTACTTGCTCGCATTGACGATCGCCAGCACCGCCGCCGCCGACAGGAAGCCCAGCCCGAGGTAGAGCAGCCAGCCGGCGCTGCCGGCGGTCGACGGCGCCACGCGGCGCACGACCAGGTGGTGCACGAAGGCGTTGCGGGCAAAGAAGAACACGACCAGCAGCACCAGGAACACGCCCCCGCCAATGACGGCGTCGCGCGTGGAGGTGTCGGTGGCCGGTGCCGGCGCGCCCGGCTGCACTTCCAGCGTGCCGACCGCGGCCGTGTCGGGCGTGGTCTTCGGCAGCGGGTCGTCCGGCGTGTTCTTGTCTTCGGGGAGCTTGAAACCCGGGTCGGTCTGGGCAGTGGCTTGCATGGGTGGGTCCTTTATTATGGTTCAGCGGCTCAGCTCAGGCGAACCTGCGCGCCTTCGCGCAGGTCGATCAACTGGTGGCCGAACAGGGTTGTCTTCAGGCGGGCGACTTCATTGCCCGCCTTGTCGTAAATCGGCTGGATGGCGCCGGCGCGGCTGTGCATGGTGCGGGTTTCGTCCTCGACGGTCACCAGGGCTTTACGGGGACGCATCCAGGCGTAGGCGCCGGCGGCGCCGAGGGCGAGCAGCGCCAGCAGCGCGCCGCCGGCCGCGAACAGGGGGCCGCTACCGTAGTGCACGCGCACGTCGAGCGGCAGCACCGCGGTCGACGCCTGGATCGTGCTGGGTGGCGTGAAGATCTCGGGCAGCGGGTCACCCGGGAACAACTCGGCCATGCGCTCGCGGAAACCCTGCGACAGGGCCAACCTCTGGTCAGCCAGGTGCACTTCGATCGCACCCGGCAGCACATAGGCCGAGCCGGCCGATTTGAAAGCCTCCATCGACCACTTGCCCGGCAGTTGCGCGGTCGGCAGTTGCAAGGTGGACGCGAGCGGCACCGGCTTGCCGGGCGAAAGAAGGTTGACGCGGGTGCTGCCCAGCGTGACCGGGCGGTTCTCGCCGCCCAGTTTCGAGCGCGCGCTCAGGGTGGCGCTGACGATCGTGTACGGGTACATCGTGTTCTCGAGGTGCCAGGCGATCTTCGCGGTCGGCGATGTCGCATTCGGGGCGATGTTCGCGCGCAGGGCGCCGTTTGCGCCGATGGCGAAGCTCACGCCCGGCGCGTCTTCCACCTTGCGCGGCACCAGGCGCACCGTGTCGCGGTCGAGCGGCTTCAGGCGCGCGGGCGGCTCGGTGATGACGCGCCGCACGCTGCCAGATGCCAGCAGCCGGTCGAGCGCCGCCTTGCCTTCTGCGCCGATGGCGAACGCGTAGATCATCAGGCCATTGGCGCGGTAGTGCTGCCCCTGCACTTGCATGCGCAGCGGGAAGGCCAGTGCAGTACGGATGGCGCCGCCGCTGTGGATGAGCTGGTAGAACTCGCGGTTGCGCTGGGCGGTGGCCTGGTCGTTGTTCGGGCTGTTGCGGTTATTCGTGACGAGCCAGACGATGCCGTCCTTGCCGCCCAGCGCCTGGCGCATGGCGGCGCCCACCGCTTCGCCGAGGTCGGTGTCCGCCAGTGCCCCGCCCGGTTTGCGCGCGGTGTCGAGACCGGCCAGCGCCTCGGTCACTTCAGCGCGCGTGCCCTTGCCGACCTTGGCCGAGACCAGCGCCCGGGGCGATGGTGCGTTCGGCTGCGACTGGTTGAAGGCGGCCAGCACGAGCGAATCGCCCGGCTGCGCGACGGCCAGCGCCAGCTCGGTCACGAGCGGCTTGAAGGGCGATTGCGGATCACTGTAGAACGGCTCCATCCAGCCCGAGTTCTGGACCAGGAAGACGTGCGGCGTGGCGGCGTAGGCAGCACCGGCCGGCGTCGCGCCGCACAGCAGCAACAGGATCCCAAAACAACGCAACAGCGCCGCCGTCACGACAACTCTTCCAGGCGCCAGCCGCGCATCGCGTTCCAGTCGGGGTGGTGCAGCCACAGCGCGCCGTCGTACACGAAGGGCACGCACTCGAGCGGGCGGGCCAGGCGCGAGATGTCGTCGAGGATGACGTTGCGCTTGCCGATCCATTCGATGGTGGTGCGGGGGATCGTGCGCCCGGCCAGCGCTTCCTCGGCGCGGCCGGTGTACTTGTGAAAGCGCAGCACCAGGCCGCTCGGCTGGCTGCGGTTGTTATTAAAACTGCGCAGCAGCGGCAGCACCAGCGAATCGTCCTCGTTCACATCTTCCACGTGCTCGGCCGACCAAGGCTCGTCGAGCACCGGGTGGCCGCGCCGGAACAGCAGGTTGGCAAACCCGAGGCGCGCGCCGTCGATCGGCTCGACCTGCGGATTGTCGGCGCCGAGCTCGAGGAAGGAATAGGCCTGGCCATCATGGCCGATGTGCCACAGGCGCCCGTCGCGGCTCTGGGTCGGGCCGCCGAATTCGAGCTTCGGCGTCCAGCCGCGCGGCCATGGCCGCCAGCGCGGCGCCTCGCCCGGACGCCACGCGAGCTGGCCCTGCTGGTGCAGCCAGAACAGGCGGTTGTCGTAGCCGATCGGGCGCATCCAGCCGCTCGTGGGCGCACCCGGGCATTCGTAGTTCTCGCCGCTCGAGAAGCCGGCATCCGCGTCCAGCAAATGCAGCGCGCCTTCGATCACGCACAGGCAGCCGACGCGGCGCCGCATCAGGCCCGGGCTCGATGCGATGTGACCGGACACCAGCATCTCGGTGTGGTAGCTCTCGTTGACGGGATTGATCCACAGGCGCACCAGGCCCGCTTCGGTCGGTACCACGCCCACTTCGCCGCGTGCCGGATTCATCGCGGGCAGCCAGCCGTACTGGCTCGAGGCAAAGCGCAGTTCGCTGCCGGGACTTTCGGCCGCCATCACATGCCAGAGCTGGGCCAGCGGGTCCCAGTACTGCAGCACGCCGCGCACCGGCGCCAGCGCCAGCAGGCGCGGCTCGGGAAAACCATAGTTACTGGCCGCAAACACGCTATGGGCGTTCGGCGGCACCGGCATGCTCAGCTCGGCGCGGCCGATGGCGGGCGCGGCCGGCCGTTCCTCCAGGCTGTCGCCGAGCGCCATCGAGGTGACCGGCAAGCCGTGCGGCACGTGGCGCGGCAGGAGCTGGTCGCCATAGGCGCCCCACCAGTCGCCCTGCACCCGTGTGCGGCCGAAGAGTTTTTCGAGCGGGCGGCCGCAGGTCGGGCAGAAGGCAAACCCCTCCGGATAGATCGCCGCACAGCCGCAGGACGTGGGCAGCGAGGCGCCGAGCAGGTGGGCGACATCGGGCAGCCGGCCGCGCGCATGCGCCTGCCAGTCGATATGCTGCAGGCCATCGGTGGCCTGCAGTGCGAACTGCCCGTTTGTCTCGTCCTCCAGCCAGACGCTGGTCGGCGTTTCCCATCTATATGCCATCGCGCTCCGCCGTCTGTGAAATATGCATGCCGCCGCCCCGCATGGAACGGCCCTTGCTGTCTAAATCATAACGCCCCCACACCCCAAGCGGCGCGCCGTAGACCCGGTAGCGCCTGGCGGCACTGTTGGGATCAAAATACGGTTCTTTGAAGGGAACTTTGGCGCAGAACCGTATAATGCCGGGTCTTCCCCACCGCTCCGCCCCATGACCTCTGCCGCCCCCATTCCCGACGCGCTCTCGCCCGTTGCGCCTTCACCCGACCTGCCCCCTCACGCCGTCGATGCCGCCGCCAGCCACCTGCGCAAGGTCCTCGACATCGCCATCGAACACGGGCCGCAGCACCGGGCGCTGGTCGTGTTCGACACCCGCACCGGCCTGGCGCGCGCCCTGGTCGAGGCCTACCGGCGCAACCTGCCGGCCGCGGCCTTCCTTGACTTCGACAGCGTGGCACCCGACGAGGTGCTGGCGCGCTTCCGCGCACTGGCCGCGCAGGACCTCGTCGTGCTGGTGCAGTCGACCAATTTCCGTCTCGAAGCCTTCCGCATCCGGGTCGAACTGTTCAAGCTGGGCCTGAAGGTGGTCGAGCACGTGCACCTGTCGCGCATGCCAGGGGTGCAGGGCGAGCACTACATCGAAGCGCTGGCCTATGATCCGGATTACTTCCGCGGCGTCGGCCGTGCCCTGAAAAGCCGGATCGACGCGGCCCCCCACGCCCGCGTCTGTGGCGGCGTCAACACGCTGACCTTTGCCTCGCCGCTCGAGCCGGCCAAACTGAACATCGGCGACTACAGCGGGATGAACAATGTCGGCGGCCAGTTCCCGATCGGCGAAGTGTTCACCGAGGCGCTCGACCTGGAAGCGGTGAACGGCCGCGCCCTGGTGCACGTGTTCGGCGACACCTCCTACCTGTCGAACCGGCCCGAAACGCCCGTGACGATCATCGTCGAACGCGGGCGCGTGACCGGCGTTGAAAACGCGACGCCGGAGTTCCAGCGCGTGCTCGACATCATCCGCGCCGACGAGGGCGAAGTCTGGGTGCGCGAACTGGGCTTCGGCATGAACCGGGCGTTTACGCGCGAGCGCCGCGTCGACGACATCGGCACCTACGAACGCATGTGCGGCATCCACCTGTCGCTCGGTGCCAAGCACGGCGTCTACCCGAAACCCGGCTTCAAGCGCAAGGATGCGCGCTATCACATCGACGTGTTCGCGGTGACGGACGCGGTGTATCTTGGGCACGAGCGGGTGTACGCGAACGGCGCCTGGATCGTATAAACACCCCGGGCGCCTGATGCATTCGTGTTAACATACACGGTTAACATGCAATTACAGCATGTAGTTACCATAACGATCAAGCCGGGGATGGCGATGGAACAGGACCTCTTGAAGCGCGTGGAAGAAATCCAGGCGATCAGCGCGGTACCGAAAATACTGGAAACGGTGGCAGCCATGACGGGCCTGCGTTTCGTCTGCATCGCGCACGTCACCGACGAGTCGTGGACCGCCTGCGCAGTGCTCGACAAGCTCGATTTCGGCCTACAGCCCGGCGGCGAGCTGGACGTGACCACCACCTTGTGCGAAGAGGTGCGCGACTGCGGCCGCGCCGTGATCATCGACAGCGTGCATGACAGCGACCAGTACCGCGAGCACCACACGCCGCGCATCTACGGCTTCCAGAGCTATTTCTCGATCCCGATCTTCCGCAGTGACGGCCAGTATTTCGGCACCCTGTGCGGGCTCGACCCGGAACCGGCCCGCCTGTCCGACAGCGTCACCGTCTCGACCATGCACCTGTTCGCCGAGCTGGTTTCAAAACAGCTCGACGCCGACAACAAGCTCGTCACCGCCCGCGCCGACCTGCTCACAGAACGCGAAACGGCGGAACTGCGCGAGCAGTTCATCGCCGTCCTCGGCCACGACCTGCGCACGCCGCTCGGCTCGATCCTGCTCGGCACCGAAGTGCTGGCCCTGAAGCACCCCGATCCCGACACCCGTCCGGTGGTCGAGCGCATCCGCCGCAGCGCCGTGCGGATGGCCTCGCTGGTGGACGACGTGGTCGATTTCACGCGCGGCCGGATGGGTACCGGCATCGTGATGACCATGCGCGACGCCGCGGTCGACCTGACGCTGGAACAGGTGGTCGACGAGATGCGCGGCCTGTATCCGCAACGCGTGATCGAGGCCGCCATCGCGCCCGGCCTGCACCTGCACTGCGACCCCGAGCGCATCGCCCAGCTGCTGTCGAACCTGCTGAAGAACGCGCTGGTGCACGGCAGCGCCCATACGCCGGTAAGCGTCAGCGCGTCGCTCGCCGGCCGCGAGTTCGTGCTGTCGGTGATGAACGAGGGCGACGAACTGCCGCAAAGCGTGATCGCCCACCTGTTCAAGCCCTACTGGCGCGCGGCGTCCCGTTCCGGCAGCGAAGGCCTGGGACTGGGCCTGTACATCGTCGACCAGATCGCGCGCGCCCATGGGGGCACGATCGAGGTAAGTTCGAACGGCGGCACGACCGCGTTCGTGTTCCGGATGGCCGATTGTGTGGCCGCCTGACAGATTGTTGTTTATCCGCCTGCCTTGCCAACAAGGCCGGTTAATTACCGCTGGTAAATACAATTGGCTTGTGCTTTCGTTGCCCTAGCGCACATACTAGGCGTCGACGTTAACGAAAGGCAGTCCAAATGCTTCCGAACACATGTGGGAAGCAATCGGTGCGGGTTCTCCTGGCCGACCGCAGCGACGAAACACGCGACCTGTTCGCCACGCTGTTCGCCGGAATGGGCTATGAAGTCGCGACCGTGAAGTCGATCGGCGACGCCCTGTATTGCCTCCCCCAGTTCCAGCCGGATGCCGTGTTCACTGCGATCTTCCTGCCCGACGGCAGCGGATTCGACCTGTGCGCGGCACTGCGCAGGATGCCGGGAACGGCAAAGGCGCTCATCGTTGCCATCACCGGCCACCAGTCGCCGGACTCCGCCCGGCTTGCGCAGGAGGCCGGCTTCGACCATTACTTTGTCAAGCCCGTCAAGCTCGCCACCATTCTTGACACGCTGCAAGACCTTGGCGCACGCAAGCATGACACCGTGCCCGGCGATGGTCTGCAACCTCTTTCCTCGCCCCACGCCGATCAGGCTGCCTAGCTGCGATGACACGGCCCTGCCGGGCCATCCGCCATCAGCCGTCCGGTAACGACATCTGCCTCGATTGTGCGCATGTGGCGCGCTGCGGCTTGTTGCCGGCGCGACCAAGGTGGCGCAGGTCCGCGCGTGCTCGCCGCGTGACTTGTCGGCGGTATTTACACCTTCCAGCCTGAAACCGGACGACACCGGGCCTCCCCATAGGCGGGCGCGACAGTGGCATGTTTTATGCATAGCCCATCAAACTGGCGCATTTCCGTCAAATTCAGCATGAAATTCCATGCTGCAACGTCACGCTGGCGCCAATATTTGATTCTTTTGACAACGAAATCATCAAGGAGACGCATCATGGTGGATCATGCCGTACGTCGTGCCAAGTTCCGGGTAGTACTCGCCGTCGCAAGCTGTCCCCTGCTGACTGTTCTGGCCGCGCTGCCGGCCCAGGCGTCAAGTCATCGGGAAGCGCCGTTTGTCGCTACCCAGCCGAAAATTGACGGCACGGATCTGTATGCCTTCAACAGTTATGAGCGCGGCCGTTCCGGCTATGTCACCCTGATCGCGAATTACCAGCCCCTGCAAGACCCGTTCGGTGGGCCCAACTATTTCAAGATGGACCCGAACGCCATCTATGAGATCCACATCGACAACAACGGCGACGCGAAAGAAGACCTGACCTTCCAGTTCCGTTTCCAGAACGTGTTCAACCGGATCGCGCTGCCGATCGGTAACCAGAGTGTTCCCATTCCCCTGACCCAGGCAGGGCGCGTGGAGGGCCCGAATTCGCCGGCACTCAATGTCAACGAGAAATTCACCGTTACCCTGATCCGCGGCGACCGGCGCAGCGGACAGGCAGCGGCGCTGACGCGGGTGGGTACGGGCGGCACCAGTTTCGACAAGCCGGTCGATAACATCGGCACGAAAACCATCCCGCAATATGCTTCCTATGCAGCCCAGCACATCTATTCGGTCGCCATTCCCGGCTGCTCCACCCCGGGCCGCGTCTTTGCGGGACAGCGGCGCGAAGGCTTTGCTGTCAATCTCGGGGCAGTCTTCGACCTGATCAACGCACCGCTATCCGTGATTACCGACCCGAGCCTGATCAACGCGGCGCCCAACCCGCTGGCGAACAAGAACATCACCTCGCTCGCGATCGAGGTGCACAAGAGCTGCCTGCTGTCGCGCTCGACATCCGATCCGGTCATTGGCACCTGGACCACCGCCAGCATCCGCCAGAGCCAGCTGGTCAATGCGAATCCGCCGTCCGGGCACCAGACGACAATCAGCTACGGCGGCGCCTTTGTCCAGGTATCGCGTCTCGGCATGCCACTCGTGAACGAAGTCATCATCGGCCTGCCCGACAAGGATCGTTTCAACGGTTCCCTGCCGCAAAACGACGGGCAGTTTGCCACCTACGTCACCCATCCGACCCTGCCGAAACTCGTGGAGATCGCCATGGGACTGGCGCCCGGCAGCGCCGCGCCGCGCAACCTGCCGCGCCAGGACCTGGTGACCACCTTCCTGACTGGTATTGCCGGTGTCAACCGGCCGATGAATCCCGTGCCGTCCGAAATGCTGCGCCTGAACACGTCGATCCCCGCCGTGCCCTTTGCCCAGCAAAACCGGCTGGGGATCGTCGGCAACGTGCTCGCGGGCGGGTCCGACAATGCCGGTTATCCGAACGGTCGCCGTCCGAAGGACGACGTGGTCGACATTTCGCTGGTGGTCGCGCTCGGCGGCCTGTGCATGGCAAACGGGAACAACAATGCGTTCGGCTTCGGCGCCGCCTGCAATCCGTCCGCCGTGCCGCTGGGCGCCACCGCCTTCCGGCTGCACGACGCGGTCGACCAGGCGGTCCAGCCCTTCCTGGCCGGCTTCCCGTACCTGAACACGCCGCTTCCGGGTGCGCAGTAAACGCCCCCTTCACCGGAGACAACCATGCAGACACTACTTCGAACGCTGGCCGTGGCATTGGCACTTGGCACAAGCCAGGCCGCCGGCGCCGCCGTCATCAATTTCAACGATCCCGCCCTGATCGACATCGACAATGACAGCGGCCGCGCCACCTATCGGGAAAGCGGTTTTGCCCTCACGGGCGAGGCGGCCGGCTTCCTGACCATCGACGGGCTGGGCAGCGCCATGACGAGCGGCCTGGTACTGCTGGACGGCAGCACCGTCAGCCTGATGGCCGACGGCGGCGGCCCGTTCAGCTTTTCACGCCTGGTCGCCGGTCGCCTCGATGCGCAGGGCGCTGCGACGCTGAGCATCACCGGCATCTTCGGCGACGGCAGCCAGCAGAGCACGATGTATCCGCTCGCCGGGCTGGCCGCCATTGCCGTGCCCATGTGGAGTGGGCTGACGGCGCTGCGCTTCACGGCCAGCGGCGACCTCGTGATCGACGATATCGGCGTCGATGGCGCCCCCAGCGACGTGCCGGAACCGGCATCGGCCGCGCTGCTGTTGCTCGGGATCGGCGCTCTGCTGGGCGCGCGCAGGGTGAGGGCCGTACGCGCATAGCGCCGATGGAAAGCGCTGCCACATCCATTGCGGCAGCGCTGCCGCCGCGACGCCTACATCAGGTTCACCCAACTGCCCTTGTAGAGAATCGGACCGCTCGGCCCCTTCGGGTCGGGCGAGCCGCCAGCCGGCTCCAGGCTGACCGCCAGCATCGCGACCTGGTCGCCAACCGCTTCTGCGGCCAGCGGCAAGGTCAGTTCGCGGCCCTTGTCCAGCAGGCCCAGCGAGCGTGGCTGGCCGTCCCGGCCTACCGCCCACAGCTGCAAGACCTGTTGCTGCGTCAGCGGCGCGGCCGCCAGCACCCGCACCCGGAGCAGATTGCGTTCGCGGTCGGCCGTTACGACGAGCGCGGTCTGCGCCTGCTCATCCGTCAGCGTGGCGACGTCGCTCACGGCAGGCGCCTGGTCACGGTCGGCGGTCACGTTCAGCAGCAGCAGCGCGGCCACGGCCGACGATGTCAGTGCCAGGGTGCGCCAGAATGTCAGCGCGCCGTTACGCCAGGCGGCCCAGCGCCCGGCCGGACGCAGGTCGAGCCGGCGTTCGATGGCATGCCAGACCTGCGCCGGGGGCTGTTGCGCAGGCACGAACTCGGCCATCGCGCCGAGGCGCTGGTTCCATTCGTGGGTTGTGCGCCGCAGTGCCCCGTCGTCGTGCATCAGGCCCTCGAAGCGGCGCCGTGCGCCGCCCTTGAGCGTGCCGAGTACATAGGAGGCAGCCAGGCGTTCGCGCAAGACTTCATTTCCACGCAACTTCATGCGGCACCCCTTCCCTTCAGGCAGTCATGCAGGCGCGACAGGCTGCGCCGAATCCAGGTCTTGACCGTGCCCACCGGCAGGACGAGCTTCCGGGCGACGTCGGAATGCGACAGGTCGTGGAAGAACGCCAGGCCCAGCACTGTCCTGTGCTTTTCCTCCAGCGCCGACATGCAGCCGGCCAGGGCCCTGGCGTCGCTACTCATCTGCAGCGCCTCGATCGGCGTTGCCTGTGGATCCCGCATTGCCTCGAGCACGTCTGCGTCGAACGGCTCGCCGTCGATTTCGACGTCGCGCTGCGTGCGGCGCAGCAAATCGAAGGCCTTGTTGCGCACGATCGTCGTCATCCAGGTCATCGGCGCCGAAAGGCCGCTCTCGTACGTGCTTGCGCTGTGCCAGATCGCCACGAAGCTTTCCTGCAGCACCTCTTCGGCCAGCTCACGCCGGCCGAGGATGCGCAACGCCAGGCCGTACAGCCTGGGTGAACTGGCATCGTAGAGGGAGCGGAATGCGACGGTGTCGTGGTGCGCCGCAGCCTGGAGCCAAGTGCGCAGCTGTGCAGGATCGAAGGAATGAATGGTGGCAGTACTCAATACGCACCTGTCAATGAATGCATCGGTAATGGCGGTTGTGTTGTGGTGAAGCAAAGTAACACAGTCGGGTTTTGTACTGACAAAAAAATAGTGAATCCGATATGGCTTCTGCTACGTATATGACCATACGCCCCGTTGCGCAGTGAACTTTTCCTCCCTTCATTCAATCGCGCGGCAGGTCTTGTAAATACTCAGTATCATCAAATTTGCAATATTAATAAAATGAAATTAATCAGTTAACCGGAGAGTAAGATGAGACAGCTGCACAAAAAATCCCCATGGGCGACGGCAATTTTGGCAGGAACGGCGCTGATTGCGCTGTCCGCGCCGGCGAGCGCCTCGAGCCACCGCGAAGCGCCGTTTTTGACGAATGCACCAAAAGTTGACGGCACCGACTTCTACATGTTCCGCAGCTATGCGCCCGGGCGCGCCGGCTTCGTGACGATGATCGCGAACTACACCCCGTTCCAGGATCCGCAAGGCGGCCCGAACTTCTACCAGTTCGACCAGAACGCCCTGTACGAGATTCACGTCGACAACAACGGTGACGCGAAGGAAGACATCACTTTCCAGATCCGTTTCAAGAACACCTCGAAACGCACCGCGCTGAACATCGGCGGCAGGTCGGTCCTGATTCCCTTGATTAACTCGTCGACGATCAGCGGCGTCAACCCGGCGTCGCTGAACGTGCGCGAAACCTACACCATCGACATGGTGAAGGGCGACCGCCGCAGCGGCACGCGCACGCGGCTGGCCGGGGCGAACGGCGCCACCGAATTCGACAAGCCGGTCGACAATATCGGCGAGAAAGTGTTCGGGGGCGCCGGCGGCTATGAAACCTATGCCAACCAGCACATCTACGACATTGCCGTGCCCGGCTGCGGCACCGGCCGCGTCTTCGTCGGCCAGCGCAAGGAGCCGTTCTACATTGCCGTGGGCAAGATCTTCGACCTGTTCAACCTGAATCCGCTGGGCGCTGAGTCGGGCGGCAACAAGAACGACCTCGAAAACAAGAACGTCAGCTCGATCGCACTCGAATTGCCGGTCGGCTGCCTCGTGGTCGCCGGCGAGCCGGTGATCGGCGCCTACACCACGGCCAGCATGCGCCAGGCCCGCCTGATCAACCCAACCCCGGCGTCGGGCATCAACACCGCGGTCAAGGAAGGCGGCGCCTGGGCCCAGGTATCGCGCCTGGGCATGCCGCTGGTGAACGAAGTCATCATCGGCATGGACGACAAGGACCGTTTCAACGCGTCCAAGCCGACTGGCGACGTCCAGTTCCTGCCGTACGTGACGAATCCGGTGCTGCCGGCGGTCGTCGAGACGCTGTTCCCTTCGGCCAAGGCGCCGACCAACTTCCCGCGCACCGACCTGGTCACCGCCTTCCTGAAGGGCTTGCCAGGCCTGAACCAGCCGAAGAACGTGGTCGCTTCCGAAATGCTGCGCTTGAACACCGGCACCGAACCGACTCCGCAGGCATCGCAGAACCCGCTCGGCGTGGCCGCCGGCGACAACGCCGGCTTCCCGAACGGGCGCCGACCAGCCGACGACGTCACCGACGTATCGCTGCGCGTGGCGATGGGCGCGCTGTGCGTCCTGACCGGTGCCAGCGACGCGCTCGGCGTCGGTTGCAAGCCGGGCGACGCCCCGGCCGGCGCCCTGCCGCTAACCGATGGCGTGCGCAAGGACGCCAACAGCTTCAAGGGGGCTTTCCCGTACCTGAACACGCCGCTGCCGGGCAACCAGTAAGGAGACCGCCATGTCCAACCATCTCCTTACCCGCCACAAGCGCGGTCTTCTCGCCACGGCGGCGCTGTGCGGCATGCTCGCCTTGACGGCCTGCGGCGGCAGCAGCGACGACGACAAGCCGCAGCCGGCACCGCCGCCGACGGGCGGCACGCCGGCACCGCCACCGGTGGCAAGCGGCGATTCGTTCTTTGCCTACGTGATGAACATTGCCGCCAACCTGCTCGACAACAACGAGCCGGAAGCGATCGAAGGCGTGGTTGAAACCAAGCCCGAGAACACCGAGCCGCAACCGGTCGGTTAAGCGCCCCGCGCGGGACGGTTCGCCGTCCCGCGTTACCTCTCTTCTGGATTTTTCATGGTCTGCAAGATCATCATCGCCGCATTCGCCTTCGCCTGCGCCTTCGGGACCACGGGCGCGGCGCCTTATATCCCCGCCAGCGGAGCCCAGGTGCTCGAGCGCCTGCCAGGCGGCGCCGCCCCTGTGCGGCGCGACCTGCAGCGCCTGCGCACGGCCCTCGACGCCAACCCGGGCAACCTGGAGCTGGCCACGATGCTGGCCCAGCGCTACATCGAACAAAGCCGGCGCGACGGCGATCCACGCTACCTCGGCTATGCCCAGGCGGCACTCGCGCCCTGGTGGTCGCAGCCGCAACCCCCTCCGCAAGTGGCGGTGCTGCGCGCCACGCTGCGCCAGAGCACCCATCAGTTCGGCGCCGCGCTGGCCGACCTCGACCAGGTGCTGAAACAGGACAGCGGCAACAGCCAGGCCTGGCTGACGCGCGCCACCGTGCAGCTGATCACGGGCGACTTCGCCGGAGCGCGCGCCAGCTGCATGCGCCTGTATTCGCGCGCGCCCGAGCTGGTGGTGCAAACCTGCCTCTCGAACGTCGGCAGCGTCAGCGGTGCGGCAAGCGCCAGCTACGAGCGCCTGCTGCAAACCTATGCGGCGCGATCCGACAGCGCGCCGGCCATCCGCGCCTGGGTCGCCACCCTGCTCGGCGAAATGGCGGCGCGCCTGGGCCGCGGCGCAGCCGCCGACACCCACTTTCGCGAAGCCCTTGCGCTCGACCCGTCCGACAGCTACCTGCTGGCCGCGTATGCCGACTTCATGCTCGACGCCGGCCGCGCAGGCGAGGTCGTGCGCCTCCTGAAGGACAAGACAGCGGCCGACGCCCTGCTGCTGCGCCATGCCATCGCACTGAAAACGGCGCGCATGCCCGAAGCAGCCCGCGCCAGCGCAGAGCTGGCGGCGCGCTTCGACGCGGCCAGGCGCCGCCGCGACAGCGTGCACCAGCGCGAAGAAGCGCGTTATGCACTCGCGCTGCGTGGCGATGCGGCGGCTGCCGTGCGCCTGGCCAAGCTGAACTGGGCGGTGCAGAAAGAGCCGGCCGACCTGCGTATCCTGGCCGAAGCCGCCGTAGCCAGCGGCGACGCCGAGGCGCGTGCCCTGGTACGCGACTGGCTGGCACGCAGCCGGATCGAAGACGCCACCATCGCGGCGACCGTGGCGCGCCTGGAGGGCAAGGCATGATGGCGCGCTGGCTCATCCTTGCAGCCCTGCTCCTTGCGGGCGCGCTGCCGGCATACGCGCACAAGGCGAGCGACAGTTACCTCGCGCTGGACGTCAAGGAACAACGGATCGAAGGCCAGTGGGACATCGCCCTGCGCGACCTCGAGATGGCCGTCGGCATCGACGCCAACGGCGACGCCGCCCTGACCTGGGACGAAGTGCGCGCGCGCCACGCGGCGATCGCCGCCTATGCGCTGTCACGCCTGAAGCTCTCCAGCGGCGGCGAGCCTTGCCGGCTGCGCGTGAGCGAGCAGCTGGTCGACAAGCATACCGACGGCACGTATTCGGTACTGCGCCTGCAGGGCGAATGCGGGGCGCCGGTGACCGCGCTGGAAGTCGACTACAGCCTGCTGTTCGACATCGATCCCCAGCACAAGGGCCTGCTGCGGCTCACCCACGGCCCGGCCACGAGCGCCGCCATCTTCGCACCGGATGCGCGCCGGCAGACGCTGACGGTGGCCGAGCCCGCACGCTGGCGCCAGTTTGCCGACTACGTGCGCCATGGCGTCTGGCATATCTGGATCGGCTTCGACCACATTCTGTTCCTGCTGTCGCTGCTGCTGCCGGCCGTGCTGGTGCGCCGCGACGGCCAGTGGCAGGGGCGCGACACGCTCAAGGCCTCGGCCATCGACGTTCTCAAGATCGTCACCGCGTTCACGCTGGCGCACTCGCTGACCCTGAGCCTGGCCGTGCTCGGCGCGCTGTCCCTGCCCTCGCGCCTGGTCGAGTCGGCGATTGCGGCATCGGTCATCCTGGCTGCGCTGAACAACCTGTGGCCGCTGTATCACCGCTGGCGCGCACTGGTCGCCTTCGGCTTCGGCCTGATCCACGGCTTCGGCTTTGCCAGCGTGCTGGCCGACCTGGGCCTGCCGCAGGGCGCGCTGGTGCTGTCGCTGGTCGGCTTCAACGTCGGCGTCGAACTGGGCCAGCTGGCGATCGTCGCCCTGTTCCTGCCGCTGGCTTTTGCATTGCGCCGGGGCCTGTTTTACCGGCGCATGGTGATGACGGGAGGGTCGGTCTGCATCGCACTGGTGGCGCTGGTGTGGCTGGCCGAACGGGCGCTCGACCTGCAACTGATGCTGTGAGCCTGGCGGAAAGGGTGCCTTGCCGTGTCGGATTTTCTTACACCCAGGGAATCTTCTGCAGCAGCCCGCCAGGCAAGTGATTGATTCCTATAGAAAACAAAATTGCGGCACGGAATGTGCTTATCGGAAATTAGGGAAATTCCAATACTAAAAATCCGAAGGAGCCTCCATGAAAACCGTCCTGAAATCGCTCGTCGCCGCCGCCGCCTTTTGCGGCATGTCCGCCCACGCGGGCGTGATCCTGCAAGGCGATATCTCCGCCACGTCGCAGGTCAACTTCTACGAGCCGATGGGACAGTCGTTCCGGGCCGAGGATGCGAACGTCCTGTTCGCCTTCTACTACAGCCCCATGAACGTCGGCTCGCCTGCCGACACCCTGCGCCTGCGCCTGGTCGACGGCGATGGCCTGGACGGCGACACGCTGGCCAATATCGTGTTCGAGATTCCAACCGGCGTCACCGGTTTTTATGATGTCGATTTTTCGGCGGTCACTCTCACCGTCGGCAACATGTACACCGCAGTCTTGAGCATTCCCGGCACCAGCCCTTACTGGGGCGCGTCCTACTCCACCCGCAACAGCCCCTACGCCAACGGCCGTGCCTACCTGGCGGGCGAGCGCGCCGATTCGGATTACGACATGACCTTCCGCGTCACCCCGTTCGCGCAAGAGGAGCCGGTCGAGGTACCGGAGCCTGGCACCATCGCCATCCTGTCGCTGGGACTTGCGGGACTGGCGGCTGCCCGCCGCAGGAAGGCCTGAGGCCTGCCTGCCATTGCAATCATGACGGCAGGCGCGACGGCGCGCCTGCCGGGACGACCCTGCCTGCCAGCTCGCCCGGCACTCTTCCAACGCATTTGCAACCAAGCGACCAGCCAACCGCCATCGGTTGCGGTCGGCTTCGCACGCCCCTCGCGACCATTACCAGGAGAAGCATTGATTCGCCTTGACCCCAGCATTCCTGCTACCCGCCTGCAGCGCATCGCCCTGTCCCTGCTGCTCGCCGCCATGGCGCCGGCCTTTGCCGCGACGAGCGACGAAATCGCCCGCATCGAGCGCGGCCTGCGTCAGCCGGTTGCGCTGGCCAGCCAGGCGGCGACGCGCACCCTGGCCGATGAAATGCGCCGGCTGAACGTGCCGGGCGTGAGCATCGCCGTCATCCGCGGCGGCAAGATCGCCTGGGCGCAGGGCTTTGGCGTGACCCATATCGGCGGCCCGGCGGTGACGGCCGACACGCTGTTCCAGGCAGCCTCGATCAGCAAACCGGTGGCGGCCATGGCCGCGTTGCGCCTGGCCCAGGAAGGCAAGCTCGATCTCGACGCCGACGTCAACACCATCCTGACCAGCTGGAAGCTGCCTCCCGCCTCGACCGGCGAGGCGAAAACCAGCCTGCGCCAGCTGCTGTCGCATACCGGCGGCACGAGCGTATCGGGCTTCCGCGGCTACGCTGCCGACCAAGCGGTCCCGACCCTGGTGCAGGTGCTCGACGGAGCCGCGCCCGCGAACTCGCAACCGGTGCGCGTCGAAGCCGCGCCAGGCAGCACCTTCAGCTATTCCGGCGGCGGCTACAGCATCGTCCAGCAGGCGCTGATCGACCGCGCGCAGCAGCCGTTCGATGCGCTCCTTGCTAATACGGTCCTCAAACCGATTGGCATGAAGGACAGCAGCTTCGCCCAGCCGCTGCCGGCCGCCCTGCTGGCGCGCGCCGCACTGCCGCACGACGCCACTGGCAAGCCGTATGCCGGTGGTCCCTACACTTATCCGGAGCTGGCCGCGGCCGGCCTGTGGACGACGCCGACGGATCTCGCCCGCTTTGCCATCGACCTGCAGCGCAGCGCGAGCGGCGGCAAGGGGGTGCTGTCGCCCTCGATGGCGCGCACCATGCTGCAGCCGGTGAAGAAGGGCTACGGCCTTGGGACAATGGTCGAGGGCGCCGGCGTGGCGTCGGGCTTTGGCCACACCGGCAGCAACATGGGCTACCAGAACACGCTGTTCGCTTATGCCGGTGCAGATAAAGGCGGCGACGGCGTGGTCGTCATGACCAACAGCGCGAATGGCGGCGAGCTCGCCGGCGCGATCGTGCGCGCCGTCGCGTTCGAGTACAAGTGGCCAAGCCGCCAGCCGAGGCTGCGCGAAGCCATCGCCCTGCCGGAAGCGGCCCAGGACAAGCTCGTTGGGCGCTATGTCGCCCGCGGCTTGGGCGAGTTCACCATCGAGCGCCGCGACGGCCGCTTGATGGTCACCCCGCCCGGCGGCCGCATCGAGCCCTTGCATGCCGAGTCGCCGACGGTACTGTTCGTGCTGGCGCCGGACCTCGAATTGCGCATGGAAGGCGATGGCGGGCGCATCCTGGCCGGTTCGCGCGAGGTTCCATTCACCCGCGCCCAGTAGCGCACAGCAGGCCCAGCGCGGCCCCTGTGGGCCCGCCGCGTCAGACGCTCCGGATATGCACCATGTATCAGCTTTTTTACAAATCCGGCGAAGTCTTGCCGGAAAGTTACCATTAAAATAGTTTCTCCTATTCCATCTATAAAAACAGGGGAAACATGATACGTTTGCCAATCGCTCTGGCGGGGCTGTGCCTTACCGTGTCCGCTTTCGCGGCCGATCCGTTCGATGACAAATTCCGCCAGCTCGACGAGCTCCTGCCGACCGCGACGACCATCCGCACCGCCTCCGGCGCCCCTGGCCACGCCTACTGGCAGCAGCGCGCCGACTACACGATCCGCGCCACGCTCGACGAAGCCGCCCGCGCGATCCGCGGCGCCGAGACGATCACGTATCACAACAACTCCCCGGATACGCTCAATTACCTCTGGCTGCAGCTGGACCAGAACATCTACCGCGCCAATTCGGACGCGCGCATGTCGGCCACGGCGGTCTCGCGCGAGGCCTGGGCCAAGCCGCGCAGCCCGGAAGAAGGCATGAAGTTCGATGCCATGCGCACCACGCTGGAAAGCTTGACCTTCGACGGTGGCTTCAACATCACCTCGGTGAAGGCGAATGGCCGCAACCTGCCCCACGTGATCAACCGCACGATGATGCGCATCGACCTGCCGCAGCCCCTGAAACCGGGCCAGCGCTTCTCGTTCGCAGTCGAATGGAACTACAAGATCAACGAGCAAAAGGTGCTCGGCGGGCGTTCGGGTTACGAGAAATTCGACGACAAGAACGACCTGTTCGAGATCGCCCAGTGGTTCCCGCGCATGGCGGCCTACTACGACGCCTATGGCTGGCAGCACAAGCAGTTCCTCGGCGCCGGCGAGTTCACGCTCGAATTCGGTGACTACGACGTCGAGATCACGGTGCCGTCGGACCACATCGTGGCCTCGACCGGCGAATTGCAGAACCCGGGTTCCGTGCTCACTGCCACCCAGCGCGAGCGCCTGGCGCGCGCGAAGACCGCCAAAAAGCCGGTGATCATCGTCACCCAGGCGGAAGCCGAAGCGGCCGAGAAACAACGTGCCACGACCAGCAAGACCTGGCACTTCAAGGCGAAGAACGTGCGCGACTTCGCGTTCGCCTCGAGCCGCAAGTTCATCTGGGACGCCCAGGGCATGAAGAGCGGCAACCAGGACGTGATGGCGATGTCCTACTACCCGAAGGAAGGCAATCCGCTGTGGGAGCGCTACTCGACCCAGGCGATCGTGCACACCATCGAGCAGTACAACAAGTACTCGTTCGACTATCCGTACCCGACCTCGATTTCCGTGAACGGCCCGGTGGGCGGCATGGAATACCCGATGATCACCTTCAACGGCCCGCGTCCGACCAAGGACAAGAAGACCGGCGAGCTGACCTACTCGAAGCGCACCAAATATGGCCTGATCGGCGTGATCATCCACGAAGTCGGCCACAACTACTTCCCGATGATCGTCAACTCGGACGAGCGCCAGTGGACCTGGATGGACGAGGGCCTGAACTCGTTCGTGCAGACCCTCGCGCAGGAAGCATGGGAAGAGCAGTGGCCGGAAATGCGCGGCGAGCCGCGCCTGATCACCGACTACATGAAGAGCCGCAACCAGGTGCCGATCATGACCAACTCCGAGTCGCTGCTGCAGTTCGGGGCCAATGCCTACGCCAAGCCGGCCGCCGCCTTGACCGTGCTGCGCGAGACGGTGCTGGGCCGCGACCTGTTCGATTTCGCCTTCCGCGAATATTCGCAGCGCTGGAAGTTCAAGCGCCCGACCCCGGCCGACTTCTTCCGCACCATGGAAGACGCCTCGGGCACCGACCTCGACTGGTTCTGGCGCGGCTGGTTCTACACGACCGACGCGGTGGACGTGAGCATCGACGGCATCAGTGAATACACGGTCAGCAGCCAGAATCCGGAAATCGAAAAGGCCTGGCGCCGCAAGCTGAAACAGGCCGAACCGATCTCGCTGACCGACCAGCGCAACAAGGGCATGCCGCGCCGCGTCGATGCGCACCCGGAACTGAAAGACTTCTACAACGAACATGACGAGTTCACGGTCACGAACGCCGACCGCAACAAGTTCAACGAGTCGCAGGAGAAGCTGGAAGACTGGGAAAAGGCGCTGCTGGCGTCGGGCAAACACCTGTACCTGGTCGACTTCACCAACATTGGAGGCCTGGTGACGCCGCTGGTGCTCGAGATCACGCTCCAGAGCGGCAAGAAGTATGTCGAGCGCATCCCGGCCGAAGTGTGGCGCTACTCGCCGAAGAAGATCACGAAGCTGATCGTCACCGACGAGCCGCTGGTCGGCCTGACCCAGGACCCGTACTGGGAAACGGCCGACATCGACCAGAACAACAACGCCTGGCCACGCAAGCTGACCCCATCGCGCCTGGAACTGTTCAAGACCGAGCGTGGCGGCGACGACCTGATGAAGGACTTCAATACCAAGTTGAAGACCAAGGAAGAGAAGGCGGCAACCGGCGAGGAAGCGAAGAAGGAGACGGTGCCGGCGGTGCAGTGATTCAGTTGGCAAGACCATTGAGCCGGTGGCCGCGTCACAAGCGCGGCTACCGGTTTGTTTCATTCAGAACTATCAGATACCCATGAAAATGAAGCACCTCGCGCGCACGGTCGCGCTGACCCTGGCCCTGTCCGCCGGCGCCAGCGCCGCCGACAAATTCGACGACAAATTCCGCCAGCTCGACGAGCTGCTGCCAACGCCTACCAGCACCCGCACCGCCTCGGGCGCGCCGGGGCACGCCTACTGGCAGCAGCGCGCCGACTACAAGCTGCGCGCCACGCTTGACGAAGCGAAGCGCGCCATCACGGGCGCGGGCACCATCACCTACCATAACAATTCGCCCGACACCCTCGCCTACCTGTGGGTGCAGCTCGACCAGAACATGTTCCGGGCCGACTCGGACAACCGCAACATCTCGACCATCCCCTCGCGCGAGGCCTGGCAACAAACCGGCGCGGCAGGCGTGAAGTTCGACGCCATCCGCGCCAACTTCGAGAGCCGTGCCTTTGCCGGCGGTTTCGACATCAAGAGCGTGAAAGGCGCGGACGGCCGCCCGCTGCATCACGTCATCAACCGCACGATGATGCGCATCGACCTGCCGCAGCCCCTGAAGCCGGGCCAGCGCGTCTCGTTCGCGCTCGAGTGGAGCTTCAACATCCCCGAGGCGAACATCGTCGGCCGCCGCATGGGCTACGAGCGCTTCAAGGATGAAAAAACCGGGGAAGACAAGAACGATATCTTCGAGATCGCCCAGTTCTTCCCGCGCATGGCCGCCTACTACGACGTGGCCGGCTGGCAGAACAAGCAGTACCTGGGCGACGGCGAATTCACGCTCGAATTCGGCGACTACGATGTCGAGATCACGGTTCCGGGCGACCACATCGTGGCCTCCACCGGCGAACTGCAAAACCCGGGCGAAGTGCTGACCAACGCCCAGCGCGAACGCCTGCGGGCAGCGCGTACGGCAAAGAAGCCGGTGATCATCGTCACCCAGGCGGAAGCCGAAGCGGCCGAGAAGAAGCGCGCAACAACCATGAAAACCTGGCGCTTCAACGCGAAGAATGTCCGCGATTTCGCCTTTGCCAGCAGCCGCAAGTTCATCTGGGACGCCCAGGGCGTCAAGAGCGGCAACGACACCGTGATGGCGATGTCCTACTACCCGAAGGAAGGCAACCCGCTGTGGGAGCGCTACTCGACCCAGGCGGTCGTGCACACCATCGAGCAGTACAACAAGTACTCGTTCGACTACCCGTATCCGGCCGCGATCTCGGTGAACGGCCCGGTCGGCGGCATGGAATACCCGATGATCTCGTTCAACGGTCCGCGTCCGACCAAGGACAAGAAGACTGGCGAACTGACCTATCCGAAGGCGACCAAATATGGCCTGATCAGCGTGATCATCCACGAAGTCGGCCACAATTATTACCCGATGATCGTCAACTCGGACGAGCGCCAGTGGACCTGGATGGACGAGGGCCTGAACAGCTTCCTTCAATTCCTCGCCGAGCAGGCCTGGGAAGAAAACTATCCGGCCCGCCGCGGCGAGCCGCGCGCGATCGTCGACTACATGAAGAGCCGTAACCAGACGCCGATCATGACCAATTCGGAGTCGGTGCTGCAGCGCGGCCCGAACGCCTACGGCAAGCCGGCCACCGCCCTGAACGTGCTGCGCGAGACGGTGCTGGGGCGCGACCTGTTCGACTTCGCTTTCAAGGAATACGGCCGCCGCTGGAAGTTCAAGCGTCCGACACCGGCGGACCTGTTCCGCACGATGGAAGACGCCTCAGGCACCGACCTCGACTGGTTCTGGCGCGGCTGGTTCTACACGACCGACGCGGTGGACGTGAGCATCGACGGCATCAGCGAGTACACGGTCAGCAGCCAGAATCCGGAAATCGAAAAGGCATGGCGCCGCAAGCTGAAACAGGCCGAACCGATCTCGCTGACCGACCAGCGCAACAAGGGCATGCCGCGCCGCGTCGACGCCCACCCCGAGCTGAAGGATTTCTATAACGAGCACGACGAGTTCACGGTCACGAACGCCGACCGCAACAAGTTCAACGAGTCGCAGGAGAAGCTGGAAGACTGGGAAAAGGCGCTGCTGGCGTCGGGCAAGCATTTGTACCTGGTCGACTTCACCAACATCGGCGGACTGGTGACGCCGCTGGTGCTGGAACTGCAGCTCCAGAGCGGCAAGAAGACCATCGAGCGCATCCCGGCCGAAGTATGGCGCTATTCGCCCACCAAAATCACCAAGCTGATCGTCACCGACGAGCCGCTGGTTGGCCTGACGCAGGACCCGTACTGGGAGACGGCCGACATCAACGTCGACAACAACGCCTGGCCGCGCAAGGTAACGCCGTCGCGCCTGGAGCTGTTCAAGACCCAGCCGCCGGGCAACGACATGATGAAGGACTTCAGTACGCCCTTGAAGAAGCCGGAAGCAAAGCTTGATGCAGCGGCGCCGAAGGCGGTCCCATGAAGCGCTTCCGGGTGGCGCTCGCCGCTGCGCTGCTGCTCGTCAGCAGTGCGGTGTCGGCGCACCGCTTCCATGCAGGCATTGCCGACATCTCGTTCAACGTGCGCACCGGCAGTACCGAGATCGTGCACACCTACATGGCGCACGACATCGAGGCGCTGCTGGCCAACCTGTATGGGCGCCAGTTCGATCTGACCGACCCGGAAGACCAGGAAGTGCTGCGCAAGTATGTCCAGCCGCGCTTCCGGCTGCAGGGACAGGACAAGGCAGCGTTGAAGACCCGCTGGGTCGGGGTGACGATCGACCCGACCAATGTGACGATCTACCAGGAAGTCGAGCAGACCCCCGTGTGGAAGGTGGGCGCCGTGCACAACAAGGTGCTGGTAGACTTCCTGCCGGACCAGGTCAACACCGTCAACCTAAACGACGGCAACGCCGTCCGCACCCTGACCTTCGATCGTAATAACGCCGAACTGCCGGCGCGCTGAAAGAATTCATGTCCCTGATCCGACCGCTGCCCTGCGCACTCGCCGTCCTGTTTTGCTTCCCCGTTCATGCCGACGACCTTGTGCTGCAGAGGGTACTGGTGGAGGGCTCGCGCCTGAGCCAGCTCGGCCTGGCCGAGTCGGCCGGGGCCGGCGGCGTCGGCCAGAAGGAGCTCGCCGCGCGCACCACTTACCGCCCCGGCGAAATGCTCGAAGCAATGCCGGGCCTGATCGCCAGCCAGCACAGCGGAGAAGGCAAGGCCAACCAGTTCTACCTGCGCGGCTTCAACCTCGACCACGGCACCGACCTCGCCACCTGGGTTGACGGCATGCCAGTGAACCAGCGCAGCCACGCGCACGGCCAGGGCTGGACCGACGTCAACTTCGTGATTCCGGAAATCGTCGGCCGCCTCGACTACCGCAAGGGTCCTTACGCTTCGCATGACGGCGACTTCGCATCAGCCGGCAGCGCCGAGATCAGCTACGCCAACCGCCTGGTCAAGAATATCGGCAGCATCACCGCCGGGGAGAACGGTTTTGCCCGCGCACTGCTCGCCGGCTCGCCCGACGTGGCCGGCGGCACCCTGCTGTACGCGCTGGAAGGGATGCGCAACGACGGCCCCTGGACGCGGCCCGACGACTATCGCAAGCTCAACGGCGTGCTGCGCTACAGCCGCGGCTATGCCAACAATGGCTGGAACGTGACGGCGATGGCCTACCGCGGCCGCTGGAATGCCACCGACCAGATCCCGCTACGGGCTGTCGAAGCTGGTTCGCTCGGCCGCTTCGACGCGATCGACGACACCGACGGCGGCAGCGCGCGCCGCTACAGCCTGTCCGGCGCCTGGCGCCGCACCGGTGCCGATTCCGCCTCGAAGCTCAGCGCCTACGTCATCCGCAACCAACTCGATCTATTCTCGAACTTCACCTACTTCATGGTGGACCCGGTCAACGGCGACCAATTCGCCCAGCCGGACCGGCGCGTGACGAGCGGCCTGGACGCCGCCCACACCCTGCATTTGCACCGCGGCGAGACGATGGCCTCCGACCTGACGTTCGGCGCGCGCCTCCAGAACGACAACATTTTCAACGCGCTGCGCAACACGCGGGCGCGCCAGACGTTGTCCACCACACGCGAAGACCACATCGTCGAGACCAGCGGCGGTCTGTTCGTGGAAAGCGTCACGCGCTGGAACAAGGTCGTGCGCACCGTGCTTGGGGCCCGCGCCGACCGCTTTCGCTTCGACGTGAAGAGCGACCTGGCGGCCAACTCCGGCCGCGCCTACGATACCCAGGTCAGCCCGTCGTTCAGCCTGATCGTGGCGCCGCTGGCCTCGACCGAGTTCTACCTGAACTACGGCCACGGCTTCCACAGCAACGATGCGCGCGGCACGGTAGCGGCAATCGATCCGGCGACGCTGGACCCGCTGGAACGCGCGCCGGGCCTGGTGCGCTCACGCGGGATGGAAGCCGGCCTGCGAACCGAGGCTATCCCCAAAATGCAGACGGCGGTGGCGCTGTACCGGCTCGACTTCGACTCCGAACTGACCTATATCGGCGACGCCGGCATGACCGAGGCCGGCGACGCCAGCCGCCGTTACGGCATCGAGTTCTCGAATTACTGGCGGCCCCTGAAATGGCTGTCGGTCGACTTCGACGCGGCGTTTGCGCGTGCGCGTTCGGCCGGTAAACGGATTCCGGGCGCCGTTGAAGGCGTGGGCCAGCTTGCGCTGACCGTCGACAAGGTCGGCCCATGGTCGGGCGCCCTGCGCCTGCGCTATTTCGGCCCGCGCCCGCTGATCGAGGACAACAGCGTGCGCTCGCAGGCCAGCACCACGCTCAACGGGCGGATCGGCTACCGGATCGGCAAGGACATGCAGGTCGAGGTCGAGGCCTTCAATCTCGCCAACCGGCGCGATTCGGCCATCGACTATTACTATGCCTCGCAACTGGCCGGCGAAGCGACGCCGCGCGAGGACATCCACTTCCACCCGATCGAGCCGCGGTCGCTGCGGGTCAGCCTCACTAAAACCTGGTAGGCGCAGGAACTTGGGGCGGGGTGTCTGTAAAACGTCTGGCAGACGTTCTACATGTACCGCTGCTGGCGGGTTATGGCGGCGCAGGTCCGCTGTCGCCTGCGCACTCACCCGGCCAGCTATCTCAACTGTTCAATCGAAGTCTTGGCGTCGTGGATAACGACGTCCCCAAAGTCGCCCTCAAGAGTCAACGCATTTTCCACCATAGATACGCTTTCAAGCTCGCCAAAAGTATGACGACCGCTTGCGTCCGTGAGATGCCCTTTCAAATTAAGCGCGCCGAAAGTGATGTCCAGAGAAGCGCCGGCTATATTCCAGGCCGAAAGCTTGTAATTAGCCCCGTTCTCAGCACAGACGACCATCTCGAAGTAGAGATGATTTTGGTCTAGAGTGATCGACAGGACTTCGGATTCTTCAAGATCGCAGAGGTTCATAGAAAGTGGGTTGATGTTGAGACTAGCCGTCCGCTCCTGGCCGCTTGCAGACGTCAGGTCAGGCCGTTTACGACCCATAGCGTACATCAAACCGCTGAGCCACCGGATTGATGGCGCGATTTTTGAGTATGGTGACCGGGCCTTCGACGGCAGGCCAGAGTTGAATGTAATAGCGATCATTTCCCTCCAAACCGTCGGGCCAAACCGTGTTCAGGCCGGCGTAGTTCACTCGGACCCGATACGTCCCCGGAGCAAGGTGGAAACGGGCCGCTTCCTCCAGATCATCGGCCCAGCCTGCCACAACGATCTTCCCGCTGCCGAATGTGACTGAGCACTCGACAATATGGTCAAAGCTGTCGGCTTCCATCATGGGTTTGCAATCCACGACGCCAATCGTCACAGGGACAGCTGTGTTCCGAACGGTCCCGACGCCTATCGTCCCAGGGGCTACAGCGAGAAGGCGATCAACGGCATCGTCGGACCAGGCCTCGGATAGATTTCCTTCGGCATCCTCATCCTGGAGGTAGAACTGGTAGTAGTCAGCGAACAGCGCGAGATCGCGATGAATCATGCAAGGCTCCAAATATCGACATGACTGTACTGCGATGAAGTAGCAAGCACAAGCTTCTGTTAGGCGCGCCAAGTGAGTCCTTGTTTGGAAGTCAATCCTGACTTACAAGTCACTCCCTAAAATGCTACGCTACCGGGCATGAGCTCACCTGAACCACTTTATACCGATCCCTCCCGCCTCCATGAAGCCCTGCAGGGCGACGGCTATGGGCTGCTGCGCCCTGCCGATGTCGCCGCGCTGGCCGGCTGCTCGCTTGGCGAGCTGTCGGCGCTCGTGCCGAGCTGGGACCATCTCGAACTGGACAACTACCTGAAGGACGGCGGCCGCTACCGGCGCCGGCGCCACTCCTGCTTCATCGACGACGGCAGGACGCTGGCGCAGACGCCGCACCGCGCGCACTGGCAGCCGGTCGAATACAACGCCCTGCACGGCGGCATGCACCGCCTGTTCGAGCCGATCGAGCCGGCGACGATCGCGCAACCTGCCTGGAAGCGCCTGCTGCGCTCACTCGGCGCCGTCTGCTCGAGCGTGCGGGCTGCGCAGCCCTGGTATGTGGAAGCGCACCAGTTCCGCATCGATACCGCCGACGGCATCGGCCGCCCCACGCCGGAAGGCGCGCACCGCGACGGCGTCGATTTCGTGGCCGTGATCCTGATCGGGCGCACCGGCATCAAGGGCGGCGAGACGCGCATGTTCGAGGCCGACGGTCCGCGCGGCCTGCGCTTCACGATGACCGAACCGTGGACCCTGCTGCTGCTCGACGACGCCCGCGTCATCCACGAGTCGACGCCGATCCAGCCGCTGGCCGGGCACGGTTACCGCGATACGCTGGTGCTGACCTGGCGCGCCCGCAGCTTCCAGGGCGAAGGCGTCTGAGCGCCCAACACAACCGCCATGGCTGCGTTGCATCGTCTCGCCGTACTAGCGTACTGTCTTCGCCGATGCGCCTTGCCCTGACGGTTGTGTTAGACGCTTTAAGCCCAGGGGACCAAAAAAACGCCCGCGTACCTTGCGGTAGCGGGCGGCAATCCAGTCATTCGGAGAAAAACTGGAGGAGACAGTTCCAATATATCCGGGTTTATGGTGCACTGCAATACCGTAAAACTACGGTAGCAACACCGTATCCGCCCTATGAAGAGTGACCGTGCGTATGTACATGCTCATTCGCGGTGAATCTCTTTTGCGGCACCGCATCATAAGCGTGCGACAAGCAACAGATTGCACCAGCCCAGTGCAAATTTACACGATCAGCCCTTGCCTACGCTCACTGGCGGCGCGGGATCGGAACCCGACGCCGGCTCGCAAGGGGGCGAAATTTTTTTCGCAGTGTCAGTTTCCTGTGCCTCCCGTGCCGCAGTCACCCTTTCCATCGCGCGCATCGAGGGCGTCATGGCATGCGAGGGCACGCGCGTGCTGGGTGCGACCGTGCCGAGCTGGGGCTCGGGCCTGGTGCTGGCGCGTGCCGGCAAGGCGCTCGAAGCGCGCTGCGAATTGTCCGGCACCTTGCAAGCCGCGGCGAACACCGCAGTTTCCGGACTGGTGGGCGACGCCGGGTCCTGCACGGCGCATCCCGGCAGCCCTGCGCATACGGCGGCAACGACGAGCGGCATGTTCATGGTCTCCTCCATCGACATGCCATTCTAGCCCTCCCGGCGCTTTATGACAGCGGCAGCAGCACCCCGTGCGCTGCCTTGACCAGCGCGGCCCCCATGCGCTCGACGCGCTGCGGCTGGATCCGCCACGCATGCCAGTACAGCGGCACATCGGTGTGCAGCTGTGGCGCCAGGTCGACCAGGCCGCCCTCGTCCAGCATCGCCTGGCATTGCTCGAGCGGCAGCATGCCGTAGCCGAAGCCGAGCCGGATCGCCGCCACGTAGGGATCGCTGGCGGGCACGTAATGGCAGGGGTAGCTTCCCTCGGGCAGGCCAAGGTGCTCAAGCAGGAAGGCGGCCTGCAGCGAATCCTTGCGGTCGAACACGACCACCGGCGCGCGCCCGGCCGCCTCGCGGTTCAGGCCCTCGGGGAACCAGCGTCGCGCAAAGCTGCTCGCCGCCACCATCCGGTAGCGCATCACGCCGAGCAGGGTCGCGGTACAGCCGTGCATCGGCTGGGCGTTGCCGGCAATGCAGGCGACGGCGCGCCCCTCTTCCAGCAGTGCAAAAGTATGGCCCTGGTTGTCGAGCACGAAGTCGACCAGCAATGCTTCCTCAGCCAGGATCGGCGCCAGCGCGGGCAGCAGCCAGGTCGCCAGCGTGTCGTTGTTGACGGCCAGGGCCACGCGCGCCGGCCCCGCATCGACGCCCATCTCGAGCAGGAACTCCGACTCGAGCAACGTGCTGCGGCGCAGATATTGCAGCAGGCGCATGCCGGGAACCGTGGGCCTGCAAGGCCGGCTGCGCACCAGCAGCGGCGTGCCGAATTCCTGCTCCAGCGCCGAAATGCGCTGGGAGATGGCCGAGGGCGAGATGCCGAGCTGGCTTGCCGCCAGCTCGAGGCTCCCCGTATCGACGGCAGCGGTAAAGGCAGTACTGCGGCGGGGATCGACTCTCATGGATCAGTTTTTCTTAAGTACCCTTAATAATCATGAATATAATTGAATCTGCCAAGCCAGGTTGAGAAAATGCCCCCTCTTACAAGGAGCTGCGATGTTTTCCCAACAAGTGTTTTTACAGGGGCTTGGCTTGGGCGCCAGCCTGATCATGGCGATTGGCGCGCAGAATGCCCACGTCATCAGGACCGGCGTGCGCGGCGAGCACGTGTTCGCCACCGTGCTTGCCTGCATTGTGATCGACGTGCTGCTGATCGCGCTCGGCATGTCGGGCCTGGGCAGGCTGATCGAATCGTCCCCGAGCTTGCTGGCGCTGGCGCGCTACGGCGGGGCCGCCTTCCTGGTCTGGTATGGCTGGCGTTGCTGGGCCAGCAGCCTGCGTGGCGGCGCGGCACTGGCCTTGTCAAACCCGGGGCAAGCCCTGACCTTGAAACGGGCGCTGGTGACCGTGCTGGCCCTCTCGCTCCTGAATCCCCATGTCTGGCTCGACACCGTCGTGCTGCTCGGCGCCGTCGGCAGCAGCCTGGCCGGCGACCAGCGCAGCGCGTTCGCCCTGGGCGCCATGACCGCCTCGGTCCTGTGGTTCACGGCGCTGGGCCTCGGGGCGCGGCGCTTCGCGACGGTGCTGGGCCGCCCGGCGGTATGGCGCGTGATCGAAGCGCTGACGGGCACGCTGATGCTGGCGCTGGCCTGGCTGCTGCTGGCCGGTACCTGATCCGGACCTGGCAGGAAGGGAGGGTGCGAACGGTTGAACTCGTGTCAACTTTTCGCGCCTTTTGGTAGACTGCTCCATTGCGCGCAAGGCGACCGCCTTGCTTGAATTTGGAACCAGGAAATCCACGCACATGCCCTCCTCGACACCACGTTTTTTACCCCTTGCCTGTTCGGCGCATCTACTTCCGCTTGTGTTCCTCCTTGCACTGTCCGGCTGCGGCAAGAAGGAAGATGAAAAAAAGAATGCGCCCGCCACGCCAGCGCTGACCGTCACGGTCGCGCGCCCGAGCTCGGCCAGCCTGCCGCTACGCCTGGGCGCCAACGGCAACGTCGCCGCCTGGCAGGAAGCGATCATCGGCAGCGAGTCGGCCGGGCTGCGCCTGCTGGAAGTGCGCGTGAACGTCGGCGACGTGGTGAAGAAGGGTGAAGTCCTGGCCGTGTTCTCGGCCGACACGGTCAATGCCGATGTCGAGCAGGCGCGCGCCGCGCTGCAGGAAGCGCAGGCGAATGCCGCCGAGGCGACCGCCAACGCACGGCGTGGCCAGGTCCTGAAAAGCTCCGGCGCCATGAGCGAGCAGCAGGTGACGCAATACTTCACCGCCGAGCGCACCGCGCAGGCACGCGTGGCCGCGGCCAAGGCCACGCTGGCCCAGCAGAACCTGCGTCTGAAGTACACGCAGGTGGTCGCGCCCGACAGCGGCATCATCTCGGCGCGCAGCGCGACGGTGGGCGCGGTGGTCGGCGTCGGCACCGAAATGTTCCGCCTGATCCGCCAGGGCCGCCTCGAATGGCGCGCCGAAGTGGTCGCGAACGACATCGGCCGCATCAAGCCCGGCACCCGCGTGACCGTGAAAGCGGCCAACGGCAGTGAGGTCAACGGCAAGGTGCGCATGATCGCGCCGACGGTCGATGCGCAGACGCGCACGGCGCTGGTGTATGTCGACCTGCCGCCTTCCCTGTCTTCCAACGCGCCGCTGAAGGCCGGCATGTTCGCCGGCGGCGAATTCGAACTCGGAGCGTCCGACGCGATGACGGTGCCGCAGCAGGCCATCGCCGTGCGCGACGGTTTCAGCTACGTGTTCCGCCTCAATCCCGACAGCCGCGTGAGCCAGCTGAAGGTGAACACGGGCCGGCGCCTGGGCGAACGGATCGAAGTGGTTGGCGGCCTGGCACCGGACGCGCAGATCGTCGTCCAGGGCGCGGGCTTCCTGAACGACGGCGACCTCGTGAGGAATGTGCCGGCAACGCCGGCGCCGGCTTCCGCCCCTGCTGCCGCACCTTCCAAGGTCGCGGCGCGCTAAGGACCGATGATGAATTTTTCCGCACTATCGATCCGCAACCCGATTCCGGCGATCCTGCTGTTCGCCCTGCTCACGCTGGCGGGCCTGCTCGCCTTCAAGGCCAACAAGATCCAGTTCTTCCCGGATATCGAACTGCCGATCGTGACCGTCACCGCCACCCTCGACGGCGCGGCGCCGGCCCAGTTGGAGACCGAGGTTGCGCGCAAGATCGAGGATTCGGTGGCCACGCTGCAGGGCGTGAAGAACATCTATACCAAGGTGCTCGACGGCGTGGCCACGGTCACCGTCGAATTCATCCTCGATAAAAACCTGTCCGACGCCGTCAACGACGTGCGCGACGCCGTCTCGCAGGTGCGCTCCGACATGCCGGCCGAGATGCGCGAGCCGAGCGTCACCAAGGCGGCCACCGCCGGGCGCACCTTGCTGGCCTTTACGGCTACCGCCAAGCCGGGTTCTGCCCTCGATGACCAGGAACTGAGCTGGTTCGTCGACAACGCCGTCGCCAAGCGCCTGCTCTCCGTGCCCGGCATGGGAGCCGTGAAACGCGTGGGCGGCGTCGATCGCGAAGTGCGGGTCGAGCTGAACGCCGAGCGCATGGCGGCGCTGCGTGTCTCCGCCCTGGACGTGTCGCGCCAGTTGCGCAACGTGCAGCGCGAAGCGCCGGGCGGGCGCGGCGATGTGAGCGGCGCCGAGCAGTCGGTGCGCACCCTGGCCACCGTCGCCAGCGCGCAGGAGCTGGCGCGCATGGACATCCCGCTGCCGGACGGGCGCCGCGTGCGCCTCGATGAAGTGGCGACCGTGCTGGACACCGTCTCCGAGCCGCGCTCCGTGGCCGAGCACGACGGGCGCCGCGTGGTCGGCTTCGAAATCTTCCGCACCCGCGGCGCCAGCGAAACCGAAGTAGCGGCAGGCGCGCGCGCCGCCGTGGCCGAACTGCAGAAAGCGCATCCGAACGTGGTGCTGCGCGAAGTCGTCGACAACGCCGAGCCGGTGCAGGAGAACTTCGACGCCTCGATGGAGATGCTCTACGAAGGCGCAGTGCTGGCGGTGATCGTGGTCTGGTGGTTCCTGCGCGACTGGCGCGCCACCTTCGTCGCCGCCGCCGCGCTGCCCCTGTCGGTGATCCCGGCCTTCCTTGGCCAGTACCTGTTCGGCTATACGCTCAACATGGTGACGCTGCTGTCGCTGGCCCTGGTGGTCGGCGTGCTGGTCGACGACGCGATCGTCGAGATCGAGAACATCGCGCGCCACCTGAACATGGGGAAGACGCCGATGCAGGCGGCGCTGGAAGCGGCCGACGAAATCGGGATGGCCGTGATTGCGACCACCTTCTCGCTGGTGGCGGTGTTCCTGCCGACAGCCTTCATGGGCGGCATTCCCGGGCGCTTCTTCAAGCAGTTCGGCTGGACGGCGGTGCTGGCGATCCTGGCCTCGCTGGTGGTGGCGCGCCTGCTGACGCCCATGATGGCGGCCTACATCATGAAGCCTGCCAAGAACCCGCACGAGGAAAAGGACGGCCCGCTGATGCGCCGCTACATGGGCACGATGCAGTGGTGCCTGCGCCACCGCCTGATTACTGCGATCGCAACGGCCGTGTTCTTCGTCGCCTCGATCTCGCTGGTGCCGCTGCTGCCGACCGGCTTCGTGCCCGCCGCCGACCGCGGCCAGACGATCATCAACGCCGAACTGCCGCCTGGCTCGACGCTGGCGCAGACCCGCGTCGTGGCCGAGCAGGCGCGCCTGGCGGCGATGCGCGTGCCCGGCGTGACGAGCATCTTCAGTTCGATCGGCGGCGGTTCGAGCGGCGACGCCTTTGCGCCCGGCGCCTCGGCCGAGGCGCGGCGCGCGGTACTGACCGTGACGACC
The DNA here is from genome assembly GCF_042655085.1 of Massilia niabensis. Taxonomy (NCBI): domain Bacteria; kingdom Pseudomonadati; phylum Pseudomonadota; class Betaproteobacteria; order Burkholderiales; family Oxalobacteraceae; genus Massilia; species Massilia niabensis. The sequence continues at coordinate 436,248 of NZ_JBHSMU010000015.1, read as the reverse complement.
GTGCACCGCAGCGACCGCGACGAGGGGTTGTCCGAGCTGGAGCGCCAGATCCGCACCCAGCTCTCGAGCATTCCGGGCGCGCGCTTCACCGTCGGCCAGGCCGACACCGGCGGCAAGCTCCAGCTCGTGCTGCGCAGCGAAGACCCGGCCGCCCTGGCGGCGGCCGCCCAGCGCGCCGAACGCGAGCTGCGCACGCTGCAGGGCATCGGCAACGTCAGTTCCAGTGCCTCGCTGGTGCGCCCTGAGATCATCGTGCGGCCGAATTTTGCACGCGCGGCCGACCTGGGCGTGACCGCTGCCGCCATCGGCGAAACGGTGCGCGTGGCCACCGCCGGCGACTACGAGCAGGCGCTGCCGAAAATGAACCTGTCCGAGCGCCAGGTGCCGATCCGGGTCAAACTGCCGGACACGGTGCGGGCCGACCTGGACGCCATCGGCCGCCTGACCGTGCCCGGCAAGAACGGGCCAGTGCTGCTGGCGACGGTCGCCGACATCACGATGGAAAGCGGCCCGGCCGAGATCTCGCGCCTGAACCGCAGCCGCAACGTGACGCTCGACGTCGAACTGGGAAGCCGCACGCTGGGCGAGGTGAACGCCGAGGCACGCGCCCTGCCCGCTTTCGCCAAGCTGCCGGCCTCGGTGCAGATCGCGGAACTGGGCGACGCCCAGGAGATGCAGGCCCTGTTCGCCAGCTTCGGCATCGCCATGACGATCGGCGTGCTGTGCATCTACGGCGTGCTGGTGCTGCTGTTTGCCGACTTCATGCAGCCGCTGACCATCCTCGCGGCGCTGCCCTTATCCATTGGTGGTGCCTTCGTGGCGCTCCTGATTACCAACAGCGCGCTGTCGATGCCGACCATGATCGGCCTGATCATGCTGATGGGGATCGTGACCAAGAACTCGATCCTGCTGGTCGATTACGCGATCCTGGCGCGGAAAGCCGGCATGGCGCGCTTCGAGGCGCTGGTCGATGCCTGCCACAAGCGCAGCCGGCCGATCGTGATGACGACGATCGCCATGGGCGCCGGCATGATGCCGCTGGCGCTGGGCCTGTCGGGCGACCCGAGCTTCCGCTCGCCGATGGCGATTGCCGTGATCGGGGGCCTGATCACGTCGACGCTGCTCAGTCTGCTGGTGGTGCCGGCGGTATTCACCTATGTCGACGATGTCAAGCTGATGCTGGGCCGTGGGGTGCGCAGGATGCGGCGCCATCCGCACGAGCCTTTGAGGCTGAAGGAGCCGACGGCGGTGAAATGATCGTCAGGGCGCGGCCATGCTGAAAACGCTACAGGACCTGATGCAGCCGCCCCCGGGCATGGCCTTCGACTTCAGCCAGCCGCCCGGCGAGCCGGCGCTGGCGCCGCACGACGGCGTCGCCTGGCGGGTGTTCGCCAATCCCGTCTCGCTGTTTGTCGGCGGCGTGGCCGCGGTGCTGCTCGAGCTGGCCGAGCCATCGGTACGCTCGGGCGTGTGGGACTACGGCGGCTTTCAGCGCGATCCGGGCATGCGCCTGCGCCGCACCGGCTTTGCGGCCATGATGACGGTCTATGGCCCGCGTTCGGCAAGCGAGAAGCTGATCGCGCAGGTGGTGCGCATGCATGACCACGTGAAGGGGACCACGCCCGACGGGCTCCCGTATCACGCCAACGACCCGCGCCTGCTCGACTGGGTGCAGGCGACCGCCGGCTTCGGGTTTATCGAGGCCTATCATCGCTACGTGCGACCCCTGACGCCGGCCGAGAAGGATGCCGTCTTCGCCGAAGGCGAGCCTGCCGCCCGGCTGTATGGCGCGACCGGCGCACCGCGCTCCTGGGCGGCGTGGGAAGCCCTGCTCGCCCGAACCGCGCCAGCCCTGGAGGCCTCAAGCATCCTCGCCGACTTCCTGCGGATCATCACCGACGCGCCGATCCTGCCGGCGCCGATGCGCCCGCTCCAGCGGCTGCTGGTGCGCGCCGCCGTCGAGATCACGCCGGAGCCGGTGCGTTCGCTGCCGCAGTTGCGCGGCCGCGGACTGCGCCCGGGTGAGGCGACGCTGGCGCGCGCGCTGGCGCAGGCGGCGCCGCTGCTGCCACTCGGGGACACGCCACCGCTGCAGGCCGCCCGGCGCCTGGCGGCATCCAGGACGAAGAACTGATACCGACTCTAAAACGAAAAACGCCGGCACATGGTGCCGGCGTTTTCATGACAGATTTGCTATCCGATCAGAAGATGATCGCGAGCAGGATAATGATCGGGATTGGAATCCCCAGCACCCAGAGAAGAATCGAACGCATGACGTCCTCCTTGAATTAACGATCGGATACGGCGGCCAGGCCGTCGCGCTGTTTGCCGCCGAGGGTGGCGCACCAGCTCGCCACGAAAGCGCCGAGCAGCAGCGCCACGGTCAGCCACAGGGCGGTGCCGGCCGCAGCCTTGCGTGCCTTGTCGGCCGCGTCCTTCGCGGTTGCCGTGGCCTTGTCGGCCGCTGCCTTGCCGCGGTTATAGACCTCGTCGACGCGCTGCTGCGCGGCGGCCGGGTCCATGCCGGTGTGTTCGGCAACGCGGCGTGCCAGGTAGGCGCGGTCGTCCGGCGCCAGGGCGCCGTTCTTGACGCTGGTGGCGAGGATGCGCATGGCTTCCTGGCGCAGGCCCGGGTCGTTCAGGGCCGTTGCCGCGCCTTGCGCTGCGGGCTTGTCGCTACGCATCAGCATGTCGGAAAAGTAGTCGAGCGGATTGGCACCCACACCACCTTCGTCCGATGCGGCGCCTGCGGCTGCAGCGCCGCTCATCATCGCGGTCTTGGCCACGCCGGCGCCCGCATCGGCGGCGGTACCGAGCATCTTGCTCATGATGCCGCCGAAGAAGGCGGCCGTCACCAGCGTCGACAGGGCCCAGGTCAGCATGCCGTGGGCCGTGTCGCGGAAATAGACTTCGTCGTTATGGATGCTGGACCACTTGACGCGCAGGCGTCCGGCCAGGTAGCCGCCCAAAGCCGAAGCGGCGAGCTGGGTGAAACTGAGCCAGAGGATGGCGCCGATACCGAGCGCGACGGCGCTGTTGTCTTCGTAGGGCGACATGGCGGAGAAGCCCAGGCCGGAGCCGAGCAGGTACAGGACGATCGAGACTGCGGCGGCGGCAACGGCGCCGGCAATGATGGCGCCCCACGAGACGCCGGAACGCTGCGCTTCGTCGCCGGGCTCGGCAGCGCCGTTGGTAGGGACGCGCGTCGTCCCGCTCACTGGTTGAGCTTGCATAAAATTTCCCTCATGATTGTTATTCTTGAAGTACCAGACGCCCGGTCAAACATGTGTTGGCCGGGCGTCTGGTCAGGGTGCGCTACAGATTAGTAGTCGCGGCGGCGGCTGCCGCCGAGCAGCTTGGCCAGGATGTAGCCGGCGCCCAGGGCGATGGCCACGGCGGTGCCTGGCTTGGTACGCACATACTCGCGGCCCGAATCGGCCAGTTGCTGGTAGGTGTCGCCCATCTGGGCCGAACGGTTGCTGAACTGACCCGACGCGCTGCTGAGCAGGCCGCTCAGCTTGTCGACACCGGCGTGGGCGGTGCTGACGACGCGCTCGACGATCGGCTGGGCTGCTTCAGCAGCCTTGTCGATGCTCTTGTGCAGCTCGTCTGGCTTGACCTTGGCCATCATGCCAGCCGACGAAGAATCGCCGCCGGTGCTGCCGGTGCTGGCCGAGCCGGTCGAACCGCCCATGGCGCCCGACGAACCGCCCATCGAACCCGACGAGCTGCCCGAACCCGAGGTGCCGCCGGTCGACGACGAGCCGCCGATGGCGCCCGTCGAACCCGACGACGAACCCGTGGTCGACATGCCCGAGGAACCGGTCGAACCGGACGACGAGCCCGAGGTCGACATGCCGGCGGCGCCGGTCGAACCCGACGATGAACCCGAGCCCGACAGGCCGCTCGACGAACCGCCCAGGCCGCCGCTGCTGCCGGCGCCGCTCGAACCCATGCTGCCGGTGGTGCCGGCGTTGCTGGTGCCGCCGACAGCGCCGCTGCTCGAACCCGTTGCCGGGCTGGCGCTCGACGACGAGCTGCCGCTCAGGCTGCCCGACGAGCCGGCGCTGGCCGACGAACCGGTGCTGCCCTTGCCCAGGCTCGAGGTCGACTTGTCGTCCTTGCCCATGCTGCTGCCATTGCCCTGCTTGCTGGCATCAACGCCTTTTCCCTCGCTCGACTTCTGATTATCCATGACTTTTGTCCTTGTAAAATGTAAGACCAACGCGGAGTGGACCGGTACCCGACCATCACACATTCTTCCTCGATTCCGCTCGAAACAAAACGGAGGCGCGAAAATGTACTGCGCTATATCAATGGATCGTTCGGGTTTTGCCTTCGATCATCGATTTGTGTCGACGACCTCCGGCAAGCTCAAAAGTTCCGTCAATTGCCACGTCACTTTCGCATCCCGTTTTGCAAGCCTACGCTGTTTTGGCGTAGTGCACGATTGCGGCGGTCGGGTAACCACGTCGCGATACAAAAAATATAACAAATGGGCTAGCCCGACCGTGCGCTGACTAACAGAGCCATGGGTTCGATGCCGATAGAGCAAAAATAAGCGCGAAAGCCGGGGCGTTCGCCGACGTTTTAATGAACACAGGAAATAAAGGCGGACTGCTGGCAAGTTTCCTGTTCAGTTTCTTGTTGACAAGCCAAACCGCACTGCTACTATGTCGTAACTCGATATATCGACACTCACTGTATCGACAGTGGCTATAGCGAGTGGCAGACCCAGGAGCGCACATGGCAGCACCCGACTATTCAAAATACCTTCCCTTGTCCGAGGCAACCTATTACATCCTGGTCGCCCTCGACGAGCCCCTGCACGGCTACGCGATCATGCAAAAGGTCGAAGCGATGAGCGAGGGCACCGTGGTCATCGGGCCCGGCACCCTCTACGGCGCTTTCTCTACCCTGGAGAAGCAGGGCCTGATTGCCATGGTCAAGGAAGAGGCGCGCCGCAAGTACTACGCGCTTACCGAACGCGGCCGGGAAGTCCTCGCCGAACAGTTACGTCGCCTGCACATCATGGTGCGCAACGGCAAGGACGCGGCTGCGTCGCTAAAGAAGGAAGGTGCGGCATGAGCGCTCAACTCGTCACCAAATTCAAGTTCTTCTGGGACGATGCCGACCATGCGATCGAACGCTGGCTGGAAGACATGGCGCGCCAGGGCCTGCACCTGCACAAGATGGGCCTGCTGCACTACCACTTCGTCTTCCGGCGCGGCGAGCCGGCCGAGATGACGTACCGGATCGATTTCCGGATGATGCGTCCGTCCCCGGACTACCTGCAATTGTTCAGCGACGCCGGATGGGAGCATGCCGGCCAGTCGCTGGGCTGGCAAATCTGGCGTGCGCCATCCTACGCGGGGCGCACTCCGGAAATCTTCACCGATGTCGAATCGCGCATCAAGAAATACCAACGCCTGCTGTGGCTGTTCGCGCTTGCCTGGTCGCCGGCGCTCGTCCTGCTGCCCTTCGAGCGCGGCCAGGCCATGTGGGATACGCCCCAGGACATTGGGAGGATGCTCGCAGGGCTCGGCTTCACGGCCTATGTGGTAACGCGCCTGGTCCGCCGCATACGCAAGCTGCGCAACCCGGTCCCGTAGAGCGCTACGCAGGTCGCCCGGCACCGACTTTTACACTTCTGAGGAGTTCTAAAAATGAAATTTCGCATTTCATGGGCGGTGCTCGCCCTGACGTTTTGCATCGCGGCGAGGGCCCAGGCGGCGCCTCCCCCCGGACGCGATTGCCACCTGCCCGGCAGCGGAGCCACCCTGCGCTGCCATGCCATCGCGGTCCCGCTCGACCCGCAGCACCCGAACGGCAAGCAGCTGCAGCTGCATGTGACGGTCGCGCCGGCGTTTCGCCAGGTGGCCAGTCCGGATCCCCTGTTTGTGCTGGCCGGCGGGCCGGGCCAGGCGGGCTCGGACATCGTCGCCGCCCATGCGACGGTCTTCCAGCGCGTGCGCGCCACCCGCGACATCGTCTTCATCGACCAGCGCGGCACCGGCCTGTCGGGCAAGCTGCGCTGTCCCGGCACCCCCATCGACGAAGCTGCAAACGACGCCGACATGCGGGACCGCGTCGCGCGCTGCCTGAAGGCGCTGAAGCATCCACTCCACCTGTACACCACCGCGAATGCGGCGCACGACCTCGAACGCGTGCGCCTGGCACTGGGCTATGGCAAGGTCAACCTGTTCGGCGGTTCCTACGGCACGCGCCTCGGGCAGAGCTATGCGCGCAGCTATCCCGGCAGCGTGCGCGCACTCATCCTCGACGGTGTTGCCGCCCCCGAGCGGGTGATTCCGGCCGCCGCAGCCGACGCCCAGCGCGCGCTCGACGGGGTATTCCAGCGCTGCGCGGCGGACAAGGCCTGCGCCCAGGCTTTCCCGCACCTGGCAGCCGAGTTCGATGCCCTGCTGGCACGCGTGAATGCCGGCGCCGTCAAGCTCGACTTTGCCCATCCGCGCACAGCGCAGCCTGCCCGCCTGCCGCTGTCGAACATGCTCTTCACCTCCACCATCCACCGCAGCCTGTATTCGCCAGCCACCAGCCAGCGCCTGCCTTACCTGATCCACAGTGCCGCGCAGGGCAACTGGGGGCCCTTCCTCGCGCGCGGCTCGGCCGGCACCGACTACTCGCCCGAAGGCCCGCTTGCCCTGCCGCTGCTCGTGGCCATCCTGTGCGCGGAAGACATCCCGCGCCTGACACCTGCGCTGCGCGATGCCGACGAGCGTGGCTCCTTCATGCGCGGCAATGCCGGGCGCATCGCCGCGCTTTGCCCCCTTGCCGGGGTGCCGGCCGCCGCCGCGCCGTCGGCTACCCCCATCCACGCGCCTGCCCTGCTGCTGTCGGGCGCACTCGACCCGGTCACGCCGCCGCATGGCGCCGCCAGCGCCGCCAAAGCCATGCCGAAGGCGCAGCACCTCGTCGTTCGCCAGGCCGCCCATGGCGTCGCCGGGCTGGGCTGCACGCCGCGGCTGCTGCGCGAATTCCTCGACCAGCCGCACCAGCAGCTCGCCGCCCGCTGCCTGGACGATATTCCCCTCCCCGCTTTCCAGCTTGGCCACGCCGGCACCCACCCATAAAGGACAGCCATGATTGAAGTCACAGACATTCACAAGCGTTTTGGCGACGTGCACGCACTGCGTGGCGTCAGCTTCACCGCCGCCGACGGCAGGGCCACTGCGCTGCTCGGCCCGAACGGCGCCGGCAAGACCACGCTGATGCGCACCCTCGTCGCCCTGCTCGGCCGCGAGCGCGGCACGGTCAGTATCGACGGCATCGACCCCGCGGCCGATCCGCTCGGCGCGCGCCGCAATGTCGGCCTGCTGACCGACCAGTTCGGCCTGTACGAACGCCTGAGCACCCGCGAATACCTGCGCTATTTCGGGCGGATCAACGGCATGGACCAGGCGGCGATCGCGCGCCGCACCGACGAGGTGACCGAATTGCTGGGCCTGGAAGACATCCTGGACCGCCCCTGCCGGGGATTCTCGCAGGGCCAGCGCATCAAGGTCGCGCTGGCTCGAACCCTGCTCCATCGCCCGCGCAACCTGCTGCTCGACGAACCCACCCGCGGCTTGGACGTGATGAGCACGCGGGCCTTGCGGCGCGCGCTGGCGGCCCTGCGCGCCGAGGGCTGCTGCATCATCCTCGCCACCCACGTGATGCAGGAAGTGACGCAATTGTGCGACGACGTGATCGTCATCGCCAAGGGCCAGACCGTGGCGCAGGGATCGCCACGGGAACTGTGCGAACAAACGGGTATCGCCAGCCTGGAGGACGCGTTTGTCCACCTGGTTGGCACGGAAGAAGGGATTGCAGCATGAAATCAAGCAAAATCGTGACCAACATCGTGCCACTCTGGATGGTCGTGATGACGAAGGAATTGACGGAGGCGCTGCGCGACCGGCGCACGCTAATCATGCTGGGGATGCTCACGTTGCTGTACCCGGCGCTGGTTGGCCTGCTCCTGAACAAAATGATCGAGCGTGGCACGCGCACCGGAAAGGCCGGCATCGAGCTGGTCGTCATCGGCGGCGCGCAGGCGCCGAATTTGCTGGCGCAGTTGCGCGAGAAAAGCGTGAACGTCAGCGAGCGCGGTCCGATGAACGATGCCGAGATCAAGGCGCTGCTGCGCGAGAAGAAGGTCGTGGGCGTGCTCAGGCTCGGTGCCGAGTTTGCCGACTACTATGCCGAGGTACGCCCTGCGCCGCTCGAATTGTGGTTCGACTCGTCAGCCGAGAAACAGGACCAGCGGCTCGAACTGGAAAGCATCCTGCGCGGCTACGCCAACGGCATTGCGGGCGCCCGCCTGGAAGCGCATGGCGTGTCGGCCGCCGTCCTGTCGCCGCTGCGGCTGGAGCGCTACGATACGGCGGGCGGCTCCAGCACGCGCATCAGCACCCTGCTCGGCATGTTCTTCGTGCCGGTATTCCTGTTCGGCCTGTCGATGGCCATCGACAGCACTGCCGGCGAACGCGAGCGCCGCTCGCTCGAGGTGCTGATGGCCCAGCCGATGCGCGCACGCGACCTGGTCATCGGCAAGTGGCTGGCCGCATCCCTGCTGGCCGCGATTGGCCTGACGGTCGAACTGGTCGTCGCCCATGGCGTGCTGTCGACGCTGCCTCTGGAGGAGATCGGCCTGTCCTGGCGCCTGGGCCTGCCCATGCTGGCCGTCGTGGTCGCGACCGCCCTGCCCCTGTGCCTGTTCGTAGGCGCGGTCCAGGTGGCGATGGCGATGAATTCGAAGACCTTCAAGGAAGCGCAGACAACCGCCAGCATCGTCGTCGTGCTGCCGATGCTGCCCATGCTGGCCGTCCCGATGTTTGAGATGAGCACGCAGTCCTGGATGTACGCGGTGCCGGTGCTGTCGAACCAGACCATGCTGCAGTCGCTTGCCTCCAACCAGGCGCCGGGCGCTCTGGCTTACCTGCTGACCTGCATCGTGCCTTTGCTGCTGGCATGGGCGGCCGTGGCATTCGCCTCGCGCAGGATGAAGAGCGAGCAGTATGTGATGGGGATCTGAAGCGAAAAAAGGGTTGCATGCAAAAGCATGTAACCCTTTTCTCTTGCTACCGAATTCTGGTGCCGCTGACCGGAATCGAACTGGTGACCTTCGCATTACGAATGCGCTGCTCTACCGACTGAGCTACAGCGGCTCTACGCGGGCAAACCCGACGAAGAGCCGTATTCTAGCAAACAACCCGGCAAACTTGCTAGTCCGACTCGGCAATTTCGCGAGAATTTTGCCAGAAAGCTACTTATTCAGCGTGGTAGCGCGTGACCAGCTCGACTTCTTCCTTCGAACCGAGGAACACCGGCACGCGCTGGTGCAGCTTGGTCGGGGAAATGTCCATGATGCGGTTGACGCCGTCGGTCGCCGCGCCGCCGGCCTGCTCGACGATCATCGCCATCGGGTTCGCTTCGTACATCAGGCGCAGCTTGCCCGGCTGGGCAGGGTCGCGCATGTCGGCCGGGTACATGAAGACGCCGCCGCGGTTCAGGATGCGGTGCACGTCGGCCACCATCGAGGCGATCCAGCGCATGTTGAAGTCCTTGGCGCGGGGGCCGGTTTTACCCTCCAGCATTTCGTCGATGTAGCGCTGCACCGGCGGGTGCCAGTGGCGCTTGTTCGACATGTTGATGGCGAACTCCTTGGTGGTCGATGGGATCTGGATGTCGCTCTGGGTCAGCACCCAGGAACCCATTTCGCGGTCGAGCGTGAAGCAGTGCACGCCGTCGCCGGTGGTCAGCACCAGCATGGTCTGCGGGCCGTACACGGCATAGCCTGCCGCCACCTGCGCCGTGCCCGGCTGCAGGAAGGCGGCCTCGGTCGGCTCGCCCATGCCTTCCGGCGCCTTCAGGACCGAGAAGATGGTGCCGATCGACACGTTGACGTCGATGTTCGACGAGCCGTCGAGCGGATCGAACAGCAGCATGTACTCGCCCTTCGGATAGCGGTTCGGGATCGGGTGGATGCTTTCCATCTCTTCCGACGCCATCGCCGCCAGGTGGCCGCCCCACTCGTTCGCTTCGAGCAGGATCTCGTTGGAGATCACGTCGAGCTTCTTCTGCACTTCGCCCTGGATGTTTTCGGTGTCGGCGCTGCCGAGGATATCGCCCAGCGCGCCCTTGCTGACTTCATAGCTGATGCGCTTGCAGGCGCGCGCCACGACCTCGATCAGGAGGCGCAGCTCGGCCGGAATGCTGTTGTGGAGGCGCTGCTGCTCCACGAGGTGTTGCGTGAGACTGACGCGTTTCATTTACTTCCTTTGGTTTGGATTGAATGCTTGTAATTAATTAGCGAGCGCTTTGCCCACGACTTCACGCACGTCGTTCGACAGGCGTTGCTGCCCTGCGACCTGTTGCAGCGCCTTTTTCATCTGCTCCTGCAGCTCGGGCGTGTAACGGCGCCAGCGGTCCATCGCGCGCGCCAGGCGGCTCGCCACCTGCGGGTTCAGGGCGTCGAGCGTGATCACCTGCTCGGCCCAGAAGGCGTAGCCGCTGCCGTCGGGCGCGTGGAACTGTACCGGATTGCCGGCGCAGAAGCTGGAAATCAGGCTGCGCGCGCGGTTCGGGTTGCGCAGGTTGAAGGCCGCATGGCGCATCAGGCCGCGCACGGCCGGCACGTCGGTGGTGGCGGCGGAAGCCTGCATCGCGAACCATTTGTCGATGACCAGCGGCTCGTCCTCGAACTCGTCGTAGAAGCGCTGCAGGGAAGCGTCGGCACCCGGCGCCCGGGCATGGATCAGCGCGCTCAGCGCGGCGACACGGTCGGTCATGTTGCCGGCCTCGTCGAACTGGCGCTGGGCCAGTGCCAGGCCTTCCTCGTCCTGGGCCGCGGTGAGGTAGGCCAGGCACAGGTTTTTCAGGGCGCGCTTGCCGCTTGATAACGCATCCGGGCTGTACTCGCCCGGGGTCGCGTTGGCGGCGTACTGCGCCAGCAATTCGGTGCGCAGGCGCGCGCCGATATTGGCGCGCATGAACTGGCGCGCGAGGTGGATCGACAGCGGATTGACCACCTCGATCTGCTCCGCCACCATGCCTTCGGACGGCAGCAGCAAGGCCTGTTCACGGAAGCTTGGGTCGAGCGTCTCGTCGCTCAGCATCTTGCCAAGCGCCATCAGGAAGGTGTCGTCCAGGTTCAGGGGTGCATCGACGCCGGCTTCGCCGGTCAGTTTCAGCAGGCGCCCCATGGCCAGGCGCTGGCCGGCTTCCCAGCGGTTCACGGCGTCGCTGTCATGGCTGAACAGGTGCAGCAGGTCGGCATCGCCATAGTTAAAGTCGAGAATGATCGGCGCGGAAAAGTCGCGCAGGATCGACGGCGTCGGCTGCTCGAGCACGTTCTCGAAGACGAAGCTTTGTTCGCTTTCCGTCAGTTCCAGCACGGCGGTATTCCCCTTCTCCTCACCGTTGATACGCAGCGGCATGTCGCGCCCGTCGGCGCCGAGCAGGCCGACGGCGATCGGGATGTGGAACGGGAACTTGCGCGTCTGGCCGGGCGTGGCCGGGCAGGACTGCATGAAGGTCAGGGTGTAGGTCTTCGCCAGCTCGTCGTACCGGGTTTCGGCGCGCACGACCGGGGTGCCGGCCTGGCTGTACCAACGATCGAACAGGGTCAGGTCGCGGCCATTGGCGTCGGCCATGGCAAGGCGGAAATCATCGACCGTGACGGCCTGGCCGTCATGGCGCTCGAAGTACAGGTCCATGCCCTTGCGGAAGCCTTCGCGGCCCAGCAGGGTCTGGTACATGCGCACGACTTCAGCGCCTTTTTCGTACACGGTGACCGTGTAGAAATTGTTGATCTCGACGAACGAGTCAGGACGCACCGGATGCGCCATCGGGCCCGCATCTTCCGGGAACTGGGCCTGGCGCAAGGTGCGCACCTGGTCGATGCGGCCCACTGCGCGGCCGCTTTCGGTACCGATCATGTCGGCCGAGAATTCCTGGTCGCGGAACACCGTCAGGCCTTCCTTCAGCGACAGCTGGAACCAGTCGCGGCAGGTGACGCGGTTGCCGGTCCAGTTGTGGAAGTACTCGTGGCCAACCACGGCTTCGATGCCCTGGAAGTCGATGTCGGTCGCCACGCGCGGATTGGCCAGCACGAACTTGGTGTTGAAGATGTTCAGGCCCTTGTTTTCCATCGCGCCCATGTTGAAGTCGCTCACGGCAACGATCATGAAGCGGTCGAGGTCGAGCTCCAGGCCCCAGCGCTCTTCGTCCCAGCGGATGCTGTTCTTCAGCGACTGCATGGCGTAATCGGTCTTGTCGAGGTTGCCCTCTTCGACCCAGACCTGGAGCAGCGCGTCGCGCCCGTCCGCCAGCCTGAATGTCTCTTCCTGGCACACCAGGCTCGCCGCGACCAGGGCGAACAGGTAAGAAGGCTTCTTGAACGGGTCTTCCCACTTGGCGTAGTGGCGGCCGTCGCCCAGCTCGCCCTCTTCCACCAGGTTACCGTTCGACAGCAGCACCGGGTATTTTTCCTTGTCCGCGCGCAGCATGACGGTGAAGACCGCCATCACGTCCGGACGGTCCGGGAAGAAGGTAATCGCGCGGAAGCCCTCGGCTTCGCACTGCGTGTAGAAATTGCCGTTCGACGTGTACAGGCCGTTGAGCGTGGTGTTGAGCTCCGGCGCGCAAATCGTCTCGATCTCGAGCGTCACCTCGTCTGGCGTATCCGGGATGGTCAGCAGGCTGCCTTCGATGCGGTAATCCTGGGTGCCCAGGGTATTGCCGTTCATGCGCAGCGCCACCAGCTCCAGATTTTCCCCGTAGAGCTCGATTTCGCGCTGGGCGCTGTCCGGGTTGCGCCGCATCGTCATCCGGTTGGCGACGATGGTGCGGGCGGGATCGAGGTCAAAGCCGAGCTCGACGGTATCGACGAGGTAGCTGGGCGGGGTGTAGTCTTTCCGGTAAATCGTCTGGGGCGTGTCGGTGCGCATGGGATGTCCGAAAATACAGTCGAAGAAGGTCTTATTCTACCAACAAGAATTCCCTGCCCTCACGCGATTTCCGTGTATCGGAATGTGTCTGTCACGCTCAGAGGGTAACTAGGTGTAAATTTATCTGCGAAAATGAACAAAAAAGCGCAGCCTGACAGACGGATAAATCCGCATAAGATAATGGAGAGAATCGAATGAAACGCCTTTTGATGATGACGGCGGCGGCCACGATGGCCCTGCTGCTTGGCGGATGCGCGACGACCATCCGCAGCGATGTCACCACCTTCCACCAGTGGCCGGCGCAAATCGAAGACAAGAGTTATGTCTTTGAAACGCCACCGGCAATCGACAACACCCTGGAATACCAGAGCTACCAGAACCTGGTGCGCGGTCAACTGGCGCAGCTGGGCTTCCGCGAGGCGAACATGGGCGCCGCGCGCCTGAAGGTGGCGATGCGCTTTACCACCACCGAGGTGGCGGTGCGCGTGGTCGAGCCGGCGATGCCGCCGATGTACAGTGCTTATCCCTACTACCGCTTCGGCCCGCGTTTCGGTCCACGCGGGCGCTTCGCCAGCTGGCACCACCCGTTCTACGATCCGTTCTGGAGCCCGTTCCCGGCCTACGAGGTGTCGATCGAGCCGCGTTACCGCCGCGAGCTCCAGGTCTCGATCAAGGATGCCAGCGACAAGCGCCTGTTCGACGCGACCGTGCATAACATCAGCCGCGAGCTGTCGACGCCGGCGGTGATGCCGGCACTCGTGCACAGCGCCTTTGCCGGCTTCCCCGGCCCGAATGGCGCAGTGCGGCGCGTCGAGCTGCGGCAGACGAACGGTTAAGGACCGGCTGCCCCGGCAGCAAAAAAAAGCCGGAACGTTCGCGTTCCGGCTTTTTTCGTTTGTACGGGATGCTTCGGCGTCAAGGAGTGAAATACGCCTCGGATGCAAAGGTGATCAGCACCACCAGCAGCACCGCCGCCAGCAGCACCAGCAACAGCCGGCCGAACCGTGGCGAGCCGACCGTGTCGGGCTCTTGTGGGTCGTGGTCGTCGCTGAACTCTCTCATGGCAGCAAAATCGTCGAGCCGGTGGTACGGCGTGCTTCGAGGGCGATGTGCGCATCGGCGGCTTGTGCCAGCGGGAAGCGCTGGTTGATGCCGATTTTGATCTTGCCGCTGCCGACCATATCGAAGAGGTCGGCCGCCATCGCTTCGAGTTGCGGACGCGAAGCGGCGTAGGCCGCCAGCGACGGCCGCGTGACGTAGAGCGAATTGCGCGAGGCCAGCTCGCCCAGGGAAAACGGCGGCACCGCGCCCGACGAGTTGCCGAAGCTAACCATCAGGCCGCGCGGCTGCAGGCAGTCGAGCGAGCGGAAGAAGGTATCCTTGCCGACCGAATCGTAGACGACCGGCACCATCGCCCCATCCGTAATCTCGCGTACGCGCGCCACGATGTCCTCGGTGTTGTAGTTGATGACGTGGGCAGCGCCGTGCGCCAGGGCCAGCTCCGCCTTCTCGTTTGACCCGGCGGTGCCGATCAGGTTCACCCCGAGTGCGCGCGCCCACTGGCAGGCGATCAGGCCGACGCCGCCGGCGGCCGCATGGAACAGGATGGTCTGGCCCGGCTGCAGGGCGTAGGTCTGGCGGAACAGGTATTGCACCGTAAGGCCCTGGAGCATCATGGCGGCGGCCGTCTCGAAATCGATGCCGTCGGGCAGGCGCACCAGGATGTCGGCCGGCATGGTGCGCACTTCGCTGTAGGCGCCGTTCGGCCGGCCAGCATAGACCACCCGGTCGCCGGGCGCCACGTGGGTCACGCCCTCGCCCACCGCCTCGACCACCCCGGCGCCTTCCTGGCCCAGCCCGGACGGCAGCGGCAGCGGATACAGGCCGGTGCGGAAATAGACGTCGATAAAATTGAGCCCGATTGCATGGTTGCGCACGCGCGCTTCGCCCGGACCCGGTTCGCCCACCTCGACATCGACGTATTCCAGTACTTCCGGCCCGCCGGTGCGGTGCATGCGGATTGCCTTGGCCATCATTCGTTTCCTTCCTTTTTATTCATGATTTGCTGCTCATCATTTGCTTAAGTACCAGATGCGCCGTGGCGACATTCGTCGCGCAAGCGATGTCGTGCACGTCGCAGGCGCGCACCAGGGCGTTGATGTCGGGTTCGTGCGGCTGCGGCGTCATCGGATCGCGCAGGAAAATCACGCAGTCGAGTTCCCCCGTGACGAGGTCGGCGCCGATCTGCAGGTCGCCGCCGAAGGGGCCGGAATGCTTGCACTCGACCGCGAGGCCCAGTTCGTTGATCAGGCGCGCGCCGGTGGTGCCGGTGGCCGTCAGCGAACACCCTGCCAGGAAATCGCGGTACTCGCCGGCCAGCGTGATCATGTCGTCTTTTTTCTTGTCGTGCGCGATGAGCGCGATACGTGACTTCGGTGGCTTCATTTTACGGCGCCTCCTTCCTGTTTTTTGCGTGACAGCGTGTAGATTCCTGCCAGCACCAGCCCGGTTCCGGCCAGTTGCACGGCGGTGACGGGTTCGCCCAGCACCAGCGCACCCAGGAACAGCGTCGAGACCGGCCCGATCATGCCCGCCTGCGAGGCGGCGGGCGCGCCGATGCGCTGGACCGCCACCATCGTCATGAATACCGGGAAGATAGTACAGAAGATCGCATTCACGAGCGAGAGCCCATAAACTTCCATTGGCTGTATCAGCAGCGTGGCGGGGCGCAGCGCGAAAAACTGCGCGATGCTGGCCGCGCTCGAGATGCACATGGCATAGGCCACCAGCCGCAGCGAGCCGATGCGGCGCACCATCTCGCCCGATCCCAGCAGGTAGACGGCATAGCTGATCGCCGAGCCGAGCACGAACAGCGCGCCGAGCGCAGTATCGCCGCCCCCGCCGGCCAGGTCGTGCACGAACACCAGCACGATGCCGAAGTAGGACAGCGCCAGCGCGACCCACTCGCGTACGCTGATCGGGCGCTTGAATACCAGGGCGGTGATGGCCAGCACGAAGGTCGGCGTCAGGAACAGGATCAGCCGCTCCAGGCCCGCCGTGATGTACTGCAGGCCGAGGAAGTCGAGGAAGCTCGACAGGTAGTAGCCGACCAGGCCGAGCCCGAGTATGCGCCAGCGGTCGGCCACCGCCAGGGGCGCTTCCGTGCGCATCTTCCATAGCGCGACCGCTGCGAACACCGGAAACGAGAACAGCATCCTGAAGGCGATCAATGTCACTGCGTCGATGTGGTACCGATACAGCAATTTGGCGATGACAGCCTTCGTAGAAAATAGAATGGCGCCAGCAACGGCGATGGCGAGGCCACCAAGAAAGACCGAACGTGGTATCGGAGTTGCAGTGGCGGCTGGTATCGGCTGGCTCATCCGACAATTGTACGGCCAAGCACGCAATCGAGCTCGGCTGAGGCCCTGAACGTAAAGCCGGCTCCGCAGTCCAATCGGAATAGTGATCATTCATGAGGACGAACAATGCCGAACTGGAGCATGGTGTGGCCGCCCGGCCACCTCGCGGGGAGCCCCCTATGACCGCCCTGATCCGCGTCGACACGCAACCAGGCCGCGAGCGGCCGTTCGTCATCGCCTGCCTGGCCCTGCTCGTCGCGGTGTGCTGGGCCTGCCTGGTGTTCCGCGCCCTGCGCATGGCGAACGTCGACCCGGCGTTGCCAAGCGCCGTGGCAGGCGGCAGCTTCAGCGCGGCCCTGGGCGCGGTTCCGCCCCCTTATCGCCTGCCCGACATTGTGGTGGTACTGGGCATGTGGGGCGCGATGCTGTCGGCGATCATGCTGCCGGCCACCACCCCGGCGATCCTGCTGTTTGCGCGCATTAACCGGCTGGTGCGGTCGGTGCGCTTTCCCAACCTGGCGACCCTGATGTTCGTCGCCGGTTGCCTGCTGGTGTGGGGCGGCTTCGGGGCCCTGGCGACGCTGGTGCAATGGGCGCTGCACGACGTCGGCGCGCTCGACGCCGGCATGGCGGTCGACAACCAGAGCGCCTGCGGCCTGGTGCTGGTGGCGGCAGGGGTCTACCAGTGGACGCCGGCCAAGCACGCCTGCCTGCAGCATTGCCGGGCCCCGCTGTCGTTCGTGGTCACGGGCTGGCGCCTGGGCCTGTTCGGCGCCCTGCGCATGGGCATGTCGCACGGCCTGTACTGCACCGGCTGCTGCTGGCTGCTGATGTTGCTGCTGTTCGCCGCCGGCGTCACCAACCTTGGCGCGCTGGTCGCCCTGGCGGGATTGGTACTGGCGGAAAAGATGCTGCCGGGCGGGTCCGTCGTTGCCTGTATCAGCGGACTGGCGCTCGTTGCGTGGGGGACACTATTGTTGTTTCCGCAAGCCTGAATGCGCGCTGAGTGCGACTTTCCACGGACGGGCCCATGTTAGAATGTCGGCCATTCTTGCATACCGTCTAAGGAATTCTCGACATGGCTGGACACAGCAAATGGGCCAATATCAAGCACAAGAAAGCCGCGACTGATGCCAAGCGCGGCAAGATCTGGACCCGCCTCATCAAGGAAATCACCGTCGCCGCACGCATGGGCGGCAGCGACATCAACGCCAACCCGCGCCTGCGCCTGGCGGTGGACAAGGCGGCTGATGCCAACATGCCGAAGGACAACGTCACCCGCGCCATCCAGCGTGGCGCCGGCGAACTCGAAGGCGCCAACTACGAAGAAATCCGCTACGAAGGCTACGGCATCGGCGGCGCGGCCATCATCGTCGACTGCATGACCGACAACCGTGTCCGTACCGTGGCCGAAGTGCGCCATGCCTTCAGCAAGTTCGGCGGCAACATGGGTACCGAGGGTTCGGTGGCCTTCATGTTCAAGCACACCGGCCAGTTCCTGTTCGCGCCGGGCGTGGATGAAGACAAGCTGATGGAAGCGGCACTCGAGGCCGGCGCCGAAGACGTGGTGCAGGACGAGGAAGGCGGCTTCGAAGTGCTGTGCGATCCGTTCGCATTTTCGAACGTGAAGGATGCGCTGGAAAAGGCTGGTTTCAAGGCCGAAGTGGCCGAAGTCATCATGAAGCCCGCTACCGAAACTGCATTCATCGGCGAAGACGCAATCAAGATGCAAAAGCTGCTCGACGCACTGGAAAACCTGGACGACGTCCAGGAGATCTATACCAACGCCCTGATTGAAGAATAAGCGACAAGACTATGAAGATCCTGGTAGTCGGCTCCGGTGGCCGTGAACATGCCCTGGCCTGGAAACTGGCCCAATCCGAACGCGTGCAGGTGGTGTATGTCGCGCCAGGCAACGGCGGCACCGCGATGGATGCGCGCCTGGTCAACGTCGACATCACGGATCCGGCCCAGCTGGCCGATTTCGTCGTTGCCGAGCACATCGCCCTGACCCTGGTCGGCCCGGAAGCGCCGCTGGCCGCCGGCATCGTCAACCTGTTCCGTGCACGCGGCCTGAAGATCTTCGGGCCGACGCGCGAAGCGGCGCAGCTGGAAAGTTCAAAAGACTTCGCCAAGGCGTTCATGCAGCGCCACGGCATCCCGACCGCGAAATACCAGAGCTTTTCCGATGCCGCCGAAGCGCATGCCTATATCGATGCGAACGGCGCGCCGATCGTCATCAAGGCCGACGGCCTGGCGGCCGGCAAGGGTGTGGTGGTGGCCATGTCCCTGGAGGAAGCCCACGCGGCGGTCGACCACATGCTGTCGGATAACGCCTTTGGCGACGCCGGCGCCCGCATCGTCATCGAGGAATTCCTCGCTGGCGAAGAAGCGAGCTTCATCGTCATGTGCGACGGCAAGAACATCCTGCCGATGGCTACCTCGCAGGATCATAAACGCCTGAAGGACCGCGACGAAGGCCCGAACACGGGCGGCATGGGCGCCTACTCCCCTGCCCCGATCGTTACCCCGGCGATGCATGCCCGCGTGATGCGCGAGATCATCAACCCGACCATCCAGGGCATGGCCAAGGACGGCATCGTGTTCACCGGCTTCCTGTACGCCGGCCTGATGATCGACGCCGAGGGCAACCCGCGCACGCTGGAATTCAACTGCCGCATGGGCGATCCGGAAACCCAGCCGATCATGACGCGCCTGAAAAGCGATTATGTGACCGTGCTCGAACACGCCTGCAACGGTACGCTCGACGCCGTCGACCTCGAGTGGGACCGCCGCACGGCGGTGGGCGTGGTGCTGGCCGCCGCCGGCTACCCGGACAGCCCGCGCAAGGGCGATGTCATCGACGGCATCCCGCCCGAAACGCCGGAATGCGTGACCTTCCATGCCGGCACCACCATTGTCGACGGCAAGCTGCAGACCAATGGCGGCCGGGTCCTGTGCGTGGTGGGTCTGGGCGACAGCGTCAGGATGGCGCAGAAGCAGGCGTACGAAGGCGTGGAGAAGATCCATTTCGACGGTGCGCAGTTCCGCCGCGATATCGGGTGGCGCGGCATTAAGTAAATTGAGTTGCAGCTTCGCCTGCGACTTCGGATGAGTACGACCGCGTGGGCGGAGCCTTTCGTGGCCCGGCCCACCCTACAAAAAGCGCGCCTGCGGCGTTGCCGGTTTTGTAGGGTGGGCTCCGCCCACGCGGCCTCACCCTCACCTACCTTGCACCCTAGCGGCCAGCCACCGGCCGAACGCTTTCGTCCACGCCCCGCGCCACAGTGTACAATCGCCCCTTCATTTTTTGACTCCGCACACCCGCCCTATGTCCACCCCTTCTCCTTCGGCCATCAAAGCCTGGCTGCTCGACCTGCAGTCACGCATCGTTGCGGCGCTGGAAGAGGTGGACGGCAAGCCTTTTCTCACGGACAGCTGGGAACGCCCTGAAGGCGGCGGCGGCATCTCGCGCCTGATCGAAGAAGGCAATGTGATCGAACGTGGCGGCGTGAATTTCTCGCACGTCATGGGCGCCAACCTGCCGCCATCGGCGGCGGCAGCCCGTCCGGAGCTGGCCGGCCGCGCCTGGGAAGCCATGGGTGTGTCGCTAGTGCTGCATCCCCGCAACCCCTACGCGCCGACGGTCCACATGAACGTGCGGTTCTTCGAGGCGACCGCCGACGGCCTGGCGCCGGTGTGGTGGTTCGGCGGCGGCATGGACCTGACGCCGTATTACGGTAATGAAGATGATGCGCGCCACTTCCACCAAGTCTGCCACGATGGCGTAGCGCCGTTTGGCGAGGCGCTGCACGGCCGCTTCAAGACCTGGTGCGACGAATACTTTTATCTGAAGCACCGCAAGGAAGCGCGCGGCGTCGGCGGCATCTTTTTCGACGATTTCAACGAGCTGCCCTTCGATGAGGCCTTTGCCATGGTGCGCGCGGTCGGCGACGGTTTTCTGGACGCCTACCTGCCGGTCCTTCAACGCCGCAAGGACACGCCCTATGGTGAGCGCGAGCGCGATTTCCAGGCCTACCGGCGCGGGCGCTATGTCGAATTCAACCTGGTGTGGGACCGCGGCACGCATTTCGGACTGCAATCGGGCGGACGTACCGAGGCGATCCTGATGTCGCTGCCGCCGATCGTCAAATGGCGCTACGACTGGCACCCGGAACCGGGCAGCCCCGAGGCCGCGCTGTACACCGACTTCCTGCCGCACCGGGACTGGCTCGCTTCGTGACCGCCTGCATCGCCCTGCTGGGGGGCAGTTTCGATCCCGTCCACCATGGCCACGTCGCGCTGGCGCGCCTGTTTGCCGATCTGCTCAAGCCCGACGCATTGCGCGTGATGCCGGCACGGCCCTGGCAAAAAGCGGCCTTGCAGGCAAGCGACGAACAACGGGTGGCGATGCTGGAGCTGGCGTTTGCGGATGCCGGCCTGGATGTGATCATCGACCAGCGTGAACTCGCACTGGGCAGCCCGACCTACACCGTCGAAACCCTGCGCGGCCTGCGCGCCGAACTGGGTCCGGATGCCTCGATCGTGTTCCTGATGGGCGCCGACCAGTTGCAGCGCCTGGACAGCTGGCGCGACTGGCAACAGCTGTTCGTGCTGGCCAACCTCGGCATCGCGGCGCGGCCGGGCTATACGCTGGACCAGGAAGCGCTGCCGCCTGCGGTGGCCTCCGCACTGGCGCCACGCCTGGCGTCACCAGAACAAGTGCACACCACGCCCGCCGGGCTGGTGTGCCTGGCGCACACACTCGCGGTCGATATTTCGGCCACGCAGGTGCGCGCGGCACTACAGGAGGGGGGCGAATCCCGTACGGACATGAACTTGCTCGTCGCCCCGGTAGTGCTAGACTATATTCAACAACATAATTTATACAAGAGCTAATGGATATCAAAAAACTGCAAACGGTCGTCGTCGACGCCCTCGAAGACGTCAAGGGCCAGGAGATCATGCTGTTCGACACGACCGGGCTGACCAGCCTGTTCGATCGCATCGCGGTTGTCTCGGGTACGTCGAACCGCCAGACGAAGGCGCTTGCCGCCTCGGTGCGCGACAAGGTCAAGGCAGCAGGCGGCGACGTCATCGGCCTGGAAGGCGAAGACACCGGCGAATGGGTACTGGTCGACCTGGGCGACATGATCGTCCACATCATGCAGCCGGCCATCCGCCAGTACTACCGCCTGGAGGAAATCTGGGGCGAGAAGCCGGTCAAGCTGGGCGCCGCCAAGCGCAAGTCGACGCCGGAAGCCATCGACGCTGCCGAGCCGAAAGTGAAATCGAAGCACCTGGCCGCGAACCAGGATGCGCCGGAAGTCAAGCCGGTCAACGAGCGTAAACCTGCTGCAAGGAAAGCGGCAGCGAAAACCGCTGCGACGAAGACGGCGGCAGCGAAGAAGCCGGCAGCCAAGAAGGTACCAGTCGGCAAAACCGTCAAGGTATTACCAAGCAAGACCGAGATCGCCGCCGTCGAGGCGACCAAGGCCAAGCCGCCGAAGCGTACGCCGAAGGCCGCCGCCGCTCCTGTCGATGCCGAACCGGTGAAGAAAGTCATCAAGCGCGTCGCCAGGAAAGTTGCCGAGTAACTTATATAAAGTAAGTTTCAATGCAACTGATCATCGCCGCGGTCGGCCATAAAATGCCGGCCTGGATTGAAACCGGTTTTACCGAGTACACGAAGCGCATGCCACCCGAGCTGCGCATCGTGCTCAAGGAAATCAAGCCGGTCGAACGTTCGGGCAGCAAAACGGCCGCGACTGCGATGGCGCTCGAGCGCGAGCGCATCGAAGCCGTGCTCCCGAAAAGCGCGCGCATCATCGCCCTCGATGAGCGCGGCAAGGACCTGACAAGCGTCGGGCTGTCTCAACAATTGTTGAACTGGCAGCAGGACGGCCGCGATACCGTATTCCTCATCGGCGGCGCCGACGGACTCGACCCCGAGCTCAAGGCCCGGGCCGAAGGCCTGATCCGTATTTCAAGCATGACCTTGCCTCACGGCGTAGTGCGCGTCATGCTGGCGGAACAGCTCTACCGTGCCTGGTCCATCACCCAGAACCATCCGTACCACCGCGTCTGACGGCAGCCATCCCATGAAAGTGCTTGATAAAAAAATCTACCTCGCCTCGAAAAGCCCGCGGCGGCGCGAACTGCTGCGCCAGGTCGGCGTGGACTTCGACCTGCTGATGCTGCGCAGCGACCCTGTGCGCGGCGCCGACGTGACCGAAGACGTGCGCCCCGGCGAACTGGCGCACGATTACGTGGTGCGGGTAGCGCTCGAAAAAGGCGCGTTTGCCTGGAAGGTGCTGCAGCAGCGCCGCCAGCCCCTGCGCCCGGTACTGACCGCCGACACCACCGTCACGCTCGAGGACGAAATCCTCGGCAAGCCCGGCGACCCGGCCGAGGCGGCCCTGATGCTGGAACGCCTGTCGGGCCGTACCCACCAGGTCCTGACCACGGTGGCGGTCCACTTCACCGACATGGCCGAGCACATCACGCAAGTGTCGAACGTGCGTTTTGCCAAACTCACCCCGCAGGCCATCCGCGCCTACTGCGCCACCCCCGAGCCTTACGACAAAGCCGGCGGCTACGGCATCCAGGGCCTCGCTGCCCTGTTCGTCGAGCATATCGAGGGCAGCCATTCGGGCATCATGGGCTTGCCGCTGTTCGAGACGGCGGGGCTGCTGCGCAAGGCGGGTGTGCTGATTTAAATCGATGGCCTGTGCGCGGGGCTTGGGTACGCGACCCCGGGGTCCCCGCCATACGTGCGGAACCGCCGCACCGCGTGGGCTCAAGAGCCCACCCTACCACTCCCGCCCAGCGTGTATCATGGCACTCTGAACAATATCCCCGTGCGCAGCGTCCATGAACGAAGACATCCTCATCAATATCACCCCGCAGGAAACGCGCGTGGCGCTCGTCCTGCAGGGCGCGGTGCAGGAGTTGCACATCGAACGCACGCTGACGCGCGGTCTCGCCGGTAACGTGTATTCGGGCAAGGTCGTGCGCGTGCTGCCGGGGATGCAGTCGGCCTTCATCGATATCGGCCTGGAACGCGCCGCCTTCCTGCACGTGGCCGACATCTGGGAAGCCCGTCCGCACGACAACACCAACGTGCCGCCGACGCCGATCGAAAAGCTGCTCTTCGACGGCCAGGTGCTGACCGTCCAGGTCATCAAGGACCCGATCGGCACCAAGGGCGCGCGGCTGTCGACCCAGATCTCGATCGCGGGGCGCATGCTGGTGTACCTGCCGCAGGACAACCACATCGGCATCTCGCAAAAGATCGAAAAGGAAGCCGACCGCGAACTGCTGCGCACGCGCATGGCAGGCCTGCTCCCCAGCGACGAAAAGGGGGGCTACATCGTGCGCACCCAGGCCGAGGACGCGTCGGACGCCGACCTGCAGGCCGACATCGATTATCTGCGCAAGACCTGGGCGGCGATCCAGAACGGCGCCCGCACCCGCCCCGCCACCAGCCTGCTGTACCAGGACCTGAACCTGGCCCAGCGCGTGCTGCGCGACTTCGTGCACGATGAGACGGCGACGATCCAGGTCGATTCGCGCGAGAACCACCTGAAACTGGTGGAGTTTGCCCAGGTCTACACGCCCAGCGTGCTGGCACGCCTGCAGCACTACACCGGCGAGCGCCCGCTGTTCGACCTGTATGGCGTCGAGGAGGAAATCCTGCGCGCACTGGGCCGCCGCGTCGATTTGAAATCCGGCGGCTACCTGATCGTCGACCAGACCGAGGCGATGACGACGATCGACGTCAACACCGGCGGCTATGTCGGCGGACGGAATTTCGCCGACACGATTTTCAAAACCAACCTGGAAGCGGCCCACGCCATTGCGCGCCAGTTGCGCCTGCGCAACCTGGGCGGGATCATCATCCTCGACTTCATCGACATGGACAACAACGAGCACCGCAACGCCGTGCTCGCCGAATTGAAGAAAACCCTGGCGCGCGACCGCACCAAGGTCTCGGTCAGCGGCTTCTCCGCTCTGGGCCTGGTCGAAATGACCCGCAAGCGCACCCGCGAATCGCTTGCCCACATCCTGTGCGAGCCTTGCCCCGCCTGCGCCGGCAAGGGACAAGTCAAGACCTCGCGCACGATCTGCTACGAAATCCTGCGCGAACTGCTGCGCGAAGCGAAACAGTTCAACCCGCGCGAGTTCCGCATCCTCGCCTCGCAAGAGGTCGTCGACCTGTTCCTCGAGGAAGAGTCGCAGCACCTGGCGATGCTGGGCGACTTCATCGGCAAGAAGATTTCGCTCCAGGTGGAAAAGGGGTATCACCAGGAACAGTACGACGTCATCCTGATGTGAGCTCGATGTGACTCTCATATGAGCTTCCACGCCCGCTGGGAAGGCCTGTGGCAGGCCCTCGGCAAGCCTCTACCTGCCGGCCTGCTCGGCGCACTGCTGGCGGCCTACGGCGAGCCGCAGCGCCATTACCACACCCTGCAGCACCTGGCCGAATGCTTCGCCCATCTCGACGAAGCGCAGGCGCCGGCGGGCCAGGCCCGTGAGGTCGAGCTGGCCCTGTGGTTCCACGATGCCGTCTACGACGTGCACGTACGCGACAACGAAAGGCGCTCGGCCGACTGGGCGCTACGCGACCTGGGCGCTGCCGGCCTGCCGCCCGGGCTGTGTGAGCGCGTCGCCTTCCTGGTCATGTCCACCGCCCACGACGCCCCGGCTGCCTCGCCGGATGCGCAGCTGCTGACCGACATCGACCTGGCGATCCTGGGCGCCCCTCGCGCACGCTTTGCCGAATACGAGCGCCAGATCCGCGCCGAGTATGCCCATGTGCTGGCTGCGCTGTTTGCCGGCAAGCGCAGGGAGGTGCTGCAGGGCTTCCTTGAACGCGACCGGATCTACCAGACCGCGCATTTCGCCACCAGATATGAGCAGGCGGCGCGCGCCAACCTGGCGCAGGCCATTGCATTGCCGGGCTGACGCACCACGGCGTTGTGCCCGCTGATTCACAGGCCCCGCCTTTGAAGCTACCCATTCGCCTTGAGGAGCGCACAATTCGTTCCCGATTCGCGCTTTCCCTTGACTTGGCGGACCAAATTCCATAGCGTCGGGACAGGTAGCAGTTTTCGCGATCCGTGAATTGCGACACATCAACTTGGCTTTGACATGGGCAAACAAATTTCAGGCCACAACAGCAAGGTGCGTATACCTCGTCAGGATGGACTGCCCGACGGGCCAGCCAAAGCGGTGTCGGACGCGCGCGATGCCGCCGACGCAGCTGAACTACTGAGCCTCACCCAGAACCAGATGCTGGTCAACCAGGCGCTGATCGAGAAGATTCTCGCGCTCCAACAGGCCGAGGAAGCGCTGCGTGCCTCCGAACAAAAACTGCACGAGCTGCTGGCGCACCAACTCGCCACACGCGAGGATGAACGCAAGCGCATTTCGCAGGAGCTGCACAATTCGCTCGGCCAGAACCTGCTGGCGCTGCGCATCGACATCGTCATGCTGCACCAGCACACCACCAAGCGCCACTATCGCCTGCGCGACCGCATCGGGTCGGCGCTCGACAATGTCGATATCACGCTGCGTACCGTCAAGGAGCTGATGGGCGAGCTGCGCCCGTCTGGCCTGGAACTGGGCCTGCACGCCACCGTCGAGTGGGAGTTGCGCAAGTTTGGCCGTGCCAGCGGCATCGCCTGCGAGCTGGGCGCCGGTCCCGGCATCCCCGAGCTGGTCGTCGGCGAAGAAGAAGTGCTGACCGTGCATCGCGTGCTGCAGGAGTGCCTGAACAACGTGTTCCGCCATTCCCTGGCAAGCCGGGTCAACGTGCGCCTGGACAGCGCCGGCGACCGGCTGTCGATGCGCATCATCGATAACGGCATCGGCTTCGACCCTGCCGCACCCCGCAAACCGAGCAGCTTCGGCCTGCTGGACCTGCATGAGCGCGTTGCCGGGCATGGCGGCGAGCTCATCGTGAAGCGCGGACGGACCCATGGTACCGAGGTGACGCTCAGCATTCCTATCGCTCCTGCTTGTCTGAATGCATCCGCGGTTCATACAATCGGATAGAATGCAGTTTTAGAAACATCCATCTGCCCGCCTATGGCGCGTTCTTCGTCAACGGGCCACCTTTCTGTTGCCTGAACGCTATGCCAATACCGACCGAGCTGTTCGCGACGCTGATGGGACGCCTTGCCACCGATAATGCTGCCGGGAGCGCCGCAGAAGCGATCCGGCTCTGGCAAACCCTGTTTCGCAAATTCAGTCCCCTGATCGGGCCCCTCAGCGCGGAGCTGCTGTTCGTGCGCAGCCTGAGAGCGCACGAAGCGGTCTTCCCCTGGCTCCCGCGCGTCGGGCCGGGCGCGACGCGCACCGCGTTTTCGGAGTTCGAGCGCAGCCTCGACAGCCGTACGGCAGAGGACATCGTCGCCGCCAACCATGCGCTGCTGTCGACTTATATTACGGCGCTGGCGGACCTGATCGGCATGCGCTTGGCAGTCAAATTCCTGGGCACGGCATTTGCAGACGATACAACGAACAAGAAGATTGAGGAGTAAGCGTCATGACCGACAAAATTGAGCTGCGCCTGCTGGCAACGGGCGTTCCTGGCCTTGACACCGTCCTTGGCGGTGGCTTGCCCGAGCTGTCGTTCAACATCATCGGCGGCGCTCCCGGCAGCGGCAAGACCACGTTTGCTCAACAAGTCATGTTCGGCCTGGCTTCCCCCCAGCGCCGTGCGTTATTTTTTACCGCAATGGGCGAACCGCCCGTCAAAATGCTGCGCTACCAGCAGCAATTCAGCTTCTTTGATTTCGACAAGGTCGGCAACGCGGTCAATTTCATCAGCCTCGCGCCCCAGGTCGAGGAAGGCAATTACGACGCCGTACTGGCCCGCATCCTGGAGGAAGTACACAAGCACGCGCCGGCACTGGTATTCATCGACTCGTTCCGCTCCTTCGTCCAGGGCGTGCGCGGCGACCACAAGGACATGGCGGCGCTGCAAGCCTTCGTGCAGCAACTGGTCACCCATATGACCGGCTGGAACGCCACCACCTTCCTCATCGGCGAGTACCTGGCCAACGAAGCAAACGAGAACCCGATTTTCACGGTCGCGGACGGCATCGTCTGGCTTCACCAGCACGTGCAGCGCAATGTGATGTCGCGCAAGCTCCAGGTCATCAAGATGCGCGGCCAGCAGCAGCGCCCGGGCCTGCACGCATTCCGCATCAATCGCGATGGCCTCGAAGTGTTCCCGCGCCTGTTGCCGAGCATCGAACCAGCTCACCTGAGCGAGCAGAGGCAGGCGGTGCGGGCGCGGCTGTCGAGCGGCGTGCCGGTACTCGACGAGATGCTGGGCGGCGGCTATCCGGCAGGCTATTCGGTGCTGATCAGCGGGCCGACCGGCTCGGGCAAGACGGTGCTCGCGACCGAGTTCCTGGCCGCAGGCGCCCGCAATGGCGAAACCGGCGTCGTCGCCCTGTTCGAGCGCAATCCGACCCAGCTGATGAACACCCGGCTGGACGACCTGGTGCGCTCCGGCCAGGTCAGCCTCGCCAGCGTCAGGGCGCTCGACCTGTCAATCGACGAAACCCTGCACGACCTGGTCGGCATTATCGAGCGGACGAAGGCGACGCGGGTGGTCCTCGACTCGATTCCCGGCCTCATGATGTCGCTCGAGCCCGAGGCGCGTGAGGATTTCACGGAATCGCTGTACCGAATGGCAACCGTGCTGGCGAGCAAAGGTGTGACCCTGTTGATGACCAACGAAATGGAGGACCGTTTCAACGAACTCCGGTTCAGCTCCTACGGCAGCGTGGTCCTGGCCGATGCCGTAATCATGCTGCGCTATGTCGAAGACCAGGCGGAGCTGCACACCGTGATCTCGGTGGTCAAGGTACGGGGCTCGAAGCACAGCCGCCAGATCCGCACCTTCGACATCGCCGATGAGGGCGTCGTGATCGGCAGCGGCCCTGCGCCCTACGATGCCATCCTGCTCGGGAACCCGCGCAGCAGGAGCTGAGCTTGTAGAGGGAACGGGTCGTCGATTCGCTCCTTGCCAGCGCCGTCAGTCGCGCCATACCTCAAAAAACGCCAGCTCCAGAGCTGGCGTTTTTGCCGATTATCCCGCCCACGCCCCCGCTTGCAGTGTCGTGTCCGACGCATGCTGCAATGCACTATTATTTCCCTTTAAGAATACTAAGTACTTGCAAAACTTGCAACAGATTTATCTTTTGTATATTCATATTGAACACGAAATATTCTCAATAGAAACAAGCACTTGTCGACATTTTTTACACGTATTGATGAAATCGGAATTCAACGAATCCAAGCGGTTGATTCGATGCATTATTTTTTTCAGGCACGGCAATTGCTTTACTTAAAGTTCCTCCCTCCTGACGACGAATTGTCGAAAGAAAACAATGAATTCCGTTAATAAACTTATTTGTGCTGCAGCGCTTGCGCTGAGCACGACCGGTGCCGCAATCGCGAGTCCGGTCATGAACAACTGGGTCTTCAATCCGACGGGTGGCGGCTTCGCTGGCGGCCAGGTCATCAATGAATACCTGGACTTCAACGGCAACGCCTTCCTCCAGCTCACCTCGACCGGCGGCACCTCGTTCTCGTTCAAGGAGACCGCGGTCTTCAACACCCAGCAGGCAGACAGCAATGGCCAGCTGTTCCCGGTGAATTTCCCAGGCGGCAACATCACTGCAACCTTTGAAGCACTCGGCACCGGCACTTTCGGCGGCCGCTTCAATTTCAGCAGCGGCACCCTGCGCCTGTACCAGAACCCTGTGAACAACCAGTATGCCGGCACGAATGGCTACTACGGCGCGAACCTGGGCGAGATGATCGCCGAGTTCGACGTGCTCGGCGGCGGCGGCATCGTCGACGAGAGCGGCGTGCCGACGCGCAATGGCCAGGTCAGCGTGTTCGCCAAGGCGGGGCCAGGCATGCTCGACGCCGGCTATTTCTTCACCAAGAACGGCAAAGACTTGTCGAGCGAATCGATCCTGTCGTTTGCCTTCACGAATGCAAACACGCTCGGCTCGCCGACCAGCCGCCTGGTCAACGAAGTGGCTTGCCAGTTCGCCGGGTTCATGGGTCCGGGCTGTGGCGCCGGCACCTATGCCAACCGTCCGGGCGAGTATTTCTTCGTCGGTGCGAACGGCCAGTTCAAGCTCGGAGAAGTACCGGAACCAGGCTCGCTCGCCCTGTTCGGCATCGCGCTCGTGGCTGCCGGCGCGGCCGCACGCAAGCGTAAAGCCCTGCAGAAGTAAGACTGTGCAGGCGTAGGACAACAAAAAAGCGGCCTCGGCCGCTTTTTTGTGTTTACTTTGCTGCGCTCGGGAAAAACAGCTGTTCTCCCGCCGGTTTGAAGGCGGCGATGCGCGCCTGGGCCTCGGGCGAGGTAATCCATTCGATCAATTGCTTCGCGCCACGATAGTTCACGCCGGGATGCCTGGCCGGATTGACGGCAATGATGCCGTAGGGGTTGAACATGCGCTTGTCGCCCTCGACCAGGATGGCCAGGCCCGTTTTCGCCTTATAGGCGCCATAGGTGGCGCGGTCGGTCAGCGTGTACGCCCGCATCTCGGCCGCCATGTTCAGCACCTCGCCCATGCCCAGGCCTGCCGACACATAGCTGGCACCTGCCGGCTTGATGCCCGCCGCCTGCCAGTAGCCCTTTTCCATCAGGTCGGTGCCCGAGTTGTCGCCGCGCGAAATGAACCTGGCGCGGCTCGCCGCGATCTTCGCGAACGCGGCGACCACGTCCTTACTGCCCCTGACCTTCGCGGGATCCGACGGCGGGCCGACGACGAGGAAATCGTTGTACATCACGTCGGCCCGGGCTATGCCCCAGCCCTCGGCGACGAATCGATCTTCCAGTTGGCGCGCATGCACCAGGGTCACGTCGACATCGCCGTTCTTGCCCAGTTCGAGCGCCTTGCCGGTACCGACCGAGATCACATTCACCTTGATGCCGCTCTTCGCTTCAAAGGCGGGCAGCAGGTGCCTGAGCAGGCCGGAGTTTTCGGTGCTGGTGGTGGTGGAGAGGCGGATCACGTCCTGCGCCAGCAGCGGCGGCGAGGCGAACATTGCGCACAGCAGGACGGCGATCAGCAGGGTGGGCAACTTAGGGCGTTTCATCGATGTCTCCTTTGATGGGGCGGTATTCGAGGCGGCCGTCGCGCAGCTTCAGGCGGCGCACGCCGGGCAAGCCGATCAGGTCGCGGTCGTGGCAGGCCATCACCACGGTACTGCCCTTTTCCATCAGCGTGGGAATCAGGGCGATCACCTGCTCGCGCGCGGCGCCGTCGAGGTTGGCGGTCGGTTCGTCGAGCAGCAGCAGGCGCGGTTGCAGCACGCGTGCCCGCGCCAGCGCCACGCGCTGCTTCTCGCCGCCCGACAGGCGCGCCGGATCGGTGTCGGCCAGATAGGTCACGCCGGCCCAGGCCATCGCCTCCTCCACCAGTGGCGCCACGCGCGCTTTCGCTTCGCCGCGCGCCAGCAGGCCATAGGCGATGTTATGAAAGACGCTGGTCGAAAACATGATCGGGTGCTGGTGGACATACACGATGGCCTGGCGCAGCGCCTTCGGATACGGGTGCAGGGCAAGGGGCTTGCCCTCGAATTCGACCTGCCCGGCTTCGACCCTTTCCAGCCCGGCCAGCGCGCGCAGCAGCGTGCTCTTGCCGACGCCGTTGGCTCCGGTGAGCACATAGGCGCTGGCGGCCTCGAGCCGCAATTCGTCGATGTCGAACAGCAGCCGCTCGCCGTGGCGCCGGGAGAGGCCGCGCACCGTTAACAGAGCACTCATACCCTTCCTCCCGCCGTATGGGCCTCGCCCTGCAGCAGCATCAGCGCGCCGTTCATCAGGAGCGCCAGGGCCACCAGCACGATGCCGAGCGCAATCCCCTGCGCGAACTCGCCCTTGCTCGTTTCCAGCGCAATCGCGGTGGTGATCGTCCGCGTTTCGCCTTCGATGTTCCCGCCGACCATCAGCGCGCAGCCGACTTCCGAAATCACGCGTCCAAAACCGCTGATGGCGGCCGCCATCACGCCATAGCGCGCCTCGTGCAGCACGGTGGCCATCACGCGCCAGCGCGAGGCGCCGAGGGCGCGCGCGGTCTCGGCATAGCGCGCGTCGAGCGCCTGCACCGCCGCCAGGGTAAAGGCAAGCAGCACCGGCAAGCCCACCACGCACTGCCCGAGGATGATGCCCGGCTGCGAGAACAGCCACTCGAGCGAACCGAGCGGCCCGCGCCGCGACAGCAGCAGATAGAGGAGCAAGCCGATGAGGACCGTCGGCAGCGACAGCGCGCACTGCGCCAGCCAGACGGCGATGCGACGGCCCGGGAAGCGGTGCATGGCGATCGCATACCCCAGCAGCACGGCCGGGGGCGCGGCCAGCAGCAGGCCGATGATGCTGGTCTTGAGCGACACCCAGATGATGCGCCACAGGGCCGCGTCGCCGGAAAACAGCAGCGCGAAGGCGTGCGCCGTGGCGTCGTACAGGGACATGGTGCCTGGACTTGTCAGGCCGGCGGGCCCGGCAACGCCGTGCCCGCTGGCATGGGACCTGTCAACTCCAGCAGCGCCGGCTCGAACACCAGCCGCTCCTGCCCGGCCAGCAGCAGGAAGTGCTTGCCGCTGCAGCGCGCCAGCAGCGACATGCCGACCCGTTCGGCCACCATGTGTCCCATCTGCGTGGTGCCCGAGCGCGACAGCAGGAAGGGAATGCCCATCTGGGCGCCCTTGATCACCATTTCGGACGTCAGGCGGCCCGTGGTGTAGAACACCTTGTCGTCGCCGCGCATGCCGTCCAGCCACATCAGGCCGGCGATGGCGTCGACCGCGTTGTGGCGGCCCACGTCCTCGACGAAATACAGCAGCTCGCCGCTGCTGGAAAACAGCGCGCAGCCGTGCACGGAGCCGGCCTGCTTGTAGATCGATTGCTGGGTGCGGATGGTGTCGACGATGCGGTAGACGACCGACTGCTGCAGCCGGGCGGACTCGCTGAGCGAAATAGTCTCGATCTCATCCATCAGCCCGCCGAATACCGAACCCTGGCCGCAGCCGGTGGTGACGACCTTTTTCGCGGTGCGCTCTTCCACGTCGGCGATGCCGTTGCGAGTGACGACCGCCACCGCATCGACCGACCAGTCGACCTGCACCGAGACCACGTCCTCGATGCTGCGCACCAGGCGCTGGTTGCGCAGGTAGCCGAGCGTGAGCGCCTCGGGTGCGCCCCCCAGCGTCATCAGGGTGACGAGCTCGCGCTTGTCGACGTACACCGTCAGCGGGCGCTCGGCGGGAATCGAGATGGTGGAGCGACGCGCCCGCTCGTCGAGCACGCTCACCTCGCGCGTGAGGTGGGCGTGCGCATCGGAGAGTTGAGGCTGGTAGCGTGGGAGATCGGGACAGTTCATGTTGCCAATTGTGCCATGCCCTCCAGAATTTGGCCGCCACCGTAGCTGCCCTGCGGTGCGACCTCCCCGCCCGACGTCACCTTGATGGCGCAATACTTAAATTCGGGGATTTTCCCGAAGGGATCGAGCGCCGCGTTGGTCAGGCGGTTGATCGCCGCCTCGTAGTAGCAGAACGGCACGAAGATGGCACCCACGGGCGAGCTGTCGTCGGCACGCGCCCACAAGACCACCTCGCCGCGCCGCGACGCGATGGTGATCGCGTCGCCCGGCTTCACGCCCAGGCGTTCCAGGTCGAGCGGGTGCACCAGCGCCACCGGATCGGGCTCGAGCGCGTCGAGCACCGTGGCCCGGCGCGTCATGCTGCCCGTGTGCCAGTGTTCCAGCTGGCGGCCCGTGATCAGCACCATCGGGTACTCGGCGTCGGGGCGCTCGTCGGCCGGGATGATGTCGGCCGGGACGAAGCGCGCGCGGCCGCCCTCGCGCGGGAAGGTGTCGGTAAAGACCACCGGCTCGCCGGCGTCGCCCTCTGCCACGCAGGGATAGACGACTGCGCCCTCGCTTTCTAAGCGCTCCCAGGTGATGCCGCCGATGCTGGCCATCGTGCGCCGCATCTCGTCGAACACCTCGGACACGTGGCCGTAGTTCCACGGCAGGCCCAGCTGCTGCGCCATCTGCTGGATGATCCACAGGTCCTGTTTCGCCTCGCCCGGCGGGTCGATTGCCTGCCGGCCCAGCTGCACCAGGCGGTCGGTATTCGTGAACGTGCCGGTCTTTTCCGGGAAGGCGGAGGCCGGCAGGATCACGTCGGCCAGGTAGGCCGTCTCGGTCAGGAAGATGTCCTGCACCACCAGGTGCTTGAGCGCGGCCAGCGCGGCGCGCGCGTGGTTCGCGTCCGGGTCGGACATGGCCGGGTTCTCGCCCATGATGTACATGCCGCGGATCTGGCCGGCGTCGATGGCGTCCATGATCTCGACCACCGTCAGGCCCGGCTTCGGGTCGAGCGTGGTGTTCCACGCCGCTTCGAATTTCGCGCGCGCGGCCGGGTTGTCGACACGCTGGTAGTCCGGCAGCATCATCGGGATCAGGCCGGCGTCGGAGGCGCCCTGCACGTTGTTCTGGCCGCGCAGCGGATGCAGGCCGGTGCCGGGACGGCCGATCTGGCCCGTCATCAGCGCCAGCGCGATCAGGCAGCGCGCGTTATCCGTGCCGTGGATGTGCTGGGAGATGCCCATGCCCCACAGGATCATCGACCCTTTCGAGGTGGCATACAGGCGCGCGACGTAACGGATGGTCTCGGCGTCGATGCCGCAGATCGGCGCCATCGCTTCCGGGCTGTACTCGGCGACGTTCGCTTCCAGCTCGGCGTAGCCGATGGTGCGGCTGGCGATGAAGGCCTCGTCGACCAGGCGCTCGCTGACGATCACGTGCATCAGCGCGTTGAGCAGGGCCACGTCGGTGTCCGGCTTGAACTGCAGGCTGCGGTGCGCGTGGCGGGCCAGCTCCGAGCGGCGCGGGTCGAGCAGGATCAGCTTGGCGCCCTCCTTCACCGCGTTCTTGATCCAGGTCGCGGCCACCGGGTGGTTCACGGTCGGGTTGGCGCCGATGACGACGATCACCTCGGCGCGCATCACGTCCATCACCGGGTTCGACACCGCGCCCGAGCCGATCCCCTCCAGCAGGGCCGACACCGAGGAGGCATGGCACAGTCTGGTGCAGTGGTCGACGTTGTTGGTGCCGAAGCCGGTGCGCACCAGCTTCTGGAACAAATACGCTTCCTCGTTGCTGCCCTTGGCCGAGCCGAAGCCGGCCAGCGCGGCGCCGCCGTGCGTATCGCGGATCCGGGCGAGCGTGCCGCCGGCCAATGCCAGCGCTTCTTCCCAGGTGGCTTCGCGGAACACCTCGAGCACGCGGTCCGGATCCATCACGAACTCGCCCGTTTTCGGCATGCCGGCCCGGCGGATCAGCGGTTTCGTCAGGCGGTGCGGGTGGTGCGCATAGTCGAAACCATAGCGGCCCTTGACGCACAGGCGGCCATGGTTGGCCGGGCCGTCGCGTCCTTCCACGTACAGGATCTTGTTGTCCTTGACGTTGTAGGTCAGCTGGCAGCCGACGCCGCAGTAGGGGCAGACCGAATCGACCTGTTTGTCCGGGATGTTGAGGGCCACTTCGCGCGCCGGCATCAGGGCGCCGGTCGGGCAGGCCTGCACGCATTCGCCGCAGGCCACGCAGGTGGAGTTGCCCATCGGGTCGTCCTGGTCGAACACGATTTTCGCATTCTCGCCGCGGAAGGCCAGGCCGATCACGTCGTTCACCTGCTCGTCGCGGCAGGCGCGCAGGCAGCGCGTGCACTGGATGCAGGCGTCGAGATTCACTGTGATGGCGGCGTGGCTGGCATCCATCTGCGGCTGGCGCCGCGTCGGCGTGAAACGGGGCTTGCCCAGCCCGAGCTTTTCGGCCCAGACGTCGACCTCGTTCTTGCGCGTGTATTCCGCTTCGGGCATGTCGGCCAGCAGGAGCTCGAGCACCATCTTTTGGGCGGCGCGCGCGCGCGGGCTGTCGGTAGTGACCTTCATGCCGGCGGACGGATTGCGGCAGCAGGACGGCGCCAGCACGCGCTCGCCGTCGATCTCGACCATGCAGGAGCGGCAGTTGCCGACGGCGTCGAAGCCTTCCTTGTAGCACAGGCGCGGGATCTCGACGCCTTCGCGTTCGGCGACCTCGATCAGGGTTTCGTGGCGCAGCGCGACGACCTCGCGGCCATTGAGTTCGAAGGTGACGGTAGGGGTGATGGCGTTCATGGTTGCACCGGCGAGGTTATCAGCGGGGTTGTCAACGGGGTTGTCAACTCGTGCGGGAAATATTTGATGACGCAATCGAATGGATTCGGCGCGGCCTGGCCGAGGCCGCAGATCGAGGCGTCGCGCATGACCTGCGACAGCTCGCCCAGCAGGGGAACATCCCATTGCGGCTGGCGGATCAGGTCGAGCGCCTTGGCGGTGCCGTTGCGGCAGGGCGTGCACTGGCCGCAGGATTCGTCCTTGAAGAAGGCCAGCGTGTTGCGCGCGGCGGCCGTCGCGCTGTCGTGGTTCGACAGGATCACCACCGCGGCCGAGCCGATGAAGCAGCCGTAGGGCTGCAAGGTATCGAAGTCGAGCGGGATGTCGCCCATGCTGGCGGGCAGGATGCCGCCCGAGGCGCCGCCCGGCAGGTAGGCGTAGAAGCTGTGCCCGTCCTGCATGCCGCCGCAGTATTCCTCGATCAGTTCCTTGACGGTGATGCCGGCCGGGGCCAGCTTCACGCCCGGCTCGCGCACCCGCCCCGAGACCGAGAACGAGCGCAGGCCGCGCCGGCCGTTGCGGCCGAAGCCGGCGAACCAGTCTCCGCCGCGCTCGAGGATCTCGCGCACCCAGTGCAGCGACTCGAAATTGTGTTCCAGCGTCGGCCGCCCGAACAGGCCGACCTGCGCCACATACGGCGGGCGCAGGCGCGGCATGCCGCGCTTGCCCTCGATCGATTCGATCATGGCCGACTCTTCGCCGCAGATGTAGGCGCCGGCGCCGCGCCGCAGGTGGATGAGCGGCATGTTGTCGACCGGCGGATCGGCGCGCAGCTTGTCCAGCTCGGCTTCCAGCATGGCGCGGCAGCCGTGGTATTCGTCGCGCAGGTAGATGTAGATGGCCTCGATGCCCACCGCCCAGGCCGCGATCAGCGCGCCCTCCAGGAAGCGGTGCGGATCGCGTTCGAGGTAGACGCGGTCCTTGAAGGTGCCGGGCTCGCCTTCGTCGATGTTAATCGCCATCAGGCGCGGGCCCGCTTCGTTGCGGACGATGCGCCACTTGCGCCCCAGCGGGAAGCCCGCCCCGCCCAGGCCGCGCAGGCCGGACGCCTCCAGCGTCTTGATCACACTCTCGACCTCGTGCTCGCCGGCGACGCAGGCGCGCAGCAACCCATAGCCGCCGTCCTTGCGGTAGTCCATGTAGCCGACGTGATCCGTGACCTCGTCCGTGGTCGCACCGGCGCTGATCTTCGCCAGCACCGTTTCGACCTGCGCATGCGGCACCGCATGCTGTCCCACCACCGCCACCGGCGCCTGCTCGCAGCGGCCGACGCAGGGCGCTTCGAGCACCCGCACCTCGCGCCCCAGCAGCAGCGGCAGTTTCGCCAGCAGTTCGGCGGCGCCCGCCATCTCGCACGACAGGCCGGCGCAGACGCGCACGGTCAGCGCAGCCGGGGCGCCCTCGCCTTCCTTCACCACGTCGAAGTGGTGGTAGAAGGTCGCGACCTCGTAGACCTCGGTTTGCGCGATGCGCATCTCCTCCGCCAGCGCGGCGAGGTGATGGCTGCCCAGGCAGCCGAAGTGGTCCTGGATCTTGTGCAGGTGCTCGATGAGCAGGTCGCGCTGGCGCGACGCGGCGCCCAGCAGGGCCTGGACGTCGGCCAGAGCTTGCGGGTCGACGCGGCGGCCCTTCGGGGCTTCGCGCTTGCGCTGGCGGGTGGCGCCGGCGACGGCGATCGGGATGATGGGGTGGTTCATGGGGCGTCCCATTAAATGATCTGTGCTTCGTTGATGGATGATTCGCGATGTTTTCAACGGTGCCTGGAGGTGTGGACGGCTTCGCCGCCCACGCCTCCAACGCACGCTCAAACAACCTTTACTTGAACAGCACCGACGCCTTCTGCAGCGTAATCCACACGCCCAGCATCAGCGGAATGCCGACCGCTGCCCAGGCAAATCCTGCCACCGCCGGGCTCGATGCCACGCCCGCACGGCCGGCGCGGCCGCTGCGCGTGCCGCTTGCCGCGGAGATGTCGCGTTCGTGCGCCAGCTTCTTCTCGGCGACCAGTTCGTCATCGGTCATGAAATGCCTGTCGGCCAGCGGACGGATCATCGTGTTGAGAACGATGCCCACCACGATCAGTCCGGCCAGCACGTACATCGTCACGTCATAGGCTTGCGCCTTCGGCACGCCGTTGGCGATCTGGTACTCGCGGATGTAGTTGATCAGGATCGGACCAAGGACACCCGCCGCGGCCCAGGCCGTCAACAGGCGGCCGTGGATCGCCCCCACCATCTGCGTGCCGAACAGGTCAGCCAGGTAAGCCGGCACGGTGGCGAAACCGCCGCCGTACATCGACAGGATGATGCAGATGAAGCCGACAAACAGGGCCAGCTGTCCGGCATGCGCCATCGACGGAATCGATACGTACAGTATAAAACCGAGGATCAGGAAAATGAAATAGGTCGCCTTGCGGCCGATGTAGTCCGAGCAGGATGCCCAGAAGAACCGTCCGCCAATGTTGAACAGCGAGAGCAGGCCCGTGAAGCCGGCGGCAATCGCCGCGATCTGGCCCTTTTGCGCCGCGTCGAGCTCGTTGAAGCCCAGGTCGACGCCGATCAGGCGCCCGCCGAACACTTCCTGCAGCAAGGGCGAGGCCATGCCCAGGATGCCGATGCCGGCCGAGACGTTCAGGAACAGCACGCCCCAGATCAGCCAGAACTGCGGAATGCCCCAGACGCGGCTGGCATGCACGTGGCGCGAGGTGATCATCGTGTTGGCGGCCTTGGCCGGCGGGGTCCAGCCTTCGGGCTTCCAGCCGGTGGCAGGCACGCGGTAGGTCAGCGCGCCGGCGACCATGAAGACGAAGTAGATCGCGGCCAGGGCCAGGAAGGTTTCCCAGACGCCGACCGAGTTGGCGGTGGCGAAGTGCTTCATCAGCTTGTCGGCCAGCGGGGCGCCGATCATCGCGCCGCCGCCGAAGCCCATGATCGCCATGCCGGTGGCCATGCCGCGCCGGTCCGGGAACCATTTGATGAGGGTGGAGACGGGCGAGATATAGCCGAGGCCCAGGCCGATGCCGCCGATGACGCCCGAGCCGAGCCACATCAGCCAGATCTGGTGGGTGTAGATGCCCAGCGCCGAGATGACCAGGCCGCCGCACCAGCAGACTGCCGAGACCAGGCCGGCCTTGCGCGGGCCCGCGTGCTCGAGCCAGCCGCCGAACAGCCAGGCGGCCAGGCCCAGGAAGACGAAGAACAGGGTGTACATCCAGCCGAGCATCGAGATCTTCCAGTCGCAGCTGGTCGAGAAGACCTGCGTCATGAAGCCCATGTCTGCCGGGCAGGCCAGCGACTCGGTGATGCCGATCGCTTTCGAGAGCGGCAGCCAGAACACCGAGAAGCCGTATGCCATGCCGATGCACAGGTGGATCGCGAGCGCGGCCGGCGGGACCAGCCAGCGGTTGAAGCCCGGCCCCGCGATCGTATGCTCCTTGTTCAGAAAATCAAACAACCTCATGTCTCCTCCGTTTTATACGTATGAAATATGCTTTTTAAAGCATATTAAATCATCAATTTTTTGTGATTTCGCAGAGGGTAGCATGATGCTTTTCGGGCAGAAATAGGCTATTTTTAGCATATGTTCAAAGTTCATATCCGCCCGCATTGGGAGATCAGCGTCAAGGGCGAGACGCCGCTCGACACCGCCGACCTGCTCGGCCTGCTCCTGTCCATCCAGGACACCGGCTCAATCGCGCAGGCGGCCAAGGCCGTCGGCCTGTCCTACCGCTATGCCTGGGGGCTGCTGCGCGCGGCCGAAGCCCTGTTCGGCGAGCAGCTGCTGCAGACCGGGCGCGGGCGCGGCACGGCGCTCACGCCGCTGGCGCAAAAGCTGGTCTGGGCCGACCGCCGCATTGCCGCGCGCCTGTCGCCAACCCTGCACAGCTTGGCGTCGGAACTGGAAGCGGAACTCGGGCGCGCTTACCTGGACAAGATGCGCACCCTGCGCATGGATGCCAGCCATGGCTTCGCGGTGGCGGCGCTGATCGGCTGCATCGACCGCGATGTGCTGCCGGTCGACCTGCGCTACCGCACCA
The DNA here is from genome assembly GCF_042655085.1 of Massilia niabensis. NCBI lineage: Bacteria > Pseudomonadati > Pseudomonadota > Betaproteobacteria > Burkholderiales > Oxalobacteraceae > Massilia > Massilia niabensis. The sequence goes on along the minus strand of NZ_JBHSMU010000015.1, from coordinate 396,633 downwards.
GCACCGAGGCCGTGGCGGCGCTGGCGCGGCGCGAATGCGACCTGGCCGGCTTTCATATTCCCGTCGGCCGTTTTGCAGCGCCGACCGCGAGCTGGTACCTGCGCTGGCTCGATCCAGGCCAGCATTGCCTGGTCCATGTGGCCGGCCGCGAACAGGGGCTGATCACGGCGCGCGGCAATCCGCTGGGGCTGGCGGGTCTGGCAGACCTGGCGCGTCCGGAGGTGCGCTTCGTGAACCGCCAGGCCGGCTCGGGCACGCGCATGCTGTGCGAGATGATGCTGGCCGCCGAGGGCCCGCCGCCCGAGTCCGTCAATGGCTTCAACAGCGCCGAGTTCACGCATTCGGCGGTGGCGGCCTACATCGCCAGCGGCATGGCCGACGCCGGCATCGGCATGCGCGCGGCGGCGGCGCAATTCAAGCTCGACTTCATTCCGCTGGTGCGCGAGCAGTATTATTTCGCGGTGCGCTGCGACGCGCTGGAAGAGCCGCACATGCGCCAGCTGATCGAGCTGATGCGCGCGCCGGCCTACCACGGCCTGGTCGCCGCCCTGCCCGGCTATGACGCCACCCGTACGGGCCAGGTGCAGGCTCTCGCCGATGCCTTCGCGCTGTCATCCACTAAAGGAGGAGGTTCAGGAGCACCTTCGGCCTGACCGGCAGTCGCGGCAATCTCACCCGGCCCTAGGGCCGGCGCTTCCTCCAGTTGTAATCCGGCCCCGTCACATCCACTCCCGGATGCCCGACCACATCGGGATGCTCCGAACACATCGTGATGAAGCGTATGCCCTCGCCTGCCCGCTGGCGCCGGCGCAGCTCTTCCATGAAACCCATCGCCTTGACCATCTCGTCGGTACCGAAGCCCTCGGCATGCGGGCGGGTCTCCGTTTCCTCAAAAACTGTCCAATACACCATATACATAAGCCGCTCCCGGGTTCGCTTTGACGGAATTGCCGAACTGGCAAGAAAGTGTCATATTTTTGCACGCCACACTTGAGGTATAGCGCACGATTTCGATGCAGATCAATGATATTTAGCAGAGGAAACGGTTATTAAGCAAAAAAGTAGGACTAGTCCGAAATGTCCCTTATATGTTCGCCGTCTCACACAAGACCATGCGTGTGGCCGCTAGTCTGGAGCCTGTCATCATAAAGCAGGACTATCTCATGAATTACGACAAGCAAATCCAGCCAGAGACCGTAACCGAGCTGGCGCTTTGGGGCGGTCTTGAATGCACAGTGAACCGTGTACGCGACAATTACTTCAGCCAGATGGAACGCAACGGCCACGTCGGTCGCCTGCAAGACATCGAACGCTTCGCTTCCCTCGGCATCAAAGCCATCCGCTACCCGGTACTCTGGGAATGCGTCGCCCCCGACCGCGTCGAAGACGCCGACTGGACCTGGTCCGACGAGCGCCTGCCGGTGCTGCAGAAGCTCGGTGTCACCCCGATCGTCGGCCTGCTGCACCATGGCAGCGGCCCGCGTCACACCAGCCTGGTCGATGCCGACTTCCCTGAAAAGCTCGCCGAGTACGCCGGCGCGGTAGCAAACCGCTACCCTTGGGCCGAGTACTACACCCCGGTCAACGAACCCTTGACCACAGCGCGCTTCTCAGGCTTGTATGGCGTCTGGTACCCGCATGGCGAGACCCACGAACTGTTCGTGCGCGCGCTGCTGGGCGAAACGAAGGGCACGGTGCTGGCGATGCGCGCCATCCGCGCAGTCAACCCGAACGCGAAGCTGGTGCAGACCGACGACCTGTCGAAGACCTATGGCACGCCGGAGATGGAAGAGCTGGTCAACTTCTTCAACGAGCGCCGCTGGCTGGGCTGGGACCTGCTGTGCGGGATGATCGACGAAGACCACAAGATGTACGCCTACCTGATCGAGTCGGGCGCGACGCCGGAAGAACTGCAGTGGTTCCGCGAGAACCCCTGCCCGCCCGACATCATCGGCGTGAACTACTACGCCACCAGCGAGCGCTGGCTCGACCATCGCCGCGACCGTTATCCCGAGAGCCGCTGGGGCGAATACGATGGCCAGCAGTTCGCCGACATCGAAACGCCGCGCGTGCTGGCCACGCCGACGCCGGGCATCGGCCCGCTGCTGCAGGAAACCTGGGAGCGCTACGGCCTGCCGATCGCCGTCACCGAAGCCCACATCGACGCCAACCGCGAAGACCAGATGCGCTGGCTCGTCGAAATCTGGAACGCCGCCAAGAAGGTGCGCGAAAAGGGCGCCGACGTGCGCGCCGTCACGGTCTGGGCCCTGCTCGGCTCCTACGACTGGAACTGCCTGGTCACCGAATGCCGCGGCTACTACGAGCCCGGTCCGTTCGACGTGCGCGGGCCGGAACCGCGCCCGACCGCCGTCGCGAACCTGATGCGCGAACTGTCCTCGGGCCGTCCGCTTTCGAACCCCGTGCTGCAGGGCGAGGGCTGGTGGCGCCGTCCTGACCGCTTCATGTGCAAGCCGGTCGCCACCCGCACCGCGGTCGCCGACATTGCGGTGCGCAGCCAGTTCAAGTCGCACGTGGTGCAGCCGATCCTGATCACCGGCGCGACCGGCACCCTCGGCTCGGCCTTCGCCCGCATCTGCCAGAAGCGCAACCTGGCCTGCCACGTGCTGACGCGCCAGGAGATGGACATCACCGACCCGGCGTCGGTGGAGGCGGCGATCCAGCGCTTCAAGCCCTGGGCCATCATCAACGCCGGCGGCTATGTGCGCGTCGACGATGCCGAGTCCGACGTCGAGAACTGCATGGACGGCAACACGCTCGGACCGAACATCCTGGCGCTGGCCTGCATCCGCCATGCGCTGCGTTTCATGACCTTCTCGAGCGACCTGGTGTTCGACGGCAGCAAGGGGGCGCCGTATGTCGAGTCCGATCCGGTGGCGCCGCTGGGTGTCTATGGCCGCAGCAAGGCCGAGGCCGAACAGCGCGTGCTGGAGGCCGATCCGCAGGCGCTGGTCATCCGCACCAGTTCCTTCTTCGGGCCATGGGACAAGCACAACTTCGTGACCCAGGCGCTGGCCGCCCTGAAGTCTGGCCACCCGTTCGAAGCCTCGAACGACCTGGTGGTGTCGCCGACCTATGTGCCGGACCTGGTGAACGCCAGCCTTGACCTGATGATCGACCGCGAGCGCGGCATCTGGCACCTGACCAATGCGGAAAGCGTGAGCTGGGCAGACCTCGCGCGCAAGGCCTGCGAGGTGGCCGGCGTCGACGCCAGCGCCCTGCAGGAACGCTCATCGACGGAATGCGGCTACACGGCAGTTCGCCCGGCGTTCTCCGCGCTCACAAGCGAACGCGGCGTGCTGCTGCCCTCGCTCGACGACGCCCTGGCGCGCTATATCAAGGCGCTCGAGGAACACGCGGTCGACGATGGCGAGCTCGCCGGGGGAGCAGCGCACTACGCCAGCTGACGCGTTTCAGTGCTTAAAGGCCGTCCGGACCGCAAGGTCCGGCGGCGACCGGCCGGTGCCTGACGCAGGAAGCGTTGGCACCGGCCGGTTGTTGTTTACGCCTGCACCTTACCGCGCCAGCACCGGCCCCAGCTCCCGCCACACCAGCGGCGCCTCCATCTGCTCCATGCAATTGTGATGCCCGAGCGGGCACTCGCGCTGGCGGCAAGGTGAGCAATCGAGGCGCAGCGAGAGCGCATGCGCAATGTCGGAAAACGGCGGCGCGTGGTCGGGATCGGTCGGGCCATACAGCGCGATCACCGGCCGGTTCAGGCTCGATGCAATGTGCAGCAGCCCCGAATCGTTCGCCACCACGGCGGCGCAGCGCGCGATCACGGCGATCGCTTCATCGAGCTGCGTCCGGCCGGCCAGGTTCAGCATGCCGGACGCCGCATCCCCCGCATGCGCGATCACCTCCTCGCAAGTGGCGCGGTCCTTGGGGGAGCCGAGCAGCACGATGCGCGCCGCGCCATCCTGTTCGAGGATCGCGCGTGCCAGCGCCCCGAAGTGGCGCGGCGGCCAGCGCTTGGCCTGGCCGAACTCGGCGCCGGGCGCGAACGCGACCAGCGCACCGCCCGCCGCGATGCCGAGGCGCGCGCAGGCGGCTTCGATGCGCTCGCCCGGCACGACCAGGGACGGCCGCGGCGCCGGCGAAAGCGCCGCATGCGGAGCGTTCGCCAGCGCCGCATAGAAGGGCACCATCGGCCGCGGCGGCTGCTCGTCATGGTGCATCACGTTGACCAGGCCATAGCGCATTTCGCCCTTGTAGCCGACCCGTTGCCGGATGCCGGCCAGCCAGGGGATCAGTGCGTACTTGAGCGTGTTCGGCAGGACGTAGGAGTCGAGATAACCGCGCGCGCGCAGCACCTGCGCATACTTCCAGCGCTCGCGCAGCTGCAGCGCCTTGTGCCGGAACGGCGTCTCGAGCACCGTGTCGACCTCAAGCACCGCGCGCCAGACCGGCGCCACCGCGGGCGGCGCCAGCACGTCGATCGGCCGCCCGGGATGGCGCGCCTTCAGGCGCGCCAGCAGCGGCTGGGCCATCACTGCGTCGCCGATCCAGTTCGGCGAAATGACCAGGGTGCGCCCGCTCATTTTGCCCCCTCTTCGGCCACCGCCTGCGCAAACTGCAGGCGGTACAGGTTGGCGTAGGAACCGCCCCTGGCCAGCAATTCGGCGTGCGTGCCCTGCTCGACGATGCGGCCATGTTCCATGACGACGATGCGGTCCGCGCCCTCGATGGTCGAGAGGCGGTGGGCGATGACGATCGTGGTGCGCCCGGCCATCAGGGCGTCGAGCGCAGCCTGCACGGCGCGCTCCGATTCGTTGTCGAGCGCGGAGGTGGCTTCATCGAGGATCAGGATCGGCGCGTCCTTGTAGATCGCGCGCGCAATCGCCACGCGCTGGCGCTGGCCGCCCGACAGGCGCATGCCGTTCTCGCCGATCATCGCTTCGACGCCTTCCGGCAGGCGCGCGACCACGTCCGTCAGGTGCGCCGCCTTGACTGCGGCGGCCAGGCGCTCGTAGTCGATGCGTTCGGCCCCGTAGGCGATGTTGGCGGCCAGCGTGTCGTCGAACAGCACCACGTTCTGGCTCACCATCGCCAGCTGGGCGCGCAGGCTGGACAGGCGCAGCTCGGGATACGGCACGCCGTCGAGCAGGATGCGGCCGTCTTGCGGATCGTAGAAGCGGGTCGCAAGGTTCACGAAAGTCGACTTGCCGCCGCCGGAGGTGCCGACCAGCGCCACCGTCTGGCCAGGGTAGATCTCGAGCGAGACGTTCTGCAGGGCCGGGCTGGCGGCGTTCGGATAGCGGAAGGTGACGTTCTCGAACATCAGGTGGCCTTTGGCGCGCGCCAGCTCGCGGGTGCCGGTGTCTTCCTCGACCGGGGAATCGATCATCTCGAACACGGTTTCAGCGGCGGCGATCCCGCGCTGCATCGGGCCGTTGACTTCGGCCAGCGATTTCAGGGGCGTGAGCAGCATCAGCATCATCGTGATGAAGTTGGTGAACTCGCCGACCGTCATGTCCGAGCGGATGGCAAACACCACCACCGCCGACAGCGCCAGCGAGGTGGCGATCTGGGTTACCGGGGCGGTGGCGGCAAAGGCCACCGTGGTGCGCTGGGAAAAGCCGCGCAAGGCCTCGCTGCGGGTGGCGAAACGCTGCCGCTCGTAGCGCTCGCCCGAGAACACGCGGATCACCTGGTGCCCGCGCGCGGCTTCCTCGACCACCTGGGTCATCTCGGCGGTGACGCGCTGGTTTTCGCGGTTCAGGCGGCGCAGGCGCCCGGTGGTGGTGCGCACGATGATGGCGGTGAGCGGCACCACGACGATGGCGACCAGGGTCAGCTGCCAGTTCAGGTACAGCAGCGCGGCCAGCAGGCCAATCACGACCAGCGTGTCGCGCACGAACGCGACGAAGACCGAGTTGATCATGTCCACCACCTGGCGCACGTCGCCGATCACGGTATTGATGATCTTGCCGGTCGACTCTTCGTGGAAGCGCGCTACCGGCAGGCGCAGCAGGCGGTCGAACATGCGGCCACGCAAGTCGTTGAGCACGCGGCTGATGACCCAGTTGTTCAGGTAGGCGGTGGCGAAGGTGCCGATCCCGCGCAGGATGAAGATCGAGATCAGGACGCCCGGAATCCACCAGAGCGAAAATTCGACCTTGTTCTTGAAACCCTTGTCGAGCAGGAGTTCGATGGCCTTGCCCAGCAGCGGCTGGGTCGCTGCGGTGAGCGCCATGGCCAGCAGGGCCATGTAGGCACGGCTGCGATAGGGTTTGATGAACGCCCACAGGCGTTTGACGATCACACTGTTTTCCACTTTGCTCTTTTCGCTAGCCACGGCGGGCGCCTGGGGCCGGGCCGCGCCGCGAGATATCCGGTCCGTCCTGATATGACGGTCAACTCGCCATTTTCGCATACTCGGGTTCGGGTACGGCGGCACGGGCGGGCGCTTCCAGTACAATGAGCGCGATTTTGGCGGCCGAGCAGGCAGCGCGCCGCCGCGTCCAGATAAGGAACAACATGCAGCACCCCTCGCCCCCTTCCCTCGGCAGCACGGCCGCTCCCGTCGGTGGCCGCATCGAACGCATTGCCCGCCAGACGCTGCTGCTGGCCGCGTTCAGCATTCCCTTCTCGACCGCGCTGGCGAACCTGTTCGCCGGGCTGACCCTGATCGCCTTCGTGGCCGCGCTGCTGGGCGACCGCTCGCTGGCGCGGGCGCTGCGCACGCCGGCGGCGCTGCTGGCCTTGGCGCTGCTGGCCCTGGTGCTGGTGGGCGCCACCTGGTCGGTCGCGCCGCCCGACGAGGTGCAGGACGGCATGCGCAAGTACGCGAAACTGATGGTGCTGCCGCTGGCCCTGTGCCTGTGCTGGCGCGCGCCCGCCCTGCCGGCGCGCGTGCTCTACGCCTCGCTGGGCGGCTGCGCGGTGCTGGCCACCTCGCTCTACCTGGTCTGGCTCGACAGCATGCCCACCTCCAGCCTCGGCTGGTGGCGCGTCGGCGACATGAGCGATCCGTATGCTTTTCGCAACCACATCACGATTGGCATCCTGCTCTCGTTCGCTGCCTGCGCCAGTTTCCTGCTGGCGACCTACGCGCAGGGTACGCGCGCCCGCCTGGCCCTGCTCGGGGTTGGCGTGTATTTCGGCGCCCCGATCCTGATGGGCAACGGACGCACCGGTTATGTCGGCCTGTTCATCGGCCTGTTCGCGCTGTACCTGTTGCGCGGGCGCGTCACCTTCCTGCGCAGTGCCCTGGTGGCGGCCGCGATGTCGCTCCTGTTCGCCGGCGTCTACATGGTGTCCCCGAACGTCAAGACGCGCATGGACCTGCTGGTGACGGAAGTGTCGCAAAACGACGCCACCACACCCAACGGCCTGCGCATCAGTTTCATGAAGACGGGCGTGCAGGCGGTGGCCGCGCGGCCGCTGCTGGGCTATGGCACCGGGTCGTTCTCGGAAGTGTATGCGCCCGAAGCGCAGCGGATCTGGGGGGCGTCGCCGGAAACGGCGCGCGTGCGCCACCAGCCCCACAGCGAGCCGCTGCTGCTGGCCGTGCAACTCGGCGTGCCCGGCGTCGCCCTGTACTTCGCGCTGCTCGGCGCCATCGGCAAGGCGGCGCTGGCGCGCCGCGACCCGATGGCCGATGCACTGGCGCTGCTGCTCGCGATCTTTGGCTTGACCTCACTGTTCAACAGCCTGCTGTGGGACCCGACCGAAGCCTACTGGTTCCTGCTGCTGGCAGGTGCCCTGTATGGACATTGCATACGGCAGCGCGCCACTGCACAATAGGCGTTCCAGCACAGCGATACGCCCCGGCCCATGAACATGAACAATAACAATTTCCTCATTTCGATCGTGATCGCCACCTACAACTGGCCGGAGGCGCTCGGCGCCTGCATCGAAGCCTGCTTCCGCCAGAGCGACCGCAACTTCGAAATCATCATCGCCGACGACGGTTCAGGGGAGCCGACCCGGGCGCTGGTGGAGGAACTGTGCCGTCGCTCGCCGGTGCCGATGCGCCACGTCTGGCAGCCCGATGACGGCTTCCGGCTGGCCGAATCGCGCAACAACGGCATCCTGGCTGCGCGCGGCGACTACATCATTGCGCTCGATGGCGACTGCGTGCCGCAACGCGACTTCATCGCGCAGCACCGCCGGCTGGCCGAGCCCGGATTCATGGTGACCGGCAGCCGCATCCTGCTCAGCCAGGCGTTCAGCGCGCGCGTCCTGGCGGAAGGCCTCGACCTGCAGTCGCTCACCCTGGGCGAGAAGCTGCGCTACCGCCTGCAGGGCGGGCTGGGCAAGGCCGCGCAGCTGCTGGTCAAGCTGCCCGATATCGGCCGCCGCCGCCACCGCTTCAGCTTCCGGCGCATCAAGGGCTGCAACATGGCCTTCTGGCGCAGCGACCTGGAAAGCGTCAACGGTTTCGACGAGAGTTTCCGCGGCTGGGGCTACGAGGATTCCGACGTCGTCGCGCGCCTGTACCACGCGGGCGTGCTGCGCAAGGACGGTGCTTATTCCACCGAAATCTTCCACCTGTGGCACCGCGAAGCGAAGCGCGACCAGGCGTCGAGCAACCAGCACATCGTGCTGGAGCGGATGAAAGACAGGACGACGCAGGCGGCGATCGGCTTGCGTGAGCATGCAAACACGCAGGCGGCGCCGGCCGCCGTGGCGAAATAAGGTGAGCAGCAGCGTGCCAATCGGGCGTCGTGTCCTGCTCGCGGGCGCCACCGGCCTCGTCGGCGGCGAACTCCTGCGCCGCCTGCTGGCCGACGACACGGTGGCGGTCGTGCACGTGCTGGCCCGGCGCGCGTTGTCGATCTCCCACCCGAAACTGCAGGCGCAGGTGGTCGATTTCAGCGCCCTGCCGCCCCTCCCCGCGCTCGATGAAGCCTATCTCGCCCTCGGCACGACGATCAAGGTCGCCGGCAGCCAGGCCGCCTTCCGCGCGGTGGATTTCGACGCCAACCTCGCCGTGGCGCGCGCAGCCTTCCAGGCCGGCGCCCGCAGGCTCGGCCTCGTCAGTGCGATGGGCGCGGACGCGCATTCACGGGTCTTCTACAACCGCGTAAAAGGCGAACTAGAGGAAGCGGTGAAGGCACTCGGCTTTGACGCGCTGGTGATCGCGCGGCCGTCGCTGCTGCTGGGGGACCGTAGCGCGCTCGGGCAGCCGGCGCGCCCTGGCGAACATGTCGGCTCGCTGCTGGCGGGCGTACTGCGGCCACTCATTCCAGCGCGCTACCGGCCGATCAGGGCGTTGGACGTGGCGTGCGCGCTGCTCGCCCATGTGCCGGCGGCGCGTGGCGACTTGCTCCTGTCGTCCGACGCCATGCAAGGCTGATGCGCGCAGATTAATCGTATTTCGGCCGCGTCGCCAGCGCCACCAGCGCGGCGCCTGCGGCGACGATCAGCGCGTCTTCGATCAGTCCGCTACGGGTCTGGCCGATGCGCGCCATGGCCTGCTTGCGAACGGCAAGCGTGCAGTAGGCAAGCGGTACGGCGGTGGCGACCGCGACCGCCGCGCCGGCCCCCTCCCGGCCACGCGGTGCCAGGGCCGCACCGGCGATCCCGGCGCTCATGACGCGCGCCAGCAATCCCAGGAAGACTGTGCGGTCGGGCGCCGTCTTCATCTTGTCACCGAACAGTTCGCCAACCCCCATGGCCAGCGCACCGTAGGTGAACAAGGGGCGATCCAGGAGCACGAGTTGCCCCGGCGTACCGCGGCCTGCGAGGCGTGCCGCCGCGATGGTGGCCATCGGGGTCATGGAGCGCGCGCTGGCAACGGCGCCAATCAGAGCGGAGGAAAGCAGGCTGCGCATGTTCATCGTAACAAACTCCTGTGGGGGGGGTGATGCCGATTGTAACCACCCCTCACAGTCGTGTCGCCACCCACGCTGCCGGGCCCTCCTTAATACTCGACCGCCACGTCCTTCGCCCCCAGCGTCAGCTCCAGCGCCTGCTTCAGTGCATCCGACGGCGCCACGCGCCACTCGTCGCCCAGCTGCAGGATGCATTCCACACCCTGCGGTTTTACGCGCAGGCTGACCGGCAGGCCGTCGGGGTGCTTGTAGGGCGCGATCACCTCGGCGATTTTTGCCGGGCTGACCGTGCAGGCCAGGTCCATTTCCAGCTTGTGGCCGTACTGGATGCGCGAGCTGGCCAGGTCGTAGACCTTTTCGGCGGTGATGCGCAGGCCGCCGTTGAAGCGGTCTTCCGACACCTTGCCGACCACCAGCAGGAACTCGTCTTCCTTGAAGGCGTTCTTGTTCGCCTCGAATACCTCGTTGTAGACGGTGACCTCGACCACGCCGGTCTTGTCGTCGAGCGCGACGATCAGGATCTTGCCGCGCTGGGTCATCTGGGTGCGCACGCCCGTGATCACGCCGCACAGCATGCGCGGCTCGCGCGACGGTTCCAAATCCTGCAATCTGGTGCGCGCAAAGCGCCGCACTTCCCCGGCATAGATATCGAACATGTGGCCCGACAGGTAGAAGCCAAGCGCGACCTTCTCTTCCGACAGCTTCTGGCGGTCGGTCCAGGGCAAGGCTTTCACGTATTCCGGCGGCGCCACCAGGTCGGAATCATCACCGCCGAACAGGCTCACCTGGTTGGCGGCGGCCGCTTCCTGGCCCGCCACTTCCATCGCAAACGTGACCGAGGCGAGCAGGATCGCGCGGTCGACGCCGAAGCAGTCCATGGCGCCGGCGCGGATCAGGGACTCGATCGTGCGGCGGTTGATCTGCTTGCGGTCGACGCGCTTGCAGAAGTCGAACAGGTCCTTGAACTTGCCGCCCTCCTTGCGCGCGGCGACGATCGCCTCGATCGCGCCCTGGCCGGCGCCCTTCACGCCGCCCAGGCCATAGCGGATGTTCGATACCTGTTTTCCGGTGACCGAGAACGGCTGCCCTTCCGGCGTGAAGCGGAACTGCGATTCGTTCACGTCCGGCGGCAGCAGGGTCAGGCGGCAGACGTCGATCGAGTCCTCGACCAGGATCTTGATCTTGTCGGTGTCTTCCATCGCCAGCGACATGTTCGCTGCCATGAAGGCGGCCGTGTGGTGCACCTTCAGGTAGGCCGTATGGTAGGACAGCAGCGCATACGCCGCCGCGTGCGACTTGTTAAAGCCGTAGCCCGCGAACTTCTCCATCAGGTCGAAGATCTCGTCGGCCTTGGCGGTCGACAGGCCGTCCTTGGCGGCACCGGCGCGGAAGATCTCGCGGTGCTCGGCCATCTCTTCGGCCTTCTTTTTACCCATCGCGCGGCGCAGCATGTCCGCGCCGCCCAGCGAATAACCGCCGACGATCTGCGCCATCTGCATGACCTGCTCCTGGTAGACCATGATGCCGTAGGTCTCGGACAGGATCGACTCGGTGCGCGGGTCCGGGTAATCGAACTTCTCGCCGTGCTTGCGCTTGCAGAAGTCGGGGATCAGGTCCATTGGGCCCGGGCGGTACAGCGCGACCAGCGCAATGATGTCCTCGAAGCGGTCGGGACGCGCGTCCTTCAGCATGCCCTGCATGCCGCGCGACTCCAGCTGGAAGATCGCCACGGTCTTGGCATCCGACAGCAGTTTATAGGACGGCCGGTCGTTCAGCGGCAGCTTGGCGAGATCAAAATCGGCTTCGGCCGGATCGAGGGCCTTGATGTAGTTCACGGCGCGGTCGAGGATGGTCAGCGTGGTCAGGCCCAAAAAGTCGAACTTCACCAGGCCGACGGCCTCTACGTCGTCCTTGTCGTACTGCGACACCACGCCGGCGTCGCCGCCCTGGGTGTACAGCGGGCAGAAGTCGGTGAGTTTACCCGGCGCGATCAGCACGCCACCGGCGTGCATGCCGATATTGCGAGTGATGCCCTCGACCTGCTGGGCCAGTTCCAGCACCTGTTTGACTTCTTCCTCGTTCTCGAGACGTTCCTTGAGCAGCGGCTCTTCCTCGATCGCCTCGGCAATCGACACCGGCTTACCCGGCTTGAACGGGATCAGTTTCGAGACGCCGTCGCAGAAGTTGTAGCCGTAGTCGAGCACGCGGCCGACGTCGCGGATCGCGCCCTTGGCGGCCATGGTGCCGAAGGTAGCGATCTGCGAGACCGCCTCGCGGCCATACAAATCCTTCACGTGCTGGATCACGCGGTCGCGGTTTTCCTGGCAAAAGTCGATGTCGAAGTCGGGCATCGAGACGCGTTCCGGGTTCAGGAAGCGCTCGAACAGCAGGTTGTATTTCAGCGGATCGAGGTCGGTAATCAGGAGGCAGTAGGCGACCAGCGAACCCGCACCCGAGCCGCGGCCCGGACCCACCGGCACGCCGTTGTCCTTGGCCCACTGGATGAATTCCGCCACGATCAGGAAGTAGCCCGGGAACTTCATCTTGTTGATGGTATCGGTCTCGAACTTCAGGCGCTCTTCGTAGCGCGGGCGCGCTTCCTCGCGCTTGACCGGGTCCGGGTACAGGTGCTCAAGGCGCTTTTCCAGCCCTTTTTGCGATTCCGAGACGAGGTACTCGTCGATGGTCATGCCCGGCGGCGTCGGGAAGTCCGGCAACTGCGGCTTGCCGAGGGTGAGTACGACGTTGCAGCGCCTGGCGATTTCCACGGAATTGGCGAGCGCGCCCGGCAGGTCGGCAAACAGCGCGGCCATCTCGTCCTGCGATTTGAAGCACATCTCTTCGTTGAAGCGGCGCACGCGCTTGGCGTTGGCCAGCATCTCGCCTTCGGCGATACAAGTGCGCGCTTCGTGGGCGATGTATTCGTCCTTGCGGATGAACTGCACCGGGTGCGTGGCCACCACCGGCAGGCCGAGGCGGCCGGCCAGCGCCACCGAATGGCGCACGGCCGCTTCCTGGTTCGATGCGCCGGCGCGCTGGATCTCGATGTAGAAGTGGCCCGGGAACATGGCGGCCCAGCGCGCGGCCGCCTTTTCGGCGCGCGCGATGTCGCCGTTGTCGATGGCCTGGCCGACGTCGCCGAAGCAGGCGCCCGACAGCACGATCAGGGCATTCGCCTGATTGACTTCCGGCTCGAGCGTCGAGACGCTCGTCGCCAATGCTTCCAGCCATTCGGCGCGGATTTCGGCGCGGCCCTTGTGCTGGTTGGTGAGCCAGGCGCGCGAGAGCAGGTCGCACAGCTGCAGGTAGCCGGTGCGGTTTTTCGCGAGGATCAACAAGCGCGACGGCTTGTCGCGGTTGTCGTCGTTGGTGATCCAGGCGTCGACCCCGATGATCGGCTTGATCCCCTTGCCGCGCGCCGCCTTGTAGAAGCGCACCATGCAGAACATGTTGGCCAGGTCGGTGACGGCGAGCGCCGGTTGCTTGTCCTTGGCGGCAGCGCCGACGAGGTCGTCGATGCGGACCAGGCCGTCCACGATCGAGTATTCGGAGTGGACGCGCAGGTGGGTGAAGGTCGGGGAAGTCATACCCGTATTTTAACCCGGCAGGCAGTCCACGAACACCCGCCGCCGGCGCCGGCGGGTGCAGTTACAACAAGGCAACAGCCCCCTGCAGGGCAACGCCGGCCTGCCTCATCTTATAATGGGACGATGACCGCTTCCCGCCCCACCACGCCTGCACCCCTGCTCGAGCTGCTGCTGGCGGAACCCGCTCCTGGCGAGTGCGCCGTCGCCGTCCTGCCGCCCGCCGCGGCCGGCCTTGCGCCGGCGCCGGCTACGCCCCGCCCACGCAAACTGCGCCGCCTTGGCGCGCCACTGATGCCGCTTTTCAAATTCGCGGCCCGCGCCGTCCTGCGCCGGCCGCAGGTACGCCAGCTGGCGCTGCGCATCCTCAAGCGCTCCCCGGCCCTGTACGCACGCGCCTATCAGGCGATGATGGCCTCCGGCAGCGCCGCCCCGGCGGCCGAAGGTTGGGGGAAGGCGGGCACGCAGGCTGACGAGATCGATGGCCTGTCGCCGCGCGCGAACGCCATCCTGCGCACCTTGCGCAGGATGCAGGAAACGCCACCGCGCGATGTTGCCGCCCGTCCCCGCCTGGCCTTCGTCTCGCCGCTGCCGCCGCAGCGCACGGGCGTGGCCACCTATGCCGTCGAACTGCTGGCCGAGCTGTCGGGCCAGTTCGAGATCGAGCTCATTGTCGCCCAGCCAGGAGTGGCCCTGCCGGAAGTGATCCTGCCCCCGGCGCTGGGCCACCTGCCGGTGCGCCAGGCGGACTGGTTCGCCGAACACGGTGCCGGCTACGACCAGGTGCTTTACCAGTTCGGCAACAGTCCCTTCCACAGCCACATGTTCTCCCTTTTGGCGCGCTTTCCTGGTGTTGTGGTGCTGCACGACTTTTTCCTCGGCGGCGCGCTGGTGCACGCCCAGATGAGCGGTGCCGATCCACGCGCCTGGGGCGAGGCCCTGTTGCATTCGCATGGCTACCGGGCCGTGCATGCCAGCGAAACGCCGGTGGGGCGCGCCCAGGCGCACAAGGACTGGCCCTGCAGCCTGCCCGTACTGGAAGGCGCGACCCGCACCATCGTCCACTCGCGCCATGCGCGCCAGCTGGCAAGCGACTGGTTCGGCCCGGGTGCCGCGAACGGCATCGACGTCATCCCGCACCCGCGCACCCCGCCCCCTGCCACCGACCGCGCCGCGGCGCGCATCGCGGCACGCTCGGCGCTCGGCATTGCCGATGACTGCTTCCTCGTCTGCAGTTTCGGTTTCGTCGCGCCCAACAAGCTGACCCACGAACTGCTGCGCGCCTGGATCGGCTCGTCCCTGCATGGGAATCCCGCCTGCATGCTGGTGCTGGTCGGCGCCAACCACGACAGTCCCTATGGCGTGGAAGTCGAGGCGCTGATCCGCGGCGCCGCTGCTGGTACTGGTGCGGGGGCCAACATCCGCATCGCCGGCTGGAACGAGGACGCCGTCTACCGCCAGTACCTGCAGGCGGCCGACGCCGGGGTGCAGCTGCGCACGAATGCGCATGGCGAAAGCTCGGGCGCGGTGCTCGACTGCATGAACTACGGCCTGCCGACCATCGTCAACGCCAACGGCTCGATGGCGGAATTCCCGCCTGAGGCGGTCTGGCGCCTGCCCGACGCCTTCGAGATCAAGGAGTTGTCCGCCGCCCTCGAGACCCTGCACCGCGATCCGGCGCGGTGCGCAGCGCTCGGCCAGGGTGCGGTCGCGCTGCTCGACGCCCGGTTCCGCCCGGCCCGCTGCGCCGCGCTGTACCTGGAAACGCTCGCGCGCGCCCGCGCCGGCACCGCGGCGCAGCACGCTGCCTGGCGCGCGGCGCTGGCCCAGGCCGCCCCGGCGGGCGAACAGGACCTGCGCCGCCTCGCCGCAAGCCTGGCCGCGGGCGAACGCCCCGCGCGGCGCCAGCTGCTGGTCGACGTCAGCGACTGGGCCCAAGCTGGCACGCCGGATGCAGCCGCCGCCGGCCAGCTGACCGAACTGCTCGCCCAGGCGGGTCCCGACCTGCGCGTGGAACCGGTATGGCTCGACACTTCGCTCGACACCGCAGGCAGCGCGCCCTGCCTGCGCCAGGCGCGCAATGCGGCCGGGCGCCTGCTGGGCCTGGGTTGGCCAATACAGGCCGAGCCGGTCGTCGACGTCCACGCCGGCGACATCTTTTATGCACCCGACGCCGCCGCGCCGGCCGTCGCCCGGGCCTTCGACAGCGGCCTGCTGGCGGCCTGGCAGGCGCGCGGCGTGCGCGTCAACCTGCTGGTGCGCAGCCTGCCGGGCGGCGGCGCCCCGCGCGCGGCGGCCGGCGCCGACCGCCTGCTCTGCACCTCGGAGGCGATTGCGCAACAGTTGGCAACGCAGTTGGCAGCGCTCAGGGCGCAGTGGGCAGCGGCGCCGCACGAGTCCGACGGCTTATAATAGCGGTTGACCAGAATTGAGCTACTTGGCAATCATGCAAACCACCACCAATCACGAGGCGGGCGCAACGCCTGTCGCCGGCACCCAGGCAGACAGCGGGCGCTACGTCAACATCGCCGCCTACAAGTTCATCACCTTCGAGGACACCGAGGAGATGCGCCCCCGGTTCCAGGCGCTGTGCGCGGAACTGAACCTGAAGGGCACGATCCTGCTCACGCCCGAAGGCATCAACATGTTCCTGTCGGGCCTCCCGGCCGACATCGATGCCTATCTTGACTGGCTGCGGGCTGACCCGCGCTTCGCCGACATCGAAGTCAAGTACAGCTACTCGGAAGAGCAGTCGCACAAGCGCATGCTGGTGAAGATCAAGAGCGAGATCATCACCATGCGCATGCCGCTGATCAAACCGGAACTGGGCCGCGCGCCCTCGGTGGATCCGACCACGCTCAAGCGCTGGCTCGACCAGGGCCATGACGACGCCGGCAAGCCGGTCGTGATGGTCGACACCCGCAACGATTTCGAGGTCGACGTCGGCACTTTCGATAACACGGTCGACTACCGCATCGCCAAGTTCACCGAGTTCCCGGAAGTGATCGCCGCGCACAAGGACGATTTCGCCGGCAAGACCGTGGTCACCTTCTGCACCGGCGGCATCCGCTGCGAAAAAGCGGCGATCCACATGCAGAACATCGGCTACGACAACGTCTACCAGCTCGAGGGCGGCATCCTGAAGTATTTCGAGGACGTCGGCGGCGCCCACTACCATGGCGACTGCTTCGTGTTCGACTACCGTACCGCGCTCAACCCGAAGCTCGAACCAACCGTCACCACCCAGTGCTTCGCCTGCCGCGCCGTCGTCACCCCGCGCGAGCAGCTCTCGCCGCAGTACGTGTACGGCGTGTCGTGCCCGCACTGCGCGGACCAGCCGGCACAAGCCTGAGCATGGCGCGCGGCCCTTCCCTGGCGCGCCAGGCCGTCAAGAAGGCCGCATTGCGGGTGGTTGCCTTCATCGTGGCGCGCCCGCGCCTGGACGATTTCCTGCGCCGCCAGATCTACCGTTTCCCCGGACTCGCCGGCCGGGTGCGCGCAGCCGTCGCGCACTCGCGCCGGGCCGACTGGCAGACCCTGCCCGTCCTGCTCTCCGACGAAGCCGAGCTGACCGACAGCGCGCGCCAGGTGCTGCAGGACCTGCGCCGCGCCATCGACCACACCCGTACACCGTAAAGCTCTCCCATGCGCATCCTCCTCGACCTGCAGGCCTGCCAGGCTTCCAGCATGCACCGCGGTATTGGCCGCTATTCGATGGCGCTGGCGCTGGCGATGGCGCGCAACAGCGCCGGGCATGAGCTGCGCATCGTCCTCAACGAAGACTATCCGGACAGCGTCGCCGCCATCCGCAAGGCATTCGACAGCCTGATCCCGCAGTCGCATATCTCAACCTTCGTCACGCCGGTGCCGGCCGGCGAAGTCGATGCGCGCAACGCCTGGCGCGTGCGCGCGGCCGAACGGATCCGGGAACACTACCTGGCCAGCCTGCGGCCCGACATCGTCCATGTCGCCAGCCTGTTCGAAGGCCTGGGCGACAACGTGGCGGTCTCCGTGCCGCCCGGCGGCCGGTTCGACACTGCCGTGACGCTGTACGACCTGATTCCGCTGATGCGCAAGGAACGCTACTTGGGCGACCCGAACGTGGCGTCCTGGTACTACCGCAAGCTGGAACAGCTGAAACAGGCCGACCTGCTGCTGGCCATTTCCGGATCGGCGCGCGAGGAAGGCATCGAACTGCTGGGGCTGCCGGCGGAGCGCGTGGTGAACATCTCGTCGGCCGTGGACGCCATCTTCCGCCCGCGCGCGCTGGCGCCGGACGAGCGCGCCGCACTGCTGGCGCGCCACGGCATCAAGCGCGACTTCATCATGTACACCGGCGGCATCGACTACCGGAAGAACATCGAAGGCCTGATCGAAGCCTACGCGAAGCTGCCGGCGCCGCTGCGCGGGCAGTACCAGCTGGCCGTGGTCTGCAGCATCCAGGATCCCGACCGCTTCCGCCTCGAGCGCCTGGCGGCAAAGTTCAACCTGTCGAAGGACGACCTGGTGCTGACCGGCTTCGTGTCCGACGACGACCTCGTTTCGCTGTACAACAGTACTTCGCTCTTCGTGTTCCCTTCGCTGCACGAAGGCTTCGGCCTGCCCGCGCTCGAGGCGATGGCCTGCGGTGCCCCGACCATCGGCTCGAACACCAGCAGCATCCCGGAAGTGATCGGACGGCTTGATGCCATGTTCGACCCGACCAGCATCGCCGCCATCAGCACGGCCATGGCGCAGGTGCTGCTCGATCCGGCGCGCCAGGCCGAGCTGCGCGCCCATGGGTTGGAGCAGGCAAAGCGTTTCTCGTGGGACGCCAGCGCCCGGCGCGCCATCGCGGCATTCGAAGAAAAGCACCAGCGCCGCGCCGCGTCGCACAGCGCGAGCGTGGCTGTTGCCGCCGCCCCGGTGCGCAAGCCGCGCCTGGCCTACGTCTCGCCGCTGCCGCCGACGCGCTCGGGCATCGCCGCCTACAGCGCCGACCTGCTGCCGGAACTGGCGCAGCACTACGACATCGAACTGGTGCTCGCACAGGAGGGCGTCGACGATCCCGCCCTGCAGGACCGTTTCCCGCAGCATTCGAGCGAATGGTTCGACGCCAACGCGCACACGTTCGACCACATCGTCTACCAGTTCGGCAATTCGGAATTCCACACGCACATGTTCGGCCTGCTGGAACGCCATCCGGGCGTGGTGGTGCTGCACGATTTTTTCCTGAGCGGCGTCATCAACCATGCCGAAGCAGAGCATCCCCTGCCCAACCATTATTGCCGCTCGCTGTACCTGGCGCACGGCTACGGCGCGCTGGTCGAGGAAAAGGAACAGGATCGCACCACTTCCTGCCTGACCTACCCGTCGAACAAGCAGGTGCTCGACCGCGCCCTTGGGGTGATCGTCCACTCCCACCACGCGGTCGACCTGGCGAACCGCTGGTACGGCCCCGGGTTCGCCGCCGGCTGGCGCGTGCTGCCGCTGGTGTGCCTGCGCCCCGGGGCGGACACGGCAGACCGGGCGCAGGTGCGCGCGGAACTGGGCTTCGGCGCCGGCGACTTTGTCGTCTGCTCGTTCGGTATCCTGTCGGCGCCCAAGTGCAACGACCGGCTGGTCGAGGCCTGGATCGACAGCACCCTCGCGCGCGATCCGCATTGCCACCTGGTGTTCGTGGGCGAAATCGCCGCGGGCCGCTTCGGCCTCGCGCTGCGCGACCGCATCGCGGCGCATCCGCGCATCAAGGTCACGGGGTATGCCAGCACGGCGCTGTACCGGCGCTACCTGGCCGCCGCCGACGCCGCGGTGCAGCTGCGCGCCGGCTCGCGCGGCGAAACCTCGGGGGCGGTGCTGGACTGCCTGTCGTACGGACTGCCCGTCATCGTCAACGCCCACGGCTCGGCCGCCGAAGTGCCGGAACATGCCTGCCTGCGCCTCGAGGACGCCTTCAGCCAGGACGCGCTGCGCGCCGCCATCGAACGGATGCACGGCGACGCCGCGCTGCGCGCGCGCCTCGGCAGCGAAGCCTCCGCCTACATGGAAGCAACGCACGCTCCGGCACGCATCGCCGCGCTGTACCGCGATGCGGTCGGGCAGTTCGCGCGCGACGGCATCGGCGCGGCCGAGCGCGGCCTGCTCGCGTCGGTTGCCGCGCTGGGTGCCGACGTGCCCGATCCAGACCTGCTGCAGACGGCGGCGGCGATTGCCGCCAACCGCCCGCGCAGCGCTGCGCGCCAGGTACTGGTCGATGTCGGCGCCTTTGCCTCCGACAGCGCTTCGCCCGAAGCGGCGCGGCTCAAGGCCATGATCAGGCAGGCGCCCGATGGCTGGCGCATCGAGCCGATCCGGCACGACGGCACCCGCTACCGCTACGCACGCCGCTACACGCTCGACCTGGTCGGCCGTGCGGACCTGCAGATCGAAGACGCAGTCGTGGACGCCAAGCCGGGGGACGTGCTGCTCGCGCTTGGCGATGGCGCCGCGCCCGCCGCGCCCGGGAAATGGCTGGCGCGCGGGGTGCGGGCCTGCCGCCTTGGCGCCGAGGACCCTGCCGGCGGCGCCGGTGGGCGCCTGGCCGCCCTGCTGGCGGGCGGCGGGGAATAACACCGGGACGCCCCGGCTAGCGCCCCTGCCAGCGCAGCAGCGTGTCGCGCATGCGCTCCCATTCGAAAAAGCCGCGCTGTTCGTAATACAGGGTGCCCGGATGCGGCCGCTGATCCAGGCGCTCCATGCTGACGGCCTGCAATGCCTGCCTGCCGTCGAGCAGGTAGTGCAGCAGCACGAAAGGAAACAGGCCGATCCAGGTCGTGCGCTGCGACGGATAGGCCAGGCACAGGCGCAGGTAGTGCAGGCGCTTCGCCCAGCGGACCGGCTGCAACTCCACCGGGCCGTTGGCCGCCAGCGGCGACAGCACCCTGAACAGCGGTCCGGGACACCCCTTGTGGTTATACAGGGCGAACTGGCGCACTTTCGGCAGCAGGGCAAGCCGGCGCGCGGCGTGCAGCGTCAGCGCATGCAGGGCGTCGTGGTCGTGATGCCCGCCCTCCCATGCCGTCACGTGGATCCGCCCGACCGTGTCGAAGGAGCCGATCCATTCGCCGATCCAGGCCCCGGCGGCGTCGAGCGACAGAGGCAGGTGGGCGTCGTCGATGGCCAGCAGGTCGCCTGCGAAAACGACATCGGATGCATCCACGCCAAGTTTGCCCAATACGCGCAGCGACTCCGCGTTGCGCGTGCCGGCCAGCCCATTCACCCCGCGCGTGAGGTAAGCGCAGGCCGCCCTGCGCCCCTGCCGCCGGCATTCGTCGATCAGGTGAAAGACGCCGAACTCGTCGTCCTGGTGGGCGAACAGGAACAGATCGACAGGCTCGCCGCGCTGCGGCTCAATAGGCATCGAAGTCGAGGAAGGAGAAGCGGATATGCGCCGGGTCGAGCTGCACGCCTGGTACCGACAGGGAGCGGTAGATCAGGTTCAGCGGCGACGGCCGCAGCCGCTTCGGAATGTCGACATAGCTGCGCACGCGCCGCTCCGCGTCCGGCATCAAGCCCAGGTACAGGCGCAAGGGGGTGGCGGGCGCACCGGTCGGCGCGAGCTCGACCGTGGGCGGCAGCGACAGTTCGGCGTACGCGTGGATCAAGCGACCGAACGCCGGCGCATGGAACTGCCAGGCGGCGCCCTGGCGGCGGCGCAGCACCGCGTTGGAGGGACTGGCGCAGCGCCATTCGAGCGCCGCCTGGCTCCACACGCGCTCGAATGCCGGCGCCAGGCCGGCTGCGCGCGCGGATGCGCCCATGCCGCCGACACCGACCAGTGCCTCCAGTGGCCGCACCAGCTGGAAGCCGAGCTTGCGCACGAAGCCCGGTGTGCTGTTGGCGTTCGCCACCCCGTACACGCCGGCGTAGCCGGCAGCGGCGGCGGCGTCGTAGGTCATCGCGGCCAGCTTCGTGAACAGGCCCTGTCCCTGGAATCGGGGATGGGTGGCGGTGTTAAGCGACAGCAGGACGCGCACGACCTGCCCGCCGATGCTTGCCTGCGCCGGGATGCACACGTAATGGGCCGCCAGGACGTCGCCCTCCCAGGCATCGAAACCGAACGCGCGGCCATCGGGATTGCGCACATACAGCCAGGCCAGGTAGTCCCTCGTGAATTTACCCGAATCGGGGAAACAGGCGGCGAACAGGGCGCTGTACCCCCCGAGCGCTGTGTCGTCGAATGCAATGGGCGCGAATCGCATCATTTGAAGATCCAATGTTTGCTCAGGAAGAAACCATTCATCGCCACCAGCGGCAGCGACACCAGCTTGCCCACGAGAGGCTGCTCGACGAGCGCGACCGACACGGCGACCAGGCCCAGTGTCAGCAGGTAATTCAGGCCCACTACGCACAGGAAGCGCGACAGCGTGCGCACCGTGGTCACGTTCTTGAACGTGACTTTCGCATGGAATGCATAGTTGACGCACAACCCGGCGAGAAATCCCGCCGACGTCGCCGCCAGGGGCGCGACCCCGTTGTACACCAGCAGCTGCAGCAGGCCGATGTCGACCAGTGCGCTCAGCGCGCCGCCGGCGACAAAGACCAGGAACTGTGGCCCGGGCAGCGTCAGTCGGCGCATGGGCGGCGCCAGGGACGGGTCTTCTTGTGCAGCGGCCGCTTCGGCACCGAGGCGATATCGTTCGACAGGAAGGCGAGCACCAGCTGCATCCCCATCAGCATGGGCATCGCCGCCAGCATGACGGTCCCGGCCGGCGTTTCCACGCCGGCACGCGAGGACTCGATCCAATGGACCACGCCATACACCGATCCTGTGACGAACAGGACCAGGCCGAGCGGCAGCTCGATCGAGGCCAGCGACATGTTGCGCAGGTAGTAATTGTAAAAGATGCGCTTGCCGAAGTTACGGGCATGCTTGACCAGGAATTCGGTCACGATCTTCGAAATCTTCAGGTTGCTCACTTCGTCGCCGTAGCTGGCGTCCATCGGCACGTCGGCCACCACCGCCTGCAAGGTGTTGAGGCGAAACAGCATGTCCGTCTCGAAAAAGTAACGCCGGCTGATCTTGTTGAACGGCAGGTGGCGCGCCGCGTCCACATGGATGGCGGTGTAGCCGTTGGTCGGGTCGAACAGGTCCCAGTAGCCGGACGACAGCTTGGTCATCAGCGACAGGACGGCATTGCCGAACAGGCGCATCGGCGGCATCGCGCCGATCTGCTCGAGGTCGAAGAAGCGGTTGCCCTTGGCGTAGTCGGCCTCGCCGCGCAGGATCGGCGCCACGAACTGAGGGATGAGCCGCGGGTCCATCTGGCCGTCGCCGTCGACCTTGACGATGACGTCCATGCCTTCGTCGATCGCGGCCTGGTAGCCGGTCATGACGGCGCCGCCCACGCCCTGGTTCTGGACGTGCTCGATCACGCGTACGCGCGGGTCGGTGCAGTCGGCGCGCACGAGCGCGCCCGAGCCGTCCGGGCATTTGTCGTCGACGACATAGATGCGGCTGACTTCAGGGCCGATGGCGGCGATCACACCAAGGATGTGCCGGGTCACGCGGTAACTGGGAATGACGACGGCGATTGCGTCCTGGGGAATCATGCTGGTGTGCCTGTACGAAGAGAGCGTCATTATTGCTGAATAAGGTGCGAATGCCAATGCGGAAAGCCCGCGCCGGGCCTCAGGCTTCGGCCGCCTGGCCCAGCCGCAGCGCATAGGCGGCCTCGACCAGCGCCGTCCCGGTGTCCTTCCAGCTGGCCGGGCGGTAGCTGGCGCGGATCGCCGCCTCGCGTGCCGCGACCTCCTGCGGATGCTCGATATACCAGCGCAGGCGCTCGGCCCAGCGCGGCACGTCCCAGGGGTCGACGTATTCGATCAGCTCGCCCCCCGCTTCCGGGATCGAGGCCGCCGACGACGCCAGGCAGAACTTGCCATAGGCGAGGCTCTCGGCCACCGGCAGGCCCCAACCCTCGTAGAGCGACGGGTAGGCCGTGAAATACGCGTCCTGGTACAGGCGCGCCAGGTCGCCATCGGAGACATGGTTGAGGATGCGCAGGTAGGGACGGATGCGCGGGTCGAGCCGCAAGTCCGTCATCAGGTCGTTCATTCCCCAGCCTGCCATGCCGACGAAGACCAGCAGCGGCAGGTCGGTCACGCCGGCGTCGACCAGCCTGGTGTAGGCCCGGTACAGCGTCTCGTGGTTCTTGCGCCGCTCGATGGTCGAGACGAACAGGATGAAGCGGCGTCCCAGCACCTCGGCAACCTGGGGCGACGGCGCCACCCCGCCGGCGCTGGCGATCTCGCAGCCGAGCCGCACCACGCCGAGTTCGGGCACGGGCACCTTCGAGGCCTCGAGGAACTTGCGCAGGTCGGCGCGCGAGTATTCCGAAATGCAGGCGATGCGGTCGGCGCAGCGCGCAACGTCGAGGAAGTAGCGCGAGAACTTGGCGGCGACGTCGGCCACGCACAGGTGCGGCAGGCGGATCGGGATGATGTCGTAACACATCAGCAGGATCCGGAGTCCGAGTTGCTGCTTCAGTTCATACAGGTAGGGCAGGTTTTTCTGGTCCCAGTCCAGCCCGAGCGAGACATACACGTCGCCGGGGCCGAACAGGATGTCGGGCTTGACCAGCACCGCGGGCGCGGGTGCGGGCGCGGCAGCCGGCGCGCCGGCCGCGGGCGGCGATCCGTGCCACAGGAGGCCGGCGCTGCGGCGCAGTTCGCGGGCGGCCGCGCGCACGCCGCGCAGGCCGTCGAGGCGCGCGCGGGCAAAGCCGCGCGCCGGCGCCTGCAGCGGAGCCGGCAGGCCGGCAATGCCGCGCGCGGCCCAGCGCCGCCATGGCGACTGGAGCGGGGCCGTCGTGGCCGCCGCCGGGATAGCGGCCGGGGCCGCGACGGGCGCCGCTGCCGGCGCCGGGTGTTCGCCGCCCGCGTCCAGCCGTGCCAGTGCGAACGTCAGTTCTTCCCGCCCTACTTCGAAGTACGCGTCGTAATCGAGGTCGAAGCGGCAAAAGCGGATGCCCGGGTCGCCCGACTGCAGGAACTGGCGCGCCGTCTCCGCCTCGACGCGCACGATGCCCAGCGCCGGGCGGCTCCAGCCGCGCGTGGTGGTCACGTCCAGCCAGATCGTCATGGGGCCACCTCGCGTTGCGCCAGCAGGCCTGCGACTTCGCGCGGCACCGCGGCCAGGCAGGCGTCCCAGGTGAGGCTGGCACGCAGCTCGTCCACCGGCGCAGGCGCGGCCGGCGGCTGCTCGAGCACCTTGCGGATGCTTGCCTGGAACTGCTCGGGCGTGTCGGCGACCGTCACTTCCGGCAGGCCGGCGAAACGCTCGAAGCCGCGCATCGCGGTGCGGGTGCAGATTACCGGCCGCCCCGAATACAAGGCTTCGGCCGTCTTGATGTTCGATCCCCCGCCGCCGCCGATGGGCAGCAGGAAGGCATGCGCCAGGCTCTTGACGGCGGCCAGGTCGGCGTCGTCGAGCACGCCCAGCACCTGCAGCCGCGACAGATTCAGTGCGCGCCAGCGCGACTTGCCCAGTTCGCGCTCCAGATGGGGGCCTGCGCCGCCCGCAATGACCAGCTTCGATCCCTCGGGAATGCAGGCGAGCGAATCGCCGACCGCATCGAGGAAGCCGGTGTAGTTCGGCGGGTGCGCGCTGGCGATGAAAATGGGCCAGGGCTGCTGCGGCAGGCGCGCGCGCCACGCGGCGCAGCGCTCCGGGTCGGCCTGCCAGGGACTGATCCCGTTGGCGGCATGCAGCACGCCCGGCGCGCCGTATCCGCGCAGGACTTCGGCGTCCTCGCGCGTCACGGCGAGCGACAGCGCCGCTTCGCGCGCCAGTTCGGATTCGATGGCCGACATGTCGGCGACCGCATGTTCGATCAGGGCCGGCTCGTACTGCTGGCCGAGGATGGCGCGCTTCATCGGCGCCTCGATGTTGTGCGAACTGTTGACCAGCAAGGCGCCGCGGCACAGCGGCGACTCGAGCTGCAGCCAGTGCGCCAGCGGGTACAGCCACGACTGCTCGATCTGGATCACGTCGACCGGACCGGGCAGCGCATCGGCGACCTGGCGGAACACCCGCTCCGACGCCACCGAGAATGGCCCCATCAGGAAGTCGGACAGCGCCGGCATCGGCACCCCGCGGTAATGGCGGAACGGGCTGTCGGCCGGGAAGGCGACGTCGTAAGGGCCGATGTCGGCCGGCTCGTAGGCTTCGGCCTGGTAAAAGCCGACCGGATGCACGTCGAAACCGGCCGCCTCGTATACCCGCACCATCGCGGCGGCGCGCAACTGGCCGCCGTGGCGCGGCCGGCGCACCGGGTAAGGGGCCAGCATCAGCATGCGCGGGCGCGGGCGCGCGGCGGGTGCCGGCGGCGCCAGCAACTGGGCAGCGCGGCCCTCCTGCCCCAGCACGACCTGCATCAGCTGGCGCGCGCTGCCGGCCCAGGTCAGCCACGGCAGGCCGGCCGACGAAGGCGCGTTGCCGGCCGCATGCAGTACCAGCCAGTCGGCGATCGCCGTGGCGAGATCCTGCGGCTGCATGCCGCTGAAGTACCAGGCGCGGTCGCCGCCGACTTCGCGGAACACCGGCAGGTCGCGCGCGATGATGGCCAGCTTGTGCTGGGCAGCCTCGATCAGGGGCAGGCCGAAGCCCTCGCCCACCGAGGCGGCGACCAGGCCGTCGGAAGCGGCATACACCTTCTCGAGGTACTCGTCGCTGATGCCCTCGAGCCAGAACAGGCGCTTGCCGGCCTCCGGATGGCTGCGCAGGCGCGCCGCCAGCCGGTCGACCATCCAGCCCTGCTTGCCGACCATGACCAAGTTGGCCTCGATGCCCTGGGCCCACAACAGCTCGAACGCGGCAATGAGCTGCCCGTACTGCTTGCGCGGCTCGATCGTGCCGACGGCCAGCAGCGTCGGGCAGCGCTCGAGCCTGGACAGCACCCCGGCGGCATCATCGGGCAGGCCGCGCGTGGGCACGGAACGGCTGACGTCGGCGCCGAGGTGGAACCAGGCGATCTCGAAAGGCCGCAGGCGCGGCGCCGCGTGGGCGCGCTGCCAGTCAGCCAGCTCTTGCGCCACCGCGCGCGAAATGCAGACCGCGCCGTCGAACGCCGAGATGGCCTGCAGCCAGGCGCCATGGCCGTCGGCGGTCCCCGGCGGGAATTGCTCGTGCATCAGGACCGGCAACAGGTCGTAGACGACGAACACCACCTTGACGCCGTCGCGGTGCATGGCCTCCAGGAACGGCCGGTGCTGCGGCACCAGCTGCGGCAGCAGGTCCAGGCCGAGGAACACGTCGCCCGCCTGGTAATCGATCGGCGCGTCGGCGTCGCCAGGGGCGTCTTCCAGGAACTGCGCGGTGAACGCGCGCGCATAGCGGTAGCCGGCGCTGTTGCCGGTCACATAGACCGGCAGCACCTCATAGCCAGCCGGAGGATTGTCGAGCAGCTCCTTGAGGATGCTGCGCGTGACGCGCTGCACGCCGGTGCGGGCATCGCGCTGGACCAGTTCGGAGACGTCCACCAGCAGCTGGCGGGTGCCCTGCGCCTGGGGGAAACGGCTCAGCAAATGGGCCCACCTGCGCAATTCCATATCCTTTTCCTGCGCGCCAACGGCCTCGGGAACGCGCGCGACCAGACGCTTCAGGAGCGCATCGGGATTCGCCGGCGCAAGGTCCGGCGCAACGCCGGCATGCAGCGCTTCGAGCGCCTCCACGGCGCAGCGTGCCATGTGATCCCAGCCCGCCGGCGCCGCACCGGCGGGGAGCCCGGCTGACAGGTCCAGCGCTTGCTTGCCGAGCAGGTCGGCGGCGTCGCGCACGACGGCCGGGCCGGTGGCCAGCAGTTGCGCGGCATGCGCGAGCGCGCCGGCCTTGGCCTGGAAATGCGCGGCGCGGCCCGGTTCCGGCAGCAGCGCCGGTTCGCGCAAGGGGCGCAGGTCGTGCACCAGCACGGCGACCGGAGGATGCTGCGCGAAGGCGCCGATGCTGGTGACGCCATTGCCGGCATAGCCTTCGAACAGGCTGGTGACCAGCACCACGTCGGCGCCCAGGCTGGCCATGAATGCTTCGCGCACCGATTCGGCCAGCGCGCGGCGCGCATCGTTGGCAGGCGTGCGTGCCGAGAGCGGGCCGGGCGTGTGCCAGACGCGGATCTGTTCCTGCGCCAGGAGGCCGTCGAAGGCCGCGCGAATCGGCTCGATGGTTTCCGGGAACAGGCCATTCAGGGCCAGCACCACCTCGTGCGGGCCGCGTGCGCGCACGATGGCGCGCGCCAGCGACAGCGCGCAGCGCCCCGCGAAGTCGAACCGGTGCTCGGCTTGCGCCCCCTGCATGTCGATCACAATACGCATCAGTCTGCCTTGGAATTGATGACCTGGTGGATCTCGGCCAGGATCCGGTTGGCGCGCGGCGACAGCTCGCGCAGCACCTGTTCGTCGTGCGCGGCGGCCGCCTGCGCCGCCTGCGCAGGCGCCTGCGCCTGCGGCATCGGGACGGGCTGGGCACCGCCCACCAGCCTGCGCAGGACGCGCTTGACGCGGCGCGCGAGGTCGACGGCGAGGCGCAGCGGGGCAGTGACCTGCCAGGAGGTGCTCGCCTGGAGGGCCGCGACATTCTGGCGCAGCGCCTCCGCGCTGGCGGCGTAGTGCTCGCGCTCGCGCGTGACAGCGTCCGACTGGCGCTGCATCCATGCGATATGGGCGTGCAGGCGGTCGGTCTCGCGCAGCGCCGTATCCTGCTGGCCCTGCATCCATTCGATGTGCGTGTGAAGGCGCGCCGCTTCGCGCTGCAGCCCCTCGAGGTGGGAAGGCAGGACGCGCAGGGTATCGACTTCGGCCTGCAGGCGGCCATTGCGTTCACGCTCGGCGGCGAGCGCCTGCTCGGCCGATGCCATGCGTGCGCCGTCGGCGTTCGCCTGGGCCAGCTCGGCCTGGTGGCGCGCGATCACCTCGCGGCAGAGTTCGGAGTTGGCCAGGCCGCTCAGCCGCGCGTTGTCGAAGACGTTCGGCGGGCTGGAAAAAGCGTCCATCAGCTCGGGATGCTCGTCGGCGACGTAGAAACGATTCAGGCCGTCGAAATACGCGAAGCGGTAGCCGGCCCCCGTAACGAGGGGCTCCCACGCTTCGTAATCGACTTCGGACGTCGTCGGGACCGTGGCCTCGATCACCATGATCCATGGCCGCAGGCGCTGCGGATCCCAGCCGCGCAACACCTTTTCCTCGAGGCCTTCGACGTCGATCTTCAGCCAGTGCACCTCTTTCCCGTCCAGGAACTGCAGGGCGCTCTTCAGGGTGAGCATCGGCACCTTCACCGTGGTGTGCGCGAAGCCGTGCTCGGCCTGGTGGCGTTCCGCATAGGCGTCGACCGCCGTGCTCAGGCCGGTGTCGGGAATCACGTTCAGGTCGAGCATGCCTTCGCTGTCGGACAGCGCCAGCTGGAGCACGGTGTCGTCGGGACGGTCCTTGCGCAACAGGTCGGCATAGGCCTGCACCGGTTCGACGTGCACGCCGCGCCAGCCCTGCTCGTAAAAGGCCTTGCTGACCGAGTCGACGACCGGATGCTGGGCACCGACGTCGACGTAGAAACCGCGCTCGACGTGCTTGAGGGCGCGCCACAGCATCACGTCTTCAAAATTTTGGGCGTATGAAACGAAATTCATTGGGTAGCATCCTCACGTTCGCGGGTGACCGCGAAGTGGGCATTCAAAGAAGTTGATCCGATAAAGAAGTCGCGGCTGACGTTGACGACGTCAAAGACCAGCAGGTTGTCGACCCATTCGTAGTTGTCGCTCAGGTGGGTGTCGCAGCTGACCAGCGCGGGCGAGACCGAATACGATCCCGGACCGAGGTCGCAGGTGAATTCCATGTCGTAGACCACGCGCTCGCCGGCCTGCACGCCCTCCTGGATCTGGCGCGTGTGCCAGGTGTTGGTGCCCCACACGACGTGGCCCTGCTTGTCGCGGATCATGTAGCCGAGCACGAGACGCGGAATGGCCGCGTGCACCGTCGCTACCAGCCGCAGCCGCAGCTGCTGCCCGACCTGGGCCACGGCCACTTCGCCGCCATTGACGCTGTCGAACAGGCGCAGGCTGTCGATGCGGGCTTCGCCAGTGCCGCTCCTGGTGGTCAGCCAGCCGTTGCTGGCGCGGCGCTGCTCCACGGTCGATTGCGCGTTTTCCTTCTGCGCCACCAGGGCATTGTAGAAATCGACGATCTCGTCCGGCATGCCGTCGCGCAGTACCCGCCCCTTGTCGAGCAGGATGACGCGGTCGCACAGGGTGCGGATGTCGCTCGGGCTGTGGCTGACGAACATGATCGACACGCCGTCTTCCTTGAACTGGCGGATGCGGTCGAAACTCTTGTGCTGGAAATAGCTGTCGCCGACCGACAGCGCCTCGTCGACGATCAGGAGGTCGGGCCGGAACGCGGTGGCGACGCTGAACGCGACGCGCATCTGCATACCGCTCGAATAGGTACGTGTCGGCTGGTCGAAGTACTCGCCGATTTCGGCGAAAGCCTCGATCTCGGGCATCGTGCGCTCGATGTCGGCGCGGCTGTAACCCATCAGGCCGGCCGAGTGGAAGGCATTCTGGCGCCCGGTCATGTCGGGCGAAAAGCCCATGCCCAGCTCGAGGATCGCGGCCACCCGGCCGCGCATGTGCACCTGGCCCTCGGTCGGCTGCACGGTGCCGGTGATGAGTTTGAGCAGGGTGCTCTTGCCGGCCCCGTTCTGGCCGATGATGCCGACCGCCTCGCCCGGCCTGACGGCAAAGCTGACGTTGCGCAGCACCCAGTGTTCCTCGCGCGGCGTGACCGAGCGGAAGAACCAGGATGCCATGCGGCGCAGTTCGCCGCCCCATTGACGGTAGGATTTGCCCAGGTTCAGGACTTGCAGTTCGCCGCTCATAATTGGTCCACCATTTCAGGGCTTGCCTTGCGGAACAGCACCAGCGAAAACGCCGAGAGCAGCAGGCCGACCAGGAAGGTCGTGCCCAGTCCGCTCCATTCGGGCATGCGGTTGTACAGCAAGACGTCCTGGTAGGCCGTCACCAGCGGGATCAAGGGGTTCAGGACCAGCCAGGCCCGGTATTGCTCGGGAATGATGTTCACCATGTAGACGATCGGCGTAAACCAGTACAGGAACTGCATCATCACCGGCACGACCTGGCCGATGTCACGCAGGAAGACGTTGAGCACCCCGAACAGCAGCCCCAGCCCGACGCCCAGCACGATGGCGACCACCATCAGCAGCGGCAGCCAGAGCAGCGCCAGTCCCGGCACATGGCCGAGCACGCCGAAGATGACGAGGACCGCCACCAGCAGCAGCAGGTTGTTGACCAGCGCGCTGCCGATCACCACCAGTGGCAGCGCGATTTTCGGGAACGCCAGCTTTTTCAGGATGTTGCCATTGTCGATGAACAGCGTCAGGCAGCGGTTGACGATCTCGGCGAACAGCGACCAGCCGAGCGTTCCCGACATCAGGTAGATGGCATAGGCGTAGCGGTTGTCGATGCCCTGCAGCTTGGCCGACAGCACGGCCGACAGCACGAAAGCGAAAATCAGGACCTGGGCGAGGGGGTTGAGGATCATCCACAGGCCACCGAGGCGGCTACGGATGAACTTGGTGCGCAATTCGGTTTGAATGGACGAGACAATAAAATAGCGGTAGCGCCAGGCGCCGGACAACATCCCTAACATGGGTCACTTTCGAGTTAGACGACACATGCCGGCACGACGGTGCCGGCGTGGCCGGACAGGCCGGGCAAGCCGGACCGGCGGGCGGACGCGGCAACGATGTAACCGGCCATCACGATGCGGGAGTAACAATGTGTTCGCATGCGCAGTAAGCGATTATACATGTGCACCCGATGTCAGGGAAACACGGTCCGCGCGCCTGGCCGGGCCGTGCCGCCGTCCGCGCGGGGCGCGCCGGCACGGCTGGCGAAGGCGGCCGGACGGGGCCCGGATGTTATAATTTTAGCTCTGCCATCACCGCCATCGCGGCGGCGCCGATTGCCGCATCACCTACTCCCGCCGCGCCTTGCGCGCCGCGACTGCTTGAACGATCACATCCTGGATTCATGCGCATTCTCATCGATATGCAAGGCGCCCAGTCCGAAAGCCGTTTCCGCGGCATCGGGCGCTACTCACTGGCCTTGGCCCTGGGCGTTGCCCGCAACGCCGCCGGACACGAAATTTGGCTGGCCCTGAACGGCGCCCTCGCCCCTTCGATCGCCGACCTGCGTCGCGTGTTCGACGGGCTGGTGCCCCCGGAGCGCATTCGGGTATTCGATATCCCGGCCCCGGTTGCCGAGATCGACGCCGCGAACGTACCCCGTTGCCGCGCTGCGGAAATGCTGCGCGAACACTTCATCGAGCAACTGGCGCCGGACGCCGTGCTGGTGACGAGCCTGTTCGAAGGCTATATCGACGACTCGGTGGTGTCGGCCGGCCGCTTCGCCCCGGCCATGCGCACCGCCATCGTCCTGTACGACCTGATCCCCTTCCTCAATCCGGATGCCTACCTGGGCACTCCCGAGCAGCGCCAGCATTACGCCGGCAAGATCGCGTCGCTGCGCCAGGCCGGCCTGCTGCTGGCAATTTCGGACTATACGCGGCAGGAAGCCATCGACGCGCTCGGGCTCGACCCGCAGCGGGTGGTCGCGATCTCGACCGCCGTGGACGACAATTTCCGTCCCGCCGCGCCGGGGCCGGCCCTGCCGGCGCTGCGCCAGCGCTGCGGGATCACGCGCGAGACGATCATGTATGCGCCGGGAGGTTTCGATGCGCGCAAAAACATCGACGGCCTGATCGCCGCCTACGGCATGCTGCCGGCGCCGCTGCGCGCGCGTCACCAGCTGGTCATCGCGAGCAAGCTCGGCGAGCACGAACGGCGGGTCATGAACGAGCATGCGCAACGCCACGGCCTGGCACCCGGCGAGCTGGTGCTGACGGGGTATGTCAGCGATGAGGAACTGGTCGAGCTGTACCGCTCGACGGCACTGTTCGTCTTCCCGTCGAAGCACGAAGGCTTCGGCCTGCCGGCGCTGGAAGCGATGGCCTGCGGCGCCATCGTCATCGGCGCCAACAACACCAGCATCCCGGAAGTGATCGGCTGCGAGGAAGCCATGTTCGATGCCGGTTCGCCGGCGTCGATCGCGGCCAAGATCGAGCAGGTCCTGGACAGCCCGGCGCTGCAGGAACGCCTGCGCGCCCACGGACGCGTCCAGGCGGCACGCTTTTCGTGGGACGCCACGGCACGCAAGGCGCTCGACGCGCTTGCCGCACACCAGGCGCCGGCGCCGGCAGTGCACGTCCCGGCCAGCCGCGCCGACCTGCTGCGCGCCATCATGGACATCCCCGGGCTGCCGCGCGAGGAGGCTTACCTGCACGAGCTCGCCCATTGCCTGGCGGGCATGCCGGACCCATCGCGGCCGCGCCAGTTCCTGTTCGATGTCTCGGCCATGCTGGAGACGCAGTCCGAGGGGCAACGCGATCCGGTCTTGGCCGGCGTCCTGCGCGGCCACCTGCGGGAACTGGAGGCCGCTGCCCTCCCCGGCCTGCAGCTCGAACCGGTGCTGCTCTCGAACCAGGGTGGGCGCTGGCACTACCGCTACGCGCGCCGCTACCTGGCCGAATCGGCAGTCGCCCGGGACGGGGCGCCCGATGCCGCGATCGACATCGGGCCGTCCGACCTGTTCTATACCGGTGGCGGGGGCGGCGCACCCGACGCCGAGCAGGCCGCCCTGCATGCGCGCATGCGCGAGCGTGGCGTGAAGCTGGGCTGGCTGGCCGGCCCGGACACCCCACCCCTGGCCTGGCGACATGCCGATGCCGTGCTGTGCACATCGCAGGCGGTGCTGGCGCGGGTGCGGGAAGCGCTGTCGTCCGCTTCCCTGCCGCACCCGGCGGTCGCGCTACTCGAAGCGGACGCCGCGCCTGCCCAGCTGCCGGCCCTGCTGGGCGCCGGCGCGCGCTGAGCATTCCGCGCAGCCAGGGCGGCGGCGCGGGCCGCCCGCCCTGCCTTATTTCGGCACGATGCGCATCCCGGTGATGCCGATGCCCAGGCGGCGCGCATCGTCGCTCATGCCCAGTGCTTTTGGCGAGACTGCCGCCGGCACCCGGAACACCAGGGTCTTTGCCCCCTTCGGATTGCTCAGCTCAAACACCCGCGCTTCGTTCTGGGCGCCCAGCGTGAAGCGGCGCACCTCGTCCCCGACCTGCACCAGGAATTGCTGCCCGGCGTTCCTGCCGAACGCATGGGCTTGCAGGTGCAGTTCGAATTGTTCGGGGAACGGCACGGAAAACTCGAACTTGACCGTATCCCCGTCGGACCACACGCCCCACGGCTCGGCAAACGAGAGGCCGGCATCGGCCACGATCGTGCCCGGCCAGTCCGTCTTTTTGAAGTAGCGGTGGTTCAGGTCGGGCGCGTTGGCGATGTCGTGGTCAGCAATCACGCGCCAGGTCTTGTCATTCAGGTCCAACTTGCACAGGTTGCGCACACCATGCTTGCGGGCGTAATTCAAGACGCGGTCATCGTAGTCCTCCCGGTTCGGCACGCCGAATGCCCAGTCTTTCGGGCTGAACGAGGCCACGCCGTTGACGGTGGGCATGCCCAGCGACTGCGCGAGCATCATGGCCGTGACATTGTGCGCATAGCCGTTGTTGATGGGTTCGGGGAAGCCGCCAAGCGTGTCCTGCCCTGCCCAGCCGGAAACATAGAACACCTTGCATTGCGCCGGCGGCGCGTGCGGCAGCGCGAGGCGAGCGACTTCCGCATGACGGTCCAGGTTCAGGTAAGGCTTGGTCAGTTCTTCGGCCACCAAAAGCGCTCCCAGCAGCAGCGCGATCGGCAGCCCCATGCGTTGGGTGGAGAGGTAGCGCACCGCGAACAACACGACCGGAAGGGCCAGGAAGAACTGGTAGGCGGCGACCACATTCAGGGCCTTGGCGCCCGGGAACAGGTGGTAGACGAAATACCAGCCGCTATAGTCGCCCAGGCGCAGCGCCAATCCCCAGGTGACCAGGGTCGCGAGCGCCAGCGACGGCAGGATGACCAGTTTGCGCTGTGCGCCCTGGCGGATGGCCTGGACGCAACCGGCAATGAACAGCACGAACAGGATCGGGGCAAACCCGGTCGTCGCGTATTCGCCGACCGGCGTGTAGGACGGCGAGACCAGCTTCAGCACGGAATTGTAGAAGCGGCCGAACATCAAATTCTCCGTGCCCACCTGCAGCACGTCCTGCCATGGGATGGTATTGCCCATGACCGAATCGTAGGCGCGCACGCCCACTTCGCGCGACTTCGGCAGGAAGGCATACACGAATGGCGCCATGCCCACCGCGGTGCCGGCCAGCACGGCCAGCACCGACCCGTATTGCGCCGCCAGCTGGCGCCCGAACTGCCTGCGCACACCGGCGCCGGCCCAGATGAACATGATGACCGCGGCGAAGGTGAACAGGTAGGTGAAGAACCAGGCGATATAGAAACAGGTGAGGCACCAGGCGCCGTACAGGAGGCCGGCGGCCACCCCGTTGCGGCGGAAGCGCTTTGCATCTCCGTCGAGGAAGCCCTTGATGGCATTGAATAGCAGCATGCCGATCAGCGGGGCGAAGGCCACCGAGGTCAGCTGGATACGGGAACTGTGCGAGGCCAGGTTGCTGCTGAGCGTGAACAGGCCCGCGGCCAGCAAGGCCCACCAGAACGGGAACGCGAACACGCGCCGCAGCAGCAGGTAGCAGAACGCGAACCCGCAGGCGCGCACCGCGAAGTTGGCCAGTTCCGCAGCCAGGAAAGGGTCGAAGCCGGCCAGGCGGAACGGGAAATAGGCAACCCCGATCAGGAAGTAGGCGTCGGTCTGGGCGATCGTGCGCGCGTAGGGGTAGAAATAATTGACCTGGGACCAGTCGGCCTGGCCGGTGAAGAAGAGGTACCAGTGTTCCAGGATCGTGGTCGAAATGACGACGTCATAACGGTCGCCCGGGAGAAGGTCGAAGCCGGTGAACAGCTGGTAACGCCCGACCAGCGCCAGGCATACCAGGCAGAACGCAGCAAGCAGGATGATGCGTTGGGCCCGGCCCGGAGTGCGCCAGCCGTCCGCATGGGAAAGCGATGTATTCATGGATTCAATGGACTCAAAACTGCTATTCGAATGACAGGGTGCGCACGTCGACGCCAAGCCGGCGCCCGTCGCCGTTGACACCCAGTTGCTGCGGCGAGACCGCGTCCGGCGTCTCGATGACGAATTCCAGCGTCGTGCCCGGTTCGACCGGCGGCAGCGCCAGGTCGAGCGTGCGCGGCGCGACGGCTCCCTCGAAAATGGACTGCACCGGCGCACCGCCGTTGACCGTGATAGCGACGCGCTGGCGCTGGTGCGTCCGTTCCAGGTATGGAGCCAGCACGATCCGGGCGCGCGTATGGCGCTCCCCTGCCACGCAGGAGAAGGTGGCGCGCGGGCCGTCGGTCCAGCGCCCCTGGGGGTGGGGCCAGCTGAAGCCGCGCAGCATGCTCGGCACGATGTCGCCGCGCTCGGAAAAGTCGACCACGCGCTTGCACGCGCTGCTCGCAGCGATCACCTTGGCAGTGCAGGCCGCGTCGATCAGCAGGATGCGGCCCGAGCCGGGACGGGCGCATCCTGCGAACTCGTAACGCGAAGCGCCGCGCGAGCTGAGGATGGTGTCGTACTGGTCGAGCGGGCCGAGGTCGTTGGTGCCGAGCACCCGCTGCATGGCCAGGTCGCGCGGCGTGCGCGCCAGCGCGATCGAGAACAGGTAATTGATCGTCCATGGCTGGTCGCGCAGGTCGACCACGACATTGGCCTTGCCGCCCGCCGCCGGGGCAAGAGGGCCGGCCTGTACGATGGCGAGCTGGCGCTCGAGGGCGACGATGTCGGACGTGTCGGTCAGCTTGGCCCAGCGTGCGCAGCAGGCGAAAGCGATCGCCAGCGCCGCCACCGGAACGACGGTGGCCGCGATGCCCGCGTACGGTCCCGGCGCGCGCGCGCCGCCGCGGGGCCCGAACGCCAGCCTTGCGCCGAGCACGGCGGCAGCCACGAACAGGAAGCTGGTCAGGCCGAATGCGTATTTCTTGACCGCATAGTCCGAACCGAAGCCGAAGCGCAGCAGTGCCAGTTGCAGCAGGCACAGCAGCGCGATGGTGGCACCATAGGCGCCCAGGAACTTCAGCGCGCGCACCGTGTCACGCTCGCGGTACCACAGCCGCAGCAGCACGGCAGCGGCGGCGATGGCGGCCAGGGACAGCACGACCAGGCCGGTCTTGCCCGACACAAGCACCAGGGTCAGGTTGCCGTTGATTTCCGAAATCTTGCGCATGGCGGCGAAAGCCGGGTTCAGCAGTACGGCGGCGAGGCCGGCGGCCATGCACAGCAGCGCCGCACCAATGGCCGGTCCGCGCGCGCGCCACGGGCGGTCGGCGGCCAGCACCTGCAGCAGCTGCACCACGCACAGCATGCCCAGCAGTTCGAGGGCGGGCAGCAGGTGCACGCCGGCGATGGCGTAGATCGCCGCGACGAGGAAGACCGCCGCATGGACGCGGCCACGCGCCGCTTCGAGGTGGATGGCTACCGCCATGGCCAGCAGCGTCAGCCCTTGGCCAACCAGTTGCGAATAGAAGAAGTTGCCGACGATCTCGCTACCGTGGACATCGAGCCCCAGCAGCGCCTGGTTGGCCCACAGCAGGCCGGCCAGCAGCGCCGTGGCGGCCAGGGCGAGCCGCGCCGGCAGCGTGTGCAGGATGTAGATCAGCGCGCCCCAGACCAGCGCGACGGCGGCCAGCGCGGTCACCTGGATCCCCATGAAGGTCGAGTTCAGGACCATGCCGACGGCGGCCGCGCCGACATGGCTCAGGCGCGGATAGAAGTTCATCTCGCCCAGGGTAATATCGCCGGGCGCCAAATGCCAGTCCTGGGCAATCCGGAAGGCCAGCGCGTAATGATGGGCCAAGTCGATCGAATTGCTGGTGCCGGTATCGAGGTTCAGGATGACCAGCACGGCACCGGCGCACAGCATCAGGAACACCTGGCTGCGCGACAGGGACGACTGCATCGGCGCGTTCCGGGACACCACGGTCAGGCCAGCAGCTTGGCGGCCTTGCGCCCTTCGCGAATGGCGTAGTTCGTGCCGCGGTCTTCCGGGTAGATCTGCGCCATCGTCGCGATGAGGGCGTTATCGAAAGGCGTTTCCTGTCCCGGCACGTACTGCGAATAATTGCGCTCCGTGACCGGCTGCGCGTACTCCGAGCGCCATACCGCGTAGTCGACCACCCAACTGCGGTCGAACTTCGGGAACATCTGCTTCAGGTAGCCGAGCGCGAATTCGAAGTATTCGGCGTCCGTCTTGGCCCAGACCGGATCCTCGACGGCCAGG
Organism: Massilia niabensis; assembly: GCF_042655085.1. Lineage (NCBI taxonomy): Bacteria > Pseudomonadati > Pseudomonadota > Betaproteobacteria > Burkholderiales > Oxalobacteraceae > Massilia > Massilia niabensis. The sequence goes on along the minus strand of NZ_JBHSMU010000015.1, from coordinate 358,886 downwards.
TAGCGCGACAGGTAGGCAATGTGCGATCCCTTGTAGTTTTCCGGCTTGTCGAAGTTGGTGTGCTCGATGACGCCCACGAACGGGAAACCCGGATCGTTGACGTTGAGCCAGTAGGTTTCCGACAGGCTCTGGTTCAGGCGCAGGACCAGGCACATGTTGCCCAGGTAGCGCACACGGCGCAGCTTGGCGGTCCACTCGGGCGCGACGTGCGGCTCGAACAGGTCGGCAATGATCGGGAACGCGGGCGTGAACAGGTAGCGCTTGCCGCGCACTTCGCCGGCCGGGGTCGACAGCGCCGTCACCTGGCGCCCTTCGGTGCGCATGCCGGTCACCGGCGCGCTGTAGCGCACTTCGCCGCCGTTGGCGCGGATCGATGCGACCAGCGCTTCGGCCAGGCGCCCGAAGCCGCCCTTGAAATAGGCCAGTTCCTCGCCGCCCTTGTCGTTGCGGGTGCTGCCGCGCAGGACCAGCTTCTTCCACATCCACACGGCGTTGACGGCTTCGGCGAAGACCGAGAACTTGGAGGTGATCAAAGGCTCCCATACCACCTTGTAGACCTTCTTGCCGCACAGCCCTTCGAGCCATTCGCGGATGCTCAGGTGTTCGATCGACTTCCAGTCCTTGATCCGGCGCACCTGGAACACCAGCAGGCCGAGGCGGATGCGGTCGACCAGCGAGAGTGCCTTGAAGCGCAGCAGGTCGAGCGGGGTCGACAGCTTCCACATGCGGCCGTTGAAGTACATGCCGGTGCGCGTGGGCAGCAGGATCACGTCGCCCTCCATGCCCAGCTCCTTCACCAGCTCCGGCACGTACAGGTCGTTGTTGAACCAGTGGTGGTAGAACTTCTCCAGCGTTACGCCATCGGGGAACTGGAAGGTGCCGCCAAGGCCGCCCGGGGTGGTGTCGGCTTCGAGCACGCAGACACGCTTGCCCTCGCGGGCAAGGGCCCAGGCTGCCGTCAGGCCGGTGAAGCCGCCACCCACCACTACTACATCGTATTCATTCATAAACATTCGGTATTCAGTTGAGAGGCATTGCTGCCGATGGTGCGCGGCGGGCCGCGCGGAACAATTCTGGACGCGACCACACCGCCAGCGCGCCGGCGACCGTCGTGGCGCCCCACAGCGCGAGGTGGACCAGTACCGCATAGCTGCCGGCCTGGGCGGTCGTACCGCCGACCAGCGCCACGGCGGTGAAGGCCGCCAGGTGAAACGGCCCGACATAGCCGGGCGAGGAAGGAACCAGGGTCGAGAGCGTTGCAATGGCCATCACCAGCAGCGCCGCCGGCGCACTGGCCGCTACGCCGCAGCCGAGCATGACAAAGTAAAACAGGCCCGACTCGCAGACCCAGACCAGCATCGAGATGAGCAGCGTCAGCGACAGCACGCGCGGACGCGACATCGCGTCGAAGCCTTGCAGCAGGTCAGCGCCGGTGGCCAGCGGCGCGGCCAGGCGCCCGCTCCCCTTCTGCGCCTGCGGCAGCGAGCGCAGCCAGGACGCCAGCCGGCCGCTGAACAGGAAGCACAGCGTCAGCGCCGCCCCGCCCAGCACGGCCATGGTCTGCGCCGACTGGACCAGCAAGGGATCGATGGCGGCGCTGCGGATCGCCAGCAGGCCGATGGCCAGGCTGCACAGCAAGGTCATCAGGTCAATCAGGCGCTCCATGACGAGGCTGCTCGTTGCCGTGGTGCGGCTGATGCCCATCGCCGCCGGAAACACCAGCGCGCGCACCAGGTCGCCCATGCGCAAGGGCAGGACGTTGTTCAGTGCGATCGATCCGAGGAAGGGCGCCACGCAATTGCGGAAATGCACCAGGGCCCCGGCCGCGCGCAGCATGAGCGACCAGCGCAGCACGCGCAGGCAGTAGCCCGCCGCCAGGCAGGCGATGCCCAGCCCCAGGTAGGGCCAGTAAAAATGTTCAATCGCGTCGAGCAGCTCAGCGCCATTGACCCGGCTCGCGATCAGGGCCACGCACAGCAGCGTGACCACGATGCCGAACACATGCTTCATCCATCCGCCCTTGCGCGGCGGTGCCACATCACTCATTCGCCAGTCCAGACGCGCCACGGGGCCTTGCCCGTCGCCCACAGGGCCTCGAGTTCGCGTTTGTCGCGCAGCGTGTCGCAGGGTTGCCAGAAACCGGTGTGCTGGAAGGCGGACAGTTGCCCTTCGGTCGCGAGGTTGGCCAGCGGCGCGCGCTCCCACGAAGTGCCGTCGCCCTCGATATAGTCGATCGCCCCCGGTTCGAGCACGAAGAAGCCGCCATTGATCCAGCCGATTTCGTCGCTCGGCTTTTCCTCGAAACTCGAGACCGCGAACTGGCTGTCGATGTTGAGCACGCCGAAACGGCCCGGCGGCTGCACGGCGGCGACCGTTGCCAGTTTGCCGTGGGCACGGTGGAATGCCAGCTCGGCGCCGATATCGATGTCCGACAGGCCGTCGCCATAGGTCATGCAGAAGGTTTCGTCGTCGAGGAATGGGGCGACGCGGCGCAGGCGCCCGCCGGTCATCGTGTCGGGACCGGTGTCGACCAGGGTGATGCGCCAGTCTTCGGAATGGCTGTTCAGGATGGTGTGCTCGCCGGTGCGCAGGTCGATGCGCATGTCCGACAGGTGGCGGTAGTAATTGAAGAAGAATTCCTTGATGACATAGCCCTTGTAGCCGAGGCAGATCACGAAGTCATTGATGCCGTGATGGGCATAGTTCTTCATGATATGCCACAGCAGGGGCTTGCCGCCCACTTCCACCATGGGTTTCGGCTTGGTGTCGGACTCTTCGGAAATCCGGGTGCCCAGGCCGCCCGCGAGAATAACTGCTTTCATATCAACCTGTTCTAGAGTTTGAGTTCGGACGGAGTGAAATTCAGGCTTTGCTGGACGATGGCGACCGGCTCATTGCGTACCACGATGTAAATCCGCAGCAGGTACTCGCCGATAATCCCGAGGAAAAAGGAATTGAGGCCGATGCCGAACAGGACCAGGATATGGATGCTCGCCAGGCCCTGCGGCAACTCCGGGTGCAGCAGGCGCAGCGCGACGTAATAGATACTGCCCAGCAAGCTGATCGCCAGGATCAGCAGGCCCAGGAAGGACGCGGCGCGCAGCGGCACGACCGAGTGGTTGAACACGGCGGTCAGGCCGAGGCGCACGAGGCGCGACATGTTGAACTTGCTCTCGCCGGCAACGCGGGCGTCGCGGTCGTAGACAACGCCGGTCTGGTTGAAGCCCATCCCCGCAATCATGCCGCGCAGGTAGGGGCTCGAGGTCCGGGTCTTGGCCACGGCCTCGATCACCTTGCGGTCGACCAGGCGGAAGTCGCCGACGTCGCGCGGAATCGGGTGCTCGCTGATCGTGTCGATCACCCAGTAGCCCAGCTTGCGGAAGTTGCGCAGCAGCCAGGACTCGGGCCGCTTGCGGCGAATCCCGTAGATCACCTGGTAGCCCTGCTGCCAGAGGTCGAAGAAGGTTTCGAGCATTTCCGGCGGGTCCTGCAGGTCGGCGTCGATCTGCATCACGGCATCGCCCCGGGTATGCAGGTAGTTGGCCAGGATCGAACGCTGGAAACCGACGTTGCGCGAGAACCGGATGGCGCGCACGCGCGGGTCGCGCTCCGCAAGCCGGGACAGCATGGCCCAGGTCGTGTCGTCGGAATGGTTATCCGAGAAAACGAATTCAAGGTCGCACTTGTCCTGCATCGTGCGCCCGAGGGCGTCGAGCCTGGCATACAGGGCGTCGAGATTCCCGGATTCGTTGAGTACCGGGATCGTAATGGAAATCAGGGGCTTCTTCACGTGTCGTGGCAATGCGAGGTCATGGGGCGGGCGGCCGCACGCCGCAGGCCTTGAGGTAGTCAACAATGGCGGGCAGCGCCGGCCGGTAAGCCGCGGGGGGCAGCAGCGGGTGGCGGGCGAACACCGTCGCGAAATTTTCTTCGGCCGGCTCGGGGATGCCGCCGAGGCGCAACAGCTCCTGCGCGCCGAAGCTGGAAAACACCGTGCCGGCCAGTTCAGCCAGGGTGAGGGGTTCGCCATGGCTCAGCTCGAGCACGCCGCACACACCGGCATCGTCGAGCAGGCGAATGGCGCGTGCTTCGTCGTCGATATGGTGGTATTCGCGCAATTGCTTGCCGAGGGTCATGTTAAACGGCTGCCGTTGTTGCAGGGCCGTCAGCATTTGTCCCAGGAACATGAAGGGGCTGGGCGGGCCGCCGCCGAACAGCGTGTGCACCCGCACGTGCGCGACCGCGGCGCCCCGCGCGGCCAGGTCCGCCACATGCTGGCCCAGTGCAGCCTTGCTGCGCACATACGGATTTTGCTGCGCCAGCAGGCATTCCATGACGGTGCCGAAGGTAAGGACGCGCAGGCCGTGGGCGCCGGCACCGGCGATCACGGCCGCCGGCAGGTCGAAGTTGACCTGCTGGTGTTCGGCGGGAAGCAGCTTCGGATCGAGGACACCGGAGGTCACGAAGACGGTCGCAGCGCTGCCGGCCCAGGGCGCGAAGAAATCACGGGCCTGTTCGGCACCGCCTGGTGCGGCCCAGTCCGCGTAGACGGCGCGGTCGAGGCAGCGCACCTCGTGCGCGCCATAGGCACGCACGAGCGCCTGGCCAAGGCGTCCCCGGCCGCCGACGATCAACTTCATGCGCCGATGCCCCCGCGCCAGGACGCGATCTGGCGCAGCGTGATGTCGCGCGCGGCAACCGGATTGGCGTAGTAGTCGCGGTACCAGGCAGCCGTTTCGGCCACCACCTGTTCGGTATCCCAGACGGGCTGCCAGCCCAGCTGGTTGCGCGCCAGCGAACTGTCGAGGGCGAGCGCGCCGGCTTCCGGCAGCGGGTTGTCCATGTAGTCGAGCTGCGGCCGCGACCAGTGCGCCGCGAGCAATTCGAGCACGTCGCGCACCGAATGGTGTTTCGGGTCCTGCGGGCCCAGGTTCCAGGCGCGGGCGTAGCGCCCGGGCGAGTCCGACACGAGTCCGGCGAGCAGCATCAGGTAGCCATGCACCAGCGCCAGCACGTGCTGCCAGGGGCGCGTGGCGTCGGGATAGCGCAGGGTCATCGTTCCGCCATCGACGAGCGCGCGCACGAAGTCGGGAATGAGGCGGTCCTCCGACCAGTCGCCGCCGCCGATGATATTGCCGCCCCGCGCAGTGGCGATGGCCGGCCCCTTGCCTTCCGACCAGGGATAGGAGGCCGCATAGCTCTGGATCACCATTTCAGCGGCCGCCTTCGAGGCGCTGTACGGGTCCTTGCCGCCCAACGGGTCGTTCTCGCGGTAGGGCCAGTCCCATTCGTTGTTCTTGTACACCTTGTCGGTGGTAACGCAGACCACGCCGCGCACGCTCTTGACCGAGCGCGCCGCCTCCAGCACATGGGCAGTGCCCTGCGCGTTCACGGCAAAGGTGGACACGGGCTCACGGTAGGAGCGGCGCACCAGCGGCTGGGCGGCCAGGTGCAGGATCAGGTCGGGTTCGAAGGCGCGCACCGCGTCGGTGAGTAGGTCAAGATCGCAGATGTCGCCGAACGTGGTCGGCACGTCGTTCGCAAGACCGACCGCCTCGAAGAGCGAGGGCGTGGTTTCCGGCGCCAGCGAAAAGCCGTGGACGAGCGCGCCGATCGACTTCAGCCATAGGCAAGCCCATCCGCCAGTAAAGCCGGTGTGACCGGTGACCAGCACCTTCTTCCCGGCCAGGTTATGTTCGAATAAGTGCCTGTGATCCATCATTTTCTTGTCTGTTCTGCTCGACCATAGATCATAGCAGTTGGCCGACACTCCCGCCATTACAGAATCGTGGCCGGCGCGGGTGGCGCTCCGCTGCGCGCCTAGCGCCCGCCGGTGGAAACCGAGCTGATCGTGAGTTTCTTCAGCTCGACGAAGCCCTTCCCCTTGGCCCATCCGCCCAGCCCGAACGAGAGCTGGACAGGCTCGCCTTTGGTACGGAAGTATCCGCGGAAGGCAAGGCCCCTGCCCGCGGTGTTGCCGATCCTGGCGAGCAGTTGCTGACCGTGAATCGAGAGGTGTGCGGCATGCCCGCTTTCCTTGTCGGCCGCCACGTCCAGGTCGAGCACGATCTCGACTTCGTAGGTTCCCTGCGGCAGGGTAATCGGCCTGGCGACCAGGGCCGCATCGGTAAAGCTTGCCGATTCGATACGCTTGCGCACAGGGTCCACCATGCCTTCGCCAAAGCCCGTGAACGTCGTCCCCGCCAGCTCCAGCACGGGCGTGCGCCATAGCGCCCCATCGAAGCCGGGGGCAAGGTATTGCGGGGCCAAAAACTGGCCCGTGCCGCTGAAGATATCGTTGATCCACAGTGTCTCGCTCTTCGGCACCCGCTCCCCCACGATTGCCCGCATGATTTCGCCCAGCGGCGTGACCAGCCCGAGCACGAGGCAGATCACCAGTGGCGTCTTGCGCGCCGTACTGGGCGCGCAGGCGACCGCCATTGCCGACAAGGCCGCCAGGATCGCCAGCGCCGGCAGCGAAGCGCGCATCAGCAGGTCGTTGTACGCGCCCAGGCTGAACAGCGAAAGCAGCGCCAGGAAGCCGGCGCTGGCAATGATCAGGGCCACATTGCGCCGTTCGACCAGGTACAGCGCGCCGGCCACCGCCGCGAACTCCAGGACCAGGAAAACAACCCAGATGCCCGGGCTGAAACCGACCGCCGTCCAGATGAAGCCGGCCGGAATACCGGCCGAGCCCCGGGTCAGGAAGTACCCGGCCACGCCCAGCAGGACGGGGGCAATCAGCAGGTTCATCCAGGTGAAGATGTGGCGCCATCCGTTCTTGAAGATGGCCCAGATAAAGACAGGAACGATCCCGATCGCGCTGAACGGAGACCAGACGGCGATCGCCGCGACGAGCACGCCGCCGCACTGGAGCGCGCGCTGGGGAAAGCGCAGTATCAGGAAGGTGCCGAGCCAGGCCGAAATGGCATGCTGGGGAGTCCAGAACAGGCTCGTCGTCGAAGAGGACAGCTGGCCGAACGTGGCCCACCATTCAAAATGCATCGGTACCGGATGCACGTGGCCGGTCACGTACCTGCCGACGATATCGGCGCCGCTAAACAGAAGAAACACGGCGCAGAGCTGGAAGCGCGAGACCACCGACTGCGCTTGCGCATGGAAGGCGATGACCAGGGCGAGGTACAGCCCGAGGGTCGTCCAGACGAAATTTGCGGGCCCGAGCCAGGCATGCCCGGCGAATTTGGCCACGATGGCAGGCAAGGCATAGTAGCTGAGGGAGTAGCGCAGCGTCGAGAGCTCGCCGCCGTTCGGGACCGCTGCGGGCCAGGCCTGGTCGATCAGTTCGTTGAACAAGGCGTAGTGCTTGTACCAGTCATAGGTTTCCGCAAAAGGCGGCAGGACACCAGATAACCAGACGAAACAGGCCGCCATCGCCAGGAAAGGCCAGGTATCTTGCAGCCGGGCGTACGGGACACGCGCTTGCCCCCGCAGCGCCAGGGCCAGCCACCAGAGGCAGGCGGCGGCGGCGACAGCGACGGGCGCGGCGATTTTCCATGGCTGGAAACCGACCAGGACAATGACCGTCGGCACGAACAGGTAGAGAAAGGCCGCAACGAATATCGCCAGCGATGGCTGGCCGGGCACGCCGGCCCGGGACGCGTATGCCGGGTCGGCGGCAGCCGCGCTTGCTGCTGCTGCCGCGTGCGTGCGGGGGAGTTGCTCGGACAGCATATCGTGGCTCTTCATGTTGCGTGCTTGTGGCTCTGCGAGGGAAAAAATCATGAAATTATACTACTGAGCTGGAAGCCGGATCAGGCACGGCGGCCCGGATCGCACTTCGGTGTGGCGACGCACAGTCACCCTCCCGGCATGACTCTATGATGCAGCCATCATGTCGCACGCGGCGCCCCCGCCGTGCGCCCATCATTCCAGAGGATCAACGATGGCAACCGGCTCCAACCCCGAAGAAAGCGCAGGCAAGCCACTCGACGTGCAGGGCGACGGCGAGAGTGTCGGCGTGCCTGCCGAGGGCCAGCTCGACGGTAGCGCCTACAATCCGCTCGGCAATCCGGGCATGAAGCACTGGCAGGCCGGCTATATCGACCACGCCGGGCTGGAAGACCGGGGCAACATCTTCTTCGCCGCCGTCGAAATGACGCGCATGCCGATGGTCGTCACCGACCCGCGCCAGCCTGACAACCCGATCGTGTTCGCCAACCGCGCCTTCCTCGACCTCACGCTGTACCAGGAACAGGACGTCATTGGGCGCAACTGCCGCATGCTGCAGGGCCCCGAGACCAGCCCGGACACGGTGCGCGAAATCCGCGAGGCGCTGGCCGAGCGCCGCGCGGTGGCGCTCGACATCCTGAACTACAAGGCCGACGGCACGCCGTTCTGGAACGGCCTGTACATCGGCCCGATCTTCGACCACGAAGGCAAGCTGCTGTACTTTTTTGCGTCGCAGCTCGACATCACCCAGCGCCGCCTCTCCGAACAATCCTCGGTGCAGGCGCAGAAGATGGAAGCGATCGGCCAGCTGACCGCCGGCATGGCCCATGACTTCAACAACCTGCTGCAGGTCATCAACGGCAACCTCGAACTGGCGCTGCTGGCGCTCGGCCCGGCGAACCTCGGCCCCGCTCACCGCGCGGCCGAACCGATCCGGCGCGCCCAGCGGGCGTCCATGAAAGCCGGCAAGCTGACCCAGCAGCTACTGACTTTCGCCCGCAAGCAGCGCCTCGAGCCGCGCCGGGTCAACCTGAATGCGCTGCTCGTCGAATTTTCGGAAATGCTGGTGCGTACCCTGGGCGAGCGCATCGAACTGCACCTCGACCTGAAACCCGGCCTGCCCTACTGCACGCTCGACCCGACCCACCTCGAAATGGCCGTGCTCAACGTCGTGATCAACGCGCGCGACGCCATGCCCGAGGGCGGCCAGGTGCGTGTCAGCACCGTCGTCCTCGACAAGGCAGCCGCGCCGGGCGGCGGCTATGTCGCCGTCTGCATCGCCGACGAAGGCGAAGGCATGACGCCGGAAGTGGCGCGGCGCGCCACCGAACCCTTCTTCACCACCAAGGGTCCCGGCACCGGCCTCGGGCTGGCCATGGTGCATGGTTTCGTGCAGCAGTCGCGCGGCCGCCTCGAGATCGAGAGCACGCCGGGCCGCGGCACGCGGGTACGGATGATCTTCCCGGTGGATGGCGTGCGCGAAGCCGTGCGCACGCCCGATGATGAGACCGCCTCCGTCCCGCCGCCTGAAGAGGGCGAAGGCGGCAAGCCGCGTATCCTCGTGGTCGAAGACAACGAGGACGTGCGTCAACTGGCGGAAAGCATGCTGGGCGCGGCCGGCTACACCGTCGTGTCGGCGCCGAGCGGCGAACAGGCCCTGGCGCTGCTGGAAGAGGGCGACGCGATCGACCTGGTGTTTACGGATGTGCTGATGCCGGGCGGGATGAACGGACTGCAACTGGCGGACCAGGTGCGCCAGCGGCGGCCCGATACGCCGATCCTGATCACGACCGGCTACATGGACGAGCTGCCGCCGGCCTCGCAGGCGCAGCGGCTCGACATCCTCAGCAAACCCTACCGGCAGGAAGAGCTGCTGTCGCGGGTGCGGGCCATCCTGCCGGGTGCGGGACGGGCCGGATCCCGCTGAACGACGCCGGGTTGGCTCAGGACTGCGCCGGCTTCGGCAGCCCGCCCAGCAAGGCGGCGATTTTCTGCTTCGGCTTGGCAGGACCGTTCGAGGTGTCCGTGGCAGCAGCTTCGCGGCGCGGCGCATTGGCCGGCTCGTAAGGCTTCAGGAACCACGGGTCGACCTTCTCGCGGCGCGGCAGCGGACCGGCGCCATAGCTGCGCGCGGGGCGCTCAGGGCGGGCTTCACCCTCGAAACGGCGCGGCGGGCGCTCGCTGCGCTCGCCGCCACGTTCCACGCGCTCGCCGCGTTGCGGACGCTCACTGCGCTCGCCTCGTTCTGAGTCGCGTCCGCGCGTGCGCGGCGCAAAGCCCGTCAGTTCGCCGCGGGTGATGTCCTGCTTGATCAGCTTTTCGATATCGGCCAGCAGGCGCTCGTCCTTGTCCGAATACACCGACAGCGCGTCTCCGGAAGCGCCGGCGCGGCCGGTACGGCCGATGCGGTGCACGTAATCCTCGGCGTTGTACGGCAGGTCGTAATTGATCACGCACGGCAGGTCGGAAATGTCGAGGCCGCGCGCGGCGACGTCGGTCGCCACCAGCACTTCGATCTCGCCCTGCTTGAACGCTTCCAGCGCGGCCATGCGTTCCTGCTGGGTCTTGTCGCCGTGGATGGCGGAGGCCTTGATGCCGGTCTGCTCGAGGTGGCGCGACAGGCGCGAGGCGCCGATCTTGGTGTTCGAGAAGATGATCACCTGCTTCAGTTCGCGCTGGCGGATCAGGAATTCGACGACGTCGCGCTTCTGCTCTTCGTCGACCTTGTAGACGATTTGGGTGACCTTCTCGGCGGTGGCGTTGCTGCGCGCCACTTCGATCAGCACCGGCTGCTGCAGGAAGCTGTTGGCCAGCTTTTTGATCTCCGGCGAGAACGTAGCCGAGAACATCAGGTTCTGGCGCTTCTTCGGCAGCAGGTTGATGATGCGCTGCAAATCCGGCAGGAAGCCCATGTCGAGCATGCGGTCCGCTTCGTCCATCACCAGCATCTGCACCTGACCGAGGCTGACGTTCTTCTGCTCGATATGGTCGAGCAGGCGGCCCGGGGTCGCGATCACGATCTCGACGCCGCCTTTCAGGATGACGGTCTGGCCCTTCATGTCCATGCCGCCGAACACGACGGTCGAACGCAGCGGGGTGTGCTGGGCGTAGGCCTTGACGTTCTCGGCCACCTGCACCGCCAGTTCGCGGGTCGGCGTCAGGATCAGCGCGCGCACCGGGTGGCGCGCCGGCGACATGCTGCTGCTGGCATGGGCCAGCAACAGCTGGATGATCGGCAGCGAGAAGCCGGCGGTCTTGCCAGTACCGGTCTGGGCGGCGCCCATGACGTCGCGGCCCTGCAGCACGACGGGAATCGCCTGGGCCTGGATCGGGGTCGGATGGACGTAGCCCTGGTCCGTGAGGGCACGCAGGATTTCCGGTGCCAGGCCGAAATCGGCAAAGCACACGGTAGGTTCGATAGGGCTCGGCGTCGCGACGTCCGGCACTGCCGCAGCGTCGTTGTTCATCGGTGTTTCAGACATTATTCTTTCCGGGCATTAAATCAATTGCTCTACGCGGAAGCGTCGCCTCGACAGGCCTGATCCAGCAGGCGTGGCCGATGTTGACAACTCCTGGAAGGGCGGGCTGGCCGCTAACTGGGGCACAACTTGGGTACGGCTGGGGGCCGGCCCGGTGGGCACGCTGCGCCAGCAAATGGGGGCGCAAGCGTAGAGATACAAGATATCACCCTCAAGGTTACCTGAAAACCATCGCACTGTATATGGAATCATGCGCGCCGGAGGGTGGCGGGTGCTTGCGCTCAGCCCTACCCTCCCCGCTTCCACCCACGCGCCTGCGCGGCGCGCTCGGCCGCGTTGTTCAGGGGCGTGCCGGCAATGCGGGCGTCGACGGCGTCGAGTACCGCCGGCGGCAGCACGCTGCCGTCCAGCCAGGCCGTGCCGGCGGCGCCCTGGGCCAGCACCGGGATCTTCCATTGGGCGCCGTCGCGGCAGGCGAGGCCGGCCGTCGTGTCCATCACGAAGCTGCGGCAGTATTTGCCGTCCTTGGCCAGGAAACTGATGCCGATGCGCACCCGCCCCGATGGCCCGGGGCTGGCGAGCTGCGCGCTCAGCGCCGTGGCCAGGTGGCCCTGGGCCACGAGGGCGCCGTCGCCGCCGCTGAGAGAGGCCAGTTCCGCTTCGCCCTGCCAGGCATGCCAGCCGAAGCCGCCAAGCAGCACGCCGCCCACGAGTGCCGCGGTGACGGCCAGCGCATGGCGGCGCGTCCAGGACGGCTCGGGGGGCGCCACGGACTGCGGCAAGTGCGCCGGCAAATGTGCTGCCAGATGCGGCGGCAAGGGCGCGTTGCGGGCCGCGCGCACGATGTCGAGCTGCACGATCTTGGCCCCGGTGGCGCAACCATGCGCCTGCGTGTGGCCGCCGTCGCACCCGCCCGCGACCACGCCGTAGACGCGGCTGCGCCGGGCGCGGTGGCCGGCAACGCGCGCGGCAATGGCGGGGTCGGCGCGGACCGCGCGTTCGACGGCGGCACGGGCCGGCTCGGCCAGTTCGCCGTTGACGAAAGCAACCAGGAGTTCGTCAGAAAATTTCATGGCAGGGCCGCTAGGAAGTAATCAAGCCATGTTCATCCAGCACGTCGTGCAGCAACTCGAGCCGGATCACGGGATTGTCGAGCATGAGCATATTGTGCTTTTGACTGTTCGGCAGCGGCAGCAGTTCACACCAGCGGTTGGCGACCCAGCCGCAATCTTCCAGCCGGAAAGGCGGCTGCACCGGCCAGCGCTCCTGCGGCACGTCGTGCAGGGACGCCAGGACGCGGTCGAGCGCATCGGAGGCGCCCTGCAGTTCGGACGGGATGCGCACCGGATGGTCGTCTTCGACCAGTTCGACCTCGGCCATCCACAAGCCGTTCAGGCGCTGCTGCGACGATTTGACTTCGAAGCGGGCGCCGCCGCGGCAGACCACCTGCAGCAGGCCCGGCGTGGTGGCGGCGGTGTCGCACACGGTAGCCAGGGTGCCGCCTTCGACAAAGCGTTCGGGCTCGGTCGTACGGGTACGCACTTCGTGTCCCTGGGTGAGCAGGACCACACCGAACGGGGTGTCCTCGGTCAGGCAGCGGCTCACCATGTCGAGGTAGCGCGCCTCGAACACCTGCAGCGGCAGTACCCCGTCCGGGAACAGCACCGTGCTCAATGGGAACAATGGAAGGGAAATCGTGGCCATGCCCCATCATGACAGAATCGCACCCCGGACCGCAGCACGATTGCCCTGCGCAGGGGGTGGCGAGCCAGCCCCTGCGCAGGGCGGTCTTCCTTCCTAATCCTGCGGCGAGACCAGCGGCAGCGTGCGCAGCGCCTGGCCGAAGCCGCCGAGGCGCCATCGCAGGCGCTCCCAGCCGGGGTCAGGCAGGGGCACGACGTGCACCAGCAGCGTGCCGCCGGCCACGTCCGGACAGGCATAGGGGAAGGTCCCCGCCTGCTCGAACGGCAGGCGCACTTCCTGGCCGGGACGCAGTTGCAAGGGGCCGAACACGTGCGGCTTGCGGTCGAGGTTGCGCAGCAGCAGGACGTCCTGCACGCCGAGGGTCAGGCGCAGCTCGCGCGGCAGCGCGAGGGAGCGCTGGCCGTCTTGCATGCGCGGGAAGGTGAAGTTGCGCTCGTGGCTCGGTTCGCGCAGGGGCGCCAGCGCGGCCCACAGCAGCACCAGCAGCGCGGCGCCGGCCAGGGCGGGAAACGGGCGGTGGCCAAGGATGGAAAAGGATGGGTTCATTCGAGGGGCGATTGTAGCACCGGCGCTTCGGCGGCAGCGGGCGTCACCCTGCGATCATAGCGCTGTGAAACGGTGGCATCCGTGCCAGGAGAGCACCCATCCGTGCGCCCCGGAGCAGGATCGCCCGGTATGCTTGGCGTTCCAGCCGCTCTCCAGGGAACGCCCGGCCCAGCCCTCCACTATCGCCGCGGCCAGCGCCGCCTACGACTACAAACTACATGCAGCGTCCAGAACCCGACGAGACCCGCCCCATCCCCGGCTCACCTGCCGACCGGGGATGGGGGCCCCTGGTGCTGGCCGGAACGGTTTTTTTGGTGTCGCTGGCAATTACATGGGGCGCCTGGAACGGCGCGCGGCGCGACGAGGACGCCGACCTCGCCGCCCAGTTCGAGTACCGGGCACGCGACCTCGCCACCAACATGGTGCGCCGGATGGCGGTCTACGAGCAGGTGCTGCGCGGCACGCGGGGCTTCATGCGCGGGCGGGTCGACGTCAGCCGGCGCGAGTTCGCCGATTATTTCCAGATCCAGAATTTGCAGGAACATTTCCCCGGCATCGAGGCGCTCGGCGTGGCCAGCATCATCCCGCGCCAGCAGCTGGCGGCGCACGAGGCAGCGGTACGCCGGCAGGGCTTCACCGACTACCGGGTAACACCCGAGGCGACGCGCGAGGTCTACACGGCGATCACGCATATCGAGCCCTTCGCCGGCCGCAACCTGCGCGCCTTCGGCTACGACATGTATGGCGAGCCGGTGCGCCGCGCGGCGATGAATGCCGCGCGCGACAGCGGCGCCGCGGCCCTGTCGGGCAAGGTGGTGCTGCTGCAGGAGGGCCGCAATGCCCAGCCGGGTTTCCTGATGTACGTGCCGGTGTATCGTTCCGGCATGCCGACGACGACGGGCGAGCAGCGCCGCGCCGCGATCGTCGGCTGGGTGTATGCGCCCTTCCGGATGGCCGACCTGATGCGCGGCGTCGGCGGCACCCATGCGGCCGACCTGCAGGTCGCCGTCTACGACGGCGCGCGTCCCGATCCCGATGCCTTGCTGTTTCGCTCGCAGGACGCCACCGCGTGGCGCCGCCCGCTGTTCCGGCAAACCCTGCCCCTGACGATTTCGGGCCGCCAATGGACGCTCGACATTGCCTCGTCGCCGACCTTCGAGGCCAAGCGCGACACCCACCGCCCGCGCATCATCGCCATCACCGGCGTGGTCCTCGCATTTCTGCTCAGCCTGGTCGTCTGGCTGCTCGCGAGCGAGCGCCGGCGTGCAATGCAGCTGGCGCGCGCGATGACGCTGGAGCTGCGCCAGTCGTACGAGCGCAACGAGGCCGGGCGCAGGCGCATGGACGTCATCCTGCGCAACACCTACGACGCCTTCATCGCCATCGATGGCGAAGGCCGCGTGACCGACTGGAACCCGCAAGCCGTGAAACTGTTCGGCTGGAGCGAGGCCGAGGCGCTGGGACGCGAGATCGGCGAATTGCTGGTGCCGCCGAACACCTGCGCGGCGCACGAGCGCGGCTTTGCGCAATTCGCGTGCGAGGGCGGCCCGCTGGTAATGGGCGAGCCGGCCGAGACCGTGGCGCGCCACCGCGACGGCCACCTTGTCCCGGTCGAGATCGTCGCCGCCGCCCTGCCCGCCGACGTCGGCCATGGCGCCAGCGCTTTTGTCCGCGACATCACGCCGCGACGCGAGGCCGAGGCGCGCGAAGGCTTGCGCCGGGCGCGGCTGGACGAAGCGCGCACGGCGCTGGCGCGCTCGCAAAAGCTGGAAGCGGTCGGCAAGCTGACCGGCGGGGTGGTGCACGATTTCAACAACATCCTGCACATCATTAGCGCGAATGTGCAACTGATGCTCAGGTCCGGCAACAACGCGGAAAAGCGCCTGCGCAATATCCTCGACGCGGTGGAGCGCGGCTCGAAACTGTCGGCGCAGCTGCTCGCCTTTGCCCGGCGCCAGCCGCTGCACCCGAGCGTGGTGAACGTCGGCGACCTGCTCGAGCGCATGGACAGCCTGCTGCAGCGCGCCGCCGGCGAGTCGATCGCGATCGAACTGGCGCGCCGGGATGGCTTGTGGAACACGCTGGTCGACCCGAACCAGCTCGAGAACGTGATCCTGAACCTGGTCATCAATGCGCGCGACGCCATGGAGGGCGCCGGCAAGGTCAGCATCACGCTGGGCAACCTCGATGCCGCCAGCATCGCTGCCCTGGCCGATCCGGAAATCGATCCGGGCGAGTACGTGCTGATTGCCGTCTCCGACACCGGCGAAGGGATGCCGCCCGAAGTCATCGAGCGCGCCTTCGAGCCCTTCTTCACGACCAAGCCCGAAGGCAAGGGCACCGGCCTCGGGCTGTCGATGGCGCATGGTTTCGTCAAGCAGAGCGGCGGCCACATCCGCATCGCCAGCGTGCCCGGGGAAGGCACGACCATCAGCATTTATTTGCCGCGGCACACAGGTGCGGCGGGCACGGCGCCGCCGGCCTAAGTATCTGGCACAAGCGCCGCATCACGCCGTTGCCGCCGGCGCCGCGCGCCCGGTCAGGCAGCGCGCGATCGCCCCGACATGGCGCTCGTCGGTGCCGCAGCAGCCGCCGACCACATTCATCTGCGGCAGTACCGTGTGCAGGGCCAGGTACTCGTCGCCGAGTTCTTCCGGGTCGCCGTCGTCGAGTTCGGTTGCATCGTCGAGTTCGGCATGGCTGCGGCGCGAGGCGTTGGCGCGCAGCCCGTGCAGGCGCTCGCGCCAGGGGCCGGGTTCGAGCAGCGCCGGCTCGAGATGGGTTGGATGCACGCAATTAACCATGTAATAGGCGGCATAGCCGCCGGTCTCGAGGTCGGTGCGGGTGATCGCCTCGGCCAGCGTGTCGCCGGACGGCAGGCGGCCATCGGTTTCGAGCGTGAACGAAATCGCCACCGGCATGTCGCAGGCGGCTGCCGCGTCGACGATGCCGATCGCTTCGTCCGGATAGGTGATGGTAAAGGCCGACACCATGTCGGCCTCGGTGGCGGCAAAGGTGGCGATCTGCGCCAGGTGGTAGTCGCGCGCGGTGGCTGCACCCATGCGATGGTCGGCCCGGTAGCCGTCGCCGCGCGGACCGATATTGCCGCTGATGACGATCGGCAGGGCCACTCCTGGTCGTCCCGGCGCGTCCCAGGCGGCGCGCACTTTGGCAACCAGGGCCACAGCCGCCCGATTGGCCTCGGCCAGCGCCAGCTCGGTATAGCCGAGCGCACGCCCCCAGTCGGGGTTGGCGCGCCAGGTCGGCGTTTCGAGTACCAGGCCGGTGCCGTTTTCCTGCGCCAGGCGCGCGAAGCGCTCGAAATACGCGAACAGCGCCGCCTGCCCCGGCTGCTCGCGCAGCAGCACGAAGGAAGCGAACGAGGGCAGCGTAAAACCTTGCTGGAAGGTGAGCATTGTTTCCAGCCCGGCGTCGGCCAGGAACAGCCCGCCCCCGAGCTGGGGCAAGCGCTTGCGGTAGCGGCTCATGGTGCCTCCTGTGGCGCGGATCCATACCGGCGGATGAATACCGATCATTGTTACTTTGAGCATGGCGCCGGGCGCCGGTTCCCGCGCCGCCGTGCAGCGCGCCTGACACCGAATAAGACGGCAAAACCACTGCAGCGGCCACAGCACTTGTTACCGGCTCGTCGCCAATCCCGCCGCCTCCACGCCGCCAGCCGTTGTAAAAACCACCACAACCCTGCCATACGAGCGCCAGCGCACATAGCGCGCACGCGGGCTCTGGCACACTCGGAGCAAAAGGAGACCACCATGACCTTGCCCCACCCGCCCGCCTTGTCCGTCCACCAGGCCATTCCCCAGGCTCCCGGCTTCGACAACACGGTTGCGCTCTTGAGCGAAGGCTACCTCTTCATCGGCAACCGCTGCGATGCGCTCGGTTCCGATATTTTCAGCACCCGCCTGATGCTGCAGCGCGTCGTCTGCGTGCGCGGCGAAGCGGCTGCGCGCATGTTCTACCAGCCCGGCCGCTTCACGCGGCGCCGCGCGATTCCGCCGAATGCGCTGGGACTGCTGCAGGGCAAGGGCAGCGCCCAGCAGCTCGACGGCGACATGCACCAGGTGCGCAAGGCGATGATGATGTCGCTGCAAACACCCGACAGCCGTGCGCGCCTGGTGGCGCTGGCGCAAGCCGAGTGGCGCGCCCGTTTCGAGCGCTGGCCGCGCCTGCGCCGCGTGGTCCTGATCCAGGAAGCGCAGGCCGTGCTGTGCCGGGCCGCCTGCGCCTGGGCAGGCGTGCCGCTCGCCAGTGTCGAGGAAGAAGTGCTGCGGACCGCCGAATTCTCGGCCATGATCGAGGGCGCCGGCGCCGTCGGCCCGCGCAACTGGATGGGCAAGTCGCTGCGCCGCCATACCGAAGCCTGGGCGCGCGATCACATCCAGGCGGTGCGCATGGGCCGCCCGGTCGACATCAACAGCCCGCTGGCCGCCATCGCCTTCCACCTCGATGCCGACGGCGAAGTGCTGTCGACCGACGATGCGGCCACCGAACTGATCAACGTGTTGCGGCCGGTGGTCGCGGTGGCGCGCTACATCGTGTTCGGTGCGCTGGCGCTGCACAGCTATCCGGAATGGCGCGCGCGCCTGGCCTCTGGCAACGACGCAGACATGGACATGTTCGTGCAGGAAGTGCGGCGCTATTTCCCCTTCTTCCCGGCCGTCGGCGGGCGGGCGCTCGCCTCCTTCGAATGGAATGGACTGGTGTTCGACAAAGGCGACTGGGTCCTGCTCGACACCTACGGCACCAACCGCCACCCGCCCACCTGGAGCGACGGCGAGGTGTTCCGCCCGGAGCGCTTCAAGGATTGGCAGGACAGCGGCTTCGGCCTGATCCCGCAGGGCGGCGGCGACTATGCCCAGGGGCATCGCTGCCCCGGCGAAATTCTGACCGGCGAACTGACCAAGTCGGCGCTGCGCCTGCTGGCTTCGGAAATCGACTACGACGTTCCTCAGCAGGACCTGGCCATCAGCCTGGCGCACATGCCGGCCATGCCGGCCAGCGGTTTCGTGATGGAAGGCATGCGGCAGGGCGGACCGGACTCGGGAAGTAGTTTGCAGCAACGTCCAGTCAAGGCCTGAACCGCTTCATATGTCGCTGCGCGCCGCAGAGCGGGTTAGGCCGATGCGCGGCGCCATGCGCGGCCCCGCCAGCTGCGACTGCGCCGTGCACTCGGCCACACAGCCGCGCCCGAGCAGCTTGGCTTCGTACATCGCGCCGTCGGCGCTGCGCAGCAGCGAGTCGGCATCCTCGCCGCAGTCCTGGCCGCGCGCCAGGATCCAGCGCGTGCCCTGGGCGTCGACAATGCCCTGGGCGCTCGGCGACGGGCCAGGTTCTGGACATTGCGATGGCTTTCGTCGCGCGCCATATCGCCGAGCTGGCTGCGCTCGCGGACCACCACCAGCCACACCAGCGGTAAGGCCACCACCAGGAAGAGGGCAAGACGCCGCAGCACACTGGGGCGAAAATAAGCACCGGCCGCCCAATGGAAGGCAGCCAATGAAATTTTCTTTCACCACAACGGTTTCGGCATAATGAGGCCATGCTTAGCTCGCCCTTGAAAACCCTGCTCAACATCGCCGGCGTGCTGGCCTTGCTGCTGGGCGTCGTCGGCCTGTTCCTGCCGCTGCTGCCGACGACGCCTTTCCTGCTGCTGGCCTCGGCCTGTTTCGCGCGCGGCTCGACCCGCCTGCACCGCTGGCTGATCCATCACCGCGTGTTCGGCGTCTACCTGCGCAATGTCGAGGCCGGGAACGGGATTCCGCTGAAGGCAAAAATCGTCGCGCTGGCGATGATGTGGTCGTCGCTCGCGTATTCGTTCGTGCGCTTCGAGCACCTCGGCCTGCGCCTCGGCCTGCTTGCGGTTGGCTGCGCCGTCAGCATTTATTTGTGGCGCTACCTCCCAACGCTGCGCCCCGTGGACAAGACGCCGTGATCCAGGGCGGCGACCGCGGCCGCGGCTTTCGGCCATAATCGCATCAATCATTCAACCCTGCCGCCACACCATGGAATTCCAGTTCCTGGGCACCTCCTCCGGCACGCCCAGCAGGACCCGCAACGTCTCCGGGCTCGCCCTGCGCACGAGCGGGGCGAAGCATTGGTACCTGGTTGATTGCGGCGAAGGCACCCAGCACCGCATCCTGCGCACGAATTTTTCGCCGATGAGCCTGCGGGCCATCTTCATCACGCACATCCACGGCGACCACTGCTATGGCCTGCCCGGGCTGCTGGCCAGCGCGGGACTGCTGAACCGCATCGAGCCCCTGCTGATCGCGGGCCCGCCGGCGGTCGAGCGTTTCGTGCGCGGCGTGATGGAGAGCACCGAACTGCGCCTGCCCTACCCGCTCGAGTTCCACCACATCGAACACGGCTGGAGCATCGGCACGCTGCCGGATGTGCTGGTGGAGGCGGCCGAGCTGTCGCACCGCGTGCCCTCGTTCTCCTTCGCCTTCACCGAAAAAGCCATTGAGCGCAAGCTCGACATCAGCCAAGCTGGAGCGCGACGGCGTGCCCTCCGGCCCCGGCTGGGGCCAGCTCCAGCGCGGCGAAGACATCGACTTGCCCGACTGCCGGGTCGCGCGCAGCAGCGACTACATCCTGCCCACCCGCGCCCGGCGCAAGATCATCGTCGCCGGCGACAACGACACGCCCTCGTTATTGACAATGCAAGCGCAGGGCGCGCAGGTGCTTGTGCACGAGGCGACCTACACGGAAGAGATATTGCAGAAGGTCGGCCCCGGCCCGCAACACAGCTCGGCGCGCGCCACCGCGGCATTCGCCAGCGAGGCGGGCATCCCGAACCTGGTGCTGACCCATTTCAGCCCGCGCTACCAGGAAGGCAGCGGCGCCCTGTCGATGGCGCACCTCGAAGAAGAGGCGCGGGCCGAATACAGTGGGAACTTGTTCCTGGCGGGGGATTTGCAGCGCTATGCGCTCGATAAGCACGGGGTGCTGGCGGCAGTCTTGCCCCAGGACGGGAGCGAGGGGAACGGGGAGCGCAAGTGAAGCCGGATCAGCTGGCCTGTGCAAGTGCGCCAAGCTGCAGGTATTCGACCCGGTCGCGTCCGTTGCGTTTTGCCTGGTACATGAGGTCGTCCGCGGCGGCAATGGCGTCGCGCATCGGGTCGGTGAACCCTGCCTGGGCGAGGTGGACGCTCGCGACGCCGAAGCTTGCCGTCGCGCGCAGCCGGGGGACCCCGTCGGACGCCACCAGCTCGGTCGCGGCAAACGTCTGGCGCAGGCGTTCGGCCAGGCGCACGCCATCGCCCAGGTCGGTGCCGGGCAAGACCAGCAGGAATTCCTCGCCGCCGTAACGCACCACGCTCTCGAGCGGCTCGCGCGTCGCGGCCTGCAGCATGTGCGCAAACCCGCGCAGCACGATGTCGCCGTCCCCGTGACCGTGGGTATCGTTGATCTGCTTGAAACGGTCGATATCGCACAGGATGATCGTCAGCCAGGGCTTTGCGCCCTCCTGCCCCGGTTCGCCCATCAGCTGGTAGTGCAGGTAGCGGCGATTGAAGCAGCCGGTCAGGTGGTCGCGTTCGGCTGCGTATTTCAGCACGGCGTGCGAACGGAACTCCTCGCGCGCTACACGGTTGTAGCGGCGCGCCGCCAGGAAGCCGAAGGTGTTGACCAGCACCAGCAGCATCCCCATGGTCAGGGTGTCGGCGAACGACATGGCGCTGTGCTGCGCGGCGAGCGGCACAAAGCCCGCCGTCGCCAGCATCGCAATCGCTGAAGCGTAAGAAAGCCGGTTGGGAATATACAGATAGACGACCACCAGCATGATCGCCAGCGACATCGCATGCCAGTGGAATTCGGCCGGGCGCTGCACGGTGATGAACATGAAGCACCCGAGCGCTACGCTTTCGGCAATCGTCGCGACCAGCCGTGTCGCGCGCACCGACAGGGGCCGGCGCCAGGCCAGCCAGGCGCAGGTGCCGGCAGTCAGGGCGACCAGCACGCGCGCGCCCAGCAGCGACAAAGCCGCGGGCCCCCAGCCGAGCGCCGCGACGTCGGTCGCGAAAAAGCCGAGGTAGAACACGGTGCAGAAAGTCAGCGTAAAGCCCAGCAATGCCCGGGTCTGTTCCTGCTTGTGCTCGAGGAAGGACGTTTCCTTCGAGGCGCGCAGGAACTCGCCTGTGAGCGGATGGATGTCCATGGTGTTGACGTCAAGCGCCGGTACTGAACTGATCGAAGCACAATTGTGACAGCACAAGGGGTTGCCAAAACTCACGCTTTGTCACTGACGAGCAATTAACAACAAAAAGCCGCTTGAGCTGGCTGAGGATTGCGCCCCAGATCGTGCAGTCGCAGCGGCCGGCGCTTCGTCGAGATTCTCAGGCCCTGCCTGCCACCGGAATCGCAGCGCCGTGCAAGGCCCGCGCAGCATCCGAGGCCAGGAACACGATCACGTCGGCGAGTGCATCGGCGCCCACCCACCGTGTGGCGTCGGCGCCTGGCATGGCGGCGCGGTTTTCGGGCGTGTCGATGATGCTCGGCAGAACGCAGTTGACATTGATATGCCGGTCGCGCAATTCCGCAGCCATCGATTCCGTGAGCCGGATGACGGCATCCTTGCTCGCGCAATAACTGCCCATCAGCGCGGCGCCGCGCTGCGCCGACAGTGCAGCAACGTTCACGATCCTGCCCTGCCCCGCGCCGATCATTGCCGGGACAACAGCACGCACCCCGTTGAGCATGGTGCGCACGTTGATGCCGAACAGCGCATCGAAGTAGGCATCGCCCGTTTCATGCACCGGCTGCCCCATCGCGAAGCCGCCAGCAAGGTTGCACAATACATCGATGCGTCCGAAACGTTGCAGCGCATCGTGTGTCGCGCGGCGAACTGCTTCGGCATCGAGCAGGTCCGCCGACAAGTGCAAGTGCCGGTCCTGTGCTTCACCGGGCATCTCTCCCGGCTGGGGCTTGGTGCGGTCGAGCAGGACCAACTGGGCGCCACAGTGCGCGAATGCCTGCGCGACAGCCCTGCCAAGGTTGCCGCTCGCGCCGGTGATCATGACCGTGCGGTCGTCGAACCGGCCCGTTGCCAGTCGATCGCTCATATCCTTGCCCGGTGATAAGTGCCGGTGCCTGCGTTGAGCAGCACATCGTCGGGCAGGACTGCCCTGGGCTGGAGTGCCTCCAGGCCCCGCACCTGAGCATACAGCGGCGCAAAATCGGTGTGCGCCAGTGCCAGCAACTCGTCCAGGTCGCGAATGACGAAATAGGTTTCCTGGAAGTCGTCGATGCGGTAATCGGTCTGCATGACGCGCGGCAGCCGGAAGCGGATGCGGTTGGGCGACGCCGAGTCGAGCGCAAAAAGCGACTCTGCGTACGAGGACACGATGCCGGCGCCGTACAGGCGCAGCCCGTCCTTTTGCTCGACCAGGCCGAATTCGATGGTGTACCAGTAAACGCGCGCGAGCAGCGCCAGCACCCCACGTTCCTTCGCCTGCAAGGCGGCCACCCCGTAGGCCTGGAGGTAATCAGCGATCACCGGGTTCGTCAATAGCGGGACGTGGCCGAACACATCATGGAAGACATCGGGTTCCTGCAGGTAGTCGAGCTGTTCCGGCTTGCGGATGAACTGTCCCGCCGGGAACTGGCGCTTGGCCAGATGCTCGAAAAACACCTCGTCCGGCACGAGTCCCGGTACGGCAACCACTTGCCAGCCGGTTTGCCTTATCAGCAGCTCGCTCAGCCGCCGGAAATCCGGAATCCCGCTTGACCCGATGGACAAGGCGCGCATGCCCGCCAGGAAGGCATCGCAGGCACGCCCTGCCAGCATGCTGGCCTGCCGCTCGTACAGGGTTTTCCACACGAGATGTTCCTGCGCGGTGTAGCGATCCCATTGCTGGTCGATCGTCCAGTCGCCGCGCTCGCCGCCGCTCGCGGCGGCCGGGGCGATTGTATCCCTCTCAAGAAGCAGTTCCATGGGCGTCTCTTGCGAAGGTTGGAACTCAGGATTCGTCGCCGCGCAGCGCGAAGCGTTGCGCTACCGCGTCGATGTAACGTGCCAGTTCGATATCAAGTTGCGTCAGTCCGCCGGCGTCGTGCGTCGTCAGGGTGATGTGGACCCTGTTGTAGACGTTGCTCCACTCCGGATGATGGTTGCGCTTCTCCGCAGCGAGGGCGACCTGCGTCATGAAGGCAAAAGCCTCGACGAAACCGTCAAACAGGAACTTGCGGTGGATGGCGTTGCAGGCCGCGTCGAGGGTCCAGTCGGGGAGCGTGGCAAGGGAGGCCTGTACGCGTGATGGGTCGAGTTTTTCCATGTCACACCCTGGTCAATGCGGGTCGATCGGAAACATGCGCTCTCCTTGCGTCGGAAGCGGATGAAAGGGAAGGATAAAAACAGGTTTGCGCGGGCAGAAGGAAGCTCAGCCGTCGCCGTCAGGGAAATGGTATCGATCTTCGACATCCCGGAGTAAGACGAGCACAAGGTTTGCATGCGAATCGGATGCGCAGCGCGAGCGCCCTTTGTGCTGTGGCAGCACCTGCGTGACGAGCGGCTTGGTGGACCTGACTAAGGCGGAGGCGCGTGCAGGCGCGCGTTAACGGCAAGGAAGTTAGAAGAACCGTAAGCCGTCATGCCACTACACTGCCGAGAAGGCCCGCAAACGTGCCTGAGAGATGCTGCTCCAGATGTCGCAAGGCCAAGACCCACAGGAGGACCAAAGGGATCGAAAGGCTGAGGCAAACACTGGAAAAGAAGTGTTCAACATTTACATTGACCACAAGCTACTACGTCCAGGACGCCTGCTGACTATCATTCGTACCTAAGACGTTACTTTCAAGACTGGCATCGTCTTTCCGTCACAGAGATAGAACCCAATATGGTAGGCGCTTGAAGCATCCGGGAGAGGGCCAAGCTGACATAGCCATGCGGTTCCTTAGAGCATTGTTCAACTTTGCCCAAGGTTTCTGCAAACGCTTCGCTGGTGAGTCTCTTATTTCAGTGAATCCAACAAAGCGTTTAAACGAGCTTCGCCAATTGTACAAACCGACCCCGCATCATACGTACATTCGGGAGCACCACCAGGAGTGTTCCACCTACCAAACCTAATGTAATTGCCTGTCTTGTTGCAATAACTACATTTCTTCTCTACACTGGAGCAGTTCTTTAACAAGGTGGAACTGTCCATCCTTCACGGGATTATCTACCTTCATAACTGGACTGGAACGAAAAAAACGTCGCAGTCATGCCAATCGTGCTCTATCTTTCATGCGCTTTACAGAGGACCTTCTGGGCAAAACCAGCGGCAATTTTTAATGAACAATACTTCATCACATAATTAAAAACCATGGAACAAATCAACACAAATAAGACGAATTGGTTTGTAAGGGTGCTAATTTCACTCTTTTGTCTTCTGTTAACGGCAATGATTGGTTTCCGCTTTCTTTGGATTGAGCCAAAAGGAGATGTAAGCTCAGGCATCATTACCCTGCTATGTCTCATATTGGTTCTCGTTCTCGCTGAGTCATTTGATAACTTCTCAGTTGGTAAGCTCATCTCAATATCGAGAGAGGCCAAGAAGAAGGAGAAGGAAGTAGAGAAGCTTGAGAAGCAAAACGATCAACTTCTCTCTCAGCTGATATCCGTCTCGAATACGCAGTCCCAAAATCAGAACCATACTAATGTGTATGGTGATTATCACGCTGCAGCCCCCTCAGTTCGCAAAGCTAGCGAGGAGGAGGTGCGCGAACAAACAACGGAAGCAAAACAAACCACGGAAGCTATAACGGTGCCTCCACATTCAGCGCAAGCACGTCTGCGCGTGAACTGGGGTAAAGCCGAAGAGATTGCCCTACAAAAGTACATGCAGCTTAGGTCAATCCACCCCTCAAACTTAATAACCGGCGCAAAGATGGTCAACCAGTTCCAAGGCATCGATCCCATCAGCAACCAACAGATTATCTTTGACGGCTATTTAAAAGACCAAGGTCATGAGATCTTCTTAGAAGTTCGCCCGAATGACTTCTTTAGCCCAACGTTCCGCGAACGCTTGTATATGATGCTGTCCAAGATCAATCATTATCGCTTAGCCAAGCGTGCCGATGCACACCTTGATCTCCTGCTCATGATGCTACCAGGCGAAGAGCCTCCTAGAAATGCCTTTTCGATAGATCGCATTTTCGAAACCTTTGAACCTGCGATTGCTAGTGGTCTGCTTAAGATCGTCTCTATCGATTTTTCCGAAGAAGAGGCAAAATCTTGTAGGGAGTCAACGGAACGTAGATAAGCAACTGCGACCCTAATCACACAGCTCACCACCTTGGTTGGCATTCCGATGCAATACTCAGGTTATAGCGAGCTAACAAGGTTTAAATGATGATTTGCCAGAGCGGCAAAATTCCGCATTGGTTCGATAGCAGCAGCACGTAATGGTTTGCGTACTGCGATCGAAATCGTGATTTATATAAGAGATGATAGCATTAGAGAACTAGTTTCCGCCGGTGACATTCTTTTGATTGAACGGGTGGACCGCCTGTTGCGCTTGAATGAGGCAGATTGGGCGAAGCTGAAACAGTTGCTCAATGAAAAGCACATCAAGGTAGTGGCTCTGGACTTGCGGACTCGTCAGCCTTCTCTGAGTCGGTAACTAGTTGCAGGCACATATAATTCGCTCGGCCTCGGCCCTTGTGAACGGGTGAAAATTACTCCAATAAACCGCGCCAAGTCTTGGCGGAGGGGTCATGGGAAACGCCGCCATCAGCCACCCTCGGAATTTAGAGCGAGGCTGAAGTCGATAAGCATTATCAGGACCTCTCCATCACCCGCAGGTAAAACGAGCCGCAAGGCTATCGAAAAATCACGTGAGAACGACCTAGAGTGGGCAACCGAGCTGGCGTGCATTCTCCCCAGCATGACTGCTCAGAAAAGGTCTTACGCCTTACATAATGGGGCAGAAAAAACAAAGCCCGACGAATAGTCGGGCTAAGTCATTGATTATTGGTAGGCCTCCCCGGAGTCGAACCGGGCACCAACGGATTATGAGTCCGCTGCTCTAACCAGGCATGAGCTAGAGGCCCAAACTCGTTACAGATGGGAAGAAAAATCTCGCCACCGCGCTGCGGTGTCCCGAACGAAGTGGCGAGAGGATATTGTGTTTAGTGTAGAGCCGTCAAGGGTTAGCTGAAGTCAGCGGGCGAAATCAGCTACTGCCTTCCAGGAAGCTCTTCAGCTTGTCCGAGCGCGACGGGTGGCGCAGCTTGCGCAGGGCCTTGGCTTCGATCTGGCGGATGCGCTCGCGAGTGACGTCGAACTGCTTGCCGACCTCTTCCAGCGTGTGATCCGTCGACATCTCGATGCCGAAGCGCATGCGCAGCACCTTCGCTTCGCGCGGGGTCAGCGAGTCGAGCACGTCCTTGACCACGCCGCGCATCGAGGCGTGCAAGGCCGCATCCGATGGGGCCAGCGTGTTGTTGTCCTCGATGAAGTCGCCCAGATGCGAATCGTCGTCGTCGCCGATCGGCGTTTCCATCGAAATCGGCTCTTTCGCGATCTTCATGATCTTCCGGATTTTGTCTTCCGGCATTTCCATCTTGATCGCGAGCGTCGCCGGGTCCGGTTCCGCGCCGGTTTCTTGCAGGATCTGGCGCGAGATACGGTTCATCTTGTTAATGGTCTCGATCATGTGCACCGGGATACGGATGGTGCGCGCCTGGTCGGCGATCGAGCGGGTGATGGCCTGGCGGATCCACCACGTCGCATAGGTCGAGAACTTGTAGCCGCGGCGGTATTCGAACTTGTCCACCGCCTTCATCAGGCCGATGTTGCCTTCCTGGATCAGGTCGAGGAATTGCAGGCCGCGGTTGGTGTATTTCTTGGCGATCGAGATCACGAGGCGCAGGTTGGCCTCGGTCATCTCGCGCTTGGCTTTACGCGCCTTCATTTCACCGGCCGCCATCTGGCGGTTGATGTTGCGCAGGTCCGGCAACGGCAGCACGACCCGCGATTGCAGGTCGATCAGGCGTTGCTGCAGTTCCTTGATCGTCGGGATGTTGCGGCCGAGGATGGCGCTGTAGGCGTGGCCGGCATTGACTTCGCCGTCGACCCATTCCAGGTTCGTCTCGTTACCCGGGAAGACCTTGATGAAGTGGGCGCGCGGCATGCCGCAGCGGTTCACGGCGACATCGAGAATCTGCTTTTCGATGTGGCGCACTTCGTCGACCTGGCCGCGCAGCGTGTCGCACAGCTTTTCAACGACCTTGGCAGTGAAGCGGATACCCAGCAGTTCGCTGGAGATCGTTTCCTGGGCCTTGATGTAGGCTTTCGAGTTGTAGCCCTCTTTCTCGTAGGCCTTGCGCATCTTGTCGAACTGCTGCTCAATGGTGCTGAACTTTTCCAGGGCGGAATTCTTCAGCGCTTCGAGCTGCTCGGCGGAGTAGCCGGCAGCGCCCGTGCTGGCGGCGGCTTCTTCTTCCTCGCCCTCTTCTTCGTCGGCTGCGTCTTCTTCTTCGTCCTCGTCGCCTTCAGCGGTCGGGGCGACGGCGGCGACAGGGGTGTCTTCCGCGCCATCCTCGTCGACCAGGCCGTCGACGATTTCGTCGATCTTGATTTCGTCGGCTTCGATGCGCTTGGAGGCGGAGATGATTTCGGCGATCGTGACCGGGCAGGCGGAAATGGCCTGGATCATGTCGCGCAGGCCGTCTTCGATGCGCTTGGCGATTTCGATTTCGCCTTCGCGCGTCAGCAGCTCGACCGAACCCATTTCGCGCATGTACATGCGGACCGGGTCGGTGGTGCGGCCGAAATCGGAGTCGACGGTGGACAGGGCAGCCTCAGCGGCGGCCTCGGCTTCATCGTCGCTCGTGACGGTGGCGACATTGTCGGACAGCAGCAGCGTTTCGGCATCGGGCGCGTGTTCGTACACGGCAATGCCCATGTCGTTGAAGGTGCCGATGATGCCTTCGATCGCTTCCGGATCGACGATGTTTTCAGGCAGGTGGTCGTTGATTTCCGCGTAGGTGAGGAAACCGCGTTCCTTGCCGGACTTGATCAGCGCCTTCAGTTTCTGGCGCCGGATCTCGATTTCTTCTTCGCTCGCTTCGGTGTCGGCCGAGAACGCGTCTTTCAGCAGGGCTTTTTCTTTGGCCTTGCGGTCCTTGGCCTTGGCCTTGTCAACGGCTTTCAGTTCGGCGCGTTCGACGGCATTCAGGGCAGCGACTTCTTCGTTCTCGGGCGTAAATTCCTTTGGCTTGCGCCCGCGGCGGCCCGGGACCTTCACGGATGGCAGCACGTAGCCCGACGTATCGATGGCGGCCAATGTGGCGGCATCGGTAGTCTGGCTCACGACTGGCGCGGCGCCCACTGCAGTTGAAGTTGCAGTGCGCACTTCCGCCTTGTCTTGTGCGTTGTCCGCCTTGGCGGACGTTCTGGTGGTTTTGGCAGCCACGATGGGTTCGGGTTTCTTAGTTGGCACAGGCGCTTTCGATGTCACAACGACTAACTTTACGATGGTTAAAGATAAAGTTTTGTTACCTTACATCACGCTGCATACAGCGTACAACACTGCTGCGCTAACTGAAACTCCACGCCCCTTTGGACACGAAAGTCGTTTCAAAGGTTGCAATAGTTAGCGTTTTATTATAGCACGCACCCCTTCTTTTTCCAGTCGAACACAGGCCGCTTGTCGCTTTCGCAACAAGGGCCTAGCGCAGTGTTGCTGACTCCGCCTCTTCGCGGGCCAAGAGCTGCTGCTGGGCCGTGATTTCACGATAGCGAGTGCTCACCTGATCTGGGGCCAGACCCTTCGAAAACAACTGCTTTAACTCCTCATTCAAGGCGTTTTTCTTGATTTGTCTCACGGCACTGGCCAAGACAATACGTTCAGCGTCAGGGTCGGATTCGTCCTCTGACGCGATCTTGGCAATGATGTCGTCGTAAGCGCCACTGCCCTCCTTCAGCTGTTCAGATAAGGCAGCAAAGTTGCCGTATTCGCCCAGCGCTTGCGCCATGCCAACGAGGTAGCGCAAGGCATCTGCCGATTCCTGTCCAAAGAAGTTGAAGGCTTGCAGTGCCGCTTCGTCGAGGTTCAGCGCCAATGCCGGATGCGCAACCAGGATCCGCTCGATCTGCAATTCCAGCCCGACCGGCTCGGGCCGGCCCTGGCGCGGCGGCGCCTTGCGCGCAACCGATACAGGCTTGGACAATTCAAACAGGCTTTCGATCTCGGCCGGCGTCGATTCGGTCAGGCTGGCAAGCCCGCGCACGATCTGCAGGCGCAGGCTCGAAGGCGTCATCGATTGCAGCAGCGGCTTGGCATCGAACTGGGTGCGGGCGCGCCCTTCCGGCGTCGACAGGTCGTGTTCGCCCGTCACTTCGCGCAGCAGGAATTGCGACAGCGGCATGGCGTCGTTGATTTCCTGGGCGAATGCGTCGGCGCCGAACTCGCGTACGAAGCTGTCCGGGTCGTGCTTTTCCGGCAGGAACAGGAACTGGATCGTCTTGTTGTCGCTCACCTGTGGCAGGCACGCCTCGAGCGCACGGCGCGCGGCGCGGCGGCCGGCCTTGTCGCCGTCGAAACTGAAGATGACGTTGTCGGTCTGGCGCAGCAGCTTTTGCACGTGGGTGCTGGTGCAGGCGGTGCCGAGCGTGGCAACAGCCTGTGGGAAACCAAGCTGGGCCAGGGCGACCACGTCCATATAGCCTTCGGTCACCAGCACGTAGCCGGCGTCGCGGATCGCCTGGCGCGCTTCGAACAGGCCGTAGAGCTCCAAGCCTTTCTGGAACAGCGGGGTTTCCGGCGAGTTCAGGTATTTTGGTTCGCCACCGTCGAGCACGCGTCCGCCGAAGCCGATCACCTGCCCTTTCGTGTTGCGGATCGGGAACATGATGCGCTCGCGGAAGCGGTCGTAGCGTTTCTTGTTGCTGCCGTCTTCATCGACGCGGTCGATGACCAGGCCCGATTCGACCAGGGCCAGCGCGTCGTAGTCGGGAAAGACCGAGCGCAGGTTGTCCCAGCCCGAGGGCGCGTAGCCCATGCCGAAGCGGGCGGCGACTTCGCCGGTGAGGCCGCGGTTCTTTAAATAGGCGATGGCGTTCGGGGCGCTTTTCAGCTGGGCGCGATAATAATCACATGCCTGGCTCAGCGCTTCCGTCATCGATTGCGACTGGGCCTGCTGGGCGGCGCGCTGCTGGGGCGGGATCTTGTCGTCGGCATCGGGCACGACCATGCCGACGCCCTGGGCCAGGTCCTTGACGGCCTCGACGAAACCCATGCCCGAGTATTCGATCAGGAAACCGATCGAGGTGCCATGGGCGCCGCAACCGAAGCAGTGATAGAACTGCTTGGTGGGGCTGACGGTGAAGCTGGGGGACTTTTCGCTGTGAAAAGGACACAGCCCCATGTAATTGGCGCCGCCTTTTTTCAGCTGGACGTAGCGACCGACCACATCGACGATGTCGACGCGGTTGAGCAGATCGGTAATGAATGATTGCGGGATCACGGGGCTAACACAGTGTTTGTCTAAGGTCAGACTATACCGCAGCGTTCGCTGCAAAGTTGATTTGCAACAATCATGGGATTAAAGAGCCCGCTTGTGTTGCGTCAGGCGCCGGAGAGCGCCTTCTTGACCAGGGTCGAGACGACGGTCATGTCGGCGCGGCCAGCCAGCTTCGGCTTGACGATGGCCATGACCTTGCCCATGTCCTGCGGACCGGCGGCGCCGGAGGCGGCCACGGCGGCGGTAACTTCGGCGGCGATCTCGTCGTCCGACAGGCCGGCAGGCATGTAGGTCACCAGCACTGCCAGCTCGGCCTTTTCGATGTCGGCCAGGTCGTGGCGGTTGCCGGCTTCGAACTGGCTGATCGAATCCTTGCGCTGCTTGATCATCTTTTCGACGATAGCCACGGTCTGATCGTCGTTCAACTCGATCTGTTCGTCGACTTCCTTGCGCTTGATGTCGGCCAGGATCAGGCGGATGGTGTTCAGCTTGCCGGCTTCCTTGGCACGCATTGCCGCTTTCATGTCGTTCGTGATTTGTTCTTTCAGGCTCATGGCATCCTCAAGTAAATGGGTACAAACAACAAAACCCGCCGGGGTAACAACCAGGGCGGGTTCACAGGACTTCCTAGCGGCCGATTCGACTGCGGGGACGAGCCTTTTGCTCTGTCACCGGTTCTAGGCCGGCTGGACAGTCTTAGTACAGTTTCTTAGGCAGTTGCTGGCTGCGGATGCGCTTGTAGTGGCGCTTCACGGCAGCTGCCAGCTTGCGCTTGCGCTCTGCAGTTGGCTTTTCGTAGAACTCGCGTGCGCGCAGTTCGGTCAGCAGACCGGTTTTTTCGATGGTGCGCTTGAAGCGACGCATTGCGACTTCGAACGGCTCGTTTTCTTTAAGGCGGATAGTGGTCATGTAAAAATGAAACCGTTGGATTTGGGAAGAACGAAATTCTAGCAGCTTTTGGGAAGCAGTGGAAGAGATTACGAGCGTGTGATGAATTTGATACAGGGGCTTTTCGCTGGTTTAAACGCTCTGCCCTGCCACGAAGCCGGAGGCCCAGGCCCACTGGAAGTTGTAGCCGCCGAGCCAGCCGGTGACGTCGACGGTTTCGCCGATGAAATACAGGCCCGGCACGTCCTTGGCCATCATCGTTTGCTGCGACAGCGCCCGGGTGTCGACGCCGCCGAGGGTGACTTCGGCCTTGCGGTAGCCTTCGGAACCGGTCGGGACGATGGCCCAGCGGTTGATGGCGTCGCCGAGTTGCCGCAGTTTGGCGTCGGGCAGGTCGGCCAGGCGCACGTCGAGTGCGAAGCCGTTGGCCAGCAGAAGGCCTTCGGCCAGGCGCGCCGGCAGCCATTGCGACAGCACGTTGCCGATCTGCTTCTTGACGGTCGTCTTCGAGCCGATCAGTTCTTCGGCCACATCCATTTCCGGCAGCAGGTTGAGCACGATCGGGGTGCCCGGCTGCCAGTAGCTGGAAATCTGCAGGATCGCCGGGCCCGACAGGCCGCGGTGGGTGAACAACAGGTCTTCGCGGAACAGGCCGCCGCCTTTTACATTCCTTGCGTTCTTGCCTTTGCCGGAGCCGGTGGACACGTCCACTTCGAGCGCGATGCCGGCCAGCGGCGCGAACGGGGCCCAGCTCGGGCCGTCGAAGGTCAGCGGCACCAGGCCCGGACGCGGCTCGACCAGCGGCAGGCCGAACTGGGTGGCCAGCCGATAGCCGAGGTCGGTCGCACCAATTTTCGGGATCGACAGGCCGCCGGTGGCAACCACGACGCTCTCGGCTGCGATATCGCCGTGGTCGGTGGCGACGACGAAGCCCTCGCCCTCTTTCACGACCGACAGCACCTTGCACGGCATGCGCCAGTTGACGTCGCCCGCGCTGCACTCGGCCTTCAGCATGGCGATGATCTGCTCGCTTGAATCGTTGCAGAACAGCTGGCCGCGGTGCTTCTCGTGGTGGCCGATGCGGTATTTTTTCACCAGCGCCAGGAAGTCCTGCGCCGTGTAGCGCGACAGCGCGCTTTTACAGAAGTGCGGGTTCTCGGACAGGAAGTTCGCCGGCCCGGTGTTGATGTTGGTGAAGTTGCAGCGCCCGCCGCCGGAGATGCGGATCTTTTCGGCCAGCTTTTCGGCATGGTCGATCAGGACTACGCGCTTGCCACGCTGGGCGGCCACGGCCGCGCACATCATTCCGGCCGCGCCTGCGCCGATTACTGCTACATCGAATTGTTTTGCCATGCCTGCCACCGTGCTCCGCGTTGCGCCAAACCGGCCATTGTAAACGCTCGCGCCGGTGCTGCGGAAGCCGGCCTGCAAATCGGACCGAACAGGGAGACACCCAGGGAAACACCCGTCATCCCTCGGCGGCGCTGCGCACGTCGAGGTCGCGCCCGTTGAGCACGGTGCCATCGGCCCCGATCGTGATGATGTGCATGCCGGAGTCCAGCAGGCCGAGACGCTTGAGCTGGTCTGGCGCGATGCGCAGGAAATACTCGCCAGGGAAGATGCCGGTCATGACGTAATAGCCGTCCGCGGCGCTGGTGATGGTGGCGACCACCTTGCGCGAGGCGTCGACCAGTTCCAGCTGCAGATCGCCGACCGGGCGCCGGGCGCCTTTGCTGAAAAGGTAGGTCGTACCGTCCACCTCGCCCGTCAGGCTGACGGCGAAATCGACGTGGCTGACCTTACCCGGGCGCGGCACGATGCGCACGCCGGGTTCACGCGGCTGCCACTGCGGGTCCTCGAGGGTGTTTGGGTCGAGCCCGATGTCGGTGTGCCGGCTGGCGGGCAGGCGGGGCAGCCAGGCCACCCCGTCCGCATCCGTGCGCACGCCGTAGTTGGCGCCATTGATGGTGAAGCCGGCGCCCGCGATCCCCTCCTCGCCCTCGTCCATCGCACCATTCTGGTTCTTGTCGAGGAATACGCGGATCGAGGCCGCACCCAGGTTGGCCATCGGCTGGGATTCCCGCAAGAGGCGCCTGCCGCGCGGCTCGAGCCCCATCGCCATGAACAGCTGGACACCCACGCCATACTCGTGGCGGCTCGAATAAAAACCGCTCACGCCAAGGCCGAAGCTGCCCAGGCTCTTGTTGAGCGACCCGGTGGCGCGCACTTCACGGTCCTGGAACATGCGCGTGACGCCCAGGTTCAACATGTAGCCGTCCGCCAGGTACCAGTCGGCCGAGACGGCCGCACTGTTCAGCAAGGACTCCGGTCGCAGCGTGTATTGCAGCTGGCATGTGATGCCGACGCCGGCGACCCGGCGGCTGACCTGCAGCGCGCCGTCGGCCCGCTCGGTGCCGCCTGTCGACTGCCAGCGCACCGCATTGCTGACCGCGGTGCCGTTGCGGTAGGCCGACATGCGGCCCTGGACTTCGCGCTGCTCGGTGCCGGAGGCCAGCACGTCGCGCCTGAGCTGCAGCGACAGCGGAAAGAAGTTGGCGCTGCCGATTGCCAGCACGCCTTCGGCGCGCACCTCGTCGCGGGTGCGTACCGGGTCGGCGGCCGGGGTGAAGAATTCGCTGGTGAAGCCGTCGAGGCGGGCGCGGCTGGCCGACAGCGCGACGTGGCCGACCCGCGTCTTCAATCCCAGCTGGGCCAGCCTGCCGCCGTCGTCGGCCCTCACTGCGTCGGCGGTCAGGATGACGCTGTTCCAGTAGCTGCGCAGGCCCAGGTTGGCATAGCTGCGCATGGCGTCGAACAGGGGCAGGCGCTGCCAGCCGGCGGTGGCATTCAGGTGCTCGCTCATGCCCCACTCGAACTGGGCCAATGCGCGCTGGCGCCCGTCCTCGTCGCGGTAGGCGGCCAGGTCGTAGAACAGCGCGCCGCGCGGCAGCGCCGACTGCTCCAGCAGGAAGGACTGGCGCTCGACGCGCATTTGCCCCAGCGGCCCGTGGAACACCAGCCGGAATTCGTTAGGGCCATAGGCGAGCGGCTGGTCCTCGAAGCTGTACTTGCCATCGGGGCGCGGCTGCTGGACGCCGACCAGCGCATCGTTGTAGTACAGCTCGACATCCCAGCCGGGCGGCAGATCGCCCTGCAGCGTGTGGCGGTCGAAGCTGGTCGGCTGGTCGAGCGGACGGTTGCTGAGGGCAACGCCGTTGCCGGTCGAACTGCTGCTCGAGATGTTGGCCACGCCTGGCAGCGGCACGCTGCCAATGAGGGCCGAGCGCGCCCCCAGGGGACCGAACAGGCCACCGTCCGGGTCGTTGCGGCCGAGCGTCAGGCGCAGGTCGGACGAACGGTCGTGCCGGCTGCGGCTGCGGCTGCGGCTGGCGTACAGCGCCGCTTCCATGCCCAGCAGATCGGTGGTGAGATAGGCGGTCCAGGACGCCTGGTTGGTACGTCCGCCCGCGCGCTGGTCGAACCCGAACGCCAGCGTCTGGTCGATGAAAGGCACATCGGCCAGGCGATAGGGTGTGACCAGGCGCGGATAGCCGGGATCGATATAGCCGCCGGGCGTACCCGGCAGGTTGCCGCGCTCGCGCCGTTTCAGGCGCGCTTGCAGCGGCAACTGTTCGCGCGGGCGCACCTTCAGGGCCAGGCTGGGCATGTCGAGGTCCAGGTCGACCGGGAGCCAGCGCGCCAGCAGCCGGCTGGCGACGTAGATTTCATCTCCCTCCAGCCTGACTTGCGACGGGTCGAGTTCTTCGCGCAAGCCGGCGATGTCGACCGCCCGCCCCTGCACGTCAATGCTGAAACTGCGCTGCTCGGTGAGGATATAGCCGCTGGCGCGGCCTTCGCCCGGCGTGACGCGGATGGCCAGGGTCAGCAGGCGCGCCATCTCGCCCAGCGGCAGGTAGACGTCGCGCCCGATCTCGTAGGCCGAGACGGCGTCGGACAGTATCTGGTTGCCGAGGCGGACCTCGAGCAGGACCTCGTTGGCTTCGCTCGCCTGGGCGGGTTGTGCCACGGCGGCCGCGGCGGCGGGCTGGAATGGGGCCAGCGTTGCCGGCAGGAGGACCAGCGCCGCGAGCATCACACTCGTGCGACAGGCCCCCATGGATCGCGGATGCGCCCGGCCCACCGGCTCTGCGCCTAGGAAACAGGCACCGCGCAGCCCGCCGGCCGGCGGGACTTGCCACCCTGCGCACTCACGGCAGGTTCAGGCTGGCCTGCGCCAGCAGCTTGCCGCCGGCCTCCGGCCGGTCGCGATAGCTGACCTCGATCGTGCCCCCGGCCAGCGCCACGCCGGCCGGCACTTGCAGGGGCAGCGTTGCCTTGCGCACGCGGTTCGGCGTGTAGACCGCGATACCGCCCACCTGGGCCAGGCTGTGCGGCTTGCCGTTCTTGGGCGTAAAGGTGATGCTGACGTCGCCATACACCGAGCTGTTGCCTTCGCGTTCGAACTGCAGCGCGAGCTGTGCATGGCGGGCATCGTCCTTGCCCAGGGCCAGCCCCGCCAGCTTCACGGTGGCGCCCCCGTTGCCATGGCGAACGATCACCGGCACCGAAGCACCGACCAGGGCATTGAGCACCACGCCGATCTGGGTCGCAGTTTTGCCCTGGCCCTCGATGCTGGCCTTGCCCTCGACCTCGGGCAGCTTGTCGAACTGGAGGTGCGAACGGTATTCGCCCTCGGCCAGCTCGGCGGGTTTGCGCAGCATCACGCGCACGGTCTGGGCCGTCCCGGGCTGCAAGGTAATCTGGCGCGGGGAATAACGCAGCATCGCGTCGGCAAACCGCTCGCCGTCCTGCGCACTCTCGGCCGTCTCGAACTGGCCGGCTTCGGTCATGCGGCGGTTCACCAGCGAGATGCGGTAACTGGCCGGTTTGCTGCCCTGGTTGATCAGCTCGATCTGCGCGGCGCGTGCATTCTTGTCGAACACGATGCGGGTCGGATGCAGCATCAGGTCAGCGCGCGCCGGCAGGCACGGCGCCAGCAGCAGGCAGGCGAGGACGGCGCGCAGCAGGGGAACGGCGGAAATGGATGCAAACGTGGGGTAAGCCATGAAAATGTCCTTTCGTGGGCCGCGAGGCAACCGGCGGCACAGGATTACTGGTAGTTGACGGTCAAGGGAAAGGAGCCGGAATAAGTACCTGGCGCCTGGTTCGGCGCCACGGTGAGCGTTGCGCCGAGCGACAGGGTGGTGCCGCCGTTCGGGATCGTTATCGTCGCGGTGGTCGGCGACCGGACGAAGCTGCCAACAGCCATGCTGTTGGCGCCGCTGGTCAGGCGGATCGTGCCGTTGGCCGGAAGGGTCACGATGACGGCCCTGTTGTTGCTGCCATTGACGCTCTTGCCGACGTTGAACACCGCCTGCCCGGCATTCGGGGAGTTCAGCAGCACCACGCCACCCGTGCGCGACCGCACCCCGGTCGCGCTGAGCACCACGGTGCCGCCGCTGCCGGCCACGAAGCGACCGAAGTCGAGGCCGCGGGCGTTGCTCAGCGTGACGACCTGCTGGGCGAACGCATCCGCCATAGGAAGCGCGAGCAGCGCCAGCGCGGCGCAGCTCGCGATCCTTGCGAACCTGATCAAACGGTAGCGGTGTACCAGCATGTTCAAGAACGGCTTGCGCCGTTCCCGTGCCCTCAGTTGTAGTTGACCAAGGCAGTGATTTCGCCTGCGTAGTCGCCAGGCGCCTGGCTGGCGCCGACGCTCAGCACGCCACCGACGAAGATGCTCTGGGTGCCGCCGGCGGTCAGCAAGCCAGCGGTGGCGTTGCCGGACGTGGCCGCGCTACCGGTCAGGTCGCTCACCGGAGTGAAGGCCATCGAGTTCCCGCCGCTGGTCAGCGGGGTGCCGGTGACGCTGATCGAGTACGCGAAGCCCGGCTGGCCGGTCACGTCGAACTTCGCTGCGCTGGACGGTGAGGCGGCGATCACCGCCACGCCGCCGTCCACGGTACGGGTGCCGCCCGGGGTGAGGGTGACCGTACCGGGCGCGGCGCTGGCAGCGAAGCTGCCGAAGGCCAGGTCGACGGCTTTGGCGATGTTGATCGGCGCGATGATGGTGCTGGTCGCAGAGGCGGTCGTGGTCGCGGCGATGGCGCTGCCGGCGCCGGCGATGGCCAGCGCCAGTACGGCGAGGCGGAAAACATTCGAGGTGAAGCAGGCATGCTTGTTCATTCTGGTCATCCTTCAAATTAGGGAGGACCGGCTCATGGAGCCGGAGCGATAACGAGACCGAACGCGTTAGTGTCGTTTGGCAGGCAATCGAATTGCTTTGCGGTATCGTTTTTCCATAGTGAAAGAAAATGGCCCAGCCAGTTTTGCCCTGGATCATCGCTTCGTTAATTCCCGTACGGAAATTATTGTGAGTTTGCCGCCAATGATGGATGCGCTATGCATCAGGCAAGGCCTGACGCGCATCTGCTGCGCAGCCGTTTTCAGTCGGAAGAAAAAAGCCGCCCCGAACGGGACGGCGAGCCAAACCGGCCAGCGCGGGCGAGCGCCCGCGCTGCTACTTACTCAGGCGCGAAGGGCCCGTGCAGCCCGCACGCAGGCCTCAACCTGCGCCAGGATCGACGGCGGCACCGCCACCTCGCCGCGCAGCGCACGCCCGATCCAGGCGGCCGTCGCCGCTGCGTCGCGCGCTTCCGGCACCTCGGCCAGCAGGTCGGTCGGGGCGTCGCGCTCGACCAGGACAGTGCGCTCCCCGCCGTGGAACCATTCGATCTGCTGCGCGCGGTGCGGGTTGGCGACCGTTTCCCCTTCGGTGCCGCGCATGAGGAAGGCGTCGCCGCGCACCAAGGGCGCGGCTATGCTGAAGTACTCGCCCAGCGTCTGCAGGTATTCCGGATGGGTGTACGACACCAACCGCAGCGCCGCGCCCTCGAAGGGCTGCAGGATCTTCACCAGCGTGTGCGTGGAGTTGCGCACGCCGAGGATGCGCCGCAGCGACAGCATCCACGCCAGGCGCGGCGCCAGCGTCTCGATCGGCATGAAGGCCGGACGGCGCGCGGCAAAGGCATCCATCAGGTCGACGCTGGTCGCGCTTGGGGCCAGTCCCATTTCGGCCAGGATCTCGGCGGTGGTGACGCGGCCCGGGTCGGCCTGCACCCCGTGCACCAGGACAGGCACGCCTTCGCGCGCCAGCAGCAGCGCCAGCAGTGGCGTCAGGTTCGCCAGCTTGCGCGCGCCGTTATAGCTGGGGATGAGCACCGGCGCGCAGTCGCCGGGCGGGCTCGGTAACGGTGCGAACGAGGCTTCGGCCGCGTCCATGAAGCCGGCCAGCTCCAGGGCGGATTCGCCCTTGATGCGCATGGCGAGCAGGATCGCGCCCAGTTCGAGGTCGGACACGCGGCCTTCCAGGATCGCGGTGTACAGCGCCGCCGCGTCCTCGCGCGACATGCTGCGCGCGCCCTTGACGCCGCGGCCGATCTCCTTGATGAAGGGGGCGGCCGGGAAAGGCTGGGATGCCGATTGGGAGGCGGGTGGGGTATCGGGTCGGGTATCGGTATGCATGGCGTTAGCTTACACCGACATGCGCGCCGGGTGCCGCCGGCGGGCCGGCAAGCGATCCGCAAGCGGGAAAAGTTTTGACGGAGACTGCTGCAAAGCAGCACAAATGGCGCTACACTCATCGATCCGACCCAGCCCAACGGACCGCCCCAATGCAGATCACCCCCGATATCGAAAATACCAATGTCACCTCGTTTGGCCGCATGCCGACCCCAAGCGAGCTGCACGCCAGGCTACCGCTTTCCGAACTTGCCTTCACCAACGTCATGGCGGGCCGCGCCGCGCTGCGCGACATCCTCGACCGCAAGGACAAGCGCCTGTTCGTGGTCGTCGGTCCCTGCTCGATCCACGATCCGGAAGCCGGCCTCGATTATGCGCGCCGCCTGAAGCAGTTGCAGGCCGAAGTGGCCGAGACGATGCTCTTGGTGATGCGCGTGTACTTCGAAAAGCCGCGCACCACCACCGGCTGGAAGGGATATATCAACGATCCGTTCATGGACGACTCGTTCCAGGTCGACGTCGGCATGCAGCGCGCGCGCCAGTTCCTGATCGATGTGTGCGAACTGGGCCTGCCGACGGCCACCGAGGCGCTCGACCCGATCTCGCCGCAGTACCTGGGCGACCTGATTGCCTGGACCGCCATTGGCGCGCGCACTACCGAATCGCAGACGCACCGCGAAATGTCCTCCGGCCTGTCGACGCCGGTCGGCTTCAAGAACGGCACCGATGGCGACATCTCCATCGCGATCAATGCGGTGCTGTCGTCGGCCAATCCGCACGCATTTTTGGGGATTAACGACAAGGGCGCGGTGTCGATCGTGCGCACGCGCGGCAACGCGTACGGCCACGTGGTGCTGCGCGGCGGCGGCGACCGGCCGAACTACGATTCGGTGTCGGTGACCATCGCCGAGCAGGCCCTGAAAAAAGCGGGGCTGCCGGCCAACCTGGTGGTCGACTGCTCGCATGCGAACAGCTACAAGAAGCCCGAGCTGCAGCCGCTCGTGATGTCGGACGTGATCCAGCAGATCAGGCATGGCAACAGCTCGCTGGTGGGCGTGATGATCGAGTCGAACATCGTCAGCGGCAACCAGCCGATCCCGACCGACCTGACGCAGTTGAAGTATGGCTGCTCGGTGACGGATGGGTGCATCGCGTGGGAAGATACGGCGACCATGCTGCGCAATGCGCACCGCGAATTGATGCAGCGTCCGTAAGACAATCACCACCATGCTGAATAACCGGGGCCGGCGGCCCAGGTTATCCAGCACTGCTTTACAATGCCAGCTTCCGCTTTCCCCCTCCCCTATTCCCCATGATTGTTCTCGGCGTCGAATCCTCCTGCGATGAAACCGGCCTGGCTCTGTACGATACCGAGCGCGGCCTGCTGTCCCATGCCCTGCATTCGCAGGTCGCCATGCACGAGGAGTACGGCGGCGTGGTGCCGGAGCTTGCCTCGCGCGACCATATCCGGCGCGCCCTGCCCCTGCTCGAGCAAACCCTGGAGCAGGCCGGCATCGCCAAGTCGGAGATCGACGCCATCGCCTACACCCAGGGTCCTGGCCTGGCGGGCGCGCTGCTGGTCGGCTCGTCGGTTGCCTGCAGCCTGGCGCTGGCCCTG
Source organism: Massilia niabensis (assembly GCF_042655085.1). Taxonomy (NCBI): domain Bacteria; kingdom Pseudomonadati; phylum Pseudomonadota; class Betaproteobacteria; order Burkholderiales; family Oxalobacteraceae; genus Massilia; species Massilia niabensis. The sequence continues at coordinate 317,972 of NZ_JBHSMU010000015.1, read as the reverse complement.
GACAAGCCGGTGCTCGGCGTGCACCACCTCGAGGGCCACCTGCTCTCGCCGCTGCTGGCGACCGATCGCCCGGCCTTCCCCTTCATCGCCCTGCTGGTCTCGGGCGGCCACACCCAGCTGATGCGGGTGGACGGTGTTGGACGCTACACCCTGTTGGGCGAAACCCTGGACGACGCGGCCGGCGAGGCGTTCGACAAATCGGCCAAGCTGCTGGGCCTTGGCTACCCCGGCGGACCGGCGATCTCGCGCCTGGCGGAATTTGGCGATCCAAACGCCTACACCCTGCCGCGTCCGATGCTGCACTCGAAAGACTTCAACTTCAGCTTCTCGGGCCTGAAGACGGCCGTGCTCACCGTGGTGAAGAACCACGAGGAGAAGGTCATCGCGAACATCTGCGAACAGGACAAGGCGAATATCGCGCGCGGCTTTGTCGATGCGATCGTCGACGTGCTGACGGCCAAATGCGTCAACGCGCTGCGCCACACGGGCCTGAAACGCCTGGTGATTGCCGGCGGCGTCGGCGCCAACGCGCAGCTGCGCGCCTCGCTCAATGCCGCGGCCGAGAAGCGCAAGTTCCGCGTCTTCTATCCCGAACTCGAGTTCTGCACCGATAACGGCGCGATGATCGCATTCGCCGGCGCCCTGCGCCTGGAGAAGAACCCCGCCTTGGCAACGCGCGACTACGCCTTCAATGTGCGGCCGCGCTGGCCCCTGGACGAGCTGGAAGCGGCGTAGGATCGGAGAACTGCGCGGGTAAACTTACAATGAGTTTGCAATGAACTTGCAACGTTGACATCGATCCTACCGTGTGACCGCACCGCGCCAAACGATGGCAATATCGGGCGGTTCAGTTTTCGGAGGCCTACATGCGCGTTGTTAGTTGGAACATTCACTGGGGCTGTGGGAAGGACGGGCGCATCCGCATCCACGCGATCATCGATGTGCTTCGCAGGCTCAACCCCGACGTGATCTGCCTGCAGGAAGTGGCAGCGAATCACCCGGAACTCGAGGGCAGCGCGACTGCCAACCAGTTCAAGCAACTGGCGGGTGCCTTTGGCGGTTTCCACGCGATCGAACACGCTCCGAGCGAAATCTACCGCAACAACGTCCCCCGCCTGTTCGGCAACCTGATCCTCTCGAAATACCGCATCACCCAGGCGCACCGGCACATGCTGCCCTGGCCGGCCGATCCCGGCCGTTCGCCGGGCATGCCGCGCGGCGCGATCGAGGTCGTACTCGATGCGCCGGGCGCCAAGCTGCGCCTGGTGACCACGCACCTGGAATACTATTCGCCGCTGCAGAGGATGGCCCAGGTACGCCGGCTGCGGGAACTGCATGCCGAGGCCTGCGCGCGTGCGCACAGCTTCGCGGTGCATCCCGAGATGGACGCGCCCTACCAGCTCGGCCTGCGTCCGGCATCGGCGGTGTATTGCGGCGATTTCAACATGGCGCCCGGCGCCGAGGACTACCAGGCCTGGCTGGCGCCCGGCACCGACGGCGCCCTCGGCCTGGTCGACGCCTGGAACGCGTGCCACCCCGGCCAGGGCCGCGCACCGACCGCCGGGCTGCATGGTTTTCCATGGCCCGAGAAGCCCGAATGCTACGACTATTTTTTCGTGACCGAAGATTTGGCGCCGCGCGTGGCGGCGGTGGAGGTGCAGTCGGAGACGGCGGCGTCGGATCACCAGCCAGTGGTGCTGGATTTGACGCCGGGGTCCGACGCGTAGTCCGCTGAACGCGTGGACGGCGGAGCCGTCCACGCTACGAAAATCACATCAACGGCGCATCCGCCTGCGCCGCAATTTCGCGCAGCGCGCGCTCGAACACTTCCGGCGGCTGCCCGCCCGAGATCAGGTGACGCTGGTTGATCACGATCGCCGGCACCGAGCGGATGCCGGCGCGCTGGAAGAACAGTTCCGATTCGCGCACCTCGTCGGCATACTCGCCGCTCTCCAGAATGCGCTGCGCCTCGGTCGTGTCCAGGCCGACCTGGCCGGCCACGCGCACCAGCAGCTCGCGCGAGCTCGGGTCTTCGCAATGGGTGAAATAGGCCTCCAACAAGGCCAGTTTCAGCGGGTACTGGCGGCCCTGCGTGTCGGCCCAGTGCAGCAGGCGGTGGGCGTCGAAGGTGTTGTAGATGCGGCCGCGGCGCGCCATGTCGAAGGTGAAGCCGACCGCTTCGCCGCGCTGGCGGATCATCTCGCGCGACCCGATCTGCTGCTCGAGCGTGGCGCCGTATTTTTCGGTGATGTGCTCGACGATGTCCTGACCTTCGGGCCCCATGTCGGGATTCAGTTCGAAGGGCTGGAAGTGCAGCTCGGCGACCACGTCGGGCGCGACACGCTCGAGCGCCTGCTCCAATGCTTTCAGGCCGATCGCACACCAGGGGCACGATACGTCCGACACGAAATCAATCCTCAATTGCTTGCTCACACGACACCGCCTTCTTGAATAAGATACCGGCACAACGTGTGCCGGTTTTGGGGGTATGTGGGGATGGCCGGGAAGGAATCAACGGCGCCGTGGGCCGGCTTACTTCTTCTTGGCGCCGGCGGCCTTGCTGCCGATGCGCGATTCCTTGCCGGCGATGAGGTTGCCGATGTTGGCGCTGTGGCGGACCAGCAGGAGCGCGCTCATCGCGGCGACCGCGAACAGGATCTCGTTCACGCCGAACAGCAAGCCATAGTAGAACGGGGCGAAGATGGCGGCGATCAGGGCGGCCAGCGACGAATAGCGGAAGGCGTAGGCCACGGCCAGCCAGGTGACGAGCGTCGCCAGGCCCAGCCAGACATTCAGGCCGAGCAGCACGCCGAGCGCGGTGGCCACACCCTTGCCGCCCACGAAACGGAAGAATACCGGCCACAGGTGGCCCAGGAAGACGGCGATCGCGACCAGCGCCACGCCACCGTCATCGATGCCGTACTGCGGGCCGAACTTAATCGCCAGCCATACCGCCAGCCAGCCCTTGGCGCCGTCGCCGACCAGGGTCGCAATGGCCGCCTTCTTGCTGCCGCTGCGCAGCACATTGGTCGCGCCCGGGTTTTTCGAGCCGTAGGTGCGCGGGTCGGACAGGCCGAATACGCGGCTCATCACGACGGCAAAGGAAATCGAGCCGATCAGGTAGGCCAGGACGGTGAAAATCAGGGTATTCATGTTGATGTTGTCTCTATGTTATGTCGCGTCTGGCAAGCTCGTGAATATACACCAGCCGGGGGGGCAAAGGTAGTCAGTCAGCCAGGGCGCACTGCACCGGCTTCGCGCCGAGCACGTCGACCAGCACGCCGGGGGCAATGCCGACCAGGTAGCCGCGCCGGCCGCCGTTGATGTAGATCTTGCCCAAGGCGAGGATCGATTCCTCGACATACACCGGCAGCGCCTTGCGCGTGCCGAAGGGCGAAGTGCCGCCGACCAGGTAGCCCGAGTGGCGCTGGGCCACCTCAGGTTTACAGGGCTCGATCTTCTTGCAGCCGATCTGGCGCGCCAGTTCCTTGGTCGAGACCTTGCAGTCTCCGTGCATCAGCACGATCAGCGGCCGGGCCGCTTCGTCCTGCATCACCAGCGTCTTGACGACATCGTGTTCGGCGACCCCGAGTGCCTGGGAGGAAACGGCGGTGCCGCCATGTTCTTCATAAGCATAGGGATGCTCGGAAAAAGCCACTCCTTCCTTGCGCAGGAACCCGGTGGCGGGTGTCTCGGACACGTGCTCTTTCTTGGCCATGCGTGATACGCTAAACACTGGAATAAAGGGTTTCTATTATGCAGCAAGAAATACGCTTTGCCACCTTTAACGTGTGCAATCTGGCGCCGCCCGGCGTGAAGCTGTACGACAACCTGCTGCCGACGACGCAAGCCGAATACGAGGCCAAGCTGAACTGGACCGCGCACCAGCTCGACCTGCTGGACGCCGACGTCATCGGCTTCCAGGAGATCTTCTCGCAGGCAACGCTAAAGGAAGTGCTGGCGCGTACCCAACGCTACCGCGAGGCCTTCCACCTCGGCTTCGACCCGGACCCGGCCGCCATGCGCCTGACGCCGAGCGTGGCCCTGGTGTCGCGCCTGCCGCTGGCCGGCTCCGAGCCGATGGGGGCGATGGTTGACTTCCCGCGCGGGATCGAATTACCAAGCGGCAGCCGCGACGCCGCCCGCTTTACCCGGGCGCCGCTACACGCCGTCGTCACCGTGTCGCCCGACGTGCTGGTCGACGTGGTGGTGGTGCACTTGAAGTCGCGCCGGCCGGACTACCGCACTGGCGACACGGGCGAAGACCCTGCCCTGTACGCGCTGGCCTGCCTGCGCTCCCTGATCCGGCGCGGCACCGAGGCCGCCGCCCTGCGCGTGCTGCTGACCGAAATGGGCCGCGCCAACCGGCGAGCGCGCGTGGTCCTGGGCGACTTCAACGACGTCGCCGATTCGGTCACCACCAGCATCGTGCTGGGCGCCGGCACGCCGCTCGGCGACCGCCTGTACGACGCCAGCCAGGTGCAGCGCCGGGTCGACCATGCGCGCCACCTCGGCTTTTCGAGCGTGCATGAGGGCCATTACTCGACCATTGACCACATCCTCGTGTCGGAAGAATTCAACGGCGCGCTGCCCAACGCGATCGGCGAAGTGGTGGATGTGCTGTACCTGAACGACCACCTCGACCTCGAGCTGCCGGAAGCCTCCGACCACGGCCAGGTGCTGGCGCGGATTCGCTTGTACGATGAAGCGCGGGGGCAGTTGGATGCGGGGGTGTGATGGATGCAGGTCAGCGTTCCCGATCATCCGTACCGAAGAACGCAGGGATGTAGGGTGGGCGGGATTTCAGTCCGGGGGACTGACATCCCGCCCACGCGTTCAACGAACGCTGGAATACCCTGCAAGCATTAGCCCCAGGCACGAACGAAACAACAGCCTAGCTCAGCCGTAAGCCCCGCACTGGTCCGCCCCTTCTGCCCCACCCCTCCTTCCGTCCCCTTTTTCTGCACTTCGGCGTCCACAAACAGCTGTTTGTCGCATTCCGATGGCGTCCAGGCTTGTCGATTTCTATAGTCCCCACCATGCGCACGGAGCTCCGACTCCTCCCAAGACGGAGCACGCGCGCGCCCTCTTCCTCGTGCTCCAACAACTCTAACAACGGCCGCCATGAAAATCGAAACCTTGCCACTCGCTTCCGTGTCCCCTCTTTCAAGCCGGCGCCGCTGGCGCACGCCCGTGATTGCGCTGGTGCTGGCCGCCCTGGCCGGCGGCGGCTGGTTCGCGTGGCAGGGCAAGAACGCGCCGCCCGCTGCTGCCAGTGCGGGCGCTGCCAAACAGGCCGACAAGCCGACCGTCTTCGAGCTGGCGCAGAACGACGTCGTCACTGTCGAGGCGCGCGAGCTGGCGCTGCGCCTGCCGCTGTCGGGTTCGCTCGCGCCGCTGGCGCAGGCCACCGTCAAATCGAAAGTCTCGGGTGTGGTGCTGGAAACGAGCGTGCGCGAAGGCATGAACGTGCGCGCCGGCCAGGTCATCGCGCGCCTGGACGACGCGGACGCCCGCGCCCGGGTCGCCCAGCATGCGGCCCTGCTGAAGGAAGCCAATGCCCGCCTCAGCCTGGCGACGAAAAACGAGGCCAACAGCCAGGCCCTGCTCAGGCAGAACTACATCTCGCAGAATTCCTTCGACACCACCAGGAACAGCGTCGAACTGGCGCAGGCAGCAAGCGACGCGGCACGCGCCCAGCTCGAGCTGGCGCGCATCGCCCTGAACGACACGCTCATCCGCGCGCCGCTGTCCGGCGTGGTCAGCAAGCGTTTCGTCCAGGCCGGCGAAAAGCTGTCCCCGGACAGCCCCGTGATGGCGATCGTCGACCTGCAGCACCTGACGCTCGACGCCCAGGTGCCGGCCTCGGACATCCCGCGCGTGCAGGTCGGCCAGGACGTGCGCTTCAAGGTCGATGGCTTCGACGCGCGCGAATTTTCCGGCAAGGTGGCGCGCATCAATCCGGCCGCCGAAGCCGGGTCGCGCTCGATGCTGGTATATATCAGCGTGGCCAACAGCGACCAGCTGCTGCGCGCCGGCATGTTCGCGAAGGGCGAGATCACGGTCGATAAATCCGGCTCCCGTCCGCTGGTGCCGCTCGCCGCCTTGCGCAAGGATGGCGCGGTTGATGTGGTCTACCGGGTCGACGGCGGCAAGGTCGTGGCGCAGCCGGTCCAGCTGGGCATGCGCAACGAAGACGAAGGCCTGGCCGAGGTGACCGGTGGCGTGGAAGCCGGCGCCGTTCTGCTGGCGGTGCCGCTCGACGGGGTCAAGCCGGGCAGCCAGGTGAAGCTGGCCAAGGCTGCTTCAAACACCGTGCAAACGCCAGCGAATCACTCAGCCGTCCTTCTGGCAAAGAAAGGCTGACGCCATGTGGATCACCAAAGTCAGCATCCGCCACCCCGTCTTCGCGACCATGGTCATGGTCGGCCTGATGGTGCTAGGCCTGTTCTCGTACCGCTCGCTGGGCGTGGAGAGCATGCCCAACGTCGAGATTCCCTTTGCCTGGGTCGAGACGCAGTATCCGGGAGCGTCGCCCGAGCAGGTCGAGAACGACGTCACGCGGCCGATGGAAGAAACCATCAACACGGTCAGCGGCATCAAGAACATCCGCAGCAATTCGTGGGAAGGCCGCAGCGGCGTCTCGATCGAATTCCATATCGCCACCAACATGGACAAGGCGATGCAGGACCTGCGCGACAAGGTGGCGCGCGTGCGCCCGGGCTTCCCGAAAGAGGTGAAGGAACCATTCGTGATCCGCGCCGACGGCGAGAACCAGCAGCCGATCGTGCGCCTGTCCATCACCTCGGCGGAGCGCGACATGCGCGCCCTGTCGACGCTGGCCGAACAGGTGATCGTGAAACGCCTGCAGAGCGTGGCCGGCGTGGGCGAAGTGCGCAGCGGCGGCGTGGCGCGGCGCCAGATCCTGGTGCACGTCAAACCCGAGCAGCTGCGCAGCCAGAACATCGGCATCGACGAAGTGCTGCGCGCGATCCAGGCCACCAACGCGAACCTCCCGGCAGGTAACCTGCAGTACGGCGCCAGCGAGCGCCTGGTGCGGGTCGAAGGCAAGATGAAGGATGCCCGCGAGTTCAACAACATCATCGTCGCGCGCCGCGCCAGCGGCCCGGTCTACCTGTCGCAGGTGGCCGATGTGGTGGACGGTGAGCGCGAGGAGACCTCGATTTCGCGCGTCAACGGCGTGCGCGCGATTTCGCTCGACATCACGAAGGTGCAGGATGCGAACACGGTGCAGGTCGGCACCGGCATCATCAAGATGGTGGAAGAGCTGCGCAAGACCATGCCGGCCGACGTGCAGTTCCGCGTCATGGACGACCAGTCCACCACCGTCCAGCAGCAGCTCGACAACGTCAAGCGCACCATCATCGAGGGCGCCATCCTCACCATGGTGATTGTGTTCCTGTTCCTGCAGTCGTGGCGCAGCACGGTGATCACGGGCCTGACCCTGCCGATCTCGGTGCTGGCGTCCTTCATTGCCATGCGCTACTTCGGCTTCACGCTCAACTTCCTGACGCTGATGGCCCTGTCCCTGTGCATTGGCCTGTTGATCGACGACGCAATCGTGGTGCGCGAGAACATCGTGCGCCACCTCGGCATGGGCAAGAGCCACCTGCGCGCGGCCGAAGAAGGCACCAATGAAATTGGCCTGGCCGTGATGGCCACCACCTTTGCGATCGTCGCCGTGTTCGTGCCGATCGCCTTCATGGACGGCATCATCGGCCGCTTCTTCCTGCAGTTCGGCGTGACGGTGGCAGTGGCCGTGCTGGTGTCGCTGTTCGTGAGCTTCACGCTCGACCCGATGCTCTCGTCGGTCTGGCCGGACCCGGTCAAGGACCGTTTTAAATATGTGCCCTGGCTGGGCCGCTTCATGGCCAGGATCGAGGCCGGCATCGAGCACATGCACGGCTGGTACGGGCGCGTGCTGGCGCTGGCGCTTGCCTGGCGCAAATCGACGCTGGCGCTGGCGCTGGGCATTTTTGTTGGCAGCCTGTTCCTGATCCCGCTGATCGGCGGCGAGTTCGCCCCGAAGACCGACAACGGCTTCGTTCACATGCGCTTCAAGACGCCGGTCGGCTCGAGCCTGGCCTATACCGACAGCAAGGTAAAACAGGTGGAGGAAGCGCTGCGCGAATACAAGGAGATCGACGCCATCAGCAGCGCCATCGGCATGTACGAAGGCCACAACAGCGCCGAGGTCGTGCTCAAGCTGACCGACGTGAAAAAGACCAAGCGCCGCTCGCAGGAAGAAATGGAGTCGGTCATCCGCGCGCGCCTGTCGTCGATTGCCGGCATCACGATGTCGGTCGGGAACAAGCCGATCTTCATCGCGATCCTGGGCCGCGACGAAGCGAAGCTGGATGCGGCCGCGCACCGGCTGATGGACAAGATGCGGGGCATCAAAGGCGTGGCCGACATCGAATACAGCCAGGAAGGCGCGAATCCGGCCACCGTCATCAAGATCAACAACGAGCTGGCGAGCGACCTGGGGCTGTCGGTGGCGCAGGTCGGTGCGGCGCTGCGTCCCTTCGTGGGCGGCGACCAGATCAGCCAGTGGCTGGCGCCGGATGGCCAGAACTACGAAGTGAACGTGCAATTGCCGAGGAGCGGGCGCCAGAAGGTGGCCGACCTGGCCGACCTGTCGCTGGCCTCCTCGCGCATGGATGCAAGCGGCAACCCGATCATGGTGCCGCTGCGCCAGGTGGTCGAGTTCGTGCCTTCGTTCAGCCCGCAGGTGCTCAAGCGGCAGGCGCTCGAGCGGCGCGTGGCGATCTATGCCGGTATCGAAGGCCGGCCGTCGGGCGACGTCAACAGCGACATCGACAAGGCGATGAAATCGATCGAGCTGCCCGAAGGCGTGCGCTTCGACGTCGGCGGCGACGCCCAGCAGATGGCCGAGACGATGGCCAACTTCGGCTCGGCCATCGTGATCGCGATCATCTTCATCTACCTGGTGCTGGCCTCGCAGTTCGGCAGCTTCCTGCAGCCGATCGCGATCATGATGTCGCTGCCGATGTCGCTCATCGGCGTGCTGCTGGCGCTGCTGGCAACGGGTACCACCCTGAACGTGTTCTCGGTGATCGGGGTCGTGATGCTGATGGGCCTGGTAACAAAGAACGCGATCCTGCTGGTGGATTTTGCGAACCACGGCCAGCGCGAAGGCAAGGGGCAGTTCGCGGCCATCCTGGAAGCGGGGCAAGTGCGCCTGCGCCCGATCCTGATGACGACGCTGGCCATGATCTTCGGCATGCTACCGATGGCGATCGGCGCCGGCGACGGCGGCGAAACCCAGGCCCCGATGGGCCGCGCCGTGATCGGTGGCGTGATCACCTCGACGCTGCTGACGCTGGTGGTGGTGCCGGTGGCGTACAGCTACCTCGACAGCCTCGGCAAGCGCGCGCGGCGCTGGTTCGCGAAGGGGCACGAAGAAGTGGGAGGTGGGGTCGTGCCCGTCATTGCAAAGGAAAGCGTGTAACGGAGGGACGTAGGGTTGGCGGCTCGACCGGAGCGGTTGGTCAGCCGCTCCATGAATGCCGCCCACGCGTTCAACCACCTCCTGAAACCTCGCGCCAGTGCCCGTAGGGTGGTCGGCTAAACCTGGGCTCGTGGGCAGCTGCGGTCTAAACGCCACCCACGCGTTCAAGCGGCGCGTGAAATATCGCGTAGATGCATGCAGTGTTGAACGCGTGGGGTGAGGAGGGCTAAATGCCCTCCGAACGCGAAGCGGCTCACAGGCCGCGTGCATGCACAGCGCCGGGTGGAGCCGACCACCCTACGACTGCGTCTCCTGCGCGTCAGTATCGGCGTCCGCCTCGACGCCAGCCTCGCCCCCCTCTGCCGGTTCATCCCCTGCCCCGCCTGGCGTGTTCTTCGCTTCTGCTTTGCGCCGGGCTTTTTCTTCTGCCTTGCGCTTCTTTTCCAGTTCCCGTTGCCGCTTCTCGTAACTGAAGTTGGTTTTGGCCATGATCACCTCGTATGCTTGATTGGATTGGTGCGGGAGCTATTATGACGCAGATAAGCTTTCAAAATTTGAATTAACCACGTGGATGATGTGCCGCATGCAGGTGCTTCAGGCGCTCGCGCGCAACATGGGTATAAATCTGTGTGGTCGAAATGTCCGAATGTCCTAGAAGCAGTTGCACCACACGCAGATCGGCGCCGTGGTTCAGCAGGTGCGTGGCAAACGCGTGGCGCAGCGTGTGCGGCGACAGCGGCGCCCGGATGCCGGCTTTAAGCGCATGTTTCTTGATGAGCACCCAGAACATCTGGCGCGTCATCGGCCCGCCGCGGCTCGTCACGAACAAGGCGTCGTCCACCTGCCCGCCGAGGATGATGCCGCGCGCATCCTTCAGGTAACGCTCGATCCATTGCCGCGCTTCGCCTCCAAACGGGACGAGGCGCGTCTTTGCGCCCTTGCCGGTAATGCGCAGCACGCCGTCGTTCAGGCTCAGCTCGACAATTTTGAGGGCCACCAGTTCCGACACGCGCAGCCCGCTGGCATACATGAGCTCAAGCATCGTCCGCTCGCGCAGGCCGAGTGGCGTGGACACGTCGGGCGCGGCGAGCAAGGCCTCGACCTGGCTTTCCGTGAGCGTGTGCACGAAGCGCGCCGGCTGGCGCGCGGTGGCCATCTTCAGGCAGGGGTCTTCCGCCACGGCGTTGCGCCGCAGCGCCAGCGCGTAGAAGCGTTTCAATACCGACAGCCGGCGATTCGCCGTGCTGGGCTTGGTATCGGGATGGCGCTCGGCGAAATAGCTCGCCAGGTCTTCGGGGGCGACGCCGAGCAGGCCACGCCCGGGCCGCTTGGCCTCCAGCCAGGTGGAAAACAGGCGCATGTCGCGCCGGTAGGCGTCGAGCGAGTTCTTTGCCAAGCCCTGCTCCAGCCACAGGGTGTCGCAGAACTCGTCGATCAGTCCCAGATCGCCTGCTGCTGCCATGGCGATGCGGTGGCACCTTCGTGACGCAGCAGCCAGCGTTTCACCGAGAGGTGAAAGCCGTTTTCGTCGTCGTTGTTGGAAAAGCCGCCCAAGCCTCCGGCTGCGGTCACGCGGTGGCAGGGAATGACGAGCGGGAACCAGTTGGCGCCGCAAGCCTGGCCGACGGCGCGCGGCGCCGAGCCGATGTTCTTGGCGATCCTGCCGTAGGTCAATACGGAGCCGCGCGGAATGGCGCTGATCGCTCCCCACACGCGCTTCTGGAAAGCGCTGCCGGTTTCAAACAGCGGCAGCTCGAAGCGGAAGTCGGGATCGAGCAGATATTGCCCGACCTGGTGCGCGGCCAGTTCGGCCACTGCGTTTTCGGGAGATTTTTCTTCGAAACGGGGCTGCAGATAAACCATCTCGCGCACCCGCTCGCCTTCGGTGCGGATGCCGATCGCGCCGAACGGGGCCGCCACGATGGCGGAAAACAGCTCGCTGCCTTGTTGTGTCGTCATGGGTGCAGTTTACTCCTCGCGCGGGCGCTCTACCAACTTTTTCGCTGGGGCAATTGCTCGTCTGCTGGGGGTGCAGGCGAAAAAAAAGCGCACCCCAAGGGTGCGCCTCAATCATGTTCACGTCCCGGTCGTTTGGCAGTACCAACGACTTCTGTCAGACGTGTGTCTCCTCTCATGATTCTCCGGTATGGACTACCGTTTTTTTCTGCCCTCCCCAAGACGTATGTCCCGGCGTCATGCACCGTTTCAGTGCCGACAACGCCCAATCATAACGCAACTGTAGCAACAGAGAATAGATTTTTATATACGGTTTATGAAAATCACGCTTGGGCGAGGTTTCGCCGCCACAGCAAGCTGCTCGCAGCCATGCGCCGCGCATGGGCAAGCCGGATATCGCCGGCTGCAGAGCCCGCCTCAGCGCCCCGCCGTTTCCCTGGTGATGTCCTTGATCAGGTCTTTGCCGATCCGGCTTTCCATCTGCCGGTGCACCGGCAGCAAGGACTGGCGCCAGGCCGCCTGCTCCTGCGGTGTCGGATGGTAGACGGCGGTCTTGCCGGCCTTGCGGATGGCGGCCAGCGCCAGGTCGTTGTCGCGCTGGGCGATCGTTTTCTCGAACGCGGTCGCCTCCGCCATCGCCCGCTCGAGCTGGCGCCGGATGTCCCCCGGCAAGCCGTCCCAGAACTTCTTGTTGACGATGACGGCGTAGCCCAGGTAACCGTGGTTCGACACGGTCAGGTGCCGTTGCACCTCATGCATCTTCTGGGTGTACATGTTCGACGGCGGGTTCTCGGTACCGTCCACCAGGCCCGTCTCCAGCGCCTGGTAGACCTCCGAGAACGCCAGCACCTGGGGCCGCGCGCCGAGGGCGCGCATCTGCGCGTCCAGCACGGTCGAGGACTGGATGCGCATGCGCAAGCCGCGCAGGTCCGCCGGCACCCGCAGTTGTTTGTTTGCGGACATGTGCTTGAAGCCATTGTCCCAGTAAGCAAGACCGGTAATGCCCTTCGGCTCGAGCTTTTGCATCAGGCGCTTGCCGATCCGGCCCTCGGTCACCGCATACAAGGCGGCCTTCGAGGGGAAGATATACGGCAGGTCGAAGGCTTCGAATTCCTTCACGCCGAGCGGGCCGAACTTCGCCAGCGAGGGCGCGAGCATCTGCACGGCGCCCAGTTGCAGCGCCTCCAGCTCTTCCTTGTCCTTGTAGAGCTGGCTGTTCGGATACACTTCGACTTTCACGCGGCCGCGCGTCGCCCGCTCGGCCAGCAGCTTGAAGCGTTCGGCAGCCTGGCCCTTGGGGGTATCGGTGGCGACCACGTGGCTGAACTTGATGACGATCGGCGCCTGCGCCCATGCGGTGTGCATGCCGAGCGCCACGAGCGATGCCGCCCCGAGGGCTGTGCCGAATCTACCCAATGCCAGCCTGCGCATGTTTGTCTTCTTCATGTTATCGATTACTACCCGAAACTGTGCGACGATGAATTTCGCAATAGTACCAGCCCAACAAAACGTCCACGGCCAAGCATGAAAAATCCCTTCAGACTGCCCCGCCGCGCCAACCTGTCGCGCCCCTTGCGCTGGCTGGTGCCGGTGTTGCTGGTGCTGCTGTTCCTCGCCGTGTTGTTCTGGCTGCCCTGGCAGGCGCGCCAGATGGAAGCCAACGAGCGTCAGGAGCAATTGATTGCGGATACCTTGTGGGTCGAGCAGACGCTGCGCTTCGAACTCGCGCGCAGCGAGGAGGCGCTGGCCATGCTCGGCGCCGACCTGGTCGCCAAGCGGCCCGTGCCGGAGGTACTGCATGCGCGCTTCGTCCAGATGTTCAAGAACGGTCCCGAGCTGCGCCGCGTGCTGTCGCTGGACGCGGATGGCAAGGTGCAGGCCCAGCATGGCGCGGACCTGCCGGCGGCCTACCCGCAGGCGGTGGGCACCGAGACCCACGAAATGGCGCGCCTGACCCGCGCCGGCCGCTACACCGATCCGTATGGCGCCAAAACCAACGCGCCCGGCCTGGTCGACTATTATTTGCCCCTGTTCCAGAATGGCCGCTATGCCGGCAGCCTGCTGGCTACTTATGACCTGAAGGTGCTGCTCGATGAAGCCGTGCCCTGGTGGTTTGCGCAGGACAATGCGCTGACCCTGCTCGACCGCAACGACACGCCGCTGGCCGCGCGCGCGGCAGGTGGCCGGGGGCGCGGCGTCTACACCCACCGGCGCGCGCTCGATTTGCCGGGCGCTTCGATCGTGCTCGTCACCGACAGTGTCAAGGGCGCCCCGCGCCTGCTGCCGAACCTGCTGGTCGGCTCGGTCATCGTGCTGGCCCTGGGCCTGTTGTGGAGCCTGCTCGCGCTGTGGCGCCACATCTCGCGCACGCTCGCAGCCGAGGCCGCGCTGCGCCAGCAGATGGCATTTCGCACGGCGATGGAAAACTCGCTGATGACGGGCCTGCGCGCGCGCGACCTCGAGGGCCGCGTCACCTATGTCAACAAGGCCTTCTGCGAGATGGTCGGGCTGCCGCCGGAAGAACTGCTGGGCAAGAAGCCGCCCATGCCCTACTGGGCGCCGGAAGCGATGGGCGAATACGAGGAGCGCTTCGCCGGCGTGCTGGCCGGCACCATCACACCCCAGTTCGAGAGTGTATTCCAGCGCTCCAACGGGGTGCGGGTGCCGGTGCTGGTGTTCGAAGCCCCGCTGGTCGACAGCCGCGGCAACCAGACCGGCTGGATGAGTTCGATCCTCGACATCACCGACCGCAAGAAGGCCGAGGAACTGAACCGCCAGCAGCAGGAAAAGCTGGAGGCAGGTGCGCGCCTGGCGACGATGGGCGAGATCTCGTCGATGCTGGCGCACGAGCTGAACCAGCCGCTGGCCGCCATTTCCAGCTACACGGCAGGCGCCCTGAACGTGCTCGAACGGGCCGACAAGGGCGTGCCGGTCGAGCCGCAGCTGCTGCGCCGGGCGCTGGAACAGGCGCGCCAGCAGGCGCAGCGCGCCGGCCAGATCATCAAGAGCGTGCACGAGTTCGTGAAAAAGAGCGAGCCCAAGCGCGAGACGGTGGCGGTCGACAGCGTGGTGGACGGAATCCGCGCCCTCATCGAGCTGCAGACGCGCCAATCGTATGTCTCGCTGCAGATTCTCCTGCCCTTGGGGCTGCCGCCGGTGCTGGCCGACCGCCTGATGCTCGAGCAGGTACTCCTCAACCTGACGCGCAACGGCATCGAGTCGATGATCGATGCGTCGCCGGAACGCCGCATCCTGCGCATTACGGCGTCCTTTGATGCGGCGCAGGTGTCGGTCTCGGTGATCGACCACGGCCACGGCATCCCGCAGGAGGTGGCCGAGCGCCTGTTCTCCCCCTTCTTCTCGACCAAGGCGGAAGGCATGGGAATGGGCCTGTCGATCTGCCGCACGGCCATCGAGTTCCACGGCGGCACGCTCACGCACGCGCCGAACCCGGGCGGCGGCACCATTTTCACCTTCAGCCTGCCGCGCCAGGAAGCCTCCGTCGAGCTACAATGACCACGATAAGAAGATCCAGGAGACCCCGATGCTGCATATCGTCGACGACGAAGACGTGATTCGCGACGCCCTCGCGTGGCTGGCGCAATCGCGGGGGCTCGCCGCGCGCGGCCATGCCGGCGGCCAGGCCTTCCTCGACAGCATTGGCGCGCCCGATCCCGACGGCGACTGCGTGCTGCTCGATGTGCGCATGCCCGACATGAACGGCATCGCCGTCTTCGACCAGCTGATCGGCCGCGGGTGGCTGGCAAGGCTGCCCGTCATCTTCCTGACCGGCCATGGCGACGTGCCGATGGCGGTCGACTCGCTCAAGCGCGGCGCGTTTGATTTCTTCGAAAAACCGTTCAACGACAACGACCTGATGGACCGCGTCGACCAGGCCCTGGCGGCCTCGCGCGCGGCGGCCAGCGCCGCCCAGGTGCAGGCCCGGCTGGCCACGCTGTCGGCCCGCGAGCGCGAAGTGCTCGACCTGATTTTGGCCGGCAAGATGAACAAGGTCGTGGCGGATGAGCTCGGGATCAGCATGCGCACGGTCGAAGTGCACCGGGCGCATATTTTTGACAAGATGCAGGTGAAGACGGCGGTGGAGTTGGCGGGGTTGTTGAAGTAATCGGCGTTCCGTTCGCAACAGCCCCACCCCATTCGCGCTGGAGCCTTTCGCCACAACCCAGCCACCACTCTTGGTCGCCAACCGGCGCGCACAGGACGTCCCAAAGCCCGCCCTTTTGGAGGGATCGCTTGTAAAATCAATTTGAACGCGTTGCCGCCGGCGCCTCACGGATCGCCCAACTACGCCAACTTCTTTAGGGAAAGCAAATGAGCGAAAAGACAGTTGCAGACAGGATGTTTTTGCGCAATGCAAAATCCATGCTGATCATGAATGGCGGGGTCCACCCAACGGTCGTGTCGCAGTTCTCGCCGGAGCTGGTCAAGGAAGGCGACGGTCCTTTCGATGTGATCATGATGTTCTGCATGAACCGCAAAGACCTGGAGCAATACCTGCCGACGGCCAAGGAACGCCTCGACGCCAAGGGTTCGCTGTGGATCGCCTACCTGAAGCAGACCGCGTCGAAAGCCACGGATATCAATCGCGACTCCATCAACGATTATCTGAAGCAAAACGGCATCACAGCCGTGGCAATGATCTCGATCGATGGCGACTGGTCAGCCATGCGCGCGAAACGCATCGAGCTTTGAGGCATCGAGCTATGACAGGTGGCGTCGCAGCGCCCATTCCACGTGTTCACGCACCAGCGCGGACGGGTGATCGGCGCGCGCCTGCAGGGCGGCCACGATAACCGGGTCGGCGCGGCGTGCGTCGGCTGCCGCAGTTGCTACATTACCCAGCCCCACCGCCAGGTTGCGCAGCCAGCGCTCGTGACCAATGCGCCGGATCGGACTGCCTTCCATCCGGCGATTGAATTCCTCCTCGCTCCACCCGAACAATTCCACCATGCCGGACGCCCCGAGACCGTTGCGCTCGTCGAAGTCGGGCACGCTCGCGCGCTGCGCGAACTTGTTCCATGGGCACACCAGCTGGCAATCGTCGCAACCGTAGATGCGGTTGCCGATCAGGGGCCGCAGTTCGAGTGGAATGCTGCCCTTCAGTTCGATGGTGAGATAGGAGATGCAGCGGCGCGCATCGAGCCGCCCCGGGCCGAGGATGGCGCCGGTCGGGCAGGCATCGATGCAGTTGCTGCAACTGCCGCAATGGCCAGTCGTCGCCGCGTCGACCGGCAAGGGCAGGTCGACCAGGATTTCGCCGATGAAGAAGGTCGAGCCGGCTTCGCGCGACAACAGCAACGTATGCTTGCCGCGCCAGCCCAGGCCCGCCTTTTCCGCCAGCGGCAATTCCATCACCGGCGCCGAGTCGGTAAATACCCGGTAGCCGTATTCGCCGATCTCGGCCTTCACCCGCTCGGCCAGTTGCGCCAGCCGGTTGCGCAATACCTTGTGGTAATCGCGGCCACGTGCGTACATCGACACCACGGCCGCGCCCGGATCAAGCTGGCGCGCCAGCTCGCGCGTACGCCAATCCTCATCCGTGGCTGGCGAACTGAGCGGCAAATAATCCATGCGGGCGACGATCGCGCGCACCGTGCCCGGCACCAGCTCGGCGGGTCGGGCACGCTTCATCCCGTGGCTTGCCATATAATCCATCTCGCCATGGTGGCCCGCGTCGAGCCAGGCGCGCAGGCCTTCCTCGGCATGCGCCAGGTCGACGTCGGCAATGCGCAGGTCGGCAAAGCCGAGTTCCACGCCCCATGCCTTGATGGCGCGCGTCAATTCCTGCAGGTCGGGGGATGGTGTGGGCATTCAGTAGTAACAATCGCGGCGCATGCGCGCCTCAGAACATGACATTCTAATTGATGCAGCGCCTTCCAGCCCTCCTTACAGCCTACCTGCCGGACGAAACCGCCACCCTCCAGCTCGGCGCAGCATTGTCGCGCGCGCTGGTGCCCGGCCTCGTCATCTACCTGCACGGCGACCTCGGCGCCGGCAAGACCGCGCTCACGCGCGCGCTGCTGCAGGCCGCCGGGCACAAGGGCACGGTGAAAAGCCCGACCTATACCCTGTCGGAACCGTATCGCGTACAACTGGACGGCGAGCCGGTCAACGTCATCCACTACGACCTGTACCGCATGTCGAGCCCTGAAGAATTCCTCGATGCCGGCTTTCGCGAAGATTTCGATGGCCGCAACATCTGCATCGTCGAGTGGCCGGAAAAAGGCGAGCCGGTGTTGCCGCCGCCCGACTTACGTGTCTTACTCACGGTCAGCGGGGTCGGGCGTGATGTAGAATTGCAGGCGTTGTCTCACTTGGGTCTGCTATGCCTCGACCGACTCTCCTTCGCTCCTCCCGCCTGACCCCGCCAAGCCGCCATCGTCGCACCGTGCTCAAGGCCGGCGGCACGCTGCTGCTGTCGGTGATCGCCCCATTGCCGGCGCGCGCCGCGCAGATCCTGGCCGTGCGCGTGTGGCCGGCGGACGACTACACCCGCGTCACGCTGGAAAACGACACCAACCTGAAGGCCGACCACTTCCTGGTGCCGGACCCGCCGCGGCTGGTGGTCGACATCGACGGCCTGCAGCTGAACGACACCCTGAAGGGGCTGGTCGCCAAGATCGAATCGAACGACCCGTACATCAAGCAGGTGCGCGTCGGCCAGAACCGCCCGAACGTGGTGCGGCTGGTGTTCGACCTGAAGGAAGCGATCAAGCCGCAGGTGTTCACGCTGGCGCCGGTGGCCGAATACAAGCACCGCCTGATTTTCGACCTGTACCCGATCCGCGAAGCCGACCCGATCGCCGCCCTGATCGAAAAGGGCGAATGGTCGCCGGGCGACGGCACGCCCGGGACGGCAGTCCCTGCGGTCCCGATTCCCTCGACCCAGCCGGTCGTTCCCGATCCCATCGGCCGCCTGGAAGCGGAGATTGCCGGCATGACCGGCACCCCGCCGGCGCGCCCGGTGCTACCGACGCCGACGCCGAGCACGCCGGCTGCGAAGTTGCCAACCCCGGCGGCCCCGGCGGCCCCGGCGAACAACGTCATGCGCATGGTGACCATTGCGCTCGACCCCGGCCACGGCGGCGAAGACCCCGGCGCGATCGGCCCGAGCGGTACGCGCGAAAAAGACATCGTGCTGGCGGTGGCGAAAAAGCTCAAGACCCGCCTGGAAGCGCTGCCGAACACGCGCGTGATGCTGACCCGCGACGGCGATTATTTCGTCCCGCTCGGCACGCGCGTGGAAAAGGCGCGCAAGGTGCAGGCCGACCTGTTCGTCTCGATCCACGCCGACGCCTTTATCGAGGCGCGCGCGCGCGGCTCGTCGGTGTTCGTGCTGTCGGAAAAAGGCGCCAGCTCGACGGCCGCGCGCTGGCTTGCAACCGACCAGAACAAGGCCGACATGATCGGCGGCGTCAACTTGGCCAAGCACGACCGGCAACTGGCCAGTGTCCTGTTCGACCTCTCGACCACGGCCCAGATCAACGATAGCCTGAAACTCGGCAAGGCGGTCCTGGGCGAGATCGGCGGCATCAACCGGTTGCACAAGGCGGCCGTCGAGCAGGCCGGTTTTGCCGTGCTCAAGGCGCCGGACATTCCCTCGATCCTGGTCGAAACCGCCTTCATCTCGAATCCCGAAGAGGAAGCGAAGCTGAAGGACGACGGCTACCAGGACCAGCTGGCCACTGCGATTACCAAGGGCATCAAGCGCTACTTCGCGGCGAATCCGCCGATGGCGAAGAGCCGCCTGACGTAAGGCGCCAAGGGGGTTATGGCATACTACCCGCCCGACCTTTGAGACGCTGATGCCCCACATGGACGCCGCCATTTCCACCACCTTCGGCCAGTTGCCGGCCCTCTTGCTCACCGCGCCCGACGGCGCGCAAGCGACCATCACGCTGTACGGCGCGCACCTGATTTCATGGCAGGGCGCGGACGGGCGCGAGCGCCTGTTCTGCAGCACGCAGTCCAGCCTCGACGGCAGCCGCGCCATTCGCGGCGGCGTGCCGGTGATCTTCCCGCAGTTCGCCGCCCGCGGCGAGGGCATGCGCCACGGCTTTGCGCGCGTGAGCACCTGGCGCGTGCTTGAGACCGGCTTCGATGACGGCTGGGCCTTTGCCGTGTTCGCGCTGGCGCCCGCCGATCTCGCGCCCGACCATGCCGCCGCCTGGCCGCATGGATTCGCACTGTCGCTGCGGGTGGCGATCCGTGCCAACGAACTCTCCATGCGCTTCGACGTGCAGAACACCGGCACTGACGCCTTCCCCTTCGCGGCGGCGCTGCATACCTATTACCTGGTGGACGAGGTCGCCGACGTGCGCATCCTTGGCGTGGAACCCGAGGAGCTGGCGATCACGGACAAGTTCGACCATGTGTACGAAGGCGTCGCGCCACGCCTCGCGCTGGTCGATGGCGGCGTCGTGCTGACGCTCAGGCAGGAGGGCTTTACTGACGCGGTCGTGTGGAATCCGGGCGCGCAAGATGCGGCGGCGCTGGCGGACATGGCGGACGAGGAATACCGGCGTTTCGTCTGCATCGAGCCGGCCTTGTTGAATGGGCCAACCTTGCAGCCGGGTGAAGGGTGGCGGGGCGAGTACCACGTCAGCTGAAATCCCCCTACGAACCAAAACAAAAAGCCGGCATCGCCGGCTTTTCCTTTAGTTCGATTCCTTCACCATCCGCCCGCCGCCCGGCTGGACCGGCCGCGCATTGAGCGGGTAGAGCCGCGAGAACAGCGCCATCTGCGCGGGCGAGGCCGTCATCGGCTGCTTCATCACCATCCACAGCACATTCTCGGTGCACGGCGGCTCGGTCATCGAGCCCATGTAGGTGTAATACTCGCGGCGCTGCGGCAGCAGCTCGACAGGATCGAGCTCGAGGCCGGGCGAACCGAGCTGGCCCTTCTCCAGCGGGATGTTGTTCCACACGGTCTGGATCGTGTCGTTCGCCTTGCCGCGTTCGAGCAGGACGGCGACCACCGCCAGCTTGCCGCCCGCGCCGCGATGCACGAGGTGGACCACCATCTCGGTGCCCTTGCCGTTGATGCGCTCTTCCGACGGGCGGTGGAAGTGGAACTGCACCAGCTCGTAACTTTCCGGGCCGACCGTGATGACGTTGCCGCCGGCGACATTCACCTGCACCGTGTGGCCGTTGTCGATTTCGGTGAAGCTCGAGGGCCCGTAGTTGAAGTCGATCTCGTCGAGGTTGACCTTCATGCCGTCGCGGATGTCGATCGGCGACTGGCGCTGGCCCTTGCCGCACTGGGCCCAAGCCGGATTGATCTTGCCCCAGTTCTCCGGGCCGAACTCGCCGTCGTAATCCCAATGGTGGCTGATCTTCGGCGCGGCCGCGACCGCGGCCTGCTTCTTGCGGCGCGCGTCCGCCGCTTTTTTCGCCTTCGCCGCGGCGGCCGCGCGCGCGGCCTGCTTGGCGCGCATCTCGGCCAGGCGTTCGGCGATTTTTACCGACAGGTCGCCCAGGGCTTCGTCCTCGCCCTGGGCCGAGACGGCGGCGGCCACGCGGTCGGCGGTCGCGGCGCTCGCCTTGGCTGGCTTGTCGAGCGCGGCTTTGGCGGCCTTCTCCGCAGCCTCTTTCTCGGCAAGCTGCTTGTCCGCTGCCGCTGCAATCGCGGCCGCTTTATCGACGCCCTTGACGCTGGCGGGCTTGGACAGCTCGGCTGCCAGCCTGGCGGTGTCGGCCGCCTTGCGGGCGGCGTCCGGCGCCGGCTTGGCGGCTTGGGCAGGCGAGTCGGCAGCGCCTGCATGAAGCATGGCGAAGCTGCAGACAAACAGGGCAATCAGGTTACGCATGGGGGAAGGAAAAGTGGACGCTCCCTGCCTTAACGACGCTTATCCATCGAAACTTGAGCTTACAAATGCAAACGCGCCGGATAAATCCGGCGCGCTGTTCAAGAAGACAAGGAAGTTATCGTCGCGACATCAGCGGCTGAGCATCCGGCGCCCGACCTTGTACAGCCCGCCGATGGCGAGCGGCCCGAGTGCCAGGCTCACGCCTACCAGCACGATCAGGGTCAGGTGGTTGCGCACGATCGGGCTATTGCCAAAAAAGTAGCCGGCGGTGACCAGGCTCGTTACCCACAACACGGCGCCCGTCACGTTAAAGAGCTGGAAACGCCAGTGGGTCATGTCCGACACACCGGCCACGAACGGCGCGAAGCTGCGCACCACCGGCACGAAGCGCGCCAGGATGATGGTCTTGCCGCCATGCTTTTCGAAGAAATCGTGGGTACGGTGCAGCGCATCCTTGTTGATCCACCGATAATTGTGGGTGAACATGCGATGGCCGACGGCCCCGCCGATATGAAAATTCAGGGTATTGCCCGCGATCGCGGCAACGATGAGCAGCGCCATCAGCAGCGGATAGTTCATCTGACCCGTGGCGCAGAAGGCGCCGGCGATGAACAGGAGGGTGTCACCCGGGAGGATGAAGAAGACCACCAGGCCCGTTTCACAGAACACGATGGCGAACAGGACAATGTAGACGTAAATGCCGTATTGGGCGAGCAACATGCCCAATGTCTTATCGACATGGAGAATCATGTCGAAAAATTGCATCAGATCCATAATTTTCCTAATCGGTAACCCCGAATCATACCATCAGTCCATCCTACCCCCTGCCGCTCTGACAAGACGCCTCGCAATGCCTCGGCCAGCGTGAATTTCCGAAGCACAGGAATTTTCCCGATTACAATTAATGAATATTCATAATCAGGAGTGGAGATGAAGGCAGCGAACATGGCAGTACAGGTGGGTCTGGTCATGGCCCTGGCCCTGGCCGGCAGCAGCGCCTACGCGGCGGAACCGAAACCGCTGCCGCCCAAACCGAGCGTCGGCGATATCGTCAAGGAATCGAAAGCGGCCGACTGGCGCGCGCTCGACCTGGACAATACCCTGTACATGGACCTCCCAGGCGGGCGCGTCGTCATCGAGCTGGCGCCAACCTTCGCGCCGAACCACGCCCGCAACATCAAGGCGCTGGCGCGCGAAGGCTATTTCGACGGCCTCGCCATCATCCGCTCGCAAGACAATTTCGTGGTGCAGTGGGGCGACCCGGACGAAAAGAATCCGAAACCGATCAAAAATGCGAAAGCCAAACTGCCGGCAGAGTTCACGGTGCCGCTGAAGAACGACACCGCTTTCACCCGCCTGAAGGACGTGGACGGCTACGCGCCGCAGGTGGGCCACTCGAACGGTTTCCCGGTCGGGCGCGACCCGAAAAAGGGCGAAACCTGGCTCGCCCATTGCTACGGGATGGTCGGCGTGGGCCGCGACAGCGAGTCCGACAGCGGCGGCGGCACGGCCCTGTACGTCGTCAGCGGCCAGTCGCCGCGCCACCTCGACCGCAACATCACCGTGGTCGGGCGCGTCATCTCGGGCATGCCGCTGCTCTCGACCGTGCCGCGCGGCCCGGCGCCGATGGGCTTCTTCGACAAGCCCGAGATGCAGATTCCGATCAAGGCCTTCCGTGTGGCCGCCGACGTGCCGGAAGGCGAGCGCAGCAAGTTCGAAATCATGCGCACCGAGAGCGCAACGTACCAGAAAGTGGTGGAAGCCCAGCGCAACCGCGGCGGGCCGTGGACCAAGGTGGCGGCCGGTCATATCGACCTGTGCAATGCGCCGATTCCGGTGCGTGAAGCAAAATAAGAACGGGAAGCCGGGGCGTTCACCCCTTTCGGCGCGGGATATAATCATCGCATGAACGCGCCCGTCCCTACCCACCGCCCCATCCAGCAACTGAACGACCAGCTCATCTCGCAGATTGCCGCGGGCGAGGTGGTCGAGCGGCCCTCGGCCGTCGTCAAGGAGTTGCTGGAAAACGCGCTCGATGCGGGCGCAACGCAAATCACGGTCCGCCTGGAAGAAGGCGGCGTCAAGCGCATTGCGATCACCGACAACGGCCGCGGCATCGCGCCCGACGAGATGCCGCTCGCCCTGGCGCGCCATGCGACCTCGAAAATCGCCTCGCTGACCGACCTCGAAAACGTGGCGACGCTGGGCTTCCGCGGCGAGGCGCTGGCCTCGATCGCCTCGGTGGCGGCCGTCTCCATCACCTCGCGCACGGCCGACGCGCCGCACGCCTGGGAAATCGTCGGCTCGCACCTGGGCACGGTGGCGCCCTCGTCCGGCCCCTGCGGCACCACGATCAACGTCCAGGACCTGTACTTCAACACGCCGGCGCGCCGCAAATTCCTGAAAAGCGAACAGACCGAATACGGCCACTGCGCCGAAGTCGTGCGCCGCATCGCGCTGGCCCGCCCCGACGTGGCGTTCAGCCTGACCCACAACGGCCGCACCATCGACCACTGGAACGTGTGCGAGATGGCGCGCCGCAGCAGCCAGATCCTGGGGACCGACTTCGCCGAAGCGCGGCTCGCCATCGACGAATCCGCCGGCCCCTTGCGCCTGCACGGCTATGCCGGCCTGCCGACGGCCTCGAAAGCGCGCGCCGACGGCCAGTTCTTCTACGTGAACGGGCGCTACGTGCGCGACAAGCTGCTGGTGCACGCGGTGCGCGCGGCCTACCAGGACGTGCTGCACGGCGACCGCTTTCCCTCCTACGTGCTGGCGCTCGACCTCGACCCGGCGCTGGTGGACGTGAACGTGCACCCGTCGAAAATCGAGGTGCGCTTCCGCGATAGCCGCGCGGTGCACCAGTTCGTGTTCCACGCGGTGCAGCGCACCCTGGCCCAGACCTCGGCCACGGCGCACGGCAGCGTGCCGGCACCCCTGACGGCAGGCGAGATCGCAGGGTCGTCGTCCTCCGCCGACTGGCGCCGGCCGCACGAGCAGACCGGGTTCGGCGCCCAGCTCACGCAAACCTTCTCGCCGTCGCCCTTCCCGGCCGGCAGCCGCTGGGACGCCCCGGACACGCCAGGCGTCGCGCAAAGCACCGCGAACTATGGCGCCCTGTTTGCCGGCGGTGCCGAGCGGTCGCCTTTGTCGAGCGCCGCCATGCCGATGCCGGTGCCGTCCAGCGCACCGGGCAACGACGACTTCCCGCTCGGCTTCGCCCTGGCCCAGCTGCACGGCATTTACATCCTGGCGCAGAACACGAAGGGCCTGGTGCTGGTCGACATGCATGCGGCGCACGAGCGCATCCTGTACGAGCAGCTGAAAAACGCGCTCGACGCCCAGGTCGAGGGCCAGGACATGCAGGTGCAGGCCATGCTGATCCCGGTAACCTTCTTCGCCGATGCGATCGAGGTGGCCACCGCCACCGACCACCAGGACACCCTGAAGGCACTCGGCTTCGACATCGCCGCGCTGTCGCCGACCACCCTTGCCGTGCGCGCGGTGCCGACGCTGCTCCGGAATGCCGACGCCCAGACGCTGGCGCGCGATGTGCTGCGCGACGTGCGCGAATTCGGCGGCTCGCGCGTGCTGATCGAACGCCGCAACGAATTGCTCGGCACCCTTGCCTGCCATACGGCGGTGCGCGCCAACCGCATCCTGACGATCCCTGAAATGAACGCCCTGCTGCGCCAGATGGAAGGCACCGAACGCGCCGACCAGTGCAACCACGGCCGCCCGACCTGGGTCCAGCTCGAGATTTCCGCGCTCGACAAACTGTTCCTGCGCGGTCAATAAGATGACGGACAAGGCAACAGGCGCCAAGCCATTGGCGGTGGCGATCATGGGCCCGACCGCCTCGGGCAAGACGGCGGCGGCGCTCAGGATCGCGCGCGAGCGCCCGGTCGAAATCATCTCGGTCGACTCGGCACTGGTCTACCGCGAGATGGACATCGGCACCGCCAAGCCCAACGCGGAGGAACTGGCGAGCGCGCCGCACCACCTGATCGACATCATCGACCCGCTCGATGCCTACTCGGTGATGCAGTTCCGGAATGACACGCTGCGCCTGGTGGCCGAGATCAGCGCGCGCGGCAGCCTGCCGCTGCTGGTCGGCGGCACGATGATGTATTTCAAGGGGCTGACCGACGGGCTCGATGACCTGCCGACCGCGGACCCTGGCGTGCGCGCCGCGCTCGACGAAGAAGCGGCACGCATCGGCTGGCCGGGCATGCATGCGAAGCTGCGCGCGCTCGACCCGGTCACCGCCGAACGGCTGGCGCCGAACGACGCCCAGCGCATCAACCGGGCGCTGGAAATCATCGCGTTGACCGGCAAACCCATGTCGGCACTGCTGGCACTGCGCGCGAAGCCCGAGCTGCCGTTCGAGCTGGTGTCCTTTGCGCTCGAGACGCCGGACCGCAGCGTGCTGCACAAGCGGATCGCCCTGCGCTTCGACCAGATGCTGGGCGACTCGGACGACGAAGGCATCGTGGCGGAAGTGGCGCGCCTGCGCGCCCGCGGCGACCTGTCACCGAACTTGCCGTCGATGCGCTGCGTCGGCTATCGCCAGGCCTGGGACTACCTGGACGGGAACATCGACCGCGCGGCACTGCGCGAGACCGGCATCATCGCCACGCGCCAGCTCGCCAAACGCCAGCTGACCTGGCTGCGCGCGATGCCTGGCCGGATCGTGGTCGACTTCCTTGGGCGCGACCCGGCGGGGGAAATCCTGGGACACTTGCAGGGCTTGCAGGAATAGCAACTGCGTAACACCGCCATGAAAAACTGCGCTTGCCCGACGTACACAGCCTTGACACAACGCGCCACGCCTTGGATAATAGCGTTCTCTTGGTGATATAGCTCAGTTGGTTAGAGCACAGCACTCATAATGCTGGGGTCGGTGGTTCAAGTCCACCTATCACCACCACAGGATTCCAGGCAAATGGCTTGGCTCACACGAGTCGGGCCATTTTGCTTTACAGGCAAGTTTCGGTGATATAGCTCAGTTGGTTAGAGCACAGCACTCATAATGCTGGGGTCGGTGGTTCAAGTCCACCTATCACCACCAGAATTGCACAGGCCGCCCGTTCGCAAGAGCCGGCGGCTTTTGCATTTATACGTCGGCGTCTTCATCCAGTGCGAATTCCCCCCGCCCGAACGCCTCGATCACGGCCTGCGCCTGCTGGACATACGGCGCCGGCACCAGGATGCGCACGCCGCCCAGCGCGGGTGCCAGCAGCAAATCCGTTTGCATCAGGTGGGCGTCAGCCAGTACCGCCGGGATGCCCGACGCTTCAAGGCAGCCCTGCATCAGGGTCGCTTCCATCGGAATGAGGTAGCGCGCGACGATGAACAAATCGCGTCCGGGCAGCGCTTCGATTTCCGGGTGTGCGGCCAGCCATGCGTTCAGTGTCTGTCCCATTGCCTGTTCCATGTACTTCCTCCGTGAAGCGTCCTATGAAGCCATTCACAACATCCCCGGCAGGGACGACAGCAGATACAAGATTACTCCAATCAGGCCACCGACAATCGTGCCATTGATGCGGATGAATTGCAGGTCCTTGCCGATATTGAGTTCGATCTGTTCCGACATCTCGGCGCTGTCCCAGTTTTTCACCGTGTCGGCGATGTGCCGGGTGAGATAGACGGCGAATTCCGGTGCGGCCGCGCGGGCCGCCAGTTCAAGGTTGTCGTTCAGTGACTGACGCAGTTGCGCGTCTTCGGCCAGGGTCTTGCCGAGCCAGGTGCCCGTCGCCTGCATGCGGGTGCGCAGCGTCGAGTCGGGGCTCTCCAGGTCGCGCTTGAGCCATCCCTTCAGGTCGCCCCACAGGGACTTCAGGTAATTGTTGAGAGTGTCGTCGTTGAGCAGGTAATGCTTGATCTCTTCGCTCTTGCTTGAAAATGCCGGGTCGGCTTTCAGGCGCTCGATGAATTCCTTGGTAAAGGTATCGAAGCGCGCGCGCAGCGGGTGTTCGGGATCGGCGGCGACCTTGCTCAGGATGCCGGACGCCAAGCGCACTGCAATATCCGCGCCCTTGCGGCCGATGAGTTCGGACGGCAGCATCTTCTCGATGAATGCATATTCCTCGCGCAGCCAGTCGACGATGCCTTGCGAAATATACGATTGGGTGTCGCCGTTATCGAGCAATTGCGCCAGCTGGCGGATCCCTTCATTCAGCAATTCCTGATGGCGTCCGCCCTTCGTCAGGCTTTCCAGGATGGTGCCGGCGGATTTCGACAAATCCACGCTGCCCACCATCGTATGCACCGCCTTGCGCATGAAATTCTGGATGGCCGAGTCTTCGGTAAAGTCGAGCATCCAGCCCGCCAGTTTCACGAGATAGCTACCCATGTGCTCGGTATTGGCGGGTTTCACGAGCCAGTCGGCCACTTTCTGCGCCGGGTCGTGCTTCTGGATCAGCCGGACGATCGATTCGGTGTCGAGGAATTTCTCGCGCACAAAGAGGGCCAGGTTATCGGCGATCTTGACCTTGTTGTTCGGAATGATATTCGTGTGGCGCGACACAATCGGGATCGGCACGCGCTTGAACAGGGCCACCACGGCAAACCAGTCGGCCAGCGCGCCGACCATCGCCGCTTCCGAAAACGCCTTCAACAAGCCGGTCCACCAGGTCTGGGGCAGGAATAAACTCAGGACGAACAGCAAGGCGGCACCGAGGAAAAAACCCAGCGCCAGCCGCTTCGATCTGTCGAGTTCAAGTAATTTGGTCATATGGCAGCGCGTTACAAAGCCCTTAGCTCATCCTTGACCCAATCCTATATGACTCCGTCCTTTTGGAGCGTTTCGATTGCCTCAAGGCTCCAGCCCCAGTCCGCCAGCACGGCGGCGCTGTGTTCGCCCGGCGCGGCGGCCGCCTGCCCCGCCTCGGGCAGGGTACGGGAAAAGCGCGGGGCGGGCGCTGGCTGGACCACGCCTTCGATGTCGATGAACGTGTCGCGTGCGCGGTTGTGCGGGTGCAGGGGCGCCTCCGCCATGTCGAGCACCGGCGCGACGCAGGCGTCGGTTCCCTCCAGCAGCGCGCACCATTCGTCGCGCGAACGCGTGGCGAACAGTGTGGCGAATTTGGCTTTTAATTCCGGCCAGCGTTTTTGCTCCCATTGCTGGCCCCATTGCTTTTGCAGCTCAGGGTCGGTCGCGCCGGTGAGCTCCAGCAGCTGGGCGTAGAACTGCGGCTCGATTGCGCCGACCGACAGGAATTTGCCATCAAGGCAGGCATAGGTGTCGTAGAACGGCGCGCCGCCATCGAGCATGTTCGCTTCGCGCTTGTCGCTCCAGGAGCGATGCGCGCGCAGGCCGTACATCATGGCGCCCAGCAGGGCCGAGCCGTCGGTCATGGCGGCATCGACCACCTGCCCCTTGCCCGAGCCGCGCGCCTCCAGGGCGGCGCAGACGACGCCAAAGGCGAGCATCATGGCGCCGCCGCCGAAGTCGCCGACCAGGTTCAGGGGTGGGCTTGGCGGCGTGTTGGCGCGGCCCATGGCGTGCAGCATGCCGGACAGGGCGACGTAGTTCAGGTCGTGCCCGGCAGCCTGGGCCAGCGGGCCGGTTTGCCCCCAGCCGGTGATGCGGCCGAACACCAGCTGCGGGTTCTGCGCCATGCACGCGTCGGGGCCGAGGCCGAGGCGTTCCATGACGCCGGGACGGAAGCCTTCGATCAGGATGTCGGCCTGGCTGGCCAGTGTGAGCACCACCTCGCGCGCCGCAGGGTGCTTGAGGTCGAGGGCGAGCGAGCGGCGGCCGCGCGCCATCACGTCGAATTTGGTGCCGAGCATGGGGAACGGGTTGGGCGCGCCGGGTTTCGCTTTGCGGTCGATGCGGATGACCTCGGCGCCCATGTCGGCCAGCATCATGGCGGCGAAGGGGCAAGGGCCGATGCCGACCATTTCGATGACTTTGATGCCGGTTAGGGGGCCTGGCATGAATGATTCCTCGATTTATGATGCGTCGTACGGCGTGGGCTCGAGAGCGGTTCGCCGCCCGGCCCACCCTACGAAAAACAACAGCGTTTACAGCGAGCGGGCGATGATCTCTTTCATGATCTCGTTGGCGCCGCCGTAGATGCGCTGGACTCTGGCGTCGACGTACATCTGGGCGATCGGGTATTCGAGCATGTAGCCGTAACCGCCGAAGAGCTGCACGCACTGGTCGACCACCTTGCATTGCAGGTCCGAGATCCAGTATTTCGCCATCGAGGCGCGCACGGTGTCCATGCGCCCGGCCAGCATGTCTTCCACGCAGCGGTCGATGAAGATGCGCGCGATCGTCGCTTCGGTCTTGATCTCGGCCAGCACGAAGCGCGTGTTCTGCATCTCGATCAGGGCCTGGCCGAAGGCGCGGCGCTCCTTCGTGTGCTCGACCGTCAGGCGCAGCGCGCGCTCAATCGCCGCCACGCCGGCCACGCCGAGGATGGTGCGCTCGTAGGGCAGCTCGGTCATCAGCTGGGCAAAGCCCCTGCCCTCTTCCCCGCCGAGCACATTCGGCAGCGGCACATGCGCGCCATCGAAGAACAGCTCGCAAGTGTCCTGCCCTTTCTGCCCGACTTTCTCGAGGATGCGCCCGACGCGGAATCCGGGGTTGTCGCGGGTTTCGAGCAGCATCAGGGAGATGCCCTTGGCGCCGGCGGCCGGATCGGTCTTCGCCACCACCAGGACCAGGTCGGCCAGGTAGCCGTTCGAGATGAAGGTCTTGGAGCCGCGCAAAAGGTAACCGTCGCCGGTCTTCTCGGCCGTCGTGCGGATGCCTTTCAGGTCGGAGCCGGCGCCCGGTTCCGACATGGCGATCGCTGCGATCATCTCGCCGCTGGCGAGCTTCGGCAGGTAGTGGTGCTTCTGTTCTTCGGTGCCCTGGTTGAGGATATAGTGCGCGACGATGGCGTGCACATGGAGGCCAAAGGCCATGTCGCCGGCGTAGCCGAGTTCCTCGAATACGACCGTCATGTGGGCGAAGTTGCCGCCCGAGCCGCCGTACTCTTCGGGGATGTCGGCGGCGAGCAGGCCCATCTCGCCGGCCTTGACCCATAGCGCGCGGTCGACATGCTGCTGTTGGCGCCAGCGCTCGCCGTGCGGCACGACTTCGCTCGCCACGAAACGGCGCACGGCGTCGCGGAAGGATTCCAGTTCCGGGTTCATCCAGGATGGGGTCAGTTCCATGCCGCCCTCACGCCGAACGGTGAGTTGATTGGTACAGGGTGACGACGCAGGCGCCGCCCAGGCCCAGGTTGTGCTGCAGCGCCGTGCGCGCTCCCTCGACCTGGCGCGCGCCGGCGCTGCCGCGCAGCTGGTGGGTCAGCTCGAAGCACTGCGCCAGGCCGGTAGCGCCCAGCGGATGGCCTTTCGACAGCAGCCCGCCCGAGGGATTGGTGACGACCTTGCCGCCATAGGTGTTGCCGCCTTCGCGGATGAATTTGTCCGCGCCGCCTTCCGGGCACAGGCCCAGCGCTTCGTAGGTGATCAGTTCGTTGTGGGCGAAGCAGTCGTGCAGCTCGACGACGTCGAGGTCGTCCGGGCCGATGCCCGATTGCTGGTAGACCTTGTCGGCGGCTTCGCGGCTCATCTCGTAGCCGACCAGGCGCATCATGTCGTTCGCATCGAAGGTGCTCGGGCGGTCGGTCGTCATGGCCTGGGCGGCGATATACACGTCGCTGCGCAGGCCGCGCCTTTTCGCGAAGCTTTCCGACACCAGCACGGCGGCGGCCGCGCCGCAGGTCGGCGGGCAGGCCATCAGGCGCGTCATCACGCCGGGCCAGATCATCGGTGCGTCAAGCACGTCCTGGGCCGAGACTTCCTTCCTGAACAGCGCCAGCGGGTTGTTCACGGCGTGGCGGCTGGCCTTGGCACGGATCTGCGCAAAGGCTTCCAGCGGCGTGCCGTATTTCTCCATGTGCGCCAGACCCGCGCCGCCGAAGTAGCGCAGCGCCAGCGGGATCTCTGGTTTGCCGACCAGGCGGTCGGTGACGGCGTCGAAATCGTCGAAGGGCGCCGGGCGGTCGGTGAAGACCGAACCGAGCGCGCCCGGACTCATCTGCTCGAAGCCAAGCACCAGCACGCAGTCGGCCGCGCCGCTGGCGATCGCCTGTCGCGCCAGGAACAGGGCGGTGGAGCCGGTCGAGCAGTTGTTGTTGACGTTGACGATCGGGATGCCAGTCATGCCAACGCCGTACAGGGCCTTCTGGCCGCAGGTGGAGTCGCCATACACATAGCCGGCATAGGCCTGCTCGACATCCTCGTAGCCGATGCCCGCGTCCTGCAGGGCGGCGCGAGCGGCGTCGGCCGCCATCTCGTGGTACGGGGCGCTGGCGCCGGGCTTGGCGAACGGGATCATCCCGACGCCTGTCACGAATACCTTGTTCATGCTGTCTCCTTTTTATGTTGGTGGCCTGCGGCCCGAACCTATCTCAGTAGGATGGTGGAAGCGGATGGCGATGCCTGGCAAGCGCGGGCAAGGCGCGAGGAGGACGCATGGCGCGCCATGCTACGACGAGCAACGCCGCCCCCGCTTGCCAGGCGCGCCAGCAGCGACACCCTCCTACTGAGATAGGTTCATATCCAAATGATTATAGCCAGCAACGCAGTGGCCGAGCCTCCTGACCTCTGGAAGGGGTCCTCTATTTTCGGGATCGGGTTGCTATGTCGCTTATACTGTCGTGATTCCACCTTGATAAGGAGCTGTCCTGCATGCATCATGAACTCAGCCTGATCACCACCATCGCTGCCGCCCTCGGCTTCGGACTGTTATTCGGCATGCTTGCCGTGCGCCTGAAACTGCCCGCCCTGGTCGGCTACCTGGCCGCCGGCATCGTCATCGGGCCGGCCACGCCGGGCTTCGTGGCTGACGTGGGACTGGCCTCGCAACTGGCCGAGATCGGGGTGATGTTACTGATGTTCGGGGTGGGACTGCACTTTTCGCTGCGCGACCTGCTCGACGTGCGCAGGATCGCGCTGCCTGGCGCGGTGCTGCAGATCGGCGTCGCCACCGCGATGGGTATCGGGATGGCGCATTTCTGGGGCTGGAGCCTGGGGGCGGGACTGGTGTTCGGCCTGGCGCTGTCGGTGGCCAGTACCGTGGTGCTGCTGCGCGCGCTCGAGTCGCGCGGCATCCTCGATTCGATGAACGGGCGCATCGCGGTCGGCTGGCTGGTGGTGGAAGACCTGGTGACGGTGCTGGTACTGGTGCTGCTGCCGGCGCTGGCTGGCCCCCTGGGCGGCAAGACCGACGGCGGCGACACCTCGCTCTGGCTCGCGCTTGGCAAAACTTTGCTGCAGGTGGGCGCCTTTGTTGCCTTCATGCTGATCGTCGGGCGCAAGCTGTTCCCCTGGTTCCTGTGGAAAGTCGCGAAGACCAATTCGCGCGAACTGTTCACGCTGGCCGTGATTGCCGCCGCCGTCGGCATCGCCTACGGATCGTCCGAACTGTTCGGGGTGTCGTTCGCGCTGGGCGCCTTCTTCGCCGGCATGGTGCTGCGCGAGTCCGACCTCTCCCACCGCGCCGCCGAAGAGTCGCTGCCGCTGCGCGACGCATTCTCGGTGCTGTTTTTTGTGTCGGTCGGCATGCTGTTCGATCCGATGGTGCTGGTCGAAAGCCCGATGAAGGTGCTGGCGGTGGTGCTGGTGATCATCTTCGGCAAGTCGATCGCGGCGATGGTGCTGGTACTGGCCTTGCGCTACCCGCTCAATACGGCGATCACGGTGTCGGCCAGCCTGGCGCAGATCGGCGAGTTCTCGTTCATCCTGGCGGCGCTCGGCATTTCACTAGGGCTCATGCCGCAGGAAGGCCAGAGCCTGATCCTGGCCGGCGCGATCATTTCGATCGCGGTCAATCCGCTGCTGTTCACGGCGATCGAGCCGCTGCAGCGCTGGCTGCGCGCCAATTCGGAAGCCGTGCGCAAGCTCGAAGCCAATCCCGACCCGCTGGCCGAACTGCCGATGACGGTGCCGCACGAGAAGCTCACCGGGCAGGTGGTGCTGGTCGGCTACGGGCGCGTGGGGCGGATGATCGCCGCCGAACTGACGGCGCAGGGCGTGCCCTATGTGGTGGCCGAGCAGAACCGCGAACTGGTCGACATGCTGCGCCGCCAGGACCAGCCGGCCGTGGTCGGCAATGCGGCCGAACCGGCGGTGCTGATCCAGGCCCACATCGCGCGGGCCGCAGTGATGGTGATCGCCACGCCCGACACCTTCCACGTGCGCACGATGATCGAGACGGCGAAAATGCTCAATCCCGGCATCCGCTGCGTCGTGCGCACCCACAACGAGCAAGAAGCGGCGCTGCTGCGTACTGATACGGGTGGCAAAGTTTTCCTCGGGGAGCAGGAACTGGCGGGGAACATGACGCGCTATGTGATCGCGACGCTGAAGGAGGCGGAGCACGCGCATTGAGGGGGTGGCCATATACGTGAAAATGCCCGCTGGCGTCCAACGCGCAGCGGGCATTTTATTTGGCGAGAACGTCCAGCTTACGCCGCCACCATCTCCCCGGTCTCCGTGCACAGCTTCAGGTTCGCATGCTTCGGCGCGAAGTGCAGCAGGTCCTTGCGCTCTTCGAGCAGCGCGAAGACGGCGTCTTTCGACAGCACGTACTGGTCGAGCAGCGTGTCCTTCAGCGACTCGATCAGCGCGCGGTAGTCGCGTATCGCGCCCAGGGTGTAGCTGTAGAGCTCATCGGCCTTGGCTTCCATCTGGCGCAGCGTCTGCTCACCGCTGGCGTCGTTTTTCAGCTGGCTGTAGTCGATCTTCGAGCGCGAGTACATCGATAGGCGGTTGACCATCAGGTTCAGCATCTTGGTCACTTTCTCGATGTCGTTCTGGGCGCCGACCGAGACGCCTCGGGCGCCGTAGAACATCTCTTCGGCCGCCATGCCGCCGTACAGGCCGACCACGTCGCGCTCGAGTTCTTCCAGGGTGCGCAGCGACATGTCCTCACCCGACTGCAGCACATAACCGAGCGCGCCGATCTTCGACACCGCTTCGGTGCTGATCTTGAGCAGGTGCGACTTTTCCTTCACTTCTTCCAGGCTCAAACCGGCGCGCAGGTGCGGGTCGATCTGCATGAAGAAGTGGCCCAGCTCGTGCAGGGCGATGCGCTCGCGCTGCTTGTGCTTCTCGGCCGTGGTGGCGCGGTCGGTCAGGCCGATCGTGGCACGCTCGTAGGCGCGGAACAGCAGGTCGGTATTGATGACCACCTTCTCCTGGATCGACAGCATCGACGCGCGTTCCACCACGGTTTCCAGCAGCGCCGGGCTCAGGTTCTGCGTCATCTCGGCGACCTGGTCCAGGTCGAGGTCGTTGTAGTCGACCAGGCCTTCTTTTTTACGCGACAGGAAGCTGCGCAGCAATTCGCGGCGCTCGTTCTTGTTCGGCAGGCGGAAGTTGATCTTCACCGAGAAGCGGCGCAGCATCGCTTCGTCCATGTCGGTCGAGGCGTCGTCGAAGTTCGAGGCGACGACCCAGATCACGCCCTGGCCCTTGTCGCTCTTGACGCCGTCGAGCAGGCCCAGCAGGGTGTTGGCGGTATCGTCTTCCCATTTCTTTTCGCTGCGGCCGCGCGGCATGAACAGGCTCTGCGCTTCATCGAGGAAGATGATGCACTTGCCCTTGGCGCAGGCCTTGCGGTACAGGGCGTTGAGCGCCTTCGAGCCGCCGCCGACATAACCCGATTCGAGCGCCGACCCCGAGGCCTGGATCAGCGGCATGTCGAGGCGCTTGGCCAGGTAGCCCACCAGCTTGGTTTTACCGGTACCGGCAGGCCCGGTCAGCATGACGTTGAACGGCTTGTCGATGTTGTGCGACGCGTATTCGTCGCGGTTGCGGATCATGTCTTCCAGGTGCAGCACTTCCTGCTTGATGTCTTCCATGCCGATCAGGTCGTCCATGCTGCCCTTGAGCTTGTCCGGGGTGATCATGGTGGCGCTCGCGCCCATGCCTGGAATGCCGAACTTCAGGCAGTAAATGATCAGGCCGATCAACAGGATCTCGAAGGCGTGGCGCTTGAGGAAGTCGACCGTGGCCGAACCCATCGTGCCGCCCTCGTCCAGCACGGCCTTGTGCGTGGCAAGGTAGTCGTCCTTGGCGATCGAATAGGGAATCGCGTTCTTGAGCAGCACTTCGCGCTCGAGCGAGAGGTGCGAGGTGCTCGGCACCTTGACCACGTGCAGCTCGGGTGCATTCTTGAACTTGAACACATAGCGTGGCGACTCGGACAAGGGCTTAGCCACCATCAGGTAGTCGAGCTTGTCTTTCTGTGCGGCCAGGCGCGTGATCTCGGAAATGTCTTGCGAATGAACGACCGGGCTTGGATCCTGCGGCGCGTCGGCCGTGTAGATCGCCACGCCCGCCGCAGCGCCGAGCAGCACGGCTGCGGCGATGCGTACATAGACGTTCTTAAAGGCAATCTGAAGTCGGGCAAAGTTGGGCATTATCGGTACTCTACAAATGTTGGGTGCGCGTATATGAAAGTGCAAACGGCGAGTGCAAACAGCGGTTGCCATTTTCGAAAACTGCGACTCGAAGCGGCGGCGGCTCTTGAAGGCCGTGACATGCCGAACATGTGTGTTCGACATCGTTTTGATGCCCTAAGGCAATAGGGATAGGGAGACTATACCCGTAAAGAAAACGCAGATGTATACGGGACGCTTAAAATTTCTTGATCGCTGTCATAGCTAGAAAAGCTGTCAACGTAATTCGTTGCAGGGTTGGCAAAGAATGCAGCATTCGCTCTCCTTTTTCTGGAAACTCGTTGGCAGGGCAGCAAGGGAGGCCGTCGAAAGTGTTGCTTCCTTAATATTGTCAGTGTCGCCAGCTGTCGCATTTCTTTCACATTGTTTGACGGTGTGGCCGGCACGCGACTGCCCTTCTCTCTTGCCGACTTTTCGAAACGAATCGGACACCATTGCGCTAAACCGTTTTGCTATCCTTGTCCGTACCAGCTTTTCGTGTCACGTACCGGTCGCAAGAAAGGAATCATCGTGAACAAACTCGCACTCGCCGCAGCGCTTGCCCTCATGATCGGCAGTGCTGCACAGGCCAAGGTAATCGAGCTGGTACCGGAAGCACCGGGCGATGCCCTCCCCTCACAGGCGCGCATCGCCAACCCGGGCCCAGCCGCGCCTCCCCGGATGGCGGCGCCGCCGGCGAGCATGTCCGAACTGCCGGAGCCCGAGGTGTTTGCGATGATGCTGGTGGGCCTGGTCCTGCTCGGCTACCGGGCACGGCGGGACAGCAGCGAAAAGTTCGAGTAGGCACGCAAACCCCTGGCCGGCCGGTCTGGAGCGCCTAACAAAACCTTCAGAGCAAGGGATGCGGCCGCCCGACGCGGCGACGAAGACAGTACGAGGGTACGGCGAGGAGCTGCAACGCAGCTATGGAGGTTGTGTTAGGCGCTCTCAGGCGCCCGGCGGCGCCAGGGCTGCCTCGCTGCACAAGGCGTACAGCTTGCACAGCGTCGTCCAGTTGCGTGAGGTCGTGTTGTCCCCCAGCTGTTTTCCAAGCGCGGTCGCGGCTGCGCTGCTCAGCACCCCTTCCGGACACCAGACATAGGCGGCGCGCTGGCCCACGGCGAGCGCTTCGAGGCCCCAGTCACGCTCGCACAGGGGCGAGACTGCCGCGCGCGCCGCACCATCTGCGAGCGTGAATACCAGCAGGCGCGAGTGGTCGCTGGCGACCGGCAGCAAGCTGTTCTCGGCCAGCACCGTTGCCAGCTCGTCGCGGCTGAGCACAATGACGCGGGCCACCATGCCGAGCTTGAGCACCAGTTGCTCCTCGATCGCCGCGGCGGCCGTGCCAGGCGTGACTGCGTCGGCGCTGAACACGAGATTGCCGCTATTGAGGACGCTTCGCACCTCGCCATAGCCCATCTCACCGACCAGCTTGCGCAAGTCGGCCATGGCAACGCGTTTGGCGCGGCCAACATTGATGCCCCGTAATAAGGCAATGTAGCGGTTGCTTGTCATGTGGCCATGTTACCGCCCCTCTGTGACAAGGCGGCGTACGCTTGTTTGCTTACTTAATGAGACCTTCTTCGCGCAATGCCTGCTGAACTGCAGGGCGGGCCGCAATGCGGCCGCGGTAGGCCTGCAGCACCGGCCATTCATCCAGGCTGACTTTCACGATATCTACCCAGCCGAGCACGGTGAACAGGTAGGCATCGGCGACGCCGAACCCGGTGCCGAGGAATTCGCGCCCCTGCAGGTGTTCGGCGACAGGTGCGAGGCGCAGCGCCAGCATCTTGCGTGCATGCGCATGGAGGTCTGCGCTTGCTGCCGGGTTAACCAGCGGGCTGAAGTTTTTATGCAGCTCGGCGGAAATATAGTTCAGCCAGGCGAGGACCTTGTAGCGCTCGACATCGCCCACGGCCGGCAGCAGCCCTGCCGCCGGCGCCAGGTCGGCCAGGTACTGGACGATCGCCGGGCCTTCGGTCAGCACGCTGCCGTCGTCCAGCGCGAGCGCCGGGACATAGCCCTTCGGGTTGATTGCACGGAAGTCGGCGCCGCTGGCGGTGCGCTTTTCGCGCAGGTCGACGCGCTCGCTCGTGAAGGCCAAGCCTGCCTCGAGCAGGACGATATGCGGGGACAGCGAGCATGCGCCGGGGCTGAAGTAGAGTTTCATGGGATGTCCTTAGTCTTTGAATAAGCAAGCCCGACAGCTCGCACAGCTCCGGCGTGCAGGATAGTCATGACGGCGGGGCACGGCGAGAATACAATAATCGACGCGTTATTGCTTAAGACGGCTCAATCGCTGCGGGCGGGTGGCAGCCGTAGCGGAGCAGGATGCGGCAAGTCACCGGACGCGATGGGCGTGCGGGCAAGCCGATGGGGAAGGACAGCGGAAAATGATGACGTCCTGCGGGCGTGATGCCGACGGGACGCGAAAAAAGGCAGCGTGCGCGGCGTCCTAAGACGCCGGGCCGCTGCCTGGCTTGACCGAAAGCATGGCAGTGAAGGCTGCCACGCCATCGGTATTAGTGCGCATAGTTGCCGGACGTCGAAGAAGAAGCGTCGGTGTTCTGCGTTTGCTGTTGCTGCTGCTGTTGCTGGGCGGCTGCCGCGGCTGCTGCCTTTTCTTCTGGCTTTGGACGGCCTTGTGCATCGGACAGGCGATACTTGGTGCGGCGGTCGCCCATCAAGTCGCGCAGGTCGCGGATGCTCATGCCGGTCACTTCGTGCATGCGGATCAGCAGCGAGGCGCCAACCGGCAGACGGTGATGGCGGATCTTGCTGATGACCGGTGGGGCCACCTCCAGCATGCGCGACAGCGCAGCGTCGTTTTTCAGCTGCATTTTGCCAAGCAGAATGTCGAGCAGGTGGTTCGGGTTGTAGCTTTCCTGTGAAGACAAAGCATGATGTGCCATGATTTTTTACCTCGTGAGTGTGGTTAAAATAGTTCCGTTACGAACTTTGTTAATGACTACCTTCCGTCAAACTAAGTTCCCGGACACGCTCCTGGACGATTAAACAGAACAAGTCTGAAGTTTCGCTTAAGAACAATGCCGGAGCGCATGCGCCCTGCTTTACACTCCCTCGAACGCACTTGTCTTTCAAACAAATTATCAGACCCATACGGACGCTGCACATCCGTCTTGAACACATGACTCATTGTTGGAAATCAAGCTATCGCGTGGAAAGCTTGTCACATAAGCATTTCAACACATGGGGATTATTTGTGGCGCACGCAAGAGATTTCTTACGTTAATTTATGTAAAAGAATTTTGAC
This sequence comes from Massilia niabensis, assembly GCF_042655085.1. NCBI lineage: Bacteria > Pseudomonadati > Pseudomonadota > Betaproteobacteria > Burkholderiales > Oxalobacteraceae > Massilia > Massilia niabensis. Next base: position 278,966 of record NZ_JBHSMU010000015.1, on the reverse strand, counting down.
CGAAGGCTTTGATTTACAACAGGAAATATATTGAGCAAACGCTGACTCTGCCTTGGTCGCCGCGTTTTGCTTCTTTCTGGAAATTTAACAATCTGATTATATTGACAACCGATTCGACCAAGGCAACGGTTAATTCCAAAAGGCATTAAAAACCCGTTCGCCTGCGGGTGGCGTCCCCCTTCCATACGTGGATTTCGTCCCCAAATAGGGATTTACGTTAAACTGCCTTGCCGGCTTGTCAAACCGTCAGCACACATTTCAACAAAGCATTCCATGCAGAAAAAAGTATTTATTAAAACCTTTGGCTGCCAAATGAACGAGTACGACTCGGACAAGATGGCAGATGTGCTGGGCGCGTCCGACGGGCTCGTTCGCACTGACAAACCGGACGATGCCGACGTCATCCTCTTTAATACCTGCTCCGTGCGCGAAAAAGCACAGGAAAAAGTGTTTTCCGACCTGGGCCGCCTGCGCGAACTGAAGCGCCAGCGCCCTGAACTCATCATCGGTGTCGGCGGCTGCGTGGCATCCCAGGAAGGCGCGGCGATCGTCAAGCGCGCGCCGCACGTCGACATGGTGTTCGGTCCGCAAACCTTGCATCGCCTGCCCCAGATGATCCGCGAGCGCCGCAGCAGCGGCACCGCCCAGGTCGACATCAGTTTCCCCGAAATCGAAAAGTTCGACCACTTGCCGCCCGCCAAAGTCGAGGGTCCGGTCGCCTACGTCTCGATCATGGAAGGCTGCAGTAAATATTGCAGCTACTGTGTGGTGCCCTATACCCGTGGCGAGGAAGTGTCACGCCGCTTCGAGGATGTGCTGACCGAAGTCGCCGGCCTGGCCGCCCAGGGCGTCAAGGAAATCATGCTGCTCGGCCAGAACGTGAATGCCTTCCGCGGCGTCATGGAAAACGGGGATGTCGCCGACTTTGCCCTGCTGCTCGAATACGTCGCCGACATTCCCGGCATCGAACGCCTGCGCTTCGTGACCAGCCATCCGAAAGAATTCACCCAGCGTCTGATCGATGCCTACGCCAAGATCCCGCAACTGGTGAACCACTTGTATTTGCCTGTGCAGCATGGCTCCGACCGCATCCTCGGCGCCATGAAGCGCGGCTACACCGGCATCGAATATAAATCGATCATCCGCCGCATCCGCGCCGTGCGCCCGGACATCGCGATTTCGTCGGACTTCATCGTCGGCTTCCCCGGCGAAACCGATGGCGATTTCGAGGCCATGATGAAGCTGGTGCAGGACGTCGGCTTCGACAACAGTTTCAGTTTTATCTTCAGCAAGCGCCCCGGTACGCCGGCCGCCAATCTGGAAGACGATACCCCGCACGAAGTCAAGCTGGCGCGGCTGCAGCGCCTGCAGGCCCTGATCGACGGCAACACGCGCAAGTACAGCGCGGCCATGGTCGGCACGGTCCAGCGCGTCCTGGTCGAGGGACCGTCCAAGAAAGATCCATCCGAACTGCAAGGCCGCACCGAGAGCAACCGTGTGGTCATTTTCGCGCCGGGCACCTCAGGCAATGCGCTGATCGGCCAACTGGTCGACGTGCGCGTGGTCGAGAGCCTGGATTATTCATTGCGCGGCGAACTCGTCGCCAATCTCGATACGATTGCCATAGCCAGTTGAAAACACAAAACCCATCCCAGCCTTCGTACTTCATTCCCGAGCCCATGGATAACACGCGGCTCGCCCACCTGTGCGGTCCGCTCGACGAAAACCTGCGCCAGATTTCAGCGGCACTCGACGTGACCGTGTTTCGCCGCGGCGAGAAGTTCATCGTCAGCGGCGCGAATGCCGAGCGCGCGGTCGAACTGCTCGAACGCTTTTATGCCGTAGCCAACAAGGTCGTCCCGATCGAGGAAGTGCAGCTGGCCCTGGTCGAGCAACGCGCCGGCCTGCGCCCGACGATCGATGGCGAGCCCGTCGCCGGCGAGCAAGCGAGGACGCCAAGCGCCCCTGATGCCGACGCCGAAGCGGACGAGTCCGAACTCACCAGTCCGATGCTGAAAACCCGCCGCAGCGACCTGCGCGGGCGCACGCCGCACCAGATCCAGTACCTGCGCGCCGTGCTCGAGCACGACATCAGCTTCGGCATCGGCCCTGCCGGTACCGGCAAGACCTATCTTGCCGTCGCCTGCGCGGTCGATGCGCTCGAGCGCGATGCCGTCAAGCGCATCATCCTGACGCGCCCGGCGGTGGAAGCCGGCGAACGCCTCGGCTTCCTGCCGGGCGACATGAGCCAGAAGGTCGATCCCTACCTGCGTCCGCTGTACGACGCGCTGTACGACCTGCTCGGTTTCGACCGCACGCAAAAGCTGTTCGAGAAGCAGGTGATCGAGATCGCTCCGCTGGCCTACATGCGCGGCCGCACGCTGAACCACGCCTTCGTCATCCTCGACGAGGCGCAGAACACGACCGTCGAGCAGATGAAGATGTTCCTGACGCGTATCGGCTTCGGCAGCAAGGCCGTCATCACCGGCGACGTCACCCAGGTCGACCTGCACAAGACCCAGCGTTCGGGCCTTGTCGACGCCATGCACGTGCTGAAAGAAGTGCGCGGCATCGCCTTTACGCAATTCTCGAGCGCCGACGTGGTGCGCCACCCACTGGTGGGCCGCATTGTCGATGCGTACGAAAAAGCCACCGCCGTCCAGGAAATGGGCGCACTCACGAAACCTGCCACCACGCGAAATGTCCGTAAAAAACCATGAGCTTGACCTGGACGTCCAGTATCCGGACGCCCGCCTCGAATCGACCGTCACCCCCGAGCTGGTGGAGCGCTGGGTGCGCGCCACCCTGCTCGGGCCGGCCGAACTGACGGTCCGCTTTGTCGACAGCGTGGAAGGGCAGACGCTCAACCGCGACTACCGCGGCAAGGATTACGCGACCAACGTGCTGACCTTTGCCTATAACGAGGGCGAGGAACTGGGCGAGGACGAGCCGACCCAGGCCGACATCATCCTGTGCACGGACGTGCTGCAGCGCGAAGCGGACGAGCAGAAGAAAACGGTCGAGGAACACGCGGCGCACCTGATCGTGCACGGCGTGCTGCACGCGCAAGGGTATGACCACGAGCACGACGAGGAAGCCGAGGAGATGGAACAGTTCGAGCGCGACATCATGGAAGTGCTCGGGTATCCGGATCCGTACGAAGAGAACCGTAGTTAACAAGCAAGGGTGGGCACGGGGTGCCCACCCCTACCCTTGCTTCGGCCTTACCCTCTCCCCAGCTGATCCCCGATCGGCAGCTTCCGAATCCGCTTCCCCGTCGCTGCGAACACGGCATTCGTCAGCGCCGGCGCGATACCCGAGGTGCCAGGCTCGCCGATCCCGCCGGGCTCGTCCGTGCTGTTGACGATATGGACCTCGACGACCGGCGCTTCATTGATGCGCATCATGCGATAGTCACCGAAGTTGGTCTGCTGAACCCGCCCCCGGTTGATCGTGATTTCGTTCCACAAGGCCGCCGTGGCGCCGAAGATAATGCCGCCTTCGATCTGGGCGGCGATCGTGTCCGGATTGACCGGCTGGCCGCAATCGACCGCGCACACGACGCGGTGCAGGCGCACGTCGCCATCCGGCCCGACCGACACTTCCGCCACCTGCGCCATATAACTGCCGAAGGCAAACTGGGCCGACACACCGCGCCCGACCTTGCGCCCCGCGACCGGCGCCAGCGGCTTGCCCCAGCCCGCCTTTTGCGCCGCCAGGTTCAGCACCGCCAGGGTGCGCGGCGATTTGTCCAGCAGGGCGCGCCGGAACACGACCGGATCCTGCTTGGCCGCCTGCGCCAGTTCGTCGATGAAGCTTTCCACCACAAACACATTATGGGTCGGTCCGACGCCCCGCCAGAATGCCGTCGGCACGCCCGGCGGTTCGTGGCGCACGTATTCCACGCGCATGTTCGGCAGCGTGTACTGCAGGTCGGCCGCACCCTCGACCGCGTCCGGATCGACGCCATTTTTCACCGCCGGCGGCGCGAAGCGCGACATGATCGAGGAACCGGTGGTGCGGTGGAACCAGGCGGCCGGCCTGCCTTTATCGTCCAGCCGCGCCGCCAGGCGGTCCACGTAATACGGCCGGAACATGTCGTGCTGGATATCTTCTTCGCGTGTCCAGACGAACTTGATCGGGCCCTTGGCCAGTTTGGCAAAGGCCACCGCCTGGATCACGTAGTCAACTTCGAGCCGGCGCCCGAAGCCGCCGCCGATATAGTAATTGTGGACCTTCACCTTCTCGACAGGAATCCCGGCCACCTTGGCGGCGGCGCCCTGCGCCAATGCCGGCACCTGGGTGCCGACCCAGAGGTCGCAGCCGTCGGCCCGCAAGTCGACCGTGCAATTGATCGGCTCCATGGTCGCGTGGGCCAGGAAGGGCATTTCATAGATGGCCTCGACCTTGCGCCCGCCCTCCGCTTCCAGGGCTTTCAAGGCGTCGCCGGCATTTTTCGCCAGCGCGCCGCTTCCCTCGGACACCTTCATCATGTCGCCCACGATGCCGGCCAGCGATACTTTGCCGTTGGCACCGTCGTCCCAGCGCGGCGCGGCAGCGGCCAGGCCCTGCTTCGCGGCCCAGAAATGGTCGGCCACGACGGCCACCGCCCCTTCCAGCCGCAGCACCTGGCGCACGCCCTTCACGGCCATCGCTTTGGCCTCGTCCACGCCAACCAGCTTGCCGCCCGTGACGGGCGAAGCGGCCACGGCCGCGATGCCCATGTTCGGCAGGCGTGCGTCGATGCCGAACTGGGCTTCGCCGTTCACCTTTGCCGCCGAATCCAGGCGCTTCACGGATTTGCCAATCAGCACGAACTGTTTCGGGTTTTTCAGCTTGACGTTCTTCGGCAAGTCCATTTTCGAGGCCGCATCGACCAATTGGCCGAAATGCGCCGACCGGCCGGACTCGCCATGGCGTACGGTGCCTGCCACCACCTGCAGCTCGTCGGCGTCGACGTTCCATTGCTCTGCGGCGGCTGCCACCAGCACGCTGCGCACCATGGCGCCGGCTTCGCGCAGCGGCTTCCAGGCGCCGCGCACCGAGGTCGAGCCGCCGGTCACCTGCCCGCCCAGCAAGGGGTCGGCATACAGTTCGTTATTCGCCGGCGCCTGCTCGAGTTTCACTTTCGACAGGTCGGCGCCCAGCTCCTCGGCCAGCAGCATCGGCATCGAGGTGAAGGTGCCCTGCCCCATCTCGACCTTGTGGATGACGAGGGTAACTACCCCCGCGCGGTCGATCCGGATGAAAGCATCGCGCGCCAGCCCGGCCGGCGTATCGGAATGGTGGGTTGAGGCCTGGCCAACGGCCTTTTCCGGCGGCGCATCCTTGCGGTCGCCTTCCTTGTTGCAGCCGAACAGAGAAAAACCGAACAGCAGGGCGCCGCCGGAAGTGGCGCCGAGTTGCATGAAACGGCGGCGCGAGGGCGATACGTTCTTGATGTCGCTCATATATTTACGCCTTACTCGCGGCGATCTTGATCGCCTGGCGGATACGGCCATAGGTGCCGCAGCGGCAAATGTTGCCGGACATGGCGTTGTCGATGTCGGCGTCGCTCGGCTTGGGCGTGGTGTGCAGCAAGGCGGTGGCGGACATGATCTGTCCCGACTGGCAATAGCCGCACTGCACCACGTCAATCTGGCGCCAGGCGTCCTGCACCCGGGCGCCGACCGGGTCCTGGCTGATCGCTTCGATGGTGACAATTTTCTTGCCGGCTGCCGCCGAGACTGGCGTCACGCAGGAGCGCACAGGCTGGCCGTCGAGGTGCACGGTGCAGGCGCCGCACAGGGCCTGGCCGCAGCCGAACTTGGTGCCGGTGAGGCCGGCGACATCGCGCAGCACCCACAGGAGGGGCATGTCGCCGGGTACGTCGAGGTTGGTGGTATTGCCGTTGATGGTGAGGGCGGGCATGAACTTCCTTTGCTTTTGGGCCAATTAACGAATGATAAGGCAAGCGCCCCAGCTCTGCCGGCGCCCCCCTGCGCACGCCCAATCCGAATCTACCCGCAAATCAGCCCCGGCGCTTTTGGTGTATCCTATGCCTACCGTAACAACGGCTTCACGCCAACTATGCCCGAGTATCCCACTGACGTCCGCCAGGACGCCAAGCCCCACCGGTCCCTCTTCGAAAGGTTGACCGCTCTCATCTCCCCTGAGCCAGAAAATCGCACCGAGCTGCTTGAAGTGCTGCACGAAGCACACGAGCGCAACCTGATCGACGCCGACGCCCTGTCGATGATCGAGGGGGTGTTCCAGGTGTCCGACCTGTCTGCGCGCGACATCATGGTGCCGCGTTCGCAAATGGACGTGATCGACATCACCGACCCGATCGAGGAATGGCTGCCGATCGTGCTGCAGACGGCGCACTCGCGCTTCCCCGCCATCGAGGGCGAGCGCGACAAGGTGGTCGGCATCCTGCTGGCCAAGGATTTGCTGCGCTATTACGCGGAGGAATCATTCGACGTGCGCGCCATGCTGCGCCCGGCGATCTTCATTCCCGAGTCGAAACGCCTGAATGTGTTGCTGCGCGATTTCCGCGCCAACCACAACCACATGGCCATCGTCGTCGACGAGTACAGCGGCGTGGCCGGCCTGATCACCATCGAAGACGTGCTCGAGCAGATCGTCGGCGACATCGAAGACGAATACGACTTCGACGAGGAAGAAGACAATGTCCTGTCGGTCAAGGAAGGCCAGCGCGGCCCGCGCTGGCGCGTCAAGGCGCTGACCGAGATCGACCAGTTCAACGAAGAAATCGGCGTCGACCTGCCCGAAGACGAAGCCGACACTATCGGCGGCTTCGTGGCCGGCCACCTCGGCCGCATGCCGCACAAGGGCGAGGAATTTACTCTGCGTAACCTGCGCTTCGAAGTGCTGCGCGCCGACGCTCGCCAGATCCATGTGTTGCTGGTCGAAAAGCTGCCGTCATCACTGCACGACCGCGACGACGACTGATGCTGCGTCGTCGTACTTCTTCCGCCACGACGCCGGTTGATCCGGCAAAGGCTGCCGCCGCGGCTGTTGCAAACCGTGGCACGCGGCCCTCGCCTGCCCTACTGGTCACCGCCGCCCTGGCCGGCGGCGCTTCCCTCTTCTCGTTCGAGCCCTTCGGCTGGTGGCCGCTGCAGTTCCTGCTGCTGGCCTGGCTGTTCTACCAGGTGGGCCTGGGCAGCTCGGTCAAGCGCGCCACCCTGCTCGGCTGGGCCTTCGGCTTCGGCTGGTCGGTCGGCGCCATGTTCTGGCTGTACATCATGATGACCCGTTTTGCACACGTGCCGGCCATCCTCGGCGCGATCGGCATCGTGCTGCTCGGGCTGTACATGGGCCTGTTCGGCGCCTTCGCTACCGGCGTCGCGAGCTGGCTGCGCCAGCGCTGGTCGCTGCCGGTCGCCAGCTTCGTGCTGCTGGTGCTGCCGGTCACCTGGGGCGTGTCGGAATGGATGCGCGGCTGGGTGTTTACCGGCTTCCCCTGGTCCGTGTCCGGCTATGCCCACGACACCGCGCCGCTGGCCGGCTATGCGCCGCTGATCGGCGTCTACGGCATCGGCATGCTGGTTGCCGTGGGTGCGGGTTGCATCGTCATGCTCACCCAGCGCGCGCGCTGGCCCGCGATCGGCCTACTGGCGGCGCTGCTGGCGACGGGCTTTGGCCTGCGCAGCATTGAGTGGACCCAGGAGACGGGCTCTCCGATCACCGTCCGCCTGTTGCAGGGCAATATTCCGCAAGACCGCAAGTTCGACTACGCCTTCCTCTCGAGCATCCTCGATCGTTACCAGGGCATGATCACGGCGGCACCCGCCGACCTGATCGCGACCCCGGAAACGGCGATTCCCTCCTTCCCGCACAACCTGCCTGGGGGCTACCTGTCCAGCCTGCAGGCGTTCGCATCAAAAAGCGGCAGCACGCTTGCCGTCGGCATGCCCCTGCTCGACAGCCCGACCCAGTATGCCAACAGCGTGGTCGCCTTCTCGCCCCAGCCACAGCAGTATCGCTATGACAAGGCGCACCTGGTGCCCTTCGGCGAATTCATCCCGCCGGGTTTCCGCTGGGTGACCGACCTGATGAGCATCCCGCTGAACGACGCCACCCGCGGCCAGGGGTTGCAGGCGCCGTTCGCGGTGAAGGACCAGCTGGTGTTGCCGAACATCTGCTACGAAGACGTGTTTGGCGAAGAGATCGCCTGGCAGCTGCGCAATGCACCGCGCCCGGCAACGCTGCTGCTGAACATGTCGAACCTGTCCTGGTATGGCCAGTCGACGGCGATCCCGCAACACCTGCAGATCTCGCGCATGCGCACCCTGGAGACCGGCCGGCCGATGCTGCGCTCGACCAACGACGGCGCCACCGCCATCATCGACCATCGCGGGCGGATCACGCATGCGCTGCCCTTCTATACCGAGGGCGTGCTCAGCGCGACCGTGCGCGGCACCAGCGGCATGACGCCGTATATCCGTTTCGGCAATCTTGCTTTCCTGGTGCTGGGCGGGCTGGCGTTGGCGGCGGCGTGGTTCTTTGGGCGCAATTACCGCAAGAAAAAGGGCAATGGCGTATAGATGAGTCGATTCCAGTCCCAGAGGCTGGTTAAAACCCGCTAGAATTGGCCTTTATTAGCAAACCTGCAAACCTACAATGTTCGCGCCCCATGCGCGCGCCTGATCGACAATGCTCACATTCCAACAAATCATCCTGACCTTGCAGTCCTACTGGGACAAGCAAGGTTGCGCCCTGCTCCAGCCCTATGACATGGAAGTCGGCGCCGGCACCTTCCACACCGGCACCTTCCTGCGCGCGATCGGACCGGAGCCTTGGCGCGCCGCGTATGTGCAGCCTTCGCGCCGCCCGAAGGATGGCCGCTACGGCGAGAACCCGAACCGCCTGCAGCATTACTACCAGTACCAGGTGGTGCTGAAACCGGCCCCGGAAAACATCCTCGACCTCTACCTCGGCTCGCTCGAAGCCCTGGGACTGGACCTGAAGCAGAATGACGTGCGCTTCGTCGAGGATGACTGGGAAAGCCCGACCCTGGGTGCCTGGGGCCTCGGCTGGGAAGTCTGGCTGAACGGCATGGAAGTGACGCAGTTCACCTATTTCCAGCAGGTCGGCGGCCTCGATTGCAAGCCGGTGCTGGGCGAAATCACCTACGGCATCGAGCGCCTGGCGATGTACCTGCAGGGCGTGGAAAACGTCTATGACTTGGTCTGGACCGAGTGGGAAGAGAATGGCGAGAAGAAGAAGCTGTCCTACGGCGACGTCTTCCACCAGAACGAAGTCGAGCAGTCGACCTATAACTTCGAGCACGCTAACACCGAACTGCTGTTCGCCGCCTTTGCGAACCACGAATCGGAAGCCAAGCGCCTGATCGAGCTGGAACTGACCCTGCCGGCCTACGAGCAGATCATGAAGGCCTCGCACAGCTTCAACATGTTAGATGCCCGTGGCGCCATTTCGGTGACCGAACGCGCCGCCTACATTGGCCGCGTGCGCACGCTGTCGCGCCTGGTGGCCCAAGCGTATTACGACTCGCGCGAAAAGCTCGGCTTCCCGATGCTCGGCGCTCCTGCCAAAGCCGCCGCCTGAGCCCCCGTACGGACAAGAACAAGACCATGAATCAAACATTACTCGTCGAACTGCAGACCGAAGAACTCCCGCCAAAGGCGCTCGTCAAGCTGGGAGCGGCCTTCGCCGCCGGCATCGCCAACGGCCTGAAGGCGCGCGACTTCCTGGAAGCCGACAGCGTCGTCACCCCGTACGCCACGCCGCGCCGCCTGGCGGTCTCGATCACGAAGGTGCGTGCCACCTCGCCCGATAAATCGATCCGCGAAAAGGTGCTGCCGGTGACGGTCGCCCTGGACAAGGAAGGCAACCCGAGCGCGCCGCTCGCCAAGAAGCTGGCCGCGCTGGGCTTCCCCGACCTGAAGATCGCCGACCTCGAACGCGCCCAGGACGGCAAGGCCGAGAGCTTCTTCTACACGTATACCGCCCCCGGCAGCGCGCTCGCGGGTGGCTTGCAGGACGTGCTGGCCGATACGGTGGCCAAGCTGCCGATCCCGAAGGTCATGAGCTACCAGCGCCCGGACGGCGCCACCGTCGGCTTCGTGCGCCCGGTGCACCTGCTGGTCGCCCTGTTCGGCGAACAGGTTTTGCCGCTGACCCTGCTGGGCCTGGACGCCGGACGCCTGACTATGGGCCACCGCTTCCTGTCGCATGGCGGCAGCATCGCCATCACCCACGCCGATCATTACGCATCCATCCTCGAGAACGAGGGCAAGGTCATTGCCGGTGCCGAAGCGCGCAAGGAAAGCATCCGCACCCAGCTGCTGAAGAAAGCGGGCGCCGACCAGGTCCTGATGCCGGAATCGCTGCTGGACGAAGTAGCGGCCCTGGTCGAGTGGCCGGTGGTGTATGCATGCCATTTCGAGGAAGAATTCTTGGCCGTGCCGCAGGAATGCCTAATCCTCACCATGCAAACGAACCAGAAATACTTCGCGCTGACCGATGAACAGGGCAAGCTGCGTTCGCGCTTCCTGATCGTCTCGAACATCGCGACCGACGATCCCCAGCACATCGTCGGCGGCAACGAGCGCGTGGTCCGTCCGCGCCTGTCGGACGCCAAGTTCTTCTTCGAGCAGGACAAGAAGAAAACCCTGGAATCGCGCCTGCCGCAGCTCGCCAACGTCGTCTACCACAACAAGCTGGGCACCCAGGCCGAGCGCACCGAGCGCGTCACCCGTCTCGCCGGCGCGATCGCGCGCCGCCTGGACTATGACGTGGCGCTGGCCGAACGCGGCGCGCGCCTGGCCAAAGCCGACCTGCTGACCGATATGGTCGGCGAGTTCCCGGAGCTGCAAGGCATCATGGGCACGTATTACGCGCGCCATGATGGCGAGCAGGACGAAGTCGCCCTGGCCGCTTCCGAGCACTACCAGCCGCGCTTTGCCGGCGACAAGCTGCCGTCGACAAATACCGGCCTCGTGGTCGCCCTGGCCGACAAGCTGGAAACCCTGGTAGGCATCTGGGCGATCGGCCTGCAGCCGACCGGCGAAAAGGACCCGTTCGCGCTGCGCCGCCACGCCCTGGGCGTGATGCGCATGCTGGTCGAGAAGCGCCTGCCACTCGGCATCTCGGATCTGCTGGCCGATGCTGCCGCCGTCTTCGAAGGCCAGGCAGCATTCAAGGACCCGCGCGAGGAAGTCGCTGCCTTCATGCTGGATCGCCTGCGCGGCACGCTGCGCGAGCGCGGCTTCACGCCGAACGAAGTCGAAGCGGTACTGGCCCAGAATCCGGACCGCGTCGACGACGTGGTCCAGCGCCTGGAAGCGGTGCAAGCCTTTGCCGCCCTGCCGGAGTCCGCATCGCTGGCCGCGGCCAACAAGCGCATCACCAACATCCTGAAGAAGAACGAGGCCGCCATGCCGCAGGATGCCTCGATCAAGGCCGAACTGCTGGTCGAACCGGCCGAGGCCAGCCTTGCCGCGAAGATGAAGCTGCTCGAGTCCGACGTCACCGGCGCATTCGCTGAAGGCGACTTCACCGGCGCCCTGAAAACGCTGGCCCTGATGCGCGACGAAGTCGACGCCTTCTTCAACGACGTGATGGTGATGGCCGAGGACGAGGCGCTGCGCAACAACCGCCTGGCCCTGCTGTCATCCCTGCACGGCATGATGAACCGCGTCGCCGACATCTCGAAGCTGGCGGCGTAAGCGCATCATGAAGCTGATCATCCTCGACCGCGACGGGGTCATCAACCATGACTCGCCGGACTTCATCAAGAGCCCGGCGGAGTGGATTCCGATTCCCGGTTCGCTCGAGGCGATCGCGCGCCTGAACCAGGCCGGCTACCGCGTCATCATCGCCTCGAACCAGTCGGGCATCGCGCGCGAACTGTTCGACATGCCGACCCTGAACGCGATCCACCAGAAGATGCACGGCCTGGCCCAGCAAGTCGGCGCCGACATCGACGCCGTCTTCTTTTGCCCGCATGCGGCGAGCGACAACTGCGACTGCAGGAAGCCCAAGGCCGGCATGTTCGAGGAGATCAGCAAGCGCTTCAAGGTCAGCCTGAAGGGCGTGCCGACGGTCGGCGACTCGCTGCGCGACCTGCAGGCCGGCTTTGTCAAAGGCTGCCTGCCCTACCTGGTCCTGACCGGCAAGGGCGAAAAAACCCACGAAACCGGGGGCCTGCCGCCCGGCACCCAGGTCTTTCCCGACCTGGCCGCGATGGTCACCGCGCTGCTGAAAGCGGCGCCCCGGCCGCAAGCCCAGCCCCAGCCCAACTGAAGTCGAAAGAGAGCCTTTTTTGCGTAACGTCGTCCCGTTCCTGCGTTCCCTCCTGTTTGCCATCGTGATGCTGGTGGCCACCGTGGTCTGGGCCTGCGTCTGCTTCCTCGCCGCACCGCTGCCGTACAACAAGCGCTTCTGGGTGACCTCGCGCTGGAACGTCTTCATCATCTGGGCCGCCAAGGTCATTTGCGGCATCCGCTACCAGTTCAAGGGCTATGACAACCTGCCCGACGCACCGGCCATCGTCCTGGCGAAGCACCAGTCGGCCTGGGAAACCATCTTCCTGCTGCCGAGCCTGACGCGCCCGCTGGTCTATGTCTTCAAGAAGGAAATCCTCTACATCCCGTTCTTCGGCTGGGGCATGGCGCTGCTGCGCATGATCCCGATCGACCGCAAGGAAGGCAAGAACGCGTTCGCGCACGTCGTCAGGCACGGCAAGCGGCGCCTCGCCGATGGCCAGTGGATCATCATGTTCCCGGAGGGGACGCGCATCCCGGTGGGGCAAAAAGGCAAATACAAAAGCGGCGGTGCGCGCCTGGCTGTCGAAACCCAAGCCGTGGTCGTGCCGATCGCGCATAATTCAGGCGAATGCTGGCCCAAGAATTCGTTCATCAAGCGTCCCGGTCTCGTGACCGTCTCGATTGGTAAACCGATATCGCCGCAACACCACACTCCCGAGAGTCTGATGCAAGAGGTCGAAAATTGGATAGAATCAGAAATGCGCGTCATTTCGCCCCACGTCTACACCGGTGGCTGAACGAAGTTGGCGCGCTGATCAAAGCACCTCCACCTCAGCACGCCATGAATTTCCCCAAGTCCGACGGGCCGCGGCTCGATCCGCAGCTCGACCTGTTCAAACAAGATGCAAGCGCGCCCGACCCGTTCGAACGGGTCCTGGGTGCGCCCCTGATGGCGCAGCCCGCGCGGCCGCTGCCGCCACCGCCGCAACCGCTGTTCAAGGCGCCCCCCAGCCCGCCCCGCATTACCCTGCCCTCCCCGCCGCGTACCGCGGACGATCCACCGCTGCGCCGCATCGTGCTGGGCCACTACGCGGTCGACTATGAACTGAAACGCTCGTCGCGGCGCTCGATCGGCTTCATGATCGACGACGACGGCCTGCACGTGACGGCGCCGCGCCGCGCGAATCTCCCCGACATCGACAATGCGATCCGCGCCAAGCAGCGCTGGATCCTGACCAAGCTGCAGGAACGCGGCGAGCGCCGCGCCAGGCGCGCCGAGCGCGCCCCTCTATGCTGGGAAGACGGCGCGCGCCTGCCCTACATGGGCGGCGAGATCACCTTGCGCTTGCAGCAGGCGCCGCGCAGCCACTGCGCGTTCGACCCCGAGACGCGCGAGCTGCAGGTGGGGGTGACGCCCGGGCTGTCGGAGTGGCAGCTCAAGGAGCGCGTCAAGCTCTGGTTCCAGGCCGAAGCCAAGCGCCTGTTCGTCGAGCGGCTGGATTTGTTCGCGCCGCGGCTGGATGTGCAGTACCGTTCACTGACGCTGTCGTCGGCGGGCACGCGCTGGGGTTCGTGCACGGTGGCCGGGAACATCCGCCTGAACTGGCGCCTGATCCACTACGCGCCGGCGCTGATCGACTACGTCGTCGTGCACGAACTGGCGCACCTGCGCGAGATGAACCACAGCCCGCGTTTCTGGGCGGTGGTCGGTACGGTGTTCGCGGATTACGACGGCGCGCGCCTCGAGCTGCGGCGGCGGTCGCACGAGATGCCGGTGTTGTTTACGGATTGATAAATTGAGCGTTGCGAAATGAGCGTCTGCGCTCGCGCGGTTTGAACGCGTGAGCGGGAGACCCGCCCACCCTACCTCAACACATTATCCCGCCGCGCCTGCGCCAGCATGCGCATTGCGCCCTGCTGCGTGTCGTTCAGGCAGCGGAACGGGATCGGCAAGGTGCCGCGTTTGAGCACCATCATGAAACCGCGAGAATAAGTGCGCACGGCGGTGACATCGGCCCAGCCGATGAGGGTCACGCCACCGCTGGTGCGGACGATGCCGTGTTTGTCGATGGTGAATTCGTAGGTGCGGCGCCCGCGCCCGAGCATCACGAAATGCAGGGCCGCGCTCAGGGTGCTTTTCAGGCGCAGATAAAGGCTGGCCGGCTGGCGGATATGGCGGCGCCGGATCAGGTAACCGCCGTGCTGCCACATGAAGGCGATGTACTCCGGCAGGGTATAACGCACGAAGAAATGCAGGTCGCCCAAAGGGAGGCTGGCCTGGGCGGCCGCCAGCGGCACCGGGCTGGTACCATCGGCAGTACCGTCAACGGCAGCACCGTAAAAACCGTCGCCTGCACCGTCCGTGCCCTGGTGCACCATCATGGCCATGGGTTTTCCGCTGCTGGCCGGTCCCGGGTTATTTAACGACGACATACGCGCCCCCTTCTTCTACCGTGCTCAAAAAGCAATGGTATCAAAACCTAATGAATTTCTTGTTGCAGGAGTTCAACAGTGCGCAGGGTCGCCCCGCGATGGCGCTGCGCAAATGCGGCTGCCCGCGCGCCCATTGCCGCGCGTTCGGCGGCGTTGTGCAGCAGTGCCACCGCCTGCGCCAGCAAGGCGTCGGCATCCGGCACGCGCACGGCGCCGCCCGCGGCCACGGCTTCCTCGGTCGCATCCAGGAAATTGAAGGTGTGGGGACCGACCAGCACCGGCTTTCCGAGGGCGCAGGCCTCGATCAGGTTCTGCCCGCCCAGGGGCAGCAGGCTGCCGCCGATGAAAGCGCAATCGCAGGCCGCGTAGTAGGCGAACATTTCGCCCATCGAGTCGCCGAGGAGGACTTCCGCCCTGGCGTCCGCCTTTGCGTCCGCTTCGGCCGCGTCATCCGCCATGCGCGAACGCCGTGCCAGCGACAGGCCGCGCGCGCGCACCATCTGCTCGACCTCGTCGAAGCGCTGCGGATGGCGCGGCACCAGCACCAGCAGCATGTCTCGTGGGCGCTGGGCCGGGTCCAGGCGCGTCCAGGCGTCGAGGATCAGCGCCTCCTCGCCTTCGCGCGTGCTGGCGCACAGCAACACCGGACGCGGGCCCGCAGGGGTGTCCAGGCGCGCGCGCAGCCAGGCGCCGAGTTCCAGCGCCGCCGGCGGCGGCACCACGTCGAACTTGATGCTGCCGGTAACCAGCACCTTCAGGGCGCCCAGCGAGCGGATGCGCGCCGCGTCAGCCTCGGTCTGCGCCGCCACGACCGTGATCGCGCGGGCCGCCTCCGACATCATGCGACCGAAACGCTGGCCGCGGCGCAGCGAGCGCTCGGACAGGCGGGCGTTCACCAGGGCCACCGGCACCCCTTGCGTGGCGCAGCCCTGGACCAGGTTCGGCCAGACTTCGGTCTCCATCAGGATGCAGATGCGTGGCGCGAAATGGCGCAGGAAGCGCCGCACCATGAAGCCGGTGTCGTAGGGCAGGAAAGACTGCACTACACGTTCTCCGTGGTGCGCGAACAGCGCGCGCCCGGTGGCGCGGCCGGTCGGCGTCATGTGGGTGAGCAAAACACGGCTGTCGGGCCAGGCCGCCAGCAGTGCTTCGACCAGGGGCTCTGCCGCGCGCGTTTCGCCGACGGACACGGCATGCACCATGAAGGTCGTCCGCGGAGCGGGCCGTGTTCCATAAAAGCCAAGGCGCTCGCCCCATTGCATGCGGTAGCCGGGCTCCTTGCGGCCGCGCCACCAGAGGCGCACCAGCACCAGCGGCAGCGCCAGCCACCACAGGATCGAGTACAGCGTGCGGTTCATTGATCGTCCAACTGAGGGCCCAGCAGGCGGCGCGCGGCGGCGATCACCTCGCTTGCCTGCGGCGGCGCGCCCTTGTCGCCGAGATTGACGATGCGCGGCGACCAGTTGCCCTCGGTCTTCCACTTCGGCGAATCGGCGTAGATCTCCACCGTCGGGCGATAGAAGGCGGCGGCGATGTGCGTCAGGCCCGTGTCGACGCCGACCGCGAGCGCGGCCTGCTGCGCCAGCGTGACCGCATCCATCATCGACAGCTTCGGCAGCACTGTGGCATTGGGCATGCGGGCGGCGAGCGCTTCGGCTTCCAATCTCTCCCCTTCCGAACCCCAGGGCAGCAGCACCGGCATGGGTGCGAGCGCCTGCGCGGTGGCGACCCAGTTATCCGCCGACCACTTCTTGGCGTCGCGCGCGGTGCCGTGGAAGAAGACGGCATAGTCCTCGCGCGGCAGCCAGTCGGGCCGGTTGGCGGCCTCTGGTGGGGGCAGCCCGAAGTCAGGCGGCGTATCGACCGCGTAACCGAGTGCGGCGCCCGCCACCATGCGCCCGCGCGCTACCGCGTGGGTGCGCGGGTCGAGCGGGATGCTCTCGGTATGGAAGAAGCGCGACGCGCCCTCATAGCCCGAGCCTTCGCTGCCGTTGGCCAGGCCCACCTTGCGCCCGCCACGGCAAACGCGGGCGGCGCCCATGATGATCCCGGTTTTCAGCAGGCCCTGGGTGTCGAATACGAGGTCGTATTCTTCCTCGCGCAGGGTGCGCCAGAAACCCTTGATCTCGGCGCGGTTTTCCGGCTTGCCGAGCCCCTTGCGCCAGCGACGCAGGGCGAACGGGATGATTTTCCGCACGTGCGGGTTCAGGCGCACGAGGCTGACATAGCCTTCCTCCACCACCCAGTCGATCGTCGCGTTCGGATGGTGGCGCAGGATGTCGGCCACCATCGGCAGGTTATGCAGCACGTCGCCCAGCGACGACACCCGCACCAGCAGGATCTTCACCTGAATCTCTCTCCCGAATCGCTTCAGAACGGCAGCTTGGCGTCTGCCCTGGCGGCCAGGATCACGCTGCGGAACTCGTCCTGGATGCGCGCCAGCGCTTCCGGCGTCTCGCCTTCGAAACGCAGCACCACCACCGGCGTCGTGTTCGACGAGCGCGCGAGGCCAAAGCCGTCCGGGTACTCGACGCGCAGGCCGTCAATGTCGTTGATCTTTTCCGAGGTCGGGAAGGTGGCGTCCGTGCGCAGCTTGTCGATCAGGGCCACGTTCTCGCCTTCCTGCAGGTGCAGGTGCAGTTCGGGGGTGCTGATCGCCATCGGCAGCGCGTTCAGGACGGCCGATGGGTCATCGAAGCGGGTCATCAGTTCGAGCATGCGCGCGCCCGCATACAGGCCGTCGTCGAAGCCGTACCAGCGGTCCTTGAAGAAGACGTGGCCGCTCATTTCGCCACCCAGCGGGGCGCCGGTTTCGCGCAGCTTGGCTTTCACCAGCGAGTGGCCGGTCTTGTACATCAGCGGGCGTCCGCCGTGCTGTTCGATGTACGGCGCCAGGTGGCGCGTGCATTTCACGTCGTACAGGATCTCGGCGCCCGGGTTACGCGACAACACATCGGCCGCGAACAGCATCATCTGGCGGTCCGGATAAATGATGTGGCCATCCTTGGTGACGATGCCGAGGCGGTCGCCGTCGCCATCGAAGGCCAGGCCGAGCTCGGCGTCGGTGGTCTGCAGCGCGCGGATCAGGTCCTGCAGGTTTTCCGGGTGCGCCGGGTCCGGGTGGTGGTTCGGGAAGTGGCCGTCCACTTCGCAGAACAACTCGACGACTTCGCAGCCCATGCCGCGGTACAGGTCGCCCGCGAAGGCGCCGGCCACGCCGTTGCCGCAGTCGACCGCGATCTTGATCGGGCGCGCCACCTTGACGTCGCCGATGATGCGCTCGAGGTAGGCGGCGCGGATGTCGTGCGTGGAGTACGAATCAGGTGCGGCCGCATCGCTGCCGTCGTTCGCCAGGATGTCCTCATACAGTCCGGTAATGGCAACGCCATGGATCGCTTCGCCGGCCAGCACCATCTTGAAGCCGTTGTAGTCGGGCGGGTTGTGGCTGCCCGTGACCATGATGCCCGAGTGCGTGCCGTCCAGCACATTCGTGGCGAAATACACCATTGGGGTGGCGACCATGCCGAGGTCGATGACGTCGACGCCGGCCGATTGCAGGCCCTCGGCCAGGGCGGCGGTCAGCTCCGGGCCCGAAAGACGGCCGTCACGGCCGATCACGACCTTGCGCTCTCCCTTGGCCAGCGCTGCCCGGCCAAATGCCTGGCCAATGCTGCGCGCCACGCCCGCATCGAGCGTGCTGTCGATCACGCCACGGATGTCATAAGCCTTGAAGATCGTTTTTGAGAGAGCAACCATGTTCTACCTTGAAGAGTCAGGCGCCGACCAGCTGCACGCCTGCAGGAACAGGCTAGCTGCGCAGGACAGCTGCGGGCGCCACATATTAGTGGGATGACAAAACAGGGAGTATTGTAGCGGCTAGCGCGGCCATTGGGGAAACCCATGGCCGGCGCGTGCGCTGCTGCCCGGCGAACGCCGGACGAGGCGAGATCAGGAATTCAAGAAGTTAAACGCGAAGCTTATCTAACGATTTGCCGCCTTCAACCCATTCCTTGACCCATTTTGGCTGGCGGCCGCGGCCGGTCCATTGTTGCGACGAATTGTCCGGGTGACGATAACGCACGGCGACCGTACCGGTTTTCGTACCACGCGCCGGAGTATTGATCAGGTCTTTCAGCGGAACGCCCACTTTTTGCGCGATGGCCAGGATCTGCTCGCGCGCCTGCTGCACTTCCTGGTGCTCACGCTGCTTCATTTCCTGCTTGATTTGCTCCTGCAGATTGCGCAAATCGCCAACCGACATATTTGACAGATCCATCTTCGTTCCTCGAGTGTTGGGTTAATCCAATTCAGGTGAAATCTCACCAAATGTCGCAATATACTACATTGGCAATTTATTGCCAGTCTTCTTGCGTAAAATGAGCCATCTGGGCGACTTGAATCGAACGATACGTGCATACAGCCAGACGTAACTGATTACAAACAACAAACAGAATACTATCAAGACCATTGTATTTTGCCAGAACAATGTCGCAGGAATGACTGCCATGAGTGAAAACAACCACAAATAAGGCGAGGTCCGCGCATTTCGCTTCAGCAGTGCACGCGCCTCTTTTGTACCAACAGTCCACTTCACGATACGCCTGAAAATAAGACTGTGCAAGTGAATACCGTCGGGTACCGCGGGTGATTTTCCACGCACAAACATACGACGGTAAACGGAAAAAATGGTTTCGAATGCGGGGTATATCAACAAGAGTGCGGCATACCAGGTCGACACCTCGGGATTGCGCATTACCAGCAACAAGGCCAGTTCGCCGAGCATGAATCCGATAAAGTAGGCGCCGCCATCGCCGAGGAAAATCAGCCCTACCGGATAATTCCAGACCAGGAAGCCCGCGGTCGCGCCTGCAACCGTCAGGGCCGTAATGAGCACGAACATGTCGTCCACCTGCAACGCCACATAAGCGAGCGAGAGCAGCATGCAAATCGTCACCATGCTCGCCAGTCCATTGAAGCCGTCGATAATATTGACCGCATTGGCGATGCCCGCGACCGCCAATACCGTCAGGGGCAGCGCCAGCCAGTTCGAGGTCCGCATTTCGAGGCCGAACGGCAGGTCGATGCGGCCGATCTTCGCATCGAGCAGCAGCCAGGCGAGCATGGCCCCTGCCATCGTCAGCAGCAGCCTGCGCGAGGGCCGCACGGCGCCGGTATAGTCTTCGAACAGGCCGCCGATAAACGCGACAAAGGCGCAGACAAGCAGCTGCGCCAGGAAATGCAACAGGGCCGGCTCGCGCCAGACCGAGACCGCGGCCGTCAGCGCCACCGACAGGTAGATCGGCAGGCCGCCGATACGCGCCACCAGGTGGGTATGGGCGCGCTGCACGCCGCGAAAATCGCTGTCGAGTGCAGACCCATGCAATTTCGCCTGCTTGATGACAAGCAGGGTCAGCAAAGCGGAACAGGCGAAGCTGACGAGGAACGAGAACATGGATACCCTGCGGCGGCAGTTTTACAGATTCAGGTTACAGCGCAAGTTACAGCGAAAACTACAGCGCAAGTTACAGCGCACAGGTTCTTCGGCGCTGCATTGCGTCAGCGGCGGCATCATTAATCGGGCGTCCTGTAAGAACGCATTCCATTCTAACCGGATAAGCGCCCTCATCCCGCGTGCCACGGTTTATCGTGTGGCGTGTCCATGCGATTGCGCAAAATCCGCTGTCATTGCCATGCCGGAAAGAAAATGACCTTAAATGCATTGGATTCCGGGGGCGCCAAACCTTTTTGCATGCCCACCGAAGGCAGGGGCACGCTTGTTTCAGTCTCCAGGCAGGCAATGGAACAGCTACTGTCCGTATCCGCTATATCGCATAAGCCGCAGGCAGCGCATCGATATAAGCGATACCGAAAGCGGCCTCGACAGTCGCCAGCATTTCAATTGCAGGGCTTTCACTCGCAGCGCCGGACTGCCATGCCGCTGGCACCAATGCATTTGACCCGGCAATGACGATCCAATGCGTGGCGGCTAATGCGCACACATCCGACCGCTTCGCAGATGCGAGCGGCTGGCCGCTTTCTGCATTCGAAAGGCGCGAGATGCCGCGGCATTTCCGCGATTGCCCTGATGGGACAGGATTCATTCGCCTGCGTCGAGCCGATTCGACGTTCCGCTAGCCCGTCCGCTCCATACCGTCCGCCTTCAAAATCATTTAGTATGCCCCCAAAGGCAAGAACAATCACCGCGCTGCATGCTTGCTGCGGCCCTGAAAAAGAAACGATGAAAACTTATGTCATAGGCGACCTGCAGGGTTGCGCCCACGAGGCCGAGGCCCTGCTCGAGAATATCGCCGAAGATGCAAAGGGCGATGCGCGCATCCTGTTCGTCGGCGACCTGATCAATCGTGGCCCGGAGTCGCTCATGGCGCTGCGCCGCATGAAGGCGCTGTCGGAAACGAGCGGCGGGCGGGTCGAGGCGCTGCTCGGCAACCACGACCTGCACCTGCTGGCGGTGGCCGTCGGCGCCCAGCGCGCCAGCAAATCGGACACCCTCGACGAGATCCTCGCCGCCCCGGACCGCGACGAGCTGATCGGCTGGCTGCGCCAGCGCCCGCTCGCCATATTCGTCGACGCCCACCTGTGCGTGCACGCCGGCGTGCCGCCGCAGTGGGATGCGGCGCAGGCGATGGCGCTGGCCGGCGAGGTCGAGGACATGTTGCGCAGTGACGGCTGGATCGATTTCCTGGCGCAAATGTATGGCAACGAGCCCGACCGCTGGGACGACGCCCTGACCGGCATCCCGCGCCTGCGCTGCATCGTCAATGCGCTCACGCGCATGCGGCTGTGCCTGCCGGACGGCACGATGGACTTCGCGCACAAGGAAAGCGAAAGCGGTCCGATCGGCTCCGGCCTCCTGCCGTGGTTCGACCTGCCCGGACGGCGCACGCTCGATGTCACGGTGGTGTTCGGCCACTGGTCGGCGCTGGGCCTGATCCTGCGCCCCAACCTGATCGGCCTGGACAGCGGCTGCGTCTGGGGCGGCAAGCTGACCGCCGTCTGCCTGGACGACCGCAAGCTGCTGCAGGTCGATTGTCCGGAGTACCGGCCGCACAGCGGCAAGCAGTAGAAAAAGGCCTTACTGCCCGATGGCGGCAGCCGCGACCGGCGCAGCATCGATGGATCTGGCCGCCGGCGCCAGCGCGCTGCCAATCGCGTCATGCGCGGCCTGCGCCAGCTCGCGCCGATGCGCGCCGCTGCCCTCGAGCGGCGCCAGGCAGGCCAGGCGCGCCTCCACCTGCGGCCCCGTCAGGATCTTGACGATGCTTCCCGCGAAGGTGATGTCGCCGACGTAGTCCACGCCCGCATGCCAGGCCCCCTGGGCGTCGAGGTAGGCCAGCGCGCAGGGCTGCACCGCCACCCGGGCGTCGATCGCCGCCTCGAACAGGTTGGCGTGAAAGGGCAACACCTCGCCCTGCCGGGCGACGGTCCCCTCCGGGAAGAAGGCTATCCGTTCGCCCTCCTGCAATACCGACACCAGCCCCTTGAAAATATGGCGCAGCTCGCGCCGGTTGCCGCGCGCGATGAACACGGTGCCGGCGGCCCGCGCCAGCCAGCCGAGCACGGGCCAGGACCGGATTTCGGCCTTGGCGACGAAGCGGCACGGGTACAGCGAATTGATGACGAAAATGTCGAGCCAGGAGATGTGGTTCGAAACGAACACGGCGTGCTCGAGCGGCGGCGCACCGGGGGCGCTTTCCACCCGCACGTTGCAGATGGCGAGCAGACGGCGCGACCAGCGCCGGGTGGCCGCGTCGCGCAGCGGGCGCCCGGCCCACGGGAAGACCAGCGCGCAGGTCGCCAGCCCGGCAAGCAGGTGAACGGTCACGCGCGCAAGGCGCCAGGCGAGGCGGAGACGGGTCATGATGAACAAGAGAGATCAGCCGCACGTGTGCGGCTGATTGCTTTCACTATTATCGGCGCTGCCAGGCAACGCGCCCGCCCACGACCGTGGCCTGCACCTGCCCGGTCAGTTCGTAGCCAAGGAAAGGCGAGTGCTTGCCCTGGCTGGCCAGCGCCGCGCCGTTGACGAGCCAGCGCAGGTTCGGATCGAACAGCACGACATCGGCCGCGGCCCCCACGGTCAACTGGCCGGCGGGCAGGCCGGCGGTGCGCGCCGCATCAAACGTGATCTTGGCCAGCGCGCGCGGCAATGCGTCGGCCACATGCTGACCTTCGGCCCATTTCAGCATCAGCGACAGCAGCAGCTCGAGGCCCGTGGCGCCTGGCGAGGCTTCGGCGAAGGGCAGCAGCTTTTCGTCGTCGTCGACCGGGGTGTGGTCCGAGCAGACGGCGTCGATGGTGCCGTCGAGCAGGCCTGATGTGATCGCGTCACGGTCGCGGCCGCTACGCAGCGGCGGCGTCAGGCGCGCGTTCGAGTCGAAAAAGCCGATGTCGGCGTCGGTCATGTGCAGGTGGTGCACGCCGACGTCGCAGGTGACCGGCAAGCCTTCCTTTTTCGCCGCGCGCACCAGCTCGAGGCCAGCGGCGGACGAGATGCGGCACAGGTGCACGCGCGCGCCGGTCGAGCGCACCAGCTCAAAGATCGTGTGCAGGGCGATCGTTTCGGCCATGACCGGCACGCCGGAGAGGCCCAGGCGCGAGGCCAGCGGCCCGCTGTGGGCCACGCCGCCGCGGCCGATGTGCGGGTCCTGGGGGCGCAGCCAGACCGTATAGCCGAAGGTTTTCGCGTACTGCAACGCGCGCAGCAGGACGTTGGTGTCGAGGATCGGCACCTCGGCCTGGGCGAAGCCGATGCAGCCGGCTTCCGTCAGCTCGGCCATCTCGGTCAGCGCCTGGCCCTTCAGGCCCATCGTCAGCGCGCCCAGCGGGTGCACGTTGGCCAGGTTCAGGCTGCGCGCGCGGTGTTTCAGCATCTGCACCAGGCCCGGCTCGTCCAGCACCGGGTCGGTATCGGGCGGGCAGACGAGCGTCGTGACACCACCGCGCATCGCCGCCTGCATTTCCGACTCCAGCGTCGCCTTGTATTCGTAGCCCGGTTCGCGCAGGCGCGCCGAGAGGTCGACCAGGCCCGGCGCGACCACCAGCCCGGTGGCGTCGAGCGTTTGATCGGCCGTGAATTCCGTAGGCGCCGTGCCGACTGCCGCAACCTTGCCGTCCGCGATAAACAGGTCCGTCACTGCATCGATGCCGTTCGCCGGGTCGATCAGGCGCCCGTTCTTGATATGTAGTTTCATCCGTGCAAAGTTCAAACCCTGCCTCCCGCCAAAATACTCATCACTGCCATGCGCACTGCAATACCAAAGGTCACCTGGGGCAGGATCACCGCCTGCCTGCCGTCGGCCACCGCCGAGTCGATCTCGACGCCGCGGTTCATCGGCCCCGGGTGCATTACGATGGCATCCGGTTTCGCCAGCGCCAGGCGCTCGGGCGTCAAGCCATAGCTCTTGAAATACTCCTGGGCCGAGGGCAGCAGTGCGCCCGACATGCGCTCGTTCTGCAGGCGCAGCATGATGATGACGTCGACGTCCTTCAGGCCTTCGTCCATGTTGTTGAATACGCGTACGCCCATGTGTTCGAGGCCGCTCGGCAGCAACGTCTGCGGGCCGATCGCGCGCACTTCCGGCACGCCAAGGGTCGTCAGCGCATGGATGTCCGAGCGCGCCACGCGGCTGTGCAGGATGTCGCCGACGATGGCCACGCGCAGGTTCGTGAAATCCTGCTTGTAGTGGCGGATCGTGTACATGTCGAGCAGGCCCTGGGTCGGGTGCGCATGGCGCCCGTCGCCGGCGTTGACGACGTGGATGTCCTTCTGCCCGCTTTCATTCAAGTGCTTGGCGATCAGGTAGGGCGCGCCTGACTGCGCATGGCGCACCACGAACATGTCGGCGTGCATGGCCGCCAGGTTGTCGATCGTGTCGAGCAGCGACTCGCCCTTGGTCGTCGACGAGGCCTGGATGTTCAGGTTGATGACGTCGGCCGACAGGCGCTTGGCGGCGATCTCGAAGGT
Source organism: Massilia niabensis (assembly GCF_042655085.1). Lineage (NCBI taxonomy): Bacteria > Pseudomonadati > Pseudomonadota > Betaproteobacteria > Burkholderiales > Oxalobacteraceae > Massilia > Massilia niabensis. The sequence goes on along the minus strand of NZ_JBHSMU010000015.1, from coordinate 254,309 downwards.
GGTGCGGGTGCGGGTGCTGTTCTCGAAAAACAGGTTGAACACGCTTTTGCCGCGCATCAGCGGCACCTTCTTGACTTCGCGGTCGGAGATGCCGGCGAAGCTCGATGCCGTGTCGAGGATGTGGTTGATGATCGACTTGGGCAGGCCTTCGATGGTGAGCAGGTGCTGCAGCTCGCCATTTTTGTTCAGTTGCGGGTTATTTTGCAGAATCGGCATTGTCTTCTTCGATCGTGAGCGTGAGTTGTCCTGTCTCGCTGCGCGCCAGCGCCAGCTGTTGATGGCGTTCGAGCGTGGTGCGCACGCCGACGAAATCCGGCGCCACCGGCAGTTCGCGCCCGCCGCGGTCGGCCAGCGCCGCCAGCCGGATGCAGGCCGGGCGGCCATAGTCGAACAGCACGTTGATGGCCGCGCGCGTGGTGCGTCCCGTATGGAGCACGTCGTCGACCAGCAGGATCGTGGCGCCATCGACGTTGAAGCCGATGTGGGTCGGTTTGACGTCCGGGTGCAGGCCCTTCTTCGCGTAGTCGTCGCGGTAGAACGAGACGTCGATGAAACCGAGGCGCCCTTTCAGGTCGAGGTCGGTGGCCAGGCGTTCGGCCAGCCAGGCGCCGCCCGAATGGATGCCGACGATGGCGGCATCGGGCACGTCGGCAAAAGCGGCGCGCACCTGTTCGAGCAGGACGCGGTACAGCGCCTCGGCATCGAAGTCGTGATTAGTTGTTGGCATGGTCGTCAAAGTACTGTTGCAAAATGATGGCGGCGGCCTTGGCGTCGATGATCTCGCCGCGCCGGGAGGAAATCACGGCCGACGAGTAGCGCTCGTCGACCAGCTCGACCGGCAGGTTGAAGCGACCGTTCAGTTGGTTGGCGAAGCGGCGCGCACGCAGCGTCATCTCGTGCTCGGCGCCGTCGGGATGGAGCGGCTCGCCGACGACCAGGCGCGCGGGGCGCCAGTGTTCGATCAGCTCGCCGATGGTCTTGAAGCGGGTGGCGTTGTCGATGGCGCTCACCACGGTGAGGGGCTGCGCCTGCGCGGTGAGCGTATTGCCCATCGCGATGCCGATACGCTTGATGCCGAAGTCGAATCCAAAAACGATATCAACCATTGTTACGCATGGCCGGCCTCGGAGGCGAGCATCATCGGGTCGATGCCCAGCAGTTTGATGGCGGCGTTGTAGCGCTCCTCGATTGGCAAATCGAACAACACATGGGCGTCGGCGCCGACCGTGAGCCAGCCGTTGCGCGACAGTTCTTCCTCGAGTTGGCCGGGGCTCCAGCCGGCGTAGCCGATCGACACCAGCATGCGCGCCGGACCGGCGCCGCTGGCAACGGCCTCGAGCACGTCGATCGAGGTGGTGAACGCCACTTCGTCGGTGACGTTGAGCGAAGACGAGTAGCGTCCGCTGGGACTGTGCAGCACGAAGCCGCGGTCGTCCTGCACCGGGCCGCCGAACATGATCGGCTCGTCCACGACGGTCGAGCGCAGGCTGTCCGCCACTTTCAGGTCGATGCGGTCGAACAGCACCTCCATCGTCATGTCGGTGGGCTTGTTGATGACGACCCCGAGCACGCCTTTTTCGTTGTGCTCGCAGACGTAGACCACCGCGCCGCCGAAGATTGGATCTTCCATCGTTGGCATGGCGATGAGGAAATGATTGGCCAAATTCAAACCCGATGGTGCCGGACCAATATTGCCGAGCATTTCACCTTGCTGCGGCAGGCCGGCCATGGGCAGAGTTTTGCCGATTTTGCTCTTCTTCATACGCTGACTCTCTGTTGGCTCGCTCTCTGTTTAACCACTAGTATCCAGACTACAACATTAGGCTTTTCGTTAGTTTACACTGAAACGGGCAAGCAGCCATCGGTAGCGCCGTTGCGCGCGCGGTTCAACCGACCCACCCGAGGATCGTAGCCAGTAAAATGGCCCGCCGTGTTGACTGAACACACAATGATGCCAACAAGCAATTCCATCGTCTGGTTCCGGCGCGACTTGCGCGCTTTCGATCATGCCGCCCTGCACCATGCGCTGCGCGATGCTGTGCAGAATGGCGGTGAGGTGTATTGCGTGTTCGTCTTCGACACCGACATCCTGGCCGGCCTGCCCCGCAACGACCGCCGGGTGCGCTTCATCCACGCCTGCCTGGCCGAGCTGGACGCGGAACTGCGCCGGCTGGGCGGCGGCCTGATCGTGCGCCACGGCGCGGCGCGCGATTCTCTGCCGCGCCTGGCGGCCGAACTGGGCGCCGGGACCGTCTACGTCAACGGCGACTACGAACCGGACGCGATCGCGCGCGACGCGGCCGTTGCCAGCGCGCTGGCGCTCGAGGGCCGCCGGCTGCTCGTATTTAAGGACGGGGTGGTGTTCGAGAAGAACGAGGTGCTGACACTTAGCAAGGGTCTGTACAGCGTCTTCACGCCCTACAAGAACGCCTGGCTCAAGCGCCTGGCAAGCCAGCCGGAAGCGGTGGCGCCGTGGATGATCGAGCCCTATGCGGCCGCGCTGGCGCCGCTGCTGGAGGCGTCCTTGCCGACGCTCCCGGAGCTCGGCTTCGACGACGGTCCCCTGCCCGCCCCAGCCGGCATGTCCGGTGCGACGCAATTATTCGAAGCCTTCCTGCCGCGCCTGGCCGACTACGGCACGGCGCGCGACTTCCCGGGGCTGTCGGCCACCTCGCAGCTGTCGATCCACCTGCGTTTCGGCACCACCTCGGTGCGCCACCTCGTGCGCACGCTGCAGCAGATGATGGCGCTCGGAGCCGGCGGCGCGGGCGCGCCGGTGTGGCTGTCGGAACTGATCTGGCGCGAGTTCTACGCCATGATCCTGTTCCAGCATCCGCACATCGCCGGGCGCTCGTTCAAGCCGGCCTTCGACGCGGTGGAGTGGGAAGCGGGCGACACTGCCCGCGAATTGTTCGCGGCATGGTGCGAGGGCCGCACTGGTTACCCGCTGGTGGACGCGGCGATGGCCCAGCTGAACACGACGGGATTCATGCACAACCGGCTGCGGATGGTGACGGCCAGCTTCCTGGTAAAAGATCTCGGCATCGACTGGCGCTGGGGCGAGCGTTATTTCGCGCGCCAGCTCAATGATTACGACATGGCCTCGAACGTGGGCGGCTGGCAATGGGCGGCATCGACCGGATGCGACGCGCAGCCGTGGTTCAGGATCTTCAATCCGGTGACGCAGTCGCAGAAGTTCGATGCGCGCGGGGTGTTCATCCGGCAGTATTTGCCGCAGCTGGCGACACTCGACGCGCGCGACATTCATGCGCCCTGGCTGGTGCCGGCGGATGAATTGGAAGCGTGCGGGATCGTGCTGCGGAAGGATTACCCGTGGCCGGTGGTCGACCATGGGGAAGCGCGGCAGAAGACGCTGGAACGGTTTGCGGTGGTGAAGGCAGCACGGCCGGAGACGTAGGGTGGACGGGTTTCCCGTCCACGCGTTCAACGGACGTCTGAAACACCACGAACGATCACCTGCCGCTTGAACGCGTGGACGGCAGAGCCGTCCACCCTACGATTATGCTTCCGGCATCTCGCCGTTCAACAACCCCGCAATCGCTCCCAATAACACCGGCTCCTGGTACGGTTTGCCGAAATACGCATTCACGCCCAGGCCCAGCGCGACATTGCGGTGCTTGTCCGCCGTGCGCGAGGTGATCATGATGATCGGTATCGCGCTGGTCGCCGCATCGTTGCGCACGTGGCGTACGAGGTCGAAACCGTCCATGCGCGGCATTTCGATATCGACCAGCATCAGGTCCGGCCGCACCTCCGGCAGCTGCGCCAAGGCGTCCACCCCATCCTTGGCCAGCGCCACCCGGTAGCCTTCGCGCTCGAGCAGGCGCTGGGTCACGCGGCGCACCGTGAGCGAATCGTCGACTACCATCACCGTCGGGCGATGGGGCAGCGTCTCCGCGGCGACGGGGGCAGGCGCAGGAAAGGCGGTGCCCGCATTCCGCCCCAGCGCCAGGGGATTGAGGATCAGCACGATGTCGCCGGTCCCCAGCACGGTCGCGCCGGCGATGCCCGGCACGCGCGCCAGTTGCGGGCCGAGGTTCTTGATCACCACTTCGCGGTTGCCCAGCACATCGTCCACCTGCAAGGCGATGCGCTCGCCGGCGCTGTGCAGCACCATCACCGGGCGCGAACGCAGTCCCGGCTCGAAGGCCTGGCCCTCGCCCAACAGGGCCGGCAGGTAGTGGAAGGGCATTCCCTGCCCCGCCACCTCGAGCATCCCAGCAGTGGCGGCAGCGGCCAGCTCCGGCTCGCGCACCTGCACCACCTGCTCGACCAGGTTGGAAGGCAGCGCATAGGTCTTGCCGCTGCTCGCCACCAGCACCACCTGCGTGACGGCCAGCGTCAGCGGCAGGCGGATCGTGAAGCGCACGCCCCTGCCCGCCTCGGTGGCGATCGCCACGCGGCCGCCGAGCGACTGCGCTTCGGAGCGCACCACGTCCATGCCGACGCCGCGCCCGGCCAATTCCGTCAGGGTGTCGGCGGTCGAGAAGCCGGGCGCGAAAATCAGCTCGGCCGCCTGCGCGTCGGTGAGCTCGGCGTCGCTCGCGGCCATGCCGAGCGCGCGCGCCTTGGCGCGGATGCGCTCCAGGTCGAGGCCCGCGCCGTCGTCGCTGAACTGCAGCACGACTTCATTGCCCTGCTGGCTGACCTGCACCAGCAATTCGCCGGTCTCGGGCTTGCCGCTTGCCACCCGCGAGGCCCGCGGCTCGACGCCGTGCACGATGGCGTTGCGCAGCAGGTGTTCGAAAGGCGCGGCCATCTGTTCCAGCACGCTGCGGTCGATTTCCACCGCCCCGCCGCGGATATCCAGGTTGACGCGCTTGTCGGTTTCCTTGGCGGTCTGGCGGGCGACGCGGAACAGGCGCTCGGACAGGCTCGCGAACGGCACCATGCGCACTCGCATCAGGTCGCGCTGCAGGTCGCGCGTCATGCGCGATTGCGCCGCCAGCTCCTCGCCGGCGCCATCGACCGTGCGCGACAGCGATTCGTGGAACGAAGCGACGTCGTTGACGCTCTCGGCCATCATCCGCGTGAGTTCCTGCAGGCGCGTAAAACGGTCGAATTCGAGCGGGTCGAACTCGCGCTCGCCGGCGATCGACATGCGCGAGGCGATCTGCGACTCGGCCTGCATCTCGACTTCGCGCAGCTGGCGGCGCAGGCGGTTCAGGTGATCCGAGAAGTCGGACAGCGAGCCCTTGAGCACGCCCATCTGGTTTTCGAGTTTCGAGCGCGTGATCGACACCTCGCCGGCCTGAGTGACCAGGCGGTCGAGGATGTCGGCGCGCACGCGCACCAGCGGCGTGCGAGATTCAGGGACCGCAGGCATATCGGCCAGAGCCGATATACCTGCGTTTGCCGCCGCAGTGCCCTCGCCGCTCGCCTGGGCCGGCTGCACCAGCTGCTCGAACAGGGCCAGCGCCTGGTCGTAGTTGGCCATCAGCTCGTCGAATGCGGCAGGCAGCGTGGTCCCCGCATGCACCATGTTCTCGACCTGGGTTTCCAGTTCGTGGGTATGCTGGCCGATGCGCATCGCGCCGGCCATGCGGGCGCTGCCCTTCACGGTGTGCAGGGTACGCAGCAAGCCCTGGGCCGGGGCGGTGTCAAGCGGGTTCTGCTGCCACTGGCGCAGGGCGTTGCCGATTTGCGGCAGCAAGTCCGCGGCTTCCTCCAGGAAGACAGGCAGCAGGTCGGGATCGAGTTCGTCGTGCGGCACCGGCTCGGTGGCCAGCACCGGCGCGGCAGGCAGTGCGAGCGGGCGTTCGACTGCTGGCGGTGCCGGCTGCGGTTCGGGTTCGGGTTCGGGTTCGGGTTCGGCCAGATCGTCGGCGACGATGAGCGCGCCGTCGGGCGGCGCGGCCGGCGCCAGCGAGGGCGCGTCGAACAGATCGTCGAAATCCAGGCCGAACAGTTCGTCGACCGATTCGGTCGCGGCCGGCAGCTCGTCTGCTTGCGCAGGCGCGGCGGGCGCGGCTGGCACAATCGGCGGATCGGCCACCAGGCTGTCGTAGGCCTGGGCGAACAGGGTGTCGAGCTCCTGCGCCAGGGCAGGCGCGGCGTCGCCGTAGGCCGCGGCGGCCTGCTGCGCCGTCAGGGCATCGCGCAGCGCATCGAGCTGCGCGGCGATGTCGGGCTGGGCGGGCGCGAGCTCGCCGAGCGCAAAGGCGGCCAGCATCTGGCGCACGCGTGCCAGCACCCCGTCCAGCACGTCGTGCTGGGCTGGATGCAGGGTTGGCGCCGATGCGGCCAGCATCCCGAGCGTGGCCTCGAAGCTGTACGCCAGGTCGCGCAGAGCCGTAAAACCGACCGTGGCCGAGGTACCGGCCAGGGTATGGACCGCGGTCAGGGCCTCGTCGGTGACGGGGCGCCCCGCTTCATGGCGCCACTCGCCGAAATCGCGTTCGAGCAGGCGTACCAGCTCGTCGGTCTCGGCGACATAGATGTTGTACAGCGCCAGCGGGATGTCGAGCGTGCCGACACGGCGCATGCTGTCCGCGCCGGTGTCGGCTTGATCGGAAACCGCATCGCGCGCCTCCTCGACCTGCGCCTCAGGCACGGCGGCGAAGCTGCCGCCGTCCTGCACGCGCTGCGCGGTTGCGATCAGTTCGCTACCGTCGCGGCGCGAAGCGCCTGCCTGCGCGAGCTCGGCCACCCACGGCAGCAGCTGCGCGTGGGCGTGTTCGACCAGGGCCAGCAGGTCGGGCGTGGCGGCGCGGCTGTCGGCCAGCCACACGTTCAGGGTACGTTCGATCGCCGCGCCTGCCGCCGCAAAGGTGCCGAGGTCCACCATCCGCGCGCTGCCCTTGAGCGTGTGGAAGGCGCGCCTCACGATCGTCAGCGCATCCTGTGCAGCCAGGTCACGCCGCAGACCAGGGAGTGTCGCCGCCACCGTGCCCAGCACTTCCTCGGCTTCGAGGACGAAGATCTCCAGCAGCTCGGCGTCGATGGCCGATTCGGCTTGCGCTGCCGGTGCGACCGGCGCAGCTTCCTGTTCCGGCTCCTGCGCCGCTGCCCGCTCCGCCGCCTGCCCCGCCGTCTGCTGATAACTCAGCTCCTGCAGCAGCCCCGCCTCGGCGTCGAAGGCGAAACGGCCCTTCGCGCTGTCACTGTTTTGCGCCAGCATGTCGGAAAAGAAGCCCAGCGCGCCAATGTTGCGGGCGATGTTATGCAGCGTCGCGGACTGCGCCTGCACGTCGCCGCCGCCTTCCGCGAGCCCGGCTACCGCCTCGCCCACATGCTGCGCTGCGCGCGCCGCCTCATCCTGGTCGAGGATGCTGAGGGCGCCCTGCACCTGGTGCAAGAGCGGCGCCGCGCGCACCAGGGCATCGCGCCTGGTCTGTGGCGCGTCGTAGTATTCGTCGAGCAGCTTTTCGACCTGGCGCAGCCCTGCCTTGATCTCGCCCGCCAGCACGGCCACGGTCTGGCCCTGCTGCACCTGGCGCGTCAAGTCGTTTTGCCACTGCGGCGCCTCCGGCGGCGTTTCGCCGGCGGCCAGCGCCAACAGGCGTGCCCCCACGGCTTGCGCGTGCGCGTCGAAGTCGGCCGGCAGCTGGCGCACGTGGTCCAGCCCCTGTTCGGCGAACAGCATGGCGCTGGCCATCTCGAGCCCGAAGTTATCGCTGCGGCTGTCGCTGCGGCCGGATGCGACCGACTCGCCGGCCGCCTGCGCCAGCTCGCGCAGCAGCCGCGCCAGGACGGGCGTGCCGAGCCGTTCGCCGGCGCCGGCAAGCAGCGCCAGCGCCTGATTGAAATCCGCTTCGCGCGCGGCGTCAGGCTGCAGCGCCAGCTGGTCCCAATCGGATTTGGCGCGCGCCAGCGCTTCCTTTGCTTCCTTCAGCGCGCCGGGGTCGACCTTGCCGTAGCGGCGCTCGGCATAGTCGGGCGGCACGGCGCCTTCGAGGCGGAAGGCACGACGCAACTGCGCTCCTTCGTCATCGATGGCAGCCGTAGTCGATGAAGATGCGGCAATAAAGAACAGCGCATCGCGCAGCATCGCCTCCGGCAGTTCCAGTTGACCCTGCGACAGCCGGCGCAGCTGCAGGTTGACCTGGCCGAACAGCTGTTTTACATACAAGTCGCCCGGCAACACGCCCTCGGCGACCAGCCGTGCAACGCTGCGCAACGCGGCCCAGGAGGTGCGTGCGCGCGCGTCCAGCGCTGCGTCCGCCAGTGGGGAAATCGCCTCGAACAGCGCGCCGGCATTGCTGCGCTGGGCTGCGGCGTCAGGGCTTTTCAGGTAAGGCAGCAGCGCTTTCTCGAAACGCGCGCGGCAGCTCGCGTAGTCGGGCGCGGCAGCGGCGGGATTGTCCGGCAAGCCGAGCGTGATGCCGGTGTCGACCGCCAGCAGGTCCGCGGGGTGGATGCGCTCGGCGCCCAGTAGCTCCTGCAGCGCGCGGTAGTAAGGGAACAGGCGTACCGGCTGCGGGTGGACTCCGGCCACCAGCTCATCGAGGTATTCGGCGATCGCCACGTAGGCGTCGCGCACCGTCTTTGCACTCTCCGGCGTGCACGCGAAGGTGCGCTCGCGGAAGCCGTCGAGCGCGCGCTCGGCGGCGGCGGTGAGCAGGCCGACGCCTGCCACGTCCACCATCTGCAGCGCGCCGTGCGCCTGGTGCAGGTGGGTCTTCGCGTGCAGGAGCAGGGTCGGCTGCGCTTCGTTCGAGCGCGTGGCGGCATCGTGCAGGGCGCTGCCGGAACGCTCGAGCGCGCCGCGGATCTCGCCGATCACCCACGACAAGGGACCGGTATCAAAAGGGCCGGTATCAAAAGCGCTCGCGTGCGGGGATGAAGTCATGTGTTTGTCGATAAGGCTCAAGCGGCGACGCGGAAGCGCGACACCGAATTTTTCAGTTCCTGCGCCAGCTCGGCCAGCTGGTGGATCGAATGGGCGGTCTGGCGCGTGCCGGCCTGGGTATGCTCGGTCACCGACAGGATGTGCTGCATGTTGTGCGCCACGCCGTTGGCGGAGGTCGCCTGCAGGCCGGCCGCGAACGAAATCCCCTGGATCAGCTCCGCCAGGCGGTTCGACACGCGCGAGATGTCGGCCAGCGCCGCACCGGCGGCATCCGACAGGCGCGCGCCCTCGACCACGCCCTGGGTCGATTTTTCCATCGCGGCGGCGGCGTCGTGGGTATCGGTCTGGATGGTGCGCACCAGCGCGCCGATCTGCTTGGCCGCTTCGCCGGAGCGCTCGGCCAGGCGCTGCACTTCCTCGGCCACGACCGAGAAGCCGCGCCCCGCTTCACCGGCCGACGCAGCCTGGATCGCGGCGTTCAGCGCCAGCACGTTGGTCTGCTCGGTGATGTCGGAAATGAGTTCGGTGATCTCGCCGATCTCCTGCGAGGATTCGCCGAGGCGCTTGATGCGCTTCGAGGTTTCCTGGATCTGCTCGCGGATCTCGTGCATGCCGAGGATGGCGTTATTCACCGCAGCCGAGCCCTGCTCGGCTGCCTGCACCGATTGCCGCGCCACCTCGGCCGATTCGTTGGCCGACTTCGACACGTCGGTAATCTCGCCCGCCATGCGCAGCACGGTGGACGAGGCATCCTCGATCTCGCGCGACTGCTGCTCGGTCGCGCCGAGCAGGCTGGTCGATGTCAACTGCGCCGCGTTCGAGGCCAGCGTCACCTGTTCGGCGGTGTTCGTCACGCGCAGCACCAGGCCGCGCAGTTCCTCGACCGTGTAGTTGACCGAATCGGCAATGGCGCCAGTGATGTCTTCCGAAACGGTCGCGTGCACGGTCAGGTCGCCGTCCGCCACTTCCTGCAATTCGTTCATCAGGCGCAGGATCGCGGCCTGGTTCTGGTCGTTGGTGGCCTTGGCTTCTTCTTCCTTGGCCTGGGCCAGCTGGCGCAGCGCCTCGGCTTCGCGGCGGCGGTTGTCGGCGCCGCGGGTGCGGTTGCGCGAGTCCTGCAGCATGACGCGGCTGATCGAGCCGGCCGTGGCCAGCGTGAAGATCGACGCCACCACCAGCAGCCAGAACCAGGCGCTCTGCGAGTCCTGCTGTTCGCGGTAGCTGGCCTGCAGCGCGGCCACTTCCTTTTTCACCACTTCGTTGTCGCGGTGGATCGTGCGCGCGGCGGCGCGCGCCGTCGAATAGGCGGCCGGGTTGTCGAGGAAGGGCGCGAAATCCTTGCGGAAGGCCTCGAAACGCACCTGAACCTGGCCGAGCTTGGCGCGCAGGTCGTCGTTGCGAAGAGCGGCGTTCCCAAGCAGCAGCGCGTCCAGCGCGTGCTGGAACGCGGCACTATCTTCTCCGATGCGCACGGCGGCATCGTCGCGCGGCACGCCGATGGCGAAGAAGCCGTTGGCGCCGCGCGCGAGGCGCTGGGTCAGCATCATCATGCGGCCGATCGCGGCCAGCTCGCGCGCGCTGGCGCCGCGTTCCACGTTCTGCGCCATCAGGTCTTCGGTCAGCACCAGCATTTCCGATGCCAGGGAATCGAGCTGGCGCACGCTCTTGTCGAAAGCGGTCAGCGCGGGCTGCATTTTCAGGATATTCGCCGCGCCCTGGTCCGATGCGGCCCAGGTGGCGCGGACCCGCGACAGCAGCGCGCCCTGGCGGCCGCTCGCGGCAGGCACGGCCACGCCACCAAGCTCGCCGCCCTTCGCCAGCAACTGCAGGTCGCGGTTGACCTCGACGCGGCTCTCGGCCAGCTGGCTGAAGGAATCGGCGTTGCCGGCAAGTGCGTTCGGCGCTGCCTTGCCGGCGCGCTGCGAGTGCATCAGGATGTCGCCGGCGACCTGCACCTGCGCCGCCACCCTGGCGTTGACGGCGGCATTCTGCCACATGCCGAGGATGGTCAGGAGGATGCCGGCGGCGAACGCGACCAGCAGGAGGCGCAGCTGGCGCGGCAGCGACAGGTGGCCGATCAGGGGCAGGCTGAGGTTGTCTTCGTCGAGTTCATCGGCCGCAGCCGGGGCGCGGCGGCGCATCACGTTCCCGAGGCGCAGCATTGCCTCTTCGGCCGAACCCGCAGCGGAGCCGACGCCTTCGGCGGCGGCTCCCGATCCCGGCATGCCGAGCAGGCCCGGCCCGAAGCGGGTGTCCGGCGACGACAGCACGGTGTCCTCCTCCATCTTCCCTTTCGAGGAAAAATTGAATGTCATCTTCGAGGCGATTCCCATTGCGGCTCCTGTCCTGCGGTTTTTATATATTGGTTGGCGCGAGTGCGACGTGCAGGAAGCGTTCTTCCCGCACCAGTGCCGCCAGCGACAGCGGCGTCCAGGCGTTGCCGTCCAGGTCGCGCAGGCGCGTCTCCTGTTGCCCGTCGGGCGTCATGGCGGCGGCGCGGCGCAGGCCATACACGCGCGTGACCAGCAGCGCGCAGTTGAACCCGAGGCGCGGCGCCAGCGACACCAGCCGGGCTTCCGGCCCGGCCGCGCTGGCGTCCTTGTCAAAATAGCGCGCCAGGTCGATCACGCCCAGCAGGCTGCCGCGCACGTTGGCCAGGCCCAGGTACCAGGGCTGGGTCAGCGGCACGCCGGCGAGCTGCGCCAGCGGGACGATCTCGCCGGCTTCGGTCAGTTCGAGCAGGTAGCGTTCGCTGCCGATCATCACGCCCAGCTGGTGGCCGGCCTCGGGGGCGCCGTTTTGCGCGGCCTGCATGCGCGCCAGGAGCTGGGCCTGGTAGTCGCGCAGGCGGGTGCGGCGCGCAGTGTGGGGGGCAGCGTCGGGAGTAGCGTCGGGCGCAAGCGCCTGCCCGGTCGCGACGGCATTCATGCTGCGTCGAGGGCGGCAATGCGCGCCAGCAGCAGCGCAGGGTCGACCGGCTTGACGAAATAATCCTTCGCGCCCTGGCGCATGCCCCAGATACGGTCGGTTTCCTGGTTCTTGCTGCTGCAGATGATGACGGGGACTGCCGCCAGCTCGGGGTCGCGCGCGATCGAACGGGTTATCTGGAAGCCGTTCGCACCGGGCATGACGACGTCCATCAGGATCAGCTCCGGGCGTTCGGCGCGCATCTTGATCAGCGCGTCTTCGCCATTCTCGGCGGTGGAAACGGAAAAGCCGTTCTTCACCAGGATGTCGGTCAGGTAGTAGCGTTCGGTCGGCGAATCGTCGACGATCAGGATCTTGTGTATGGCCACGGGGGCTCCGCAATTCGGTTAATTCAGGCCTGGAGGGACGTATGCTCGCGGACGGCCGCAAGCAGGGTGTCTTTTGAAAACGGCTTGGTGAGATATGCGCTCGAGCCGACCATCGCGCCGCGTGCGCGGTCGAACAGACCGTCTTTCGAGGACAGCATGACCACCGGTGTCGCATGGAAGCGCGCGCTCTTCTTGATCAGGGCGCAGGTCTGGTACCCGTCCAGGCGCGGCATCAGGATGTCGCAGAACACCAGCGCCGGGTGATGGTCGTTGATCTTGGCCAGCGCGTCGAAGCCATCCTCGGCCAGCACCACGCGGTAGCCGGCCTGGGTGAGGAAGATCTCGGCAGAGCGGCGGATCGTGTTGCTGTCGTCGACCACCATGACGGTCAGGCCGCTCGGGTCTGGTGCTTGCTGCGATGTCGTCATTTTAGTTTCACTTCAGCATGGATCGCCAAGATAGCATAGCGGGATTGGCTTGTGCGGAAAGTGTTGCTTAGTGTCAACTAGGCGCAAACGGGAGGGGAAAAGCTTGTCGGAAGGGGTAGAAATTAGGGCAACGGCAAGGGCGGTTTTGATAACGCAGTTGCGTGATTGGCAACGGACACCGGGTTTTTGTACGGTCGCGGCGACCCAGGCGCCGCGACCCAGGCATTTCAGATAGCGGTCATTTCGAAGTCGTCCTTGCGGGCGCCGCATTCCGGACAGGTCCAGTTCATCGGCACGTCGGCCCAACGCGTCCCGGGGGCGATGCCGTCGTCCGGCGCACCCGCTTCTTCGTCGTAGACCCATCCGCAGATCAGGCACATCCAGGTCTGGTAGGCGGTTGCGGTCGTTGTATTACTCACGTTTGATTCCTTCGATCTAGTAAAATGGGGAATCAGGCATCTTAATCTACCCGCCGTGCAAAACCAACCGTCTCCGCTGATTCTCACATTTGGGGTGTCCGACCCGGTCGGGGCACTTGGCATACAGGCCGATATCGCCACCTTCGCCGTCCACGGCTGCCATGCGCTGTCGGTCACGACCGCGCTGCTGGTGGCCGACAGCGCGCGCGTCGAGGAGTGGCAGGAAGTCGACACCGGCGTCATGGCCGAGCAAGCCAGGCTGGTGCTGGAAGACATGCCGATCGCCGCCGTCAAGATCGGCGCGATCGCCAGCATCGAGCAGGCCGCGGCGATTGCCGAAATCGTCTCCGACTATGCGGACGTGCCGCTGATCGTCGACCCTTTCCTGTCCGCCCTGCCCGACTCCGGCATGTCCGACGAGGACATCGTCGCCTCGATCCGCCAGATCCTCTCGCCCCAGGCCACCGTGCTGCAACTGTCGCAATCGGAACTGGGCCGCATGGCCGAACTCTGGCGCGAACCTGGTGCCGAAGGCAGCCTGGAAACCGACGTCGCGGAATTGACCGCGCGCGGCTGCCAGTATGTGCTCGTCACCGGTACCGCCGGCAGCGGCCACAAGCGCAGCAACACCCTGTTCGACCGCGACGGCGGCACCGTCACGATCGACTGGCAGCACCTGCCCGGCCCCTTCGTGGGCGCCGGCTGCACGTTGTCGGGCGCGATCGCCGCCTGCATGGCGCGCGGCATGGATGCAGCCGAAGCCCTGCGCGCCGCCCAGGAATACACCTACGGCGCCCTGCTCCACGCCCAGCGTTTCGGCATGGGCAAGCTCGTTCCCAACCGTTTTTACCAATACCTGCCGCAAGCAAGTCGGTAACCAGAAAGACTTCACCAGATGACGACCGAACACAGCATTTCCCGCAACGAGACCCTGCGCAGTGAAAGCCTGTTTATCCGCGCCCAGAAAACCACGCCCGGCGGCGTCAATTCGCCGGTACGCGCCTTCCGCTCGGTCGGTGGCACGCCGCGCTTCATCACCCGCGCCGAGGGACCGTATTTCTGGGATGCCGACGGCAAGCGCTACATCGACTACATCGGTTCCTGGGGCCCGGCCATCGTCGGCCACGCCCACCCTGATGTTGTCAAGGCGGTGCAGCTTGCTGCTGCTAATGGTCTCTCCTTCGGCGCCCCGACCGAAGGCGAGATCGAGATCGCCGAAGAACTCTGCAAGCTGGTGCCCTCGCTCGAGCAGGTGCGCCTGGTGTCCTCCGGCACCGAAGCGACCATGAGCGCACTGCGCCTGGCGCGCGGGGCCACCGGCCGCGACAAGATCGTCAAGTTCGAAGGCTGCTACCACGGCCACGCCGATTCGCTGCTGGTGAAAGCCGGCTCGGGCCTGCTTACCTTCGGCAACCCGACCTCGGCCGGCGTGCCGGAAGACTTCGTCAAGCACACGCTCGTGCTCGACTACAACAACGTGCCCCAGCTGGAAGACGCCTTCGCCTCGATGGGCGACACCATCGCCTGCGTGATCGTCGAGCCGGTCGCCGGCAACATGAACCTGATCCGCGCCACGCCTGAATTCCTGACGCGTATGCGCGAACTGTGCACCGAGCACGGCGCCGTGCTGATTTTCGATGAGGTGATGTGCGGTTTCCGCGTCGGCCTCGGCGGCGCCCAGGAAATGTACAACATCACCCCGGACCTTACCGCGCTGGGCAAGGTCATCGGCGGCGGCTTGCCGGTGGCGGCCTTTGGCGGCAAGGCTGAACTGATGCAGAAAATGGCGCCGATCGGCCCGGTCTACCAGGCCGGCACCCTGTCGGGCAACCCGGTCGCCGTCGCGGCCGGCATGACCACCCTGAAACTGGTGCAGGAGCCGGGCTTCTACGAACGGCTCGGCGCGCAGGGCGAAAAGCTGGTCGCGGGCTTGACGAAAGCGGCCAAGGAAGCGGGCATCGCCTTCTGCGGCGACTCGGTGGGCGGCATGTTCGGCTTCTACTTCAGCGAGCAGGTCCCATCGACCTACGCCCAGATGATGGCGGGCGACAAGAACCGCTTCAACGCCTTCTTCCACGGCATGCTGGACGAGGGCGTGTATTTCGCGCCAGCCATGTTCGAGGCTGGTTTCGTGTCCATCGCGCACGACGATGCGGTCATCGAAGAAACGATTGCAGCTGCCCGGAAAGTCTTCGCCCGCATCGCTTAAGGCAGGACAAACCTGGCGCGCGCGGCGCGCGACACCGGCGTGCGTCTTGCTCCATCATGAGTTCAACTCCGGTTGGACTCGACCATGGCACGACTACGACGCTCCCCTCCCGGCGCGCCCCGTTCGCGGGTGCCGCGCTCGCAGCAGCCCCTGCCCAGGGCCGACGGCCCGCTCATCACGCTTGCCCTCCTGCACGCGGCCGACAGCGGCAATCCCGACAGCCATTACGCCGGCATGGTCGACGCCCTGAACGATTACGCACGCCGCTACGAAGTCGACACCCCGCTGCGCCTCGCCCACTTCCTCGCGCAGATCGGGCACGAGAGCAGCTTTCGCGCGACCGAAGAAAACGGCAGCTATTCCGTCGCGCGCATGCACGAAATCTTCGGCTGCCGCGGCGGCCCCTCGCAGTACGACCGCGCGACGGACGATTGCAGGCTCGGGCCCGACGGGCACCCGGCGCGGCTGCGCCCCAAGCTCTGGCTGGAGCCGGCTACCTATGCCGGCAACCCGCAGCGCCTTCTCGCGTATGTGTATGCCAACCGCCTGGGCAATGGCGACGAAGCCTCGGGCGACGGCTACCGCTACCGCGGGCGCGGCCTGGTGCAGCTCACCGGCAGGGCGAATTACGCCGCCTTTACCGACGCGCACAACGAGCGCAACGGGAACGACCCGCGCGATTTCGTCGCGGAGCCCGACCTGCTGCTGAGCGAACTCAAATACGCTATCGAATCGGCTTTCTATTACTGGGATGCGCGTACAGTGAATGCGCTTGCCGATCTTGACGACCTCGAGGGCGTGACCCGTGCCGTCAACGGCGGCCTGAACGGACTGAACGACCGCGGAGCGCGCCTTGCGAGAATCAAGAAAGCATTGGGTATCTAGGCTGGCCATCGTTGCCCTGTGCGGCGTGGCTCCCTCGTTGGCGCTGGCTGCGATAGGCCTGCCGCCGCTGACGCAGTCGCTGTGCGCGTCGAACGAGCCCGTCGTATTCGCCTGCCATGTGGGAAGCAAAGTGGTATCGCTGTGCCGTGCTGCGGACGACCGGGGCATGCTGAGCTATCGTTTCGGCAAGCCGGAGGCGCTCGAACTGACCTATCCCGAGCCGGGCCGCCAGGCGCGCGCCGCGTTCACGGTGAAGTCGGCGCCGCTGATCGGCGGCGGCGAAACGACGGTCGCCTTCCAGCGCGGGGCCTATACCTATACGGTCTACAGCAGGGTCGGACGCGGGGAAGATGGCGCGACGCCCGAATTCGAGGATGGGGTCATCGTGTCGCGGCGCGGGAAGGTGCTGAGCCGGATGCGCTGCGAGGATGGCGGCGAAGGTTTCCGCGAACCCCTGAATGGGGTCGCCGTGAAATAAAATTTCAACCTGCGCAGCAGCGTGAAATATTATTTCACGACAATATCATGCCAACTTCAGCCAGCCACGCTTCCTGAAATACCACAGCGGGAAAATCGCACTGGCCACCATCAGCCCGAGCGCGAACGGGTAACCGTAGGCCCAGTTCAGTTCCGGGAACTTCTGGAAGTTCATGCCGTAGATGCTGGCGATCAGGGTCGGCGGCAGGACGGCGGCCGACGCCACCGAGAAGATCTTGATGATCTTGTTCTGGTTGATGTTGATGAAGCCGACCGTGGCATCCATCAGGAAGTTCACCTTGTCGAACAGGAAGGACGTGTGGCCGTCGAGCGATTCGATGTCGCGCAGGATCTGGCGCGCCTCGTCGAACTGTTCCGAGTTCAGCAGCCGCCCGCGCATCAGGAAGCTGACCGCGCGCCGCGTGTCCATCATGTTGCGGCGAATGCGGCCGTTCAAGTCTTCCTCGTGGGCGATGGCATTCAGTGCGGCGGCCGCGTCCTGGTCGGTGAATTCCTTTTGCAGCACGCGCGCGCTGACTTCTTCCAGGCTCTCG
Source organism: Massilia niabensis (assembly GCF_042655085.1). Lineage (NCBI taxonomy): Bacteria > Pseudomonadati > Pseudomonadota > Betaproteobacteria > Burkholderiales > Oxalobacteraceae > Massilia > Massilia niabensis. The sequence continues at coordinate 237,229 of NZ_JBHSMU010000015.1, read as the reverse complement.
TAGATGCCCTCGAGCGCATCGGCCGAATATTCGGCGTCGGTGGCGTATAGGTCGAGCAGCACGTCCATGTAGTCGGCGATCGAACCGGGACGCGAACGGGCGCGCATGCGCACCAGGCGAAACACCGGCAAGTCGTCGTTGTGGACCGAGAACAGCATTTTGCCCGACAGGATGAAGGCCACCGTGACCACGCGCGACGGGCCATCGTCTTCCTCGAGCAGGAAGTCGGTACGCAAGTGCAGGTCGCCGTTTTCGGCTTCGTAGTAACGGGCCGAGGCTTCGATGTCCGAGACTTCGTCCTCGCCCGGCAGGGTGACGCCATAAATCGTCTTGACCCAGGCGCGTTCGTCCTCATCCGGGTCGGTGAGGTCGACCCAGACAGGCGTGGCGTTCTCCAGGTCGGCGCGCGATGCGATCGGTACCTGGTTCAGTCGGCCATTTTGTAGGACAAATACGTTGATCATGCGCTTTCTCGGCCGGAATCAAAACTGTCGCAAGTGTACCCGTTAGGCCCGAGCCCGACCACCCCGAAACGACGGTTTTGCCTCGACGCTGCGCTATTTTTCAGCGAAATCCATCACGGAACTTATGGTAATTCTGCGGCGCGCATGCGACGCTGGATAAGATTGGTCCGCTTGACCAGGTAGTTGGTGCTGCGATGGCGGTCGTAGTAGCGCGGATTGGGCAGCATCACCGCCAGGCGCGCGGCCTGCGAAGGCGCCAGGCTGGCCGCCGGGGTGCGGAAATAGTAGCGCGCCGCCGCTTCGGCGCCGAACACGCCTCGCCCGAACTCGACCACGTTCAAGTAGACCTCGAGGATGCGCCGCTTGCTCATCACCGATTCGAGCATGAAGGCGATGATCAGCTCCTGCCCCTTGCGCAGGTAGCTGCGCTCGCCGGACAGGAACAGGTTTTTCGCCAGCTGCTGGGTAATGGTGGAGCCGCCGCCGACGACTTTCGCCTTGCGATTGTTGCGCTCCCAGGCCCGTTCGAGCGCATCGACGTCGATGCCCGGGTGCTCGGCGAAATTGGCGTCCTCGGAGGCCACCACGGCGCGCTTCAGGTTGTTCGAAATGCGCTCATAGGGCACCCACTGGTGCTTGAGCTCGGCCTTCGGGCTCTTTTCGCGCAGTTCCGAGAGCTGCTGGCGCATGAAACTGGTCGAACTCGGGTTGAAGTACACGAACCAGCAGACCTGGACGAAGAAATACAGCTGGAGCAGGATAAAAGCGAGGATTGGTCCCAGGAAGATCCACTTGATCCAGCGGCGTCCACCCGCGCGTTTTGCATTGCCTCGCGCATTATCTCTTTTTGCCATTGTTATTTTTTTGTACGCAGTTTGTTGAAGACTTCAACCGTAGCAGGCCGCACGCCGCGCCAGATCGTAAATGCTTCGGCTGCCTGTTCGACCAGCATGCCAAGCCCGTCGCGGGTGTCGGCACCGTGTTCGGCCGCAAAGCGCATGAACGGCGACGGCTCGTTGCCGTACATGATATCCACCGCCAGCGTGCCTGTCGCAAACGCCGAGGCCGGCACCGGCGGCATCTCGGCCGCGAGGCTGCTCGAGGTGGCATTCACGACGATGTCGTAGGGGCCGGTGATGTCCGCGAAGCCGCAGGCCGCGACCTCGATACCCTGTCCGGCAAAATTCGCCACCAGCGCTTCGGCCGTGGCCACGGTGCGGTTCGCCACCAGGATCGATGCGGGGCGCTCCATCAGGAAGGGCAGCATGATGCCGCGCGCCGCCCCGCCCGCCCCCAGCAGCAGGATGCGCTTGCCCGCCAGCGCCACGCCGGCATTGCGCACGATGTCGGCCACCAGGCCGGGGCCGTCGGTGTTGTCGCCGACGATCTCGCCATCGACGAAGCTGAGCGTGTTGACGGCGCCGGCGGCCTGCGCCCGTTCGGTCAGGCGCGTGGCCACCTTCACCGCCTCGATCTTGAACGGCACGGTGACGTTGGCGCCCTTGTAACCCTGGGCCACCAGGTCGCGCACCGTCGCTGCAAAACCGTCGAGCGGCGCCAGGCAGCGCACATAGCTCAGGTGCTGGCCGGTCTGGGCGGCGAACACGGGATGGATTTCGGGGGACTTGCTATGGGCGATCGGGTTGCCGATAACGCAATATTGGTCAATCATGCCTGCTCCTGCAGTTGCGCCTTCAGCTTTTCTTCGCGCGTAAAGGTAAAGCGGGTGATCACGATCCAGAGGTCGTCCTTGCCGGCGCTGCGCATGTTCTGCGGGAAGGCGCCGAAGGGCGCAGCGCGGCGCACGATGTCGAGCGCGGCCTTGTCGAGCGCCGGGTTGCCGGACGAACGCTCGATGCGCGGCCCGCCCTCTTTCTGGTACAGGCTGCCGTCCTGGAAGACGGGAATCGACACCACCAGTTCGCCGTAGAGCTTTTTACCGTTCTGCTGCGGGAAGTTCAGCGTGCCGACTTCCTCCACCTGTTTTTGCATCGCCTTGTAGTACAGGGCGTAGCCGACCTGGCGCGTGCTGGGCGAAATGTGGGTGCGCTTCGGGCGCTTGTTCTGGTCTTCGATCGTCTGCGTGATCTCGGCCGTCATGCGCGCAATCTGGCGCGTGGTGTCGACTTCATCCATGCCGGTGCGGGCCGGATCCGGCTTGTCCTTGTCGGTGACCGGAGCTGCCGTGAAGGTGGACTTCTGCACGCGTGTCAGCACGTTCTGCTGGAGCTGTTCGAGTTCGACGATGCGCTTTTGCAGGGCCTTGATGCTGTCGCCGTTTTCGTTCTTGCGCAGGTCGGGCAGCGGGCTTTTTGAACGTCCGGTGTCGGCAGTGCCGCCACCTTCCAGGTTGGCCTGGGCCAGTGCCTCGGCTTTTACCGGCGCCTTGCTGTGTTTTGCGTTGACGAGGATGACTTCCAGGCCGGGGTCGGCTGGCTCGAGCTTGAACGCGTCGGGCGCCGCGAAGCGGATGGCGAGCAGGACCGCGTGCGCCGCCACCGAAGCGGTCAGGGCGATCATCAAGGGGCGGTTTTCTCGGGAATACTTCACGCGGGTGGCTTGGAAGAGTTGAATCTGGGAATCCAGTCATTCTACCGTGCGAAACGGCCGAGTGGGCCATCCTTGGAGCTTGGTGGCGCTACGGCAACGGGTGTTCAACATGAACGGCGATCATCCGACCGCCGTTCATGTCATTACGTCCTTATTTACGTCATTGACGGGTTCGCCGGCGCCGCGTCGTCCGAACTCACGGCGGCCACCGCACCTTCGGCTTCCACGACTTCTTCCACCGCCGCTTCGCCGGTATCGCCACCCTCGCCCGCAGCACCCTCTTCCTCTTCCTCGAAGGCCAGTTCCTCGGACGGCGCCGCCGCCACTTCCAGCAGGCGGGCCTCGAGCGACAGGTCGACTTCGTCCCAGCGCACGATGTCCAGGCGCACCTGCGCGCCGCGCGCCACGGGCGGCATGCCGGACAGGCGGATCACCAGCGGCACGTCGGTCAGGCGCAGCACGTCGTCCTTCAGCACCACGGCATCGGCCTGCTTCGCATTTTCCTGCCCCAGCCAGCGCAGGCACCAGTAGCGTTCCATCGTCTGCTGGTGCTCGTTGTAGGCGGCATAGGCCGCATCAAAAGCCGAGACGATCGAGAACAGCGTCGCGTCGCGCGGCTTGAACGGGGCCACCAGCGGCGCGGTCACGCCGTGTTCGGCGCAGGCGATGATCTGCCACTGGTTGACCAGGTCGGTGTAGCGGCGCAGCGGCGAGGTGCTCCAGGCGTATTGGTCCACGCCGAGGCCCTGGTGCGGGGCCGCGTGCGTGACCATGCGCACCTGCATCTTGGCCGCCCAGCCGGCGCCGCTGCCGGCGCCCTGCGAACGGTAGATGCCGGGCACGCCCGAGTCGTGCAGGAGCTTGCCCCAGGTGCTGTTCGCGAAAATCATCAGCTCGGCGACGATCTTGTCGAGCGGCGCGCCGCGCTTGCGGCGCACGATCGAGACCACGTCGTCCTCGACATAGAAATTGAAGTCGACGCGGTTGCCCTGCTCGGGTTTCAGGCCAAAGGCCTCGCGCTTTTGCATGCGCCCCGCTTCCAGTTTCAACGCCCATTTCCACAGCAGAGCGAGTTCCGCCTTGTGCGGATACTCGCCGGCGCCGCTTTCCAGCGTTTCCTCGTTCACCAGCTCATCGAGGTCGTTGTGGCGCAGGTTGCTCTTGATCGGCACCAGCTCGGCGCGGGTCGTGGTCGACACCGTCGACCAGTCTTCGGGATTCAGGACCGCGTAGAGCGACAGCGCCGGGCAGGTATTGCCTTCGGCCAGGGTGAAGGCGTTCACCACCTCGTCCGGAAGCATCGTGATTTTATCGCCCGGCATGTACACGGTCGACATGCGGCTGCGCGCGATCTTGTCGATGGCGTCGTCCGGCTTGATCGCCAGGCCCGGCGCGGCGATGTGGATACCCACGCGCACGGTGCCGTCTTCCAGGTGCTCGACCGAGAAGGCGTCGTCGATTTCCGTGGTGGTGACGTCGTCGATCGAGAAGGCGGCGACGCTGGCCGTCGGCAGCGCCGTCGGCGCGCTCGGCACGTCCACCGGCGCGAAACCGGCGCCGCGCGGGAAGTGCTCGAACAGGAAGCGGCCCATGTGCAGATCCTTGGGCGAGGCGATGCCTTTCGTGGACAGCATCAGCCGCGCCTCGGTCGTCTTCAGTTCTTCGGCCGCGGCCGCCAGGGCCTTGTATTCGATGGTGTTCTTGTCCGGCTTGAACAGCAACTGGGCGACCATCGGCTGCATCGTTTCCGGCAGCGTGCCCCCTTTGAGCTGCTCGACATAGCCGGCCTGCACCAGCGCCTGCTGCTTCTTCTTTTCGATGCCGGCCTGGGCGGCGCGCAGCGACTGCTCGGGAGCAGCCTTGTAGCGTCCGCGCCCCTTCTTGTAGAAGTAGATCGGGGCAGTGTGCAGCGCCAGCACCAGGCCCGCGGCCTCGATGGGCGTCGGTGCGTGCCCAAAATATTCGGCGCCCAGCTCGGCAAAACCGAATTCCTCCTGGCCGGCCACTTCCCACAGGAAGTCGAGGTCGACCTCGGCGGCGATGGCCTTGGCGTCGTCGAGCAGCACCTCGGGCGCCGGCTTCTCGAATTGCAGGAGTACGTCCTTCATCTTGACCTTGGTGCGCTTGCCGCTGGAGAGCTCCACCTGATAGGCTTCACCAGCCGTGGACAGCACCGTGCCGACCTTGAAGTCGCCCGATTCTTCAAAAAATAGATTCATCTTATTTCGCGTTCTTGATTGTTGCGCCTGGGAGATCGAGCACCGCGGGCAAGAATACCTCGGTGACCATCAGCAAGCCTTGATGGCGGCGGTAGACACAGCGCCGCGCATGGAAAACATGTCCGTCCACACTCTCGCCCAGGGCGCCCCTCAGGCGCGCCAGCAGCGGATGACCATCGCGCAGCCGGGCAAACTCGAGTGGCCCGCGCCTGACAAGCGGATCGTAAAACAGGGTCGTGCCGAGCGAACGTTCACCCAGCGCGGAAAACAGCGGCCAGTCGCTGGCGGTGGCCGACATCGGCACGACGGTATGGCCGAAGACCACCGGCCTGCCGTCGCAACACAGCAATACTTCGCGTTCCCAGACATGCTCGCGGCGCGGCAAGCCGATCGCCGCCGCTTCCTCCAGCGAACAGACCGCCACCTTCTGATGCAGGCGTTTCACCCGGAAGGCATCGCTGCCGGCAATCAGGCGCGCGGTCAGCGAACCCCTGGTCGCCAGCCAGTCGCGCGTCAAGGCATCGGCACCGACGGCATCGGCATGACGGTGCCATTTCGCCAGTCGCAGCGACTGCCCCCTCACCCTGCCATGCCTGTCTGCGTGGCCCTGGTCCAGTCCGGCTGGCAAAACGCCAGCACCTCGTCCACATATTGTGGGAATTCGGAAATCGCGTGGTCGCTTCCCTCGATCACATGCTGGCGCGCGCCGGGGTAGTGGGCGACCATGTCGCGGTAGTTCAATACTTCGTCGCCGGTGGCCGCGATCAGGAAATAGCGCTCGGGCCGCGTGATGCGTTCGACCCGCAATGCGGCCAGCTCGTCGACGTATTCGCGGCGAAATTCAAACGGTTCGTTCGAGTGCCAGCCGGTGGTGAGGCCGACGTGCTTGTCCAGGCTGGCGCAGGGATCGACCGCGGGATTGAGCAGCACAGCGGGCACGCCGAGGCGCTCGGCCAGCCAGGTCGCATAAAAGCCACCCAGCGAGGAGCCGACAATGGCGAGATTGCCGGGCGCATGGCGTTCGGCCAGCAGCAGGGCCAGTTCCATCGCCGCTTTGGGCGAGGCCGGCAGTTGCGGGCAGATCAGGTCGTTCGCGCGCCCGGCGGCCGTCATGCGCTCCTGCACCACGCGCGCTTTAAACGAGCGCGGCGAGGAACGAAAGCCGTGAAGGTACAAAATCATTTGGCCAGCGCCTCGAGCAGCTTCTGGTGCACGCCGCCGAAGCCGCCATTGCTCATCACGAGGATGTGGTCGCCCGGCTGGGCGGCCTGGATGATCGCCTGCACCATGTAGTCGATCTGGTCGAAACTGTGCGCGATCGTGCCGAGCGGTTTCAGGGCGTCGGCCAGCGACCAGCCCAGCGCCTGCTGGCTGCCGAAGCCGAACACGAGGTCCGCATCTTTCAGGCTGCCCGGCAGCGCGTCTTTCATGGCGCCGAGTTTCATTGTGTTCGAGCGCGGTTCCAGCACGGCGAGGATGCGGCCAGAAGGTTCTTGCTTTACTGCGCCGATGCGCTGGCGCAGCCCGCCCACGGTGGTCGCGATCGCCGTCGGGTGATGCGCGAAATCGTCGTAGACGGTGATGTTGTTGACCACGCCGCGCACTTCCATGCGGCGCTTGACGCTCTGGAAGCGCGACAGCGAATCGACGGCCTGGGCCACCGGCACGCCGACGTGGCGCGCCGCGGCGATCGCGGCCAGCGCGTTGGTGCGGTTGTGCTTGCCGGTCAGGTCCCAGTGCACGGTGCCCTGCGATTCGCCATTGAAGACGACGTCGAAGCTGGCGCCGCCCGGATGCTCGACCAGCGCCCAGTTCACGCCCTCGGACACGCCGAAGGTTTCCTTGTCGCTCCAGCAGCCGCGCTTGAGGACGCGGCCGAGCGAGGCTTCGTCGCCATTCACGACCAGGCGCCCCACGCCCGGCACGGTACGCACCAGGTGGTGGAACTGGGTTTCGATGGCGCCGATGTCCGGGAAGATGTCGGCGTGGTCGAATTCCAGGTTGTTCAGCACGGCCGTCTTGGCATGGTAGTGCACGAACTTGGAACGCTTGTCGAAAAAGGCCGTGTCGTACTCGTCCGCTTCGATGACGAAGAAATCGGAGTCGGTCGCGCCCGACAGGCGCGCCGAGATGCCGAAATTCATCGGCACGCCGCCGATCAGGAAGCCAGGCGCGTAACCCGCGTCTTCCAGGATCCAGGCCAGCATCGACGAGGTCGTGGTCTTGCCATGTGTGCCAGCCACGGCCAGCACCCACTTTTCGCGCAGGATATGCTCACCAATCCACTGCGGGCCCGACACATACGGCAGGCCGCGGTTCAGGATTTCCTCGATCAGCGGGTTACCGCGGGTCATCACGTTACCGACGACGTACAGGTCAGGATTGAGCGAGACCTGCTCCGGCCCGTAGCCTTGGATCAGCTCGATACCCTGGGCTTCGAGCTGGGTGCTCATCGGGGGATAGACGTTGGCGTCGCAACCGGTTACCCGGTGGCCGGCTTCTTTCGCCAGGACCGCCAGGCCGCCCATGAAGGTGCCGCAAATGCCGAGGATGTGAATGTGCATGATCGTGAGGAAGTTTGCGAATACGCGATTCTACCCGACGCGATGCCGTTTTTAGTTCAAGAGTATGATCGAGGTCATGATGCCAACACAGAACTATGACCTTCAGCAGTTGCGCGCCCAGATCGCCGCAACTGCCGCGCGCATGATCGCGCAGGACGGCGCCGACTATGCCACGGCGCGCAAGAAAGCGGCCCGCCAGGTGCTCGGCGTGGACCAGCCGCAGCCGAACCTGATGCCCGACAATGGCGAGATCGAGGACGAGGTGCGGCGCTACCAGGCCTTGTTCGGCGGCACCGGGCACGCGGAGCGCTTGCGCGGCCTGCGTGCAAAAGCCCTGGAAGTCATGGACGCACTGGCCGAGTTCAATCCCTACCTCACCGGCGCCGTGCTGAACGGCACTGCCGGCGAGCACGACGACATCCACCTGCAACTGTTTGCCGACAGCGCCAAGGAAGTCGAGATTTTCCTCCTGAACCGCAACGTCAATATAGAGATCTCGGAAACCCCGCATTTCAAGGGTGCGCGCCATGATCCGGTTGAAACGGTGAGCTTCCTGTGGCATAAGGAGGCCGTGCACGCCGAGTTGTATGATTTTCATGACTTGCGCGGCGCACTCAAACCGCGGGGCGACGGCCGCCTGCAGCGCGTCGACGCTGCCGGCCTGCGCGCCCTGATGTCTGTCGATCAATCCCTGGAACAGGACGAATGAATAAGAAGAAATTGGCCGCATTCGCGGCCGTGGCAGTGCTCTTCGGCGCGCTGGGCGCCGTGTTTGGCCTCAAAAAGGATGCGCCGCCGCTCACCACCGCCATTGCGCCGACCGGTGGCCCGGCCCATACCGCCACCACTAATCTATATGCGCAAACCCTGAACGACCTGTCGGGCAAGCCGCAGGCGCTCGCCCAATGGAAGGGCAAGGCGCTGCTGGTGAATTTCTGGGCGACCTGGTGCGGCCCGTGCGTACAGGAAATGCCGGAACTCTCCGCGCTGGCGGACGAGGAAGCCGGCAAGCGCTTCAATGTGATCGGGGTCGGCATCGATTCCCCGAGCGCGATGAGTGAATTTGCGACCAAGCACAATATCAAGTACCCGCTGTACGTGGGCGGCATGGGCGGCACCGAACTGTCGCGCGGCTTCGGCAACCCGAGCGGCGGCCTGCCCTTCACGGTGCTGATTGGTGCCGACGGGCAAGTAAAGAAGACCTACCTCGGCAAGCTGAAGTTCGACGAGCTGAAGGCCGACCTGGCGGCACTGTAGGGATCGCGAACGCTTGTCTTTTGGAACGGCGTGCCAGTTGCTACCCAGTTGGCAGTATCCACAGAGAATTTTATCGCTTGCCAATAGCTGACGTTAGCGGCAAAATGCGTCACTTTCGAGGAAAGACTCTACAAAATAATGGCGAAAAAGCTACTGCTGCTCAACGGTCCCAATCTGAACCTGCTGGGAACCCGAGAGCCTGCGGTGTATGGCGCGGCAACGCTGGCCGACATCGAAAGTGCAGCCCAGGCCCAGGCCACGGCTGCAGGCGCGACGCTTTCCTGCTTCCAGAGTAACCACGAAGGTGCGCTGATCGACCGCATCCATGCCGCCCGCGAGGAAGGCATCGACGCCATCGTCATCAATCCTGGCGGGCTGACCCACACGAGCGTTGCATTGCGCGATGCGTTGGCTGCGGTGGCGATCCCGTTCATTGAAGTGCATATCTCAAATATTTACCAGCGCGAGGCCTTCCGCCACCATTCCTACCTGTCGGCCATTGCCCGTGGCACTATCTGCGGGCTGGGCGTGGACGGATACCGGTTTGCCATCGACTTTGCGCTCAAATAGCTTTAATCTACGTCAACTTCAGGCATCATGCGCAGCGGAGCCCTCTCCTGGCTCCGCTGTTTTAATCTCCACACAATAATTCCAAGGGGTTTCACATGGATCTACGTAAACTCAAGACTTTGATTGACCTCGTCGCCGAATCGGACATCGCCGAACTCGAAGTGACCGAAGGCGAAAGCAAGGTCCGCATCGTCAAGTCGTCCGCTACGCCCCAAGGCCAGATGGTCATGATGCCGTCGAACGGCATGCAGCAGTTCTCGGCACAGGCTCCGGCAGCCCCGGCCGTGCCCGTCGCCGCACCGGCGCCGGCAGCCCCGGCCGAGCCGACCGGCCATGTCATCAAGTCGCCAATGGTCGGCACCTTCTACCGTTCGTCCGCTCCGGGCGCTGCTGCGTTCGTTGAAGTCGGCAGCACCATCAAGGAAGGCGAGACCATCTGCATCATCGAGGCGATGAAGCTCCTGAACGAAATTGACGCCGAAGTGTCCGGCGTTGTGACCAAGATCCTGGTGGAAAATGGCCAGCCGGTCGAATTCGGCCAGCCGCTGTTCGTGATCGGCTAACGTCGGCTTTAGTTGCGCCCTCCGGCCGTGACATCGTTCCGGCCGCATGATCCCGAACCCAGGCCGGCGCACGACGCCGGCACTCTCACAGAACAAGCCTAAACATGTTTGAAAAAATTCTCATCGCCAATCGTGGTGAAATCGCGTTGCGTATCCAGCGTGCATGCCGCGAAATGGGCATCAAGACGGTGGTCGTGCACTCGGAAGCCGACAAGGACGCCAAGTATGTGAAGCTGGCCGACGAGTCCGTGTGCATCGGCCCGGCGCAGTCGTCGCTGAGCTACCTGAACATGCCGGCCATCATCAGCGCCGCCGAAGTGACCGACGCCGAAGCCATCCACCCAGGCTACGGCTTCCTGTCGGAAAACGCCGACTTCGCCGAGCGCGTGGAAAAATCGGGCTTCGTCTTCATCGGCCCGCGTTCCGACTCGATCCGCTTGATGGGCGACAAGGTCTCGGCCAAGCAGGCCATGATCCGCGCCGGCGTGCCTTGCGTGCCGGGCTCGGATGGCGCGCTGCCGGACGACCCGAAGGAAATCATCCAGACCGCCCGCAAGGTCGGCTATCCGGTCATCATCAAGGCGGCCGGCGGCGGCGGCGGACGCGGCATGCGCGTCGTCCATACTGAAGCGGCCCTGCTCAACGCGGTACAGATGACCAAGACCGAAGCCGGTTCCGCCTTCGGCAATCCGGAAGTCTATATGGAGAAGTACCTGGAAAATCCACGCCACGTGGAAATCCAGATCCTCGCCGACGAACACAAGAACGCCGTCTGGCTGGGCGAGCGCGACTGCTCGATGCAGCGCCGCCACCAGAAGGTGATCGAGGAAGCACCGGCGCCGGGCATCCCGCGCAAGCTGATCGAAAAGATCGGCGACCGCTGCGCCGAAGCCTGCCGCAAGATCGGCTACCGTGGCGCCGGCACGTTTGAATTCCTGTACGAGAATGGCGAGTTCTATTTCATCGAGATGAACACCCGCGTCCAGGTCGAACACCCGGTCACGGAAATGATCACCGGCATCGACATCGTGCAGGAACAGATCCGCATCGCCTGCGGCGAGAAGCTGCGCTTCCGCCAGCGCGACATCATGCTGGCCGGCCACGCCATCGAATGCCGCATCAACGCGGAAGACCCGTTCAAGTTCACGCCGTCGCCGGGCCGCATTACCGGCTGGCACCCGCCGGGCGGGCCTGGCATCCGTGTCGATTCGCACTCGTATGCAGGATATTATGTTCCACCTCATTACGACTCGATGATCGGCAAGGTAATTTCCTACGGTGCAACCCGCGAGCAGGCAATTCGCCGCATGCAGATTGCGCTCTCCGAAATGGTGGTGGAAGGTATCCTGACCAACATCCAGCTGCACCGCGAGCTGATGGTCGATGCCCGTTTCATCGAAGGCGGCACCAACATCCACTACCTCGAGCAAAAGCTGGCCAACCGCCCGGACACGAAGGTCGTGGTGGCCCCTGATAACAAGGCAGACGCATGAGCTGGACTGAAGTCGTCATCGAAATCGCACGCGACCACGCGGAGGCCCTGTCGGACGCCTTGATGGAAGCGGGCGCGCTGTCGGTCTCGGTGGAGGACGCCGACGAGGGTACGGACCAGGAAAAGCCGCTGTTCGGCGAGCCGGGCATGGAACCGACCGAAGCGGCCTGGGACCACAGCCGCGTGGTGGCGCTGACCGACGTCGACGCTGACCAGGCTGCCATCATCGCGGAAGCGGCTGCCGCCATCGGACTGACGCAAGCGCCGGCATTCACCACGCGCGCCGTGGCCGATGCCGACTGGGTGCGCCTGACCCAGTCGCAGTTCGAGCCGATCCACATCGGCACCAACATCTGGGTCGTGCCGAGCTGGCACGAAGCACCTGACCCTGACGGGTTGATTCTCGAGCTCGATCCGGGCCTGGCCTTCGGCACCGGCAGCCATCCGACCACCCGCCTGTGCATGGAGTGGCTGGAAGCACATCCTGCGCCGGGCAAGTCGGTGCTGGACTATGGCTGCGGTTCCGGGATCCTGGCGATGGTCGCCAAGAAGCTCGATGCTGCGGACGTCACCGGTGTCGATATCGACCCGCAGGCAATCGAGTCGGCGCGCGCCAACGCCGAGCGCAATGGCTGCGACATCAGCTTCTATGTGCCGAACGACCTGGCCGCCGCGACGAACGAACGCCACAGGAGCGGCAAGTTCGACATCGTCGTCGCCAACATCCTGTCGAGCCCATTGAAGCTGATGGCGCCGATGTTGTCCGGCCGCGTGGCGCCGGGCGGTTCGCTGGTGCTGTCGGGCGTGCTGGCGCGCCAGGCCGAGGAAGTTGCCGCCGCTTACGCACCTTTCATCAAGCTGGGCGTCTGGGCCGAGCAAGACGGCTGGGTCGCCCTCCACGGGACGCTCGGCCAGGACACGGTACCGGCCGCGCGCTCCGCAACCAGCAGCTAACAGGAGCCCAGGCATGGCGCTGGCTACACAATGCCCCCATTGCGGCACGATGTTCCGGGTCGCCTCGGACCAACTCAAGCTGCGCGGGGGCATCGTGCGCTGCGGCGCCTGCCAGGAAATCTTCGACGGCAGCGCCACGCTGGTCGATCTCGACAAGCTGCCGGTGAAGGCGCCGGCTGCTGCTAGCGCTGATGCTGCCGCCTCTTCCGTCCCTGCCGCATCCACTCCCCCTGTTGCACCTGACACCGATACCGCAACGGCCGACGACGCCCTGCCCTTCGTCATCGTCGAACCCGAGGACAGCACCGCCCCCGACAGCCCGGCCGCGCCAGCGCTGCCCGAGTCGCCGGATTTCGACGGCCAGCCGGTCTATACGCTCGACTTCGACCACACCTTCGACCCGCTCGGCATCCTGCCGAAGGTGGCGTCGCCCGACGCCGGCGGCGAGGCCGAACCCGCCGCGCCGGCGGACGAGGACATCGATCCGCTCTCGCTGCTGCAGCCCTGGTCGCGGCCGCCGGCTGACGCCGAGCCAACCGTGCAGGAAGTGCCGTCCGCGCTTGACGATGAGGGTGAGGCTGAGGCTGAGGCTGAGACGGCTGTCGTGGCCGCCGAGCCTGCCCCAGCGGCGCCTGCGCATGCACCTGCGCCTGCCGCCGTGGCACCAGCACCCGCCGGCCGCTACGAGCCCACCTTCGACCTGCCCGTGGACGAAGAGCTGGTGGCAGCGCCCCTGCCCGGCCACGAGCCCGATCCTCAGCCAGTTATCAGCGCCGCGCCGCAGGCGAAGCAGCGCGCCCACGACGCGCCACCGCTGCTGACGCGCGAGTCCGCTGCCAGCATCGCTACCGCCCCCGCAGCGGCCTTGCCGCCGATGGCAGGCACGCCGGCCGCCAAACGTGCCGAAAAGGCTGCCGCGCGCCGCTCCAAGCTCACCCCGACCAAAATCGGGTCGCAGCCGAAACTGCGCGTGGCGGAGATCGACGAGCCTGAATTCGTCAAGCGCAGCCGCCACCAGGAGCAGCTTGGCCGCACGCGCAGGATCGCCATGCTGGCGGGCTCGATCGTGCTGCTGCTCGTGTTGATCGCGCAAGGCGCCATCACCTTCCGCAACGCCCTCGCCGCCCGCTTCCCCTCGACGAAAGCCGCGCTGGCCTCCAGCTGCGCGCTGCTGGGCTGCCGCGTCGAGCTGCCCGCGCAGGTCGACAAGCTCGTCATCGAAACGGGCGAACTGACCACCTTGGGGGGCAACGCCTATTCGTTCACGACCGAGCTGCGCAACGGCGCCGGCACCGCGCAGGCCTGGCCGAGCCTGGAGCTGACCCTGATCGACGCCAACGACAAGCCACTGGTGCGCCGCGTGTTCCCCCCAACTGACTACCTCGCGCCGGAAACGCCGCTGGCGAACGGCATGGCGCCCGGCGCCGAGCAACCGGTCAAGCTGCGCTTTCGCGTGGACGACCTGAAACCATCCGGCTACCACATCGCCGTCTTCTACCCCTGAATCTATGACCCACACCACCCTGATCTGCGGATCGCTGGCTTTCGACAAAATCATGCAGTACCACGGCCGCTTCGCCGAAACGCTGCTGGCGGACCAGCTGCACCGCGTCAACGTCTCGTTCCTGGTGCCGACCCTGCGCACCGAATACGGCGGCTGCTCGGCCAACATCGCCTACAACCTAAAGCTGCTGGGCGGCGACCCGCTGATCATGGCGACCATCGGCCAGGACGGCGGCGACTACCTCGAGCGCCTGCGCAACTTCGGCATCAAGACGCGCGCCATCAAGACTATTCAAGACGCCTACACGGCCCAGTGCTTCGTCACGGCCGACCAGGACAACAACCAGATCAACGCCTTCCACCCTGGCGCGATGCAGTTCTCGCACGAGAACAACGTGGCCGACTGCGGCGCGCTGCGCGTCGCCATCATCGCCCCGGACGGCCGCGACGGCATGCTCAAGCACGCACGCGACTGCGCCGCGCAGGGCGTGCCCTTCATGTTCGACCCGGGCCAGCAGCTGCCGATGTTCAGCGGCGAAGAACTGCTCAGCTTCATCGAGCAGGCTACCTACCTGGCCGCAAACGACTACGAATTCGAGATGGTGATGGAACGCACCAAGCTGACGCTCGAGCAGATCGCAGCGCGCCTGGACGCGCTGATCGTCACGCGCGGCGAGAAAGGTTCGGAGATCTACGCCGGCGGCGAACGCTACGACATCCCGGCCGTGCCGGCGGCCAGCGTGGTCGACCCGACCGGCTGCGGCGACGCCTACCGCGCCGGCCTCCTGTACGGCATCGCCCAGGGCTACGACTGGAACACGACGGGCCGCCTGGCCAGCCTGCTCGGCTCGATCAAGATCGCCCACCAGGGCGGCCAGAACCACACGTTCACCCCTGTTGAAATCGCCAACCGCTTCGAAGCCGCCTTCGGCTACCGTTTCAATTAAGCTGGGCACACGCAGCGCAAAAAAAATGGGCAGCCCAGGCTGCCCATTTTCACATCCGGCCGGAAGACCTCAATACGGTCCCGCTCAGTATGGTCCCGGTATCACAATCCTCAGCAGGTACAAGGCAATCTGCAGCAGCAATACCGCCACCAGCACTGACAGATCCAGCCCGCCGATCGGCGGCACCACCCGGCGGATCGGCCGCAGTAGTGGAGCATTCAGCTCGTGCACGAACGGCGCCAGCGGCGCGTGCGGATTGACCCAGCTGAAGATGGCCTCGATGATCAAGAGCGCGACGAAGCCGTAGATGATCCACTTGATGAAGCGGGCCAGCGCGAACAGGAACACCTGTTCCCCACTGACGCCGGCAAGCAGGTAGATCGAGGTCGCGAGCAGCACCACGAGGAAGGCCGCGATCAGGCTCGCCCAGTCGTAGCCGCCGGCGCCCGGCACGATGCGGCGCAACGGCTTGACCAGCCAATCGCTCAGCGTGAAGGTGAACTGCGCCACGGACGAGGGAGGACGAACGCGGATGGCCTGCATCCAGAAACGCAGGAGCAGCACCGCACCCAATATGGTGGCAACGGTATCGACGATCAACTGAAGAATGGGCAGCACGACTACTCCTTGAAATAAAAAACCGCTGTGTGAACAGTTCACACAGCGGTATTTTGCCCTAAGCGGGCGTGTCCTGCTGTTATGGACGGCTGCTGGTCGGGAACGGCCAGGCGGCCGCCGGCGACAGCGTGGTCTTCGCAGCCGGAGCCGCTGCGGCTGGCTTGGCCTCGGCGCCTGCCTGGGCGGCCGGCTGCGCTGCCGGTTGGCCTGCCGGCTTGCCGTCGGCGCTGGACGCGCCCTTGGCGGCCGGCTTCTTCGCTGCCGGCTTTTTCGCTGCCGTCTTGGCCGCTGCCGCTTCAGGCTTGGCTTCGGCTTTCACCGCTTCAGGCTTGGCTTCGGCCTTCATCGCTTCTGGCTTGGCTTCGGCTTTCGTCGTTTCAGGTTTGGCTTCGGCCTTCGTTGCTTCAGGCTTGGCTTCGGCCTTCGTTGCGGCTGGCTTGGCAACCGGCTTGGCTGCGGCTGATTTGGTCGCTGCCGCTTTCGGCGCTTCCGTTACGGCTGGCTTGGCTGCCGGCTTGGTGGCTGCCGCCTTGGCTGGGGCCTGGGCTGCAGTTTTCGTAGCTGCGGTCTTGGCTGCAGTCTTGGTCGCTGCCTGCTTCGCTGGTGCCTTGGCTGCAGTCTTGGCTGCTGCCTGCTTCGCTGGTGCCTTCGTGGCGGTCTTGGCTGCTGCCTGCTTCGCTGGTGCCTTCGTGGCGGTCTTGGCTGCTGCCTTGGCTGGTGCCTTGGCCGCGGTCTTTGCTGGAGCTTTGGCTGTAGTCTTGGCCGGAGCTTTGGCTGCGGTCTTTGCTGGAGCTTTGGCTGCGGTCTTTGCTGGAGCTTTGGCTGCGGTCTTTGCTGGAGCTTTGGCTGCGGTCTTTGCTGGAGCGTTGGCTGCGGTCTTGGCTGGAGCTTTGGCTGCGGTCTTGACCGGAGCTTTGGCTGCGGTCTTCGCTGGAGCTTTGGCTGCGGTCTTCGCTGGAGCTTTGGCTGCGGTCTTCGCTGGAGCTTTGGCTGCGGTCTTCGCTGGAGCTTTGGCTGCAGTCTTCGCTGGTGCTTTGGCTGCGGTCTTCGCTGGTGCCTTGGCGGCGGTTTTCGCTGGAGTTTTGGCGGCAGTCTTGGCTGGGGCCTTGGCTGCAGTCTTGGCTGGCGCCTTGGCTGCAGTCTTTGCTGGTGCCTTGGCTGCAGTCTTTGCAGGTGCCTTGGCCGCAGTCTTGGCTGGTGCTTGCGCGGCGGCCTTGGCTGGTGCCTTGGCGGCCGTCTTCGCAGACGTCCCCTTGGCGGCGGTCTTGGCTGGTGCTTTGGCAGCAGTCTTGGCTGGTGCTTTGGCAGCAGTCTTCGCTGGGGCCTTTGCTGCGGTCTTGGTTGCGGCTGCCTTGACTGGCGCTTTCGCCGCCGGCTTGGTCGCTGCGGCTTTTGCTACTGACTTGGCTGCGGTTTTTGCTGCCGGCTTTGCGGCGGCAGTCTTCTTCGCTGCCGGCTTGGCGGCGACTTGCTTGGCTGCCGGCTTGGCCGCAGCTTTTGCTGCCGGCTTCGCTGCAGCTTTTGCCGCCGGCTTCGCAGCCGGTTTCGCCGCGGCCTTGGCGGCTGGCTTTGCTGCAGCCTTGGCCGCTGGCTTGGCTGCCGGCTTGGCGGCCGTTTTTGCAGACGTCCCCTTGGTGGCGACAGCCGACTTGGCAGCTGGTTTTTCTGCGGCGGCCTTGGCGGCCGGTTTGGCGGCAGTCTTGGCTGCCGGTTTTGCTGCTGGTTTCTTTGCGGCTGTTGCCATTTCGTTCTCCTTCTCTGCGATGAGAAAATACGCTACAAGGTTGAAATCCGGCCGACCCTGGAGTCAGGCGAATGGTTCATCGGCACTACCAATCGGTTACTGCCATTGAACCCGGCACCAGCTGAACTGCTGCAACTCCTCACGATTGCAGCGCTTCAGCCAACGACGTCGGGACACTCACCCACTACTTCAGTAGCGCTTTCACATCGCTACCCTCGCGGGCACGAAAAGAAAAAGCCGCCTTGCCTGAAAAAGATCAGGCAGTGCGGCTTGTTCTTTTCGTTACGCTTTTTGTGCATACTGATGGTATCAGCGTCCCAAGAATTCGATCGGTTTAGTTTGCCCCGGAACATGCAAAAACTTCCATGTTCACGTTTTGACAAATTCAATCACGTAAAGTACACGAAAACCTTGTCAGTGCGCAACCCGCGCACAGTTAAAACGCCCTATTGGACCATTTAGCGACGCCCCGTGCACGCAAGAGAGCTTGATCAGGATCAGTCGAAGCGCACATGACGTAGTGAGCGCCCGTCGAAAAGCACCCGCGAATGCGTCAGAGCCAGCATAAAAACGGCTGAATTTCCCCCTCCCCACCATGTCTAATCTCGAAAACGATAGCGCGCCTGCCGCTGGCACGCTGAACAAGGGAGAGGGAAATGGCACGACGAAACGTGTTTTGGGATGAGCGGGATATGGAGCGCGATGGCGAAAGAATTTATCCCTCCATCCTGGCCATTGGCGACTCCTGGTTCTGGTACCCCTTCCCCGGCGGCTCCCTCATCAGCCAGCTTGGAAAACTTGTCGAATCAAAAGAGCACAACATCCTGGCGCTTGGCTATAACGGTGCCGAAGCTTTCGACTATGTCTTCGGCAAGTATGAAAAAGCCGTACGCAGGGCCTTGCAGCTGTACGGCGACAGCCTGTCTGCCGTCTTTGTCAGCGGTGGCGGAAACGATTTCGCCGGATTCAACGACTTGCGCCCACTCCTGTTACGGGATTGTTCCAAATCAAAGAGCGCGAAAGCCTGCTTCAATGCGTCGCCCGGTGGAGAACTGCCCCGCCTGATGGAAAAAATCCAGAACAGCTATATCACCCTGCTCGGTCGTATCCTTATCCACTGCCATTCGCCTGGCTTCAAACGCATCTTTATGCATAACTACGATTACGCGATCCCGTCCGGTATCGGGGTATTCGGGCAGCAGGCCACCTGGCTGAAAGCCGCGCTGGACGATGCAAAGGTCCCGGGCGAATACCAGGCCGCTTGCATTCGCTATGTCCTCGATCAGTTCACCCTGGCCCTGGAAGAAATCGTCCAAAAGAACAGTGACCGTGTCGTGCTGGTGAACAGCAATGGGACACTCACGCCCTCCGACTGGGCCAATGAGCTGCACCCCAGGCAAAGCGGCTTCAAGAAGATTGCGAACGAGCGGTGGAAGCCGGCATTGCAGCAACTCGGGCTCGCGGCAGCATAGAAACAGGACAAGAGAGGCGGTCATGATCGACGATGCGGGCGCGAACGAGATGCCGCTGACGGCTACTGCGCTGAAAGCCTCGGGCGGCGGTGTTCCGATGGAGAAGATCATTGTGGCGATCCATGGGGTCGGAAACCAATTGCGCAGCAGTACGATCCGGTCCGTGGCGCGCCGCTTCGGCGACCGGAGCACGCCTCCGCTGCCCGTCATGCCCCTCGGTTACTTCAGTAGCGCGGCTGGCAGCAATGTGCGGTGGAGCCGGCTCGACGCCAAGCCGGACGACGTGCTGGCGAAAATCGGTTTTGCAGAAGTCTATTGGGCCGATATTCCCGCCCAGGTCGTGAAAGCGAATGACACGCTGGAAGAAACCAAGGCGTGGGGACGTACCGTCGTCAGCCGTGCTGAATCCGTGTATGAGAAATCGGTCCCGAATGGAAACCTGACGCCCCAGGACTTCGCACTCGGCATCGGCGTGGTGGAGGAACTCATTGAAACGATCGACGTCCTCGAAAACCTCTTGTGGGTAACGGCCAAAGCCGGCGTGTTCAAGTTCGAGATCGGGGAACTGCTCCGCGATTATGTTGACGATGTCCAGATCGTCACGGATTTCCCCGTGTATCGGGAAAAAATCCTGTATCGCCTGCACAGCGCGCTGGCGGCGATCGTCGCCACTTATCAGGAAACCTATCCGGGACGCGTGCCCGACATTTACCTGGTGGCGCACAGCGAAGGCACGGTCATCAGCCTGCTGGGCCTGCTCCAGGCGCTGTCGAACCAGGTTATTCCGGACCATGAAGACCCGGCAAAATCGGTGGACACCTCGTGGGTCACCTTCGTTCGTGGCTTCATGACCATTGGATCGCCCATCGACAAGCACATTACCCTGTGGCCCAAGCTGTGGGACGACTTCAATATGACGAGCAGTACCGACGAATCCGGTGCAGTCGTGCTCACCACTGGAAACCAGACCCCGGTACGGCTGCCGCGCAAAATCAAGTGGCGCAATTATTTCGATTATGGCGATCCGATCGGCTTCAAGCTGGAAAGCGCAGTCGATCTTTTACAGGACAAAGGCTGTGCAGCCTTTGAGTTCGCCACTGCGGAACATGATTTCGGATTCAGCCGTTACCCGATGCCGGGCAAGGCGCACAACGACTACTGGGACGATGCGGATGTGTTCGGCCACTTTATCGAGGATGTCGTCATCGGATCCGGCCAGGCCCAGCCACCGGCCAACCGGAGGTTTGCCAGTGTTATCAGCAAGTGCATCCCTTACTTCGCCACCTTCCTGCTGCATCTCATCGCAGTGTTTGTACTGTACAAGGCGGTCACTGCCACCTCGGATACGATATTTACAGCAGAAATTGTCTTGTCCGCGGGCGCCATTGGCTTGCTTGGCGTTTTATTGACGTGCATTACCGTGGCGGCGCGCATCCCCCGCCTGGTCAAACCAAACGGCGCGCGATGGGAAATCGTGTCGATGATATTTCTCTTGATTGGCGCGCTTTGCGTGGCCTATTTACCGACAGACGTGGCAACATTTTTAGGCGAGCGCCTGCCGAGCTTGCCGTTCACCTTGTATCCTGGCGACGAATCGGCGGCAAAGACCGCGCTGATGACTGCGGCCGTTTTTGTCGTCGTCATTGCCGGCTGGGTGGTGCCGCGCAGGCCAAAGCTGAGCCGCAGGGCATTGCTCGGTTCCGGTGCGTGCGTGATCGCCTATATCATCGGCGCACGACTGTTTTTTGACGACAGTATTGACGCGTTACCGATATGGCCCGTCATTCTTGCAGGATTGATGTTTCTGTACCTGTGGTGGCTGGCGATCATGCTGTTCGACCTGACCTTCGTCTGGCACCGTTATGTGCGCGAAGCGGTGTTCGTCCAGGCACTCAGATGCTGGCGCCGCCGCGAGGACGCCAAGCCGCGACCCATGATGGGCCTCGGTCCCGAACCGCCCCCTGTGGGCAGTCCGGTATAAAAGGTGCTGCCTGCCTTGCAGGCAGCACCGGAAATACCTGCACCGGACGTCACGCGACACACAGTCTTACATTGAGCTTGCTGTCGTCTCAAGCACTTACGGAGTCCTGCGCCTTTTTGGGAACGACACCCGGGCACATAGTCTTACTTTTTTTTCAAATCGCGACAGATAGTTGTACATTCTCTGACCTGCTGTCGATAGAAGAGAACCACACTGGACCTAATGAAGCCATCTACATCACCGACAGCCAACACCAGCCGCTACAACGAACTGCAGCGTCACTGACGGCATGGTGAAGGACAGCCATGGCTGACATCACCGATGGCCTCAAGGAACTGCGTCTACATAGCATGGCCGGCGACTGGATGCAGCGCGCATCTTATCAAAAATCACATCTTATCCAAAAAGATATGTTATCCTAAAAAATAACAACTCTTGCGCGATCTCCCCATGTCCGAAGTGTCCGACGTACCGCTAGAAGAACTGGCCCTCTTGCTTCAATGGGAGGGCTGGCTGAGCAACGCTCGTGTTCGCGAAGTCTGTGGCGTGCAAGCCGTCCGCGCGAGCGTGCTGATCCGTCAGTTTCGAGAGGCCCACCCCAAATGGCTTTATCACGACACTAAGACCAAGGCCTATTACCCCACAAGGGCATATTTCGAGCACGTGCGCAAGCAACCGTCACGGCGCGCCTACGCCGACAACTTAGTACGCTACCTTGCCTTGGTCGGCTTACCTTATGCGACACCAGTTAAGCCCGATCATCGCTACTTGGTCACGGCTCATACAGACCTATCGACCCCGTTCCCCCTTCACTTCGCCGCGCTACACGCTGCTGCGCGCGAACGGCGCGTTGTGCGCATCGCCTATCGCTCCATGACGCACCCTGAGGCGCATTTCCGTGAGATCTCGCCGCATACGGTGGTGCGCGCCGGGCGGCGCTGGCATGTCCGCGCATTTTGCGACGTGGCCAAGGACTACCGCGACTTCACCCTGGGGCGTATTGCCGGCGTCGAAACCTTGGAGCGGACGGCAGAACGGTACGTTGAACATGACATAGCCTGGCAAACACAAGTAAAGGTACGTCTTTTCCCGCATCCTGCGCTCACGCATATGCAGGCGGAGGTAATTCGCGCTGAGTACATGGGCGGAACGGCCGGACTTGTTGAGACCTGCCGCGGCGCGCTGCTCAAATACTTTGTGCAAGATGCGAGGGCGGCCGTCTCGGACGCCCAGCAGCCGCCGGAATACCAGCTAGCCGTCGAAAACGTGAAGGAGATCGAACCGTGGCTCTTCCTGAAGTAGTTCCGATCCGCGCCAAGCCGTTGTACCCGGACCTTTTCGGACGCCTGCCGGGCGACCTATTCAAGCCCCTTGCGTCGGCTAACCATGAGCGGTACTGGGCACTCCTTACCCGGCTGCACCGCAATCGATTTGGTCCAGATGCACCGCTGCCTCCGGCGGAGGGGTTACCAGTACGTGACCTCGTGGTCGACATCGAGCGGGAACTATCCGAGAACGACCCATGGGAAGAGGAGGACGGCACTACGCCCACCACCACCTCCATCAATGCACGCGCTCACATGATCTTGGGTCGTCTGGTTGAGACTGGGTGGCTGGAGAAAGGAAAATATGGGGCGGAGAAGGTAATAACGATGAGCCCTGTCATCGGACACTTTCTCGATCAGCTTGTCAGCTTCGCTGAAAGTGGGCCCGTCTACATCGGCGCGAAGATCCATTCCATCGAAGGCCTTATCGACCGTGTACACGACGGCGATGCAGGCGGTGATGTGCTCATGGAAGCCGCACAGCAAACCCGCAACCTACTCCAGTACGTGCGCAATACCAGCAACCTCATCCGCGAGATGATGGCCTCGCTGCGCAAAACGAATAACCCAGCTGATTTCGTCAACCAGTTCTTCGATTACATCGAGCGGGTCTTCCTTGGCGACTACCGTGAACTGCGCACGCGCGAGCATCCGCTCGCCAAGCGGCACGCCATTATGCGTACGGTGGAAGCGGTCGATGAGTCACCGGACGAACGCAACCGCTTAGTCGAGTGGTACGATGAAAACCGGTTCCCGGGCGACCGCCGCCGCGCCGAGGTGCAGTACGAACGAGACTTGTCGCGCCTACGTGAGCTGTCCCGAATGGACGAATATCTCGACAGGCTCGATAACGAAGTGCGCAGGGCGAACCGGCAGGCGCGCGTCTACCTTGACTATTCCATCCGAACGGTGCGTCCCATCGACCAACTGGTGCGCAATGCCATCCATGCTCTTGAAGTGGGCAAAGTGATCGATCTCGGTGACCCCTTCCCAGCGGGTGGCCTTGTGAGTGCCGATGGTTTGGCGATGCCCCGGACGAGGACCGCACGTCCTCAGGCAAGTGCGCTGCGTACGGTTCAGCCGTCACCTATGGAGATTGCGCGCTCGCGCTTGGCCCAACGGGCGATGCATGCACGGATGCTGTTTGGGCCAAAGCTGACAGCCTACTTACTCGCCCAAGCCTCCAATAACGAGGTAGGTTCGAACGCACTTGATACCTCCACCGTGGAAAACGGCCGGGCTTATCAAGAGCTGGCTAAGATCGCGTTCCACCTTCGCGCTGGAGACGTCAAGGTCAAGCGTGACGCCGCTTCGCAAGTGCCGGGGTTCGTCGTCACCCCGCAAGGAAACACCGAAGAAGACCATCCATTCATCAGCGGAGTCCCGTTTTCGGTGGCCCGTCGGACACAAAGGAGCAAGGCATGAACGGACACTGGCTGGCGCTCACTGAGCGCAGTGGCGGCACCTATACGCCGGAGGAAATCGAAGTCGCCCTATACCGTCTGGTGACGGAGCAGGTGCTCTACCACAGCGACCGGCGCAGCAGACGTGATTACGACATCGTCGCAAGCTACGAGCGGGATCTGCGGGGCGCGCTTGCGGCGCTGGGCGTGGAGCTGCATGTGGACCGTGCCTTGCGCTATGCCTACGCTTTGCCACGTCACGCGAAGACGGGAGCGATCAGCACCGGCCAGACCATCTTCGCCCTGATCCTTCGCCAGATCTACGACGAAGCTCTACGTCAAGGTAAGGATGTCAGTGACAGCGGCGAGGTGATGTGCGACCTTGTCGAACTGGAGGAAAAATACCGTCTCCTGACAAAACGGCCGTTCCCGGCATCGAAAAGCGAGCTGCGCGACTACGTGCGCGCCGCCCGACGCTGGGGAATCGCGCGGGTATCGGATGGCACCGGGAACGACCTGCCCGAGTCGGCACTGCAGGGCCAGGACTTCGTCATCCTTATCCGCCCTGCTATCACCGTCGTACTCGGCGAGGCTGCGCTCTCGCGCATTGCGGGGTGGGCCGCTACCGGTGCGGAAGATCATACGGAAGTTGGTACAGCTATCGAGGAAGACAGTATGGAGAGCGAAGAGCAATGAAACAACTCGTCAGCATCAAACTCATACAGTTCTTCCTGTACGAGAAGGAAGAGTTTCAGGTTGGCCTAAACACGGGTATTTTCGGCCCGAACGGCGCGGGCAAAAGTGCAGCTCTAGATGCCGTCCAGATCGCTCTCTTTGGCGCAAACCAGAACCTTACCGCGCTCAACGCGCAAGCCGAGGACGCCACTGGCAAGCGGACCATTCGTGAATACTGCCTTGGCCAAAGTGGTGGCCCCGACGAGCGTGCTCGTGATGTGGCCACAACCTATATTACGCTGACGTTTCGCGATACCGACACGAACGCACCAGTCACCGTGGGAGTCTGCATTCACGCGTCGGTGGATCAGGAGCGTCACGAGGTTCTCGGCCGGTACGTGATTCCCGATTTGGAGCTGGCCATTGGGGACCATCTCGAAGAGGCCGACGGCAAGCTCAGACCACGTGACTGGAAGAGCTTTCGCCACAGCCTATTACAGCGCTCTCGACTACCCGAGGATGAGATCATCTTCACGAGCAGTGGTGAACAATTCGTCAAAGGGTACCTGCTAGCACTGCGCGGCAAAAATGGCGCGGCCAATATGCAGGCGTTCCAGCGCGCGCTCCGTTTCGCGTTGCGGCTGAACCTCGGCAGCTCGGTCGATGGAATCGTGCGCGACGAGATCCTGGAACATAAGCCTACCGACACCAAAAAATTCAAGGACAACGTCCGCTCATTTAAAGAACATGTTGACCTCATCGCCACCGTCAAAAGCAAGATCGCAGGCGGCGAAGCGATTGTCGAGCAGCTCGCCAAGGCACAGCAGGAGTCAGTACGGGCGGCCACGTGGGATGCAACGCAAGTCGCGTGCATACGCGAAACGATGTTCTCACGACTTGAAGAAGCCCGTCAGTCCAAGCTGGCGGCGGACGAGCAGCATGGGTTGGCCTTGGCGCAGCTCGACAACGCGAAAGAAGCCCTTTCCAGCACCCGCGCATTGATCGACCATCTGCGTGTGCAGCGCGATGCCCACCATGCTCACCGCGACCATGGGGCCCTGCAAGCGTCCATCGAAGAGGGCCGGCAGCGCATCACACGATCGGACCGAGAAGTGTCAGCGTTCCTCTACCAGACAGACAAAATCCTCGCTAATTGTGCTGCCCACCCGGCCTTACTTAGCTCCACGGCCAGCACGCTGTTGGCATGCCGCGCCAAGCTGCCCAGTGCTGTCGACGATGCGCTGGGACTCTCACAAGGGGATCGTGACACTCTCGGCGAGATCGTGCGTAGGCAGGCCAGCGCCGTCGGCGGCGAACTCATGAAGCTGGCGATGGCGCTAAACAATGAACTCGCACACAAACAGGCGGACCTGACCAAGGCGCAGGACGAGCTGGATCAGATCAACACGGGCGGTCCAGGCCTGTCGGGGGACACAAAGCGGTTGTGGGCGGCGCTGAAGGCGTTGGGTCTGCATCCCGAGCCGGTGTTCCACCTGGTGCGCGTGACCGACGCTACGTGGCAGCCAGTCATAGAAGCGATGCTCGGGTCACACCGCGATGCGTTGATCATTCCCGAAGGCGAGGAGCGTGCCAGCTTTGACTGCTACCAATCACTTGATGGCATCTATGGCATCAAGATGGGCATGGCATCGCGGCAAAACCTTGGATTTGTACCAAAAACCGGTTCGATTGCCCAACTTATCGTCGGGGACAATCCTGCCGCCGTGGCCTACGTGCGCGCCAAATTCGTCGACTTCATGTGCGCGGAATCAAGCAAAGACGCGCTGGCCGCCGGTCGCGCATTGACGAAGGATGGAATGCGAGTTGCCGGGGGAGACCTCGACCGTATCCGGCCCGTCCCGGCAAAAGAGTTCCGTTTGGGGCGAACCAACGCCGACCGGCGTGCCGAGCTCGCTCGCCTTGTCAGCCGCCTCACAACCGAAGTCGTGCAGCTCCAAACGCAATACAACGTAGTCGATGCTTTGGTTAAGGATGTCGGGTGGCTGAGCCGCCCAGCAACATGGGAACAGGTGCTAGCCACCATCGCACTGGCCAAGCAGGCCCGCGACGAGAAAGCTCTGCTCGATGAGCGCATGGCCAACAGTGCCGATGTCGAATATCAGCGTTTGAACCGCGATCTGGAAGCGGCGATGAAACGCATGCCCACGCTAGAAAAGGAACTTGAGGGCTTTCAAGAAAGAATATTGACAGCAAATAGCAGAGCGGTAACCGCCCAGCAGTCAGCGCACAAGGCCGAAGAGGGGCATGCCGAGGTGTCAGACACGTTTAATACGGCGCGCGCTAACCCCGACTACGATCCGACACTCGCATCTACTCTGTGGGATCAATGCCTTGAGCAGTATGGGGAAGCCTATGAGGCAATGGCAGGGCATTGCCGCAAACAGGCGGATGCAGCGCGCGTCCGACTTGAAAATGCGAAGTCTCGTGGCATGAGCTCGTTTGGTACCTTCTTGACCGATCACCGCGAACAGGTTGATCTCAGCGTGCAGGAGAACTGGCGGCAGGCACGAGACTGGGTTGCAGCGCTGATCCAGCGTCTACGCGATATCGCGCTGGTTGAACATGAAGCGCGCGCTGAGGAAGCCTATCGCGTAGCGCAGGATGCGTTCACGACCGACGTAGCCGTCCGCTTAAATGAGCAAATTGAGGCCATGGAACGCACACGCAGTCGCTTGAACACCGCACTGCTCGCCTGCCCTGCGTTTTCCAACAACGAACGCTATGAGTTTGTGATCACGCCGCGCCCGGCATTGGAAGGTCTGCTGAAATTCGTACGTGATGCTGCTGGCTTGATGTTCTCACCCGGCGGGGAGATGCCCGAGCAGTTCAGGATGCTGCTGGACGACGTGGTGGTCGATGGCAATCGCGGTGCGCGCAACGCGCTGGAAGACTACCGCGAGTTTTTCTCCTTCGACATTGCAATCCATCGCGAGGATCCGTCCACGGGCACGCGTCGACGCATCGGCTATCTTAGCGCACGTCTAGGCAAAGGCTCCGGTGGTGAGCATCGCGCGCCACTTTACGTTATCGCCGGTGCAGCGCTGTCATCTGCATACAAACTCGACGCCAAGAATCGTGACAGCATGGGCCTCATCATGCTCGACGAGGCTTTCCACCGAATGGACGTCACGAACATCATCGCCACCATGCGCTATTACGAGGACTTGGGATTACAGGTTCTCCTTGCCGGGCCCGGCGAACACTTAGCCACGTTGACGGCCTTCCTTCATCGTTACTATTTGCTGGTGAAGGGTACGAGCTCCAACGCTATCGAGCTGGATCGCCATACGATCTCGGCAGAGGCGCGTGAGCTATACCGTTCGGACCTGCCTGAATTTCATCCCGAACTCGTCGACGAAGAGTTGCGGCGCATTGTCGCACCTACCGCCCATACCGCAGATAGTTCCGGTGTAACACAGCTTGTGGAGGCTTAATGGAGCTTGCATACAGTTTGCTGGGACAACTCCTGACAGCATCCGAGCGTGCGCACGCGGGTGTGAGGACGCGCCCGGCGGTGCTGACAGCCCACGATTTGCGTGCTTACCGCGAGACGAAGTCACTGAAGGAAAAGGACGAGTTTGAGGCAGTAATGAAGGCGTGCCGTGCACAACACGCGGTGAATTTATTTTGGGATCATGGGGCGGGGTCGGCGAGCGACGCATTTATTAAACGGGTATGCGCCATCGACGTGCAGGCACTGGCGTCATTTGTCGGACGCACTCCGCACAGCACATTAGTAGCCGCAGCGCGCGCCTCACTGGCGGCCCATTTCGAAGCGCACCCAGTTCTGGAGCAAGTGTTAGCGCAATGGGACCGCTTAAAGCTCGTACGCCGCACGGGGCCGGCAGATATGGCTGATTGGGTGGACGCTGTCAGGATCTTAGAGCTGGCTATGGATATGCAGGCTGAAGCAAGCATTCAGCTTCCAATACGCGAGGCTAGCTACCGCATTTTCCACGATACCAAACGTTTAGAAAAGTTGGCTGGCCCAGTCGATGTTCTGCTTTTAGGCGATATCGATACGGCGCCGCGGTCCGCAAATGACGTCTGGCAGGAGCTAGGACTGTTTCGTGAAGAGCAGCCATTTCGCCTTTCCGGGAATGTTGTGATTCAGCGGACACGGGTGACTGCAACGCTGGATGCGCCCTATGCCGCGTTCTCTGCCACGACCGTGCTGGGACTCCAGACGCCGCCAAAGTATGTCCTTAGCATTGAAAACCTCACGACGTTTCACAGCGAAGCTCGCAGGCTGTGCGACGAGCCAGTGCTTGTTTTGTACACAAACGGCATGCCGAGCCCTACGTGGCGAGAGGCTTACCTGCGCTTGGTTCACTCCACACCGCTGGAAACGCCTATCCGTCACTGGGGCGACGTAGACGAGGGAGGCTTTCGTATTGCCGCCCTCTTGGCATCGGACCTGCGAAACGCGAACCGCATGCTATCGCCGTGGCGCATGCATCCAGACGATATCGCCAAGCCGCTGCGTCGCCCCGCGTCCGAAGCTCTGGCTAACCGCATGGCATGCCACGCAAGAAAAGCAGGTTGGGACGATCTGGCCAGGCAGGTGCAACTCGCAAAGATTACCGTGGAGCAGGAAGGGCTCTAGACGGCCGTGTAGCTGATTGATGGCTTCATTTGTTCTTCCTGCTCTCTTGCCAAGCTAACCAGCCTTCCCGGTGCGCTCTCGCATCATGAAGCGCGTGATGCCATGGTCCGTTACGTTCGTGATATCGCACCACGGCATGATGAAATTCCGATGAATCGACATGTCTACGTAAATCGTATCTACCTGTTAGGTTCGATGGGCGTGTATCGCCAAACGCATCGAGAAGGAATTCCCAATCCGTAAAGCTGTCGCAAGCGACGGTGACGCTGCGTGGCAGCGTTGTGAACCATGATGTTAAGCGTGCCGAAAATTCGTCCCAGCTGAGTGCCGGTCCTGCTCTCCCAAGCTTTGGAAGAACTGCCGCACGGACAAACGAATTGCACCAATCGACTCTATAATCGGCCCGTTCCATATACAGCTCATGCTGGCCATCTTCAGCAACCATTCCTATGCTGATCAGGTCGCAGTTCAATGAGTCCGTGAATTCCGTGTCGAGAAATATCAGCATTAGATTCCAGCTTCAGTCTATTGAATAGCAATTTTCATATGAATTTTCCGATGATGACTGACGGGCTGAGCTCATCACGAAGCTCGCAACGTTCAACGTACACTTCACCATCTAGGACAATTCCGTTGCTAAATTCATACCGATGCGCACAGCGCACTGTATGTGCAGCCCCAGTCACAATATCCTGTTTTGGGATATTCCTGCGGAGATGCTCCCATCCGTGGATGAAATCTATCCATGATCCTCGGTATGTACAATTTATTGAGTTGCTTAAACAGGCTAGAGAAACGGCTGAGATCACGCAAGTAGAACTCGCCAAGAGACTCGCAAAGCACCAGTCGTATGTGGCTAAGGTTGAAAATCTCGACAGACGACTTGACATCGTTGAGCTCGTCGACTGGCTTCATGCCCTTAAGATCGTGCCTCAAGAGTTCACTAATCGCTTGTCCTGGTGGCGGTAGTCCAGGTACTCTCGCCACGAACATCTTCTTTTCGACACAAACGCACAGCACCGCTCTCTCCCATGCGGATTGCAATTGCCGCCCCTCTTCTTTCGAGGTTCGCCATGTGGGACCGGTGCGTGTTAAGTTGCCGACCGGCCTCACTGGGAGTCAGGTAGTTAGTGCGTAGACGTTTCACCTGTTCGACGTCAACCTTCTTAACGAGACGCCATGGACCGAGAGCCAAATGCTGGACAATTCCGCCTTTGATCCACGTCTTGGTAAGGGCAGTGACGCTAATTCCGATATCTTCTGCAGCGTCAGCAACACGCATCCACTCTGGGCTGTCAAGGAGCTTTTGAAATTTTCGAAGCGAAGAGCGTTTGACAAAAATCGGTCGAGTGATGGGACTCTCCTGAATAAGGAAACCCTTTCGAACTAGTTGCGCTACCTTTTGCGTGCTAATCTGAAGTATCGCAGCGACATCGCTCATCGGCAACGCTCTAGGATATCGACGAATAGGCTGGTGCCCATGTGGCCGCCTTCCCGTTCTTGTCGGATACTCTTCAATGGCTGCTATTACCTCACTGTCGATCTGCGTAAGGGCATCACGGCGAAAGAGCGAAGTCATAACAGCATCCAGGCCAGGCCCACCTACAGGGTAAACGCCGATACTTTGCAGTTTCTCTCGAAGATTCGTCGAGTTTACGCTCCACTCGCTAGCCAAGGTGCCGACTAATACAAATTCATTCTCGAACTCAAGCAGCTTATCCAACGGGACTACTGTCTTGCGTCTCCCCCCAAAGGTGCATGAAACGCTGGCGAGCCATCCAGCCCGTACCAATGTCCGAACAACGTCGGGGTGAACCCTTAATCGTTCGCCCACAGCGATGATATCTGCCCATTCGTGCGATTCCCTGACTATCGTGTAGCGCCTACGATTGACACTTGAAGTACCCGATTCTCGATGGCGGATCACCCGATCAATGTCCATCGCCGAAATTTTCTGCTGCCTACCGCCATAGCTTGGCCAATTCACCGTCCCGTTACGGATAAAGTTCTGAAGCTGAAAATGCGAAATTCCTAGCACGGCGCATACCTCATGGCACGTATATTATTTTAGCAGTAATAGACGTTTTTTGCCCCGCTATTATGCGAGTTGAACTGTATAAGAATCAAAGATTGCCATTTACAGGCATCGCTGCCAGCAATCAACGTTCCCGCACTTTATACAGGTAGGAAGATTCGCCTGTCCCTCCGCAGGGAACACATATCTTTAGCTTTCCGAGTGCAGGCCACGCGCCTGTGCCTCCACACATCGCGCAGTCGTCGCCCTTTTCTACTAGTATTAATGCACGAGTCAATCGGAAGTTCCACTCGTCTAATATCATATCGTTCTGTTCTGAATTCATCACTAAATAGGTGATTTGCAGAGCTCTGTGTCACAGCCCCAATTTAATATATCCGTCTATAAAATTATCCTTTTTTAGGATATTTTTTTGGAAAAGAAAGCCTCGGGAACCGAGGCTCAAAAACAAACTGGTTACGCTAAGGCATTAAACAACTTCGCGACGGCACTTGATTATGCATGTAGTAACATTTTTGTCGTACTAAGTAAAAGTATGCGTCGTAAATGTAAGACTATGTGCCGCGCGACGCCGGATACCATCAATCCCAGTTCAGCGCCCCACCCGTCTGGTACTCGGTCACGCGCGTCTCGAAGAAGTTACGCTCCTTCTTCAGGTCGATCATCTCGCTCATCCACGGGAACGGGTTCTCTTCGTTCGGGAACAGCGGATCGAGGCCGATCTGCACGGCGCGGCGGTTCGCGATGAAGCGCAGGTAGCCCTTGAACATCGGGGCGTTCAAACCCAGCACGCCGCGCGGCATGGTGTCTTCGGCGTAGCGGTATTCCAGTTCCACGGCTTCCAGGAACAGGGTCTTGATCTCGTCGCGGAAGGCCGGCGTCCACAGCAGCGGGTTTTCCATCTTAATCGTGTTGATCAGGTCGATGCCGAAGTTCACGTGCATCGACTCGTCGCGCAGAATGTACTGGTACTGCTCGGCGGCGCCCATCATCTTGTTCTGGCGGCCCAGCGCCAGGATCTGGGTGAAGCCGACGTAGAAGAACAGGCCTTCCATCAGGCAGGCGAAGACGATGATCGATTTGAGCAGCTTCTGGTCGTTTTCCAGCGTGCCGGTCTCGAATTTCGGGTCGGTCAGGGTCTCGATGAACGGGATCAGGAACTGGTCCTTGTCATGGATCGAGGCCACTTCGTTATACGCGTTGAAGATTTCCTGCTCGTCCAGGCCGAGCGACTCGACGATGTACTGGTAGGCGTGGGTGTGGATCGCTTCCTCGAACGCCTGGCGCAGCAGATACTGGCGGCATTCTGGCGCCGTGATGTGGCGGTAAGTGCCCAGCACGATGTTGTTGGCGGCCAGCGAATCGGCCGTCACGAAGAACCCGAGGTTGCGCTTGACCAGGCGGCGCTCGTCTTCCGACAGGCCGTTCGGGCTCTTCCACAGCTCGATGTCGCGCTGCATGTTCACTTCCTGCGGCATCCAGTGGTTCGCGCAGCCGGCCAGGTACTTGTCCCAGGCCCACTTGTACTTGAACGGCACCAGCTGGTTGACGTCGGTCTTGCCGTTGATGATGCGCTTGTCGTCGGCGTTCACGCGCTTGGCGACCAGGGCGGCGTCGACGGCTGCGGGTTCGCCTGCGCCTTGCGGTGGACGCGCAACTGGCGCGCTCGTTGGTTCATCGTCCCATGACAGCATGATAGTTCCTTCTTTTCTATTCTAGACGGCAGCGCCCGGCGCGAAGGCCGGGCGTGCATTTCAATTTTTAATACTTACTGCCAGCTTATTGGCAAGCTTCGCATTCATCGAAACCGGCGTCGCCAGGACGCAGGTAGCAGGCGGCGCCCTCTTCGATTTCCGCCGTGGCGGCCGAAGTAGAAGTAACAGCGGTAGCCGCAGGTGCAGCAGCAGCCGCTGCCGGAGCGGCATGACCCACCATGCCACCCGAGACCGACACCGCATTCAGCGCGCCGGTACGGCTGGTCGACTTCTCCATGTGCGTCGCCGCGATGGTGCGCAGGTAGTAGGTCGTCTTCAGGCCGCGCAGCCAGGCCAGCTTGTAGGTTTCGTCCAGCTTCTTGCCCGAGGCGCCGGCCATGTAGATGTTCAGCGACTGCGCCTGGTCGATCCACTTCTGGCGGCGCGATGCCTGCTCGACCAGCCACTTCGGCTCGACTTCAAACGCGGTGGCGTAGATGTCGCGCAGGTCTTGCGGCACGCGGTCGATCTTCGACAGCGAACCGTCGAAGTACTTCAGGTCGGCGATCATGACTTCGTCCCACAGGTCGCGTGCCTTCAGGTCGCGCACCAGGTACGAATTGATCTCGGTGAACTCGCCCGACAGGTTCGACTTCACGTACAGGTTCTGGAAGGTCGGCTCGATGCAGGCCGACACGCCGATGATGTTCGAGATCGTCGCGGTCGGTGCGATCGCCACGCAGTTCGAGTTACGCATGCCGAACTGCTTGATGCGGTTGCGCACCAGGCTCCAGTCCATCGATTCGCTCGTGTCCTGCTCGAGGTAGCCGCCGCGCTCGTCCGCCAGCAGCTTGATCGAGTCCTGCGGCAGGATGCCGCGGTCCCACAGCGAACCCTCGTACGACTCGTAGCGGCCGCGCTCTTCGGCCAGCTCGGTCGAAGCTAGGTAAGCAAAATAGCAGACGGCTTCCATCGAACGGTCGGCGAATTCCACCGCTTTGTCCGAGGCAAACGGCACACGCATCATGTGCAGGCAGTCCTGGTGGCCCATGATGCCCATGCCGACCGGGCGGTGGCGCAGGTTCGAATTGCGCGCCTTCTCGACCGCGTAGTAGTTGATGTCGATGACATTGTCGAGCATGCGCATCGCGGTGCGGATCGTCTTTTGCAGTTTTACATGATCCAGGCCATCGCCCTTCATGTGCTGCGGCAGGTTGATCGAGCCCAGGTTGCAGACCGCGATTTCGTCGGCGCTGGTGTTCAGGGTGATCTCGGTGCACAGGTTCGACGAGTGCACGACGCCGATGTGCTGCTGCGGCGAGCGGATGTTGCACGGGTCCTTGAACGTGATCCATGGGTGGCCGGTCTCGAACAGCATCGACAGCATCTTGCGCCACAGGTCGAGCGCTTCGATCTTCTTGAAGACCATCATTTCGCCGCGCTCGGCTTTCGCTTCGTACGCCAGGTAGGCGGTCTCGAAGGCCTTGCCGACCAGGTCGTGCAGGTCCGGGGTTTCGCTCGGGGTGAACAGGGTCCAGTAGCCCTTTTCCATCACGCGCTTCATGAACAGGTCGGGAATCCAGTTCGCCGTGTTCATGTCGTGGGTGCGGCGGCGGTCGTCGCCGGTATTCTTGCGCAGGTCGAGGAATTCCTCGATGTCCATGTGCCAGGTTTCCAGGTAGGCGCAGACCGCGCCCTTGCGCTTGCCGCCCTGGTTCACGGCCACGGCCGTGTCGTTGACCACTTTCAGGAACGGCACCACGCCTTGCGACTTGCCGTTGGTGCCCTTGATGCGCGAGCCGAGCGCGCGCACCGGGGTCCAGTCGTTACCGAGGCCGCCGGCGAATTTCGACAGCAGCGCGTTTTCCTTGATGGCGTCGTAGATGCCTTCCAGGTCGTCGCCGACGGTGGTCAGGTAGCACGACGAGAGCTGCGAGCGGCGCGTGCCCGAGTTGAACAGGGTCGGGGTCGAGCTCATGAAGTCAAACGACGACAGCAGGTTGTAGAACTCGACGGCGCGCTCTTCGCGGTCCGCTTCGCGCAGGGCCAGGCCCATCGCGACGCGCATGTAGAAGGCTTGCGGCATCTCGATGCGGGTGTCACGCACGTGCAGGAAGTAGCGGTCGTACAGGGTCTGCAGGCCGATGTAGCCGAACTGCAGGTCGCGGTCGGCGACCAGGGCTTTCGCCAGGCGCTCGAGGTCGTACTTGCCCAGTTCGGCGTCGAGCAGTTCGTTCTCGATGCCCTTGGCGATGTATTGCGGGAAGTAAGTCACGTACTCGGCCGCGGCTTTCGCTTGCGGGACTTCCTTGCCGAAGACTTCCTTGCGGATCGTGTGCAACAGGATTCGTGCGGTCACCTGGCTGTAGGCCGGGTCCTTTTCCATCAGCGCGCGCGCAGCCAGGATGGCGGACTTGTGCAGCTCTTCGACCGGCACGCCGTCGTACAGGTTTTTCAGGGTCTCGGCGACGATCGCATCGGCGTCGACGTGCTTTTCCAGGCCGACGCAGGCGGCGTTCACCAGGCCGTGCACGGCATCCATGTCCAGCGGACGGCGCTCGCCGCCGTCGATCACGTGGATCTGCGGCGCGGCGATCTGCGATCCACCCGCAGCTTCTTTTGCTGCGCGGCGCTCTTCCATCTGCTTGGCGCGGTACAGCACGTAGGCGCGCGCGACATCGTGCTCGCCCGAGCGCATCAAGGACAATTCGACCTGATCCTGCACATCTTCGATGTGGAAGGTGCCGCCGTTCGGCTGGCGGCGCATCAGGGCAGCGACCACGTTGTTGGTCAGCTCTTCCACCAGCTCGCGGATGCGGGCCGAAGCCGCGCCCTGGCCGCCGGCCACGGCCAGGAAGGCCTTGGTCATCGCGACCGAGATCTTGTTCGGCTCGAACGGCACGACGGCGCCGTTACGGCGCAGGATGCGGTAGTCGGCGCGGGCGGCCAGTTCGGCGGCGCTGTTGCCGCTGGCTGGCGTGCCTGGTGCCGCGTGCGGGTGGATGGAAATGTCTTGTGAAGTCTGCATGGGGCCTCCAGGAAGGGCAGTCAGGCTGCCCCTATGGTTGTCGGTCGATCGCCCGCAAGGGCGGGCAGCCAATATGTATTAAAAATTCGAAACAAAAAACTGCAAAGCAAAACGCATCCCGGCCAGCCGGATTCACCAGGCTGGACGACGTTCTCGCGGATGGATTAACTTGCTTGAAACAAATATGAAGCTGTTGAGCTATTGCTGTCTGTGTCACACGCCAGATCTTGAATACTTGAGTCTGGTACCACTAGATCTAGTGCCTTGGTTTGACAATGGACTAATTGTAGTACCGGGGCGGCGCAAGTCGCAAGCGATTAAATTTCCGAAATCAGGGGTTTTTTACACGCGCAGCTCTTGACATTGGATGGTTTGACATCGAATGCGACGTCGCAGGTAAGTGAGCACTAACCTGCTGCTTAAAGCTTGTTCAGCACACGCCGGCATTGCCCAATCGCAGTGCAGAGTGCACTATTTTGCACTGGCAAAAAGGCAACGCTTTTTGACAAGTTCAGGGTTGAGATGACGCAAAGCCGGGTGCCAGGTCACCACGCATCGACTTCACCCCGGCCGGCTGCCTGTCGGCGCCACGGGCGCCACGCAGGCATTCGCCCTGCTGTCCCATTGCCCGCCGGCCTTGCGGCAGGCATTGGCATCGCGTTCACTCTTCATCCACATCAGGGCGGCGACAATCGCAATCGCGAGGGCCATATACCGTAAGCGTTTTGGCATGGTTAATTCTCCGGAGCCTGGATATCGAGTTTCTGCATCTGGTAACGCAGCTGGCGCACGCTGATGCCCAGCAGGCTGGCGGTCTTCGTGCGGTTGAACTGGGTCTGCTGCAAGGCGCGGCCGATGATGTCGCGCTCAACCTGTTCGAGGTAGGCCGGCAGGTTGCTCGGCAAGGATTCAGGGCCCAGCGCTGCCGCTTCGACGGCAACCGGTGCCGCCGGAGACGGCGGCGGCACGGCCGATGTGGGCGCGATGGCCACCACCGGAGACGGCGCTGCCTCGGGCCGCGCCATCTCCGCGAGCCGCGCCGCTTTTAAGGACAAATCCTCGACCTCGATCATGCCGCCATCGGCAAAGGCCAGCGCCCGTTCCAGCACGTTCTCCAGTTCGCGCACGTTGCCGGGGAAGGAATACGCGCGCAAGGCCTCCAGCACCCCCGGCCCGAGCGCGGCGCCGCCGGGCCCGGCCAGGCGCGCCAGGATCGCGTTCGCCAGCACCGGCAGGTCATCTAACCGTTCGCGCAGCGGCGGCAGCGTCAGCTCGATCACGTTCAGGCGGTAGAACAAATCCTGGCGGAAGACGCCGGTCTCGACGCATTTCGCCAAATCCTTGTGCGTGGCGCTGATGATGCGCACGTCCACCGGTTCCTCCAGGGTGGCGCCGATCTTGCGCACGCGCCGCTCCTGGATCGCGCGCAGCAGTTTTACTTGCATCGCCAGCGGCAGGTCGGCCACTTCGTCGAGCATCAGGGTGCCGCCGTTGGCTGCCTGGAAGAAGCCTTCTCGCTCTTCCCCGGCGCCGGTGAAGGCGCCCTTGCGGTGGCCGAAGAATTCGGACTCCATCAGGTTTTCCGGGATCGCGCCGCAGTTGACGGCGACAAATGGCCGGGCCGCGCGCGAACTCTGGGCGTGGATTTCGCGCGCCGCCAGTTCCTTGCCGGCGCCGGATTCGCCGTTGATCGCAATTGGCGCCATCGAGCGCGCCAGGCGCGCGATCTGGGCGCGCAGCGACTGCATGGCTTGCGAATTGCCGATCAGGCGCGAGCCGGTGCCGCCCTCGCCCTGCGCGGCGCCGGCAGGCGTTTCGGAGAGCTTCAAGGCCGAGCGCACCATCACGCGCAGCTCGTCCAGCACGACCGGCTTGGACACGTAGTCGAAGGCGCCCGCCTTCAGTGCCACCACGGCGTTCTCGGCACTGCCGAAGGCGGTAATCACGGCGATCGGCGTTTTCGAGCTGCCCGAGACTTCGCGCACCAGCTCCAGCCCCAGCCCGTCGGGCAGGCGCATGTCGGTCAGCACCAGCGCATAGGCGTGATCGGCAACCAGCCGGCGCGCTTCGCGCAGGGTGGCGGCGCAGTCGACATCGAGTCCCATCTTGACGAGGGTGATCTCGAGCAGGTCGCGCAGGTCGGGTTCGTCGTCGACAACAAGGATGCGGGGAGAACTCATGACTGCCTTTCAAGAACCGGGCGCGCCGCGCCGGGCGCGGGCGGCTGGGCGAAGGTGATGACAAACCGCCCGCTCGCCCCGGCATCGGCGCCTGGGCGCAGGTCGAAGCGCGACTCGTAATCGAGCTTCGCGCCATTGTTCAGGCACAGCTCGCGCGCCAGGTACAGGCCCAGCCCCGTGCCCTTGCTCGAGGTCGTGTAGAAGGGCTCGAACAGGTGGGCGCGCACTTCGGGCGTGATGCCGGGGCCGTCGTCCTGCACGTGCAGTTCCAGCGTACCAAAGGCGTCGAGCTCGGGCCAGATGCGGATGCTGCCGGGTGCGCGGCTGGCGTAGCGGATGGCATTGCCGAGCAGGTTGACGAGCACTTCCCGCAGGTGCAGCGCGTCGAAGCGCACCTCGATGGCGCCGGCCCCTCCGAGCCACACTATATCATCGGCCAAACCCTGGGTTTCGCAGAATTCCGCCTTCAGCTCGGCCAAAAATTGCGCCAGCAGCAGCGGCTCCGCATACGGCTGCGCCTTGCGCGACAGCTGCAGGATGTCCTCGACCATCCGGTTCACGCGCGCCACGTTGTCGCCGATGATCTTGAGCAGGCGCACCTCGGCCTTGCCGTGCAGGTCCTCGGCCAGCAGCGCCGTGGCGTGGCCGATCGCCGACAGCGGATTCCTCACCTCGTGCGCGATGCTCGCGGTCAGGCGCCCCATCGACGCCAGTTTCAGTTGCTGCGCCTGGTTTTCGATGGCGCTCACGTCCTGCAGGAAAACGACATGGCGGCCAGGGGCGCCGGGGCCGGCTCCGGCAACCTGTGCAAAGCGCAGTTTCAGGTGCGCCGGCTGGTCGCGCCGCGCGCGCAGGCCACCCTCGCCAGCTGTCGCTTCCTGGAACGGCTTCAGGATCACCCAGGCCGCATCCGGCCCGGCCTCGCCCGGCACCGGCTGAATTGCTGCCAACTGCGCGGACAGCGCGGACGGGATCGCTCCCGTGCCGAGCCAGGCGGCAAACGCCTGCGCCACCGGCTCCAGGCCCGGCTCGTCCATGCGCAGCAGCGCCGCACCCTCGAACCCCAGCATGCGCCGCGCCGCCGGGTTGGCGGTATGGATCGCGCCGTCGGCCCCGACCACCAGCACGCCGTCGCCGACGTCCGCGATGACGATCTCGTTGATCGCCTGCTGCACCTGCAGGTCGGCGCCGCGCTGGGCGGCTAGTTCTTCCTGGCCGATCAGGCGCGCCGCCAGCCGGTTAACCAGCCAGACCACGGCGAAAAAGGCGATGCCGTACATCCCGCCGCGCATCAGGGCCGGCTCGCCGTGCGTGACGGTCTGCCACAGCGCCTCGAGCAGGATGAAGATGGTGGCGAGCGCTGCCGAGAACAGCGCCAGCACCAGCGGCGCGAGGATCGCGGCGCCGGCGAGCGGGAACAGGTAGAGGATGCCCAGGCCGCTGCGCACGCCGCCGGCGGCGAGATACAGCAGCGAGATGACCGCCAGGTCGACTGCGACCTGGGCCCCCAGCTGGGCCAGGAAGCGCCTGCGCCACAGGGTCGTCAGCGCGCCGAAGCAGAGGGCCGCGCCGAGGTAGAAGAAACAGGTGCGCGCATACGCGGGTGCAGCCTGGGCCTGGCCACCGCGCACGTCGAAGGCCAAGTACAGGATCAGCACCAGCGCGATGACGATGCGCGTGACGTTCAGGGCCTGGAGCGAGCGCCAGAACGTGTCGCGCGCCTGGCTGGATAATGGCAAGGACAGTGGCAAGGACAGGGGCAAGCGCGTACTCAATGTGTTGGCGCGCCCATCAATTGTTCAACTTGGCGGCATGGGCGGGGCTGCAGTAGTCCTGGCCCTCGGCGCGCACGGCTTCCGAGGCCGGGAAATGCAGGCCGCAGTGCGCGCAGCTGGTCATGTTTTCGATGACGGCGGTGCTCTGCGCGGCGGGCCGCGGCGGCGGCACATGCGTCTCGGCACGGCGGATGGCGGCTCTCAGCTTTGCCCTGATGGCAAACCCGACCACGATGATGAGGATGACCCAGAACACGATGCGGCTCATGCGACACCCCGCTGCAGCACGACTTCGAGCACGAAGCGGCTGCCGACATAGGCCAGCGCCAGCGTGGCGAAGCCCGCCAGCGTGAAGCGCAGTGCCGTCTTGCCGCGCCAGCCGCGCCAGCGCCGCCCGGCCAGCAGGGCCGCGAACAGGAGCCAGGACAGCAGCGCGAACACGTTCTTGTGGTCCCAGCGCATGGCGCGGTCAAAGAGCTGCTCGGAGAACACGACGCCAGACAGCACCGTCAGGGTAAGCAGCACGAAGCCGATCCCGATCAGGCGAAACAGCAGCTTTTCCATCGTCAGCAGGGCCGGCAGCTGGTCGAGCGCCCCGCCGAACCAGCCGCTGCCGGCGACCACGGTGCGCGCATGCAGGCGCGTTTCCTGGAGCGCCATCAGCACCGCGTGGAAGGCGGCGATCGTCAGCGTGCTGTAGGCCAGCACTGCCACTGCGACGTGCCAGCCGAAGGCGCTCGACTGCCCCTGCAGCGGCATCAGCGCGCCCGGGAACAGCACCGGCAGCAAGGTCGCCAGGACGGCGCAGGGCATGACCAAGCGGCGCAGGCCGTCGAGGGCGAAGTTGCGGTTCTCGACCCAGTAGGCGGCAACCGACACCCAGAGGGCGGCCGAGAGCATGATGGCGAAACCGATGCGCAGGCTGCCGGGGGCGAACGCATCGCTCCACAGGGCGGCGCCGTGCACGGCCCAGGCCAGCGCGGTCACGCCTGAAATGACAGCGCCCCGGCTTGAAGGCAGCAGGGCGCAGGCCGCGTACAGGAAAGCCGCGGCAAGAAAAAGGGTGTTGTGCATAACGGCAGTCTACACCAACGGGCACCACCGGTGGCAGGGCGGCCGGCAGCGGCCCTGCCACCGGCAAGCGCGTTTCTACAACTTCTTTCCTGCTGCCTAATCCACCGCCGCCATGCGCAGCTCGTCGCTGTGGTGGCGCTGCTGCTCTTCCATGACGAGGTGGCCCAGCTCGCGTTTGAGCTCGTTGAAATCGGGCGCGGCCGGGTCGCGCAGGCGCGGGATCTCGACCAGCATGTCGCGCTTGACCGTGCCGGGGCGGTAAGTCATGACGACGATGCGGTCGGCCAGGTAGATCGCTTCCTCGATGCTGTGGGTCACGAAAATGATGGTTTTCTGCAGTTCCGACCAGATGCGCAGCAGCTCGTCCTGCAGGTTGCGCCGGGTCAGCGCGTCGAGGGCGCCGAAGGGCTCGTCCATCAACATGATCGGCGAATCGAGCGCCAGCACGCGCGCGATCGCCACCCGCTGGCGCATGCCGCCGGACAGGTCCTTCGGGTAGCGCGCGCGAAAGTCCGACAGCGACAGCATTTTCAGGAGCCGCTCGACGATGGCGTCGATCTCGGCCTTCGGCCGGCGCTTGATTTCCAGGCCGAACGCGATGTTCTTCTCGACCGTCATCCATGGGAATAGCGCGTACTCCTGGAACACCATCCCGCGCTCCGGGCCGGGTCCGGTCACTTCCCTGCCGTCGACCAGGATGCGGCCGGAACTGGGCAGCGAAAAGCCCGCGACCGCGTTGAGCAGGGTCGACTTGCCGCAGCCCGAGGGACCGAGCAGGCAGACGAACTGGCCGTGCGGGATGGCGAGGTCGATATCCTGCAGCGCCACGACCTGGCGCCCTTCGCTGGCAAAGACCTTGCCAACGCCGTTGACGCGGATATGCGCTGCGTGGGCCGCAGTGGATGCCGCAGTGGATGCATTAGTGGAGGTGTTCATCTCAGTGCTCCAGGCCGCGGTGCCAGCGCAGCAGGTAGTTGTTCAGGCGGTTCATGCCAATGTCGATGGCCAGGCCCAGCATGCCGATGGTGATCATGCCGGCGATGATCTTGTCGGACCAAAAATACTCGCGCGCTTCCAGTATCCGGAACCCGAGGCCGTTGTTCACCGCGATCATCTCGGAGACGATGACGACGATGAAAGCGGTGCCGATGCCGATCCGCACACCCGACAGGATGTAAGGCACGGCGGCCGGCAGGATCACGCGCAGGAACATGGTGTTCCGGCTGGCGCCGAGGTTGCGCGAGGCGCGCAGATAGATGCCGTCGACCTGGCGCACCCCGGCGATGGTGTTCATCAGGACCGGGAAAAACGCGCCCAGCGCAATCAGGAACACAGCGGGCGGGTTGCCCAGCCCGAACCACAGGATCGCCAGCGGAATGTAGGCAATCGGCGGGATCGGGCGCAGGATCTGTACCAGCGGGTTCATCCACGCATAGACCGCCGGGCTGGCGCCCATCGCCAGGCCCAGCGGCAGGGCCAGCGCGCCGCCGATGGCGAAGCCGACCACCACCCGGTACAGGCTGGTCAGGGTGTCGACCACCAGCTCGCCCGAGAACGCCCACGACCACCAGTCGCCGCCGGTGTACTCCGCAAAAGGCGCCAGCGGCAGCAGGTACTCGACCCACTTGCGCCCGACATCGATCGGCGCCGGCAGTACCTGGGGATTGACCAGGCCCGCGCTGGCCACCGATTGCCACAGGACGATCGCCAGCAGCGGCACCACCATGCCGATTGCAAGCTCGCGCCAGTTCCGCTTTTCCATGTTCGCTCCTGTCTTTCAGTTCACGTTCAGGTTTTTCTTGGCCGCGGCCAGCATGTCGGTGCGCACCCAGTCGCGCGCCACGGGCGGCTGGCGCATGCGGCCGACGCCGGTCTTCATCATGGTATCGGTCGTGACCTGGATGTGCTCCGCCGTCACGTCATACGAAAACGGCGCATTGCCGATCGCGTCGTTGTAGTCGTCCACGCTGATCTGGCCCTTGAACAGCACCTCGCGCACGTATTTCGCAGCGAGGGGCTTGTTCTCGATGAAGGTTTTGGTCGCCTCGACAAAGCAGCGCATGAATTTTTCGGCGGTCGGGCGCCGCTCGCGATAGAACTTTTCGGTCATGACCATCGTGCGCACCGGCTCGCCGATCGCGGTGCCGTAGGGTTTCAGCACTTCGGCACCGAAACCCTTGTTGATCGCCTGCGAGGCCTGCGGCTCGGACTGCATCATGGCGTCGATCTGCTTGCCCAGGAGAGCCCCGTTCAGGTCGGGATAGGACAGGTAGACCAGCTGCACATCCTTGCCGGGTGCGGCGCTCGAGCTCAGCTTGTGCTTGTCCAGCTCGGCCATGAGCAGCACTTCCTGGATCGCGCCGCGCGTCACCCCGACGCGCTTGCCCTTGAGTGCGGCCACGTTCGTGATGTTCAGCCCGGGCCGCGCCACCAGGCGCGCCCCTCCCCTGGCAAAGCCGGCCACCACCAGCACCGGCGCGCCGCCGGCCCGTCCCGAGATCGCCGCTTCCGATGCGGTGGCGCCGACATCGAGCTCGCCGGCGATAATCGCCTGCATCACGTCCAGCCCTTTCGCGAAGGTCTTTTCCTCGACCCGGATCCCGCAGCGGGGCGCGATCTCCTTGATGTATGAGACGGCGCCAAAATGCGCCAGTTTCAGGTTCCCGAGCCGCACCACCGGTGCGGCGATCCGATCTTCGGCCTGGGCGCCGCCCGTCCCCAGGAGGACGAATGCGACCAGGGCCTTGCCACATGCTTTTTTCATGCACTTCTCCGTTTTTCATGCATCAAGACGATGCCAAAAGGAAAGAACTCTCCGCGAATCGAGAATGTGTCAGATAAAGCAAGCCCGGCTTTTGATGCGGCACAGATACCACAGCCAAAAATTCGCGTTACGCATCCCGCATTGGCGGGCAGGCCGGCTGACCGCAGGGTAAAATGGAGGTTTGCCGAATGCCGTCCCCTTATATAGTCAGGTAGAACATGCTAGATAACCTTACCCAACGCCTTGCCAAGGTCGTCAAGACGATGCGTGGCGAAGCGCGTCTGACCGAAGCGAACACCGCCGAGATGCTGCGCGAAGTGCGCCTGGCCCTGCTCGAGGCCGACGTGGCCCTGCCCGCGGTGCGCACCTTCATCGCCAACGTGAAGGAAAA
This sequence comes from Massilia niabensis, assembly GCF_042655085.1. NCBI lineage: Bacteria > Pseudomonadati > Pseudomonadota > Betaproteobacteria > Burkholderiales > Oxalobacteraceae > Massilia > Massilia niabensis. The sequence goes on along the minus strand of NZ_JBHSMU010000015.1, from coordinate 193,360 downwards.
AGCGCTGGGCGAAGAAGTCGTCGGCTCGCTCAGCCCCGGCCAGGCGCTGGTCGGCGTGGTGCAGCGCGAGCTGGCCTCCCTGATGGGCGCCGACCTCGGCCCGGAAGCGACCCAGCTCTCGTTCGCCCAGCAGCCGCCGGCGATCATCCTGATGGCCGGCCTGCAGGGTGTCGGTAAGACGACCACCGTCGGCAAGCTCGCCAAGTACCTGAAGGAACAGAAGAAGAAAAAGGTCCTGACCGTCTCGGCCGACGTGTACCGCCCGGCCGCGATCGCGCAGCTCGAGTCCGTGACGAAGCAGGTCGGCGCCGACTTCTTCCCGTCCACCTCGACCGACAAGCCGGTCGACATCGCGCGCAATGCGCTGGACTGGGCGAAAAAGCACTACCACGACGTGCTGATCATCGACACCGCCGGCCGCCTCGGTATCGACGAAGCGATGATGCAGGAGATCGCCGCGGTCCACGCCGCCGTGAAGCCGATCGAGACCCTGTTCGTGGTCGACGCCATGCTCGGCCAGGATGCGATCAATACCGCCAAGGCCTTCAACGACGCCCTGCCCCTGACCGGCATCGTGCTGACCAAGCTCGATGGCGACTCGCGCGGCGGTGCGGCCCTGTCGGTGCGCCACGTCACCGGCAAGCCGATCAAGTTCGCCGGCGTGTCGGAAAAGCTCGATGGCCTGGAAGCCTTCGATCCGAGCCGCATGGCTAACCGCGTGCTCGGCATGGGCGACATCCTGGCGCTGGTCGAAGAAGCGCGCAAGGGCGTCGACGAGAAAGCGGCAACCGACCTGGCCAACAAGATCAAGGTGGGCGGCCGCTTCGACATGAACGACTTCAAGGCGCAACTGGCGCAGATGAAGAAGATGGGCGGCATGGCCGGCCTCATGGACAAGCTGCCGGCGCAGTTCCAGCAGGCGGCCGGCAACGCCAACATGGACCAGGCCGAAAAGCAGGTGCGGCGCATGGTCGGCATCATCGACTCGATGACGCCGCTTGAGCGCGCCAAGCCGGAACTGATCAAGGCCAACCGCAAGCGCCGCATCGCCGCCGGCGCCGGCGTGCAGGTGCAGGAAGTCAATCGCATGCTGACCCAGTACGACCAGATGCAGACGATGATGAAAAAACTGAAAGGCGGCGGCCTGATGAAGATGATGCGCGGGATGAAGGGCATGATGCCTGGAGGGATGCGCTAAGCGCGTTTTCCTGCTTTAAACCCGCTCCCGAACGCCGTGCCCGCATCTTGCCGGCGCGGCGTTTTTACACCTGTTTTTGACCGATTCTTCACTCTATGACGCCGAGTTGCGTATAAACCCTGTTTTTTGGGCTTGTCAGAGTGAAAAAGTTTAGAAAAAGACTTGCAGGAACAGTAAAACGCCACCAATATAAGCCGTGCGATGTATTGCGCAATTTCTCATATTGTTCGTTTAGGAGGCTCGAAGATGGCAACAGCCAAGAAATCCCCAGCAGCGCCCGCAAAGAAGGCGACGTCTGCGAAGACGTCGGACAAACCGGCAGCCGCAGCCAAGCCTGCAGCGAAGAAAGCAGCAGCTCCTGCCAAGGCAGCAGCGCCAAAAGCAGCAGCAGCAAAGAAACCGGCCGCAGCGCGCAAGCCAAACGCCGCTTTCATGAAAGAACTGACGCCATCGGCCGAGCTGGCTGCAGTGGTCGGCAACAAGCCGCTGCCACGCACCGAAGTGACGAAGAAAGTCTGGGAATACATTAAGAAACTGGACCTGCAAGCTGCAGACAACCGCCAGATGATTAATGCCGACGACAAGCTGAAAGCTGTTTTCGGCGGCAAAGAGCAGGTCTCGATGTTTGAAATGACCAAACTCATTTCGAATCATCTGAAATAAGAAAAGTCTGGCTGTCCGCTAGCCTGAACGTTAAAAGCCCCGATCGCAGATCGGGGCTTTTTGTTTTGGAGAGGAATATACCTCTCCGTCACCGACCGCGGCGGCGCGGCCCGCGTCGATTAATACCCGAACGCCGCTTTCATCAGCGTGAACACATGCGTGTTCTCGATCGTCCCCTTGAACGGCGCCGAACCGGCGCCGGTCGCATACAGCTTCACGTCGCCGCCGCCGTGCGATTCGCTCGACCAGCGCACGCCGCTCTCCTGGCGATAGTCGTGGGCGAGCGCCTGCGCGCTGTCGACGTCCGCGCGCACGTCGGGGCGGTTCGGGCCGTTGCCGAAGACGAGCGCCGTATAGGTCTTGCCGTCGGCGTCCTTCGTCGGCTGGCCGTCGCCGACGTTGCGCACGATGTCGAGCACCGGATTACCGCGCTTCGCATAGCCGTTCAGGACCATCGTGTGGTCGTGGTCGGCGGTGACGACGATCAGCGTGTTGTCCAGGCCCGGATCGAGCGCGCGCATGCGCTCCACCGCCGCCTGGATCGCCTCGTCAAACGCCACCGTCTCCACCAGCGCATTCCTCGCATTCGTGTCGTGCAGGGCGTGGTCAATCTTGCCGCCTTCGACCATCAGGAAGAAGCCCTTCGGGTTCTTCGACAGCAGCTCGATCGACTTGGTCGTCATCTCGGCCAGCGTCGGCTGCTCGGGACGGCGCTTGGCCGCGTAGTCGAGGTGGCTTTCGGCGCTGTAGATGCCGACGAACTTGCGCCCCGTGGGGGCGGACGCCATGTCGGCGCGGGTATTGGCCACGAAGTAGCCCTGGTTTTCCAATTCCGCGATCAGGTTGCGGCCATCGCCCCGGCCCTTCGGGTTGGTCTTCGCGTCAAAAGGCGTGAAGTGGTTGCGCCCTCCCCCCATCAGCACGTCGACGCCATCGAGCAGGCGTGCGTTGTACCCGGCGCCGCCCGGCACCACCTGCTGGGCGATGGTATAGGCCATGTCGCGGTCACACACGTGCGAGAAGGTCGAGGCGGGCGTCGCGTGGGTCAGTTCGGTGGTGGTGATCGCGCCCACGGCCTTGCCGCCGGCCTTGGCCAGTTCCAGGATCGTCATTGGCGCGCTGCCGTTGTTCCCGCCGTTTACTGTACTGCAGCGGTCGATGCTGGCAATGCCGTTTGCATCCTTGGCCGGCGCAACAGGCTTGGCATCCTTCAGCGAGATCACGTCGTTGTTGATCTTTACGCCGGTCATGTACGCGCCCATCGAGGGCGCGCTGTCGGTCACCTGGGCGTCGGCGGAATAGGTCTTGATGCGCGCCGTGCGATCCAGGCGCTCGAAGTTCAGCAGGCCGTCTTCGCCGGCCTTGAAGATGCGCGCGGCGGTGATCGTGGTCGGGCCCATGCCGTCGCCGAGGAAGAAGATGATGTTCTTCGCTTGCGGTTTGGCGGTGGGCACTGCGGGTGCAGCTTGTGCGTTCAGGGTGAAGCAGGCTGCGACAAGCAGCGCGGAGAGTCGGATGGTGGTCATCGGGTGCTTTCTGGCGGCGGTGGTCATCATGTAACTCACAGGCCCGCCGCGGTCTTGATCAGGCTGAAAACGCGGGTGTTGTCGATGGTGCCGCGGAACAGCTCCGCATTGGCGCCAATCGCGCCAAGGTAGACATCGGCGCCACCATGGGTCTCGGCACCGGTACGGGTGCGCACCACGGCTTCCTGGTGGTAGTCGTCGGCGGCGGCCATCTCGTCGGTCAGCTGAACAATCTTGCGGCTGCCCTGCACGCGGTGTTCGCCCGTGCCGAAGCCCAGGATCGTGAACGGCGCGCCGTCCTTGTCCAGGCGGATTTTCCCGTCCGGGATGCTGCGCACCAGGCCCAGGATGCCGGGGTTGGTAGGCGTGGTCTTGCCGGTGCGCGGCGAGTAGCCGTTGATCAGCAGGGTGTGGTCGTGGTCGGCGGTGGCGACGATCAGCGTGTTCTTCAGGCCCGGATCGATGGCCTGCATCTTGTCGATCGCGCGTTTGAGGGCCGCGTTGTAGCTCACCGTTTCCTGCAAGGCGCGCTTGGCCTGGGTCGCGTGCAGCGCATGGTCGATCAGGCCGCCCTCGACCACCAGGAAGAAGCCGTTCGGGTTGCGCGCCAGGATGTCGATCGCCTTGTCGGTCATGTCGGCGAGCAGCGGCTGCTTGACCGGATCGCGCGCGGCCTCGAAGGCCAGGTGCGACTGGCCGAACAGGCCGATCACCGGCTGCGGCGTGGCGGCCAGCGCCGTCATTTGCGCGGTGTTGGTTGCGACGCGCCAGCCCTTGGCCTGCAGTTCGTCGACCAGGTTGCGCCCGTCGGCGCGCTTGCCGCCCTGCGCGAACGGCGTGAAGAACTGGGTGCCGCCGCCGAACACCAGATCCAGGCCGTTTGCGCCCAGGGCCTTGTTGTAGCCGGCGCCGCCGGGCACGAGGGCTGCGGCGATGTCGGTTTCCAGCCTGCGCGTGCAGGCGTGGGCATAGGTCGCGGCCGGGGTGGCGTCGGTGACGTTGGTGTTGGTGACGACGCCGGCGGCCATGCCGCGCGCTTTCGCCAGTTCGGCCAGGGTCGGCACGGGTTTGCCGTTCTCGCAGCGGCTCACCAGGCGATTGCCATTGGCATCCGCGGCCGGGGAAATGGCGCGCGTCTCAGTGGACATCGAGATCACGTTGTTGTTCTGCTTTACGCCCGTCATGTAGGCCGACATCGACGCGGCGCTGTCGGTCACCTGCGCATCGTTCGAGAAGGTTTTGACGAAGGCCGATTCGGGCAGCGTGTCGATGGTCAGTTCGCCGTCTTCGCCCGCGTGGTAGATGCGCGCCGCGGTGAGCGTGTTGATGCCCATGCCGTCGCCGAGGAAGAAGATGATGTTCTTTGCCTGTCCGTCCACGGCAGGACGCGGATTGGTGCCGGCCGGGCCGGTCGAAGCGCAGCCGGCAAGCGCCGCCAGCGCGCACGCGGCGGCGAGAGTATTGATTCGCATGATGGATGTTGTGGCGGGAAAAGCGGGAAGTCTACACCGGGACGGGGGGCTGTGGTTCGGTTGATATGTTGTGGGATTGTTGGAGGCGCCGGCTGGCGCCTCCCTACCGCTGCGCCACCTGGACCGGATTGAACTCCCACTTCTTCCACGCCGCCAGCACCGCGTTCGGGTACTGCGGACGGCCGCGGCTGCCGTTGTAGCGGCCGAGCGCGAGATACAGGTTGCCGCGTTCCATGTCGATGTACATGCGCAGGATCGAGCAGCCGTAGCGCAGGTTGGTCTGCATGTGGAACAGTTTGCGGCGGTCGTTGTCGCCGATGACCTTGGCCCAGAACGGCATCACCTGCATGTAGCCGCGTGCGCCCGCGATCGACACGGCGTACTTGCGGTAGGCCGATTCGACCTGGATCAGGCCCAGCACCAGGCCCGGATCGAGCCCGGCGCGGGTCGATTCGTACCAGGCCGATTCCAGGAATTCGGTACGCGACTGCTCGTCCGGCAGGCGCTTCTTCAGGCGCGCCGACATCTCCGTGAACCAGGCCTGGTAGCGCACGCGCGCCGCCTCGTCGCGAAAGCTCGGCTTCGGCGGGCGCGTGTCGGCGATGGCATTCGCCAGCGCCAGGCGCACCGAATCGGCCATCGCTTCTTCCTTCTGGTTGCCGGCGTACGCCGGCACGCCGGCAAGGGCGGCAGCCAGGGTTGCAAAGCGCAAGGCGCCTCCCAGCCAGGCCGCGGCCCGGCTGTGTACCTTCGTCGGCATCACTGGCCCAGCTTGCCCTTGATGAAGCCGGCAAGATCCGCTACCGGCACCGCCGTGGCCTCGGACTCGCGGCGGCCCTGGTATTCGAGGTTGCCCTCTTTCAGGCCGCGCTCGCCGATGACGACGCGGTGCGGCACGCCGATCAGTTCCCAGTCGGCGAACATCGCGCCCGGGCGCAGGCCGCGGTCGTCGACGATCACATCGATGCCCGCCGCCAGCAGCTCGGCATAGAGCTTTTCGACCTGTTCCTTGACCATCTCGCTGCGGTCCATGCCCATCGGGCACAGCACCAGCTGGAACGGCGCCAGCGCGTCCGGCCAGACGATGCCCTTGTCGTCGAAGTTCTGCTCGATCGCCGCGCCCAGGATGCGGGTCACGCCGATGCCGTAGCAGCCCATCTGCAGCGGTGCAGGCTTGCCGTTCTCGTCGAGGAAAGTCGCGTTCATGGCCTTCGAGTACGCTGTGCCGAGCTGGAACACGTGGCCCACTTCGATGCCGCGCTCGATCGCCAGCACGCCCTGGCCATCCGGCGACGCGTCGCCTTCGACGACGTTGCGCAGGTCGGCAACGATTGGCTCCGGCAGGTCGCGGCCCCAGTTCACGCCGGTCAGGTGGAAGTCCGCCTCGTTGGCGCCACATACGAAGTCCGCCATGTTCGCGGCCGTGCGGTCGGCAACAATCGTCACCGGCTGCTTGGGGGCGACCGGGCCCAGGTAGCCCGGCACGGTGCCGTAGACTTCCTGGATTTCGGCTTCCGTCGAGAAGCGGTGGTTGCTCAGGCCTTCGACCTTGCCGACCTTGACCTCGTTGAGCTCATGGTCGCCGCGCAGCAGCAGCATGAAGTACTGCTTCGTCACCTTGCCGTCGACTTCCTTTTCGACCGTCAGCGCGATGGTTTTCACCGACTGCGACAGCGGCAGGCCGAGCAGTTCGACCACGCTTTCGCACTTGGTCTTGCCTGGGGTCGGCACTTTTTTCATGTCCTGCGTCGCCGCGCCGCGCTCGCCGATCGCCATTGCCTCGGCCGCTTCCATGTTGGCCGCGTAATCCGAGTTCGGGCAGTACACCAGCGCGTCTTCGCCGGTGGAGGCGATCACGTGGAATTCGTGCGAGCCGGTGCCGCCGATGGCGCCGTTGTCGGCTGCCACCGCGCGGAACTTCAGGCCAAAGCGGTTGAAGATGCGCACATAGGCATCGAACATGACCTGGTACGACTTCTGCATGCCTTCGACGTCGCGGTCGAACGAATAGGCATCCTTCATCGTGAACTCGCGGCCGCGCATCAGGCCGAAGCGCGGACGGCGCTCGTCGCGGAACTTGGTCTGGATGTGATAAAAATTCAGCGGCAGCTGGCGGTAGGATTTGATTTCGCCCCGCACGACATCGGTGACCACTTCTTCCGACGTCGGCTGGATCGCGAATTCGCGGCCATGACGATCCTTGACGCGCATCAGTTCCGGACCCATCTTGTCCCAGCGGCCGGTCTCCTGCCACAGCTCGGCCGGCTGCACGACCGGCATCAGGAGTTCGAGGGCGCCCGACTTGTTCATTTCTTCGCGGATGATGGCCTCGACCTTGCGGATCACGCGCAGGCCGGTCGGCATGTACGTGTAGATACCGGAGCCGAGGCGCTTGATCATCCCCGCCCTCATCATCAGCTGGTGGCTGACGATCTCGGCGTCGGACGGCGCTTCTTTAAGAGTTGAAATAAAAAATCGTGAGGCGCGCATATCGATGAATTCTTTTTAAAAAGAGAGAGTTATAATCGACCTAATTTTAAAGGATTAGCTGGCTGATGCGTCCAATCTTTGTACAAATGGGTCCGGAACACGCAGCGTCCGCCGTTTTCGTCACGAGCGAGGGCAGTTGACGCGAGGATTTGTAGGTAAAAATATAACGGACACAGAGGCCGGCAGAAAGTTTCGAGGTGCACTATGCTCGATCGGGAAGGGTTTCGCCCCAACGTCGGCATCATCCTGCTGAACGCCAACAACGAGGTGTGGTGGGGCAAACGGGTGCGCGAGCACTCATGGCAGTTTCCGCAAGGGGGTATCAAATACGGCGAGACGCCGGAACAGGCCATGTACCGCGAGCTCGAGGAGGAAATCGGTTTGCGCCAGGAGCATGTCAAGATCGTGGGCCGCACCCGCGACTGGCTGCGCTATGAGGTGCCGGACCATTTCATCAAACGCGAGATCCGCGGCCATTACCGCGGCCAGAAGCAGATCTGGTTCCTGTTGCGCATGGTTGCGCGCGACAACGACGTGAACCTGCGCCTGACCGACCATCCGGAGTTCGACGCCTGGCGCTGGCACGATTACTGGGTGCCGCTGGACGTGGTCATCGAGTTCAAGCGCGATGTCTACCAGCGTGCATTGCAGGAGCTGTCGCGCTTCCTCTCGCTGCCCGCGAATGGCGGTGCGCACACCGAGCGCCGCCACAGCGCGCGTTACCTGCGCCAGCCGCGCGGCCAGGGTAATGCGGGCGGAGCCGGCGCCGGGAAAGCGGCTCCCAAGCTGCGTGAGACTGTAGTCGAATCGCAACTGATGCTGGCGCCGGACAAGTAGCGTATAAGCAACATTCGCTGCAAGGCGACAAAGGCAGGCACACCGTGCAAACGGTGTCGCCTGCTTTTTTTTCGCGGGCGCGGAGCGGCGCTGCACGGCGCCACCGCCGGCGCCCGGGCCGCCATCGCGTTACAATGGCGCCCCTCCCTTTCGTTCCCGATTCCTTCCCATGTTCACTCCGTCCTCGCACGACGTGCGCCGCTTTTTCTGCGAAGCCTACCGCAAGCAGCGCGCTGGTGAAATCCTGACGCCGATGGACGCCATCGCCGCCGACTGGATCGTCCAGCATCCCGAATACCACGACGCCCTGTTCGATGCCGACGAAGCCGTCGCCCGCGATTATTCAGTCGAAGGCGGCCAGCCGAACCCCTTTCTGCACCTGTCGATGCACCTGTCGATCGCCGAGCAGGTCTCGATCGACCAGCCGCGCGGCATCAAGGCCGCCCACGACCTGCTGGTCGCCCGCATCGGCGAGCATGACGCCCACCACGAAATCATGGAGTGCCTGGGCGAGATGATCTGGAAGTCGCAGCGCACCAGCACGCCGCCCGATACCGAGGCGTATATCGAATGCGTGCGGCGGCGCGCGACGCGTTGAGGCTTTAAAAAAAGCGATACAAAAAAAGCGGCCAAGGCCGCTTTTTCGCATCATGTCTTAACTTAGTTGATCGTCGGCGACCCGATACCGCGGGTCTTCCACCACATTCACTTCGATCATGTCCTGCGCGCGGCCGAGCAGCTCGCGGCAGTCCGCGCTCAGGTGGCGCAGGTGCAGGCGCTTGCCCAGCGCCCGGTAGCGCTCGGCCAGGGCGTCGATCGCCTGGATCGCCGAGTGGTCCATCACGCGGGCGCGCAGGAACTCGACCACCACGTCCTGTGGATCGTCCTTTGGCGTGAACAGCTCGTTGAAGTTGGCGACCGAGGCAAAGAACAGCGTGCCATCGAGTTCATAGACCTTCCAGCCCTGCGTATCGACGCTGGTCCGCGCCCTGATCTGCTTCGCATGCTGCCAGGCGAAGACGAGCGCCGAGACGATCACGCCGACGATCACCGCCACCGCGAGGTCGAACACCAGCGTGATCGCGGCGACCAGCACCACCACCAGCGTGTCCGCGCGCGGCACCTTGCCGATCGTGCGGAAGGTGCCCCACTCGAAGGTCTTCTCGCACACCACGAACATCACGCCGATCAGCGCGGCCAGCGGAATCTGCTCGATCCAGCTTGACCCAAACAGGATGAACGACAGCAGGAACAGCGAAGCCGCGATGCCCGACAGACGGCCGTAGGCGCCATTGTTCACGTTGATCATGCTCTGCCCGATCATCGCGCAGCCGCCCATGCCGCCGAAGCAGGCCGTGACGACGTTGGCCGCGCCCTGCGCCATGCATTCGCGGTTCGGCTGGCCGCGCGTCTCGGTGATCTCGTCGACCAGGGTGAGCGTCAGCAGCGACTCGATCAGGCCGACGCCCGCCAGCACCAGCGCATACGGGAAGACGATTTTCAGGGTGTCGAGGTTGAACGGCACATCGGGCAGCGCAAACTGCGGCAGGCCGCCGCCGATCGAGCCGAGGTCGCCAACGGTCTTCGATTCGATGCCAAGCAGCGCCGCGCCGAGCGTGACCACCAGGATGCCGACCAGGGTCGCGGGCACCGCCTTCGTGATGCGCGGCGTGATGTAGATCACCGCCATCGTCGCCGCCACCAGGCCCAGCATCGTGTAGAGCTGCGCGCCTTCCATCCACTGCGGCACGCCGTCCGGCCCTGCCACCTTGAAATGCCCGAACTGGGCAATGAAGATCACCAGCGCCAGCCCGTTGACGAAGCCGAGCATCACCGGATACGGCACCATGCGGATGAACTTGCCGAGCCGCGCGGCGGCGAACAGCATCTGCAACAGGCCCATCAGCACGATCGCCGCGAACAGGTACTGCACGCCATGCTCCACGACGAGCGCCACCATGACCACGGCCAGCGCCCCGGCCGCACCCGAAATCATGCCGGGCCGCCCGCCAAAGGCGGAGGTGATGAACGACACCAGCACGGCGGCGTACAGGCCCGTCAAGGGCGACACGTGGGCGACCAGGGCAAAGGCGATGGCTTCGGGGACCAGCGCCAGCGCGACGGTCAGGCCGCTGAGCAGGTTGGTTTTCAGGTAAGCAGGTGAGACGGACTGCAAGATGACGACTCCAACAATGGCGCGAACGCCGGAAAAATAAAATCCCCCGGTGCGGCTGGCACGCCGCATCCGGGGGATGCTCATACGATGTCAACTCGTCCGGCGAACCGGCGGCAGGCTATTTTACTTGCGCACGACCAGCTGCGACGGCAGGCTGGCGAGGTAGGCGCCGATGTCGATCATGTCCTGGTTCGACAGCGGCTTCGCAAAGCCGGCCATGATCGGGTTGCTGCGGCCATTGGCCTGGTCGCCGCCACGCTTGTACGCCCGCAGCGCGTGCGCGATGTAGTCGGCGTGCTGGCCGGCCAGCTTCGGATAGCTCGGGTCGATCGGCTTGTTATAGTCGGCGCCATGGCAGGAGGCGCAGTTGTACTTCTTGGTCAGCTCCTCGCCGCGCTTGACGTCGGCGGCAAAGCTGGACGATGCGGCAGTGACGGAAACGGCGCCGAAGGCCAGCGCGATGATCAGTTTTTTCATGGCGTAGTCCTTACTTCCGGCTCTGGGCGTTCTGCTGCGAATAATAGGCGGCGACGTCGGCAATGTCCTGGTCGGACAGGCTCATGGCAATCCCGCGCATCGACGGATGCTTGCGGTCGCCCTTCTTGTAGGCGTGCAGCGCGGATTCGATGTACTTGGCGGACTGGCCGCCGATCATCGGCACCTGGTAGACCTCCGGGAAGGTGGCCTTATAGCCCGGGATGCCGTGGCAACCGATGCACATTTCGATCTTGTTCGGCGCTGCCTTCGCGTTGCCGACAACATCCGCGGCGGACGCAGTGGCGGCACAACCGGCCAGGACGAGTACTGCCAAAAGTTTTTTCATGGTGGGAATCGCAAGATTTTTAATCGAATACCGCTACCGCACGAACTTGGCTAAAACCTGTTGATATAGATTTTATTACTACTAACCTATGGATTCTAGCCCAACAAAAGATTGCAGTCTACCAACCTCGTGCGCCCCCTCCGCCGGCCTGCCGGTTCTGGCATATACTCGGGATTTTCCCTCCTGACGATTGACGCGTATGCAAGCCCACACCCGCTTCGAAGGCACCGAAAGCTATGTCGCCACCGACGACCTGAAACTGGCCGTAAATGCCGCCCTCACCCTGCAGCGCCCGCTGCTGATCAAGGGCGAGCCGGGCACCGGCAAGACCATGCTCGCCGAAGAGGTAGCGGCGGCGCTCGACATGCCGCTCCTGCAGTGGCACGTGAAGTCCACCACCAAAGCCCAGCAGGGCCTGTACGAATACGACGCCGTCTCGCGCCTGCGCGATTCGCAGCTGGGCGACGAGCGCGTGCGCGACATCCATAACTATATCGTCAAGGGCGTGCTGTGGCAGGCTTTCACGGCGCCGGAACCCGTGGTGCTGCTCATCGACGAGATCGACAAGGCCGACATCGAATTCCCGAACGATTTATTACGCGAACTCGACCGGATGGAATTCTTCGTCTACGAGACGCGCGAAATGGTCGTCGCCAAACACCGCCCGCTGGTCATCATCACCTCGAACAACGAGAAGGAACTGCCGGACGCTTTCCTGCGCCGCTGCTTCTTCCACTACATCAAATTCCCGGACCGCGAGACGATGGCCGACATCGTGCAGGTGCACTACCCGCGCCTCAAGCAGGAACTGCTGGCCGCCGCGCTGCAAAGTTTTTACCAGGTGCGCGACGTGCCCGGCATCAAGAAGAAGCCCTCGACCTCGGAATTCCTCGATTGGCTCAAGCTCCTGATGGCCGAGGACATACCGGCCGAAGCCCTGCACAGCCAGGACAACAAGGCCGTGGTGCCGCCGCTGCATGGCGCGCTGCTCAAGAACGAGCAGGACGTGCACCTGTTCGAGCGCCTGATTGCCATGGCGAGGACCAACCGATGACTCCCGTGAAAGTGGCGGTCGAGCCGGTAACGCTGGAATTCAACGGGGTGCGGCTCGAGCCTTTGACGCTCGAGCACGTGGATGGCCTGCGCGCCGCCGCCGCCGACGGCCAATTGTGGAACCTGCGCGTGACCTCGGTGCCGGAGCCGCACCGCACGCAAGCCTATGTGCACACCGCGCTCGAAACACCGAACCGCGTCGCCTTCGCCGTGGTGGATTCGTCATCCGGCGCGGTGCTGGGCACGACCAGCTACCACGACATCCTGCCCGAGATCGGCCGCGTCGAGATTGGCTACACCTGGTATGCGAAGAGCGTCCAGCGCAGCCATGTGAACACCAGCTGCAAGCTCCTGCTGCTGTCGCACGCTTTCGACACGCTCGGCTGCGCAGTGGTCGGTTTTCGCACCGATAACTTCAATCATGCCTCGCAGGCGGCCATCGAACGGCTGGGAGCGAAGAAGGATGGCGTGATCCGCCACCACTTCGCGCGCCGTGACGGCACCGTGCGCGACACCGTCATGTACAGCATCGTGCGCGGCGAGTGGCATGAGATCAAGACGCACCTGCACTACCTGCTTACCCGACACGCCAACTGAGATGCTGATCGATTTTTTCTTCGCCCTGCGCAGTGCCAAGGTTCCGGTCTCGATCAAGGAATTCCTGACCTTGCTCGAGGCGCTGGAAAAGAGCGTGATCGCGCCCTCGCTCGACGAGTTCTACTACCTGGCGCGGCTGGTGCTGGTGAAGGACGAAGCCCATTTCGACAAGTTCGATCGCGCCTTCGGCAGTTACTTCAAGGGCATCGAGGCCGTGTTCGACACGACGAAGGGCGAGATTCCGCTCGAATGGCTGATCAAGCGCATGGAGCGCGAGCTCACGCCGGAACAAAAGGCGGCGCTGGAAAAATTCGGCTACGACAAGCTGATGGACCGCCTGAACGAACTCCTGAAGGAACAGAAGGAGCGCCACGAAGGCGGCAGCAAATGGATCGGCACCGGCGGCACTTCCCCTTTCGGGCACGGCGGCACCAATCCGGAAGGCGTGCGCATCGGCGGCCAGGGCCGGAATCGCACGGCGGTGAAAGTCTGGGACCAGCGCAGCTACCGCGATTACGACGACGAGCGGGAACTCGGCACACGCAACATCAAGGTCGCGCTGCGCCGCCTGCGCCGCTTCGCGCGCCATGGCGCGCTCGACGAATTCGCGCTCGACGACACCATCCGCGCCACGGCCAGCAACGCCGGCTACCTCGACATCCGCATGCAGCCCGAGCGCAAGAACAGGATAAAAGTGCTGATGCTGCTCGACGTGGGCGGCACCATGGACGACCACATCGAGCGTACCGAGGAACTGTTCTCGGCGGCGAAGAGCGAATTCAAGAACATGGAGTTCTACTACTTCCACAACTGCGTCTACGACTACCTGTGGAAGAACAACCGGCGCCGCCATGCGGAGCGTTTTCCGACCTGGGACATCCTGCGCAAATACCCGCCCGACACGCGCGTGATTTTCGTCGGCGACGCCACCATGAGTCCCTACGAGGTGCTGTCGCCGGGCGGCTCGGTCGAGTACCACAACGAGGAAGCCGGCGCCGAATGGCTGGCGCGCTTCTGCAATGCCTTTCCGAAATTCGCCTGGCTCAACCCGGAACCGGAAAGCCTGTGGCAATACCGCCAGTCGATCGCCGTCATCCGCCAGATCATGAACAACCGGATGTTCCCGGTGACGATCGAAGGGCTGGAGCGGGCGATGCGGCTGCTGAGTAAATAGGGTTAGCTGCGCGCACCACGCAAGACGTTACGCACCACATACAGGCCGACCACATCCAGCGCCGTATGCACCAGCACCGCCGCCAGCAAGCCCACGTACTGGTAGATAAAGCCCAGCGCCACGCTGGCCCCGAACACGCCCGCCGCCTGCACCAGCGTCGCCAGGTTCAGTTTGCGGAACTGGTACACCGGCGTATGCGTCAGCAAGAAAATAAGCGAGGTGATCCACACCCCCAGCAAGGGCTGCAGCGCCGCGCGGAACAGCAGCTCTTCCCCGATCGCCGCCGCCAGGCTGATCCACACGGGATTGAGTCCGGATAAATCGAGGCGGCCATACGCCGTGATGGTATTGCGGGTCGCCTCCGATTGCGCCGTCAGGCGGAAGCTTACATACGAGGCGACTGCCGCCAGCGCCGACAGGCCAAGCCCGAACAGCAGCTGCGAGCCCCAGCCCATCGGCCCCGTGAACACGGCACGCGGTGCGTCCTGGGCCGCGAAAATGATCACGAGGGCGAGCAGCGAGAATGAGACGCAGGTCAATACCTGGGCGGTCAGGCGGATCGGGGGACGCTGTTGTGGCTGGCTTGGCGGTTGGGAAGACATGAAGGCGCGTCGGGCAGGATCGACGAATGAGGAATCGGAAGGCCATGGGCCGCAAGTAGGGCGTCGCCCTGGCGACACCGTTCGCCATTCTACCAACGCCGCCGCGCCTGACGACGAACACGTCAGTTGATAGAGACACCTGGCGGCACCAATCGTGCGCAGGTTCGGCCACCCCTGCCTTGTAAAATCGGCAAAAGACCAGCCCGTAGCGAGCCTTGCTTTCCCTCACTATTTCAAGGACCTTGCATGCCCGACCTGCTGCCGTTCCTGACCAGCCTCGCGTGGCCCTTCGCGCTCGCCATCGCGTGGATTGCGGGGGAATTCGGGCAGCGTTGGACGGGTTTGCCGCGCATCAGTTTCTACGGCCTGGTCGGCTTCGCGCTGGCCGGTCCCCAGCTCGGCGTGCTGCCCCTGCCCGACGGCGGCGCCGTGCCGATGCTGGCCGACGTCGCTTTCGGCCTGATCCTGTTCGAACTCGGCTACCGCATCAACCTGCGCTGGCTCAAGAGCAATCCATGGATTGGCGTTTCCGGCCTGGTCGAGTCGCTGACCACCTTCATTGCCGTCTACCTGATTGCGCTCGCCTTCGGCACGCCGCAGCTCACCGCCCTGATGCTGGCCTCGCTGTCGATGGCAACCTCCCCCGCCACCGTCGTGCGTGTAATCAACGAGCAGCGCAGTTCGGGCCAGGTAACCGAGCGCGTGCTGCACCTCACCGCCCAGAACTGCGTCCTCGCCGTGTTCGCCTTCAACGTCGTCGTGGCTTTCTGGATCTTCCGCACCTTCGAGGACCTGGGCGACGCCATCTGGAACAGCCTGGTGCTGCTGGCCGTGTCGCTCCTCACCGGCGCCGTGTTCGGGCTTGCCGTGCCGGCCCTGCTGCGCGCCATTGGCAACCCGCGCCAGGATCCGACCGTCGCGTTTGCGCTGGCCGTGATCCTGCTGGTGGCCATCTCGTACGCGGGCGGACTGTCGCCGGTCGTGTCGACCCTCGCCTTCGGCCTCGTCGCGCGCCACCGCCGGGTGGCGTTCAGCCAGGCGCAGCGCGGTTTCGGCGCGCTGGGCGAATTATTGACGGTGCTGCTGTTCGTGTTCGCCGCTTCCACCCTCGACTGGGAGAAAGTCGCCGCCGGCAGCCTGCTGGCGGTCGTCATCGTGCTGGCGCGCCTGGTGACCAAGACGGCGGGCGTCGCCGCATTCGCACACCTGTCGGGCATATCGTGGCGCAAGGGGGCCCTGTCCGGGGTGGCGCTCGCGCCGCTGTCGGTATTCGTCATCCTGCTGCTCGAGCATGCGCGCCTGGCCGGGGTGCACCTGGTCGAGCAATTGCAGTCGGTGGCGGCGGTGACGATGATGCTGGAGGTGTTCGGCCCGATCATCATCCAGCGCGCCCTGATGTGGGCTAGAGAAGCGCCCGAGACCAACGCGCAGACCAGGCCGGAGACCAACCATGCCGCTTGAACCCTTCACCCAGTCAACGCCGCTGACTTTCGGCGTCGAGCTCGAGCTGCAGCTGGTCAGCCTCTCCGACTTCGACCTGACCGCGGCCAGCCCCGACCTGCTGTACCTGTTGTCGCGCAAGCCCTTCCCCGGCAATGTCACGCCCGAGATCACGGAGAGCATGATCGAGATCAACTCGAGCGTGCATTCGAGTTACGCGCCCCTGCTGGCCGAGCTGCAGGACATTCGCGACACCCTGGTGACGGCGGGCGACACGCTCAACATCGGCATCGCCGGCGGCGGCACCCATCCGTTCCAGCAATGGTCCGAGCAAAAAATCTTCCCCAAGCCGCGCTTCGAGCATTTATCGTCGCTCTACGGCTACCTGGCCAAGCAGTTCACCGTGTTCGGCCAGCACGTGCACATCGGCTGCGGCAATGGCGACAACGCCATGTACCTGCTGCACGCACTGAACCGCTACATCCCCCATTTCATTGCCTTGTCCGCCTCGTCCCCGTTCGTGCAGGGGCACGACAGCCATTTCGATTCCGCGCGCCTGAATTCCGTCTTTGCTTTTCCGATGAGCGGGCGGGCGCCCTTCACGCTCGGCTGGCAGGACTTCGAGACGGCGTATTACGCCAAGATGGAGCGCACCGGCATCGTCAAGAGCATGAAGGATTTTTACTGGGACCTGCGCCCGAAACCCGAATACGGCACGATCGAGCTGCGCGTCTGCGACACGCCGCTGACGGTGGAACGCGCCGCCGCCCTGGCCGCCTACCTGCAGGCCCTGTGCAGCTACCTGTTGCAGCGGCTGGAAGCGCCCCCCGTCGAGGACGATTACCTCGTCTACAACTACAACCGCTTCCAGGCCTGCCGCTTCGGGCTGGAGGGCACGATTTCGCACCCGAAGAGCTACGAGAACGTATCGATCCGCGAGGACATCCTGGCGACCTTGCGCAAGATGGAGTCGTATGCCGAAGAGCTGGGCAGCATCGAGGGCTTGCGCCACCTGGAGGCGGCCGCGGCGGGCGGCAGCGATGCGGCGCTGCTGCGCCAGCAGTACGAGCGCCAGGGCAGCGTCGAGGGGATGGTGCATGCGGCCATTAATTGGTTCCGCGGGGAGCGGCGGTTTCGTCGCAGGTAGGCACGCTTACGCGGCATCCGGGGTGGCCGCCTGCCCGGCATACTCACCGATCCAGGCCAGCAGGCCGGTCACAGGCAGCGCCATGCCAGCCAGCAAGGCGGCATGCCAGCCCTGGCTCGCATACAGCCAGCCGCCGACCGCCGAACCAAAGGCGCCCCCGGCGAAGAACAGCGCGAAATACAGGCCGTTCAGGCGGCTGCGCACCTCGGCCCCGAGCGTGAACAGTGCGCGCTGGCCCAGCACCAGGTTGGCGGCGACGGCTGCGTCCAGCACGATGGCGGCAAGGGCCAACAGGCCCAGCGCGAGCCAGTGCGACTGCGGCGCCAGCAGTGGCAGGGCGAAGCTGAGCGCTCCCAATGCCAGCGCTGCGGCCGTGGCCTTGAGCGTATGGCCGGCGTCGGCAAGGCGGCCCGCGATGGGCGAGGCAACCGCGCCCGCCATGCCGAGCAGGGCAAACACCGCGATCCCGCCCTGCGTCAGACCGAAGGCCGGGCTGGCCAGCGCCAGCGGAACCACCGTCCAGAACAGGCTGAACGCGCCGAACAGGCCTGCGTGATAGAACGCGCGCCGGCGCAGCAGCGGGGTACCGCGCAACACGGTCCACAGCGAAGTGATCAGGGCGAGATAGCGCAGCTTCGCCTCCGGATGCCGCTGCGGCAGGCGCAGGCGCAGCACGGCTGCCAGCACGAAGACCAGGACGGCGGCGATGCCGAACACGGCCTGCCAGCCTCCGGCTTCGGCCATCAGGCTGGCGGCCGGCCGTGCCACCATGATGCCGAGCAGCAGGCCACTGACGACCTTGCCGACCGTGGCCCCGCGCGTGGCTTCGGGCGCCAGGTGGGCCGCGAAGGGCACCAGCACCTGGGCCACCACCGCGCCCAGGCCGATCGCCAGCGCGGCGAACAGGAACTGCGCGCTGGTCGATGCGGTCGCCGCCAACAGCAGGGCGGCGCCGGTCGCCAGCAGGCCGCAGACGATCAGCCGGCGGTTCTCGAACAAGTCGCCAAGCGGCACGATGAACAGCAGGCCCAGGGTATAGCCGACCTGGGTGAGT
Organism: Massilia niabensis; assembly: GCF_042655085.1. Classification (NCBI taxonomy): domain Bacteria; kingdom Pseudomonadati; phylum Pseudomonadota; class Betaproteobacteria; order Burkholderiales; family Oxalobacteraceae; genus Massilia; species Massilia niabensis. Next base: position 175,108 of record NZ_JBHSMU010000015.1, on the reverse strand, counting down.
GTCACGACCAGGCCGGCGGCGGCGGGCGCCAGGCCGATGGCTGCCCCGATCGGGCCGACCAGGGGCTGAGCGTAATACAGGTTGGCAACGATGATGCCGGCCGCCGTGGCCAGCAACAGGACCAGTCCGCGCGACAGGGTGGGTTCATGGGGGGATTGCATGATGCGCTCCTTGGGATAGGTTGATTCCATTGTAAGGAAGCATCGACTAAAGATAATGAGGGCATAATGCACTTACATATTTCATTTAATGTGAACAATCCATGGACAAGCTCCGGGCCATGCACGTCTTCGTGCGCATTGTCGACGCCAACAGTTTCTCGCGCGCGGCCGAGACACTGGACCTGCCGCGCGCCGCGCTCAGCGCCACCATCAAAAAACTGGAAACCTACCTCGGCGCCCAGCTCCTCCAGCGCACCACGCGCACGCTGTCGCTGACACCCGAAGGCGAACGCTACTACAACGAATGCGCCACGATCCTGGAAGCCGTGGAGGCTGCCGAAGCCCCTTTCCTCGGACAATCGGCGGCGCAACTGCAGGGACGCCTGCGGGTTGGCCTGCCCGGTTCACTGGGGCGGAAGATCGTGCTGCCGCACATTCACAGCTTCCGGGAGCGCTATCCGGACCTCGACCTGATCATCAGCCTGACCGACCGCCTGGTCGATTTGACCCAGGAAGGCATTGATTGCACAGTGCGGGTAGGGACACTGCCGGATTCGAGTTTCATCGCCCGCCGACTGGGGACGATGCGTTTCCTGCTGGCGGCTGCACCGGGATACGTGGCGCGGCGCGGTATGCCGGCCCATGTCGGCGACCTGGCGTCCCACGAAGGGATCATGCATTTCTCGGGTCGCACAGGGCGTGCCTTCGATTGGGAACTGGAGACCGCCGAGGGGGTGGTCAAAGTGGCGGTCGGCGGCGGCCTGGCGGTGAACGACGCGGACGCCAACCTGGGCTGCGCGCTGCAGGGCCTGGGCCTGGCGCAACTGGCGCGCTACCAGGCGCGCCCTTACCTGGCCAGCGGCGAACTGGTCGAGGTGCTGCCCGGCGTCACGCCGACCGCCATGCCGGTGTCGCTCCTGTATGCGCGTGGGCGCATGGCCAGTCCGCGGCTGCAGGCGTTTGCGCAGTGGTTGGGCGAGGTCTTCTCCAGGGAACCGGATGTGGGACCGGACCCAGACGGCATTGAACAGCGTTCATAGCGTCTTGTTGGGACCGCGGCTGCGAACCCATTTCCTAGGCCAGGCGCGTTCCCAGCCTGTTCCCCATCATCCGCTCGATGAAACTGGGTTTGGCAGGCGGTGGCATGCCATCGTCCACCAGTCCCGCCCATTTCTCGCACAACTGCTCGCAGGTAGCACGCAGCACCGGATCGAGATCGGGCAGGCGCGCCAGTGCGCACAGGTGGCGCTCGATGACGGACGCCAGGCGCACGCAGGGACGGTCGTTGCCGTCGCGCGCCGTGTAGTGCGACATCAGGTGCAGCACGGACGCGAGCATGACGGCATCCCGCTGAGGCATGCCCGGCGCGGGCGGCAGTGGTTCATTTGCGAACTGGTCTTTCATGGCGATCCCCTTCATATAAATGAGAATGATTCTCATTCATTATGCTGAAGGGGCGGATGGGATGCAAGGAGAAACTACAATCGTGTTTCGCGTGCCGCCCGCAAGAATTCGTCCAGCACCGGCGTGCAATCGAGCAGGTCCGTCCCGCCCGCCCTGTGGAATTCCGGATGCCACTGCAGCCCCATCACGAAATCGGCCGGCTCGTAGCGGATCGCTTCCACAATTCCGTCCGGATACGAGACTGCCTCAATGCGCACCCCTCGTCCCAGTTCCTTGACCGCCTGGTGGTGGATCGAATTGACGATCGGCCGCGCCACATGCGGGAACATGTGGCCCAGGGAGGAACCCGGGGGGAACTCGATTGCGTGGCGGTGCGCGTCGTAGTCGGTGTGCACGTGCGCCAGCGCCTCGGGCCTGTTGGTCGCCACGTCCTGGTACAGCGTGCCGCCAAAGGCGACATTGATCAGCTGGCAGCCGCGGCACACCCCCAGCACCGGCTTTCCGGCCTCGACGAATTCGTGCAGGAGCTCGAGCTCGTACAGGTCGCGCGCGCGGTCGCCGCTCCATTCGGGACGGGTGGGCGATTCGGAATAGGTTTGCGGCGACACGTCGGCCCCGCCCTGCAGCACCAGCCCGTCGAGGTGGCGCGCATAGTGGCGCAGCGTGATGTTGCTCGGGTGGAGCAGGCCGTTCGTGTTCACCGTGGGGATCATGAAGACCAGCACGTCGCGCGACATCACCCACTGCGCGATCGACTCTTCCAGATACTGCAGGTTCTTGCTGCGCAGGCCAGTGGAGCCGGGTTCGGGATGGAAGATACGGGCCGAGACGCCGATGCGCAGGGTACGGCGCATGAAGTCCCGGCTGAAGCGGTCGCGCAGGGCTCGCCAGCGCGAGGACAGGACGCGGCCGACCAGCGAGAGCCGGGTGTCGCCGGGACGGCTGTAGCGTGCCGGTCCGTCCGAGCGGCGGTCGGGCACGCGCTGCGGCGCATCGGCGCGCGGCTCCAGCGGCGGGCCAAGCGCTTCGCCGCGCTGCGGTTGGGGATCGTCTGCCATGGCCTTAAATATAGCCCTGCCATTTTCGCGCACGATTCGAAGTTGTAACAAATTCCGAATGTTCAAGCCAGGCGCTGCAGCATTGCCACCAGACTGCGATCCCCCACCGGCTTGTCGAGCAGCCCCCGCACGCGGGCATCGCGCGCGCGCTCGCTGTCGTACGGGAAGCCCTTTCCGACCAGGAGCACGACGGCGGTACGCCCCGCCCCTTCCTGCGACTTGATGGCGAAACTCAGGGCATAGGGGTCGATATTCGGCGCCGCGGTATTGATCATGGCTAGCGATACCGGCATCTCGTCGCACAGGCGCACGGCGGTCGGCGCGCTGTCGGTCCAGGCAATCGCCAGCGGGCGTTCAAAGGCGAGGCGCGCCAGGTGGTCGCGCAGGGCGCCGCCCTTGTCGACGATGAGCACCTTGCCGGGGCGTGGCGGCTGGCGCCGCAGCGCGCAGCCGTCGATGGCCGGCCCGAGGCGGGGCTGGCGCCGGCGTTCGGCCAGCAGCGGCTCGCCGCGCGCGGAGAGGAGCGCCAGCGCGCGCCGCCGTTCGGCCAGCAGCCGGGCCATGGCCTCGTGCAGGACGGAGGGCTCGACCGGCGGCTCGACGTGGACATGGCCGTCGCCGTCGCTGCCGCCTACCAGCAGCGCCGGCGGCGCACAGCGCATGCCATCCAGCTGCGCCAGGGCGGCGGGACTGGTGCCGTCGGCCAGGACAATGTCGGGCTCCTGTAGACTGTCATCGTGCAGGGGGGAATACAGTGGCCCGGAACGCGGCGCGTCTGCCAGCAGCGCGGCCATGCGCTCGCCCTCGCCGGGCGAGAAGCCCAGCAAGCGGACGGCGGTTGGAATTTTCTGTGCATGCATAAGAATTCACCCGGTTCGTGCCACACAATAGCCTTGACCTGTTGCACGTCGCGTCATGGCGCGACGCCGAACCTTGCGATAATAACTGTATGCATGTACAGTACTGCCTAAGCCCGCGCCCTCGCTCGACGGTTTTCCAGGGCTGCCTGGTGTGGCAACCGCGTTAGCAAGCGTGGTAGCAACCGTGCGTACCAATCTAGTCACGTTTGTGCGTGTTGACAAGCACAATCCAACACGCCATTCCTGCATTTTCCTCACGACAAGATAGAATGCGCAGGCATTCGATAAAACCTGATCAGCATGGCAACCAAGAAACCCGCACCCGACTACAGCGAATCATCCATCCGTGTCCTGAAGGGACTCGAACCCGTGAAGCAGCGTCCGGGCATGTACACCCGGACTGAAAACCCGCTGCACATCATCCAGGAAGTGATCGACAACGCCTCCGACGAGGCGCTCGGCGGTTACTGCAAGAACATCGGCGTGTCGCTCAATGCCGACGGCTCCGTGACCGTCGAGGACGATGGCCGCGGCATCCCGGTCGGCATCCACCCGGAAGAAGGCGTCTCCACGGTCGAGATCGTGTTCACGCGCCTGCACGCCGGCGGCAAGTTCGACAAGGGCTCGGGCGGGGCCTATGCCTTCTCGGGCGGCCTGCACGGCGTCGGCGTGTCCGTCACCAACGCGCTCTCGAAGCGCCTGGAGATCACGGTCTTTCGCCGCGACGACGAAGGCAACGGCGTCCACCGCCTGACCTTCGCCGACGGCGACGTGATCGAGCCCCTCACCTCCGCGCCCTTCGAGCGCGGCGGCAAGAAGAACGGCACCCGCGTCACCGCCTGGCCGGACGGTAAATATTTCGATTCGCCGAACATCCCGATGGGCGACCTCCAGCGCCTGCTGCGTTCGAAAGCCGTGCTGCTGCCGGGCGTGACGGTCACCCTCACCATCGAGAAGACCGGCGACGTCCAGACCTGGCGCTACGACGAAGGCCTGCGCGGCTACCTGATGGAAGCCATGAACCAGAGCTCGAGCGGCCAGACCGTGATCCCGCTGTTCGAGGGCGCGGCCTATGCGGCCCCTGGCGACGAAAGCTTTGCCGAAGGCGAAGGCGCGGCCTGGGTCGTGGCCTGGAACGAGGAAGGCGGCGTCGTGCGCGAGTCCTACGTGAACCTGATCCCGACGCCAAGCGGCGGCTCGCACGAGTCCGGCCTGCGCGACGGCCTGTTCGGCGCCGTGAAAGGCTTCGTGGAGCTGCACGGCCTGCTGCCGAAGGGCGTGAAACTGCTGCCGGAAGACGTGTTCGCGCGGGTGTCGTTCGTGCTCTCGGCGAAGGTGCTGGACCCGCAGTTCCAGGGCCAGACCAAGGAACGCCTGAATTCGCGCGACGCGGTCAAGCTGGTGTCGACGTTTACGAAACCGCCGCTCGAGCTGTGGCTGAACCAGCACGTCGAATACGGCAAGAAGCTGGCCGACCTCGTCATCAAGCAGGCACAGTCGCGCATGCGTTCGCTGCAAAAGGTCGAGAAGAAGAAGTCCTCGGGCGTGGCCGTGTTGCCAGGCAAGCTGACCGACTGCGAATCGACCGACCTGACCCGTAACGAACTGTTCCTGGTCGAGGGCGACTCCGCGGGCGGTTCCGCAAAAATGGGCCGCGACAAGGAATACCAGGCGATCCTGCCGCTGCGCGGCAAGGTCCTGAATACCTGGGAAACCGACCGCGACCGCCTGTTCGCGAACAACGAGATCCACGACATTTCGGTGGCGATCGGGGTCGACCCGCACTCGCACGGCGATTCGCCGGACCTATCGAATCTGCGCTACGGCAAAATCTGCATCCTGTCGGACGCGGACGTCGACGGCTCGCACATCCAGGTGCTGCTGCTCACCTTGTTCTTCAAGCACTTCCCGGCCCTGTTCAGGCACGGCCACATCTGCGTGGCGCGCCCGCCGCTGTACCGCGTCGACGTGCCGCCGCGCGGCAAGAAGCCGCTGCAAAAGCTGTACGCGCTGGACGACGGCGAACTGCTGGCGATCGAGGACAAGCTGAAAAAAGATGGCCTCAAGGAAGGCAGCTGGAACATCTCGCGCTTCAAGGGCCTGGGCGAGATGAACGCCGAGCAGCTCTGGGAAACCACGATGAACCCGGACACGCGCCGCCTGCTGCCGGTGGCGCTGGGCGGTTTCGATCACGGCGAATCGAGCGCGCGCTTCAATATGTTGATGGGCAAAGGCGAAGCCGCCGCCCGCCGCGCGTGGATCGAGGAACACGGGAACGAGACGGAAGCGGATATTTGATCGAACACACTGAATTATGACTACCCAAGCAAACCTCTTCGAACAAGCTGCCGAGCCGGCCGACGACCTTGAAACGCTGACCCTGTCGACCTTCGCCGAGCGCGCCTATCTCGACTACGCCGTCTCGGTGGTCAAGGGCCGCGCCCTGCCGGATGTGGCCGACGGCCAGAAGCCGGTGCAGCGCCGCATCCTGTACGCGATGAACGAGCTGGGCCTCGGCCCGACCGCCAAGCCGCGCAAATCGGCGGCCGTGGTCGGCGACGTGCTCGGTAAACTGCACCCGCACGGCGACCAGTCGGTGTACGACGCGCTGGTGCGCATGGCGCAGGACTTTTCCCTGCGCTACCCGCTGATCGACGGCCAGGGCAACTTCGGCTCGCGCGACGGCGACGGCGCCGCGGCGATGCGTTACACGGAAGCGCGCCTGACCCCGATTTCGCGCCTGCTGCTCGACGAAATCGACATGGGCACGGTCGACTTCCAGCCGAACTACGACGGCTCGACCAACGAGCCGCGCACGCTGCCGGCGCGCCTGCCGATGGTGCTGCTCAATGGCGCTTCCGGCATTGCCGTGGGTATGGCGACCGAGATCCCGTCGCACAACCTGCGCGAAGTGGCCGAGGCCGCGGTCGCCATGATCCGCAATCCGAAGATCTCGAACGCCGAGCTGATGACGCTGATGCCAGGCCCGGACTTCCCGGGCGGCGGCCAGATCATCACCCCGGCCTCGCAGATCGCCGACATGTACGCCAGCGGCCGCGGTTCGCTGAAGGTACGTGCGCGCTGGAAGATCGAGGAACTGGCCCGCGGCCAGTGGCAGGCGGTGGTCACCGAACTGCCACCGGGCACCTCCGCCGCGCGCGTGCAGCAGGAAATCGAAGAGATCACCAACCCGAAGGTCAAGCTGGGCAAGAAGACGCTGACGCCGGAACAGATCGCGCTCAAGCAAACCATCCTGAACTCGCTCGACACGATGCGCGACGAGTCCGGCCGCGAAGCGGCGGTACGCCTGGTGTTCGAGCCAAAATCGAAGAACCAGGACCAGAACGAGTTCATGCTGCTGCTGCTGGCGCATACCTCGTTGGAGACCTCCAGCCCGATCAACCTGGTGATGATCGGCGGCGATGGCCGTCCGCGCCAGAAGGGCCTGAACGACATCATCCAGGAGTGGATCGACTACCGCTTCGTGACGGTCAAGCGCCGTACCGAATTCAAGCTGGGCAAGGTCAACGACCGCATCCACATCCTGGAAGGTCGTGAGATCGTCCTGCTGAACATCGACAAGGTGATCGCGATCATTCGTAATTCGGATGAGCCGAAGGCGGCGCTGATGGACGAGTTCCGCCTGTCCGACCGCCAGGCCGAGGACATCCTGGAAATCCGCCTGCGCCAGCTGGCGCGCCTGGAAGCGATCAAGATCGAGCAGGAGCTGGCGCAGCTGCGCGGCGAGAAGGACAAGCTGGAAGACATCCTGGCCAACCCGTCGACCATGAAGCGCACGATCATCCGCGAGATCGAAGCGGACGCCAAGCAGTTCGGCGACGACCGCCGCACCATCATCGAAGAAGCGCAAAAGGCCGTGGCCGAGCAGAAGATCATCGACGAACCGGTGACGGTGATTATTTCCGAAAAAGGCTGGGTGCGCGCGCGCACCGGCATCGGGCACGACCAGGCCCAGTTCACCTTCAAGCCGGGCGACTCGCTGCTTGCCGCCTTCGAATGCCGCACCGTCGATGCACTGGTCGGTATCGGCGACAACGGCAAGACCTATTCGGTGCCGGTGGCTGCCCTGCCCGGCGCGCGCGGCGACGGCGTGCCGATCACGACCCTGGTCGACCTGTCGGGCGGCGTGCGCATATTGCACTACTTCGCCGGCAATGCCGACACCCGCCTGCTGCTGGCCGCCTCGAACGGCTTCGGCTTCATCTCGAAGGCGGGCGACATGGTCAGCCGCCTGAAGGGCGGCAAGTCCTTCATCACGCTGGACGCCGGTGCGGTGCCGCTGGCGCCGCGCGTGGTGCAGGACCAGGCCGGCGCGGTGGCCTGCCTGTCGAGCAGTGGCAAGGTGCTGGTGTTCGGCATCGACGAGATGAAGGTGCTGACCAACGGCGGGCGCGGCGTGACGCTAATCGACCTCGACCCGAAGGAAACGCTGCTGGCAGCGCAGCCGATCAGCCAGAAAGGCGTCAACGTGATCGGCACTTGGGCCGGCTCCAAGCCGCGCGTGGTCGAGCTGTTCGCCTCCGGCCTGGAACCGCACTTCGGCAAGCGCGCGCGCAAGGGCAAGCCGCTGTCGGCCAAGCTCAAGGCGACCGACCTGGCGATGCGCTCCACCGGCGAGTAATTGCCGTCACGCCTCTGCAACACCAAAAAAAATGCCGGCTCATGCCGGCATTTTTCATTTACATCCAACCCAATCAGTTCTTGGCTGCGGCCTTGTGCACGTCGGCCATCGCCTCGGCGCGCGCCTGCTCGGCCTTGGCCGATGCGGTCGCCTTGTCGGCGGCGGCGTCAACCTGCACTTTCAAGGACTTTTCGTCGGCCTTGATCATCGCTTTCTCGGCCTTCAGGTTCGCTTCCGATACCTTTTCCTCGGCACGGGCGATCACCGTGGCGCGGTCTTCCGGATCGGCACGGGTGATATTCTCGGCCGCTTCCGCATGCACCTTCACAGCCTTGGCGTGCGCCTTGGCTTTCTTTTCCTGGGCGTCGGCGACGGCCTTGGTGGCTTTCTCGTCGGCCTTGGCAACAGCCTTCATTTCCTTCGCTTCGGCCTTGGCGACATCGGTCTCGGCACGGGCTTCGGCCTTCACGATGGCTTTGGTGGTGCGGGCGGTGGGGTTCGTGTTCGTGGTCGTGGTGTTCGCGACGGCGGCGTTCGGCGTCGTGGTGGTCGTGGTCGTGGTGACGGCGGTCTGTGCGTAAGCGCTGGTGGCCAGGAAACCGGCGATCAGGGTGGCAAGCAGTTTGTTCATGTTGTGTCCTTTCGATGCTATGGTGGGTCGCGGGTCTCTTGCCCGCGCTTTTAACTTTTTGCTAAGTTAACCCCAGAATAGGCGCTGTCGAAAGCCGGGTCTGTTCGCCACCACACAGTTGCTTTTTGCGTCAGATCAGGAGGATCAAGGCCTCGCCTTCCCCGCGTACAGGTCAATGATGTCCGTAATGCCGTCCTGGCACACCGGGCAGAACGCGTCGCTGCGGTCGAACATCAGGCACTGCATGGCCGGGCGGTAGTAGCCGCTCGCTTCGTAGTTCGCGCCCTCGAAGGCGCCGATCGCGTGGCGGTGCGGCTGCTTCGCGAACAAGGCCTTGGTACGGGCCAGGTCTTCGCGGAACAGCGCATTCATCTCGCTCTCGGGACGGTTCGCTGCCCGCAGCGCGGCGCGACGTTTTTGATAGGCGCGCGAATCTTCCTCGTACTTCGCCTTTGGCCAGGGCGTCGGCAACGGCGTGCCCGCCTTGACGTGCTGCTTCCATTTCAGCCTGGCCGGATCGCGCAGGGCGGTCACGTTCGGCTCCCATGGCTCCATGCGCGTGCTGGTGGACGCGTAGGCCACGGGCGAGGTGTAGTACTCGTCCGCCAGGCCGGCGAAATGGTGGCCGAACTCGTGCACGAACAGGTAATCGGCCCATTCGTTGCCGGCCGCCGCCGTGCTGAACTGGCCGAAGATGCCGCCGCCGCCATAGGTCTCGTTGCTGACCAGAATTTCGATGAATTCGTAGGGCGCGTGCTGGGCGATGTCGCGCAGCGCGCGATTGTCGAGCGTGAGCACGTAGCGCTCGCTGCCGAAGATGTCGTAGCGCGTGCCCAGCGGGGACGCCTTGTGCACCCCGGTCGAGGGACGCGAGACGCCCGACTCCTGGGTCGGCACGGCCAGCGCCCAGACGTTGAAATCGTTCGCGCGCTCCCTGAACGGCGATACCGTAAAGAGGTGCTTCGACAGGCGGCGCGCATCCGCCTCGAATTTCGCCATGTCCGCCTGCGTGTAGCCGTCGCCCATGATCAGGAGGTCGACCTTCTGCGGCGACGGTCCGCTGACGTGCACCGGGATCGGCTTCGCGGGCGCCGGCGGCAGCTTTTTCACCACCTCGGGCGCATCGGTATCGACTTCCACGCTCCAGGCCACCGAGAAGTCGTTACGCTCGTCGCGTTTCAGGATGCGCACCCGCACCGGACGGTCGGGCTTGGGAAAGCGGACCGACTCCTGGAAGGATCGGCTCATCTTGCCCGCTTCTTCCGTCGTGCGCCACTCGCCGAAGATGGTCGAGAAGCCGCGCGAATACAGCAGGTCGCCCGTCTTCGCATCCACCACCTCGACCCGGTTCTGGCCGCGGTTGGTGTTGTCCAGGCTGCGCGTCGTGTCGCCGGCCCAGGGCAGCGGCTCGATCAGTACCTGTTCCAGGGCATAGGTGTCGGATAAAGCGTTGCCGCTGTGGGTATAGTCGACGCGGACGGTGGCGGGTTGGGCGGCCCCGGCAATGCCGGCGCAGAGCGCCAGCCCGGGGACCAGCAGTCGAATCAGACGGGCAAACATGGAATTCCTTCGCGGTGAATATCGCACATTGTAATGCTGACAAGGGCGCTCGAATACCTCGGCATGCGCCTGGCCAATAGCCTCAATTCAGCCACATAAGCTGCGCAAAGACGCCTGCGGCGAATACGAGCTTGAGTGCAAAATAAGTGGCGATGCCCATCCCCACTGCGGTCCAGCGCGACCGGAAAAGGCCGCCTTCGTTCCGATACCGGGCATGTGTGCGCGCAAGAAGATGCCGGGCTACCATCCACCAGAGGATGACCTGCAGAAGATGAGGAAGCAACTGCGAAATCACATCTGGCGGAACGCTGAAAATCAAATAAAACCAGAGCGCAATCAACGGCCCAAACCAGGCAGCGCAGGCACGAAGCCGATCGGATAAACCAAGGGTTTTCAGGTCACAACAGGTCAAATACGCTATCGCCAGCGGCCCGCCAAACAGGCCCGCGAGCGCAAGTCCGCCGGTACTGAAAATCCGGGGCGCAACGTCGCGGGCATCTGTGGCGGACGGGCTGCCTTCGTGAACTTGCATGATTTCCCTTGTGCATGAGTTCCGCTCATTGTAGTGTCGAAACAATCATAAAAGCCGGGTCGGAATGTCGATGAATCGAATATTGAGTGCAGTGGTGCTAACGTTGATCAGTGTATTTCCCGCATGTGCGGGCGCGTCACCGGAAATTCGTTTCTGGCAGTGGTTCTAGGCGAACCAGGAAATGCTGTACGAGTTCGAACGGGATCAAGAGCGGATCTTCGATAGCTTGGCCGCACAATTGCACAAAGTAGACAAGGACTTGACCTTCGAGTTTGGTCCTAAACAGGACGGCAAGCGCGAGTTCGTCATTAGCGCGGGTGGAATACGTGAGGCGTTCCCCAAGGTGGAAGCGCTGCACGCTGCGGCGCCGGCTTTGCCGAACTGGACCATCGTAAAGTTCCGGCCGAGGCGTGCACCGTTCGACATTCGCGTCGGGGAGAAGGGTGTCAATGCGGCCGACGTCCATGTCGTGCTGCACGCGCAGGGTGAAAAAGTCGGGCTGACTGTGTCGATACCGGGTTACAAGGCGAGCGAGCACACTCCCTATGCCACGATCGGGTATCTCTTCCTCGACCAGACCCTTGGCGAGTTCGACGTAGAGACGCGTGTCGGCGCAATCCAGTTCCAGGCGCCATCGGGCTCCGATACCATGGCCGTGTCCTTGCACGAATTACCTGCTGCCTTCGATGCCTACTTTGCACGCCGATAAGCACGCCAGCGGCCCGCCCGTTCGCGCTGCCCATGGCTACTTGTACTGATACAGCGGCCTCCTCACCACGATCGGCCGGATATCGAGCCGCACGTTGTAGACCGAATACGCCTCGGTCGCGGCCGACATGTAGCCCACGCTCTCGCCCGTGCGCGAGAAGCGGAATTCGAAGCCGAGGTCGGGCTGCACGCCGTGCGGGCTGTCGAGGGTGAGGCCGATGGCGTCGACCTGGTCGCTGTCGATCAGCTTGCCCATCAGGTCGACCACGGTGCTGTTGCCGAGAATGTCGGCCGAGAACAGCGGCTCGCGGTAGTAGGGACGGGCCGGGTCGAGGCGGCCGTCGGCCTTGTCCGGCGCGGGGGTAAACGTGTGGCTGGCGATGTTGAAGCGGTCGCCGTTGTCGAGGTAGCTCAGCTTGACGTTGCTGACGTTGAAGGCGCCCTGCTGGGCCCGGGCGCTGGACAGGTCGACCACCAGCGCGCCCTTGTAGCCGACCACCTCCACGTCGCGATTCGGACCGACGATCATCGCCGTGTTCTCATCGATGCCCAGCCCCAGCTTGTAGCCCTTTTGCAGCATGGCCGGCAGCATGCGCGCAAAGCGCCCGCGCACCAGCAGGTGCTGGTCGACGAAGACGTCGTTGCCGATGAAGCCGAGGCCGGGCGTGATTTCCTGGCCGTCGGTGAGGCCGAGTTTCAGCGTGGCCAGGATCGGCTTCGGGTTGCCGAACATGGTGCTGCTCATGATGGCAGCGCCCGCACTGCTGCCGGCAATCACGCCGCCGCGCCGGTACAGGTCCCACAGGGCATCGAGCACCAGGGTGTTGCTGCCGTCCGGGCGGCGCAGCGCGCGCGTGATGCGGGCCTGGTCGCCGCCGGCGAAGTAGGCGCCGCCAGCGTTGCGTACGGCGGCGGCAAGTTCGGGATTGTCGGCGGCGGCCTGGTAGTCGGTGCCGGTCAGGCGCACTGCGACCGGCACAAAAAATCCCTGCGCGCCATATTTTCCGAGCCGCTCGACGAGGGCGCTGCCGGCTTTTTCAGGATTGGCCGAGGCCGAGGCGAATACCGCGATACGGGCGCCCTGCCCGCCCGCGAGCTGCACGATGCGCTCCCACACGGCGGCATTGTCGGGACGCAGCGCACCGCCGATGATGACGAGCGACCCCTTCGAGGCCGGCAGCTCGGCGGCCTGCGCGGAAAAAATGGTCAGCAAGGAAACAACAAGTGCGACAGCACCAGCGATCGGCCACATACGACCTCCTTCACGATCACAGCCAATCCACAGCGTGATTCGGGAGGTCGGGCGGCATGTTGAGCTGAGTCAGGAGAGATAAATGTTCGGAAAGTAACGCTCCATCAGCGTTTCCGGATTGCGCGGCGCGGTGAAACCGAAGCGTTCATACAACCCTTGCGCGTCGTTAGTCGCGAGCGTGAAGCGGCGCAGGCGCTGCAGGCTGGGATGGCGCAGCACGGCGGCCACGAGTTGCTTGCCGTAGCCGTGCCCGCGGTATTCCGGCAGCACGAACACGTCGACCATATTGGCAAACGTGGCGAAATCGGTGATCACCCGGGCAAAGGCGATCTGGCGCCCGTCCAGGTAGCCGCCGAAGCAGAGTGAATTTTCGATGGCCCGTTCGACCAGCGGCTGCGAGATTCCCACCGCCCAGCTCGACTGCTCGCTGAGGAAGCGGTAAATCATGGGAATGTCGAGCCGTTCCTGATCGGTGCTGACCTGGAAACTGGAGTCGTTGGTAGTCATTGCCGTCTTATCTGAGGATCAATCTGGCGAAAAAACCAATTCTAGTCCCGTTTGCACTTTCGATAAGATTCAATTGGACTGGGTGGCAAACTAGCGGGGCGCCGCTCCCTGGCGGCCCTGCAGATAGCGTTCTGGCAGCACCAGCCCATTGTCTTCCGCGCGCCAGACGAGGTTGGCGATCCACCAGCGCTTGCCGTCGTGCGCGAGCTGGATGCTGTTAATGCCGCGCAAGAAGGGCTTGGCATCGTTGGGCGAACGCAGCAGTTCATAGGTGCTGAACACGTGCACCAGCTGGCCGAAGGACTCTGTGGTGCGCGCGACTTCGCGCTCGTAGAAGCCGCTGGTGTTGAAGGCGCTCATGTTGCGGCCGATGTAGTCCTCGACCGTCATCGCGCGCAGGCCGAAGCCGCCTTCCGGGCGCGCCGCGATCACCATCAGTTTCGCGTCGGGCGCGAACAGGGCGCGCATCCGGTTCCAGTTACGCGGCGCCCCGGCGGGGCCGGAAATCACGTCGTACAGGGCGGCAACGATGGAGTCGACCGAGGCGCCGTCGGCTTCCCTGGCCGCCGCCGGCTGGGCCGGGGCGAGTTGTACCGGCGGCGCCGGCTGCGCCAGCGCAGTGCCGCTCCCCCCGCCCGCGCCAAGTGCGATTGCAGCGGCAAAGCCGAGCCTCGTCCATCGTTTCATCGTGTTCTCCCAGGTTGCATATGTTGACATTCGAATAATGGGCCATTTTGCCTTCTTTGTCATCCCGCAGCCACCTCGGCGACCCTGCAAGTTAGCGGTTTATAATCTGGTAAATCAACCGGAACCCACCATGACCGAACAATTCTCCAAAAAAGCCGAAGCCTGGTCGGCGCGCTTCTCCGAACCTGTGTCGGACCTCGTAAAACGCTATACCGCCTCCGTCTTCTTCGACAAGCGCCTGGCCATGTTCGACATCGAAGGGTCGCTCGCCCATGCCGAGATGCTGGCCGCGCAAGGCATCATCAGCACGCAGGACCGCGCCGAGATCGAGCGCGGCATGGCGCAGATCCGCAGCGAGATCGAGGCCGGCAGCTTCGAGTGGCTGCTCGACCTCGAAGACGTGCACCTGAATATCGAAAAACGCCTGACCGAACTGGTGGGCGACGCCGGAAAACGCCTGCACACGGGGCGCTCGCGCAACGACCAGGTGGCGACCGACATCCGCCTGTACGTGCGCGCGGCGATCGACGATGTCGTGGCATTGCTGGGCAATTTGCGCACCGCGCTGACGGACCTGGCGGAGCGCCACTTCGACACCATCATGCCGGGCTTTACGCACCTGCAGGTGGCGCAGCCGATTACCTTCGGCCACCACATGCTCGCCTACGTGGAGATGTTCGGCCGCGATGCCGAGCGCATGCTCGACGCGCGCCGCCGCGTGAACCGCCTGCCGCTGGGCGCCGCGGCGCTGGCCGGCACCACCTTCCCGATCGACCGCCTGCGCGTGGCGAAAACCCTCGGCTTCGAGGACGTCTGCCACAACTCGCTCGACGCCGTCTCGGACCGCGATTTCGCGATTGAATTCACGGCGGCGGCGTCCCTCATCATGATGCACGTGTCGCGCATGTCGGAAGAACTGGTCATGTGGATGAGCCCGCGCGTCGGCTTCATCGACATTGCCGACCGTTTCTGCACCGGCTCGTCGATCATGCCGCAAAAGAAAAACCCGGACGTGCCGGAACTGGCGCGCGGCAAGACCGGCCGCGTCTACGGGCATCTGACTGCCCTCCTGACCCTGATGAAAGGCCAGCCGCTGGCCTACAACAAGGACAACCAGGAAGACAAGGAACCGCTGTTCGACACCGTCGACACCGTGCTGGACACGCTGCGCATCTTCACCGACATGGCCGGCGGCATCACCGTCAAGGCGGACAACATGCGCGCCGCCGCCCTGCAGGGCTATGCCACCGCCACCGACCTGGCCGACTACCTGGTGAAAAAGGGCCTGCCTTTCCGCGACGCGCACGAAGCCGTGGCACACGCAGTGCGTGCCTGTGACGACGCACAATGCGACCTGTCGGAGATGTCGCTCGAGCGCCTGCGCACATTCTCGCCGCTGATCGAGGACGACGTGTTCGCCGTGCTGACGCTGGAAGGCTCGGTGGCCGCGCGCGACCATGTCGGCGGCACCGCGCCGAACCAGGTGCGCAAGGCTATCGAACGCGTGCGCGGGCAGCTCGCAGGCTGAGGAGACTGCCCGGGCGCGCCTGCCGCCGCGCTCAGCGGCGGCAGGCCAGGCGTAGCGTTTCGTGCTCGCGCGCGACCACCCGTAGCGGCGCGTCGTCGCCGCAACGATAGACGACGGTCAGGCGCTTCTCTTCGTTATAGGCTGGGTCACCGCACAGGTGATTGCCGGCCAGCACGGCACCGTTGCGTTCGACTTCACGGCGCACCGCCTGGCGCGCGTCGCACATCCCACGCCGCGCGCCGTACTGGGCCTCTTCGACGCGCACCCGGCCCCAACCCTGGCCGCGGCCACGGTCGCCGCGGTCGCCACCACCGGCACGCAGGCCGGCGGCATAACCGTCCTCGTAACCACGGCGATATTCCGCACTCTGGGCAAACGCCGACGTGGACACACTGGCGGACGCGGCGGCCAGGGCCAGGACGGCGGCCACGCGCATGAGGTGTTGGTTAGCAAGTCGCATTATTTTCTCCCGATGGGGTTGGATGGGGTGCAGCTATCGTGCGGCCTCGGCCGGCGCTGCACGCATGTCCAGAGTGTGTACCGAAAGACAGCAAAAGCGGATGATGACACTGTAAAAAGAGTGTCAATCTGTAAGCAGCAGCCGTACGCCGCCCTGCCTGGCCGCGCCATCGGTGGCTTGCTGTATCATCCCGCTCCTGAAAACGAAAGCCGCACATGCTCATCATCACCATCAAACAGGGTAAGGAAAAAGGCCTGCTGGCCGGCGACCCGTGGATTTACGTCTCCGCCATCGACAAGGTCGACGGCAAGCCGCAAGAGCGCAGCAAACCGGGCGCCACGGCCATCGTGCAATCCTCCAGCCGCCAGTTCCTGGCCCGCGCCGCCTACAACGCAAAGTCGCAGATCGCCGCCCGCGTCTGGACCTTGCGCGAGGACGAACCGATCGACCACGCCATGATGAAGCGCCGGGTGCAGGCGGCCGTGGCGCGCCGCGCCGATGCCTGGCGCACCGCCGATCCACAGGCGCTGTTCCAGCTGATCGATGGCGAAAAGGATGGCTTGCCGGGCCTGCTGGTGCACAGCTATGGCGGGGGCGACGGCTACCTGGTGTGCCAGTTCAATGCCGGCGGCGTCGAGATGTGGAAGGTGCCGATCGTGCAGGCCTTGCTGGCTGCCACCGGCTGCCGCAACGTCTACGAACGCTGCGATCAGCTGCTGCGCCAGGGCGAAGGACTGCACGTGCTGTCGCGTGCGCTGGTTGGCGACGAACCGCCGCAGAAGTTGATGGTGCGCGAGGGCAAACGGCTGGCGCCGATGGATATCCGGACTGGGTTTACTTACCCGCGCTGAGGGGGAGGCGCGCTGGGTTAACAGTACCGTTGCTCGATCACACGGGCGGTGCAGGATTTCGTGCGCGCAATTCATCGAAGGTCACGACGTCCCCGTCCTCCGTCGTAAAGCGCAGGTTCTCGACCGGCACGCCGACGCGCTGGCTGGCATAGATGACTTTACCCGTCCCCTTGTAGTACTCGTTCTTCGCGGGTTCAATCACCAGAATGAGGTTCGGATCACGCTGCAGAGCCAACCGGAGTGCGTCGGCAAGCTCGTCCTGCTCAACGAGCTTGCGTCCATCAAGCAAAATGGTCTCGTCGTCCAGAATCACTGCCTTTAATTGATTGTCCATAAACTCTTAATTTGAAGTGAAACATAGCGCGCTCATGCCGAATGCAGACCTGGCTTCGCAGTACGCTTCCGGCCCCAACCGTGCCCTACTGAAGCAGGAGCGACGACCGCTTCTGGTGGATAGGGGCGGTATTGTAGCGTCCGCTTCCGACCCAAAGCGGACTATGCGACGCCTAAGCGGAACTACGTCAAGGCGAAAGGTTTAATGGCGGACACTACGGGGACTTACTGCTGCCAACACCTCAGACAGCGCATCGAGATCTGCAGGCTTAACGAAGTAATGATCAAATCCGACCTGCGTAGCCTTGTCCCGATCACGCCTCGTTCCGAAACCGGTCAGAGCTACTAAGACAGGCTGCATGGACGATATCTTCCGAATGTTGGTAGCAAGGTCGTATCCGCTGCTGTCGGGCAGGCCAATATCAAGAATGCACACGTCTGGTGCAAATGATTTGAACATTTCCAGCGCCTGGGTTGCCGTGTGCGCAAGCGACACTTGGTGTCCCATAGTCGAAAGGAAAAATTGCATCATTTCAGCTGCATCAATGTTATCGTCCGCGAGCAGAATCGACAGGTTAGGATTGGCAACAGGCAGTTCAACAAGACGGTCAACGCTGCGCCGATCTGGAACAACTTCGTCTGGTGCCAGGGACGGTATACACGCAATGAACCGACTGCCCCGGCCCAGGCCTTCACTGTGGCACTTTACTGTGCCGTTATGCAGCTTGATCAGGCTGCGTACCAGTGCCAGCCCAATACCAAGGCCCCCCAAGGTTCTATCTGACGTACGCTGGACCTGCTCGAACAACTCGAACACGACCTCCTGTGTGGCCGGGTCGATGCCGATACCGTTGTCCATCACGACGATACAGACATCCCCAGCGGTAACTGACATCTCGACGCTGATGGTTCCTCCAGGGGGAGTGTACTTCGCCGCGTTGTTCAGAAGGTTGGCGACAACCTGAATCAGCCGCTTTTCGTCGCCTTTTACGTGAGCCTTGGGAGGGGCAAGCGTGATTGTGAGCGTGTGTTGGCGGCTCTCAATGAGTGGCCGCACTTGCTCGATCGCCGCGTTGACCACTAGCTTCATGTCAATCGGGGCCATATCCAATGTAATCTGCCCGCGTGACACACGCGACACGTCCAGTAAATCATCCACCAGCGCGCTCATGTGTTTGACCTGACGAATGATGACTTGACTTGCTTTCTTTGCGGGGCCGGCCTCGAGTTTACCCAAGGCAAGCAACTCGGCAGCAGCACTTACCGGAGCTAACGGGTTGCGCAACTCGTGCGCAAGCATGGCCAAAAATTCGTCTTTGCGGCGATCCGCATCGCGCAGTGCTTCTTCCATGCGCCGCCTTTCGCTCACATCGTGAAAAACAATGACACTACCGCTTGGCTGTCCCTCTTTCCCAGGAATCTCGGACCGGCGCATTTCGATAATATGCTGGTTGCCGTCACGTGCGCGAAGCACTCGCATCGCACGCGAAGTCGTGTCGCGGGTTTCAGTTCGACCGGACCCGTCATCCTCAGCGCCGAACCCATTCAGCTGCACGGCGTTGAAAATCTGTTCGATCCGAAGCCCTTTCGCGTCCTCCTGCGACCAGCCTGTCAAACACTGGGCTTGATAGTTGACGTATTCAACAGCACCTACCTCATCGAGCGAAATGACTCCGTCCGCGATGGCACTAAGTGTCAGCTCAGCGCGCTCCTTCTCGGCTGCCAGGTTGTCCTGCAATTGCTTCAGGTTGGTTAGATCACGAGTGACCTTGCAAAATCCTTCGAGCTCGCCGCTGTCGTTACGAATCGCAATCAGCTCGACCAAGGCCCAGAATAGCGACCCGTCTTTGCGCTTGCGCCAAGCCGACTCTTGGAAGGTTCCTTGCTTGGCTGCGTCCTCGAGGTTATGTTCTGGATGGTTGCGGCGCTTGTCCTCATCCGTGTACAGAATACCCAGGTGCTGGCCGATTGCCTCATCTTCGGAAAAGCCTTTCATGGCTTCCGCTGCCGGATTCCACGTCTGAATCACCCCTGAGCGATCTGTCAGAAAGATCGCATAATCGGAAACTTTCTCGACCATACGAGAAAAGCTAAGCTCTAAGAACGTGTTGGTCATTTGCTTCCTCAACAAAGAATCAAACCAAGATAATTGCAACAAAGTTGTCGCTATGTCTCAACTATACGTTGATCATTTTTTGGGAGGCGGACGACTGCTTCTGGCCGATTGCAGTCGTTCGTAACGTCTGCCATCGACCTAAGTGAACGTTCAAGATTGCGTTACTAGGAAGCTATTAAAACGGATCCAGCCATCACGTCGAATTAGCCTGCCTATCGATTTTGCAGGACCAGTCCATCGATCCGTATAGATGTTTTCCGGATTTCATCATAGCCGAGGCTCCTGCCACGTCGTTACTGAACCACGAGGACTCGGGTAGCTAATACTCCTGCTAGCATCTGTAGTATTTCGCAAAGTAACGGTACCACCATAGACAGTTCTGCCTCTGTCTCGCGACAGATACCCAGTCTGGCGGCACTAGTCAGGCTTGCGCGGCCGCCCAGTCGTGCAGGCCTTCAATCTCGCACATCTGTATCCAACTGGGCCGGGCAGTGACACGCAGCGCGAGGGCGTTAAGGTAGGGCCAGGTGGTGGCGGGACGCGGCATATTGCGTGCCCAGCGCATGTACATGGTCAGTTGAAGATCGGCGCTGGAGAAAGCGTTCCCGAGCAGGTAGGGGCCGTGCTGTGCAAGATGACCGTCGATGCGTTCTAGCGTTCCTTCGATCTTCATGCGCACCGCATCCCGCATGGCGACCGAATAGTCTTCCATGCCGAGGTCGCTGGGATAGAACCATTGGCGGTACAGCCCTCCCAGGTGGCTCGACAGGTGCACGGTCCACTTCAGCCACTCGGCTCGCCCGGACGTGCCCGCCGGCGGTGCTAAGCGCGCTTCCGGATGGCGTTCGGCCAACAGCATGACCAACGCCGCCGATTCCTGCACCGCGACATTGTCCACGACCAGAGTGGGTACCATGCCGGTTGGATTGAGCTTCAGGTAGCCCGCGCCGTGCTGTTCGTTCCTGCCGAAGTCGACTAGCTGTAACTGATGCAGCGTGCCGGTTTCAAGGAGCACGGCGTGAACAACCATGCTTGCCGATCCTGGCGAGTAATACAATACGTACATCTTGTTTCCTTCGCTGTTGTTTTCCTTGGTATAGAGCAGAGTCGAAATTATCGGTGCGTGAATACCAGTCCAATATCGCTTCCCAAGCCCAGGTGCGCCGGAGGGAATTCGCGGACTTCAATCTGGCATAACGCGCCTCATGCGGATCTCAACTGACGCTAAACCGTTTTTTTAGCTGGCCTGGGCAGGTTGCCCAGCGAACGACCGCTTCTGGCCGATCACGGACATCAAAACAGGCTGCGCGGCACCTTGCCTATACAAAGCCCGGCATACGCAACCAGTTCACATTGCCGGCTTGAGCAGCTCCATCACCGACGCTGCCAGCGCCGCGACACCAGTGCGGATGGTGCGTTCGCGGTCCGGCGCGAAGTTGGCCGTGTGCGAGCCCGGCGTCTGTTTTCCGGCCGCCTTTGCTGCGGCGTATTCCTTTGGCTCAACCATACCCAAGCGCAGCTGAATCGAAGGCACCTTGGCGACCCGTCCGAACTCACCGAAGTCTTCGGATGCGGACGAAGGTGCAATCGGTACGACATTGGCTTCGCCCAGCGACTTCTTCAGCGAGCTGCCGAGCCTGGCCGCCAGGGCCGGATCGTTGATCACCACGTCGCTCGCTTCCTTCGGATCGACGGTGACCAGGGGTTGACGTGCCGTGCCGGCCGCGGCCGACTCCGCCTTGGCAATGCGCGCGATCGCTTCCAGCATGTGCTGCTGCACCTCTGATTTATACGACCGCACCGTCAGCTCGAGCTTGGCTTCGTCGGGAATGACGTTCCGTTTGGTTCCGGCATGGAAGGTCCCGACGGTGACGATGGCCGGTTCGAAGGGGCTGACCTCGCGCGACACGATCGACTGCAGCGTGACGACTGCCCTCGCGGCAATCAGGACCGGGTCCTTCCCCAGGTGGGGCGCTGCGCCATGGCCGCCCTTGCCGTAAAAGGTGATGTCGACCGAGTTCGATGCGGCGGACGCCGGTCCGGAGACGATCCCGACCTGGCCGGCCGGAATCAGGTTCGTATCGTGGATGCCGAGAACGAAGTCCGGCTTGGGAAAGCGCGTCAGCAAGCCATCCTTCAGCATCGCCTTGGCGCCCTGGAGAATCTCTTCGGCCGGCTGCCCGACAAACACCACTGTCCCGCGCCATCCTGCCTTGTTCGCCGCCAGGATCGCCGCGGCGCCGACCCAGGAAGTCATGTGGATATCGTGGCCGCAGGCATGCATCACGGACGTGGTGTCGCCATTCCCGGCCTTGGCCACGACGGTGCTGGCATAGGGCAGCCCGGTCTGTTCCTTGATGGGCAAGGCATCCATGTCGGTGCGCACCATGACGGTCGGCCCGTCGCCGTTGCGCAGGACTCCCACCACACCGTAACCGCCTACGCGCTCGGTCACCTGCAGCCCAAGCTTGCGCAACTGCGCCGCCATTTTCGCCGCTGTCTTTTCCTCCTGCAGGGACAATTCGGGATGGCGGTGCAGGTCCTGGTACAAGGCGTCGAGCGAGGGATAGATGGCGTCGAGCGTCGGCTTGAAGGGCGCGTCGGCGGCAGAACAGAAAGGCGTGCCAAACAGGGCTGCCGCTGAAAGCAGCGCGAAAACGCCCTTGCGGTGGATGAGATTCTTCAGGACGGGCATGTTCGCTCCAAATGTATTTATGGACAGCAAAGCACAGGATAGCCCAGCCATTGCTATAAATACACCTGAATATTGCCCGGCTTCAGGCCCTCATTCATCTGGCTGTTGAGGTGATTGCGGAAAGTGAGGAATCGCCGGATCAAGGCACAGCCATTGCTGCGCGCTTGCGGTGTAGATGTCGAGCATGGGTTTGAAGTCCGACGCATCGTCCAGCGACGGAAAGCGAATCGAGGTGAATTGTGCATTCGCTTCGCTTTGCGTGAACAAAGGGGTGCCGCAGTCGGCGCAAAAGCTACGGGTTGCTGAAGCGCCGCTGCTTCCACGCACCGCGTAGGTCTTCGGCGTGCCGCTGACCTGGAGATCGGCAGTCATGACGACGATGCCCGACGCAAAAGGAGCGCCGCTCGAGCGCTGGCAATCCGTGCAATGGCAGTTGATCATGACAAGGGGCGCCTGCGCGCCTTTGTAGCGGATCGCCCCGCATGCACACCCGCCCGAGTAAGGAATTTTCATATCGTGCTCTCCTGTTGATGCCTGATTTATACCTTGCAGCCCGAAGCAGACGCTCGGCTGTTCAGAAAAGCTGCGCAGGAATGGGCGTTTCCGCGTCCCTTCGCCTGGCTAGTCCGGCCTTTACATAGGCCAGCCATTTGTCGTCGTCGCTGATCCTCCCGTTGACGACCTCGATTTTCTCGAAACTGCGCCAGGTCACCGGCGAACCCAGGAACACGAGATAGGTGGCGCCAACGACGAAGCTCGGATAGATGCCGCAGTCGCCTTCATTCATCACCCGACCACCGCCGCGTTTCCAGAATACCGGGTTCGTATGATGGTCGAAGCTCGTGTCCCTGTCGTCGCCTGCCGCGCCGCTGCCCGTCGAAAAGTCGCTCCAGTGCTTGCCCTGCTTGCCTCGTCCCATGACCGTGAAAACGCCCCGGTCTTCACCCGCCAGGCGTTGCCGCACGAGGAAGCGGTACTCGATGTCCCTGCCCTCGACAGGTATCGCACTGATGACCTCGGCCACCGAGACATCGGTTGCTGCCATGATTTGCTCATCGACGCTGATCAACTGCTGTCTGGGCGCTACGCGACATGCCCAGCCGTTCTGGGCGACGAAGACGGAGAGCAGAAGCACCAGGCTGCGCAATGGAACAGTTTTGTTGCTGGACGATGGTTTTGACATACGGCTTTCGATGACGGTAAAGGGATGGCAACCCGTGACTGGGAGTAGCAGGCATCCCGAAACCCAGTGTACGAGGATGTTGTCCTTGCGGCAAATAAAACAGTTTCGGGCACTCCTGGTCTCCTGCGGCAATCTTCGGTTGCTGTGACCGCCGTTCAATGTCAGCATGCATGTTTTACAACACGGCGCGCACATGGACACCCAGCTCTTGCTGATCTGCTTCCTGACTTTCGTCATCCACCTGATCGGCACGCTGGCCTATTCGGTGCGCATTGCTGGGGTGCGCACGCGGCGCATCGCGGTGTCGTTTGCGCTGTTTTCCATCCTGGTGCTGGTGTCGCGTACCTCGAATTCCTTCCTCGGGCCTTTTCTGGCCAAGCGGGTCGAGTCGAACCTGGCGGGCACGGTCGTCACGAACCTGCTGGCGGACTTTCGCTGGCTGCTGGTCTCGGCCGCATTGGCGACAATTGTCGGCGCCCTCCTCATCCCCACTTTCCAGCGCGTGTTCTGCCGCGCGGTCGCTCACTTCCAGGTGCACCGTTCGGTACCGAAGCTGATCCTGCACGGCTTTTTCAAGGGCGGCCTGTCGTACGTGAAGGATTCGGCGACGCTGCCCGCCAGCGCCAACGTGAGCGCGCTGCGCGGCAAACGCAGCGTGTCGCTGTCGATTACCTTGCTGAATGTCGGCGCCACGGCGCTGTGGACGGTCGGGGTGTTCGCGGCCATGTACGCGGGCGCGCTCGACCCGGAAGTACGCGTCACGTCGAGCACGCTGTCCTCGATCATCAATGGCGGCGCGACCATCATGATGGCCGTGTTCATCGATCCGCACATGTCGGGCATGACGGACGATGTCGTGGAAGGACGGGTGAGCGAATCGCAGTTTCGCCACGCCATCGTGTGGCTGGTGGGCAGCCGGCTGGCCGGCACCCTGCTGGCGCAAGTGCTGCTGGTGCCGTCGGCGGCGCTGATCGTGACCGTGGCGCGCGCCTTGTAGGCCGCCCCTCTCGCTAGAATCCGAACAAGACCATAGCGGAGGACGCAGATGCAACGCTACAAAAACCTGAGCGGCGAATCCGGCGTGATCGCCTACGACATCGGCGACCGCTCGATCACGGTGCGCTTTTCCGGCGGCGAGCGCTATCTCTACACCGACCAGAGCGCCGGCGCAGGCAATATCGCCGAAATGCAGCGCCTGGCCACGCTCGGCACCGGCCTGTCGACCTACATCAGCCAGGTGGTCAAGGACCGCTACGAGCGCAAGCTCGACTAAGCCGCTCTGAGGCTGGCTCAGCCGCGTTCCTCCGGGTGCGGATCCGTGCGGTACACGCGCTGCCCGATCGTATGCTCCTCGACACCGGGGCTAACGGCAGGCACGGCGGGAGTACCGCGCTTCGGATAGGGCGTGCCGTCCTTGTGCGTAAAGCTGTCGCTGGCGCCGTCGTACATCAGGTCGATGTCCGGATAAGTAGCCCGGTCTTCCGGAACATTCGGCCCTACCGCCAGGAACAGCGCATTGCCCCAGCTGCGGTTGACCAGGTGGTGGCCGTTCGGGCGGCCGGCCGGAAAAGCCGCGCAGTCGCCGGCGCGCATCAGCGTTTCGCCCTCGTCCGTCACCAGCGTAAGTTCGCCCGACACGACCATGACGAACTCGTCTTCATGGGTGTGCCAATGGCGCTGGGACGATGCCGCGCCCGGCTTGAGCTCGACCAGGTTGACGCCGAACTGGCTCAAGCCGCCTGCCTCGCCCAATGCCTGCCGGCTGCGCCCATTGACCGCCTCGGCGAAGGGTTCGGGATAACCGGTTCCGGTCAATACGGGAATACTGCTCAGGTCTAACCGCGACATACACACTCCATGGCAATTGACGACAAGTGAAGGGATGCAGGCAGGACGCCTGCGTCCATTGCATCATTATGCACGCCTTGCGCCGCCGCGCCTTCTACGACACCGGTTGTTGTGCTGTATCAACGCAATGGTGTTCCTGGTGCTTTTGCACCAGCGTCAGGATGTCGTAGCTGGCCACCAGTTCGTCGTGCTGGTTCGTCACCTGCACGTCCCACGCCACCACGCCCTGGCCGCGGCCCTGTTCGTCGGTGCGGTTGCGGTCGACCTTGCGCTTGCAGGTCAGGCGCGCGCGGATGGTGTCGCCAATCGCGACCGGCGCCACGAAGCGCAGGTTATCCAGGCCGTAGTTGGCCAGCACCGGCCCCGGCGCCGGCGACACGAACAGGCCCGCCGCCGCCGACAGCACGAAGTAGCCGTGGGCGATGCGCTTGCCGAACTGCGTGTCTTTCGCTGCGATCTCGTCGAAGTGCATATAGAAGTAGTCGCCGGAGACGCCGCCGAAGTTGACGATGTCCGCTTCGCTCACGGTGCGGCGGTGGGTCAGCAGCGAGTGGCCGATTTCCAGGTCCTCGAAGTGGCGCCGGAACGGGTGGAGCTCCGATTCCTTCACTGCACCGCCGCGCACATACTCGCCCGTGACGGCAGTGAGCATCGTCGGCGAGCCCTGCACCGCCGCGCGCTGCAGGAAGTGCTTTACCGCGCGGATGCCGCCCAGCTCTTCGCCGCCGCCGGCGCGGCCCGGGCCGCCGTGTTTCAACTGCGGCAGGGGCGAGCCGTGGCCGGTCGAATCAACCGCGGCTTCCCGGTCGAGGATCAGCACGCGCCCGTGCGAGGCGGCCGCGATCGGCACCGCGTGCGCGGCAATCGCCGGGTCTTTGGTCGCCAGCGTGGTGACCAGGCTGCCGCGGCCCAGCGCCGCGAGGTGCAGCGCCTCGTCGATGTCGCGGTAGGTCATCATCGTGCTGACCGGGCCGAAGGCCTCGATGTCGTGCACGGCCGTGTTGATGGCCGCGTTGCGGCACAGCAGCAGGGTCGGCGAGAAGAAGGCGCCGCTGGCGCAGTTCTCACCCACCGGGTTGAAGCCGTGGTGGGCGCCGAAGATGACCTCGTTGCCGCGCGCGAGCATCTCGACCCGTTCGCTCACATCGCGGTGCTGGTCCATCGAGGCCAGCGCGCCCATGCGCACGCCTTCCATCTTCGGGTTGCCGACGACAATCTTCGCCAGGCGATCTCGCAGGCGCTCGCCCAGGGCGTCCACCTGCCCCTCGGGGACGATGATGCGACGGATCGCCGTGCACTTCTGGCCGGCCTTGCCGGTCATCTCGCGCGCCACCTCCTTGACGAACAGGTCAAATTCCGGGTCGTCAGGAGTGACATCCGGCGCCAGGATCGCGCAATTGAGCGAATCGGCTTCGGCGGTGAACGGCACCGACTCGCGGATCAGGTTCGGGTTGGCGCGCAGCTTGGCGGCGGTGTCGGCCGAGCCGGTGAAGGTGACGGCATCGAAACCGGTCAAACGGTCGAGCAGGTCGCCGGTCGAGCCGATGACGAGCTGCAGCGCGCCTTCGGGCAGCAGGTTCGACTCCATCATCATCTTGACGACGGCATGGGTCAGGTAGCTCGTGGCCGTGGCCGGTTTGCCGATGCAGGGCATCGCGGCGAGGAAACTCGGCGCGAATTTCTCGAGCAGGCCCCAGATCGGGAAATTGAAGGCGTTGATGTGCACGGCCAGGCCGCCGCGCGGCACCAGGATGTGGGTGCCGGCAAAGCCGCCGCGCTTGCCCAGGGCGATGGCCGGGCCTTCGTGCAGCACGTTCGACGACGGCAGTTCGCGCCCGCCCATGCTGGCGTAGGCGAACAGGGTGCCGATGCCGCCCTCGACGTCGACCCAGCTGTCCTGGCGCGTGGCGCCGGTCAGGTGCGAAATCTCATACAGCTCTTCCTTCCGGTCCATCAGGTACAAGGCGAGGGCTTTCAGGCGCTGGGCGCGGGTCTGGAAGTCGAGCTTCATCAGGCCGGGCACGCCCGTCTTGCGGGCGTAGGTCACGGCTTCGTTGAAGTCGATCTTTTCCAGGTGGGTGTGATACACCAGCTGGCCGTCGAGCGCGCTGTGCAGCGGTGTGTGCGCTTCCTGGCCGATCCAGCGGCCGCCGATCCAGCTTTGCAGTGTGCTTGCTTGTGGCATGTTCTTGTCTCCTCAGGATGTTTGCGCAGGTGGATTGCGGATGCCGCAACCGCGTGGGGTACTTGAAGCCAGTGGCTTCAAGTACGAGCCCACCCTACGGATTATTTTTTAGGCGCGTGGCCGCTGTTAAACGCAAAGACGGGCCGGTCCGGCTCGATTTCCGTGAATGCCTCGACCTCGCGCATCGTGTTCAGCGAGCGCACCGCCAGCTCGTGGTACTGCCGGGTGCCGAAGCTCTTCCACTTGATTTCTTCTTCTTTCAGTTCGCGCATCACGCGCGCAGGCGTGCCCATGACCATGCTGCGCGGCGGGATCACCATGCCGGCCTTCACGAAGCTCATCGCGGCGACGATCGATTCCTCGCCCACGACGGCGCCGTCCATGACCACCGCATTCATGCCGACCATCGCGTTGCGCTTGACGCGGCAGCCATGCAGGACGGCGCCGTGGCCGATGTGGCCGTCGACCTCGATCACGGTTTCGCCGTTTTCGAAACCGTGCATCACGCAGCTGTCCTGCACGTTCGCGCCCTCTTCCAGCACCAGGCGCCCGAAGTCGCCGCGCAGCGAAGCCAGCGGGCCGATATAGCAGCGCGGGCCGACGATGACGTCGCCGATCAGCACCGCCGTTGGGTGCACAAAGCTCGTGGGATGCACGACCGGGCGCACGCCGTTGATTTCGTAGACTTTCACCATGGTTTCTACACTCGTTCGATGATCAGGGCGATGCCCTGGCCGACGCCGATGCACATCGTGCACAGCGCGTAGCGGCCCTTGGTGCGCTGCAGCTGGTACACCGCTGCCGTGACCAGGCGCGCGCCGGATGCGCCCAGCGGGTGGCCAAGCGCAATCGCGCCGCCGTTCGGATTCACATGTTCGGCGTCGTCGGCCAGGCCCAGGTCGCGCATCACGGCAAGACCTTGAGCGGCAAAAGCTTCGTTCAGTTCGATCACGTCCATCTGGCCGATCGTGAGCCCGGTCTGCGCCAGCACCTTTTTGGTGGCGGGCGACGGGCCGAAGCCCATGATGCGCGGCGCCAGGCCGGCGGTGGCCATGCTGACGATGCGGGCTCGCGGCGTCAGGCCGAAGCGCTCGGCCGCGGCGCTTGATGCAATCAGCAGCGCGCAGGCGCCGTCATTCACGCCCGAGGCGTTCCCGGCGGTGACACTGCCGTCCGGCGTGACCACGCCTTTCAGTTTCGCCAGCGCTTCAAACGTGGTGTCCGGACGCGGATGTTCGTCGGTGTCGAACACGCGCGATTCCCCTTTCTTGCCGTGCAGCGTGACGTGCACGATCTCATCGCGGAAAATCCCGGCGGCGTTCGCGCGCGCCCAGCGCTGCTGGCTGCGGATTGCGAACGCATCCTGGTCGGCACGGTTGATGTTGAATTCACGGGCCACGTTCTCGGCCGTTTCCGGCATCGAGTCGATGCCGTACTTCGCCTTCATCAGCGGGTTCACGAAGCGCCAGCCGATGGTGGTGTCTTCGATTTTCGCCGCGCGCGAAAAGGCGGAATCGGCCTTGCCCATCACGAAAGGCGCGCGCGTCATGCTTTCCGAGCCGCCGGCAATGATCAGGTTGGCTTCGCCGGCGCGGATCGCGCGGCCGGCCAGGCCAACCGCATCCAGGCTTGAGCCGCACAGGCGGTTGATGGTATTGCCGGGCACTTCAGGCGGCAGGCCGGCCAGCAGGCCCGCCATATGACCCACGTTGCGGTTGTCTTCGCCTGCCTGGTTGGCGCAACCCCAGTACAGGTCGTCGACCATGGACCAGTCCACGCCCTTGTTGCGTTCGATGAGCGCGGCGATCGGCAGCGCGGCCAGGTCGTCGGCGCGCACGGAGGCGAGCGCGCCGCCGTAGCGGCCGAAGGGGGTGCGGACGGCGTCGCAGATGAATGCGTCGGTCATGAAAAATCTCCTCGTTAGTTGTTCTTGGGGCGTTTGTCGACGACGCGCCGGGCCTTGCCGGTCAGGGTGCGCTCGATGCCCATCGGGGGCAGCAAGCTCACTTTGGTCGTCACGCCGACATGGGTTTTGATGCATTGCTGGAGTTCCCTGGCGAGCGCTTCCACCGCCTGCGACGGCTCGCCGCCGTTCCGCAGCTCGCCGAACACTTCCAGCGTGTCGAGATGGCCGTCGCGCGCGACCAGCAACTGGTACTGCGGCGCCAGGGCCGGCATCTTGAGGATCAGTTCCTCGATCTGGCTCGGGAACACGTTCACGCCGCGGATGATCAGCATGTCGTCCGAGCGGCCCGTGATGCGGCCCATGCGGCGCATCGAGCGCGCCGTCGGCGGCAGCAAACGGGTCAGGTCGCGCGTGCGGTAGCGGATGATCGGCAGCGCTTCTTTCGTGAGCGAGGTGAACACCAGCTCTCCCTCTTCGCCGTCGGGCAGGGTTTCGCCCGTATCCGGGTCGATGATCTCCGGATAAAAATGGTCTTCCCAGATGACGGGACCGTCCTTGCTTTCGATGCACTCGCTGGCCACGCCCGGCCCCATCACTTCGGACAGGCCGTAGATGTCGACCGCGTCGATGCCCGCTTCCTGTTCGATGGTGCGGCGCATGGCGTCGGTCCAGGGTTCGGCCCCGAAGATGCCGAGCTTGAGCGAGGACGCCGCCGGGTCGAGGCCCTGGCGCCTGAACTCCTCGACGATATTCAGCATGTACGAGGGCGTGACCATGATGATCGACGGCTGGAAGTCCTGGATCAGCTGCACCTGTTTTTCGGTCTGCCCGCCCGACATCGGCACCACCGTGCAGCCCAGACGCTCGGCACCGTAGTGGGCGCCGAGGCCGCCCGTGAACAGGCCATAGCCGTAGGCGACGTGCACCATGTCGCCGGCACGGCCGCCGGCAGCGCGGATCGAGCGTGCCACCACATCGGCCCAGGTGTCGATGTCCCGCTTCGTGTAGCCGACCACCGTCGGGCGGCCCGTGGTGCCGGACGACGCATGCACGCGCACCACCTGCTCGCGCGGCACGGCGAACAGTCCGAACGGATAATTGTCGCGCAGGGTCTTCTTCTCGGTGAACGGGAATTTCGCCAGGTCGGCCAGGGTCTTCAGGTCGCCGGGATGCACGCCCGCCTCGTCGAACGCCTGGCGGTAGTGCGGCACGTTCTCGTAGGCGTGCTGCAGCGACCACTGCAGCCGTTTCAATTGCAGCGCCTGCAGTTCGTCGCGGCTGGCGCGCTCGATCGGTTCAAGCTCGCCCGGCGTCGGAATACGTTGGACCATCTGGACCTCCTGGTTCTGGATTACGCGCTTGGAGTTAAGCAAGCACCTCGGCCACCATCCCGCTCACACGATGCGACTTGCCGCGGAAAAGCGCGATCGTGCGCCCTTCCCCGTCCCTCACGGTGACGTCGTAGACCCCGGTTTTGCCGGAGAGCGCCTGCTCCACGGCTTCGGCGCTCAAGACGTCGCCTTCCCGTCCCGGGGCCAGGTAGTCGATCGTGCAGCCGGCGCCGACCGTATTGAAATTGTGCGAGTTGCAGGCAAACGCAAAGGCGCTGTCGGCCAGCATGAAGATATAGCCGCCGTGGCAGGTCGCGTGGCCGTTGAGCATGTCGCGACGAACCCGCATCGTCATGCGCGCGTAGCCGGGGCGGATCGCATCGAGCGTCATGCCCAGGGCCTGGCTGGCCGGGTCGCGCTCGTACATGGTCTTGCCGGCCAGTTCGGCCAGTGCCTGGAGATCCTTATGCATGAAAACGCGGCTCCACTGGGTTGGCGGCGAGCTTGCGGCGCAGCAGCGGCGACACGCGGTAGCGGTCTTCGCCATACGTGGCGCCGAGGTTGGCCAGCACCGTCACCACGTGGTGCAGGCCAACGCTGTCCGCCCAGGCCAAGGGCCCGCGCGGGTAGTTCACGCCCTTCTGCATCGCGATGTCGACGGCGCGCGCGCTGCAGACGCCCTGGTTAACGGCGTCGGCCGCTTCGTTGGCGAGCATGGCGACGGTGCGCATCACGGCCATGCCGGGCACGTCGTCCAGCCGCGTGACGGTGAAGCCGGCTGCCTGGAACAGGCCGACCGCGGCGTGCCAGGCCTCATCGCTGCACTGGTCGGCACGCGCCAGCGCGATGCGCGTGGCCTTGGCATGATCGAACAGCAGGTCGTAGACGACCGTATTGGCGTGACGGTTGGCGGCGGCGCGCTCGGTGGCGCTGCGGCCATCGGTAAGAAAAATCGCGGCACCGCTGCAGTGGAAGGCCGGGGCCTCCTGCGTCTCGGCGCCATGCAGTGGCCTGTCGTGTGGATCATGATGCGCGACCGTGAAGCCGGCGGCGGCCAGGCGCGCTTCCATCGGGCTCAGGACGCTGGTCTTGATTTCGCGCGACATGCTGATGGCGACCGTGTTCGGGCGCGCCTGCGCTGGTTCGGCCTGTGCAACCGGCTTGGACGCATCCTCGCCATAGCGATAAAAACCGCGGCCCGTTTTACGGCCGAGGAAACCGGCGTTCACCAGTTCCTGCTGCACGACCGAGGGCGTAAAGCGCCCGTCGCCGTAATAGGCGGCGTGCACCGACTGCGTGACCGAGAAATTCACGTCGTGGCCGATCAGGTCCATCAGCTCGAAGGGCCCCATGCGAAAACCGCCGCCGTCGCGCATGACGGCGTCCAGCGTGGCGGCATCGGCGGCGCCTTCCTGCAGCAGGCGCAGCGCCTCGGCATAGTACGGACGGGCGACACGGTTGACGATGAAGCCGGGGGTCGATGTCGCGTGCACCGGCTCCTTGCCCCAGGCCTGGGCGGTGGCGTACACCGTATCGGCCACGGCCTGCTCGGTCGCCAGGCCACTGATCACTTCGACCAGCGCCATCAGCGGCACCGGGTTAAAGAAGTGCATGCCGACCAGGCGTCCGGGATGCTTCAAGGGTGCGGCAATCGCGGTCACCGAGATCGACGAGGTGTTCGTCGCCAGGATGCAGCGTTCATCCATTATGGCTTCGAGTTCGGTGAACAGCGTGCGCTTGGCGTCCAGGTTCTCGACGATGGCTTCGATGACGAGCGCGGCCTCCTTCACGCCGTCGAGCGTGTCGACCGTTTGCAGGCGTTCGCGGGCGAGCTCCGCTTCCTCCGCGCCCATCCGGCCCTTGTCGACCAGCCTGGCGTAGACCTTGCCGATCTCGCCGATGGCCTTGGCGGCCGCACCCTCGCGCGTATCGAACAGGCGCACCGGATGGCCGCTGGCGGCCGCGATCTGGGCGATGCCCGAACCCATGGCGCCGCTGCCGATGACGGCGACGATACTGTCTTTTGCCAGACCCAACTGAGCTTCCATCATTCCCCCTTGAACTGCGCCGGGCGCTTGGCGATGAAGGCGGCGACGCCTTCGCGGTAGTCGTGGCTGTAGCCAAGTTCGCGCATCATCTCCCCTTCCAGCTTGAGCTGTTCAGGCAGCGTGTTGGCGTAGCTCGCCTGCAGCGCCTTCTTGGTGAAGGCCAGGCCGCGGGTTGCAGCGCTGGCGAAATGGTCGGCCATGGCCATGGCCTCGTCCATCAGCGCTTCGTCCGGCAGGCAGCGCCAGATCAGGCCCCACTCTTCCGCTTTTTCGGCCGGGAGCTTTTCGCCCAGCATGGCCAGGCCCGTCGCGCGGGCCTGGCCGATAAGGCGCGGCAAATGCCAGGTGCCGCCGGTGTCCGGAATCAGGCCGAGTTTACAAAAGGCTTCGATGAAGCTGGCGGACTTTGCGGCCAGCACGATATCGCAGGCCAATGCGAGATTGGCGCCGGCGCCGGCGGCCACGCCGTTCACGGCACAGATGACGGGCATCGGCAGGCTGCGCAAGGTCATCACCAGCGGCGCGTAGAATTTTTCCACCGATTCACCGAGATCGACTCCTGGCGCGCCCGGCGCGACGGCGCGGTCACCCAGGTCCTGTCCGGCGCAGAAACCGCGGCCGGCACCGGTCAGCACCAGCACGCGCACCGATTTGTCGGCTTGCAGTCTTTCCAGCGCGTCGCGCACTTCGAGGTGCATGGCCTGGGTAAAACTGTTCAGGCGGTCGGGGCGGTTCAGGGTGAGGACGGCGACGCCGTTCTCGATCGTGAACAGGATCGATTCGTAGCTCATGATGGTCTCCGCGTTGTTATTCGTACTTGTTATTCGTGCTGGTCGAAGTTGACGACCACCTTGTCCGTGATCGGGAAGGCCTGGCAGGAGAGGACGAAACCGCGCGCGACTTCGTAGTCTTCGAGTGCGTAGTTCACGTCCATCTCGACATTGCCGTCGACGACCTTGCAACGGCAGGTCGAGCAGACGCCGCCCTTGCACGAATAGCGCATGTCGATGCCGGCGCGGATGCCCGCATCCAGGATCGACTCCTTGTCCTTGTCCATCGTGAAGCTGGCGGCGCTGCCATCCATGATGACGGTGACTTCGGTCTGCTGGCGGGCGCCCGCTTCGACCGGGCGCGGCTTGTGCTCATGCTTCGGAATGCTGGCGGCGAACAGCTCGATGCGGATGTTTTCCTTTGCCATGCCCGCTTCCTGCAGCGACCTGGAGACGCCATGCATCATGTCTTCCGGACCGCAGATGAAGGCGATGTCGATATCCTGGATATCGATCCAGTGCTTGAGGAAAGCGCTGCACTTCTCGCCCGTGATGCGGCCGTTGAAGAGTTCGATGTCCTGCTGCTCGCGGCTCATCACGTAGACCAGTTTCAGGCGCCCCATGTAGAGGTCCTTCAGGTCGGTCAGCTCGTCGCGGAAGATGACGGAGGACGAAGCGCGGTTGCCGTAGACGAGCGTGAAGCGGCTCTTCGGCTCGGCCTGCAGGGTGGTCTTGATGATCGACAGGATCGGGGTGATGCCGCTGCCGGCGGCAAAGGCCAGGTAGTGGCGCTCGCTGTCGGGCTCGAGGGGCACGTTGAAGTGGCCCATTGGCGGCATCACTTCCAGCGTGGCGCCCGGCTGCAGGCTTTCGTTGGCCCAGCTCGAGAACAGCCCGCCCGGCGTGCGCTTGATCGCCACGCGCAGCAGCTCGTCCTGCACGGCCGAGCAGATGGAGTAGGAGCGGCGCACGTCTTCGCCGCCAATGGTCGCGCGCAGGGTCAGGTGCTGGCCCTGCTGGTAGGCGAAGGTGGATTTGAGTTCAGGCGGGACGGCGAAGGTGACGGCGATCGCATCGCGCGTCTCGTGCTTCACCTGGGCCACGGTGAGTGGATAGAATTTGCTCATGGTCGCTTGGTGGCCACTCAGTGGCACTTGAAATAATCGAAAGGCTCGCGGCAGTCGAGGCACTTGTAGAGCGCCTTGCATGGGGTCGAGCCGAACTGGCTGGTCAGTTGGGTGTGCTTGCTGCCGCAATTCGGACAGGCGACTTCCGGTTCCACGAAGGCACCGCGTTTCACACCGCCGCGCAGGCCGCTGATGTCGATGGCCTGCTGCACGGGCGGCGCGATGCCATAGCCCTTCAGGGCGGCCTTGCCAGCTTCGCTCATCCAGTCGGTGGTCCAGGCAGGGGACAGGCGGCTGATTAACCTGACCTTGTCCAGCCCGTGCGCATGCAGCGCTTCGGTCACGGCTTCGCTGATGACCTGCATTGCCGGGCAGCCGGAATAGGTCGGCGTGATCGTGACGACGCATTCGTCGCCAGTGAAGGCGACGTCGCGCACGATGCCGAGGTCCACCACCGAAATCACCGGAATCTCCGGGTCGGGGACCTCGCCAAGCCAGGCCCAGACTTGGCTTGCCGTGACGCTCTGCGCACTCATTGCCACCCCCTTACCACTCCGCTCCGGGATAGGCGCGCTGCAAGAACTGCATCTCGGCCAGGATGAAGCCCAGCCGCTCGCTGTGGCGGCCCTGCTTGCCGCCGCGCTGCATCCAGGCGTCCGGCGACGGCATCGTCAGGGTCGCCTCCGCCAGGATTTCGCCCACGTGCTCGAGGAAGGCGGCGCGCAAGGGCTCGACGGGCGGGGCGATGCCCTGCTCCACCATCGCGTTGTCGACCTCGTCGTAAATAAACACTTCGCCGCTGTACATCCAGAGGTCGTCGAGCGCGGCCTGCATCATCCGGTGGCTGACATCGGTGCCGTCGCCCAGGCGCACCACCAGGTCGCCGCTGCGGCGCAGGTGGTAAGTCACTTCCTTGAGCGATTTTTCGGCGATCTCGGCGATGCGCCCGTCGTTTGACTTGAGCAGGCCCCCCATCAGGAAGTAGTGCCAGGTGTCGAACAGGAACTGGCGCATCATCGTCTCGGCATAGCTGCCGTTCGGCTGCTCGACCAGCAGGACGTTGCGGTACTCGCCGGCGTCGCGGTGGAAGGCGAGCTTGTCTTCGTCGCGGCCTTGTCCCTCGAGCTCGCCGGCATAGGTCAGCCACATGCGGGTCTGGCCCAGCAGGTCGAGCGCGACGTTGGTCAGCGCCATGTCTTCTTCCAGCGCCGGGCCCTTGCCGCACAGCTGCGAGAGCTGCTGCGACAGGATCAGGGCGTTGTCGCCCTGGCGCAGCAGATACTGAAGCTTGAACTGCGTGATCTTTGCGTCCACGGGCGTGCTCACAGGTTCTTGACTTCTTCCGGCATCGGGAAGAAGGTCGGGTGGCGATAGACCTTGCTGTTGGCCGGCTCGAACAGCGCTTCCTTGTCGGCAGGGCTGCTGGCGACGATGTCGGCGGCGCGCACGACCCAGATCGAGACGCCTTCGTTGCGGCGGGTGTAGACGTCGCGTGCGTTGTTGATCGCCATTTCGGCGTCAGGGGCGTGCAGGCTGCCGACGTGCTTGTGGGCGAGGCCGTGCTGGCTGCGGATGAATACTTCCCACAGGGGCCATTCTTTGCTCATGCTTGTCTCCGGTGTTTCAGGATATTTTTTATGCGGCGGCTTTGCGGGCGGCGGCCTTTTCAGCGTGGGCGACCAGCGCGTCGCGGAACCATTCGCCGTCGTCCCAGGCTTTGACGCGGGTGCGCAGGCGCTCGCGGTTGCAGGGGCCGTTGCCCTTCAGGACGTTGTGGAATTCGCTCCAGTCGATCTCGCCGAATTCGTAGTGGCCCGTGGCTTCGTTGAATTTCAGGTCGGGGTCGGGGACCGTGAGGCCCAGGTATTCGGCTTGCGGCACGGTCTGGTCGACCATGCGCTGGCGCAGTTCGTCGTTCGAGAACAGCTTGATGCGCCATTTGCTCGACTGCGCACTGTTGACCGACTCGGCGTCCGACGGGCCGAACATCATGAGCGACGGCCACCACCAGCGGTTCAGCGCATCCTGCGCCATCGCCTTCTGCTCAGGCGTGCCCTTGGCCAGGCTCATCATGATGTCGTAGCCCTGGCGCGCGTGGAAGGACTCTTCCTTGCAGACGCGGATCATGGCGCGGGCGTAGGGGCCGTACGAGCAGCGGCACAACGGGATCTGGTTGATGATCGCCGAGCCGTCAACCAGCCAGCCGACGGCTCCCATGTCGGCCCAGCTCAGGGTCGGGTAGTTGAAGATGCTCGAGTATTTCGCCTTGCCGGAGTGAAGCGCTGCCAGCAATTCGTCGCGCGAGACGCCCAGGGTTTCGGCGGCGCTATATAAATACAGGCCGTGCCCGGCTTCGTCCTGGATTTTTGCCAGCAGCACGGATTTGCGCTTCAGGGTCGGCGCGCGCGTCACCCAGTTGCCTTCGGGCAGCTGGCCGACGATTTCGGAGTGCGCGTGCTGGGAGATCTGGCGGATCAGCGTCTTGCGGTACGCGTCCGGCATCCAGTCCTTCGCTTCGATCTTCACGCCGGCGTCGATGCGGGCCTGGAAGGCCTGCTCATCGGGCGACATGTCTTCCTCGGTCTGGACCTTCTTCAGCCCCGTTTCCACCAGTTGCGCGTACATGGTCAGTCTCCCATTGCAAACATCGTGGATAGATAATACGATACAGAAAACGAGATGTACACCGAAATTTTGAATCATATTGAGAAGCAACATCGTGCAGCGACAACGGACGGGATCGCATGAAACAACTGACCAGCCCTGATTGGATTGCCCACTCGCTCGCCGCGGATCCGCCACGTTCCAAGTCGCTCGTGATGACGGTGATGGGAGATACGATTGCGCCGCATGGCGGCGCAATCTGGCTGGGCAGCCTGATCGAATTGCTGGCGCCGCTTGGCGTGACCGACCGCCTGGTGCGCACCAGTGTGTTCCGGCTGGTGCAGGAAGGCTGGCTGACGGCCAGCCGCGAGGGCCGGCGCAGCCGCTATGGATTCGATCCGAAGTCGCTGCCGCGTTTCCAGCGCGCCGACCGCCGCATCTACGCCCCGCCGGGGCTGCATTGGGACGGCCACTGGACGCTGGTGCTGGCGCCGAACGGCAGCATCGACGGCGATGTGCGCACGGCGGTGAGGAAAGAGCTGGAGTGGGAAGGTTTCGCGATGCTGGGGCCGGGCGTGCTGGCGCATCCGGCGGCAGATACCGAAGGGCTGCTGGACGCCCTGCATCGCACCGGCGCGGCGGGCCGCGTGTTCGTCTTGACCTCTTCCGAATTGCCGGGCGCCGGCTCGCGACCCTTGCAGGAACTGGCGCAGGATGGCTGGGACCTGACGGCGGTCGCGCGCAGCTACGTCGGCTTCATCGGGCAGTTCACGCCGCTGCTGGCCCTGCTGCGCGAGGAAGCGCAGGTGGCGCCCGAGGCCGCGTTCGTGATCCGCTCGCTGCTCATCCACGCCTACCGGCGCCTGCAGCTGCACGACCCGATGCTGCCGATCGAGCTGTTGCCCGATCCGTGGCCGGGGTCGGATGCCTACGAGGTGGCGCGGGCGATCTACCTGCTCGTGCATGCGCAGGCCGAGGTGCACGTGGATGCGGTCTTGCGGCGCGAGGACGAATCGGCGCCGTCCGCCGACGAGGCGTTTTACCTGCGGTTCGGCGGGTTGCGGAGCGTGTAAAACCGCGTATCATCTCGGCTTTACGCCATCAATGGAACCTACCATGTCCATCAAGATCAGCAGCCAGTTCGACGCTGGCGCCATCGAGATCGTGAACGCCACAAGCGCGAACGCCATCGACCTGAACATCCGCAAGGATTCGCACGCCGACATCACCCAGTGGTTCTACTTCCGCCTGCAGGGCGCCCAGGGCCAGGCCTGCACCATGCGCCTGCTCAACGCCGGCCAGGCCGCCTACCCGAAGGGCTGGGAAGACTACCACGCGATGGCGAGCTATGACCGCGTCAACTGGTTCCGCGTGCCGACCTCCTTCGATGGCGACGTGCTCACCATCGAGCACACGCCGGGCATGGACAGCGTCTATTACGCCTATTTCGAGCCGTATTCGTGGGAACGCCACCTCGAGCTGCTCGACCGCGCGCAGATGAGCGAGAACGTGCGCATGCTCGACCTGGGCTCGACCGTCGATGGCCGCGACCTGAACATGCTGGTCATCGGCGAGCCTGGCGAAGGCAAGAAGAAGGTCTGGGTCATCGCGCGCCAGCACCCGGGCGAGACGATGGCCGAGTGGTTCGTCGAAGGCATGCTCGACGCCCTGCTCGACCCGGCCCACCCGTTCGGGCGCCAGCTCCTGAAGGAATCGGTGTTCTACGTGGTCCCGAACATGAACCCGGACGGCTCGGTGCGCGGCAACCTGCGTACCAACGCGGCCGGCGCCAACCTGAACCGCGAGTGGCTGAACCCGACCATGGAGCGCAGCCCGGAAGTGTTCCTGGTGCGCCAGAAGATGCACGAAACGGGCGTCGACCTGTGCCTGGACGTGCACGGCGACGAAGGCCTGCCGTATGTCTTCATCGCCGGCAGCGAATCCCTGCCGACCTTCACCGCCGAGCAGGCCGCCGCGCAACAACGCTTCAGCGACGACTTCAAGATCGCCAGCCCGGACTTCCAGGACGTGCACGGCTACGGCGCCACGCCCTATACCGAAGAAACGCTGACCATGGGATCGCCCCACATCACGCACGCCTTCGGCTGCCTGTCGCTGACGCTCGAACTGCCCTTCAAGGACAACGCCAACGACCCCGACCCGCTGGTCGGCTGGGACGGCGCCCGCAGCGCCCGCCTCGGGGCGGCAGTGCTGCAACCGGTGCTGCAGTCGATCCGCGCGATCAAGTAAATGGAGTAATCTCGAAAGTAAGCTCATGCCCCGCCCGCCAGCCGGGGCATTTTTTTCACCCTCATAGATTGAACACCATGACCATCTTCTCCGCCCCCGTATTCGACGCCACCGTGATCTATAACGGACAGGAACTCTTCAAAGGCCGCGGCGCGGCCGAGATGTGGGCCGAAAGAGTGGCCAAGGAAATCGAGTCTCCAGTGACGGTCGAGAAGATCGGCACCGGCTGGGCGCTGCGCGGCAAGGTCGACGGCGTCGACGTGACCTGGGGTATTTACGGCCAGCGCCTCAGCCGCGTCGAGCCTGCTTGACATTTCCGCCACACCGCTCTCGGCGGCACCATTCCTGCACAGCGGCAACTGCCCAGCCGCGCCCGAACCGCACTATAATCACAGTTTGACGGCACCGCTCAGTCTGCGGGGCCACCACCACCGGTCGGGCAAGCCGCGTCACAGCAGTACCGCTGCAGTTGCCCCAGACACATCAATAGGTCGTACATGAATTTCGCAACTTCCGAGCGCCCTGCAGCGCCCAGCCCACGCATGTCGACCGGCGTTGCCGGCCTCGACGACATCCTGGGCGGCGGCCTCACGCCGCAGCGCATCTACCTGGTCGAGGGCTCGCCCGGCACCGGCAAGACCACGCTCGGCCTGCAGTTCCTGCTCGACGGCATCGCCAGGGGCGAAAGCGGCCTGTACATCACCCTGTCCGAAACGCGCGACGAGCTGCGCGCGGTCGCCGCCACCCACGGCTGGTCGCTCGATGGCCTGTCGATCTTCGAGCTGGCCGGCGACCAGGTCCTCGACATCGATGCCCAGCAGTCGATCTTCCACCCGTCGGAAGTCGAACTGGCCGAAACCACGCACAACGTGATGGATCAGGTCGACCAGCTCAAACCCGTGCGCGTGGTGTTCGACAGCCTGTCGGAAATGCGGCTGCTGGCGCAAAACCCCTTGCGCTACCGGCGCCAGATCCTCGCCCTGAAGCAGTTCTTCAGCGCGCGCGGCTGCACCGTGCTCCTGCTCGACGACAAAACCAGCCAGTCCGACCAGCACCTGCACAGCGTCGCCCACGGCGTCATCAGCCTGGAACAGATCGCCAAGGAATTCGGCAAGGAGCGCCGCCGCGTCAACATCATCAAGATGCGCGGCATCCGCTTCCGGGGCGGCTTCCACGACTACAGCCTCGATACCGGCGGCATCACCATGTTCCCGCGCCTGGTGGCGGCAGAGCACATGGGCGAATTTACACCGCAGATCAGCTCGAGCGGCTCGATCGGTTTCGACCACTTGCTGGGCGGTGGCCTGGTGCGCGGCACCAACACACTGATGGTGGGCCCATCCGGCATCGGCAAAACGACCCTCTCGGTGCGCTGCCTGCTGTCGGCGCTGGAACGCGGCGAGAAGGCTTCGTTCTACCTGTTCGACGAGGGCCTCGGGACCTTTTTCGCGCGCAGCGCGGCGCTCGGCATGGAGCTGCGGCCGTATGCCGAGAGCGGCCAGTTGCGCCTCCAGCACATCGACCCGGCCGAACTGGCGCCGGGCGAGTTCGCACAGATGCTGCGCGACGCGGTCGAGCAGCATGGCGTCAGCTTCATCGTCATCGACAGCCTGAACGCCTATTTGCAGGCAATGCCGGGCGAGCAGTACCTGACGCTGCAGATGCACGAGCTGCTGTCCTACCTGAACCAGCAGGGCGTAACCACCGTCCTGGTGCTGGGCCAGCACGGCCTGATCGGCGAAGTGCGCACCGATGTCGACCTGAGCTACCTGTCCGACACGACGGTACTGCTGCGCTTCTTCGAATCGAACGGTCACCTGCGCCGCGCGCTCACCGTCATCAAGAGCCGCACCGCGGCCCATGCGCTGACCATCCATGAATTGCAGCTTAGTAACGGTGGCGTGCGCATCGGCGCCCCGCTCGAAGGCTTCGAGGGCGTGCTGACCGGCCTGCCGAGCTATCGCGGTGCCACGCCGATGATGTCCACTGCTCCCAATGTCACCGACGATGTTGGCAAATAAGGCGTCCGAAGAACGCATTCTTGTTTTTGCGCCGCGCGGGCGCGATGCTGAAGTCATGTGCGCGGTGTTGACCGGCGACGGCTTCGATTGTGACATCATGGACGGCTTCGACGCCTTTGCGGCGCATATCGAGGCCGGCGCCGGTGCGGCCATCGTTGCCGAGGAAGCGCTGGCCGACGTCGACCTGGCGCGCCTGCGATCCTGGCTGGAACACCAGCCTTCCTGGTCCGATTTCCCGTTTGTGGTGCTGCTGGGCAAGATGATCGGCCTGCCGCCGGAGGGCGCCCGTGCCCGCATCGGCGAGCTCGGCAACGTGATCCTGCTCGAACGCCCCCTCAACGCCCAGACCCTGCGCAGCGCCGTGGCCTCGGCCCTGCGCGCGCGCCGGCGCCAGTACCAGTCGCGCGACGTGCTGGCCGACCGCGAGCGCACCGCGCACAGCCTGCGCCAGAGCCAGGAAGCGCTGGTGCACTTGAACGAAACGCTGGAAGCGCGCATCGAGGAACGCACGCGCGCCCTGGCCCAGGCCAACGACCGCGTGATGAACGAAGTCATCGAGCGCGAACGGGTGCAGCAGGCGATGGTGCAGCTGCAGAAGATGGAAGCGATCGGCCGCCTGACCGGAGGCATCGCGCACGACTTCAACAACCTGCTGAACGTGGTCCAGGGCAGCATGGACCTGATCCTCCTGATGTCCAAGGACGAGGTGGCAAGGGGCCGCGCCGAGGTGGCGCGCCGCGCCTGCCAGCGCGGCGCCAAGCTCACCAGCCAGCTGCTGGCCTTCTCGCGCAACCAGAACCTGGACCTGCGCCCACTCGATGTCGATGCCCTGTTCGAGGGCGTGCAGGAACTGGTGGCCACCTCGCTCGGCTCGAACGTCCGCCTCCAGTTCGCCGTCGAGGCGCCGGGCACGAGCATCATGGCCGACAGGAACCAGATGGAAATGGCGCTGCTGAACCTGGCTATCAACGCACGCGACGCCATGGAAGGCGGCGGCGAACTGGCTTTCCATGCCGGCCCTGCCACGCCCCCCGCAGACCTGCTTCCTGCCGGCGACTATGTCCGCATTGCGGTCACCGACAGCGGCGAAGGCATGCCGCCCGAAATTGCCGCGCGCGTGTTCGAGCCCTTCTTCACGACCAAGGGCGTTGGCAAGGGCACGGGCCTGGGCCTGTCCCAGGTGTACGGCATGGCGCAGCAGTCCGGAGGCGCCGCGCGCATCCTGAGCGAACGCGGCGTCGGCACGACGGTGGAAATCTGGCTGCGTGCCGCCGGGGCGATCGACGACGCCGCTCCGGCGCCCG
This sequence comes from Massilia niabensis, assembly GCF_042655085.1. Classification (NCBI taxonomy): domain Bacteria; kingdom Pseudomonadati; phylum Pseudomonadota; class Betaproteobacteria; order Burkholderiales; family Oxalobacteraceae; genus Massilia; species Massilia niabensis. The sequence continues at coordinate 132,546 of NZ_JBHSMU010000015.1, read as the reverse complement.
TTGCATCCACTGCGGCACCGCGTCCGGGGGCGCAGATCCTGGTGGTCGAGGACGACGATTTTGTGCGCGAATCGATGGTCGAATCGCTGCAGGCGCTCGGCCACACGGTGGCGCAGGCGCCCAACGGCGAAGCCGGCCTGCGCGAACTCGAGCGCGCCCAGCCCGACCTGATCATCACTGATTATTTAATGCCGGGCATGACCGGCGCGGAACTGGTGCGGCGCGCACGCGTGCTGTTGCCAAGCGTGCCGATGATCATCGCCACCGGCTATGCCGACATGAAGGCGATCGAACAGGTGATCGGCGACGACATGCTGCTGCGCAAACCGTTCCAGCTCGCGGAACTGGCGGCGATCGTCGAGCGGGCCTTGCAGAAGGTGGATAGCGAGGCGGCGTCGAGCGCGGCCTGAGCGCAGATTTTGTAGGGTGGGCTCTTGAGCCCACGCGGTCGTACCTTTGCAGACCGCAGCGTTTGCGAGCATCGCAGGAGGCATGCACCGTCGGCCGCGTGCCGCTTTTCGATATGCATATGCAGCACCGCGTGGGCTCGAGAGCCCACCCTACGAACTACGAACCTGACGCGGTCAGGCGCTGCCGTAACGGGCCTGGACCGCCGCTACCGAGCCTTTGAGGAGTTCGTCCAGCACGTCCAGTTCGACATCGACCAGCTTGCGCACGTACAAACAGACTTTCCCTGTCTTGTGCCGGCCCAGCCGGGCCAGCAAGGCGTCCTGGCCCTCGAAGCCGGCCATCAGGTACAGGCTGATGTCGCCCTTGCGCGCGGCAAACCCGAGCACGCAGGAATCGCCTTCGCGGCCGCTGTCGTAGCGGTAATGGTAGCTGCCAAAGCCGACGATTCCCGTTCCCCACATCACGGGCGGCGCACCGGTTGCCCGGCGCATCATCTCGACCAGGACCTCGCAGTCGGCGCGCCGTGCCGCGTCCGGAACCGCGTCCAGATACGAGGCGACGGAGACATCGGTCGGCAGTGTCTTGTTGCCGCTCATGGCGCCAGCCGGACCCGCAAGCGGCCAGTTACAGCTTGATGCCGAGATGCTTCTCGAGCCAGGCGTGCGCATCCTCGACGGTATCGAAGTGCACGGTCGCAATCACCGTCTTGTCGCTCGCCAGGAAGCTGGCATACACCCGCTTTTCGTCAGCCGGGCTGAGCAGATCGGACTGCGGCGCCAGCTCGACCGTTGCAACCAGGTCGAGGTTCAGCAGGACGGCCTTCTTCGGGTTGTTGTCCTTGTCGATACGAACGAATTTACTCACGGCTATCCTCTGGTTGAATCAAATACTTCAGGTACGACGTTTACTCGCCTGCGATGACCATCTTTTCAATGAGAATCGAGCCGGTCGACTTGTTGCCGCGCGTTAGCACGTCGTTGCCGATGCCGACGATTTGCTGGAACATCTCGCGCATGTTGCCGGCGATGGTGATTTCCTCGACCGGGTACTGGATGACGCCGTTCTCGACCCAGTAGCCCGAGGCGCCGCGCGAATAGTCGCCGGTGACGTAGTTCACGCCCTGCCCCATCAGCTCGGTGACCAGCAGGCCGGTGCCCATCTTGCGCAGCATGCCCTCGAAATCGTCGGCCAGCTTCGTGTCATCGGAGGTGATGGCCAGGTTGTGGGAACCGCCGGCATTGCCGGTGGTTTTCATGCCGAGCTTGCGCGCCGAGTACGAACCCAGGAAGTAACCCTGCAGCACGCCATTGTCGACCACCTTGCGGCGTACCGTGCGCACGCCTTCTTCGTCGAAGGGCGAGGAGCCGGCTTCGCCGATCAGGTGCGGGTCTTCCAGGATCTGGATGTGCTCGGGGAAGACCTGCTTGCCGAGCGTGTCGAGCAGAAAACTCGACTTGCGGTACAGCGAGCCGCCCGACACCGCCTGCACGAAGGCGCCGACCAGGCCGGCGGCCAGCGGCGCCTCGAACAGCACCGGGCAGGTGCGGGTGTTGAGCTTGCGGGCGTTCAGGCGCGCCAGCGCGCGCTCGGCGGCGTAGCGGCCCACGGCTTCCGGTTTCGCCAGCTTTTTCGGGTCGCGCGCCGAGGTGTACCAGTCGTCGCGCTGCATCTTGTTGCCCTTGCCGGCAATTGGCGCCACCGACATCGTGTGGCGCGAGAACGGGTAGCCGCCGATGAAGCCGCGCGTGTTGGCAGCCACGAAATGCGACTGCTGCACGTAGACGCTCGCGCCTTCGCTGTTGGTGATGCGGCGGTCGACCTCGAACGCGGCGTTCTCGCAGCGCTGGGCCAGCTCGACCGCTTCTTCGGTGGAGATCTGCCACGGGTAGCACAGGCGCAGGTCGCGCGGGTTCATCTCGAGCATGTCGGCGTCGGGCAGGCCGGCGGCATCGTCCTCGGCGGTGAAGCGGGCGATGTTCCAGGCCGCCTCCACCGTGGCGCGCAGCGAGGTTTCCGAGAAGTCGGAGGTGCTGGCGTTGCCGCGGCGCTGGCCGGCATAGACGGTGACGCCAATGCCCTTGTCCTTGTTTTGCTCGATGGTCTCGATCTTGCCACGACGTACCGACACCGACAGTCCGCTACCCTCGCTGATTTCCACCGAAGCGTCGGTGGCGCCCTGCTCGCGGGCAAATGCAAGCACGTTCTGCGCCAATTCTCGCAATTGGTCCTGGGTATGGGTAAAAACGGTGTCGTTCATGTGTGTTTTTCGTAGCGAGCCCTAAAACAGTTATCATAGCAGCCGTTTACTGTTTTTACTGATCGGCTCAGCGCCAATCGGATCATCTAATATCATGCCTAATCCAAACCGCGGCGCCGTGGGCTTCCAGTCCAACGAGTTCGAGCAAGAATACGAACGCCCTTCGAAGTCTGAACTCAAGCGCCAGATGGACGACTTGCAGAAGCTGGGAGCGCTGCTCGTTGCCGAACCGCGCGACCGCGTCAAGCGCGTTCCGATGCCGGAGGACGTGAAGGATGCGATTCTCATGTGCCAGACCATCACCAACCACGAAGGGCGGCGCCGCCAGCTGCAGTTCGTCGGCAAGAAGATGCGCAGCCTGAACGAAGAGGAAGTGGCCGTCATCCAGCGCACCATCGACAGCTGGAAAGGCGCCTCGAAGGCCGAGACGGCCGCGCTGCACGCGCTCGAGCGCCGCCGCGACAAGCTCCTCACCGACGACACGGCGCTGACCAAGCTGCTGGAAGAGAATCCGGAGCTCGACGTGCAGCACCTGCGCACCCTGATCCGCAACGCGCGCAAGGAGCAGGCCGAATCGAAGCCACCGAAGGCCTACCGCGAGCTGTTCCAGATCCTGAAGGACTTGAGCAAGAAGGCGAAGCCGGCGGCTGGAGAAGACGACGAGGCGGGTGACGATGAGCCTGCAGACGAGTAAGGACGAGTTAGTCATCGGCCTGGTCTCGGTCTCCGACCGCGCCAGCGGTGGCGTCTATGAGGACAAGGGCATCCCTGCCCTGCAGGACTGGCTGGCCGCGGCCATCACCACGCCCTACCGCATCGAGCCGCGCCTGATCCCCGACGAGCGCGCCCAGATCGAGCAGACGCTGGTCGACCTGGTCGACCAGGCGGGCTGCCACCTGGTGCTCACCACGGGCGGCACCGGCCCCGCGCGGCGCGACGTCACGCCCGAGGCGACGCTGGCCATCGGCACCAAGGAAATGCCGGGCTTCGGCGAGCAGATGCGCCAGATCAGCCTGCAGTTCGTGCCGACCGCCATCCTGTCGCGCCAGGTCGCCGTCATCCGCGAGAACGATTCGCACGCGGCGCTGGTCATGAATTTGCCGGGCCAGCCGAAGGCGATCAAGGAAACGCTGGAAGGATTGAAGGACGCCGACGGCAAGGTGCTCGTTGGCGGCATCTTCGCGGCTGTTCCCTACTGTATCGACCTGATCGGCGGCCCCTATATCGACACCAATCCGGCCGTGACGACCGCATGGCGCCCAAAATCGGCGCAGCGTCCGGCCTCTACCCAGGACAACGCATGAGCGACCTGCTGCAAAACATCGAAATCGAAACCAAACCGAATCCGGAAATCGCGATCATCTGGCTGCACGGCCTGGGCGCGGACGGCAACGACTTCGTGCCGTTGGTGCGCGAACTCGACCTGGCAGGGCTGCCCGGCATCCGCTTCGTCTTCCCGCATGCGAAGACGATCCCGGTCACCATCAACGGCGGCTACGTCATGCGCGCCTGGTACGACATCACCGGCGCCGAACTGACCCGCCGCGAAGACGAGACCGGCCTGCGCGACTCGCAGCGCGACGTCGAGGCCCTGATCGCCCGCGAAAAATCGCGCGGCATTCCTGCCTCGCGCATCATCATCGCCGGCTTCTCGCAGGGTTGCGCCATGACCCTGCAGACCGGCCTGCGCCACCCGGAAAAGCTGGCCGGCATGCTGTGCCTGTCGGGCTACCTGCCGCTGAACGAAAAAGTGCCCCACGAGCGCACCGAAGAAAGCATCGACACCCCGATCTTCATGGCGCACGGCCGCCAGGACCACGTGGTCCCCTACCTGCGCGGCGAGCAGTCGCGCGACATCCTGAAGGATCTCGGCTACCAGGTCGAGTGGCACGCGTATCCGATGCAGCATTCGCTGTGCTTCGACGAGGTGCAGGATATTTCAGCCTGGCTGAAAAAAGTACTGGCTTAACCAGCCTCACCCACGGGAGCCTCGGCTCCCGTTTTACATTGGAGGTCAACATGGCCAAGAAGGAAGAACTCGACGAAGAAACGATGGCACTGATTAACTGGTGCATCGAAGTCGAAAAGCATTTGGTTGCCGGCGGCGCCACGCAGGAACAGGCGCAAGAGCACATCGAGGAACAGGTAGAGTGGTTCACCGACCTGTTCTATGACGGATTGACGCCGGAAGAGGCGGCGAAAGAAGCGCTGGCGTAAGCCGGCAGCTTCCTTGTAACTCTAGTCCGGCAAGGGCGCGGCGCTCGACACCGGCACTTCGGTGCGCGCCGTGTTCATCACCATTGCCAGGAAGGTGTAATAGCCGTTCAGGCCCATCAGGTCGACTACGCCCTGCTCGCCGAACAGCGCGAGCGCGTCGGCGTAGGTCCGGTCCGATACCGCTTTGTTCTGGTGCAGCTCGATGCAGAAGTCGTGCACCACCGATTCGTCCACCAGCATGTATTCGGGCCGCTCGCGGCGCGCAATCGCATTGATGACGCCTTGCGGCACGCCCACCTGCGCCGCAATCGGCGCGTGGATCGCCCACTCCACTCCCTGGTTCCACTGGCGCGCCGTGACCAGGATCGCCAGCTCCGACAGGCGCACGCCGATGGCGCTGCGGTAGCGCAGGTACTCGCCCATGCGCTGGGCGTTTTCCAGCAGCTCGGGACTGCGCAGCAGCGGCACGAAGGGGCCGTAGAGCGCGCCGCGCGGGCCGTTGATGACCGCCTCGGCGGCGCTGCGCTGGGCGTCGGTCATCTGGTCCAGGGGAATCGGGCGGAGGCGGTCGCTGGTGGTCACTGAGGGTCACCCTTATGCAAGTCACGAAAATGTCTGAACGGAAAAATATTCGCACAGCTTCCGGCAAAGATCAAAGAAATCCGGGCCCGGCCAGCTTATTGTCAACCGTCAACTTTTTTTGTTGGAGGGAAAGACGTGAGCCACATCATCCATCGCAGCCTGCGCCAGACGCCGCCCATTGCAGCGAGCGCGTCGGGCATCACGATGTTCGACACCGCCGGCAATGCCTATCTCGACGCCAGCGGCGGGGCGGCCGTGTCTTCGCTCGGGCACGGGCACCCTGACGTGATCGCGGCGATGCATCGCCAGATCGACCGCTGCGCCTACGCGCATACGGCCTTCTTCACCACGGAAGTGGCCGAGGAGCTGGCCGAACGGCTCATCGCCCGCGCCCCGAGCGGGATCGACGCGGTCTACCTGGTATCGGGTGGGTCGGAAGCGATGGAGACCGCGCTCAAGCTCGCCCGCCAGTATTTTGTCGAAGGGGGAGAAACCCGGCGCTCGGTCTTCATCGCGCGCCGCCAGAGCTACCACGGCAACACGCTCGGCGCACTGGCGGTCGGCGGCAACGAGTGGCGCCGCAAACCCTTCGCGCCGCTCCTGATGGACGTGCCGCGCGTGGCGCCCTGCTACGAGTACCGCGACCGCGCCGCGCGCCAGAGCGTGGACGACTACACCGCTGCCCTGCTCGACGAGCTGGAAACGGCGATCATGGCGGCCGGGCCCGAGCGGGTGATCGGTTTCGTGGCCGAGCCGGTGGTGGGCGCCACGGGCGGCGCGATCCCCCCGACGCCGGGTTATTTCAAGGGCGTGCGCGAGATCTGCGACCGCCACGGCATCCTGTTCATCGCCGACGAAGTCATGTGCGGGATGGGCCGCACCGGCACCATGTTCGCCATCGAGCAGGACGGCGTGGCGCCGGACATCATCACCGTGGCCAAGGGCTTGGGCGCGGGCTACCAGCCGGTGGGCGCGGTGCTGGCCCAGGGCGCGATCGTCGACCGCCTGCGCCACGGCAGCGGCAGCTTCCTGCACGGGCACACCTATATCGGCCATCCGGTGGCGGCAGCGGCGGCACTGGCGGTGCAGCAGGTGATCGAGCGCGACAATTTGCTGGAGCAGGTGCAGAAGCGCGGCGCGACACTCAGGCGCATGCTGGGCGACGTGTTCGGCAAGCACGAGCATGTCGGGGACATCCGCGGGCGCGGGCTGTTCGTCGGCATCGAGCTGGTGCAGGACCGGGCAAGCAAGGAGCCGTTCGCGCCCGCCTGCCGCGTGCATGCGGCCATCAAGCAGGAGGCGATGGCGCGCGGCTTGATGGTGTATCCGATGGGCGGGACGATCGACGGCCAGCGCGGCGACCACATCCTGCTGGCGCCGCCGTTCATCGTCACCGCGCACGAGCTGTCGGAGATCGTGACGAGGCTGGAAGAGGCGGTCAACGCCGCGCTGAAGATCTGACCGCGACCGGCCTGCATCACGTCACTTCGGAAACGCCACCACTTCGGCCTGCTGTTCCCCCAGGCCCGCAATCCCCAGCCGCAGCGTATCTCCCTTCTTGAGGAAGCGCTGCGGCTTGCGTCCCATCCCCACGCCCGGCGGCGTGCCGGTGGTGATGATGTCGCCCGGTTCGAGCGTCATGAAGCGCGACAGGTAGCTGACGATCTGCGCCACCGAAAAAATCATGTTCGCCGTATTCCCGGTCTGCATGCGCTTGCCGTTCAGCTCCAGGTAGAGGTCGAGGTCCTGCACGTCATACACGTCGTCGCGGGTGACCAGGAAGGGCCCCACCGGGCCGAAGGTGTCGCAGCCCTTGCCCTTGTCCCACTGCGAACCCATCTCGAACTGGAACGCGCGCTCCGAGACATCGTTCACCACGCAATAACCGGCGACGAACTTCAAGGCGTCTTCTTCGCTCACGTACTGCGCGCGGGTGCCGATGACGACGCCCAGCTCGACTTCCCAGTCGGTCTTTTTTGAACCCTGCGGCAGCCGGATCGGGTCGTCCGGGCCGTTCAGGGAGCTGATCGCCTTGGTGAAGAACACCGGCTCGACCGGCACCGCGGCGCCCGTCTCGGCCGCGTGGTCGGCGTAGTTCATGCCGATGCCGATGAACTTGCCGATGCCCTTGACCGGCACGCCCATGCGTGGATTGCCGCGCACCAGCGGCAGCGTCTCCGGGTCGATCTTCGCGAGTTTGCGCAGTGCGCGGTCGTTCAATACCGAGGCGTCGATATCGGGAATGACGCCGGACAGGTCGCGCAGGCGCCCTTCTTCGTCGAAAAGGCCCGGCTTCTCTTTGCCCAGGCGGCCATAGCGCACCAATCTCATCGTTTTCTTCCTGTTGGGAGGGGAGCGAATGATACCAAAAGACCTGCTTACTTCTCCGGCCTCAGCAACCAGGCGCTCATGTCGAGGGCATCGCGTTCGCTCACGCCCATGGCAGGCATCGCGGTGTTCGGGTCGATCGATTGCGGGTCGCGGATCCAGCGCACCAGGTTGGCCTGGTTGTTGGGCAGGCCGCCAGCAATGAAGCGGCGTTCGGCGAGATCGGCCAGCGGCCGGCCGACATAGGTTTCCGGGCCGCTGACGCCAGGGATCATGTGACAGGCGCGGCAGGCATGCTGGGCCAGCGCGGCGCGGCCGCGTTCCGGGTTGCCCTGCAAGCCATTCGCGGCGCTCCCGCCCGCGCCCTTGCCGCAGCCGGCCAGCAGCGCCAGCGCCAGCACCACAGGGACGATGCGCGCGTTCATTGCGGCACCTGCCCGCTGGAGGGCGCCGGCGGCGGCGCGCCGGGTGGCCTGCCAGCCGACGCGCCCACCGCTGCCGTGACGGCCGCGTAATCGCGCGCCGACATTGTCGGCAGCGCTCCCATGAAGGCAACCACCGCCCACAGGTCGGATTCGCTCAGATGGAATTCCCAGGCCGGCATGCCGCTCATCTTGATGCCTTCCCGCGTGATCCAGTACAGCTCGCGCGGCTGCCAGCGCGCGCTGGCGTCGATCAGCGGCCCGGGCAACGGCTGCATGCTCTGGCCGATCTTCGACTGGGCGAAGCCGGGCGCGCCATGGCATTGCGCGCAATTGGCGCTGTAGAGCAGCGCGCCGCGCGCCACCTGCTGCTGCGCGCCGAGCGGCGGCACTGCCACTTCGCGCGCGTGGTGCCGCACGGAGTAGCGCATGGCTTCTTCAAGGAAGGTATAGACCGGCTGGATGTGCTGGCCCGTGGCACTGATGTCGTACCAGCCGGCACGCCACACGACCGCCCCGGCGACAGCGCTTGCCACGCCCGCCAGCACCAGCGTGGTGGCGGCGGTCTTCAGGATCAGGCGGGTTCGGTTGCTTGGCATCGGTGGCGGTTCGCTAGGTGCGCACTGTTGAAAAATTGCTATCTTTTCTCTTGTATTATATAGAGCCGTCAGTCATCGCCGGATTCAATTGTGCGCAATCAATCTTCACCTCCTGCCTTGCCGCCGGCCCGCCTGCTCCAGGCCCTGGGTCTGTGCCTGGCGCTGACCGGCTGCGGCGAACGCACTACGCAGGCCGCTGTTAAAGGCGGCGACCCTGTTCAAGGCCAGCGCCTGATGGCGCAATACCAGTGCACCGCCTGCCATGCCATCCCCGACGTGCCTGGCGCCGCCGGCAACTTCGGGCCGCCGCTCGAGGGCTTCGGGCGGCGCAGCTACATCGCCGGCGGCATCCCGAATACGCCCGACGCATTGACGCGCTGGCTCGACAACCCGCAATCGATGAAACCCGGCACGCCGATGCCGGACCTCGGCGTCTCGCCAGGCGAAGCGCGCCACATGGCGGCCTACCTGGCCACGCTGCGATGAGCGCGCCGCTTCAATCGGTATTCCATCCGGCCGGCCCCGATGCGGCCATCATCACGCAGCTGACCTGGGTACTGTTCGGCGGCGGCGCGCTCATTTTCGCCGGCGTGATGGCGCTCACGGCCTTGAGCCTGCGCCGCAGCGGGCGTCCGGTGTCGCCGCGCTGGTGGATTCTTGGCGCCGGCGTTGCCTTTCCGGTCGTGGTGCTGAGCGCGCTCCTGGTGTGGAGCACCTGGCGCAGCACCGAACTCTCGCCGCAGACCTCGCGCGGGGCGATGTCGATCGGCGTCACCGCCAAGATGTGGTGGTGGGAAGTGCGCTACCACGACCCGGTAAGCGGGCGCGAGTTCGCGGGCGCCAACGAGATCCGCATCCCGGTCGGCAAACCCGTCTACCTTGGTCTCACCTCGACCGACGTGATCCACAGCCTGTGGGTGCCGGCCCTGAACGGCAAGATGGACACCGTCCCGGGCCGCGTCAACGGCCTGCGGCTGCAGGCCGACAAGCCCGGCATCTACCGCGGCCAGTGCGCCGAATACTGCGGCGAACAGCACGCGCGCATGGCGCTGCACGTGGTGGCGCTGCCGCAGGATGAATTCGACCGCTGGTTGTCGAGCGAGGCGCAGCCTGCGCGCGAGCCGACGTCTCCCCTGCTCGTACGCGGACGCGCCGCCTTCCTCGAGCAGCGCTGCCAGGCCTGCCACACGATCCGCGGCGTGGCCGAAGGCGCGCGCCTGGGGCCGGACCTGACCCATGTCGGCGGCCGTACGCACATCGGCGCCGGCACGCTGCGCAATCACCGCGGTACGCTAGCCGGCTGGATCGCCGACCCGCAAGCCATCAAACCGGGGGTGCGCATGCCCGCCGCCCTGGACATCGACGGCCCCACGCTGAACGCGCTCGCCGCTTACCTCGAGCACCTGAAATGACGCAGACAGCCATCCACGCATCACTCCCCAAGGGCTTGCCAAGCTCCCTGCCCCGCCCCGAGGACGAACTGCCGCGGTTGAAAAAGGCCTGGCGCACCCCGACCGGCCTGCGCTTCCTCACCAGCGTGAACAACACCAGCATCGGCCTGCTCTACATCGGCACGGCGCTGCTGTTCTTCCTGCTCGCCGGCGTGCTGGGCCTGCTGATGCGCACCCAGCTGGCGGTACCGGAAAACGCTCTGCTCAGCGCCTCGGTCTACAACCAGGTCTTCACGATGCACGGCACCGTGATGATGTTCCTGTTCGCCATTCCCATCGTCGAGGCGCTCGCGGTCTACCTGCTGCCGAACATGCTGGGCGCGCGCGACCTGCCCTTCCCGCGCCTGTCGGCCTACGCGTTCTGGGCTTACGCGATCGGTGGCCTGGCCTTCTTCTGCACGCTGTTCTTCGGGCTGGCGCCCGACGGCGGCTGGTTCATGTACCCGCCGCTGACCGGCAAGCAGTATTCGCCCGGCCTGAACGCCGACTTCTGGCTGCTCGGGATCGGCTTCATCGAGATTTCGGCGATCGCCGGCGCCATCGAACTGATCGTCGGCATCCTGTTCACCCGTGCGCCCGGCATGACGCTGGCCCGCATGCCGGTCTACGCCTGGGCGATGCTGGTGGTGGCCGTGATGATCGTGTTCGCCTTCCCCGCCATCATTGCCGGCACCATGCTGCTGGAACTGGAACGCGCCTTCGACTGGCCGTTCTTCATTGCCGAGCGCGGGGGCGACCCGATCCTGTGGCAGCACCTGTTCTGGTTCTTCGGCCACCCCGAGGTCTACATCATCTTCCTGCCGGCCGCCGGCATGGTCTCGACCATGATTCCGACCATCGCCGGCACGCCGCTCGTTGGCCGGCGCGCGATCATCGTCGCCCTGGTCGCCGTATGCTTCTTCAGCTTCGCGCTGTGGGCGCACCACATGTTTACCGCCGGCCTCGGCGTGATGACGATGAGCTTTGTGTCGGCCGCCAGCATGGCCGTCGCGGTGCCGACCGCGATCCAGGTGTTCGGCTGGATCGCCACGCTCTGGCGCGGCAAGGTCGTAATGACCGCCCCCGCGCTGTTCCTGGCCGGCTTCATGTTCATTTTCGTGCTTGGCGGCCTGACCGGGGTGATGGTCGCGGTGCTGCCCTTCGACTGGCAGGCGCACGACACCTATTTCATCGTCGCCCACCTGCACTATGTGCTGGTCGGCGGGATGGTGTTCCCGGTGTTCGCGGCGCTGTACTACTGGCTGCCGCTGATCAAGGGCCAGCGCATGTCGGAACGCCTCGGCAAATGGGTGTTCTGGCTGATGTTCGGGGGTTTCAATATCGCCTTCTTCCCGATGCACATCACGGGACTCATGGGCATGCCGCGCCGGGTGTATACCTACCAGGCGGAGATGGGCTGGGACGCCCTGAACATGGTGTCCACGGTCGGCGCCTTCGTGCTGGCCGCCGGTGTGCTGCTGTTCGTGGTCGACGCCGTGCGCACGCTGCGCCGTCCCGAGCAGCCGGTCGGCAATCCATGGAATGCGTCCACGCTCGAATGGCTGCCGTCCGAAGACTATGCCACGCGCAGCATCCCGCAAGTGCATTCCGCCGACCCGCTGTGGGACCAGCCGGGGCTGGCCGAGCAGGTCGAAGCGGGACAGCATTACCTGCCCGGCACCGTCAGCGGCGGGCGTGAAACGATCGCCACCAGCCCGATCGCGGGCAAGCCGCTGTACCTCCTGATCCTGCCGGGCGACAGCTGGCTGCCCTTCATCGCAGCGGCGGGCACGGCCGGCTTCTTCCTGCTGCTGACGGTCAAAATGATGGTCACCGCCTGGGCCTGCGGCATCGCGGCAGTGGTCGCCACCGTGGTCTGGCTGTGGGGCTCGGACCGGGTGCCGCCGATCCTTGATGCGAAAGTGTCGGACGCGCTGGTGCTGCCCGTCGGCGCGCGCGGCAAGCTCTCGCATTCGTGGTGGGCGACCATCATCATGCTGGTGGTGGACGCGACCATCTTTGCCTCCCTGGTCTTCGCCTACATCCATATCTCGATGCGGCTGGAGGTCTGCCCGCCGCCCTCGGCCAGCCTGCCCGGCCGGATCTGGCCGATGCTGTCCGGCGCGCTGCTGGTGGCCGGCTCCGCCCTGATGCTGCTGGGCGCGCGCGGCATCGGCAAGCGCTGGCTGCCGTGGCTGGTGCTGGCGGCCACTGCCTGCACGGCGGCCGGCTTCCTCGTCGACCTGCACGGCTACGGGCTGGCGGGCCTGGACCCGCGCTCGCAGGCCTGGAGCGCGACGATCGCGGCCATCGTCGCCTACCAGGGCTTCCACGTGGTCGTGCTGGCGATCGCCGGCGTGTATCTCGCCGCGCGCGCCTGGTCGGGCCGCCTGACGGGGCGCAGCCGCGCCACCTTCGACAACACCGCCCTGATGTGGCATTACACGACGCTGCAGGGCATTCTCGGGGCGCTGGCGGTGCACGTCGTGCCCCTGCTGATGGAGTGAAGGATGGAGTTACTGAAGGAGTTACCGAGGCCCGAAAGGTTTTTCAGGAAGCTGACACGGGGGACACTGCCGCTGCTGGTGTGGGCGGCGCATTTCGCCGCCTGCTACGTGCTGGTGGCGTTCCAGTGCAGCCCGGCAGGATTCGCGCCGGGCAATCCGCACCGGCTGCCGCTGGCGGTGATGACGCTCGTCGCGCTGGCGGCCTGCGCCGCGCTGGCCTGGCGCGCACGCGGGACGCTGGCCGGAGGTGACGAGCACACGGCGCTGCTGGACTGGGCGGCGGCGGGGACGGCCGTGCTGGCGTTTATCGGGATTGCGTGGACGTCGGTGCCGCTGTGGTTCGTGGAGAGCTGCGGGTAGGCGGATTTATTGCGCCGCCCGCACGCGCCAGATGACATTACCCACGTCATCCGCCACCAGCAAGGCGCCCGCCTTGTCGATCGCCACGCCCACCGGACGGCCGAGCGCGTCGCCGTTCTTGTCCACAAAACCGCTCAGCACTTCGACCGGCTTGCCGTTCGGTTTGCCGTTCGCGAACGGCACGTAGACGACGTTGTAGCCCGACAGCGGCTTGCGGTTCCAGGAGCCGTGCTGGCCGATGAAGGCGCCGTTGGCGAACTGCGGGCCGAGCTTTGCGCCTTCGGCAAAGGCCAGGCCGAGTGCGGCAACGTGGGCGCCGAGCGCGTAATCGGGCACGATGGCCTTTGCCACCAGGTCCGGGCGCGGCGGCTTGACGCGCTCGTCGACGTTCTGGCCGTAATAGCTGTACGGCCAGCCGTAGAAGCCGCCGTCCTTCACCGAGGTCAGGTAGTCGGGCACGAGGTCGCTGCCGATCTCGTCGCGTTCGTTCACGACCGTCCACAGCACGCCGGTCTGCGGTTCCCAGGCCATGCCGTTCGGGTTGCGCAGGCCCGAGGCAAATAGCCGCGTGGCTCTGCTCTTGATGTCGACTTCGAGGATGGCCGCGCGGTTGACCTCGATCTCCATGCCGTTTTCGCCGACATTGCTGTTCGAGCCGACCGTGGCGTACAGCTTGCCGCCGTCGCGGCTGGCGATGATGTTCTTGGTCCAGTGATGGTTCAGCCCGGCCGGCAGCGGCGCCACCTTCTGCGCGACGTCCGTAATCTCGGTGGCGCCTTCCCTGTACGGGAAGCGCACGATGCCATCGGCATTCGCCACGTACAGCGTCTCGCCCACCAGCGCCATGCCGAAGGGCGAATGCAGGCCCTTGAGGAAGACCGTGCGGGTCTCGATCGTGCCGTCGCCGTTGGCGTCGCGCAGCAGCGTGATGCGGTCGGCGCTTGGCACGCCCGCTCCCGCCTTTTTCATGACCATGCCCATGATCCAGCCCTTGATACCCGGTTTTTTCGTCTCGGGCGTTTGCGGCTTGTTCGATTCGGCCACCAGCACGTCGCCGTTGGGCAGCACGTGGAGCCAGCGCGGGTGGTCGAGGCCCGTTGCCAGCGCATCGACCTGCAGGCCGGGGGCCGTTGCCGGCTTGCCGCCCTGCGGCCAGCCTTTGGCGGGCGCGATGTTGACCGTCGGGATCAGGCTTTTGTTGGGCGCCGGCAGCGCTGGCGCTGGGCCGACACCGGCACCGGCGGGAAGGGTCGACCTGTCGCCGCACGCGCCAAGGGTGAGCAGCAGGGCTGCAGCAAAGGCGGGGGCCGAGCGAAGGCGCATGGTGTTCTCCTGAACGGAATCGGGCAACAGCAGCCGATTGTAGCAAGATCGGCAATACTGTCGCACGCGATTCCGCCAGGCGGCCGTGCAGCCTCAGGCGGCGGTCTGCACCTCGTCGACATCGACTTCCGCCCCCGCCGACGCCGGCGCCATCCGCTGCCGCGCCCATCCCAGCAGGCCCGGCAACTGCAGCAGCACTAGCAGCCCGAACGCGGCCTGGTAGGCCAGCCCCGGATAGCGGCCGCCGGCATCGGGCTGCCACAAGCCGATCACCAGCCCGAACCCGGCCTGCACCAGGAAGGCGCCGACAAAAATCAGGAGGTTCAGGCAGGTCGCGGCGCGCCCCGTCAATTCGCGCGGCATGCTCTGGGCGACGATCGCGTATTCGATGCCGGTGATCGTGCCCACCAGCGTGAACAGCACCGACAGCAGCTGGAAGCTCGGCCTGTAGCCGAACACGAAGGCTGCCTGCACCAGCACGAACAGGAAGATGCCGGCGCCGGCGACGTCCAGCGGCGTGATGCCGCGCCGTCCTGCCCACTCGGTGATCATGCCGACCGCAATGGCGCCGAAAATGACGGACGCCATGCCCAGGTACAGCAGGTAGGCCACCGCATCGTCGGGAAAGCGCGCCACGTCCGACAGCCAGCGCCCGATCCACAAGCCCTGGATGCCGAAGAAGATCGCGTGCGGCAGCAGCACCAGCGAGGTCGTGCGGCGAAATACCGGGTTGCGGTAGACGCTCATGATCGAGGCGATCATCGGCGGGCGGCTGCCGGAGGGTGGCGTGCCCCTCGGCGTGAACAGCCAGATCAGCGCGCCGCTGGCCGCGATCAGGAGCGCCAGCACGAGGAACAGGCCGCGCCAGTCGGTGTGTTCGAGCACCATGCGCACCGGCATGGTGCTCGACGCCGCGCCCAGCCCGCCGACAGCGATCAGATAGCCGTGCACCGAAGGCAGCCGGGTCGGCGCGATCCAGGTCGAAAGGGCCTTGACCGCCGACATGAAGCAGCCGCCCAAGCCGCAGCCCATCACCGCACGGGCCAGCACCAGCTGCGCGAAGCTGTTTCCGCGAGAGAACATCAGCGCGCCCACTGCCGCCAGCAGCATCAGCACCAGCTGCACCTTGCGCGGACCGTAGCGGTCGAGCGCGATCCCGACCGGCAGCTGCACCAGCGCGAAGGCAAAGAAGAACGCACTGGTGAGCAGCCCCAGCTGGCCGGGCGTGAGCGTGAGCGAGCCGACCAGGTTCGAGGCCAGCACCGCGTTCACATTGCGCAGCAGCGAGGACAGGTAGTGCCCGAGCGCGAACGGCAGGAACACATAGAAGAAAACCGCCACGCCGGACAGGCGTGGCGCGGTTTGGTCGCCCATGGCGTTTGGCGTCAGGCAGCGCTGGGCTGGCTGTCGCTGGCGCGGCGGTCGTGCTGCGCCTGGACGATCGGGATCACCCGTCCGGCCGGCGTGTAGTGGCCGCCGTCCCCGCCCTCTTCTTCGAAGAAGAACTTCTTGCGGCCGAAAGCGGGCTTCAGGTGGTCGAGCCAGGTGGCCTCGGCATCGTACTTGGCGAAGAAGGGCTTGCGTACCCATTCCGGATTGCGCGCCTGCAGGAACTGCAGCGCGAACAGCTTTTCGCCATTGATACTCACCACACCGTCGATCACGACCTTGCCCGGGAAGGCGCTCATCGAGGGCCCGCGCACGGTGCGCGACAGGCCCGACACCATCGAATAGGCCTGCTGGAAGACTTCGTGGGCGCGCGCCAGCGGCAGGGCGAAGTAGTCGCTCGGGCCGGTGTCGCGCTCGACGAACATATAGTAGGGAATCGCGCCCAGGCGCACGCCAGTGGTCCACAGCTCGGCCCAGCTCTTCGGGTCTTCGTTGATGTGGCGGATCAGCGGACCCTGCATGCGCAGCGTGGCACCGGTGCCGACAATGCGTTTCACCGCCTGCTGGGCAATCGGATGGCGCAGCTCGACCGCGTGGTTGTAGTGGCCCATGATCGCCAGGTTCTTGCCGGCCTTGACCACGCGCTCGAACAGGCGCATCAGGTCGTCCGAATCCTTGTCCGAGACGTAGCGCTGCGGCCAGTAGGCCACCGACTTGGTGCCGATGCGGATGTTCTGGATGTGGGCCAGCTCGGGCGCCAGCAGCGGCTCCAGGAATTCGGCCAGCGAGCGCGTATTCATGATCATCGGGTCGCCGCCGGTGATCAGGACGTCGGTCACGTCCGGGTGGGTGGCGAGATAGGACACCAGTTCCGAGCACTCGCGGGCATCGAACTTCATGTCGTCCATGCCGACGAACTGCGGCCAGCGGAAGCAGAAGGTGCAGTAGGAGTGGCAGGTCTGGCCCGAGCTCGGGAAGAACAGCACGGTTTCCTTGTACTTGTGCTGCAAGCCCTTGAGCGGCGCATCGTTGACGCGCGGGACGTTGTGGGTCATCTGGCCGGCCGGGTGCGGGTTCATGCGCATGCGGATCTGGTGCACCAGCTTTGCCGTGGCGGCGTTGTCCTTCTTGTGCAGCACCAGGTCGCGCAGCTGTTCGTATTCGCGGGCGGGCAGCATGTCGCGGTGCGGGAAGGTCAGGCGGAAGATCGGGTCGTCCGGGATGCGGTCCCAGTCGATCAGCTGGTCGAGCACATATTCATTGACCCGAAACGGCAGCACATGCGAAACCACCTGCACGGCCTCCTGCAGGTCAGGGCTCATCCATTGCCATTGGCGCGCAAGCGCGATGGTCTGGCGCGTATAGGGCTTGAACTTGGCGGGCGTCGTTTCGGTGGTGGTCACGTCATGCTCCTGGAAAGGAAAGATGGTGGGACGCCGGTCGAATTCTTGACTAAGAAATTGCCGACGAGAATTTATCGTAGGAGCCGTAGGGCATGTTGGAGTTGCACACAATCAACAGAAAGTGTTAAAGATTTCCGTGGCGCATGTTTCTTTGCTTCAAGACATGTTGCATCCTTTCCGCACTCCTTACCCGCTTGCGATGGCACAAATTGCCTGCAGGAAGTGGAGCGTACATTCCTCAATGCACTTAGGAAAGTTCCACTCCATGCACGTCTTATCGAAAGGATTGTCTCCATGAAGCTGCTCGCCACTGCCACCGCCCTGTGCCTCGGACTTGCCTGCTCCGGTGCACTGGCCAACGAACCCACTGTAAAAGACGCGATCGCGATGGCTGAACGCGGCGCCGCCCTGGTCAAGGCCAAGGGCAAGGAAGAAATGATGAAGCGCATCAACGCCAAGGATCCGGATTTCGTCCAGGGCGAGCTGTATGTCGACCTGCGCGACGTCAAGACCGGCATTGTTCTGGCGCACCCGTACAACCCGTCGATCGTCGGCAAGGACCTGACCGACGTACCCGATGCGAACGGCAAGAAATACCGCCGCGAGATCATCGAGCTGGCCGCCGCCAAGGGCAAGGGCTGGGTCGACTACATGTACAAGAACCCGACCAGCGGCAAGATCGAGCCAAAGACCACCTATATCCTGCTGGTCGACGGTGTCATCCTGGAAGCGGGTCTCTACAAGAAGTAAGCGCGGTTCCACCTGGGGCGGCTTCGGCCGCCTTTTTTATTGGTACAGGAGAAGAGCATGCTGAAAAAACTACGGATTGGCCCGAAGCTGCTGCTGGCGCCGGGATTGGTGCTGGTGCTGCTGACGCTGCTCTCCGGCGCCGCCTATTACGGCATGGTGCGCCAGCATGCCTCGCTCGAGAACATGGTGCAGGTGCGCGCGGCGCGCCTGCAGGACACGGCCGATGTCGCCGGTGACGCCAAATACGCGCACGCGAACATCTACCAGCTGCTGGCCTGGATCAGCGGCAGCTTCGCCAAGAACCGCCTGGACGCCCTGATTGGCGACATCAACAAGAAACACGGCGACATCAAGACCCGCCTGGACGCGCTGGCGAAAGTGGCCAATCCCGCCGAGCGCAAGCTGATCGACGCTTCCAGCACGGCGCTGGCGGCCTACCGCAAGGGGGTGCTGGAAACGATCGAGATGGCGCAGGTCGACCAGTCGATCGCCACCAACTCGATGCAGAAGGCGGAAAAGGACTTCGGCATCCTGAACGCCCGGCTGGCCGAGCTGTCGACGCTGGAAACGCGCCTGAGCGAAGAAGCCTATGCGGCGGCCGGCGACGAGTTCCGCACGCTGGGGATGTCGATGGCGGTGCTGGTGGTGCTGTCGATCGCGCTCTCGCTCGCCGTAACGATGCTGGTGCGGCGCGCCATGCTGGCCGACATCCGCGCCATTTCTGACGTAGTCGCGGAGCTGGCCGAAGGCCGCCTGGCCAGCGCCACCGCCAGCACGGGCCGCGACGAGATCGCCGACACCTCGCGCGCGCTCGACCACACGATCGCCACCCTGAACACGACGCTGCACGCGATACTGACCTCGGTGCGCTCGATCGACACCGCCTCGAAGGAAATCGCCACCGGCAACCTGGACCTGTCGACCCGCACCGAAATGCAGGCCGGCTCGCTCGAGCAAACCGCCAGCGCCATGGAAACCCTGACCGTGGCCGTGAAGGACAACGCCAACAATGCGCGCCTGGCGACCGACCTGGCGGCGGAAGCGGCGCGCCTGGCTTCGCACGGCGGCCAGGCCGTCGGCCGCGCGGTGACGACGATGGAATCGATCCGCGCCAGCTCGCGCAAGATCGTCGAGATCATCGGCGTCATCGACGGCATCTCGTTCCAGACGAATATCCTGGCGCTGAACGCCGCGGTGGAGGCGGCGCGCGCCGGCGAACAGGGGCGCGGCTTTGCCGTGGTGGCCTCCGAAGTGCGCACGCTGGCCCAGCGTTCGGCGGCCGCGGCCAAGGAGATCAAGGCCCTGATCGCCGATTCGGTGGCGATCATCGACGGCGGCGCGGTATCGGTCAACGAAGCGGGCAGCAGCATGGGCCACATCGTGGCCTCGGTGCAGCAGGTGAACGACATCATCGAGCGCATCAGCGTGGCCAGCACCGAGCAGGCCGAGGGCATCGCCGAAGTGAACCGCGCAGTCGGTCAGATGGACGACATGACCCAGCAGAACGCGGCGCTGGTCGAGGAGGCGGCTGCCGCCGCCGAAAGCCTGCACGAGCAGACGGTGAACCTGGCGCGCGCGGTGTCCGTGTTCCAGATCGAGGGCGTCGAACCCTTCTCGGCATCACAAGCCGATTCGCAGGACAACGAGGCGGGCGACGGCACCGAGGCGTTTCACGACCCGCTCGAGCGGCGTGCCCCGGACAGCCCGCTGCGCACGCGCGCGCCGCGCGCCCTCACCCACAGCGACCAAGGCGACGCTGCCGGGCGGCGCCGCCGGTCCAGCGTTACTTGAACGGGCGGCTGACGAAACGCGAGCCGGCCAGGCCGAAACGCCAGGGCACGTCCATCGCCTTGGAGATGCCGATGCGCGGCCCGGCCACCACTTCCAGCCCGGGCGCGGCCGCCTCGAGCAGGAAGGGCGGCTGCGCCAGCGAGCGGCCGTTGAAGGCGCGCGTCACGTCCAGCGCCTGGCACAGCTTGCCGGGGCCGGAACACAGCTGCACCGCATCCTGGGCGTCGCGCCGCGCGCGCATGGTCTCCAGCCCGGCAAGCGGCTCGATCGCCCGGATCAGAACCCCGGCGCCGTGCCCCTCCTCGCGGCAGACGAAGTTCAGGCACCAGTGGATACCGTAGGAGCGATAGACGTAGGCATGCGCAGGCGGGCCGAACATGGCCATGTTGCGCTCGGTCGGCCCGGAAAAGGCGTGCGAGGCCGGGTCCTCGCGGTCATAGGCCTCGGTTTCGACGATGCGCCCGCCGATGCCGTCCACCAGCACCACCACCCCGATCAGGCGGCGCGCAACCTCGTCCGCCGGGGCGGTGAAATCGATTCCTGCAAGGGTTGTCAGATTCGTCGTTGGATTCATGGAAGCGATTCTAGACGCCTGCGCAACACCGTTCTGTCCGTTTTGCCACACAACGCAGTCTGTTGCTGCAAGGAAATTCAGCCTGGTTTATAGTGTCGGTCTCCGCTTTTATTCCTCCTGAACATCCCTTCCGATGAGTACAGTTGCCGCTAAAGCAATGCCAGGTCGCCTTACCCGTGTTGCAGCTCAGGCGAGCGCTATTGCGACCGCCCCAGCTGCATATGACCCTCTCGACGAACTGATCAAGTCGATCCGCATCCCGCCCCGCCCCGGCCTGCTGGCCGACCTGCAGGCCGAGCTGGCGTGCGCCGATCCTTCGCCCGAGCGGATCGGGCGTATCGTCGCGCGCGACGTCGGCATGGCCGGCGCGTTGCTGAAGCTCGCCAATTCGTCGCTGTTCGGCGGACGCCGCGCCAAGTCGATCGAGCAGGCCATCCTGTTCCTCGGCATTAACCAGGTGGCGGCGCTGATGACCGGCCTGCTGGCACGGCAGGCCATTCCCGTCGAGAACCCGGCGCTGGCAAACTTCTGGGACGTCTCGACCCGGCGCTCGCACGCCATGATGTTCCTGTCGCGCCGCCTGCGCATCGGCGCGCCCGACATCGCCCACACTTTCGGGCTGTTCTGCGACACCGGCATGCCCCTGTTGATGAGCCGCTTCCCCGGCTACGACACCACCTTCCTCGACGCCGGCGCCGAGCCGCTGCGCGCCTTCACGGCGGTCGAGGACGAACGGCACAGCACCAACCACGCCGCCGTCGGCACCCTGCTGGCGCGTAACTGGGGCCTGTCGAGCGACGTGGCCTGGGCCATCCTGCACCACCACGATTACGCGGTGCTCGAGGACGACGCTACGGCCGACGCGGTGCGCTCGCTGGTGGCGCTGTCGCTGCTGGCCGAGCGCGCGATCTGCCGCTACCAGGGCCTGGCCGGCTCCCCGGAATGGGACAAGGGCGGCGCGCGCGCCCAGGCCTACCTGTCGCTCGACGACGACGAAACCGCCGAGCTGCTCGACGAACTCGAAGAAGCCCTGCACGACGATCACTGAGCGATCACCAAGCAATCACAGAGCGCCATGCTTTGACAGCACCACGCAAGCGGCCGATACTGGAAGGAGATGACCGGTAACGGAGGCGCTATGCGAACCTGGACCCTGCTGCTGTGCGTGTTGTTGACCGGCTGCGCCGCCCCGCCCCCGCAGTCGCCCCCATTGGCCGGGCTGCTCGACGATACCGCCTTCCCTGCCCCCGCCGCCGCGGTCACGGCGTCCGACCTGTTCACCCTGAGTCCCGCCATGTCGGCGCACCTGCGCAGCCGCGCTTTCCAGGCGAAGCTGCGTGAACACGGCGCGGCGCGCGGCCTGGTGAAGGCGCTCTACGACAAGAGCGACCTGCAGCTCGACTACGACGCCACGCGCACCCAGACGGCCGCGCAGACTTACGCTCAGCGTTCGGGCAACTGCCTGTCGCTGGTGATCATGACGGCCGCATTCGCGCGCGAACTGGGCATGCGGGTACGCTTCCAGCGCGTCGAAACCGTCGCAGCCTGGAGCCGCGCCAATGCGCTGTACCTGGTCAGCGAGCACGTCAATATCCACCTGGCGCCGCGCGCGCCCGCGCCGAACTCCTATGATGCAGACAGCGAGCTGACGGTCGACTTCCTGCCGTCACGCGATGCCGGCCGGCTGCGCACGCGCGAACTGGAAGAAGACGATATCGTTGCCCTCTACCTGAACAACCGCGCCGTCGAGGAACTGGTCCAGGGGCGCGACGCCGAGGCATACTGGCTGGTGCGCGAGGCACTGCGCATACGTCCCTCGACCCTGGCCGCCTACAACACGCTGGGCGTCATCTACCAGCGCAGCGGCCGGCCGCTGCTGGCAGAACGCGTCTACCGCGCCGCCCTCGAGCAGAAGCCCGACAGCCTGCTGGTGATGCAGAACCTGGCGCCGCTGCTGGCCGTCAACGGCAAGGCGGCCGAATCGGAAGCGCTCATGCAGCGCATCGCCCGGCTGCATCCGGCGCCGCCTTTCCACTATTTCGACCAGGGGATGGCGGCCTGGCGCGCGAACGACTTCGCCCGCGCCCGCGCCCTGTTCGCGCGCGAAGTGGCGCGTGCGCCCTACAACGACGAGTTTCATTTCTGGCTGGGAGTGGCCCACCTGGGCCTGGGAGAACTGGACCCGGCAGCCAGGCAACTGGCGCTAGCGCGCGATACCAGCGTGCGTGCCGACACGCGCGAACGCTATGCGGCGAAACTGGCGCACCTGCGCGCCGCGAGTGCCTCCAGCGCGGCCGGCATGCCGCGCCAGCGCCCGGCTCCGCGCCTGAACTAGCGGGCATCGGCACACGTGCCGCCGGCGCTTGACAAGGTCCGTCCCCGGACGCACAATCAATTAACGAATTAGTTAATTCTGAAATAAACTGGAAATGAGTGTGAAATGGGTTCGAAATGAGTATCGACAAAATCTTCGACGCCCTGGCGTCGACCCCGCGCCGCAAGATCCTTGCCCTGCTCAACAGTGCCGAGCTGACGACCAGCGAACTGGCCGCGCAGCTCGGCATCAGCACGCCGGCCATTTCGCGCCACCTGTCGGTGCTGGAAAACGCGGAACTGGTGAGCGGCGAGCGGCGCGGGCAATACGTGTATTACCGCCTGAACGCCGATCACCTGGCCAACCACCTGTCCGGTTTCCTGTTCGGACTGTGCCCGACGGCCGCGCCCCTGAAACGCACCTCGGCCAAGCTCGCCAAAGAACGTAAGCCCGACTGACACCGGAGACGACATGCCACAACCACCCAGCGACTACCGATCGATTACCGCCCCGGACGAGGATCCGGGCGATGTGAATGCGGGCCGGGTGGCCTGGTCGCCGCTGAAGTCCTTGTGGCTCGGGTCGATGGCTGGCGTGGCGCTCGTCGGCGGCGCCCTCACCTTCAGCTGGAGTGCGCTGGCGCTGTTTGCGTCGGTCACCGGCATGGTGCTGCTGCTGGGCCACTCGCTCGGCAGCCATCGCAAGCTGATCCACAACAGTTTCGACTGTCCGAAGTGGCTGGAATACTTGCTGGTGTATCTCGGGGTCCAAGTCGGCCTGTCGGGTCCGATCGGGCTGCTGCGCCAGCACGACCTGCGCGACTACGCGCAGCGCCAGGAGGACTGCCATCCCTACCTGCGCCATGGGCGCACGCTGCTCGCCGACGGCTGGTGGCAACTGTTTTGCGAGCTCAGGCTCGATCGCCCGCCGCGCATCGAACTGTCGGCCGCGATTGCCCAGGACCGCTTCTACCGCTTCCTGGAGCGGACCTGGATGCTGCAGCAGCTGCCGCCCGCCGTGCTCTTGTACCTGCTGGGCGGCTGGGCCTTCGTGGTCTGGGGTGTCTGTGCGCGCATCACGGCCGGCGTGGCCGGACATTGGCTGATCGGGTATTTTGCGCACAACCACGGCGGCATGCACCATGCAGTCGATGGCGCAGCCGTCCAGGGACGCAATATCGGCTGGACCTCGCTGCTGACGATGGGGGAATCCTGGCACAACAACCATCATGCCTTCCCGTCCTCGGCGCGGCTCGGCCTGTATCCGGGCGAATGGGATCCCGGCTGGTGGGTGCTGGTCTGCCTGCGCCGAGCCGGACTGGTGACGCGAATCACGCAGGCGCGCGATCTCCCGCCACGGCCCGAGCTCAGGGCGCTCGACGTGCGCATCGCGAACGATGGTGGATCGGGATTGCCTGCCGCCGGATGGATGGCGACCTTGCGGGCCGGCTGGACGATCCTGCTCGGCAGGCCGTCGCTGGCCCTGCATGCGCCCGGCATCAACCTGGCGCCGGCGAAGCTGGCGCGCCTGTGCGGATCACGGGTGGAATGTGGGGGAACGGGGCAAGCGCGGCTGCAACTGGTCGTTGACACGACGGTCGTGCGCGGCTTGCCCGCGGTAGTACTGGGAATTGCTGCGCGCGGCCCCATGACCGGGGCCGCCGCATTGCTGTTGCTGCCCGCGGCGGCGGCGCTGGAAAGTGTCCGCGCAGCGCTGGAGGCAGCCGAGCCGGCTTAGTGCAGCCGGCTTAGTGCAGCCGGCTTGGTGCAGCCGACTTAGTGCAGACTGCTTAGTGCAAGCCGATTAACGGCGGCGCTGGAAGCCGCCGGCGCGTGGCGCCGGGGTGCCGCGCTGTTCGATGTGACGGAAGACGATACGGCCCTTGTTCAGGTCGTAAGGCGACAGTTCGAGCGTCACCTTGTCGCCCATCAAGATGCGGATGTGGTTTTTCTTCATCCGGCCCGAGGTATAGGCGATCAGCTTGTGGCCGTTTTCGAGGTCGACGCGGAAACGCAGTTCCGGCAGCACTTCGGTGACGAGGCCATTCATTTCGATGAGTTCTTCTTTTGCCATGTTGTTATTCCTTTGAGAGGTTTGTACTGCGAGCTGGCGCAAGATAACGGCGCCGCGACGATGCTGCTGGATGCCAGTGCTTGAGGCGACTGGATCGGAGTAAAAGTGGATGGGCCGCTTCGGGCGGATAGTTGACGGCGGCGGCTTCGATCCGGGACTGCAGCCGGACGCCGACCTGCGCGGGAGAGAAAAAAAAGCCCGCTTGCTGCGGGCTTCGTTTCAATGTATTGCCAATGCTTGTATCGCTGCTCCAGCCGATGCTATCTGCAAGGTGCGGAGCCCTGGACGCCCACGCTATCTGCGTAGTGCCTCCATCGGTGTAAGTCGACCAACGTATCTCGAATCACAATCCCGCTTTGCTGGTCGCGGCGACATTACACATATCGCACTGCGGGCTGTTGCGGGATGCCGCGGAGATCACCAGGACCTCTTCGACTGAACACAGTGTAACACGGTTGGCGAAAGCGCGTACGGTTGGGTCAGCATTTGCTGTCCGGCGCGCGGCGGCGGCACGAATCCGTTGCGTAGCTGCTCAGTCCGATGCCTTGGCAACCTCGTAGGGAACGGCGGCCAGGTCGCGATAGATGAGCAGGCCGCGTTCCTCGGCCGCCGCGAGCATCCGGTCGGCGACCAGGATCATCATGCTGCGCGGCTTGAGCACATGCAGGTGCAGGTGCAGGTATTGCAGCAGCATGACGGTCTTGCCGTCCATGATTTCGCCGCGCGCCACCATGGCGAGCGCCTCGTCGGCGTCGAGCTCGAGCACCTCGATGTCTTCGCCCTCCGCCTCCAGGCCGCCGCCCGCGCCCACCTGCGAGCCGGCATCATATTCGCCCACAAAAAAATGCAGCCGCTCGGTCACCGAGCCGGGACTCATGAACACATCGAACACCTTGCGCAGGTGCTGGACGCGGCGCCCGGTTTCTTCTTCCAGCTCGGCGCGGATGCGCTGTTCCGGGCTGGCGTCGTCAAGCAGGCCGGCGGCGGCCTCGATCAGGAAGCCATCATGTCCGTTGACGTAGGCCGGGAAGCGGAACTGGCGCGTCAGCAGTACCGTGCGGCGCTGCAGGTTGTACAGGAGGGCGGTGGCGCCATTGCCGCGGTCATAGGTTTCCCGCGTCAGCGTCTGCCAGCGGCCGTCGTGCCGTCGGTAATCGAAGGTTGTTTTTTTTCAGCACGTGCCAGTCGTCCGCGAGCAGTTGCTCGGCGCGGATTCGGACATAATCCTGCATGCTAATCTCCGTTTTGTTTGTGTTTTACGCTACTAACGTGCAAAATCGTGCAACATCAAGATAAATCATGCAGCCATGTTGACATCCGAACGTAAACTCATCCTCCTCGACCTGCTCAAGCAGGAAGGCAAGATCGTCGCCAAAACCGCTGCCGGCCTGCTGGAGGTCTCCGAAGACACGATCCGGCGCGACCTGCGCGACCTGGCCGGCGAAGGCCTGCTGCAGCGCGTGCACGGCGGGGCGCTGCCCGCCTCCCCTGCGATGGCCGACTTCGCCGCGCGCCAGCACATCGCCGTGGACGACAAGAGCGCGATCGGCCGCGCCGCCGCGCAGCTGATCCAGCCGGGGCAAGTCGTTTTCATCGATGGCGGTACCACGTCAAGCCACCTGGTGCGGCACTTGCCACCGCACCTGCGCGCGACCGTGATCACCCACAGCCCGTCGGTCGCCGTCGACCTGGTTGCGCACCCGGGCATCGAGGTCATCATGCTGGGCGGACGCCTGTTCAAGCATTCCGTGGTGGGCGTGGGTTCGGCGACGGTAGAGGCGATCCGCCAGGTGCGGGCCGACGTCTACTTCATGGGCGTGTGCAGCGTGCACCCCGAGGCGGGGCTGTCGACGGGCGACTTCGAAGAGGCCGGCGTCAAGCGGGCGCTGAGCGCGGTCGCTGCCGAAACGATCGTGCTGGCCTCGCCCGAAAAGCTGGCAACGGCCTCGCCCTACCAGGTCATTCCACTGGATGAACTATCGGGGCTGGTGACCATGGCCAGCGTGCCGGCGGAGTTACTCGCGCCATATCGCGCACGCGGCATTCCGATTCACCTGGCGTAAGCGCCACTGCCCGGCATCCGTCTGTCAGAGCAGGGAGCCTTGCGCGGGGGATGGGCGGTCGGGCCCGGCATCGACCAGCTGCCGCCACACCTGCAGCTTCTGCTCGAAGGTCATCGCCATGTGCGCGGGTGAACTCGAGGGCAGCACCACCGTCCGGTAGCCGGCATCGGCAAACAAGGGGGCAAACTTGCCCGAGGCCTGGCCGTTGAAGCCGACCGTCTCCAGTTGCGGGCACAGGGTGTGCAGGCGGTCGAAATCGTTGGCCGCCGGTTTGCGGATGGCCGAGTCGAGGCTGCCTTCGCGTTCGCAGGCGCCCAGCACGTCCCACAAGCCGATGCGGTGCGCCAGCAGGCGCTCCAGGCGCGCGGCATACGGCAGCGCCACCAGGTCTTCGCCGGCCAGCCTTGAGACCAGGGGCCAGAACTGGTTGCGCGGATGGGCGTAGTACTGGGCAGCGGCGAGCGACTGGGCGCCGGGAAAACTGCCGAGGATGAGGATGCGGGTATCCGGCCGCAGCACTGGGGCCAGACCGCTCAATGTCTTGTCGTTCGAGGGTGCGGAGGAGGTCATGCGGCCATTCTAGCCGTCCCCAGCCATCGCAGTGCACACAAAAAAACGGCGGACCGCCAGGACGGGCCGCCGCAAAGGGCACACAGGAATCGTTTAGCGCCGCGCCTGGCCATCCGGTGGCGCCGGCGCATCCCAGCCGCCGCCGAGCGCGCGGATCAGCGCCACCGTGGTCAGGGCGCGGCTGCCGCGCAGCTGGACCGCGCTGCGTTCGGCCGCGGCCAGGTTGCGCTGGGCGTCGAGCAGGTCGAGGTAGCTCGAGCGGCCCGCGTCATGCAGCCTGCGCGCGAGTTCCGCCGAGCGGCGCGCCGCGCGCACCGCTTCGTCCAGCTGCGCGCCCTGCTCGTCCAGGATGCGCAGCCCGGCCAGGTTATCCTCGACTTCGGCAAAGGCGCCCAGCACGCTCTGGCGCCAGGCGCCGACGGCTTCTTCCAGCCCGGCTTCGCTGCGCGCGACGTTCGCCGCGTTGCGCCCGCCGTCGATCACGGGCAGGGACAGCAGCGCGCCCAGCACCCACGAACCGCTGCTCCACTTGAAGGCCTCGGCCATCGCGCCGCCGACGCCGCCGCCCGCAGCGCTGATGTCGAGTGCCGGGAACATCGCCGCGCGCGCCACGCCGATGCGGGCATTCGCCGCCTCCATGGTGCGCTGGGCGATGGCGATGTCGGGACGGCGCTCGAGCAGCGTCGAGGGCAGCCCGGCCGGGATGACGGGCAGCGCGACGGTATCAGGCAGCGGGTTCACGGGCGCCGTGAAATGCGCCGCCGGTCGCCCCAGCAGGACCGCCAGCGCATGCTCGGCCGTCGTGCGCTGGCGCTGCAGGCCGACCGCTTCGGCGCGGGTCGTCGCCAGCTCGCCCCTGGCCCGCGTCAGGTCGAATTCGCCGATGTCGCCCAGATCGAAGCGGCGCTGGTTGATCGCCACGTTTTCTTCGCGCAGGCGCACTGCCCGTTCGAGCGTCTCGAGTTCGGCGTCGAGCGCGCGCAGCCGGAACCAGGTCTGGGCCACGTCCGCCTGCAGCGACAGCAGCACCGAGCGGTAACTTGCCTCGAGCGCGCCAGCGTCCTGGCGCGCCGCCTCGACGTTGGCGGCCACGCGGCCGAACAGGTCGACTTCATAGCTCGCACTCAGGCTGGCCGTGTAGGTGTTGCGCGGCGCGACGCTACTACCCTGCGAAAGCCCCGCCTCCAGCGCCGATGGCCGCCCACGCTGGGCGCCGACACCGAGGCCCACTTGCGGCACGCGATCGGCCTGCGCGATACCGGTAATTGCCCGCGCCTGTTTGACGCGGGCCGCGGCCACCGCCAGGCTGGCATTCTTGCGCGTTGCTTCGCCGACGAGCTCATTCAAAGCCGGGTCCTGGAACGCCAGCCACCATTCGCCACGGGCCTGCGTTTCGGCCGAACGGGCCGGCCGCCAAAGGCTGCCGTCGGCGGCCAGGCGCACCCCATTGGGCGTTTCCTTGAACGCGACCGGCACCTCGACCTGCGGCTGGCGGAAGGCTGGCGCCGCGCAGGCGCTCAAGAGCAGTGCGGCCATGAGCGGCGCGACGCCCCTTGCAATCATCATTTTCATTGCGGAACTCCTTCGTGGTGCACGGCCAGCGCTGGTCGCGCCGCCGGTTTTTCGAACCGTTTTGCGAACGAGCGCAGTAATACATAGAACAGCGGCGTGAGGAACAGGCCGAAGAAGGTCACGCCCAGCATGCCGCCGAACACGGCGACACCCATCGCTTGGCGCATCTCGGCGCCGGCGCCGCTGGAAAACACCAGCGGCAGCACACCCATGATGAAAGCGATCGAGGTCATCAGGATCGGACGCAGGCGCAGGCGGCTCGCTTCGAGCGCGGCCTCGACCACGCTGCGGCCATGGTGTTCCAGCTCGCGAGCGAATTCGACGATCAGGATTGCGTTCTTCGAGGCCAGTCCCACGAGCACGAACAGCGCGATCTGGGTGAACACGTTGTTGTCGCCGCCGGTGAGTTTTACGCCGGCCAGCGCGCACAGGATCGACATCGGCACGATCAGGATCACGGCCAGCGGCAGCGTCCAGCTTTCGTACTGGGCCGCCAGCACCAGGAACACCAGCAACACGCACAGCGGGAAGACGTAGATCATCGTGTTCCCCGACAGGATGTCCTGGTAGGTAAGGTCGGTCCATTCATAGGCGATTCCCTTGGGCAGCGTCTCCTTCGCGATCTGCTCCATGATGGCCTGGGCCTGGCCCGAGGACACGCCCGCCGCCGGGCCGCCGTTCATGTCGGCCGAAACGTAGCCGTTGTAGCGCTGCACGCGGTCCGGACCATAAGTGTCCTTCACTTGCATCAGCGACGACAGCGGGATCATTTCGCCCGTGCTGCTCCTGACCTTCAGCTGGGCGATCTGCTCCGGCTGCGAGCGGAAGGGAGCGTCCGCCTGCACCCGTACCTGGTAGGTGCGGCCGAACTTGTTGAAGTCGTTCACGTAGAGCGAACCAAGGTTCACCTGCAGGGTCTGGTAAATGCTCTGCAGCGGCACGCCGAGCTGCTTGGCTTTCACCCGGTCGACGTCCGCATACAGCTGCGGCACGTTGATCTGGAAGCTCGAGAACACGCCTTGCAGGCGCGGTTCGGCCCAGGCTTTCGCCTGCATCGCCTGGGTTGCCTTGTACAAGGCGTCGTAGCCCAGGTTGCCGCGGTCTTCCAGCATCATCTTGAAGCCGCCGGTCGTGCCCAGGCCGTTCACCGGCGGGGGCGACAGCACCATGACGAAGGCGTCTTCGACGGCGCCCATGCGCTTGTTGATTTCGGCGGCGATGGCTTCCGCCGTCTGGTCCCTGCCGCGCCGTTCGCTGAAGGGCTTCAGGCCCGTGAACACGATGCCGGCATTCGGCGCGTTGGTAAAGCCGTTGATCGACAGGCCCGGGAAGGCAATCGACGACTCGACGCCGGGAATTTCCTGGGCGATGGCCGACATTTTGCGTATCACGGCGTCGGTGCGGTCGAGCGAGGCCGCATCCGGCAGCTGGGCAAAGCCGATCAGGTAAGCCTTGTCCTGCTGCGGCACGAAGCCGGGCGGCACCGCCTTGAACATGAACACCGCGCCGACGGCGAGCAGCGCATACACGGCCAGCGACAGGGTCTTGCGGCGCAACACAGTCTGCACCCCGCCCTCGTAACGGTGCGAAGCGCGCCCGAAGAAGCGGTTGAAGCCGGCGAAGAAGCGCCCGAACAGCCGGTCGATGATGCGCGTCAGGCGGTCCTTCGGCGCGTCGTGGGCTTTCAGGAGCGCGGCCGACAATGCCGGGGCCAGCGTCAGCGAGGCAAAGGCCGAAATCACCGTGGAAATGGCGATGGTCAACGCGAACTGGCGGTAGAACTGCCCGGTCAGGCCGGAGACAAAGGCGATCGGCACGAACACGGCGCACAGCACCAGGGCGATGGCGATGATCGGGCCGGACACTTCCTTCATGGCCTGGATCGTCGCGTCATGCGGCGACAGGCCGTTGGTGATGTTGCGCTCGACGTTCTCGACGACGACGATGGCATCGTCGACCACGATGCCGATCGCCAGCACCAGGCCGAACAGCGACAGCGTGTTGATCGAGAAGCCGAACATCAGCATCACTGCAAAGGTGCCGACCACCGATACCGGCACCGCCAGCAGCGGGATCAGCGAAGCGCGCCAGCTTTGCAGGAACACGATCACCACCAGCGCGACCAGCACGATGGCCTCGAACAGGGTGGCGATGACGGAGTCGATCGACTCGCGCACGAATTGGGTCGGGTCGTACACAATGCTGTATTCGACGCCTTCCGGAAACTCTTTCGACAGCTCGGCCATCGTGGCGCGCACGTCAGTCGACAGCTGCAACGCATTCGCATTCGGCGCCTCGAAGATCGGGATCGCGACCGCCGACTTGTTGTTCAGGAGCGAACGCAGCGCGTACGAGTTCGAACCCATTTCCAGGCGCGCCACGTCTTTCAGCAAGGTGGTTGCGCCATCGTCGCCGGTCTTGACGATGATCGCGCCGAACTCCTCGACCGTCTCGAGGCGGCCCTGGGTATTCACGGTAAGCTGGAAATCGGCGCCTTTGGTCGGCCCCTGGCCGATGACGCCGGCCGCGACCTGGACATTCTGCTCGCGGATGGCGTCGACCACGTCGCCTGCCGTCAGGCCGCGCGCGGCGACCTTCTGCGGGTCGAGCCAGACGCGCATCGCATAGTCGCCCGAGCCGAACAGCTGCACCTCGCCCATGCCATCGATGCGGGCCAGGCGGTCCTTGACGTTCAGGGTCGCGTAATTGCGCAGGTACAGGTCGTCATAGCGCCCGTCCGGTGACTTCAGGTGCACCACCATGGTCAGGTTGGGCGAGCTTTTGACGGTGGTGACGCCGATCTGGCGCACCTCCTCGGGCAGGCGCGGCAGCGCGCGCTGGACGCGGTTCTGCACCTGCGACTCGGCCTGCTCGATATCGGTGCCGATGGCAAACGTCAGCGTCAGCATCAGGGCGCCGTCCGAGGTATTTTGCGAGGACATATACAGCATGTTCTCGACCCCGTTGATCTGCTCTTCCAGGGGCGCGGCCACGGTTTCGGCGATCACCTTGGGGTTGGCGCCGGGGTACTGCGCGCGCACCACCACCGAAGGTGGCACCACGTCAGGGTACTCGGACACCGGCAGCCGGAAGATCGAGATCAGGCCGGCGACAAAAATCAGCACCGACAGCACTACCGCGAAGATCGGCTTGTCGACAAAGAAGCGGGAAAAATTCATCGCATCACTCCTTGGCCTGGGGTGCTGCTGCCAGCGCCAGCGCCGCATCCATCGGCACCAAGCGCGGCGCCAGCGGCTCGCCCGGACGCACGCGCTGCAGGCCATTGACGACGATTTTCTCGCCCCCCTTCAGTCCCGTGCGCACCACACGCAGGCCGTCGATGACCGGGCCCAGCGTGACTTGCCGGTATTCGGCCTTGTTGGTGGCATCGACCACGACCACGAACTTGCGGCTCTGGTCCGTGCTCACGGCGCGGTCGCTGATCAGGACCGCCTTGCGGCTGTCGGCCGCGCCCAGCTGGACACGTGCGAACAGGCCCGGCACCAGCGTACGGTCGCCGTTCTCGAACAGGGCGCGCATGCGCACGCTGCCGGTGCGGGCGTCGAGCTGGTTGTCGACGAATTCGAGGCGTCCTTCATGCGGGAAGCCCTGTTCGTTGGCCAGGCCGACGCGAACCGTGACCGGCGTGCCCTGCTGGGCGCGGGCGCCCACCCGCAGGTAGGTTTCCTCGTCGCCGTCGAAGCTGGCATAGATGCGTTTCATGGACACGACCGAGGTCAGCACGGCAGTCGGGTCGACCAGGTTGCCGAGCGTAATCTCGGCTTTCGAGACGCGGCCATCGATCGGCGACACCACACGGGTATCGGCCAGGTTCAGGCGCGCCGATTCGACTTGCGCCTGGGCGGCGCTGGCATTGGCCTCGAGTTCCTTCTGCGCCGCCAGCGCCTCGTCGAACTCGCGTTTCGCGATCGCCTTGTCGGCCAGCAGGCTCTCGGCGCGCGCCAGTTCGCGCCGCGCCAGTTCCAGCTTGGCGCGCGCCGAGGCTGCAGCGGCGGACGCGCGGTTTGCCTCGGCCTGGTAAGGACGCGGGTCGACCACGAACAGGACATCTCCCTTTTTCACTTCGCTGCCCGGCTTGAAGTTGACGGCTGTAATGAAACCGCTGACACGCGAGCGGATCTCGACCCGTTCGACCGCTTCCAGCCGTCCGGAAAACTCCTGGGTTTCGGCGACCGGCTGTTCCAGTACCAGGGCCGCCGAGACCGGCGGCGCTGGCGGCGCCGCGGCCGCGGCTTTGCTGTTGGCCTCGCCGCAGCCGGCCAGCGTCGCGGCGAGCAGGCCGGCTGTCGCCAGTGCTGCAAACAGCGGACGGAAAGCCTTCAATGTATGTTGGTTTTTCATGATTACCCCTTTTTTTCTTGTGAGAATGTTAATAAGTAGGCGACACCCGTCCCGCCCGCGCGCATCGTGGAAAAGCGCGGGAAAAAGAGGGCTCGCCGCGCCTTTTGTTAGGCGCGTGTCCTGTCAGTCAATGATGGGAAAAACGGAAAGGTGCTGACTTAGCCGGGCGGGGCCTCCTGCCCGCCGAGACTTGCGATGAAGGCCGCGATTTCGACCAGCGCGGGCGCTTCGCAAGCGCATTCGTTGCGGTCGCCGGACTGCTGCGGCGTCGGCAGCAGGCGGCGCACGGTGGCCGCCACGCCGAAGCTGGCCAGCTTGGCGCCGTAGGCTTCGGCCTCGTCGCGCAAGGGGTCGTCCTCGGCCGAGAGGATCAGGGCCGGCGGCAGATTCTTCAGCCGGCTCGACTGCAGGGGCGAGGCGTAGGGGTGGGTACGGTCGGCGGCGTTCGGCAGGTAGCCACGGTAGGCGGCGGCGCAGCCGTCGGCCAGCTTTTCCTTGTCGGGACAGAGCGGCATTTCCCGCATCGAGCAGCTCGACAGGCCCGGGTCGAGCATCGGCATCAGGAGAATTTGCCCGTCCAGTTTTGGCGCGCCACGGTCGCGCGACATCAGCGCGCAGACTGCCGCCAGGTTGGCGCCGGCCTCGATGCCGGCCACCAGCATGCGCTTGCCGTTCCAGCCGAGTTTGGTCTTGTTTTTCTTCGCCCACAGCAGCACCGCGTGGGCATCCTCGACCGCGGCCGGGAACGGGCGCACGGTGGCGAGCGTGTAGTTCGAGGCCAGGATCACCTGCGAGCCGCTGGCGTCGGCCAGGTGGCGCAGGAAGCCATCGGCATCGTCCAGGTCGCCCTCGACGAAGCCGCCGCCGTGGAAGAACACGATCAAGGTGTCGCGTTTCGACGGGACCCCCGCCGCGTACAGGCGCGCTCTCAAAGGCCCCTGCTCGCCGGCGACTTCGAGTTCGCGCACGCGCACGGCATCGGCTGCCAGGGTCCGGCTGTCCTGTGGCGCGTTCATCGGGTCACCTCCGGAGCGGCGGCCAGGGTGGTCGGCGCCGCGTCGGCGCCGATGGCCTGCGCGAGCACTGTCGACAGCGCATGCACGCCGCGCGCCTCGGCGCCGGCAGCCTGGCCGTAGGCGCCGCTGGCAATGACGCCGGCTATCGCCAGTGTGCCGAGCGCCAGTGCAATCGTTGCTACAAACGTGTCCCGGTAGTTCATGATGCTGCTCCTGCCGCCGTGTGGCGAAGTTTTATGTGTCAGTACGAGCACTATAGACATGGTCTACAATCTGATAAAGAGGACAATTTCGAAATCATTGTTCGGAATTGGCGAACAATAGGCCATAAAATCCCGAAGTATCCGCTCGGGCGAGGAAACCATGAACAAATTTCAGGCGATGGAAGTGTTCGTGCAGGTGGTCGATACCGGCAGTTTTACGCGCACGGCGGAGCTGCTGAATTTACCGAAGGCGAGCGTGTCGACCCTGGTCCAGGCCCTGGAAGCCTCGCTGTCGGCCAAGCTGCTGCACCGGACCACGCGCCAGGTCACCGTTACCTCGGATGGCGCGGCCTATTACGAACGCTGCGTGCGCATCCTGTCGGACGTGCGCGAGGCGGAGGAATCGCTGTCGCGCATGCGCGTCAATCCCAGCGGCCGGCTGCGGGTGGGCACGCCCACCGGCCTGTCGAGCGAAATCCTGGTGCCGGCCCTGCCCGCTTTCTTCGAGCGTTACCCCGACATCACGCTCGAACTCGACAGCACCGACCGCCCTGTCGACCTAGTCGAGGAAGGCGTCGACTGCGCGATACGTGGCGGTCCCCTGTTCGACACCAGCCTGATCGCGCGGCGCGTGGGCATCATCCATTTCGTCACGGCCGCGGCACCCTCCTACCTGGCGCGCTTCGGCGTGCCGCAGCATCCGGACGACCTGGCGCGTCACCGCTGCGTCAACTATTTCTCGGCCAAGACCGGCAAGGTCCACGACTGGGACTTCAACCGCGACGGCGAGCGGATCGAGGTGCCGATGCCGGGCGTGATCGCCCTGAACGACTCGAACGCCTATGTGCAGGCGGGCCTGGCGGGACTGGGGATC
Organism: Massilia niabensis; assembly: GCF_042655085.1. Lineage (NCBI taxonomy): Bacteria > Pseudomonadati > Pseudomonadota > Betaproteobacteria > Burkholderiales > Oxalobacteraceae > Massilia > Massilia niabensis. The sequence continues at coordinate 97,156 of NZ_JBHSMU010000015.1, read as the reverse complement.
ATCCAGATGACCGACTACCTGTTGACGAAACACGTCGAGGCGGGACGGATGGTGCCGGTGCTGCCGGACTGGGTCAGCGATCCGCTGCCGGTGCATATCGTCTACCCGCAAAACCGCCACATGTCGGCCAAGGTGCGCGTGTTCGTGGAATGGGTGTCTGAACTGTTCGCCAACCATCCGCAAATGCGCCTGGGCGCGCGGCCGGCCTTTGCCGGCCAGGTGGCCGAGGCGGCCTGACGGCGCTGCCGGCGGTGTAGAATCCCTGGCATAAGTTTGAACATCGCCGGAGACATCCATGGACCAGACCGCACGGCCGCGCAATTCACCCAACCAGCGCAACATCCATACCCTGCTCGCCCAGTACAGCGAAAGCCACCGCAACCCGACCAACGAGCGCTTCCACTTCGTGTGCGTCCCGCTGATCGTGTTTTCGCTGCTCGGCATCCTGTGGTCACTCCATCCGGTCGCGGCACTCGCCGCCGTCGGCTGGGCCATGTGGTATTACTTCCAGCTCTCGAGGCCCTTCGCCTACGGCATGCTGGCGATGTCCGCCCTCATGCTGGCGATCCTGGCGATCATGCCGCCGATGACGGTGCTGCCGTTGTCGATCGCCGTGTTCGTGGTGGCCTGGATCGGCCAGTTCATCGGGCACAAGATCGAGGGCAAGAAGCCCTCCTTCCTGGAAGACCTGCGCTTCCTGCTGATCGGCCCGCTCTTCGTGCTGGGCTTCCTGTACCGGCGCATGCATCTAGCTTACTGAGTCACCTATTAAAACTGCACGCGGACACGTGCGGCGGCGGCTTGAGAGTAGTAAGCTTGGTGGAAGCGCATTGCGCTTCGCGGAGGTCGCCATGAAAACCACCCTCACCCTCATCTGTGCAGCCCTGCTCGCCGGCTGCGCCACCACGGCGCCGTCGGGCAGCGTCTACCGCGCCTACGACACCCAGAACGAGCAGGTCGTGCGCACCGGCACGGTCGAGTCGGTACGCAACGTCGTCATCGTCAATCCGGAGTCGGGCGTCGGCACGATGGGCGGCGCGGCGCTCGGCGGCCTGGCCGGCTCGTACGCCGGCAGCGGCCGTGGCTCGGCCGCGACCAGCATCGTCGGCGCCATCGCGGGCGGCCTGCTGGGCCAGCGCATGGAGGCGAGCGCCAACCACCGTCCCGGTTTCGAGATCACCGTCAAGCTCGACAGCGGTGAACTGCGCGCCATCACGCAGGCGGCGGACGAGATGTTCCGCCCTGGCGAGCGCGTGCGCCTGGTGAGCAATGGTTACCAGACGCGCGTGACGCACTAGGGGGCGCGTAGGTGTTTCGGCCCGGTCGGCTGAGGCCGGGCTGGCTGGCTGTGCCGCAATTTATGGATAACAGGCAAGGCGGAAAGCACGTATACTTCCGCGATGCCTACTTCCGTCCTGTTTATCATCGCCTCGCTGATCTGGGGCTCGACCTTCTGGGCCATCACCTTGCAGCTGGGCGAAGTGCCCCCCTCGGTATCGGTTGTTTACCGCTTTGCGCTGGCCTCCGCCACCCTGTTCGCCATCTGCATCGGTCGCGGCCACAAGCTGCAACTACCCTGGCGCACCCAGAAATGGCTGATGCTGCAGGGGGTGGCCACCTTCGGGCTGTCGTATATCTGCACCTACCAGGCGGAAGAAGTCGTGGTCTCCGGCCTCGTCGCGGTGCTGTTCGCGCTGATGGTGTTCTGGACGCCCCTGCTCGGCCACATCTTCCACGGCACACCGATCGCGCCGCGCACCTGGAGCGCCGGCGCGGCCGCCATCTGCGGCGTCGCCCTGCTGTTCTATCATTCCATCGAGACTGCCTGGCGCGACATGCAGCTTGGGGGCAGCGGCCAATTCCTGCTGGGCGTGGTGCTGGCGCTGGTCGCCACGATTGCCAGCTCGGCCGGCAGCATTGTCGTCGGCAAGATCCGCGCAGAATCGAGCAATGTGATGCTGACCACCGCCTGGTCGATGCTCTGGGGTACGCTCCTGGTCGGGCTGTATGTCGTCCTGACCGGCCAGCGCTTCGTGGCGCCGCCCACCCTCACCTACACGCTCGGCCTGATCTACCTGTCCCTGTTCGGCTCGGTCATCGCCTTCCTTGCCTACTTCACGCTGATCAACCGCATCGGGCCGCAGAAAGCCGTGTATATCGGCGTCATCACGCCGGTGCTGTCGGTGCTGCTGTCGATCCAGCTCGAAAACTACCGCCCCGGCCCCGTCGAATTCCTGGGCATGTTCCTGTGCCTGGCCAGCGTGGCCTGGGCCCTGCGCGCACCCGCAGCCAAACCGGTGCAACCCCAAACCCTGAACAACGCGAACAACGCAATCGAAACCCCATGACCGCTGTCACCCATTTTTCCATCCGCCCTGCCGAACCTGCCGACGTCACCCACATCCACTCGATGATCGTCGAGCTGGCCGTGTTCGAAAAACTCGAGCACATGGTCGTCGCCACCGAAGAGCTGCTGCACGAGGGCCTGTTCGGTAACCGTCCAGCCTGCGAAGCCATCGTCGGCGAGGAAAACGGCGAGGTCGTCGCGTTCGCCCTGTTCTTCCATAATTTCTCGACCTTCCTCACCAAGAAGGGCCTCTACCTCGAAGACCTGTATGTGCGTCAATCGCACCGCGGCAAGGGCTATGGCACCCAACTGCTGTCGAGGCTGGCGCAAATCGCGGTGGAGCGCAATTGCGGCCGCTTCGAGTGGTCGGTGCTGGACTGGAACGAACCGGCCATCGGCTTCTACCAGACGATGGGCGCCGAGATCATGCCGGAATGGCGCATCTGCCGCGTCACCGGCGAATCGCTGGACCACCTGGCGCGCCGCGCCGCCTAAGAGCACGAAACAACACCCCATGGCAGCGTTGCACTCGCCTCGCCGTACTAACGTACTGTCTTCGACGAGTGCGCCTTGCCCTGGAGATGTTCTTTCGCGCTCTAATCACAATCCTCGCGACAAGAAAAAACCCACGGGACCGTAAGGTGCCGTGGGCGAACCCATTTTTTTAGAATGGGGAGGGGAGACTGGAAATCGAGTTCACTATAGCTGCGTGACCTCGTTTGAAGTGGTTGTTCTTACAATTGCTTACCTCTCTTACGGATCGTCTGATACCTATAATTACCGAGCTGAAGATCGGCAACTTGAGGTTTCTCAAATGTTGAAACCGGCTGTCGCACGATTGAGTTATCACAAGTGCAATGGATGGGTCGCAACGAGAATGTGCTCTTCGCATAAGGAGGCACCATGACATTCATCCTGAAACCGATTGCCAGGCGACTCTACAAGGCGTGGCTTCGCTCGCGCCTCGACAACTACACACGCAGCCTGCACGCCATCGCGGCCCAGCGCGAGAACGATTTCCATGCCGAGAGGATGCTGCATCGGGCGGTGACGGCGACGCGGTCCAAGCTGCAGTCGTTGTGAAGGGGCCAGCCGCTCCCAGTGTAGTCAAGCATGCATTTCCTGGTCCTGTAACGCTTCCTGCTGGGTCTTGCCCGCCACTACCGAACCCGGGCGGAACCTGAACCGGTTCCGGCCCTCGCCCTTGGCTTCATACAATGCAGCGTCGGCGGCGGCAATCAGGTCCGCAGGTCCTGCACCCACTGAACCCGCGTCTATTGTGGCGCCGCCAATGCTGACCGAGACAGTTCCTTCGCTGCTGTAGGCATGTGCGATATGCAGGGAAGTCACGGCCCTCCTGATCCGCTCCGCGACCATGGCGGCGCCGTCCGGGCTAGTCGCGGGCAACAGCACGACAAACTCTTCTCCGCCATAGCGAGCCGGCAGGTCCGCCGGCCGCGTGACCTGGGTGGCGATCGCGCTGGCAATCCGGCGCAGGCAGGCATCCCCTGCCAGGTGGCCATAGGTGTCGTTGAATCTCTTGAAATGGTCAACGTCAAGGATCAACAGCGAAACAGGGCTGCCTTCACGCCGTGCCCGCGCCAGTTCGCGCTGCACCGCGGCGTCGAAGGCGCGGCGGTTCGCAAGCTGGGTCAGACCATCTGTCAGCGCAAGCGAGGACAGCTCGGCGTTGGCCTGCGCCAGCCCGCTGCTGACGAGGTGGAGCTGCTGTTCGAGGCGCTCGCGGATCGCGAGCTGCTGCAGCAGCTTCGTTCCGAGCCACAGCAGGATGGCGATGAAGAATGCTAATCCGCCCGCCAGCTGGAGCGCTGAACTCCACCACGGCGCATAGATCTCTTCAGCAGACAATGCGGCAGCAACGATCAGGGGAAAGCCGTCGAGGTGCCGGTAACTGTAGAGACGCCGGACCCCATCAACCTTGGCCGTGAACATCGCCGTCCCGACCCGGCCCGTCCTGCGATACAGCTGCATAAAGGGGCCGGATGAGATGTCCAGGCCGATGATGCCCTCCACGAAAGGCCGTCGGTAGTACAAGGTGCCGGTATCGAGGGCGAATAGAATCGTACCCCTGTCGCCAACGTCCAATTTGCTGTAGGCGCTTTCGAAAAAGTCGACCCGCATGGTGACGAGGGCAACGCCCGCGAAACTGCCGTCTGCATGCTCGAGCCTGCGCGAGATCGGCACGATCCAGACCCCGCTGGATCGGCTGCGGATCGGTGCTCCGATATGCATCGAGCGGCCAGTGTTGTGTTGGTGGTACTTGAAGTAATCGCGGTCCGAGTTGTTTCCCTGCTGCACCCGGCCGAGCGAGGTTGCGGTCCACTCGCCACGCGCGTTGTAAATGAACAGCCCGTGGAGTTCGCTCGCCTTCCTGGCGATATGCTCGAGGTGCGTGCGCAAACGTTCTCCACTTGCAGCCGCCAGACCCTCGCGCTCGGCGCGCTCGACCATGTCCAGCAGCACGATGTCCGCGACCTTCATCGTGGTCTCCGTATGAAGCGCAAGGACACGGGCCATGTTGGTGGTCGAAACCTCGGCCTCGCGCAGCACCTCGCGCCGTGACGTCCAGATCTCCCAGCCCGTCAGCATGCAGACCAGCAAGCACGAGAGCACGAGCAAGGCCGCGACCAGGCGTGCAGCGGGCCGCTTCCTGTCGCTCAGGGATTGCAGCTGGCCTTGGATCGATAAGGGTGCCATTGGACGTCGAATTCGGGGGATTTGGTGACAATTCTCAAATGCATCATAGTTGCCGCAAGAGAACAAGTCTAGCAAATCCTTAAATCCGGCAATTCGGCACGCTGCTTCAAGCGCGGCTGTTGCATCGGCCCCACGGCGAGCGCCAGCTTTCTCCTGGCAGAGTGATCGAGCGGTCATCTGGCGCTTCGCAAGCGCCGAAGCCTTAAAACCCCGCCGGCAACCCTACATCGCGCTCACGCATTACGCCGCCGTTGACGACGGCCTGGCACGGATTGAAGCCGATCGCATACGCCAGTTCGGCCGGCCGCGCGATGTCCCACAAGGCGAAATCGGCGCGCTTGCCGACCTCCAGGGTGCCGACCTGGTCCTGCAGGCCGAGCGCGCGCGCGGCGTGCACGGTGGCGCCCTGCACTGCCTCGCGCGGCGTCAGGCGCCACAGGGTGCAGGCCATGTTCATTGCCAGGAGCAGCGATGTCAGCGGCGAGGTGCCCGGATTGCAGTCGGTTGCGACCGCCATCGGCACGCCGGCGGCGCGCAGCGCCTCGATCGGCGGCGCCTGGGTCTCGCGCAGGAAATAGTAGGCACCCGGCAGCAGCACAGCCACGGTGCCGGCGCTGGCCATGGCGGCGACGCCGGCCGCGTCCAGGTGCTCGAGATGGTCGGCTGACAGCCCGCGGTAGCGCGCCACCAGTTCGGCGCCGCGCTGCCCGGACAGCTGTTCGGCATGCAGCTTCACCGGCAGGTTGAGGCGCTGGGCGGCGGCGAACACGCGCTCGGTCTGGTCGTAGGAAAAGCCGATCTGTTCGCAGAAGGCGTCGACCGCGTCGACCAGTTTTTCCTTGACCAGCAGCGGCAGCATGCGCTCGGCCACTTCAGCGATGTAATCATCGGGGCGGCCCGTGAATTCCGGCGGCAGCGCGTGGGCGCCGAGGAAGGTGGTGCGCACCCGTACCGGCAGCAGTTCGCCGATGCGGCGCGCGGCGCGCAGCAGGTTCGCCTCGCCCTGCAGGTTCAGGCCGTAGCCGGACTTGATCTCCAGGGTGGTCACGCCCTCGGCCAGCAGTTGCGAGACGCGCGGCGCGCTTTCGCGCAGCAGGTCTTCCACGGTCGCCGCGCGGGTGGCGCGCACGGTCGACATGATGCCGCCGCCGGCCCGTGCGATCTCTTCGTAGCTGGCGCCTTCCAGGCGCGCTTCCCACTCGTCGCTGCGGTTGCCGGCGTGGACGATGTGGGTATGGCAGTCGATCAGGCCGGGCGTGAGCCAGGCGCCGTCGCAGTCGTGGATGACGGCCGCGCGCGGCGCTTCGCGGCGCGCCCCGACCCAGGCGATGCGGCCGTGGTGCACGGCGATCGCGCCGTCCTTCACTTCGCCGTAGCCATCGACCATCGTAGCCAGGTTCACGTTCGCAAACACCGCGTCAACACGCGGGCCGTGGCGTTCACTCATCTTCTTCTTCCTCGCTGTAGTAGAAAATGTCGACAATGAAGATCAGCGCCTGGGTGGTCTCGAGCGACCACACCGTGCCCGGATCGAACATCACGGCGTCGTAGCGCACCATGTTGATGCGTTCCGATTCGCTGGCGATTTCCAGGGTCTCGCCCTCGGCCAGGAACATCACCGTCAGGTCGGCGCGCGCGACGAAACGCGACTTCCCGTTCAGGCGGCGCCGCCCGAACTGATGATAGCAGCGGTCGCTGCGGGTCATGACATTGAAATCAGTGGTCGGGCCGCGATTCAGTTTGGCCACCACCTCCGAGTCGCCGTCGAAGGCCAGCACCGGCCCGCTTTCGCAGATGATGACGCGCTCGCTGCCGTCGATGTCGAGCGTCATGCCATGGCCGTCCACCAGGGCAAGGGTGCGGTCCACGCCCGGAAAACGCGAGAACGGGCCATCCTCGGAAATCGTGGCCAGGCTGACGCGCCAGTCGAAGTCGTCAAAGCCGGCCTCGGGCGGACCAACCGCGATCGTGGTGGTGCTGCCGCCGCCGTTCTTCCACGGCAGTGCCGACAGCCCGGCAAACGGAATCAGGATGTTCATGTTTGTGCCTCGCGCAACTGGTTGATGGCTTCCCGGTAGCGGCGCGCGATCGCTTCCTGCGCCATGTGGCGTCCGCCCTGCACTACCCAGCGCCCGCCGGCCAGCACGTCGCGCACCAGGTTGTCGTTGCCGCAGAAGACCAGCCGGCCCAGCACGTCGGCATCGAGCACGCCTTCCAGGTTCGGATGGGCGCTGTCGAGCACCAGCAGGTCGGCCCGCCGCCCGGCCTCCAGGGCCCCGACCGGCCGCCCGGACGCCTGCGCGCCACCGGATAGCGCATCCTGCCACAGGTTCAGCCCAACGTCGCGCCGCGCTGGGGTAGCGGCGACATTCCGGCTGCCGCGCACCAGGCGCTGCCCGTATTCCAGCCAGCGCAGCTCCTCGACCGGGCTCTGCGAGACATGGCTGTCGCTGCCGATGCCCCAGCGCCCGCCTGCGGCAAGGTAGGCCGGCAGCGGAAACAGCCCGTCGCCCAGGTTGGCCTCGGTCGTCGGGCACAGGCCGGCCACGGCGCCGCTCCTGGCCAGCTGCAGGGTTTCCTTCTCGTTCAGGTGGGTCGCGTGCACCAGGCACCAGCGCGCATCGACGTCGATGTGCTCGAACAGGTACTCGACCGGGCGCAGGCCTGAAAATTCCATGCTCTGCCTGACCTCGCCCGGCTGCTCGGCAATATGGATGTGCAGCGGCCGCCCGCCAGGCAGCGCGGCCGCCAGCTCGCGGATCTGTTCGCTGTCCGCCGCGCGCAGCGAATGGGGGGCCGCACCGACCTCGAGCTGCCCGCCACGCAGTGGTTCCAGTGCCTCGACGACGCGCAGCACCTCGTCGACATCGGTGCGAAAACGCGCCTGTTCCGGTTTCAGAGGCTGCTCGCCGAAGCCGCTGTGGCTGTACAGCACCGGCAGCAGGGTCAGCCCCATGCCCGACTGCTGGCCGGCGGCGGCAATCCGTTCGGCCATCTCGGCCGGGCGGGCGTAAAAGGCGCCTGCCGGGTCGCGCTGGATGTAGTGGAACTCGCACAGCGCCGTGTATCCGTGGCGCAGGCATTCGGAAAACAGCTGGGCGGCGATGGCCTCGATCTGCTCGGGCGTGATGCGCGCGGCAAAGCGGTACATCAGGTCGCGCCAGGTCCAGAAGCTGTCCGGCCCCTCGCCCGCCTTTTCCGTCAGCCCGCCCAGCGCGCGCTGGAAGGCGTGCGAATGCAGGTTGGCCATGCCTGGGATCACATACTCGGCGCGGGCGACGCCGATCGGCGGGCGCGCACCGGGTTCCACCCGGGTCAGGTTGCCGCGTCCATCCCATTCGATGAGGACGTCGCCCTGCCAGCCCTCCGGCAATAACGCGTGCCGCGCGAACAGGGCATTCATGCGCGCACCCAGTCGAGCGCGGCCTGCATCAGGTCGGCCAGCAAGGGCTGCACCTCGCCCGCCACTTCCGGCCGGTAGGCGAACGGCGGCGCTTCATCCATGTACAGGCACTGGCACATCTCGAGCTGGATCGCGTGCACGCCTTCGAGCGGCTGGCCATAGAAGCGCGTGATGTGGCCGCCCTTGAAGCGGCCGTTGACGGCGATCGAAAAGCGGTCCTGGGCGCGCGCCACGCCGACCACGGCCTGCTCCAGGCCCGGGTCGCAGGACTTGCCTTCGGCCGTGCCGAAGTTCAGGTCCGGCAGGCGGCCCTCGAAAAAGCGCGGCACCCGGGACGCGATCGAGTGCGCATCCCACAGCACCACGCGGCCGTGCAGCGCCAGCAACCTGGCCAGCTCGGCCCGCAGCTGGTCGTGGTAGGGCTGCCAGTAACGCGCCAGGCGCCGCGCTACTTCCGCCTGGTCCGGCACCCGGCCCTCCTGGTACAGGCTCTCGCGCCCGAAGCTGTCGACCGGGCACAGGCCGGTCGTGTCCATGCCCGGATACAGGTTCGTGTTCTCCGGCGGGCGGTTCAGGTCGATGACATAGCGCGACCAGCGCGCTGCCAGGGTCGAGATCCCCAGCTCCTGTGCGCACCCGTACAGTTCGGCCAGGTGCCAGTCGGTGTCCGCCGTGGCGAGCGCGCAGGGCGTCATGTGGGCTGCGACCTCGTCGGGAATGTCGGTGCCCACGTGCGGCATTGACAGCAGCATCGGGGTCTCACCTGCCTTGAACCGGAAATCCATTACCACTCCTGTACTTGGGTTGAGTTATGGGTGCAATACTGCGAACAACTCCTTGCACGATGCTGACAGCTCGCCTTTGACCACCATCAGCCGCGCCGCCTCGATGTCCGGTGCGAAGAAGCGGTCCGCATCGAAGGCCGCCACGCGCGCGCGCAACTGCGCATGCACGTGCTCCAGGTGTTCCGAACTCGCCAGGGGCCGGTGGAACTCGACCCCCTGCGCGGCCGCCAGCAGCTCGATCCCGACAATAACCGACGTATTGTGCGCCATCTGGTCGAGACGGCGCGCCGCGAAGGTGGCCATGCTTACATGGTCTTCCTGGTTGGCCGAGGTCGGCAGGCTGTCGACGCTGGCCGGATGGGCGAGCGACTTGTTTTCCGAAGCCAGCGCGGCGGCCGTCACGTGGGCGATCATGAAGCCGGAATTCAGCCCCGGCTCGCGCACCAGGAAGGCGGGCAGGCCCGACAGGTTGGCGTCGATCAGCAGCGCGATCCGGCGTTCGGACAGCGCGCCGATTTCGGCAATCGCCAGCGCCAGCGTGTCGGCCGCAAAGGCGACCGGCTCGGCATGGAAGTTACCGCCCGAGACGATCGCGCCATCGTCGGGGAACAATAAAGGGTTGTCGGTCACGGCATTCGCCTCGATCAGCAGCGTGCGGCTGGCGTTGGCCACCAGGTCCATCACCGCGCCCATCACCTGCGGCTGGCAGCGCAGGCTGTACGGGTCCTGCACGCGCTCGTCGCCGACCAGGTGCGAGGCGCGGATCGCGCTGCCCGCCACCAGTTCGCGGTAGATGGCGGCGGCCGCGATCTGGCCCGGCTGGCCGCGCACCGCGTGGATGCGCGCATCAAAGGGCGCGTCGCTGCCGCGCGCGGCGTCCACGGACAGGGCGCCGGTCACCATCGCCGCTTCCACCAGGCGCTCGGCCATGAACAGGCCGTGAAGCGCCAGCGCGGTCGACACCTGCGTGCCGTTGATCAGCGCCAGGCCCTCTTTCGCGGCCAGCGTCACCGGTTCGATGCCGGCAGCGGCCAGCGCCTCGGCGGCATCCATGACCTGTCCCTTGTACCGCACCGGGCCGACGCCGATCATCGCCAGCGTCATGTGCGCCAGCGGCGCCAGGTCGCCCGACGCACCCACCGATCCCTGCACGGGAATGGCCGGCATGACGCCCGCGTTGTACAGCGCGATCAGGGTGTCGATGATGACCGGGCGCACGCCCGAATAACCGCGCGCCAGGCTGCCGATTTTGGTGAGCAGGATCAGCCGCACGACCGCATCCGAAATCAGCTCGCCGGTGCCGACCGCGTGCGACAGGATCAGGTTGCGCTGCAATTGTTCGAGCTGGTCGTTCGGGATATGGGCCTTGGCGAGGATGCCGAAGCCGGTGTTGATGCCATAGGCCGGGTCGCCCTTGTCGACGATGGTTTTTACCAGCGCGGCCGATGCGGCGATCGGCGCTGCCGCCTCGGGCGACAAGGCGATCGGGAAGTGGGCGGCCCAGGCGGCGCGCAGGTCGGCCAGCGTCAGGGCGCCGGGTTGCAGGGTCCAGCGGTGCGATTCGTTTTTCATGTCTTGGCCGTGTTTATTTGATCATCGGGAGGTTCAGGCCCGTGCGCTTGGCGCAGGCGATGGCGGACTCGTAGCCGGCGTCGGCATGGCGCATGACGCCCGAGCCGCTGTCGTTCACCAGCACGCGCGCCAGGCGCTTGGCGGCCGCGTCGGTGCCGTCGGCAACGATGACGACGCCGGAATGCTGCGAGTAACCCATGCCGACCCCGCCGCCATGGTGCAGCGAGACCCAGGTGGCGCCGCCGGCGGTATTGAGCATGGCATTCAGGAGCGGCCAGTCCGACACGGCGTCGGTGCCGTCGCGCATGCTCTCGGTTTCGCGGTTCGGGCTGGCGACCGAGCCGGTGTCCAGATGGTCGCGGCCGATGACGATCGGCGCCTTCAGTTCGCCGGTTCTCACCATCTCGTTGAAGGCCAGGCCGGCCAGGTGGCGCTCGCCGAGGCCCAGCCAGCAGATGCGCGCCGGCAGGCCCTGGAAGGCGATCCGTTCGCGCGCCATGTCGAGCCAGCGGTGCACCTGCGCGTGCTGCGGGAACAGCTCCTTGATCTTGGCGTCGGTTTTATAGATGTCTTCCGGGTCCCCTGACAGCGCCACCCAGCGGAACGGCCCGCGCCCTTCGCAGAACTGGGGGCGGATGTAGGCCGGCACGAAGCCCGGGAAATCGAAGGCGTTCTCGACGCCCTCATCGAGCGCCACCTGGCGGATGTTGTTGCCGTAGTCGACCGCGTGCGAACCCAGCGCCTTGAAGTCGAGGATGGCGCGCACGTGCACGGCGCAGGAAGCGGCAGCCGCTGCTTTGAGGCGCGCATGCTGGCCCGGGTCGGCCTGCGCCGCCTTCCACTCTTCCACCGTCCAGCCCTGCGGCAGGTAGCCGTGGATCAGGTCGTGGGCCGAGGTCTGGTCGGTGACCAGGTCGGGCACCAGGCCGCCGGCGCGGGCGCGGCGCACCAGCTCGGGCAGCAGGTCGGCCGCATTGCCCAACAGGCCAATCGACACCGCTTCACGCTTGCCCGTGTGTTCCTTGATCAGGGCAAGCGCATCGTCGATGCCCTTCGCCTGCTTGTCGAGGTAGCGCGTGCGCAGGCGGAAATCGATGCTGCTTTGCTGGCATTCGATGTTGAGCGACACGGCGCCGGCAAAGGTGGCGGCCAGCGGTTGGGCGCCGCCCATGCCGCCCAGGCCCGCGGTGAGGATCCAGCGCCCGCCCCAGTCGCCATTGAAATGCTGGCGGCCGGCTTCGGCGAAAGTTTCGTAAGTGCCCTGGACGATGCCCTGGGTGCCGATATAAATCCAGCTGCCGGCCGTCATCTGGCCGTACATGAACAGGCCCTTGCGATCGAGCTCGTTGAAATGCTCCCAGTTGGCCCATTTCGGCACCAGGTTCGAGTTCGCCAGCAGCACGCGCGGAGCGTTTTCGTGGGTCTGGAACACGCCGACCGGTTTGCCGGACTGGATCAATAGGGTCTGGTCGTCTTCCAGCTCGCGCAGCGAGGCCAGGATCTGGTCGAAGCATTCCCAGTTGCGCGCGGCGCGGCCGATGCCGCCATAGACCACCAGGCGCTGCGGGTCTTCGGCCACTTCGGCATCGAGGTTGTTCTGCAACATGCGGTAGGCGGCTTCGGTCAGCCAGCTCTTGCAGGTCAGCTCGGTACCGCGCGCGGCGCGGATGGTGCGCGTTGGATCGAAGCGCGGGTCGACAACGTTGGACGATTCTTGGGTCATGGCAGCTCCTGGCGTTGAGAAGGGCGAACAGGCTGGCCGTTCGCCCGGCATTTCCAGAGTCTAGACTTGTCTATACAACCTCGTCAATCCATATCGTCAGGGTTTTTACCGTTTTTCGTACACCGGCTTGCCCGCCACCCAGGTCTGCAGCACGCCGGTCTTGTGGATGTCGTAGGTCGGCATCTTGAACAGGTCCTGGTCGATGACGATGAAGTCGGCCCACTTGCCCGGTTCCAGCGAGCCCAGGTTGTTTTCGGCGTGGCCGGCATAGGCCGCGTCGAGCGTGAAGCAGCGGAAGGCCTCTTTCAGGGACATCGCCTGGTTCGGATACCAGCCGGCGACCGGCTGGCCGGAAGCGTCCTGGCGCGTGACGGCCGCGTGGATTCCGAAGAACGGATTCGGCGACTCGACCGGGAAGTCCGAACCACAGGCAATGCGCGAACCCTGGTGCAGGAAGCTGCGCCAGGCGTAGGCCCCTTTGATGCGCTCGGCGCCGACGCGGCTTTCCGCCATGTTCTTGTCGGAGGTGGCGTGGGTGGGCTGCATCGACGGGATGATGCCGAGCGTCTGGAAACGCGCGATGTCGCTTGGCGTCACCACCTGGGCGTGCTCGATGCGGTGGCGCTGGGCTGCGCTCTTCGTGGCAGCCAGTTCCTTTTTATAGATGTCGAGGATCTGTTTGTTGCCGGCGTCGCCGATCGCGTGCACGTTGACCTGGTAGCCGCGCGCCATTGCCTTTTTCATCTTCGCGTTCATTTGCGCCGCGTTAAAGAACAGCAGGCCGTGCGAATGCGACTCGTCGCTGTAGGGCTTGATCAAGGCCGCACCGCGGCTGCCCAGCGCGCCGTCCGAATACAGTTTGACTGCCCGCAGCGCGTACATGTCGTTGCCGTAGGTCTTGAGCGGGCCGTTTTTCGACAGTGCGTCGAAGTCGGCATCGGTGCCGCCGATCATGCCGTAGATGCGCGCGGTCAGCTTGCCCTGGTCGGCATAGGTGCGGAACAGGCGGTCCTCGGCCACGCCCAGGCCGGCGTCATGGGCGCTGGTGATGCCCACGCGCGCCATCTCCTGCAGCGAGCGGTCGAGCACGACGCGGCCTTCCGCCTCGGTCTGTGCCGGCATGATCCTGGTGACGAGTTCCTGCGCGGCGTCGACCAGCACGCCGGTAGCCTTGCCGTTCGCGTCGCGCATGATCTTGCCGCCGGCCGGGTCCGGGGTTTTGTCGGTGATGCCGGCGGCCGCCAGCGCGCGGCTGTTGGCCCAGCCCGCGTGGCCATCGACACGCTCGAACCAGACCGGGCGGTCAGCCACGATGGGGTCGAGGTCGGCGGCGGTCGGGAAGCGGCCCAGCTTCCAGTTTTCCTGGTTCCAGCCGCGGCCGCGCAGCCAGGCCTGCTTCCGGTTGGCGTGCGCATAGTCGCCGATCGATTTCAAGGCGCCGTCCAGCGAGGTGGCCTGCGACAGGTCGAGCTGGGTCAGCATCTGGCCCAGGCCGAACACGTGGCCGTGGGCGTCGATCAGGCCCGGCAGCACGGTCCTGCCCTTCATGTCGACACGGCGCGACCCCGGCACCCTGGCCGTCACCTCGGCGGCGCTGCCGACAGCGAGGATCCTGCCCTTGTCGTCAAAGGCGAGCGCGTTGAACTGCACCAGGTCACCCTTCGTGTTGAGCGTGTATCCGTTGGCGTTGACGATCACCGTATTAGCCTGGGCGCTCGATAAAGCGAAGGCGGCAAGGATGAACGCGGAACACTGCTTGAGGGTGGGCTGCATGGACTCTCCGTGAATAAAACAAAACATGAGTGTAGCGAAGTCCTTGCGGCTTTGACACTGCCGGCTGTATTTCCTTAGCGCTTTTTTCGTTATCGTCCCGGCGTGTCACTATCGATCACTCCACCAATGGGAATCCCGTGAAACGAATCGCCGCCGTCCTGTCCTGCCTTTCCGTCCTGTCCGCTCCGCTCGCCGCCCACGCCGCCGACTGGGAAGGGAAGCAGGAACCCTTCCTCCTCTACGGCAGCAGCTATTACGTCAGCACCCACGGCCTGAGCGCGGTGCTGGTCACCTCGCCTGCCGGGCACATCCTCATCGACGGCGCCCGCCCGAAGACCCCGGCGCAGATCGCCGCCGGGATCCGCCAGCTCGGCTTCAAGCCAGAGGACATCAAATACATCCTGACCTCGCACGAGCATCACGACCATGCAGGCGGCATCGCCGAACTGCAGCGCCTGAGCGGCGCCACGGTGCTGACCAGCCCGGCCGCGAAACCCGTGATCGAAACCGGCGTGGCAGACAAGGGGGACCCGCAGTTCGGCAACAACCCGCCGAAGATGACGCCGGTGGCAAAGGTCAAGACTGTGCGCGATGGCGAGCTTGTTACCGTGGGGCCGCTGGCAATCAAGGCGCATTTCACGCCAGGCCACGCGCAGGACGGCATCAGCTGGACCTGGCAGGCAAGCGAGAATGGCAAAACGCTGAACCTGGTGTATGCGGACAGCCTGACCGCGGTCGCCGGGCCGAATTTCCGCTACAGCGGCAACGCGCTCTATCCGCAGGCGAAGCTTGACGTCGAGCGCTCGATCGCGCTGGTCGCCGCCCTGCCCTGCGACATCCTGGTAAGCGCGCACCCGGACGCCACCGGCTTGCTCTAGCGCCAGGCGAAGCAGAAAGCACTCGGCAGCGCGGCCTTCATCGACCGCGACGCCTGCCGCAAGTATGCGGAGGCGGGGCGCAAGCGGCTGGCAGAGACGCTGGCGAAGGAAGTGGCGGGACGTTGAACGCGTGGAGTGATGTGGGCTAAATGCCCGCATCACGCGAAGCGGGAGGACCCGTCCACCCTACGCCTTCTCGCGCGCAATCAAGGTCTGCTTGCGCTCGATCCCCCACCGATACCCCGACAAGCCGCCATCATTCCTCACCACCCGGTGACAGGGAATCGCCACCGCCACCGGATTGGCCGCGCAGGCGCCGGCCACCGCGCGCACCACGGCGGGCGAACCGATACGCCGCGCCAGCTCGGTGTAGCTGACCGTTTCCCCGGCCGGAATCGCGCGCAGCGCTGTCCACACCCGCTGCTGGAAGGCAGTGCCGCGCACGTCCAGCGGCAAGTCGAGCCCGATGCGCGGCGCCTCGACGAAGCCCACGACCAGCGCCACCATCTGCTCGAACTCGCCATCGGCGCCGATCAACTGGGCCTTCGGGAAGCGATCCTGCAGGTCGCGCACCAAGTGTTCCGGATCGTCGCCCATCAGGATCGCGCAGATGCCGCGTTCGGTGGCCGCGACCAGGATTGCGCCGAGCGAGCAGGCGCCGACGGCAAAGCGGATCGCCTCGCCCGCGCCGCCGTCCTTGTAGCGCGCCGGCGCCATCCCGAGCATCTGGCCGGCGTCGGCATAAAAGCGTGAGCTTGAATTAAAGCCGGCGGTATACAGCGACTCGGTGACCTGCGTGCCCTGCCCCAGCGCCTCGCGCACGCGCTCGGCCCGGCGCGCCGCCGCCCAGGCTTTCGGCGTGACCCCGGCATGGGCCTTGAACACGCGCTGAAAATGAAAGCGGCTCATGCCGACCGCGCGCGCAATGGCATCGAAGTCGGGCGTCTCTTCCACGGCGTCGATCAGGCGGCAGGCCTCGGCCACGGCCTGCGCCTGGCGCTCGGCCAAAGGCGGCTGGTCCGGTTTGCAGCGCAGGCAGGCGCGAAAGCCGGCTGCCTCGGCATCCATGCAGGTGGCATGGAAAACGACATTGCTGCGCAAGGCCGCCCGCGCACCGCAGCTGGGCCGGCAATAGACGCCGGTACTGCGTACGGAATAGTAAAAAACGCCGTCGGCTTGCGCGTCGCGGCGCTGCACGGCGGCCCAGCGTGCCTCGTCGCTGGCATAGGGGTGGCGAATGGTCTCGATCTTCATGGCAGTGAGCGAATGGGGGAGCAATGCGATCATCCTGACACAGGCCGCGGGCATCAACACTCCAATCCTTGCTTTCGAATGGGCGATGCTAGAATCGGACCTCAGTAGTCATCAATAGGTCATCAATGCGGCGGTCATCATTATCGCCCTTGTCGGAGAGCAGTTTGGACGAACACAGCGAGCAAGCGAGCACCCCCATTTTCCAGCGCATCAAGGATTATCTGGTTGGCGAGATCGCATCCGGACGCTGGAAAGAAGGCGACCTCGTGCCGTCGGAGCAGGCGCTGGTGCGCCAGTTCGGCGTCTCGCGCATGACCGTCAACCGCGCCGTGCGCGAGCTGACCGCCGAACAGGTGCTGACCCGTCGCCAGGGCTCGGGCACCTATGTCGCGCCGCGCAAGTACCAGGCCACCCTGGTCGAGATCCGCAACATCGCCGAAGAAGTGCGCGCGCGCGGCCACCGCCACGCCAGCCGCCTGCGCCTGCTCGAGGAAGCGCCGGCCTCCGAAGCGCTGGCGCCGCAGTTCGCGCTTGAAGCAGGCGCGCCACTGTTCCATTCCGTGATCGTCCACTTCGAGAACGAGCTGCCGATCCAGCTCGAGGACCGCTGGGTCAACCCGGCCTGCGCGCCGGACTACCTGCAGCAGGATTTCGGCAGCATGACGCCGAACGAGCACCTGATGGCGGTGGCCCCGCTGCAGGGCGCCACCTACAGTATCGAGGCGCTGGTTGCGCCGCGCGACATCGCCGACATGCTCGGCATCGACGCGCACGCCGCCTGCCTCGTACTGAATCGCACAACGACGTCGCAGGGACGCGTCGCCTCGGTGGTGACGATGTGGCACCCTGGCCATCTCATTCAATTGACCGGCAGCGTGGGCTGAAGGAGACGCGGCGCAGAATATTTTGAACAGCATGTGCCACGCATGCCGGTTCTCGCCCATAATTCCTTCCCAGTCGATTTTTAGCCGGAACCAACTGTATGAATGAGCTCGCCGTTGCACGCCCGCACCAGCCGCCGCGCGTGCTTGTGCTCGACGACGACCATTTCATGCTGGAGATGCTGAAAGACATGCTGGAACAAATCGGCGTGCGCGACATCTATACCGAAGCGAACACCCGCCATGCGCTGTCGACGCTGGCCGAAGCGAGTCCTGACATGCTGATCTGCGACCTGGCCCTGCCCGAGATGGACGGCATCGAATTCCTGCAGGCAGCAGCCGAACGCGGCTTTGGTGGCGTCGTGATCGTATTGTCCGGCATGGATTCCGGTGTGCGCGACGCGGCCGGCGAACTGGCCCGGGTGCTGGGTTTGCGGGTGGCTGGCATCTTCCGTAAACCGATTGCGCTCGACCAATTGCGCAGCGCCGTGACATGTTGAGATTTTGTACAAACGTCCGAACACTTTTTGGGAAAATAAGGTATTATTCGGCCTAAATCCCCCGCCTGACGTCCTCTGGACGCCCTTCCAAATATTGAGTTCGCGCGCTTTGTCTCCACCATTGCGTTGCAGCCAGTTTTATCAGTAACAGGAAGCCGGACGAGCTGCCGGCAGGATCGGCGTGAGTCCCCAGGCGTACCTTGATCCTTACCTCTTCTTTGAGGAAAAAATGAGCGAAAACATTAAACACATCAGCGATGCTTCTTTCGAAACCGACGTGCTCAAGTCCGAGCTGCCGGTACTGGTCGACTTCTGGGCCGAGTGGTGCGGTCCGTGCAAGATGATCGCCCCGATCCTGGAAGAAGTGGCCAAGGATTACAACGGCAAGATCACGATCGCCAAGATGGACGTCGATGCCAACCAGGCCGTGCCGGCCCAGTTCGGTATCCGCGGCATCCCGACCCTGATCCTGTTCAAGGACGGCGCCGTTGCAGCACAAAAAGTCGGCGCGTTGGCCAAGGGCCAGCTGACTGCTTTCATCGACAGCAACATCTAAACGCATAGCGGCGGCAGCGCGCCCGCACTGCCGCCATTGTCGGGACGGGGATCTGGTCGGTTCCGACCGCTTCCCAGCCTGACGCAGTTTAACTAACCCACGTCGTTCCCTCCCCTACCTTTACCTTCCCGTCACGGGACACCCACACAACATGCACTTATCTGAACTGAAGGCAATGCACGTCTCCGCGCTGCTGGAGATGGCCATCGGCCTCGATATCGACAACGCAGCGCGCCTGCGCAAGCAGGAACTGATGTTCGCGATCCTGAAGAAGCGCGCCAAATCCGGCGAACAGATCTTCGGCGACGGCGCCCTCGAGGTGCTGCCGGACGGCTTCGGCTTCCTGCGCTCGCCTGACGCCAGCTACATGGCATCGACCGACGACATCTACATCTCGCCGTCGCAGATCCGCCGCTTCAACCTGCATACGGGTGATTCGATCGAAGGCGAAGTACGTACGCCGAAAGATGGCGAACGTTACTTTGCCTTGGTAAAGGTGGACAAGGTCAACGGCGAATCGCCGGAAGCCTCGAAGCACCGCATCCTGTTTGAAAACCTGACGCCGCTGCACCCGAACGAGCCGCTGCGCCTCGAGCGCGACATGAACGGCGCCGAGAACATCACCGGCCGCATCGTCGACCTGATCTCGCCGATCGGCAAGGGCCAGCGCGGCCTGCTGGTCGCTTCGCCGAAGTCGGGCAAATCGGTCATGCTGCAGCACATCGCCCACGCGATCACCTCGAACCACCCCGACGTGACGCTGATCGTCCTGCTGATCGACGAGCGTCCGGAAGAAGTGACGGAAATGCAGCGTTCGGTGCGCGGCGAAGTCGTTGCCTCGACCTTCGACGAACCGGCCACCCGCCACGTGCAGGTTGCCGAGATGGTGCTGGAAAAGGCCAAGCGCCTGGTCGAAATGAAAAAGGACGTCGTGATCCTGCTGGACTCGATCACCCGCCTGGCGCGCGCCTACAACACCGTGATCCCGGCCTCGGGCAAGGTGCTGACCGGTGGTGTCGACGCCAACGCGCTGCAGCGTCCGAAGCGTTTCTTCGGCGCCGCCCGTAACGTCGAAGAAGGCGGCTCGCTGACCATCGTCGCGACTGCCCTGATCGAAACCGGCTCGCGCATGGACGACGTCATCTACGAAGAATTCAAGGGCACCGGCAACATGGAAGTGCACCTCGAACGCCGCCTGGCCGAGAAGCGCGTCTACCCGGCGATCAACCTGAACAAGTCGGGTACCCGCCGCGAAGAACTGCTGATCAAGCCGGACCAGCTGCAAAAGATCTGGATCCTGCGCAAGCTCCTGTACTCGATGGACGAGATCGAAGCGATGGAGTTCATCCTCGACAAGATGCGTGCGACGAAGACCAATATCGAGTTCTTCGACATGATGCGCCGCGGCGGTTAATACCGTTCAAGCATCAACGGAGGGCGGCTTAGGCCGCCCTTTTTATTCCACCGGCCACTCCGACCTTGCGTGCGCATCCCGTCAAGGTTGCCACGCCGCTCCAGCCGTCTTATAATCGTGGGTTCAGCAGTACCTCAACCCCGGCAAGTGATCGGCAATCGGGTCAAGAAGCAAGGCGACCGACGAAGTGCCGTTTGGCTACCAAACATACCAAGGCAGAACCATGAAAAACGAAATCCATCCAGAATACCGCGAAGTCGTCTTCCACGACATGTCGTGCGACTTCAAATTCATCACCCGTTCGACCATCGCCACCCGCGAGACGATCAACTTCGAAGGCAAGGACTACCCGCTGATCAAGATCGAGGTGTCGGCTGAATCGCACCCGTTCTACACCGGCAAGCACAAGATCGTCGACACCGCCGGCCGCGTCGAGAAGTTCCGCCAGAAATTTGGCGCAGTTGGTTCGAAGACCTCGGTCGCCAACGGCTAAGCCACGCTGTACGAAGCCTGTTGCGGGTTCGAACGAGCCCGCAGGGATCTCAAAGAAGAAGCCGGTTCCCGGCTTCTTTTTTTTCGCCTTTATACTCACCAGCTATACTAGCGCGACATTAATTCCAGACATCAGACTTATCGATGAAACCAGTCCGCCTTCCCGCCTCCGCCACGCTCGCCCTGCCGCGCTGGGCCCTGTTCGCACTGGGCCTGCTGTACATCCTGCCGGGGCTGATCGGCCGCGATCCGTGGAAGGACGATGCCGACAGCTTCGGCATCATGTGGACCATGTCCCGCGGCGGCATCGACGACTGGCTGTATCCGAACGTCGCCGGCCTGCCCGCGCTCGATGAGGGACCGCTGGTCTTCTGGCTGGGCGCGCTGTGCATCAAGCTCTTTGGCTGGCTGCTGGGCGACGTGCTGGCCGCGCGCGTGTCGAACATCGGCATGTTCGTCGCCGGCGGCATGTCGCTCTGGTACACCGCCTTCCACCTTGGGCGCCGCCCCGAAGCCCAGCCGCTGCGCCTGGCCTTCGGCGGCCAGCCGGAACCGGACGACTATGGCCGCACCCTGGCCGACACGGCGGTCCTGGTCTACCTCGGCTCGCTTGGCCTGCTGCTGTACAGCCACGAGACCCTCGCCGTCACCCTGCAGGGTTCGCTGCTGGCCTATTTCCTGTATCGCGCGGTGCGCTACATCGAAACGGCCAGCCTGCGCAATGCCGCCCTGGTGGGCCTGTCGCTCGGCGCGCTGACGCTCACCCGCGGGCCGCTGTCGCCGCTCGCCCTGCTGCTGGCACTGTTCGTGTGCACCCGCTTCTTCAGTATCCCGGCGCGCGCCGCACTGCCGCACATGCTGCTTGCGGCCGTCGCCGCGCTGCTTCTCACCCTGGTCTGGATCCTGCCGGCCACCCTGGTGCAGCCCTATGGGCAATCGCCGGTATCGGCCTGGATCGACTGGAACGCCCGCCAACTGGCCCTGCCCGGCTGGACCTCGATCCGGGAATTCTTCCGCATCGGCGTCTGGTTCTTCTGGCCGGCCTGGCCGTTCGCCGGCTGGGCGATCTGGGCCTGGCGCCGCCAGCAGCACATGCTGCACATCGTGCTGCCCCTGACCTTCGTGGGCGCGCTCACCGCCCTGATCCTGTGCGACCCGACGCCGGAAAACGGCGACCTGCTCAAACTCCTGCCGCCGCTGGCCCTCATGGCCGCGTTCGGCCTGCCGACCATGAAGCGCGGCGCGATCAACGCCATCGACTGGTTCTCGGTGATGGCACTGACCACCCTGGCGGCCCTGGTCTGGCTGTTCTGGATTGCCAAGCTGACCGGCTGGCCGGCCAAGCTGTCGCACAACGCGCTGAAACTGGTGCCGGGCTTCACGCCGGAATTCGGCATCATCAGTTTTACGGTGGCGGCTGCGGCCTCGATCGGCTGGATCTGGCTGGTGCGCTGGCGGGTATCGCGCCAGCGCACCGTGCTGTGGCGCGCGGTGGTGCTGTCCTCGGGCGGCCTGATCCTGCTGTGGGTGCTCCTGATGACGCTGTTCCTGCCGGACCTCAACTACAGAAGGAGCTACGCCGGCGTGGCCCAGGCGATCGCCGCCAAGCTGCCGCCGAACGCCAACTGCATCGAGACGAATGTCGGCGCATCGCAGCGCGCTTCGTTCGCCTACTACGGCCGCCTGCCCTTCGTCGGGGTCGAGGGCGGCCAGTGCGATTACGTGCTGCTGCAGGACAGCGTCAAGACGCGCGATGACATCGAACAGAGCCGCGACCTGAGCCGCACCTGGCGCACCGGCGGCGCCACGCTGCTGTGGGAAGGCCGGCGCGCCTCGGACCGCGACGAGCGTTTCCGCCTGTATCGCCGCTCCCGCTGAGCCGGGACACGCTGACCGTTTCGCCCGCGCCAGCCTTATCTGGATCGCCCTCCGGGATTTCGCGCAGGGCGATTTTTTATGGGCTGCCCGACCGCAAGGCGGCGGCGCCATGTCAATGCCCCGCCTGCAAGCCCCGCCAGCAACATCGCCCAGGACGATGCTTCCGGTACCGGCGAGACAGCCAGGTCGCCCCCGAAGCTGCCCCCTGCGACGCCCACCACCCGACCATCGACGCGCACCGCGTACGATCCGATCGGCAGGTTGAATGCCGTCACCGACCACGAATCGACGGGATCGGTGCCGAAACCGGTGAGGTCGATGCCGGAAACCGCATTCCCGATGACGGCCATCGTGGCCGGATCGAAACGGTACAGGGAGAGGCCCGTGATCAGAAGATCCTTGGTGAAGGGCGAATCGAGAAAGGACGAGGTGACGGAGGCGGCGGCGTCAAACGGGATGCCGGCGACGCTGAAGGTGAACACGTTCGTGAAGCTGCGACCGCTTTCGCCCGCCGTGAAGGTGTCGCCAAAAAAAGCGTTGAAGCCGCCCACGCCATCCGCATCGACGCCGAGCGGCGTCGTGCGCTCGATCGTTTGCGCCCCGGCCCCCGGTGCACCACACAGCAGGGCCGAGAGCACGGCGCCCAATATCAACGGTTGTCGTTTCATGGTCTCTCCATCGGACAGGTTCGAACAAGGTCAGGAAATGTCGGCGTAACCCCGGCCGGGCATCCGGCCACGGCTTAAGAAATTGTTCGCAGTCATGTTATTTGAGTCACGTCAACTGCGGGGCGCAAGCGGGGCCGACAATGGCCTGTAGCCCAGTGCCGATCCGCTTCGCCCCCCTATCAGGAGACAACATGAAAAGCGTAATGTTCTCGGAAATCGTGCATGCCCATCGCGGCGCCGGTGGACTGCGCGCACTGCGTGGACTGCCGCCTCTGGCCGCCTACGGTCTCACGCTGGCGATCGGCATGCCGCTGCTGGTATTGGCCCTGCGCGCCCTCGATCCCGGCGCACCGCTCGCCCTCATCGTGCTGCCAATGCTGGCCGGGCTGGCCCTGCCGCTCTGGACCGGCACGCCCGGCCGACTCGACATCAGCACCCGCTTCGACGCCGTCCACATGCGCCACACCCTGGATGCGGCCCTGACGGCGCTCGGCTATGTGCAGGCGGACGCCAGGCCAGGCCAGCTGCGCTATGTTCGGAACGCTGTCACGGCCTGGCGCACACGCCGGCACGTGGTGAACATCAGGATCCACGCCCACGCGCTCGAAGTCATCGGCCCGATCCCGACCCTGCGCGCGCTGCACCGGACATTGTCGGGAGCGACCAGCGTGCCTGTCGAGGCCCCGGCTACTCCCGCCCCTCGTACGGAGCTGCCGAGCCGGGAAACTGTTGCCGGTGCAATGCAAATCAGCGATAATGCGGAGCGCGTCGCCGGGATGGCGGAATAGGTAGACGCACGGGACTCAAAATCCCGCGCCGCGAGGCGTACCGGTTCGATTCCGGTTCCCGGCACCACGCACCACGCACCAGCATGTCGTATCATGATGTATCAGAACCCGTTTTCTCCAAGGAGGCGCGGGTTTTTTGTTGTCTCAGGCAAGGTTGCCTTGTACCACCAAATATCGACACTTTGATGGTACCTTTGTTGGGATCTCGAACTGTTGGTAGTCCAAGTCCATTACGAATGGCTCGCAGACTAGTGGCGCCCCCGGGAAAAGAGCTTTACAGATCCAGTACCAACAGAGAGCTCTTCGCACGCGAGCAACATGGCGTGAACTGGTCGTTGGCGGCCTTCTCCTCATCGGTGAAGTACACGTCACGATGGTCAATGGTGCCGTCAAGAACCCGCGTAATACAAGTGCCGCATACGCCTTGCTCGCACGAAACCGGAATGTCGATCCCGTGCTCGAGCAATGCAGTACAAACTGACTTACCTGTCGGGATCGTATAAGTCATTCCGCTGCTGGCGATCTTCACCTCGAAGGCAATGTCACCAGCTGTGTCTTGCGGTGCGGCGCCGAAGTACTCGAGATGCACACGATCAGCGTCCCAGCCCTGATTGCGCGCGGTATCAGTAACAAATTCGATGAATCCGGCTGGTCCGCATACATAGAGATGCGTGCTATTCCCGGCGGCGGCGAGCACTTTGTCGAGATCCAGCTTCTGGGCAGTGTCGCCGGTGTCGAAGTGGAAGTGGACGCGATCAGTGAACGCTGACGTTCTAATACGCTCCAAAAAAGCGGTACGCTCAGGCGAGCGCGAACAGTAATGCATGTCGAACGGTACGCCTATTGTCGCCAGCCGCTCGGCCATGCACAAGATCGGGGTCACACCGATGCCGCCAGCCAGCAGCAGATAATGCTCGGCATTCGCCAGAGGAAAGTGGTTGCGCGGTTCGCTTATCTGGATAACGTCGCCCATGCTGATCTTTTCGTGCACCGCGGCCGAGCCGCCGCGCGAGTGCGGATCGCGCAGAATGGCGATCTGGTAGCGGTGGCTTTCAATGGGATCATTGCACAGGGAATACTGGCGCACCAGCCCTTGTCCGACATGGACATCGATGTGCGAGCCGGCGGAGAATGGCGGCAGCGGTTTACCATCGACGCTGGCTAGTTCCAGGCTGACGATGTCTTCCGCTTCCCGGGTCTTCTTTTCGACTTTAACGGCAATTGTGTTCATGAAAAATCATATGGCTGAATGATGGGCCCGCCTACGCGTGCGCCGTGAAACGGACGGGCTGCTTGTCGCCGGCCCGTCCACTGCCTGTCGATGCCGCCGGCCTCGTCTTAGGCCGCGACGAGCATCCGGTGCGGATCGATGACCAATTTCTTCGCCACGCCCGCATCGAATTCGCCGTAGCCCTGCGGCGCCTGGTCGAGGGTGATTACTTGCACATTGACGATTTCCGCAACGTTGATGCGGTCCCACAGGATCGCTTGCATCAGGGCACGGTTATACTTCATCACCGGGGTCTGGCCGGTATGGAAGCTATGCGACTTGGCCCAGCCGAGGCCGAGGCGAATCGACAGGCTGCCGCTCTTGGCAGCGGCATCGACCGCACCTGGATCGTCCGTCACATACAGGCCCGGAATACCGATCTTGCCCGCAGCACGTGTAATTTCCATGAGCGAGTTAAGTACCGTGGCCGGCGCTTCGTGCTGGGCGCCGTCGTGGCCATGCCCGCGCGCCTCGAAGCCGACGCAGTCGACCGCGCAATCGACTTCCGAGGTGCCGAGGATCTGCGCGATCTGGTCGCCCAGCGAGGCATCGTGCGACAGGTCGACGGTTTCGAAGCCGACCGCCCTGGCATGGGCAAGACGCGACGGGTTGACGTCGCCTATGATGGTCACCGCCGCCCCAAGCAGGCGCGCCGAGGCCGCCGCTGCCATGCCGACCGGACCAGCGCCCGCAATGTAGACGGTGCTGCCAGGACCGACGCCCGCTGTGACTGCGCCGTGGTAACCAGTCGGCAGGATGTCAGACAGGCAGGTCAGGTCGCGGATCTTCGCCATCGCGCGGTCGCGATCCGGGAATTTCAGCAGGTTGAAGTCGGCGTATGGGACCATCACGTACTCGGCCTGTCCGCCGATCCAGCCGCCCATGTCGACATAGCCATAGGCACCGCCGGCACGCGAAGGATTTACGCTCAGGCAGACGCCTGTGTGCTGTTCCTTGCAGGTGCGGCAGCGTCCACACGCGACGTTGAACGGCACCGAGACCAGGTCGCCAATCTGCAAGGTCTCGACGTCGCGCCCGACTTCCAGTACCTCGCCCGTGATTTCATGGCCAAGCACCAAGCCGGTCTGGGCCGTGGTGCGACCGCGCACCATGTGCTGGTCCGAACCGCAGATATTCGTCGAGACGACGCGCAGTATGACGCCATGTTCGATCTTTCTGCCGTTCGGGTCCTCCATTTTAGGGAATGGAATGCTCTGCACCTCGACCTTGCCCTGGCCGATATAAACAACACCACGATTTTCTGCCACGTCCATCTCCTGGTTGGATTGCTTGTTATTAAACGGACACCGAAGGCGCTGCCTGAGCCACGGGCTGAAGCGGGGCAGGCGCAGCTGCTGCGATCTCGTTCTGTTTTAATAGTTTCTCAATGACGCGGCGCGCGCGGTTCGGGCCGACGTCGACATGGATATCGATCTGCGGCGCGTTCGGAAAACGTTTCATGTTTTCATACTGGGCTTCAATGATGACTTTATCTTCATAGAAGGTCAGCGCTGTCTGCTCGTAGACCAGTTGGCCAACGTCTTCCTTGTCGGGATGCGGGTTGGTTGCCATGGTCCACATGTAGTGGGCCGTGGTATCGGTCTCGGGCGTAATTGCGTGGAAGCCGCGCATGTGGAAACCGCCGCGATGAGGGTCACGCATGTCCTCAGTGCCGATGTCCGCTCCCCCGGTCCAGATGTTCAGGTGGCTGACATTGAACTCGACCTCCTGCCAGCGGTCGATGTTGCCCTTGAATGGCCAGGCGCCCGTGTATGTCGGCGGCGGCGCGGAATTGGGCATATAACGCAATACCCTCACTTGGTCGCCAGCGGCCTCAACCTTCAGTTCCGCATTCATGTGGACCTTGGCATTACCGCCAATGGTCTTCAGGTGCACATAGCCCAGGTGACTCAAGTCGAGCAGGTTATCGTGAATGAGCTGGTACGGCGCGTTGTAGTGGAATACATCGCCCTTGAAGGTATAGCGCGGGTCGCTGTGCACCCAGTAGTCAGGTGCATCGTGAGTCGGCGCTGTGCCGTCTTCGGCCGGCATCCAGATCCACAGGATCTGGTCCTTCTCGACCAGAGTGAACGATTTTACGCGCGCCTTGATCGGGATACGGTCCTGCCCAGGGACCTCAAGGCAGGCGCCGCTCGGTGCGAACAGCAGGCCATGATAGCCACAGCGTACGCCGCGTTCTTCGACCGTGCCACACGACAGCGGGAGCGACTTGTGGCAGCAACGATCCTCAAGGGCCGCGACTTCACCGGCCGCAGTGCGAAACATGACAACGCGGTTATTCAGGAGCGTGCGTGCGAGTGGCTTGTCGCTCAGCTCCCAAGAGAAGCCGGCAACATACCATTGATTTAACGGAAACATGATCTAGGTCCTCCTCAGTTATTTACCGGCTTCCTTGGCCGGGTCCTTGACGTTGTCGAAACGGTCGATTTCGGTCGCGACCAGCTTTGTCCCCTGGCGGTCAATGCGGCGGATATACATGGTCTGGACAATGTCGCGGGTGGCAGGGTCAATACTCACCGTGCCGCGCGGACTGGTGCTGGTATAGCCCTTGACCGCCTTCATGAACGTGGGGCCGTCACTGTTGCCTCCGGTCTTGGCGAGCGTCTTGGCGATCAATGCCATGCCGTCGTACGAGGACGCGGCCAGGAAGCTCGGCTGCATTTTTCCGTTGACGGTCTTGCCGAAGGCTTCGACGAAGCGCGCATTCTCGGCGCCTGGCCGGGTGTACGAATAGAAGCCGGAAGAGTAAATACCGACGAGCGAATCCCCCCCCGCTTTCAGCACGTCTTCGTCACCCCAGCCTTCGCCGCCAAGGAAACGAATATTCGCCTTGTCCAGCCCCTTCTCGCGATAAGCCTTAGTAAAGGAGACCATTGGCTGGCCGTTCGGCAGGAACACGTGGACCGCGTCAGGCTTCTCGTCCTTGATACGCTGTACAAAGGCACCGTAGTCGACACTGCCCATCGGCATGCGCACGGTACCGACAATCTTGCCGCCGAGCGCGGTGAAGGTGTTGTTGAACCAGGTTTCGGCATCGATGCCCGGCGCGTAGTCTGCCACGACTGTGAAAACCCGCCGTGCACCGGTCTTGTAGGCCCACTCGGCCAGCGGCTTAGCTGACTGGGCAATGGTGTACGAGACGCGCGTCACGTAGGGCGAACGCGCCGTCAGAGAAGAAGCCGCCGCGTTCATGACCACCATTGGGGTCTTGCTCTGGTCAGCAATCGCCGCGGCGGCCATGGCGTTCGGCGTAAAGACGAATCCGGCAAGAACGTCGACACGCTCGCGTGTCACCAGCTCGGTCGCCAAGCGTTTCGCGATATCGGGCTGGGTGCCCGTATCGTCCTTGTAGATGACCTCAATGCGTTTCCCGGCGACGCTGGCCCCGTTGACCCGGAGCCAGGTATCGATACCCGCTTTCATTTGCGCTCCGCTCTCAGCAGCGTGACCGCTGAGCGAAGTGATGACGCCGATTTTGATTGTGTTGCCCTCGGCCTGGGCGGCGCTGCCGGCAGCTGCGAGGGACGCAGCGATACATACCGATACGATCGATTGCCTGTTCATGCATGTCTCCTTGGTTATTGTGGGAGTGTCGTCTTGTGCAGCGCGCGACCTCCATGCAATCATAGGCAAACGGTGTTATACCTCAAGCCAATTCCATAGATAACGTTTATTCGATAAATGGATATGATGAACGAGACTGAATTCGATCTGAACTTGCTTCCGGTAGTATTGGCGATTGCCGAAGAACGCAGCGTCAGCCGGGCAGCTGAGCGGCTGGGATGGAGCCAGCCAAAGGTCAGCATTGCGCTCGCCAAGCTGCGCGCTGCGCTTGATGATCCGCTCTTCATCCGTGGTTCGCACGGAATGTCGCCCACGCCGCGCGCACTGGCCCTGTTGGTACCTACGCGTGACATCCTTGCGCGGGTAAAAAACGAGGTACTCATCAGAGCCGCCTTCAACCCAGTGACGACAACGCGCAGGTTTACCTTTGCTCTGTCGGACATCGGCGAAATGACCTTTTTGCCCAAGTTGCTGGCTTACCTACAGGCGCACGCTCCAAATGCCACAGTACGTTCAGTGACCTTGCCGCCAGACGAGATCGCGGTCGGTCTCGAGAACGGCGACATCGACCTCGCAGTCGGCTACTTCCCCGACTTAAAGGGACGTAATTTTTTTCAGCAGCGGTTATTTACGCACTCATTCATCAGCTTGCTCAACGCAAAGCATCCGATCAAGGGCAGGCGTATCTCGATGGAGGAGTTCCTTCGCATTGGACATGCGGTAATTAGTGCGGAAGGCCGTAGCCAGGAGGTCTTCGAGCAACTGCTCGCGAAGCACCGGATCGAGCGCCGCATCGTGCTTTCGACGCCCCATTTCATGTCGATTCCATTCATCATTGCATCGACTGAGCTACTGGTAACCGTACCCTACGCGGTGGGGGAATCGTTCGCGAAGGTTGCCAATATTCGTCTGATCGAACCGCCACTGGAGATTCCGCAGTTCGATCTGAAGCAGCATTGGCACCGCAAGTACGCCAAGGATGAGGCGAATATGTGGATTCGCTCGGTATTAGTGAAGCTGTTCAGTGCATGAAGTGCTGCTCTTTAATTTACCGAGGTGAACCGCCCCGGCTTTCGTGGAGACCGGTTAGTGTGAGTCAGGACGCAGGTTCCCGGCACCACGCACGAATACAAAAATTTACCAATTCCTCATAGTAGTATTCGATTCCGGTTCCCGGCACCACGCACGAATACAAAAAACCCGCGTTCTTCATTGGAGAACGCGGGTTTTTGCTTTCTAGCCCTTAAGCAGCGACTTTCAGCCGGCGCGCCGGCGCGTCCGCAGCAAGCCTGCAGCGCACAGCCCGAGTCCGAACAAGGCGAGGCTCGCCGGTTCGGGTACTTCAACCGGTGGCAAGGCAGCGGCACCGAAGCCGCTGTACCCGGCGCTGCCATAATCATCGGCCAGGGTCGTCGGGGCGTAGGCATTGCAGTTGCTGGAAACAGTGTTGCCGATCATCGTGACCGCTGCCCCGAGCGCCAGTGCCCGTCCGCAGGCGATGCTGGAAGCTGAACCGAAGGTCACGCTTTGCTGGGCCAGGATATTTCCCGCAAAGACAGCGTCCGCGCCCAGGGTGGCCGAGCTGCCGACCTGGAAGTAGATCCCGTTGGTGCTGGTGCCGTTGACCACGTTGACGACTGAGTTTGCCGCCGTGATCAGCGTGCTGCCAATCTGCACAATGATGATGCCGTTCGGGTCGTTGGCGAAATCGATGGTCAGGGTGCCAGTCAGGGCGGCCGATGACGAGAAGCGATAGACGCCTGAAGCAAGCACTCCGACGTTGCCGAGGTCCTGGCCGCTCAGGTCGATACCGCCGCTCAGGGCGGCGAGGCGGTCGTAGGAGGAGCGTGCGTCAAGCTGGGCTTGGATGGCAATCGCATCGGTCTGGTGGATGACGCCGCTCGAGGCGAACGTGATGCTGCCCGTGCCGGTGAGCGACGAACCAGGTGCGACGCCCAGGTCGCCGTGCAGCGTGGTCGCGTTGGTGTTCGTTACCGCCTCGGCCCCGAGTACGGCAAATTGCTGTGCACCGCCGAGGAAGGGGATCACCCCGGCGCTTGCGGAACCGCAGATCAGGGCCAGCATTAATAATAGGGTCAGTTTCTTGGTATTCATGTGTTCTCCAGGTCGTTTGTGTCATCAATGCACTAATACGACACATGTAGCCTGGGCGACACCTGAAGATATTGCATTTATTACAACCAAGATACCATCGAAACGCCCCTGTTCCGGTTCAGCTCAACAATATCGCAGCAAAGTGCCCAATGTTCGTTTCCGAACGGAAGCAGGTTGCAAGGCTACCTGCTGCCGGCTCGCCGGTTCCAGTTGTCATACGAGCGCTCGATCCGCTGCATCGCTCCCTCCCGCTCCAGGCTGGTGAACGCACCGTTCAGGCGATCCACCACCTCATCCGGCACCGCCCGGTTGCACGCCAAAAAAACATCGAGCCGGTTGAACACCAGCACCGGGACGATTCGTCCGTCCCAGCCATTCTGCTTGAGCACCGGGCTGCCGGGGCGCAGGGCGGCCGCCCACAGGTCGATGCGGCCGAGGAGGAGCTTGCGGGGATTGATCAGGTCGGCCGGCGCCGCATCGACCCGGAAGCCGCGGCTGCGCAGGTAAGCATCGCGGGCGTCGCCGTTGTAGGTGCCAATCCGGTACGGCCGCGCGTCCTCGAGGGTGCGCAGGGTGATGCCGCTGCCGGCGCGCGCCATCAGGACCCATTCGGCGCTGTCGGTCGGGCCGATCCATTTGAAGAGCGCCTCGCGCTCGGGCGTGCGCGTGGTCGAGTAGACGCAGGCGTCGGGCCGCGTGCGCGCCGCGGCATAGGCGCGCTTCCACGGCAGCAGGTCGATCGTGTACGGCAAGCCGGCGCGCTCGAGGGCGGTGCGTACCTTGTCGGTCGCGATGCCGATCACCCGTCCGTCGCTGCCCAGCATGCTCGACGGTGCTGCTGTCTCGGTAGTGATGTACAGCGGATGCACTGGCGCCCGCTCGACGGCAAAGGAAGGGCTAAGGTTGCCAATACGCGTGTCGGCGCATGCTGCGCCTGCGGCCAGGACGAGTGCCAGGGTAGCGAAAAAAATGGATGGGATCGGCATCGTGCACCTGTCCGGCCGCTCGGGAGAGCGCACCTTATGCGTCCAGCATACTCCATCGCGTGCGCCGCGGATCGGCGCCATGCAGCAGCTGTGGAGGAATGGCGGTGAATGGTGGCAACTGCGCGACATAAATGTGTATTGCCGGCAATTCCGGCATTTTGAAACAAGACTTTCCACTAGGAAAATGTCATACTGACGAATACCCGTGTCCGCTCCTGGACGCCTCCTGTCCGGAAATCCCCCATGCCGCTATTCATGCTGCCCGACGACCCGTCGCTCCTGAGCTACGGCATCTACGACCCGAAGCTGGTGGTGTTGTCGCTGCTGGTTGCGATTTTCGCGTCCTGGATGGGCCTGCAGGTCGCCGGCCAGGCGCGCCAGCAGACCCGCCTGCGCACGGTGTTCCTGCTCACAGGCAGCCTGGCGCTCGGTGCCGGCGTCTGGGCGATGCACTTCATCGGCATGCTGGCCTTTAATTTGTGCACCCAGGTCGATTACGACCCGATGGTGACAGTCCTGTCGAGCCTGCCGAGCATCGCCGCTTCGTTCGTCGCATTGAACCTGATCGCGCGCGAGCGCATCGGCACCGGTACCCTGGTCGTCGGCGGCGTGCTGGTCGGCGCCGGCATCGGCGCGATGCACTATGCCGGCATGGCGGGCATGCGCATGAGCCTGGATTTGCGCTACGACCCGCTGACCTTCGGCCTGTCGATCGTGGTCGCGGTGGTGCTGGCCACCCTTGCCCTGTGGGTGCGCTTCGGCCTGTCGCGTTTTTCTTCGCTGAGCAAAGGCCGCCGCCTGCTGCTGGCGGCGATCGTCATGGGTTGCGCGATCACGGGCATGCACTATACCGGCATGGAAGCGGCCCGTTTCGTGGGCACCGTCGACGCGACCGCGGCAGTCACCTCCGACACCACCTTCCTGGCGCTGGCGATCTCGCTGATTACCGTCCTGTTCACCGGCGTGGTGCTGGCCGCCAACGGCCTGCTGCGCTACCGCCAGCTGTACGTGGAACTGTCGCGCAGCGAAGCCTGGATGCGCGCCCTCCTCACCACCACCGTCGACGGCGTGATCACCATCGACCGCGAAGGCAGGATCGAGGAATTCAATGCCTCGGCCGAGAAGATCTTCGGCTGGCGCCGCGAGGAAATCGTTGGCGGCAACATCCGTCTCCTGATGACGGACGCCAATCGCAACAACGAAGACGGAGGCCTGCTCGGCTACCTGCGCGACAGCAGTACGAATGCGGCGCCCAACAATGAAGAAGTCGAGGCGCTGCGCCGCGACGGAAGCGTGGTGCCGCTGCGCGTCGCCGTCGGCCACGCCCGCATGGCAGAGCGCGAGCTGTTCGTCTGCTTCGTGACCGACATCACCGAGCGACGCGAGATGGTGGGCGCCCTGCGCGCCAGCGAGAACCAGTTCCGCTCCCTGATCGGCACCATCCCCGGCATTTCCTACCGCAGCCGCATCGAAGGTGAGCACCCGATGGTGTTCATCAGCGATGCCGTCGAGCGCGTGGCCGGCTACCCGGCGCACGACTTCATCGGCGACCCGCCAGGTGCCCGGCCCCGCCGCTGCTTCGGCGCCCTGATCCATGCCGCCGACCGCGTGCGGGTCTCGGAAGCGATCGAATCGGCGCTGGCCGAAGACCGCCCTTACCTCGTCGAATACCGGCTGCTGCATGCCGACGGCAGCACCCGCTGGCTGTGGGAAAACGGCACTGGCGTGCGCAACGACGCCGGCGAGCTGACCTGGCTCGACGGCGTGATCCTCGACATCAGCGAACGGCGCACGATGGAAGAAGCACTGCGCGACGCCAAGGACGCGGCCGAGCAGGCTGCGGCCGCGCGCGCTACTTTTGTGGCCAACATGAGCCACGAGATCCGCACGCCGATGAATTCGATCCTCGGCTTTACCGACGTGCTGCTCGACGGCGAACTGGCGCCGGAGCAGCGCCGCCACCTCGACACCGTGCGCAACGCCGGCCGCTCGCTGCTGCGCCTGCTCAACGAAATCCTCGACACCGCCAAACTGGAAAAGGGCGCGGTCGAACTCGAGATCAACGACTTCAACCTGCTGTCGCTGATCGACGAACTGTCCTCGACCCTGGCGGCGAATGCCCGCGCCAAGGGCCTGCAGGTCGACATCCATTACGACCCGGCGCTGCCTACAAATTTGCGCGGCGACGAGCTGCGCATCCGCCAGGTGCTGACCAACCTGCTCGACAACGCGATCAAGTTCACGGCCAGCGGCAGCGTCCTGCTGCGCGCCGAGCCCCAGGGCGACCAGCTGCATTTCTCCGTGACCGACACCGGCATCGGCATCGCCCCGGAGCGTCTGCAGGCGATCTTCGACCCGTTCACCCAGGCCGACTCCTCGATGACGCGGCGCTTCGGCGGCACGGGATTGGGCACCACGATCAGCAAGCAGCTCGTCGAGCTGATGGGCGGGAAGATCTGGGCCGAGAGCACCGTCGGCGAAGGCACCACCTTCCACGTGCTGCTGCCGCTGGTGGTGGCGCGCTTCGCGCCGCAGCAGGCGCGCGTGCGCACCGCCTGCGCCCTGCCGCCGCTGCGCGTGCTGGCCGCCGACGACGTGCCGCAGAACCTCGAGCTGCTGCAGCTGCTGCTGGCGCGCCGCGGCCACACGATGACGGCGGTCTCGGACGGCGCCGCCGTGGTCGAGATAGCCGGGCGCCAGGACTTCGACCTGGTCCTGATGGACTTCCAGATGCCGGTCCTCGACGGCCTGCGCGCCACGCGCCTGATCCGCGAACAGGCCGAGGCCGCCGGTCGTCCGCGGGTGCCGGTGATCGCGATGACGGCCAGCGTGCTGCTCGAACACCGCCGCGCCGCCGCCGAAGTCGGGATGGACGGTTTCGCTTCGAAACCGGTCGACTGGACCACGCTGTCGCACGAGATCGCACGGGTGCTGGGCATAACTCAAGGAACAAGCCAAGGCGCCGGCGCGGCCGGAGCCTTGGGTCCGGCGCTCGAGCGCCAGGTGCTGAACCGCGCAGGCGGCCTGCATCGCTGGGGAGGCAACGAGGATGCCTACCGCGAGGCGCTCGAGCACTTCCACAGCCAGCACGCGCTGCTGCCTCAGTTCCTGCGCGGCTTTGCCGATGCGGGCGACTACCCGTCGCTGCGCATGCTGGCGCACAAGGCGCGCGGCGTGGCGGCCAACATCTCCCTCGAACTGCTGGCCGACGCGCTGGGCGAACTGGAGGCCCTGGCCGAAGGCGACAAGGGCAGCGGGCTGGCCAGCCTGGCCTTGCTGCCGGAGGCACTGGCCAAGGCCGATGCCGCCCACGAAGCGGCGCTGCTGATGATCCGCGCGGAACGGCCGGCGCAGGCTCCGGCCCGGGCGGAGCTGGTACCGACCTACGATCTTCCTCGCGCGCGCCGCGCCGGGCGCGTGCTGGCCGAGGCCCTCGCCCGCGGCGCCTTCGACGACGCCGCGCTGGCCGGCCTGGCCGCCGCGCTGGCTGGCCACCCGGTGGCCGCCCGTGTCACGCAAGTGCAGGCGGCGCTCGCCGATTTCGATTTCGACCTCGCCCAGCAGCAGCTCGACGCCGTGCTCGGTGCACTGAGCGCCCTCGACGGGCAGGATGACCCAACACCACAGGAAACGATGTAAATGAGTACGACCAGTAATCGCCCGCTGATCCTCGCGGTCGACGACGAGGCGAGCAACCTGCAGCTGCTGCGCCAGATCCTGCAAGACCACTACCGCCTGCTGTTCGCCAAGGATGGCGCACGGGCGCTCGAACTGGCGCAGAAGGAGGCCCCGGACCTGGTGCTGCTCGACGTGATGATGCCGGGGATGAGCGGCTACGAGGTGTGCGCCGCCCTGAAAGCCAACCCGGCCACCGCCCCGATCCCCGTGGTGTTCGTCACCGCCCTGAACGACACCGCCGACGAGCTCGAAGGCTTCGAGGCAGGCGCGGTCGACTACATCACCAAGCCGGTCAGCCCGCCGGTGGTGCGCGCGCGCGTGCGCACCCACCTGTCGCTGGTGCGGATGGACGAACTGAAGGCGTCGCGGCTGGCGATCGTCCAGCGTCTTGGCCTGGCTGCGGAATACAAGGACAACGAGACCGGCCTGCACGTGATCCGCATGAGCCATTTCGCGCGCATCCTGGGCCTGGCCGCCGGCATGGGCGAGCAGGAAGCGGACGACCTGCTGCACGCGGCGCCGATGCACGACGTCGGCAAGATCGGCATCCCGGACCGTATCCTGCAAAAAGCCGGCCCGCTGGACGCGGACGAATGGAAGATCATGCAGAGCCACGCCACCATCGGCGCCGAAATCATCGGCCAGCATGGCGGCGGCATGCTGCAGCTGGCGCACGACATCGCCCTGACCCACCACGAGAAATACGACGGCAGCGGCTACCCGAAAGGGCTGGCCGGAGATGCGATCCCGCTGACCGGGCGCATCGTGGCCATTGCCGACGTCTTCGACGCCCTTACTTCGGTGCGCCCGTACAAGCGTGCCTGGAGCGAGGAAGAAGCGGTCGACTACCTGGTGCAGCAAAAGGGCAAGCACTTCGACCCTGCGCTGGTCGACCTGTTCGTCGCCCAGCTGCCGGCGATCCGCACCGTGCGCACGCGCTGGGCCGAAGCCACCTAGCGCTCAAGGTAAGTCAGTCGGGGGCCTTGGCCGGGGCAGCATGCCCAGGCACGGCTATCCCCGGCGTGGCAGCGCGGCGCGCCACAAGTTCCTGGTAGAGCGAGTTGTAGCTGGTCGCCATCTGCGAGGCCGTGAAGACTTCCTCGAAGCGCGCGGCGGCGCACGCACCCATCTCGCGCGCCAGGTCCGGGTTGTCCCACAGCGTGCGCAGCGTCGCGCGCAGCGCGCGCGGATCGGACGGCGGCGCTACCAGCCCGGTTTCGCCGTCGATGTTGATGTAGGTGGT
This sequence comes from Massilia niabensis, assembly GCF_042655085.1. Classification (NCBI taxonomy): domain Bacteria; kingdom Pseudomonadati; phylum Pseudomonadota; class Betaproteobacteria; order Burkholderiales; family Oxalobacteraceae; genus Massilia; species Massilia niabensis. The sequence continues at coordinate 60,649 of NZ_JBHSMU010000015.1, read as the reverse complement.
GCCGGTGCCGATGTCGCACGAGACCATCGGCTTGCCGTACATCGCCCCTTCCAGCAGCGAAATCCCGAAGGCCTCCGAGCGCAGGTGCGACGGGAAGGCCAGCGCATAGCACAGCGTGAGCAGCGCGACCTTGTCGTCTTCGCCGACCGCCCCGACGAACAGCACGGTTTTCAAGCCCAGGCGCTGGGCTTGGGCCTTTAATCTATCCTCTTCCGGCCCGGAGCCGACGATCACCACCGGATAATTGGTGCCGGCAACGGCCTCGAGCAGCACGTGCAGCCCCTTGTAATAGCGCAGCACGCCCACGAACAGGAAGAACTTCGGGCCGACGCGCTCGCGCCAGTATGCCAGCCGTGCCGGATCGGGCTGCGGGTAGGTGGACTGGTCCAGGCCGTAGGTGATGATGCGGGTCTTGTCGCGGTAGCGCCCCAGCACGGGGGAAGACTCCATGTAGTTGGGCGAGGTCGCGACGATGGCGTCGACACTGCGCAGGAAACGCTGCTTGAGCGGCTGGTACAGGCGCAACAGCTTTTTCTGGCGGACGATGTCGGAGTGGTAGGTGAGCACGGTCGGCTTGCGCACCCGCGCCACGAAATGGGCCAGGTCCGCAAAGGGCCAGGGGAAGTGGTAGTGCACGACGTCGGCCTCGCGCGCCAGGCGCGCCAGCGCGCCGAAGGAGGCCACCGAACAGCCGTTCGAGGCCAGCTCGAAGTCGAGCGGCACCCGGTGCACGGTATGGCCCTCGAAGGCGATCGGGGCCAGGTTCTTTTCGCGCGACAGCGACAGCACCGTATTGGTTACGCCGAGGCGGCCGGTGCCCACGCACATCTGGCGGATGACCTGTTCGATGCCCCCCACCGAGTCCGGGTAGTAGGTTTTGCAGAAATGTAGGACGCGCATAGAAACGATCGAAAAACGAATGGGTTACTGCAGCGGTCGCATGGGCCCTGGTCCCGGGCGCATCATCGCCCCTGGTACATCCAGCGCAGGGTGTCGAACAACGGCGGCGACTCGACCGGCCCGATCACGCCGGCGAGTTTGGCATTGCTGCCGGTGAGCGTGAGCACGTCGTTGGCGCGCACGAAAGCCGGGTTCACCTCGACTTCGATGCGGTAGCCGGCGATCTCGGACGCCATGTCGATGACTTCGGCGAGCGAATGGCTGCGGCCCGAACACACATTGAAGGCCTGGCCCGCGGGCGCCTCCGCCAGCAGGCGCCGGTAACTGCGCGCAACCGTGCGCACGTCGGAAAAGTCGCGCGCGATCGCCAGGTTGCCCAATTCGATACGGCGCTCGTGGCGGCGGAAATGCGACATGATCTTCGGCAGCAGGAAATTCTCGGACTGGCCCTGGCCGGTGTAGTTGAACGGCCGCACGATAATGATCGGCAACTTGTCCATCCACAGGCGCGCCATGTACTCCATCGCCAGTTTGCTGACGGCGTAGTCGTTGGCGGGAGCCGGCGCCACGTCCTCGTCGATGACCGACACGCGGGCGTTGCCATAGATATTCGCAGACGAAGCCAGCAGTACGCTGGAGGCCCGGTGGCGTGCGCCGGCCAGCGCCTCGAGCAGGTTGCGCGTGCCGGCCACATTGACGCGGTAGATCTGCTCGACATCGCTATGTCCGACGAAAGCGATGCCCGCCAGGTGCACGACGACGTCTGGCTGCACCTGCTCGACCATCGCAGCGACTGCCGCGCGGTCGCACAGGTCGACCGCCAGCACGTCGGCGCCCAGTTCCCGGGGGTCGGCTTCACGCCCGCCGCCGGGCATGGCCGTGCCGAACACACGGTACCCCGCCGCCGCCAGTTCCTGGGCCACGTAGCGGCCGGTGAAGCCGCGCAGGCCGGTGACCAGCGCGCGCCGGCCTTCGCCTTCGCGGCCGGCGGCGTCGATCTGCGGGTCCGGGATCGTGCTCATGTCAGAACGAGAAGCCTTGTTTGTTGCGGCGCAGGTCGGCCTCGACCATCATCTGGCAGAGCTCTTCGAGCGTGGTCTTCGGCTCCCAGCCCAGCTCGCGCCTGGCTTTTTCCGGGTTGCCGATCAGGAGCTCGACTTCGGCCGGGCGGTAGAACTTCGGCGAAATGCGCACCAGCATCTTGCTGGTCCGGGTGCAGACGCCGGTTTCGTTTTCGCCGCTGCCGCTCCACTCGATGCCGATGCCGGCGGCCTTGAAGGCCATCGTCACGTAATCGCGCACGGTTTCGGTGCGGTTGGTGGCCAGCACATAGGTGTCCGGCTGGTCCGCCTGCAGCATGCGCCACATGCCTTCCACGTATTCTTTCGCATAGCCCCAGTCGCGCTTGGCGTCGAGGTTGCCCAGTTCGAGCACGTCGAGCTTGCCCAGGACGATCTTTGCCACCGAATCGGTGATCTTGCGGGTGACAAACTCACGGCCGCGCAGCGGCGACTCGTGGTTGAACAGGATGCCCGAGGAACCGAAGATGCCATAGCTCTCGCGGTAATTGATCGTCATCCAGTGGGCGTACAGCTTGGCCACGCCGTACGGGCTGCGCGGGTAGAACGGGGTGTCCTCGACCTGGGGAATGGCCTGCACCTTGCCGAACATCTCGGAGGTCGACGCCTGGTAGAAGCGGATCTTCGGGTTGACGACGCGGATTGCCTCGAGCAGGTTGACGGCGCCCAGGCCCGTGATCGACGCGGTCGTCAGCGGCTGGTCGAACGACACGCCGACGAAACTTTGCGCCGCCAGGTTGTAAACCTCATCCGGTTGCGCATTCTGCAGCAGGCGGATGCTCGACGCCAGGTCGGTCAGGTCGTATTCGACCAGCGACAGGTTCGGGTGCGCTGCGATGCCGAGTTCCTCGATGCGCCAGAAATTGGTGGAGCTGGCACGGCGGAAGGTACCGGTGACCTGGTAACCTTTTTCGAGAAGTAATTCGGCCAAATAAGCCCCATCCTGGCCAGTGATGCCAGTGATGACGGCTCTTTTTGTTGTGTTCTGCATAGTGTAAGAATTCCGGATGAATGTCGTGCGCGGTAAATACTTTTCAGGCAACCCCATATTGTAACAGAGGCTTTTTGGCGTGCACGAGGACGCGCGCAACAGGACGGGGCACCGTCAGGCCAGCGCATTATTATCTAAAATGCTATAGCGGATGGTGGGCGCTTACGGATTGTTACTTATCCCGGGATGAAAAAACAGGCGAGCACGCTCGCCTATGTATCAAACGCAAAAGGACAGCAAGCGGCCGGAACTTCCAGCCGCCTGCCATCCCCGGTTCGGTTACCGGTTACCGATTCGACACCGCATCCACCACGCACAGTGCCGTCATGTTGACGATGCGGCGCACCGTGGCCGATGGCGTCAGGATGTGCACCGGGCGCGCGCAGCCGAGCAGCACCGGGCCGACCGCGATGCCGTTGCCGGCGGCGGTCTTGAGCAGGTTGTAGGCGATGTTGGCCGACTCGATGTTCGGCATCACCAGCACGTTGGCATCGCCCTTGAGCGTCGACTGCGGCATGATCTTGGCGCGCATTTTCGAATCGAGCGCCGCGTCGCCGTGCATCTCGCCGTCGATCTCCATGTTCGGCGCCTTTTCCTGCACGATCGCGAGCGCGGCGCGCATCTTCTGCGCCGACTCGCTGTTCGAGGTGCCGAAGTTGGAATGCGACAGCAGCGCCACGCGCGGGGTAATGCCGAAACGCTCCAGCTCCTCGGCCGCCATGATCGTCATCTCGGCGATTTCCTCGGCGTTCGGGTTGTCGTTGACGTGGGTGTCGAGCATCGCCAGCTGGCGCTCCGGCGTGATGACGATGTTCATCGCCGCATACACGTTCGTGCCTGCGCGCCGGCCCAGCACCTTGTCGATGAAATCCAGGTGCGTCCAGGTGGTGCCGTAGGTGCCGCAGATCATGCCGTCGGCGTCGCCCTTGTGGATCATCATCGCGCCGATCAAGGTATGGCGGCGGCGCATCGCCAGCTTGGCCATGTCCGCGGTCACGCCCTTGCGCATCACCATCTGGTGGTAGGTCTGCCAGTAGTCGCGGTAACGCTCGTCGAAGTCGGGGTTGATGACGTCGAAGTGCACGCCCTGCTTCAGGCGCAGGCCGAACTTCTCGATGCGCTGTTCCAGCACCGCCGGGCGGCCCACCAGGATCGGGCGCGCCAGTTTCTCGTCGACCACCACCTGCACCGCGCGCAGCACGCGCTCGTCCTCGCCCTCGGCGTAGACGATGCGCTTGATTTCGGCTTGCGCTGCCTTGGCCACCGAGAACAGCGGCTTCATGAAGGTGCCGCTGCGGTAGACGAACTGCTGCAGGCTCTCGGCGTAGGCCGCCAGGTCCTCGATCGGGCGCGTGGCGACGCCGCCGTCCTGCGCCGCCTTGGCGACCGCCGGGGCGATGTGGGTCAGCAGGCGCGGGTCGAACGGCATCGGGATCAGGTATTCCGGGCCGAAGGACAGGTTGGTGATGCCGTAGGCCGAAGCGACGATGTCGGACTGCTCGGCATGGGCCAGGTCGGCGATCGCGTGCACCACCGCGATTTCCATTTCGCGGGTGATGGTCGTCGCACCGCAGTCGAGCGCGCCGCGGAACATGTACGGGAAGCACAGGACGTTATTCACCTGGTTCGGGTAGTCCGAACGGCCGGTGGCGATGATGGCGTCGCTGCGCACGGCCTTGACGTCTTCCGGCAGGATTTCCGGGTTTGGATTGGCCAGCGCCAGGATGATCGGGTTGGCCGCCATGCTGGCAACCATCTCCTGCTTGAGCACGCCGCCGGCCGACAGGCCGAGGAAGATGTCGGCGCCGGGGATCATTTCCGACAGGGTGCGCAGCGGCGTTTCTTGCGCGAAGCGTTCCTTGTCCGGGTCCATCAGTTCGACGCGGCCTTTATAAACAACGCCGGCCAGGTCGGTCACATAGATGTTTTCGATCGGGAAGCCGAGGTCGACGATCAGGTCGAGGCAGGCCAGTGCCGCCGCGCCCGCGCCCGAGACCACGAGCTTGCAGTTCTTGATGTCCTTGCCGACGACCTTCAGGCCGTTCAGGATGGCCGCGCCGACGATGATCGCGGTGCCGTGCTGGTCGTCGTGGAAGACCGGGATCTGCATCCGCTCGCGCAATTTACGCTCGATGTAGAAGCACTCGGGCGCCTTGATGTCTTCCAGGTTGACGCCGCCAAAGGTCGGCTCGAGCGAAGCGATGATGTCGACCAGCTTGTCCGGATCGCTTTCGTTGATCTCGATGTCGAAGACGTCGATGCCGGCGAACTTCTTGAACAGCACGCCCTTGCCTTCCATGACGGGCTTGGAAGCCAGCGGGCCTATGTTGCCCAGGCCCAGCACGGCGGTACCGTTCGTGATCACGGCCACCAGGTTGCCGCGGGCAGTGTATTTGAACGATGCCCCGGGGTCCTTGACGATTTCCTCGCAAGGCGCAGCCACGCCCGGCGAATAGGCCAGTGCCAGGTCGCGCTGGTTCAGCAGGCCCTTGGTGGCCGTGACGCTGATCTTGCCCGGACGCGGAAACTGGTGGTATTCGAGGGCTGCAGTACGCAGTTGTTGGCGTAATTCTTCTTTTTTATCGGATGACGAATCCATGCTGTGCAGCCTTCCTGAACTTAGAGGGGAACCTCCAATTTTATCAGACCAACCATTGCTGCCGGCTACGTATTTTCCACCCTCTGTCGTTTCATAAGCTTAACTGATAGATGGCATCATCGAATAAGCAAGACCTATGGAAGTCGCGAGGCAGGGAAGGTGATAAAAGACGGCAGCCAACCGGGCAGCGCAGGCGCTCGCGTTAAAATCAGGGCATGCTTTCCGAATTCGACCTCATCAAACAATATTTCCGCCGCGCCCGCGCCGGCAACGCCGTGCTCGGCATTGGCGACGACTGCGCGCTGCTGGCGCCCACCCCCGGCATGCAGACCGCCATTTCGACCGACATGCTGATCGAAGGGCGGCATTTCTTCGCCGGCGCCGATCCGCGCATGCTCGGACATAAATGCCTGGCCGTGAACCTGTCGGACCTGGCGGCAATGGGTGCGCGCCCGGTCGGCTTCACGCTGGGCCTGTCGCTGCCGGGGGTCGACCCGGAGTGGCTGGAAGCGTTCTCGAACGGAATGTTCGCGCTGGCCGACCTGCACGACTGCGAGCTGGTCGGCGGCGACACCACGCGCGGGCCGCTGGCCGTCTGCATCACCGTGTTCGGCGAGGTCGCGCCCGGCCACGCGCTGCGGCGCGACGCCGCCCGCGCCGGCCACGACATCTGGATTTCAGGAACCCTGGGCGACGCACGCCTGGCGCTGGCCGGCTACTGGAAAGAGCTGGCGATCGATCGCGAACAGCACGCCCTGGCCGCTACCCGCATGCACATGCCCGAGCCGCGCGTGGCGCTGGGGCGCGCGCTGGCCGCGCTGCCGGTGGCGCACGCCGCGCTCGACATCTCGGACGGGCTGGTAGGCGACCTCGCGCACATCCTGGACGCCTCGAAGGTGGGCGCCACGCTGGGGGTCGATGCGCTGCCACCCGGCCCGGCGCTGGCGCGCCAGCCGCTGGCCCTGCGCCGCCGTTTCACGCTGGCCGGCGGCGACGATTACGAATTGTGCTTCACCGTGCCCTCCAGCCAGCGCGACGCCGTGCTCGCGGCGGCGGCCATGGCCCACACGCCCGTCACCCGCGTCGGGACCATCGATGCGCAGCCGGGCTTGCGGCTGGTCGATGCGGCGGGCAAGGCGCTGCAGATGGATGTGAAGGGGTGGGATCACTTCGGGGAAGAATAATCACCCCGCAAGGTTGATGCCGTCCACCCTACCCCGTCCTCGGCACCTTGCGGTCATCATACGGCCCATGCTCCATCCAGTAATGCCGGAACGCCAGCCGCACGTTGTCGCGCAGTTCAGCGTCAATCCAGGGCTTGGTGTAGAACTTGTAGATCGCCCCGCGGTTGATCGAGTCGAGCACGGTGTCGACTCCCGTGTAGCCGGACAGGATAATGCGCATCGTGTCCGGGTACATTTCCTTTACCTTGCTCAGGAACTCAGTGCCGCTCATGACCGGCATGCGCTGGTCGCACATCACCACCTGCACCCGGTACAGCGCCAGCAGCTCGAAGGCCTCGAGCGGGGTCGAGGCCGTCAGCACCCGGTAGTTATCTCGCCGCAGCAGCCGGTGCAGCGCGCTGAGGGTGTCGGGGTCGCCGTCCACCACTAGCAGGGTCTGGACGTTGCTGTCGTCGTCCGTCGGTTTGTTCGGGCTTTCGCGGTTCTGGCGCACCAGCTGCGCCAGCTGCGCCGCCGGCAGGGCGCGCGCAAAATGAAAACCCTGGATCTCGTCGCAGCGGTGGCGCCGCAGGTAGGCCATCTGCGCGCGCGTTTCCACCCCTTCGGCAATGACCTGCATGTGCAGGCTGTGCGCCATGCTGATGATCGCCAGCGCAATGGCCGCGTCGTCCGGGTTGGTGACGATGTCGCGCACGAACGCGATGTCGATTTTCAGCTTGTCGATCGGGAAGCGCTTCAGGTAGGCCAGGCTCGAGTAGCCGGTGCCGAAATCGTCGATCGCAATCCGGATGCCCAGCGCTTTCAGGCGCTCGAGCACGTCGATGGTGCGCTCGGCATTGGTCATCAGGGCGCTTTCGGTCAGCTCCAGCTCGAGCATGCCCGGCTCGATGCCGTGCCGCTCGATCGCGGCGCGCACCACGCCCTCGAGGTCGCCTTCGACGAACTGGCGGCTCGATACATTCACGGCGACGCGCACTTCGCGCAGCCCGTGCGCATTCCATTGCGCGATCTGGCGGCAGGCCTGGTCAATGATCCAGTCGCCGACGCGCACCACCATCCCGGTTTCTTCCAGCACCGGCACGAATTCGGCCGGGTACACCAGGCCGTGCCCGGGCCGCTCCCAGCGCAGCAGCGCCTCGACCCCGCAGACGCGGCCGGTGGAGAGCTCCAGCTTCGGCTGGTAGTGCAGCACGAACTGACCGCCCTCGAGCGCGCCGCGCAGCGCCACTTCGAGGTCGAGGCGCGCCAGCACCTGCACATTCATGCCCGCCGTGAAGAAGCGGTAGCCGTCGCGCCCGGCTTCCTTGGCGCGCACCATCGCCGTGTCGGCATATTTCACCAGCGTGCCGGGGTCGACCGCGTCGTCCGGGTAGACGGCGATGCCGATGCTCGCCGTCAGCACCGCCTGCTGGCCCCCGAGCTCGAACGGCGCCCTGAGCGCCTCGCGGATCTCGTTGGCCACGTGGGCCGGCTCGTCCTGCTGCTCGCGCGTCATGTTCAGGATCACGGCGAATTCGTCGCCGCCCAGGCGCCCGACGGCGTCGCGCATGTCCATCACGCGCACCAGGCGGTTTGAAAATTCGCGCAGCAGCTCGTCGCCCAGCAGCGGCCCGAGCGAATCGTTGACGATCTTGAAGCGGTCGAGCGTGATGAACAGCACCGCCACGCGCCAGGCCTTGTCCTGCGCCAGCTCGATCGTCTCGCGCAGGTTCTGGAAGAACAGCGTGCGGTTCGGCAGGCCGGTGAGCGCGTCGAAACTGGCCGCGTGCTTCAGGCGCCGCTCCGCCTGGCGGCGCTCGCTGATGTCGCGCGCCACCGCGATCAGCAGCTTGCTCGAGCCGGCTTCCTGCCACTGCCAGCTGATCTCGACCGGCACCTCACCCTCCCCGCCGGCGCGCAGCAGTTCGGTCTCGGTGATGTCGGCCTCGTGGGCGGCGCCCTGGGTTGCCAGGTGGCGCTGCAACTGGGCGGCCGTGGTCAGGCCGAGCGCCACCGGATCGATGCGTAGCAGGGCCTCCCGCGAAAAGCCGAGCATGCGGCAGGCGCCGTCGCTCACATCCACCAGCGCCAGGCTGGCCGCGTCGACCAGGAAGATGCCGTCGGTGGTGGCGTCCATCGCGCTCCGAAAGCGCGCCAGGGTCGCGGTGCGCTCGCGCACGGTGCGTTCCAGCTGCACCCCGTGCTCGCGCGATTCGCGGTGCATCAGGCGCATCTCCAGCAGGTTGCGGATGCGCGTCATCACCTCGACCGTGTCGAGCGGCTTGCCGATGAAGTCGCGCGCGCCCGCTTCCAGCGCCGCCAGCTTCTTGTCCGGTTCGGCCGTCACCACCAGCACCGGCAGCCAGGATTCGCTTTCCAGCGGTTTTAACGCCTCCATCACCTGGAAGCCGTCCATGCCCGGCATGTGCAGGTCGAGGATGATCAGGTCGAAGCGGTACTTCAGGTGCAGCGACGCCACCTGGCGCGGGTCGAGCGTGCTGTAGACATTCTCGTAGCCGGTGGTTTTCAGCAGGTATTCCAGCAGTTGCACGTTGACCGGCTGGTCGTCCACGACCAGCACGCGTGCGCGGCGGATGTCGGCGGGCGTGATCATGAAGCCATGCCTCCGGCCGCGCCCGGCCCGGTACGCAACGCGCTACGCAGATGGGCGAGCGTGCTGTCGATCGCTTCGTTGAAGCGGTCGATGTCGATCGGCTTGGTGAGATAGCGGAAGAAGCCGGCCTCGATGCCGCGCTCGACGTCGCTCGCCATGGCGCTCGCGGTCAGCGCGATTACGGGGATGGCGCCCGTACGCGGGTCGCGCCGCAGTTCTTTGAGTACCTCGAGACCGCTCATGCCAGGCAAATTCAGGTCCATCAGGATGATCTCCGGGCGGTGCGTGCGCGCCAGCGACAGGCCGAGCGGGCCGTCGCCGGCCGCCAGCAGGCGCAGATCAGGCCGGAAGCGCACGATTTCCTCCACCAGTTTCAAGTTTGCGGGATTGTCTTCCACATACAGCAGCAAATGCGGCTCGCCGGCGGCGCGGCGGGCTGGCGCCGGCACAGGCTGCGCGGCCGGATCGATGGTGCCCGCCAGCGGCGCGGTACTCGCCAGCTCGATCGCGAACACACTGCCCACACCCGGGCTGCTGGTGACCTCGATGGTGCCTCCCATCAGCTCCACCAGGCGCCGCGTCACCACCAGGCCGATGCCGGTGCCCTCCTGGGCGCCCGCTTCCTGGCCCAGGCGGTTGAACGGCTGGAACAGGCTGTCGACCTGGTCCGGGCGCAGGCCCATGCCCGTGTCCTGGACCGCAATGCGCAGCCGCCCCGGGTTGACCTGGGTGCAATCGAGCACAACAGCACCGGCATCGCGATTGTACTTGATGGCGTTCGATAGCAGGTTCAACAGTACCTGTTTCAGGCGGGTGCGGTCGGCCAGCAGCATGGCGCTGGCCTGCTCCGCGAACTCCGGGAACAGCACGCGCACGCCGCGCGCCGCCGCCAGCGGCTCGACCATCGTGCGGCACTCGCGCAGGATCTCGCCCAACTCGACCGGCTCCATCGACAGCGAAATCGTGCCCGACTCCACCTTCGCCAGGTCGAGGATCTCGTTGATCAGGGTGAGCAGGTGGCGCCCGGATTTGAGGATATGGCTGGCGAATTCCTTCTTCTGGGCCTCGGTCGTGGGCAGCGACTCGGAGGTGAGGATCTGGGCAAAGCCCAGGATCGCGTTCAAGGGCGTGCGCAGCTCATGGCTCATCGACGACAGGAAGGCCGACTTGGCCTGGTTGGCGTTCCTCGCCTCGTCGATCGCGTTGGCCAGTTCGGCGTTGGCCAGCGCCAGCTGCAGCGTGCGTTCGTCGACCCGCTCTTCGAGCTGCTCGTTCAGGCGCATGATTTCCTGCTGGGCACGGGCGCGCTCGTTCGCTTCGCGCGCGATTTCCGCGTTCGAGCCTTCCAGTTCGCGCGTGCGCTGCTCGATCTCGACGAGCATCGCATTGAACGAATCGGCCAGCTCCGCCGCCTCGTCGTTGCCGATGCGCGGCGCCCGGCGCGAATAGTCGCGGGTGGCGACGACCTCGCGCGCGATGCCGGTCACGGCCACGATCGGCGTGGTGATGACGCGCCCGATGCGGTGCATCAGGAGCCAGGCCACCGCCAGCGCCAGCAGCGTCACGCCCAGCGCGATCCCGAGATAATCGAGCGTGCGCGCCAGCAGCCGGTTCTCGGCGCGCAGCCAGACCGTGCCGATGGTGTCGCCGTTCTCCACGATCGGCCGGAACAGCACCAGATGATCACCTTCAATGCGCGCCTCCGAGCCTCCCGGCCGTGACGGGAGCGTGGTCGGGGCGCCGCTCGCCACATACGAGGCGAACAGGCGCCCGTTCTCGTCGAAAATGGCGGCCGAGCGCACCATCGGCCGGGTGCGCAGCAGCGCCAGGTTTTCGCCGGCGAGGCGGGCGTCGTCGAAGGCCAGCGCGGCCGATGTCATGTGCCCGACCAGCTCGGCCTGGGTCGACAGGTCGGTCACCAGCGAGCGCTGGTAGCTGCGCAGGTCATAGACAATGATCAGGCCGACCGAGACCAGCACCGCGGCCAGCGTCGTGGCCATGACGACGGCGACGAGCTTCTTGCGGATCGACGGCAATGCAATCACGAGCGCACCGCCTTTTCCCGGCTGCGCGTGGAAGGATCAGGCGCCATGGATACCATTGGAAAAAAGAAACGCGGCAGGACATGCCGCGATGCAGGATAGCAGCCCGGATTATCGCGATGTCGCACAACAAATACCCATGGAACATTTTCCTTTGCCGGACTCGGCTGTCACTCTACCCGCACATGTCGTATTTGGGTAGCGCCGGCCGAGTTTCCCTGCAAGTTTGCCATACCGATCCCGGCCACGGCGCGCTAGAATGGTTGGTGCGCGGCCACCGTTGCCGCTGCCGCCGGCCGGCTGCCGGCGCCCGGTGCCCCATGACTGAGTTCATTAGCTGAAGGAGCTGCACGTGACGAACGACCTGATCGATCTTGCAACGAAAGTGGGGGCGGCGCTGCAGGCCAAGCGCCTGGTGCTGGCCACGGCCGAATCGTGCACCGGCGGCGGCGTGTCGCAGGCCGTGACCGAAATCGCCGGCTCGACCGGCTGGTTCGAGTGCGGCTTCGTGACGTACTCGAATTCCTCCAAGACCGAAATGCTCGACGTGCCGGCCGCGCTGATCGCGCAGTTCGGCTCGGTGAGCGAGGAAGTGGCCGGTGCCATGGCCGAGGGCGCGCTTTCCAACAGCACCGCCGACGCCGCCGTCTCGACCACCGGCATCGCCGGCCCGACCGGCGCGGTGCCGGGCAAGCCAGTCGGCACGGTGTGCTTCGGCTGGGCGCGCGGCGACAGCACCCATACCGAGCGCCTGGTGTTCCAGGGCGACCGCCAGTCCGTGCGCGAGCAGACGGTGGCGCATGCGCTGCGCGGCCTGCTGCGTTTCATTGAATAGTGCGGCGCCGGCCGGCCCCGCCGCCTTCCCTCGCCTGCTGCGCCGGCGCGCTGCTGGTGGCCGCCTTGCTGGCCGCCTGCATTTCGCCTACCACTGCGCCCGCACTGGCGCCCCCTGCTTCGCCTGATCCCCGCCAGCCGGTCCAGGTCGTCTATGCCGCCGGCGACATCGCGCGCTGCCGCCATCCGGACCCGCGCTGGTCGGGCGCGTTTGATACCGCCGCCGTGGTGGCGGCCGGCCTGGCTGCCGACCCGAACGCGGTCGTCCTGACGCTGGGCGACCACACCTACCCCATTGGTACGGCCGCCGAGTTCGCCAACTGCTATGGGCCGACCTGGGGCCGCTTCAAGGACCGCACCTGGCCCTCGCCCGGCAACCACGAGTACTACACGAAGGGCGCGCTGCCCTATTTTGCCTACTTCGGCGAGCGCGCCGGGCGGGGCTATTACAGCCTGCGCCTCGGTGGGTGGCGCATCATTTCTCTCGACAGCAACCTGGCGCCGGCACCGCACGCGGTCCAGCTGGCCTGGCTGAAGGAGGAGCTGGCGGCCGCCGCCGCAGCCGATGCCGGGTCGGAAACCAAGCCCTGCACGCTGGCGTTCTGGCACCATCCGCTGTACAGCTCGGGCGGGCACGGCAGCATGCCGAAGATGAAGGACGCCTGGGCGCTGCTGCACGCGGCCGGCGCCGAACTGGTATTGTCCGGCCACGACCACGACTACGAACGCTTCGCGCCGCAGGACGCGCAGGGCCGCCGTGATCCCGCCGGCATGCGCCAGTTCGTGGTCGGCACCGGCGGCGCCTACGCCACGCCGTTCCTGCGCATCAGGGCGCACAGCGAAGCGCGCGATGCCAGCCGCAACGCCGTGCTGCGCCTGCGCCTGTACGCGGGCGGCTACGACTGGGAATTGCTGGAAGCGACCCCACCTACCCTGCCGAACGCCTCGCCGCCCGACCGCGGCAGCGGGCGTTGCCACTGAACCGCATCTCGTCACTATTCTTACCATCTTCGCCAGGAGCATCACATGAAAACCCGTCCGCTGGTCGCCGCATCGCTGCTGATGGCGGCCCTGAATGGGGCCGGCGCACAGACCGGCGGCACCGCCACGTCGGGCGCAGCGGCCACTACTAGTAACAACGTGCCCGGCATCCCGGCCATCGCCTTCGACAAGTACACGCTCCCCAATGGCCTGCAGGTGATCCTGGTCGAAGACAAGCGCCTGCCGCTGGTGGCCGTCAACGTCTGGTACCACGTCGGCCCGGCCAACGAAGTGCCCGGCCTGACGGGCTTCGCGCACCTGTTCGAACACATGATGTTCGCCGGCAGCAAGCACCTGCCGCGCGGCCTCGCCGACCGCCTGCTGGAAGGTGCCGGCGCCAGCGACAGCAACGGCAGTACCGACTACGACCGCACCAACTACTACGACACGGTGCCCTCGAACCAGCTCGAGCTGGCCCTGTGGGTGCATGCCGACCGCATGGGCTACCTGCTCGACGTGCTGGACCAGAAGTCGCTGACCAACCAGCAGGACGTGGTGCGCAACGAACGCCGCGAGAGCGTCGAGAACGAGCCCTACGGGATCGTCGAGGAAGCGCTGAACCACGCGCTGTTCCCGAACGACCATCCCTACCGCGCCTCGGTCATCGGCTCGCACACCGACATCCAGAACGCGAAACTGGCCGACGTGCGCGATTTCTTCACCCGCTACTACGGCCCGAACAACGCCAGCATCGTGATTGCCGGCGACATCGACAAGGTCAGGACGCGGGCGCTGGTCACCAAATACTTCGGCAGCCTGAAGCGCGGCCCGGCCGTGGCGCGCCCGAAAGTGGCGACGCCGCCGATCACGGTCGAAAAGCGCCTGGTGGTGCCGGACCGGGTCGAACTGCCGCGCGTGTACATGGGCTGGCTCACGCCGCCCGCCTACAAGGAAGGTGATGCGGAGCTGGCCGTGGCCGCCCAGATCCTGGCCGGTGGCAAGTCGAGCCGGCTGTACAAGTCGCTCGTCTACGGCAGCCAGATCGCACAGGACGTGGACGCCAACCAGGACTCGCGCGCCCTGACCTCGACCTTTACCATCGAGGTGACGGCGCGCACCGGCCACACCCCGGCCGAGCTGGAAGCGGCGATCGACGCCGAGCTGGCCGCGCTGCGCGACACCGGCCCGTCCGACGCGGAGGTCGAGCGCGCGCGCAACCAGATCGAAACGGCCATCCTGAGCTCGCTGGAAAAGCTGGGCGGCGATGGCCTGGCCGACCAGCTGAACCACTACAACCAGTACACGGGCGACCCCGGCTACCTGGCCCAGGACGTGGCGCGCCTGCGCCAGATCACCGCCCGCGACGTGCAGCGCGCGGCGCGCACCTGGCTGCAGGAGCGCTCGCGGGTGCTGGTCGCCGGCGTTCCCGGCATCCCGGAACTGCCGCCCGATCCACCGGCCCCAAAACCCCCGAAAGCGCGCAGCGGCAAGGGCGCGGGCGGCATCAACGAAGCCGAGGCCTGGCGCGCGGAGATGCCGAAAGCCGGGCCGGCGCCGAACATGAACCTGCCGCGCGGCGAATCCTTCAGGCTGGCCAACGGCCTGACCGTGATCCACCACTACAATCCGGCGCTGCCGCTGGTGGCGGCCGAGCTGGTGATCAGGAGCGGGTCCGATGCCAACCCGGATGCCCTGCCGGGCCTGGCCGGCTTCACCGCGCAGATGCTGACCGAGGGCACGGCCACCCGCAGCGCCCCGCGCATTGCCGACGAAGTCGCGCAACTGGGCGCGTTCCTGGACGCCGGCAGCAGCACCGACGCCTCGAGCGTGTCCCTGCTGGCGCTGCGTGCAAACTTCGGCGCCGCGCTCGACGTGCTGGCCGACGTGGTGCGCAACCCGGCCTTCCCGACCGCCGAAGTCGAGCGCCAGCGCGCCAGCCGCCTGGGCGACCTGATCCAGCAGCGCGACGAGCCGGAAATCGTCGCGGCGCTGGCCGCCAACGCCTCCCTGTACGGCTCGCGCCACCCCTACGGCTTCGGCCAGCTTGGCACCGAGCCCGCGATCCGCGCCGTGACGCGCGAGGATCTGTTGACGTTCTGGCGCCGCCATTACGTGCCGGGCAATGCGGCGCTGGTGGTCTCGGGCGACATCTCGCGTTCGGACCTGAAAGCCCTGGCCGAAGCGCGCTTCCTGGGCTGGAAGGGTGAAGAAGCGCCCCGGATCGTGCCGGGCGACCCTGCCCCGACCCGTGCCCGCGTGGTGCTGGTCGACCAGCCTGGCTCCGGCCAGACGGCCTTGCGCCTGACGGTCCTCGGCGCCGAGCGCAAGACGGTGCTGTATCCGGCGCTGGAAGTGATGAACGCGGCCTTTGGCGGCCTGTTCACCAGCCGCATCAACCAGAACCTGCGCGAGGACAAGGGCTATACCTACGGTGTGTATTCGGGCTTTCGCTACGACCGCACGCCGGGCCCGTTCGTCATCGCCGGCAGCGTGCGCGCCAACGTCACCGGCGCCTCGGTGTCCGAACTGCTGCGCGAAGCACAGGCCATGGTCGACAAGCCGCTGGACGGGGCCGAACTGGCGGGCGCGCGCAACGCCGAGCTGCTGTCGCTGCCGAACCGTTTCGAGACCAACAGCGACATTGGCGCCAGCCTGGCCGAAACCTTCGTGTTCGACCTGCCGCTCGACTACTACAGCGCCCTGCCCGCGCGCCTGGCGGCCGTCACCGCCGCCGACGTGCAGGCCGCCGCCAAACGCTATCTCGATCCGGCCCGGCTGGTCGTGGTGGCGGTCGGCGAGCGCAAGCGCATCCTGCCGCAGCTGGAAAAGCTGAAACTCGGGCCGGTCGAAGTGCGCGATACGGAAGGACAACTGCGGGAAGGCCAAGCCCGGCCGTGAGACATCCTTTCCTGAACGATCATGGGCAGCCGGTCACCATTCATTTGCCCAGCCTGCCCACCTGCCTGACGACCTGGAGCGATCCCACCCGGATTGCCACCGTGGTGCCTGGCGGCGCGCTGCCGGAGGAGCTGGGCGGCATCCCGTTCAGGCCGTGGACAGGAAGCCTGGCGGCGCCGACCAGTCCGGTCGCCGAGCCGCCCTACGTCCTGCCCGCCGGGATGGCGGCCGCGGCCGGCGTGGTGACCGTCGAGGAAGACGGGCGGGTCTGGCTGGTGTCGCCGACGAACGGGTTCGGCGGCTATGAGGCCACCTTCCCGAAAGGCCGCGTCGATCCCGGCACCAGCCTCCAGCACACGGCGATCCGCGAGGCATTCGAGGAATCGGGCCTGGCTGTCGACCTCACCGCCTGGCTGCTCGACATGCGCCGCACCCAGACCTTTACCCGCTACTACCTGGCGCGCCGGATCGGCGGCAGCCCGGCGGCCATGGGCTGGGAAACCCAGGCGGTGCACCTGGTGCCGCTTGCACGATTGGGCGCCGTGGCGGCGCATCCGAACGATGCCGTGATCATCCAGGCACTCGAACACATGAAAGGGACGCCGTGACTGACGCGATGACTGACCCCGTGACTCCCCTGACCGATGCCGGCGTCGTCGACGCCTGGTCGAAAAACAGCGACCCGTGGATCGCGGCGGTGCGCGGCCGCGAGATCGCCAGCCGGGCGCTGGTGACCGATGCCGCCATCCTCGAAACGGTGCGTGCGCGCGCTCCCCGTACCGGCGTGGACCTCGGCTGCGGCGAAGGCTGGCTGGTGCGCGCCCTGGCAGGCGTCGAGATGGTGGGCGTGGACGCCATCCCCGGCCTGGTCGACGCGGCGCGGGGCGCCGGCGGTGGCGAATTCCGGGTGATGTCGTATGAGCAGATCGCGGCGGGCGAGTTGCAGGGCGCGTTCGACATCGCCATCTGCAATTTTTCGCTGATCGGAAACGAAGCGGTGAGCGGCCTGTTCAAGGCGGCCCCGATTTACCTGCGCCCGGGCGGCGCCCTGGTCGTGCAGACAGTCCACCCTTTCGCCTCCTGTGGCGACGCGCCCTATGCCGACGGCTGGCGCGAGGGAAGCTGGGCCGGTTTCAACAGCGATTTCGCCGACGCCCCGCCCTGGTATTTCCGCACGATGGCGGGCTGGATGGCGCTGTTCACCGAGAACGGCTTGCGCCTCGCCGAGGTGCGCGAACCGGTCCCTCCCGACACCGGCAAGCCGGTATCGCTGATCCTCGTGGGCGAGCTGCCGGGCTGAACGCCGCCCGGAAATGAAAAAGCCCGCCATGCGGCGGGCTTCGAGGCAGCGATCAAGCTACGCGGCGGGAATCAACCCAGCGGGTTGATGGTAAAGGCCGGCATCGCACCCTTGTCACGCGCGCACTCGAGGAACTTGTCCGACGTGATCAGCGCTTCGTTGATCGTCACGTCCATGTCGAGGTAACGGTAGGTACCGAGACGGCCGACGAAGGTGACGTTGGTTTCCTGCTGCGCGAGGTTGATGTAACGCTCGAGCTGCTCCTTGTCGCGCGCCATGCGGATCGGGTAGTACGGAATGTCCTTCTCTTCGCACTGGCGGCTGTACTCCGCGTACATGATCGACTTCTCGTGCTGTTCCCACGGCGAGAAGTGCTTGTGCTCAGTGATGCGGGTGTACGGCTGGGCGTTGTCGCAGTAGTTGATGACCGCGTTGCCCTGGTAGTCGCCGGTTTCGCGGAAGGTTTCGAAGTCGAGCGTGCGGTACGGCAGGCGGCCTTCGGCATGGTTGAACCAGGCGTCGATCGGGCCGCTGTAGAAGACGTGGTCGTAGTCCGCTTTCAGGGCCGGGTCGAAACGGGTGTTCAGGTGCACGGTCACGCCAGGCTGGTCGATGATCTTCTGCACCAGCGCCGTGTAGCCTTCGGCCGGCATGCCCTGGTATTTGTGGCTGAAATAATTGTCGTCGTAGTTGAAGCGCACCGGCAGGCGCTTCAGGATGCTGGCCGGCAGTTCGCTCGGCTGCAGGCCCCACTGCTTGACGGTATAGGTCTTGAAGAAGGCTTCGTAGAGGTCGCGCCCGACAAAGCGGAGGGCCTGCTCTTCAAAGGTTTGCGGATTTTCAATCGACTTGTCGCCCAGCGTCGTCAGGAATTCTTCCGCTTCTTTCGGACGGAAGGTCTTGTTGAAGAACTGGTTAATCGTCAGCAAGTTAATTGGCAGCGTAAAGACTTTGCCATTGGTAATTGCTTTGACGCGATTCACGTAAGGTTTGAATTCGCTGTAGCGATTCACGAATTCCCATGCGCGTTCATTATCCGTGTGGAAAATGTGCGGGCCATATACGTGCAGCATGACGCCAGTTTCGGCATCGCGTTCGGAATGGCAATTACCGGCAACGTGCGGGCGCGACTCGAACACTTCGACGGTATATCCCGCTTTGGCCAGCTGGTTGGCAATCACAGCTCCCGAAAATCCCGCGCCAACAATGGCAATATTCTTTGTCATTTATCTATCCTAACTATGTTTAGTTGTCCCTTGGGTTCATAGTCGAACCGCCCCAGGCTGCATTCCGTATAACGAACAGACGTTTATCTCTGCCAGCAATTCCTAGTAACAACTAGAGCTGACTTGGAGAAATTTTCTTGATCTAATTCAACGTTTTATTCCCTGATGGGGGATGTCAACTGTTTGCATTTATTAATACAACGATAATTATAATCGTCACTCACGTTTACCCCCCGTTCGATAGACAAGCGGTTGGCGAGGCCGGTTTTGGCGCCTTTTGGCTTGCCGGAGCCGGCCGTTTCCACTAACATGTGAACATCCATTCACATGTTGATGATGACCAAACCCGACGAACTCGATCACGCCGTCGCCCAGGTGGCGGACCTGTTCCACCTGCTGGGCGAACCGACCCGGCTGCGCATCGTGCTGGCCTGCCTGGCCCAGCCCACCGCCGTGGGCGACATCGCCGCCGCGCTGCTGCTTTCGAGCTCGCTCGTCAGCCACCACCTGCGCCTGCTGCGCGCGGCGCGCATCGTCAAGGCCGAGCGCCAGGGCAAGCAGGTGTTCTACTCGGCCGCCGACGCCCACATCAGCACCCTGCTCGCCAACATGTTCGAGCATGTCGCGGAAACCCCCAACGGAATCGACGCATGAGCCACGACCACCATCACCACCACCACCACCATCACCACCACCACCACGATCACGGCCACCATCACGGGCACGGCCACCATCACCACCACCCGGTGCGCGGCCATGGCCGCGCATTCGCGCTGGCAATCGGCGTCAACGCGGCGTTCGTCGCCATCGAGTTCTTTTACGGTTTCGTCGCCAACTCGACGGCGCTGATGGCCGATGCCGGCCACAACCTGTCGGATGTGCTGGGGCTGGTGCTGGCCTGGGGCGCGGCGGTGCTGGGCAAAACCGCACCGAGTGCGCGCTACACCTACGGTCTGCGCAGCTCGTCGATCCTGGCGGCGCTCGCCAACGCCCTGCTGCTGCTGCTGGCCTGCGGCGCAATCGGCTGGGAGGCGGTGCAGCGCTTCGCCGCGCCGCCGGCGGTCGAGGGGATCACGGTGTCGGTCGTGGCCGCGATCGGCGTGGCGGTGAACGGCTTCTCGGCCTGGCTGTTCCTGGCCGGAAGCAAGGGCGACATCAACATCCGCGGCGCCTACCTGCACATGGCGGCCGATGCCGCGATTTCGCTCGGCGTGGTGGTGTCGGGCCTGGTCATCATGGGCACCGGCTGGACCTGGCTCGACCCGGCCGTGAGCCTGGCGATCGTGCTGGTGATCGTCGTCGGCACCTGGTCGCTGCTGCGCGAATCGGTGGGGCTGGTCATGGCGGCGGTGCCAAGCAGCGTCGATGCCGCCGAAATCCACGGCTTCCTGGCCGGGCGTCCCGGCGTGGCCGAGGTGCACGACATGCACATCTGGGCCATGAGCACCACGGAAACGGCGCTCACCGCCCACCTGGTCATGCCCGGCGGCTACCCTGGCGACCGGGCCATCGACGAGATCGTGGTGCAGTTGCGCAAGGACTTTGCGATTCACCACTGCACCTTGCAGGTGGAAGAAGGGACGACCACGCACGGGTGCGCGCTGGGGATGCAGCACGCATAAGGCACTGTTCACCGCGCACCTTTTTATGCGCATTCCTTTACTTCATTGTTAGCATCGGTACGACAGCGTGGAGTCAGGACTCCACGCTGTACAGGACCGGGGGCGCAGTCCCCGGCCGGCTATTTACCCCGCCAGGTTGGCGTACAGCGGCGTACTCAAATACCGCTCCCCGAACGACGGAATGATCGTCACGATCAATTTGCCCGCATTTTCCGGCCGCCGCGCCACCTGCAGCGCGGCCCACAGTGCCGCGCCTGAAGAGATGCCGACCAGCAGCCCCTCCTCGCGGGCGGCCGCGCGCGCCGTCTCGAAGGCGTTCTCGTTGCTGACCGTGATGATTTCGTCGTAGATGGCGGTATTCAGCACGGTCGGCACGAAGCCGGCGCCAATGCCCTGGATCGGGTGCAGCCCCTTGGTGCCTTTCGACAGCATCGGCGAGGCTTCGGGTTCGACCGCAATCGCCTGGAAGCCGGGTTTGCGCTCCTTCAGCACTTCGCCCACGCCGGTAATGGTGCCGCCGGTGCCGACGCCGGCCACGACGATATCGACCTTGCCGTCGGTGTCGGCCCAGATTTCCTCGGCCGTGGTGCGGCGGTGGACTTCCGGGTTGGCGGGATTGTTGAATTGCTGCGGCATGAAGGCGCGCGGGTCGCTGGCGACGATTTCCTCGGCGCGGCGGATCGCTCCCAGCATGCCTTCCGGCCCCGGCGTGAGCACCAGTTCGGCTCCATAGGCGCGCAGCAGCATGCGCCGCTCGTTGCTCATGGTTTCCGGCATGACCAGCTTGCAGCGGTAGCCGCGCGCCGCGCAGACCATGGCCAGCGCAATGCCGGTGTTGCCGCTGGTCGGCTCGACGATGACGGTGTCGGGGCCGATCTTGCCGGCCGCCTCGGCCGCCTCGATCATGGCCAGTCCGATGCGGTCCTTGACGCTGTGGGCGGGATTGTGGAACTCGAGCTTGGCGAGGATCTCGGCCCTCGCGCCATCGCTTCCCAGCTTGCGGATCCTGACCAGTGGTGTGTTGCCGATCAGTTCAGTGACATCGTTTGCAATTCGCATCGTATCCCCCGCGTTGGTAACAAATTGGACTTACTGGACTTACTTCACGCCCATCAGCTCGACATCGAAGATCAGGTCGGTATCCGGCGGAATCGAGCCACCCGGTGCACCGCGCTTGCCGTAGGCGAGCTGGCTCGGGATGATCAGGGTGCGCTTGCCGCCCACCTTCATGCCGGCGATGCCCTGGTCCCAGCCCTTGATGACGCTGCCCGCGCCGAGGCGGAATTCGAGCGGCGTGCGGCCGGCGTCGAGCGAGGAATCGAACTTGCGCCCGCGCCCGTTTTTCGAGAACGGCTTGTGGAACCAGCCTGTGTAGTTGACCTGAACCTGGCTGCCGGTCGTGGCTTCCTTGCCCTTGCCGACGACACGGTCGACGATCTCGAGCTGGGGACCGGTCGGCACCGGTGCCGCCGGAGGAACGGGCTGGGCTGCAGCGGCAGCCGCTGCTGCAGCAGCTCCGGCACCGGCGGCGTCAGGGCTGCTTGGTGCGGCTTGGCCGGCGGCTTGTTGCGAGGCGGCGGCTGCCGGGTCGGCGGCGCTTTGCACGCCCTGCTGGCGCGTCGCGGCCGCGGCCTGGTCGGCGGCGCTGGCTGGCGTGGAAGTAGTAGCGGGCTGGGGCGCGTTGGCCGGGGTGACGGGGGGCTGCGCGCCCGGCTGGGCGTTGGCGGCGGCGGCTGCCAGCAGCAAGGCGACAAAGGTGGTGCGACGCATCATGAGGGCTCTTTCAATGACAGGATTTCAATGAAACCTATGATAACAAGGCTGCCCCTGGAAAGGTAGCCTAAGCGGCAGAGCTCACTTCCAGGTCACCTGCCACTGGCGCCGCCTCGGCCATCTTGCGCAGCAGGTGGCCGGCCGCGATCATGCCGAAGCTGGCCGTCACCACCATGCTCGACCCGAAGCCCGCGCAGTTCAGGCCGGTGACGCTGGAACCGATCTCGCAAGCGTCTTCCGCTTCCGGATAGCGCAGCGGTTCCATCGAGAACACGGCGTCAATATGGTATTTCTGTTTCTCGCCGCGCGAGAAGCCATATTCCGCGCGCAGCAGCTTGCGCACCTTTTTCAGCAGCGGCTCCTGCTCGGTACGGGCCAGGTCGCGCACTTCGATTTTCGTCGGATCGACCTGGCCGCCGGCGCCGCCGATGACAATCAGGGGCAAGGCATGGTCGCGGCAATACGCGATCAGGGCGGCCTTGGCCTTGACGCTGTCGATTGCGTCGACCACGTAGTCAAACCGCGCCGCGCCAGGCCCCTTACCGTCAATCATCTGCGCCAGGTTGTCCGGATCGATGAAATCCTCGACCAGGGTGACCTGGCAAAACGGATTGATCTGCGCGATCCGGTCGCGCAGCGCCTCGATCTTCGGCTGGCCGATGGTGGAACTCAGGGCCTGGATCTGGCGGTTGATGTTCGACTCGGCCACGTTGTCGAGGTCGATCAGGGTCAGGTGGCCGACCGCGCTGCGCGCCAGCGCCTCGACGATCCACGAGCCGACGCCGCCGACGCCGATCACGCAAACGTGCGCCGCACGGAAGCGTTCCAAGGCACGCTCGCCGTAGAGGCGGGCGATGCCGCCGAAGCGGCGCTGGAAGTCGACTTCGTCGTCCGCTGCGGGAGCGAAAATGTGGGGTTCGATCGTATTCATCCGCCCATTTTACCGGACCCATCTTTCGCAACTGCCCTAAAATAGCTCTTAGTCAATCAAAAAACTTCCCTCTGTCAAAAATACGCCAATGAACGATTTCCTTCCCGACACCGCGCCCGGTTTCGACCAGCCGATCGCCGTGCTCAAGCATTGCCATGGCCGCATCCGCAAGCAGTTGGCAACGCTCGAACGGCTGCTGTCGCACCTGCCCGAGCATGGCGCCGACGAACAGGCGCGCCAGGCGGCCGGCGCCGTGCTGAAGTATTTCGAGAAGGCCGCGCACCTGCACCACGAGGACGAGGAACAGGACCTGATCCCGATGCTGCGCGCAGTGGCCCAGGGCGACGACGCCGCCACCCTGCAGGCGCTGGTGCCGGTGATCCTGCAAGACCACAAGGACATGGACGCGCTCTGGCAAGACCTGCACGAGCAACTCGCCGGCATTGCCGACGGCAGCGCCAGCGTCCTGTCGGCATCGAGCGTGCAGCGCTTCACGCAGCGCTATACCTCGCACATGGACCGCGAGGAAAGCATGGTGGCGCCGATGGCGCTGCGCCTGTTTTCAAGCGCGCAGATGCGCCAGCTCGGCGAAGCGATGGCGCGCCGCCGCGGCATCGGCGACGGCAATGGCGGCACCCCGGCCACGCCGGTGGGCGATGCCGTTGCCGGCCTGCGCAAGGATTACGGCCAGGCCAACCTGGACGAGGACGACGTGCTGGACGACCCGATGCTGCAGTTCACGCGCTGGTTCGAGCAGGCCTTGAAGGCCCAGGTGAACGAGCCGAACGCGATGAATGTCGCCACGGTGGGCCTGGACGGCCGGCCCAGTTCGCGCATCGTGCTGGTCAAGCAATTCGACGAGCGCGGCTTCACCTGGTACACCAACTATGACAGCCGCAAAGGCGAGGAACTGCGCGCCCATCCACACGCAGCGCTGCTATTCTTTTGGAGCGAGCTTGAACGCCAGGTTCGCATCGAAGGCCGGGTCGAAACGACCTCGGCTGAAGAAAGCGACAAGTATTTCCACAGCAGGCCGTTGAAGAGCCGCCTGTCGGCGATCGCCTCCCAGCAGAGCGCGCCGATCGCAAACCGCGCGGCCCTGGAGCAGAATTACGAAGCGGTCGAGGCGGAAGCCGGGGATTCGCCGGCACGTCCAGCGAATTGGGGTGGCTTCCGGTTGGTGCCCGAGCGCATCGAGTTCTGGCAGGGGCGGCGCTCGCGCTTCCATGACCGCATCGTCTACACGCGGCAGGAAGACGGCAGCTGGACACGGCACCGATTGCAACCGTAGCGTAGCCCGGCAGTTCGGCCGGCTCGCCCATAGCCGGAGGTGCAGCATGCGTACCGTGTTCACCGAAATGACACTCAACGCCTGGAGCACAGGCGTACGCGGCAAGGTGTCCCTGCCCTTGCGCGTGGAACTGTGGGACGGGCAGTACTTCGACCTGTCATCCGAACCGCCGCGCGTCACGATCCGCGTGCCGAAGCCCTCCAGCCTGCGCTACCTGCTCTCCCCTTCGCTGTACAACCTGGGGCGCGCCTATGTCGAGGGCGGGCTCGAGATCCGGGGGCGGGCCGCCGACATGATCCGCATCGGCAGCGAACTGTCGGCCTCGAGCGGCAAGCCGGCGCGCCGTCCGAATCCGCTGTGGCAGCTGTCGTTCCACACGCGCGAACGCGACGCCGAGGCGATCCGCTACCACTACGACGTCTCCAACGATTTCTACGCGGCCTGGCTCGATCCGAACATGGTCTATTCGTGCGCCTATTTCGAGGACGGCAGCGAGGACCTGGCGACCGCGCAGATCAAGAAAATCGACCACATCCTGCGCAAGATCGACCTGCGGCCAGGCCAGACCCTGCTCGACATTGGCTGCGGCTGGGGCGCGCTGGCCATCCGCGCGGCGCAGGCTTTCGGCGCCCGCTGTGTCGGCATCACGCTGTCGGAAAACCAGGCGCGCCTGGCACGCGAGCGCATTGCGCAGGCGGGCCTGGCCGGACAGGTCGACATCCACCTCCAGGATTACCGCGACATCGAGGGCAAGTTCGACCGCATCACCAGTGTCGGCATGTTCGAGCACGTCGGCACCCAGCACCTGGCGGCCTATTTCGAGAAGATATCGGGCCTGCTGGCGCCCGGCGGCCTCGTCATGAACCACGGCATCACGACGACCGATGTCGCCGAGCGCGCCACGCCCTATGGCGGCGGCGCCTTCATCAACCAGTACGTGTTCCCGCATGGCGAGCTGGCGCACCTGTCGGCGGTGATCAAGGCGATGCAGCAGGGTGGGCTGGAGGTGCGCGATGTCGAAAACCTGCGGCGCCACTATGCACGCACCTGCGCGATGTGGACCGAGAATTTCGAGAGCCGGGCCGAGGAAATCAGCCGATTGACGGACGCGAAGCGCTTCCGCATCTGGCACGTCTACCTGGCCGGCTGCGCGTATGCCTTCGCGCATGACTGGATCAGCCTGTACCAGGTCGTGTGCGGCAAGGCCGGGGAAGATCCGGGGCAGATACCGTGGTCACGGAAGTACATGTACCACTGACCGGGGTTTCGCGGGGTGGACGGGTCCCGTCCACCCTGCTTCCTACTTCCTCCAGTGCTGGAAGGTCTTGCGAAACTTCGCCACCTTCGGCGCCACCACGAACGCGCAATACCCCTGCATCGGGTGCTGCGCATAGTAATTCTGGTGATACTCCTCGGCCTTGTACCAGGTTTCCGCCGGTACCAGCTGGGTCACGAGCGGCGCGTCCCACACCGAGGCCATCTCGGCCATCACCTGGCGCGCGGTCGCTTCCTGCTGCGCATCCTGGTAAAAGATGACGGAGCGGTACTGCGGCCCGACGTCGTTGCCCTGGCGGTCCTGGGTCGTCGGATCGTGGATGGTAAAGAAGATCTCCAGGATGTCGCGGTAGCTGATGACTGCCGGGTCGAATTCCAGGCGCACCACCTCCGCGTGGCCGGTGCCGGCGCCGCACACTTGCTCGTAGGTGGGGTTGACGACGTGCCCGCCCATGTAGCCCGATTCGACGCTTGTCACGCCGCGCACTTCCAAATAGACGGCCTCGACGCACCAGAAACATCCGCCACCGAGGATCGCCACTTCCCGTTGCCCTTGCTCGCTCATTGCATCCCCCGCACTGTTTTTGATGACCTTATGCTAGCGCAAAGCGCTTTCTTATGCAGGCTCAATAAGCAGGTGAAATGAGCACGTGGCGGCGTGTGCAAGTCGGCAATGGCATAATGCACCGATGAACACACGCTCTCCCCGCGCCACGGTGCGCGGCTTCGATTCGACGCATTTCCGCCAGGCGCTGTCGCAGTTCGCGACCGGCGTTACCGTCATCACGACGCGCTTGCCCGACGGCAGCTTTCGCGGCCTGACCGCCAGTTCCTTCAATTCCGTCTCGCTCGATCCGCCCCTGGTGCTGTGGAGCCTGGGCGCGCGTGCCAACAGCATGCCGATTTTCAGCGGCAATTCGCATTACGTCATCAATGTGCTCGCCGCCGGCCAGGAAGAGCTGGCGCTGCGCTTTTCGCGGCGCTCGGACGACGACCCTTTCGACGGCGTCGACTACGAACTGTCGCGCACCGGCCTGCCGATCCTGAAAGGGGTCACCGCCTGGTTCGAATGCCACAACCGCAGCCGCTATCCGGAAGGCGACCATGTGATTTTCGTGGGCGAAGTCGAGGACTGCGCCGTGCAGCCGCAGCCGGGCTTGCTTTTTCATGGCGGGCGCTTCGGTACCACGAAGAGCACCTGACAGAATCCCCATAGCGGCGTTGCATCGTCTCGCCGTACTAACGTACTGTCTTCGACGATGTCGCCTCCCCTTCGGGATTGCCCTGAGGCTTCTGCCAGGCGCTCTAATGAGCGTGTCGCGAAAAATGAAAATGGCTGTCGCAGTTTGAAAAGATGGCCGGGCATGCCTTTTCTATAATGGGCGGCGCACGCCCCCCTAAACAGAACCGACAGAGACCAGGACGATCCATGAACCACTCCGATTCGCCACGCAAGGCCGCCTTCCACTGGGACGATCCGCTGTTGCTGAACAGCCAGCTGAGCGACGAAGAGCGCATGGTGCGCGACGCCTCGGCCGCCTACTGCCAGGATAAATTGCAGCCGCGCATCCTCGAGGCCTTCCGCCACGAGCGCATGGACAACTCGATCTTCCGCGAAATGGGCGAACTTGGCCTGCTGGGCCCGACCATTCCCGAGCAGTACGGCGGCCCCGGCCTGAATTACGTGGCCTACGGCCTGATCGCGCGCGAAGTCGAGCGTGTCGACTCCGGCTACCGCTCGATGATGAGCGTGCAGTCCTCGCTGGTCATGGTGCCGATCTACGAGTTCGGCAACGAGGAAACCAAACAGAAATACCTGCCGAAGCTGGCCACCGGCGAATGGATCGGCTGCTTCGGCCTGACCGAACCGAACCACGGCTCGGACCCGGGCTCGATGGTCACCCGCGCGCGCAAGGTCGAGGGCGGCTACGAACTCACCGGCTCGAAGATGTGGATCACCAATTCGCCGGTGGCCGACGTGTTCGTGGTCTGGGCTAAGGACGACGAGGGCGCGATCCGCGGCTTCGTGCTGGAAAAGGACTGGAAAGGGCTGTCGGCACCGGCGATCCACGGCAAGTTCGGCCTGCGCGCCTCGGTCACCGGCGAAATCGTCATGGACAGCGTGTTCTGCCCGGAAGAAAACGCCTTCCCGGACGTGCGCGGCCTGAAGGGCCCGTTCACCTGCCTGAATTCGGCGCGCTACGGCATCGCCTGGGGCGCCATGGGCGCGGCCGAAGCCTGCTGGCACACCGCGCGCCAGTACACGCTCGACCGCCACCAGTTCGGCAAGCCGCTCGCCGCCAATCAGCTGGTGCAGAAAAAACTGGCCGACATGCAGACCGAGATCACGCTCGGCCTCCAGGGCTGCCTGCGCCTGGGCCGCATGAAGGACGAAGGCACGGCCGCCGTCGAAATCACCTCGATGATGAAGCGTAACTCCTGCGGCAAGGCGCTCGACGTAGCCCGCACCGCGCGCGACATGCTCGGCGGTAACGGCATTTCGGACGAGTTCGGCATCATCCGCCACATGGTCAACCTCGAGGTGGTCAACACCTATGAAGGCACGCACGACATCCACGCCCTGATCCTCGGCCGCGCCCAGACCGGCATCGCTGCGTTCTGACGCATTCCAGCGGCGAGTAGCCGATGTCAGCGCCCACTGACCGCGCGAGCGGCAGTGGGCGTTCTTGTCTCAACATATTCAGGGTGCGTATCTTTCTAGTAACGAATGAAATAAAGTTGTACATATATAACGAACTGGAATAAATTTCGCGTTACCATGTGTCTTAGATCAAGCATTGCCCTGCTGATGTTCCACCTACTTCAAGCGCGCGGAACATGCACTCATCTGACCACCAGGTATCGACGAACTTGCGGTCCCGCGACGCTTCCACGTTGTCGCTCGACCTATTGCTGAGCAACCTGCCCGGGGTCGTCTACCGCTGCCAGAACGACGACCACTGGACCATGGTGTTCCTCAGCGCCGGCATCGAGAAGCTGACGGGCTATCCGGTCTCCGTCTTCACCGGCGAGCACGCGATGTCGTACGCGAGCCTGATCCACCCCGACGATCGGGCGCAAGTGTACGCCGACACGGAAGCCGCGGTCCGCGAACGCCGCCCTTTCCAGCTCAGTTACCGCATTACCACGGCCGCCGGCAAATTGCGCTGGACCTGGGAGCAAGGCGCGGCCGTTCACGACGAACACGGCAATGTGATTGCGCTGGAAGGCTTCATTGCCGACATCACGTTGCTGCGCCGCGCCGACCAGCTGGTGCTGGAACAGGCTTCCCTGCTGGACAAGGCGCGCGACGCCATCTTCGTGATCGACATGGCCTCGCGCATCACCTACTGGAACGCGGGCGCCAGGCGCCTCTATGGCTGGGAAGCGCACGAGGCCGTGGGAAAGCGCATGCAGGAGCTGCTGTGCGACGACCACGCGGCCTACAGCGAAGCCTGGCTGCATGCGGTCACCGAGGGCGAATGGGCCGGCGAACTGCAGCAGCACCGGCGCGACGGCACCCTGATCCAGGCCGACACGCGCTGGACCCTGGTGCCGGCCGATCCCGCCTCGGGCGTGGTGCAGAAGATCCTGGTGATCAGCACCGACATCAGCGAACGCAAGCACAATGAGGCGCGCATCCACCGGCTCGCCTATTTCGACGCCCTGACCGAACTGCCGAACCGCGCCAGCCTGCTCGACCACCTGCGCCGCGCCCTGATCGGCAGCGCGCGCTCGCACAAGTTCGGGGCCCTGATGTTCCTCGACCTCGACAACTTCAAGACGCTCAACGACACCCATGGCCATGCGGCCGGCGACATGCTGCTGCAGGCCGTCGCGCGCCGGCTCGAGCACAGCGTGCGCGAGACCGACCTGGTGGCGCGCCTCGGCGGCGACGAGTTCGTGATCCTGGTGCAGCCCGAGGAGGACACGCTCGACGCCGCGGCCTACCAGGCAGAAACCGTGGCCGCCAAGGTGGTGTCCACGATGCGCGCGCCGTTCCAGCTGGCCGACTTCGCGTATTCGGTGTCGACCAGCATTGGCGTGACCATGATCAGCGGCGCGGTCGACACGGTGGAGTCGGCGCTGAAGCAGGCCGATACCGCGATGTACCAGGCCAAGGCGGCCGGCCGCAACACCTTCCGCTTCTTCGATCCGGAGATGCAGGCCAAGTGGACGGCGCGCTCGGAACTCGAGAGCGGCCTGCGGCGCGCGCTGCGCAACCACGAGTTCATCCTGAACTACCAGCCCCAGCTTGACGGCGACAGCCGCGTGATCGGCGCCGAGGCGCTCCTGCGCTGGCGCCTGCCGAACGGCGACGTGCTGTACCCGACCGAATTCATCAAGGCCGCCGAAGAAACCAACCTGATCGTCGATATCGGGCGCTGGGTACTGGGCACGGCCTGCGTCGAACTGGCGAAGTGGCAGGGCAACCCGGTCACGCGCCACCTGTCGCTCTCGGTCAACGTCAGCGCGCGCCAGTTCGTCGAACCCGATTTCGTGGCGATGACGCAGGAAATCCTGGCCGCCACCGGCGTCGATCCGCACTTCCTGAAGTTCGAGCTGACGGAAACGCTGGTGGTGACCGACTTCACGCACACGGTGGCGACGATGGAAACGCTGCGCCGCCTCGGCATCACCTTCTCGCTCGACGATTTCGGCACCGGCTACTCGTCGCTGGCCTACCTGCGCAAACTCCCGCTGGACCAGCTCAAGATCGATTACTCCTTCATGCGCGACGTGCTCACCGACCGCAACGACGCCTCGATCGTGCGCTCCATCATTGCGCTCGGCGGCAGCCTCGGGCTGCAGGTGATCGCCGAAGGAGTGGAAACGCAGGGCCAGCGCGAATGGCTGTCCCAGGAAGGCTGCTTCGTCTACCAGGGCTTCCTGTACGAGCGCGCGCTGAGCGGCGAGCATTTCGCGGCCTACGCGTCCTGCCTGCACTGACAACCGCTCCCGATAGACGAAAAAAAACCGGCAGGGCCTGGTGCCCTGCCGGTTTTTTGCGCCGTACCGGCCGCTTTTAGAACTTGTAGCCGACCGCGAGCACCACTGCCACCGGGTCCAGCTTCATGTGCTGGGTCTGGCCGGTCGAGAAGTGCACGACGGTACGCAGTTTGCTCTTGTTGACCGTGACGTCGGCAAACCAGCGCTCGCTGAAGTTCACCGCGACGCCGACCTGGCCGGTGTAGGTGAACTTGTTGTCGATCTCGAAGGTCACCGGCTCGCCGCCTGGATTGAGCAGGGCTGTCATCTTGCCCGAACCGCGCGCCTTCATGAAGTAGGCATAGGTCGCGCCGATGCCGACGAACGGACGGAAGGTCGCGGTCGGCTTGAAGAAGCGGTACTGCGCGAACAGCGTCGGCGGCAGCGCCTGGACCGTGCCCAGCTCGCCGGTGCCCGCAATCGAACCGGCACCGATGATCTTGTGCTTGTACGGCGTGCCGAGCGCGGCTTCGAGCGAGATGTTGTCGGTCAGGCCGTAGGCGAAGATCAGCACCGGCTGGATGTCGCTTTCGACGTCGGCCTTGGTATTCGGCAGGGCCGGCGCCGAGATGTTGCCGCTCTCGACTTTCGGGGTCAGCTCGTTGAAACCGAATTTCGCGGTCCACTGGCCGGCCGACTGGGCCGACGCGCCCGCGGCGCATGCCAGGGCACTGGCTGCGACCAGCATGTTCACGACGCTATTGAAACGAACTTTCATTATTTCTCCTGGTTCTTATTAGGCCGCAGCCCACCTGCCCTGCAGGGGGCGCTGGCATCGACTATTTTTACAGCCAGCCCTTGACTGCCATGTCTTTCAAAACATAGCGGGCGACCAGCCAGTTTTCATAAGGCGTCGGGTGGACATCATCGGCAAACATGTAATGGCTTACGTCCGGGCCGGACAGCGTCTTGCTGGTGCAGGTCAGCGAGGATTCGCTGGTGCAGGCCGGCACCGTCGTATTGGTCAGGCCATAGATGGCAGGATTGCTCACCTGGTCGCGGCTGACCGAGAACAGGTCGACGTACATGATGCGCGGGTCTTCGCCCAAGTTGGTCTTCAGTTGGGAGTTGAAGGTGTCAACCATGGTCTTGATCAGGTTCTGGATTTCCGGGCTTTGCTTCTTGCCTGACGGCGTATTGGCGACGTCGGGCAGGTTGTTCACGATCACGTAGTTCGCGCCCTTGGCGACCAGTTGGGTCTTGACGATGCCGGCCAGTTCCGCACCGGCCTTGCCCATTGCAGCAACCATGAGCGGGCCCTGCTGGGCGGCGTAGTCGGCACCGGCCTTGGCGCCGGCCGCTTGCGCGTCGGTGCCGGCCTTGGCAGCGGCGGTCTGGGCTGCCGTCGGCGATGCGCCGAGGTTGATGGCCGCCATCACGGCCGCGCCGGCGATGGCGTTCTGATTGCCTCCGGCCAATGCTGCATTCTGGACCGCCAGGCCGATGGTCTGCTGGGCGGTGGGCTGGTTGGCGGGCGCCACCAGTGGGACCAGACCGCCGATCAGCAGGGTTGGGAACGCGGTCTGGCCAGCACGGGTGCCGGCAGCGGTGGCGTTGGCGCTCAGCTGGCCCAGCTGCACGAGGACGTCGTTACCGCCGGCCATGATCGTGACCAGTTCGGTGCCGCTGAACTTGCCGCCGGTCTTGGTCAGGTGGTTCTGCACTTGGGTCACGACCGGCAGGGTCATTTGTACCGGGTATCCGGCGCCGACCGGATCGGTGACGCGGGCGCCGCCTTGCGCGTAGTTGAAGCAGTTCGCGCGGTTGACGATCGGGACATTGAAGTCCAGCGCCGGGTTGGCGTTATCGGCGCCCTGCAGGCCGGTCTGGGCGGCGCATGGTGCCGGCAGCTTGAGCTCGGCGGCCAGCACTTCGGTCCAGTTCAGGCCGGTGTAGGCGGCATTTGCCGAGGTATTGTTGCCATTGATGGTGAACTTGCCGCCACCGGCTGCCGCGATGGCGCCGACCGCATAGGTGCCGATGTCCGACAGGCTGTCGCCGAAGGTCACCTGCTGGTTGAACTTGACGGCGTGGGTCTGGTCACCACCACTGCTGCCGGTGCCGCCGCAGGCGGTCAGCACGGCCGCGGTCAACAGCGCGAGCGCAAATTTGGTTTGACGCATTGTGTCTCCTGATGGGAATTGGGTATTGTTATGTGAAACGAACGCCCGTGCTATTCGTATCTCAAACTAATATGCCAGTGTTCTTTCCGCTTGTATATTGAATTGATTTTTGTGCGTTAAACACATACAACAGGGCGTGCGGCAAGACTGGCGAGTCGGGGGATTATAGCAAGTATTGCCTTACGGAATGACTCAAAAGGTCACGGTGAGGGGCGTTACAGGGGCTGGGGGCGCTGTTGTGATGCGCCGTTGCGACAGGGGCGCTAACGGGTACGGGAAATGTTGTCGAGACGCTTATCACGGTGCAAGCGTCAGAGAAAGAGAAAGGGCGCCCAGATGCAGCGCCCCCTGAAAGCAGACCGGATACAATTCCGAAGCCCGCACCCCGGCAATCCCTCTATCTAGGCGTCGCGATTGAGCAGGCCGTGCACGATCCCGGTCGAGCCGTGGGCAGCGCGGCGCAGACGGTCGTTGACGCCGAGCCAGGCGCCGTCTTGCGGCGGCGCCTCGACCAGGATCAGGTCGGCGCCCCGGGCGTCCATTGCCCGCAGCGCCGCGTACAGCGCGTGGGCGAAGCCTTCCGGACTGGCCGGCAGGCGCTCGGCCGCGTCAAGCGTCCATAAGTCGGAATAATGAATCAGGGCCACCTTGCGCCCGGCTTCCGCCATGCGCTCCAGGGTGTGGACCAGCGTTGCCGTGTCCTGCATCGCCACCGGCGTATGCGGCGCGTAGTGCGATTCGAGCGTGCCGGAAGCGCGCGGCGCAGCCACGTCCGGTGCGGCCGGGACCTGGTCGATCACTGCCGCAATCGCCTCCGCGCTGACGTGTCCGGGGCGCAGCAGCACGGGGCCGTGCGTGCCAAGGCGCGACAGGTCGACGATGGTCGACTCGATGCCCACCTGCGAGGCGCCGCCGTCGAGCACCAGCGCGACCGTGCCGTCGGCGCCGAACTCATCGCGCACGTGCTGGGCCGTTGTCGGGCTGACGTGGCCGAACTTGTTGGCCGAGGGCGCCGCCACCCCGCCCTGCCCGCCCTTGAATGCCCTCAATAATGCAATCGCCACCGGGTGCGAGGGGCAGCGCAGGCCGACCGTGTCCTGGCCGCCGCTTACCGCATCCGGAATGTTCGGCGCGCGTTTCAAAATCATCGTCAGCGGACCCGGCCAGAACGCTTCGGCCAGCGCATGCGCTTCCGGCGGGATCTCGCAGGCCCAGTGGGCGATATCGGCTTCCGGCGCCAGGTGGACGATCACCGGATGGTCTTGCGGTCGCCCCTTGGCGGCATAGATCGCGCTGACCGCTGCCGGGTTCTCGGCATCGGCCCCGAGCCCGTAGACGGTCTCGGTCGGAAAGGCGACCAGCTGGCCGCTTTCCAATGCACGGGCGGCCGCGGCCAGCGTCGCGGCGTCGATCACTGCAACACTGCTCACGGCGCGATTCCCAGGACGGCGCAGGCGGCGTGCAACTGTCCCTGCGCCTCGGCCAGGGTCGGCGCCACGAAGGTGACGTGGCCCATCTTGCGGCCGCGGCGCGGATCGTCCTTGCCGTACAGGTGCAAAAATGCGCCCGGCAGCGCCAGCACCCGGTCCCAGGCCGGCTCGCGCAGCGTCGCATCGTCACCCGCGCCATCGAACCAGGCGTCACCGAGGATATTGAGCATGACCGCCGGTGAATGCTGACGACAATCGCCCAGCGGCAGCCGCGCCATCGCCCGCACCTGCTGCGCGAACTGGCTCGTCACGCAGGCATCGATGGTGTAGTGGCCGCTGTTGTGCGGACGCGGCGCCATTTCGTTGACGACCAGCGAACCGTCTTCCAGCACGAAAAATTCGATGCACAGCACGCCGACATAGCCGAGCTGGGCCACGATGGCGCGTGCCGCATCCTGCGCCTGCTGCGCGCATTGTTGCGACACGTTCGGGCCCGGCACGGTAGTCGTGAACAGGATGCCGTCGCGGTGCACGTTCTCGGCGATCGGGTACACGACCGATGCGCCATCCGCGCCGCGCGCGGTCAGCACCGACACCTCATAGGCCAGCGGCAGCATTTTTTCCAGCAGGCAGGTCACGCCTCCCATGGCCTCGAAGGCCGCGCGCACGTCTTCGCGGCTCCTGACGCGGACCTGGCCCTTGCCGTCGTAGCCCATGCGCACGGTTTTCAGGATGCCCGGCAGCAGTTCGTCACCAATGGCGTCGATGTCGTCAAACGAGGCAATCACCTTGTGCGGCGCCGGCATCACGCCGGACTGCGGGGCGCACTCGACAAAGAAGCGCTTTTCCAGGATGCGATCCTGGGCAATGGCGACGCAGGCACCCGCCGGCGCCACGAAACTGCCTTGCGCCAGCAAATTCATGCTGTCAGCCGGCACGTTTTCGAATTCGGTGGTCACGGCGCTGCACAGCGCGGCCAGTTGGCCGAGGGCGATGTTGTCGCTGTAACCGGCGTTGACCAGGCGCTGGGCGACCTGGCCTGCCGGGCAATCGGCGGCCGGCTCGAGCACGGCGACCTTGTAGCCCATCGCCTGCGCGGCCTGGGCGAACATGCGGCCGAGCTGGCCGCCGCCCATCACGCCGAGCCAGGTCGGCGGGTTGGCGGTCGGGAGAAAAGCGCTGTTATTTGCGTTACTCGTGTGGCTCATAAAACTCTCAGCACCTTCAGACAGGCAGGATCATCGCCTTGGCGGCGGCGGTCTGGTCCAGGCGGAACTGCTCGAGTTGCGCGGCCAGGGCGTCGTCATTGGCGGCGAGCATTGCCACGGCGGTGAGCGCGGCATTCGCAGCGCCCGCTTCGCCGATGGCAAAGGTCGACACCGGCACGCCTTTCGGCATCTGGACGATCGACAGCAGCGAGTCCTCGCCGCGCAGGTATTTCGAAGGTACCGGCACGCCCAGCACCGGGACGATGGTTTTTGCCGCGATCATGCCCGGCAGGTGGGCGGCGCCACCGGCGCCGGCGATGATCGCACGCAGGCCGCGCGCGCGTGCGCTTTCCGCATAGGTGAACATGTCGTCGGGCATGCGGTGCGCCGAGATCACCTGCGCCTCGAAGGGCACGCCGAACTGCTCGAGCACCACGCAGGCGTGCTGCATTACTTCCCAGTCCGACGAGGAACCCATCACCACGCCGACCAGCGGTTTCGCTTCGTTGGTCATCGTCACGCCTTCAGCTTTTCGCCGGTCAGGCGTTCGATGGCTTCAAAGTACTTGGCCTGGGTTTTGGTGATGACATCCGCCGGCAGGCGCGGCGCCGGCGCGGTCTTGTTCCAGTCGGAGAGCGTCTCCAGGTAGTCGCGCACGAACTGCTTATCAAAACTAGGCGGCGACATGCCCGGCGCATACGAGTCCGCCGGCCAGAAGCGCGAGGAGTCGGCGGTCAGCACTTCGTCCATCAGGTGCAGCACGCCATTGTCGTCCAGGCCGAATTCGAACTTGGTGTCGGCGATGATGATGCCGCGCGTTGCCGCGTATTCGGCAGCGGCGGTGTACAGGGCGATCGAGATGTCGCGCATCTTCGCGGCCAGCTCGGCACCGATGCGGCTTTCCATGTCGGCAAACGAGATGTTCTCGTCGTGCTCGCCGATGTCGGCTTTCGCGGCAGGGGTGAAGATCGGCTGCGGCAGCTTGTCGGCCTGGCGCAGGCCGGCCGGCAGCTCGATCCCGCAGATGGATCCGCTTTGCTGATAATCCTTCCAGCCGGAACCGATGATGTAGCCGCGCACGACGGCCTCGACCATGATGGGCTTCAGGCGCTTGGCGACGACGGCACGGCCGCGCACCTGTTCGGCTTCCTCGGGCGCCACTACGCTTGCAGGCAGAACGCCGGTCAGGTGGTTTGGCACGATGTGGCCGAGCTTCTCGAACCAGAAGTCGCTCATCTGGTTCAGTACCATGCCTTTGCCGGGAATCGGCTCGTTCATGACGACGTCAAAGGCCGACAGGCGGTCGGTGGTGACGATCAGGATCTTGTCGTCGCCGACGGCGTAGTTGTCGCGCACTTTGCCGCGGCCAAGCAGTGGCAGGGACTGGATCGTGGATTGGTAGAGGCTGTTCATGGAAGGGGTATCAGAATAATGAACTCGGCGGAACAAGTCCGCCTTCAGCGAAATCGGCGGATCAGGTCCGCCGATAAGAAAACCGGGCTGCCGCAGCAGCCCGTTCGACACGTCTATTTTACTTCACGACTTGCGCCAGCTCGCCGGCCTTGTAACGCTCGGCCATTTTTTCCAGCGGGATCGGCTTGATCTTGCCGGCTTGGCCTTCGCAGCCGAACGCCACGTAGCGCGCCTTGCAGATCTCGGTTGCCGCTTCGCGCGCAGGCTTGTTGTAGTCGCGCGGATCGAACTTGCCCGGGTTCTGGAACAGGTACTTGCGGATCGCGGCCGTCATCGCCAGGCGGATGTCGGTATCGATGTTGATCTTGCGGACACCGTGCTTGATGCCTTCCTGGATCTCTTCGACCGGGACACCGTAGGTTTCCTTCATGTCGCCGCCGAATTCGCGGATGATCGCCAGCAGCTCCTGCGGCACCGACGACGAGCCGTGCATCACCAGGTGGGTGTTCGGGATGCGCGCGTGGATTTCCTTGATGCGGTCGATCGCCAGGATGTCGCCGGTCGGCTTGCGGCTGAATTTGTAGGCGCCGTGCGAGGTGCCGATGGCGATGGCCAGGGCGTCGCACTGGGTCTTGGCGACGAAGTCGGCGGCCTGGGCCACGTCGGTCAGCAACTGCTCGCGGGTCATGGTGCCGTCGGCGCCGTGGCCGTCTTCCTTGTCGCCCTTCATCGTCTCGAGCGAGCCGAGCACGCCCAGTTCGGCTTCGACGGTCACGCCGATCGAGTGCGCGAATTTCACGACTTCACGCGACACTTCGACGTTGTATTCGTAGGAAGCGACCGACTTGCCGTCCGCTTCCAGCGAACCGTCCATCATCACCGAGGTGAAGCCCGAACGGATCGCGGCCATGCAGACCGCCGGCGACTGGCCGTGGTCCTGGTGCATGACGACCGGGATGTGCGGGTAGGCTTCGACGGCGGCGTCGATCAGGTGGCGCAGGAAGGCTTCGCCGGCGTACTTGCGCGCGCCAGCCGAGGCCTGCATGATCACCGGGCTGTTGGTGGCGTCGGCTGCGGCCATGATGGCCTGCACCTGCTCCAGGTTGTTGACGTTGAACGCCGGCAGGCCGTAGCCGTTTTCAGCAGCATGGTCCAGCAGTTGACGCAGTGATACGAGTGCCATGGTAGTACTCCAAACAATAAAAAAAACTGTTCAAGAGCTTCGACAACGCGAAGCCGCCTTTATTCTTTATAAGTCTCGCCCACACGCACGATCTTGAGCGCATTGGTACCGCCGGCCTCGCCCATCGGCGAACCCCAGGTCACGACGATGGTGTCGCCCGGATTGACCATACCTTCCTTGATCAGCAGCTCTTCCGCCTTGCGCAGCACCGCGTGGCTGCCGCCTTCCTGCAGCAGGTGGAATGCTCGCACGTTCCGGTACAGCGAGGCTTTGCGCTGCGTCGTTTGTGACGGGGTGAGGGCGAAAATCGGGGTGTCGATGTTATGGCGACTCATCCACAGCGCGGTCGACCCCGATTCGGTCAGGGCAACGATCGCCTTCACGTCCAAGTGACGCGCGGTGAACAGGGTGGCGTAGGCGATCGACTGGTCGATGCGGGTGAATTCCACGTTCAGGAAGTCGGCATCCTGCTTGTTGTATTCGGATTGTTCCGCTTCCAGGCAGATCGCGGCCATCATCTCGACGGTTTCGATCGGGTACTTGCCCGATGCGGTCTCGGCCGAGGTCATGACGGCGTCGGTGCCGTCCAGCACGGCGTTGGCGACGTCCGACACTTCAGCGCGGGTCGGCACGGCGTTGACGATCATCGATTCCATCATCTGGGTCGCGGTGATCGCCAGCTTGTTCGATGCGCGCGCCATGCGGATCATGCGCTTTTGCAGCGCCGGCACCGCCGCGTTGCCCACTTCCACGGCCAAGTCGCCACGGGCGACCATGATGCCGTCGGAGGCGTCGAGGATTTCCTGCAGCACCGGAATGGCTTCGGCGCGCTCGATCTTGGCGATCATCATCGGCTTGTGGCCGTAAGGTTCACCGGCGATATTGGCCAGCTGGCGCGCCATTTCCATGTCGGTCGCGCTCTTCGGGAAGGAAATCGCCAGGTAATCAGCCTGAAAGCTCATCGCCGTCTTGATGTCTTCCATGTCCTTGGCGGTGAGCGCGGGCGCGGTCAGGCCGCCGCCCTGGCGGTTGATGCCCTTGTTGTTCGACAGCTCGCCGCCGACTTTGACCGTGGTGCAGATTTCGTGGCCGACGACCTTGTCGACAATCAGCACGATCAGGCCGTCGTTGAGCAGCAGCTTGTCGCCCGGCTTGACGTCGCGCGGCAGCGCCTTGTAGTCGAGGCCGACGCGTTCCTGGTTGCCCAGCTCGCCGTTTTCGCCCCACCTAGCGTCGAGGACGAAGCGGTCGCCATTGTTCAGGAAGATCTTGCCGTCTTCAAACTTGCCAACACGAATCTTCGGACCCTGCATGTCGGCCATGATCGCCACTTCGGTGCCGCATTCGGCGGCGGCGCGGCGCACCAGCGTCGCGCGGTCGATGTGATCCTGGGCCTTGCCGTGCGAGAAATTCAAGCGCACGACGTCGACGCCGGCCCGGATCATTTTCACGAGGATGTCGAAGTCGGTCGATGCAGGGCCGATGGTGGCAACGATCTTGGTGGCGTTGTACAGGGGACGCATGTATGGGATCCTTGGTTCTGAAAAGAGAAGCGCAGCCTCGGGGCTGCGCTGGAAATCAGTTGGCGTTAGGACTTGGCGCTACGCTGGAGCAGGATGTCGACTGCCGGCAGGGTTTTGCCTTCGAGGAACTCGAGGAAGGCGCCGCCGCCGGTCGAGATGTAGCCGATCTTCTCGCCGATGTTGTACTTTGCAATCGCGGCCAGGGTGTCGCCGCCGCCGGCGATCGAGAAGCCTTTCGAGTCGGCAATCGCCAGCGCGAGGGTCTTCGTGCCTTCGGCAAACTGGTCGAATTCGAATACGCCGACCGGGCCGTTCCAGACGATGGTGCCGGCCTTGGCCACCTGCCCGGCCAGCATGGCGGCCGTCTTTGGACCGATGTCGAGGATCATGTCGTCGTCGCTGACATCCGCCACGTCCTTGACGGTGGCTGCTGCCGTTGGCGAGAACTCTTTCGCGCAGACGACGTCCACGGGAATCGGCACCGAGGCGCCGCGCGCGCTCATCATGTCGATGATCTGTTTCGCTTCAGCGACCAGGTCGTTCTCGACCAGCGACTTGCCGATGTTCAGACCGATGGCCTTCATGAAGGTGTTGGCGATGCCGCCGCCGACGATCAGGTTGTCCACTTTACCGGCCAGGCTTTGCAGGATCGACAGCTTGCTCGACACTTTCGAGCCGGCGACGATGGCCAGCAGCGGGCGCGCCGGCTGGCCGAGCGCCTTGCCCAGCGCGTCGAGTTCGGCGGCCAGCAGCGGGCCAGCGCAGGCGACGGGGGCGAATTTGGCGATGCCGTGGGTGGTCGCTTCGGCGCGGTGGGCGGTGCCGAAGGCGTCGTTCACGTAGACGTCGCAGAGTTTGGCCATCTTCTGGGCCAAGTCATCCGCGTTCTTCTTTTCACCCTTGTTGACACGGCAGTTTTCGAGCAGCACGACCTGGCCCGGCGCAACATCGACACCATCCGTCCAGCCCTGCTTCAGTTCGACCGGCTGGCCGAGCAGTTCGGACAGGCGCGCGGCGACCGGCGCCAGCGTGTCTTCCGGCTTGAACTCGCCCTCGGTCGGACGGCCCAGGTGCGAAGTCACCATGACGGCAGCGCCGGCTTTCAACGCAGCTTCAATAGCGGGGATGGAAGCGCGAATGCGCGTGTCTTCCGTGATGTTGCCGGCGTCGTCCTGCGGCACATTCAGGTCGGCGCGGATGAAGACGCGCTTGTTTTTCAGCGCATCGCGGTCGATCAGGTCTTGCAAGCGGGTGAAACTGAGAACGGCGTCCATGTCGGGCTCAAGGGTGAGATAGTGAAAAAACGATATTCTACATTAGCACCCTTGTTATCAAGCACCAAAGACGTGCATGATTCGCAACAGTGTGAATACGAGCATCCCGAACACGATGGTCTGCAGCATGTTCCGGCGCCACAGATAGAAGCCGACCGAGGCGATGCCCGCCAACAGCTTCGGGTTGCTCAGCGCCAAGTGCACCTGGCCGCCGGTGTCTAACAGCAAGTCAGGGCCGATGATCGCCGCCAGCGCGCAGGGCGGCGCATAGCGCAGCATGTCCTGGATGCGCGGCGGAATCGTCACCCGGTGCCCGACCAGCCAGAAGCCGCTGCGGGTCAGCACGGTCGAGAGCGCCAATACGACGATGGTCGCCCAGATTTCCCAATCAGACATGACGCGCCTTTCGCTTTTCAATGAGGCCTTCGACCGCCATCGCGCTCAGCATGCCGGCGAACACCGCCGCCAGCAGGCCCAGTTTGTAGGGAAGACCGTTGGCCAGCACGGCGACTGCCCCGGCGACCAGCACGCCGCACAGGGCCGCGTGGTTGGCAATCAGCGGCACCGTAATGCAAAGGATCGCCAGCGTGCCGGCAAAGCCCAGGCCCCACTCGGCAGGCACCGCGCTGCCGAGGAAGATGCCGGTCAGCGAACCGGCTTGCCAGGCAGCCCAGTTCGGCAGCACCAGCCCCTTCAGGTAGGAGAGCTTGCCCGGCACCGGCGCGGCCGTGGGAAAACGCTGCAGGAAGATGGCCACCGTCATGTCGCCGGAAATATAGCCATATAACAGGCGCTGGCGCCACGGCAGGTGCGCGAAATGCGGCGCCAGCAGGGCCGAGAAAATAACGAAGCGCAAATTCACCACCAGGCCGGTCGCGAAGATGACCCAGACCGGCGCATGCGCCAGGATCAGCGGCAGCGACGCCAGCTGCGCCGAACCCGCGAACACGAGCAGGGTCATACCGCAGGCCTGGAAGGCCGTCAGCCCGCTCTTGACCATGGCGACACCGACCACCAGGCCCCAGGCGGCAATGCCGAACAGGGTCGGCAATCCGGTGCGCAAGCCTT
This sequence comes from Massilia niabensis, assembly GCF_042655085.1. Lineage (NCBI taxonomy): Bacteria > Pseudomonadati > Pseudomonadota > Betaproteobacteria > Burkholderiales > Oxalobacteraceae > Massilia > Massilia niabensis. The sequence goes on along the minus strand of NZ_JBHSMU010000015.1, from coordinate 18,919 downwards.
CGCGCCAGAGTGCGGGGTCGTGTTCTTCGGTCAGCGTGGCGGCTTGTGCAGGTTCAGGCGCGTTCATGTGGCCTTCCTGCAACAGCGTGGGAAATGAAATGGGGGAATGAGAGGTGAGCGATAAGACATGAAACGCGGGTGCATGGGGCCGTGAAGCTTCACCAACCGTCTATGGTCAATCCACCATTCTACCGATCATTCCGAACCACCGCCTGAATCCGTTAAAATCCTGTCTTTGCCTAACTTAGCCCGACGGAGAATTGCGATGAACGTAAAGACAATGCCAGTGGTGGAACTGGAAGCCAAGGATCTGCCGGCCCACTGCCCGAACCCGGCCATGACGCTGTGGTCGTCGCACCCGCGCGTATTCCTGGATTTCGACCATGAAGGCACGGCCAAGTGCCCGTACTGCGGCACCCACTACCGCCTGGCCCCGGGCGTAGCCTTCAAGCACCATTAATACGAGCACCACAGGCCTGCCCTGCCGCCTGCCATGACTTATTGCGCGCCCAAGTGGCTGCCCGGCGGCCACCTGCAGACGATCTACCCCGCGACGCTCGTCGATAAACCGGCGGTGGCGTACCGGCGCGAGCGCTGGGACGTGCACGATCCGCTGCTGGGGGACGATTTCGTCGATGTCGATTTCGTCGACGGCGCGCCGGGCCAACCCCTGGTGGTGCTGTTCCACGGGCTGGAAGGCTCCTCGAACAGCCATTACGCACGCTCCCTGATGGCCGCGCTCGCCGCACGCGGCTGGTCCGGTGCGGTGCCGCATTTCCGCGGCTGCTCGGGCGAGCCGAACCGCACGGCACGCTTCTACCATTCGGGCGACGCCGCCGAGATCGACTGGATCATGGCGCGCCTGCGCGAGCGCGCCTCCGGCCCCTTGTATGCGGCCGGCGTCTCGCTCGGCGGCAATGCGCTGCTGCGCTGGCTGGGCGAGTCCGGCCACGCCGCCGGTTTTGTCACGGCAGCAGCCGCCATCTCCGCCCCGCTCGACCTGGCGCGCGGCGGCGAAGCCCTGGGTTCGGGCCTGAACATGCTGTATACCCGCATGTTCCTGCAAAGCCTGAAGCCTAAATGCCTGGCCAAGCTGGAGCAATTCCCCGGCCTGTTCGATCGAAGCGCGCTCCTTGCAGCGCGCGACCTCTATGCGTTCGACAACGTCGTCACCGCCCCGCTGCACGGCTACCGCGACACCGACGACTACTGGCACCGCGCCAGCGCCCGCCACGTCCTGATGGACATCACCGTGCCGACGCTGGTGCTCAACGCCCGTAACGACCCGTTCCTGCCGGGCGTCCACCTGCCCTCGGCCGCATCGGCGGCTGTCACGCTCGAATACCCCGACGAGGGCGGGCACGTCGGCTTCCCGGCCGCGCCCTTCCCGGGCCGGCTCGACTGGCTGCCGGGGCGCATCCTCTCCTTCTTCGACGGCGCCGCCCCTGTGTGCCGCGCGCCGAACGCGCTGGAACTGTGCGAGGCTAGCATCCATGGATGACATCGTAAAACAGGCAATGGCCAAATGGCCAAACGTACCGCATTGCTACGGCTGGCTGGCGCTGGACGCGCGCGGCGGCTGGCGCATGCGCGACGAAGCGGCGCAAGCGGCAGACACTCTCGGAGACCGGCTGGCGAATGCCACCCTGGTCGGCTTCATCAACCGCAATTACCAGCACGACGAGCAGGGGCGCTGGTTTTTCCAGAACGGCCCGCAGCGCGTGTTCGTGAACCTGGAAAGCACGCCCTTCATCGCGCGCACCGACCCGAAGCAGGGCCTGGTGCTGCAGACGGGCGCGGCGCTGGAAACGATCGAACGCCTTTATCTCCTTGAGGCCGGTGAGGCGATCGTGCAGGCAGGCGAGGTCATCGCCCAGGTCGACGACCGCGACGTGGCGCAATTATTCGAGGGTTTGGAACTCGATGGCAAGCCGGCGCGTGACGAAGCGCTGCTGGCCTGGCTGGGCGGCGGCGATGGCAACAATGGCACGCTGACCCTGCGCTGGCGCGGCGCCACCATCCCGGTCGAGCGCATCGCCCGCGATGCATTGCCCGGGCGCTTCGGCTTCGTGCGTACGCCTGCAGGGCCTGTTGGCGCCTGATCGGCGCCGCCTCACCTGATTACGCTGCACCGTGGGTCCAGTGGGCCATCGCGTCGCACGCCGCGGCGTTGATCGTCGCGCGCACGAGTTCGGGTTCCGAAAACTGCGGGAAGTGTCCGCTCCTGTTTGCCACTACCTGTTTACCGAACGGGGACAACCCGACCAGCTGCCGCTGGTGGCGAGCGCGCGCCTCTGATTGCGGTTTCGGCGTCGCCCATTGCATCGCGTAGCGTGCGCCGCTGACAACATGCAGGGGAATCGCAGGGAATGATGGGGCCGCCTCGAGCTGCGACAGCGTTGTTTCCACATGCTCGGTTTCGGCCCAGGGGTGGGGCGGCGCCAAGCGGGTGCCAAGTGTCTTCAGCCAGCGCTGCAGCGCACCTTCGTACTGCGGCAGGATACGAACGTCCTCAGGCGTGGTGGCCTCGATCATGACGGCGGCGGCAACCTCGCCCGGATACAGCCGGGCAAACAAATTCACCACCAGCCCACCCAGCGAATGCCCGACCAGCACATAGGGCTGCGGCACCCCGATGCTGGCCAGGGCTGCGCGCAGGGTCTCGACCATGTGGCCGGCGGTTTGCGGTGCCGTCGGCTTACCCGATCCGCCGATGCCGGCCCGGTTATAGGCAAAGATGCAGCGCTCCTCGGCAAGTTCGCCGAATACCTTGTACCAGCCTTCCACCGGCCCGCCGGCGCCGTTCACCAGCACCACGCCTGGCCCGCCGCGGCCGGCCAGGATGTATTCGACCGTCTGGCCGGCTGCCTCTACCCTTTGCTTGATCGGCAACAGGACGGGGCGCATGGGTGCTCACTTACCCTTCTCTTCCTCTTTTTCCTGTTTCTGCCGGGCCTTGAGCTCGCGTTCGCGCGCGTCGATCACCGACTGCTCGTAGAACGAGACGTCTTTCGCCTTACGCGCAAAATTGAGCTGGTCGACGGCTGCCGGCAACGCGCCGGCCAGCACATAGGACTCGGCTAGCGCCATGTGCTGCAGCGCGACCTTGCCCTGGCTTGAATAGGCTTTGGCCAGCAGGTCGTAGAGCTTCGGATCTTCGCGGTAGAGCTGCACCTGGTCGCGCAGGTAAAGGGTGGCGTCCTCGAACTTGCCGGCATTGATCATCGCATTGGCGTACTGGCGCGCCAGCGCGCGCGACAGCGGATACTGGTTCGTCGCGCTTGCCGCATCCTTCAGCGCCTGTTGCGCCACCTCCTTCGGTTGCCCTGCCGCCAGCTTGATCTCGAGGTCGAGCACGGCGAACATGGCGCCGCCGTCGCTGGGAGGCGCGGCCGAGAACACGCCCGGCTTCGGTTGCAGGGTGGCGCGCGCCTTGTCGAACCAGGTGCGGGCCGAGGCCAGGTTGCCTTCCTTCAGCGCCAGGAAGGCCAGGCCGTACTGGGCCGCGGACTGCTGCTGGCGGTGCTGCTGGGCCAGTTGGGTCTCGAACGCGGTGCGCGTATCGCGGCGCGCCGTCGTGCCCAAATCCTGCAAGACGCGGGCGCGCGCCTTGGCCAGGTGGAATTCGATCGAGTCCGGGCGTTGCCGGTAAGGCGTTTCGCGGATGCGCGACTGGATGTCGACGATCCGCTCGCTCGTCAGCGGGTGGCTGCTGAGGAAGGCGGGAATTTCGCCGTACACCTTGTTCGCGCTTTGCAGGCGCTTGAAGAAGGCCACCATGCCCGAGGTATCGTAACCACCGGCACTCATGATCTGGAAGCCGACCCGGTCGGCCTCGCGCTCGGCATCGCGGCTGAAATTGAGCTGGCGCTGTACCGCCAGGCCCTGCCCGCCCATCAGCACGCCCATTGCCGCATCCGGGCTGGCCTTGGCGGCGAGCGCGGCGAGGATCAGCGCGGCCAGCGGCAACAGCACGTCCTGGCGTTGCTGGCCGAGCATGCGCGCGATGTGGCGCTGGGAAACGTGGCCGATCTCGTGCGAGACGACGGAGGCCAGTTCCGACTCGGTCTGCGCAGCAAGCAGCAGTCCCGAATGGATGCCGATGAAGCCGCCCGGCAGCGCAAACGCGTTGATGGCGCCGTCGCGCACCGGGAAGAAATGGAAGTCCGCATTCATTTCGCCGCGCGCACCGGGCACGGCATCGACCAGGGCGCCGCCGAAATTGTTCAGGTATTCGGAGATCGCATCGTCGTCGAGGTAATCGCGCTCGCGGCGGATCTCGCGCATGATCTCCTCGCCCAGCTTGCGCTCGACGATCGGCGACAGATCCTCGCTCGCCGCGTCGCCCAGCGTGGGCAGGCGCATCGAATTCGGAACATTATTCAGCTGCTGGGCGTGCGCGAGCGCAGGGCCAAAACCGGTCGCGGCCGACATGGCAAGGACGGCCAGCGAACGGCGCCAGCGGGCTCGCATGTACAGGCCCAGAGGCATAGGCGCGGGATGGGTCATCGATTTCACAATGCTATGATAACCCCATCCGCGCGCCCTTTGCCGCACCCCGAAACACTTTCTTACCCAAGCATACCAACACGATAATGACGAGTCCTTCTTCAGAAGCCGGCGCCGGCCCGCTGACCCATTTCGACGCCACCGGCCATGCCCACATGGTCGATGTCGGCGCCAAGAACGAGACGCACCGCGTCGCGGTCGCCGCCGGCACCATCCGCATGAAGCCGGAAACGCTGGCCTTAATTCAGTCAGGCAACGCCAAGAAGGGCGACGTGCTCGGCATCGCCCGCATCGCCGCGATCATGGGGGCGAAACGCACCAGCGACCTGGTGCCGCTGTGCCATCCGCTGGCGATTACCCGGGTGGCGGTCGATTTCGAGGTCGATGCGGCGGCGAACAGCGTGCACTGCCGGGCGCAGGTGGAGTTGTACGGCAAGACCGGCGTGGAAATGGAAGCGCTGACGGCGGTGCAGGTGGGCTTGCTGACGATTTATGACATGTGCAAGGCGGTCGATCGGGGGATGGTGATGACGAACGTGCGGGTACTCGAGAAGCACGGGGGCAAGAGCGGGGATTGGACGGCGGCGGTGTAAGCCGTTGATTCCATGGAGCCAGTCACACTTGGTAACCATAGATGGTTGATAAATAGTTTCCTTGAGTCCATACTTTCAGCCACGACGTCAATATCGCCGTCGCAAACGATCGTAGCAACTATGGATTCTTTATATGCGACTCTTTGTTTCGACTTTGGCAGTTCTGGCGTCGTTAACCGCTTGCGGCGGTGGGGATGATGAAGATGCCACTAGTAGCAAAGTTTTTAAATCAATGGGCACGCTGCAGTGTGGCGGTGGTGGCGTGTCGCTGGCGGCCCTGCAAGCGCAGCTGGCAGCGGCCAACGTCCAGGTGCGCTCTGCCGCGTGCGGCACGAACGGCATGGCCACCCCGACGGTATGCGGTGCTCCTGATGGCAGGATCGGCATCTTCGAGATTTCGCCCGCCGAGGCCGGGGCAGCTGCTGCGGCAGGCTTCCTGCCCTTGAGTACGATGCCGGCGGCCAAGACGATTCCTTGCGTCTGAAGTGCGGGTGCCGGAAAAGCACCGGGGCAGGAGCGGGGATGGGACGGCTGAGGCGTAAGCACAAGGCCCAGCCCCAAGGGCGTGGACTGGGCCCTGGCTCCTTCATTTCGCCGGCTGCAAGCCTCCCATCCATGCCTTCGTAAACGCTTCGCCCACCATTCCCATCGCCTTCTGGTTCGCATCCAGCAAACGCCCCATCGATTGCTGCTGCACGGAGATCGCGTTCTTTGCCAATGCATCGGCACAGGCCTGCGATGCGGACACGAATGCGCGCAACGTATGCTCCTGGATGATGCGCGACGAGCTCAGCACCCATTGCTGGGTGCTGGCCTGCGCGGCGTCCCGGTACAAGCCGGAGACTTTCGACCAGGTATCCAGAAACGGGACCGGTGTTACGGTAGGAAATGCCGCGTTCGGGTGGGCGTTCATCGTCAACATGTCGTTCTCCTGGTGAGTGACCGGAATCGGTGGGACGCTGCATTGTGCAGCGCAACATCGAGTCTACTCCTGAGTTGAGCGAACTGTCATCTGTGCCGCTAAAGAGGCGGCCTGATCCAAACCAGCACCCTGACTCCACGCCTGTATCGCAGTGTGCCATTACTGCAATACCCATTGTTCAATTTTGGCACACCGTCATTCCTCCTTTTGCAAGGCATCAACGCTTTCACAAGCCGCTGGCATATGGATGGCATAGATATTGCCTAATCTCTTCTCGACTGTACCGATCGCCAGCTTCGCAGTCGAGCCGTTGACTGGCGCAATCGAAACGGCCAATTATCTATTCTTGAGGAGATCAATCATGACCTGGAGCAAACCGGAATTTATCGACTGGCGTTTTGGATTTGAAATCACGCTTTATATTGCGAATCGCTAGCACAGCGTTGAAGCCGGCGACGGTGCCGCCAGGTTGGTGCCGTCACCGGCTCATTGGACCAGTCTATGAACATCATCGTATTGGGCTCGGCAGCGGGCGGCGGCTTCCCCCAGTGGAACTGCAACTGCCACAATTGTGCCGGGCTGCGCAGTGGCGGCGTCCGCGCAACGGCGCGCTTGCAGTCATCGATCGCGGTCTCGTCCAACGGGAACGACTGGGTGCTTGTCAACGCCTCGCCAGACATCCTTGCGCAAATCCGTGCCACGCCGGTGCTGCAGCCAGGTCGCGCCAGGCGGGATTCCGGTATCGCCGCCGTGATGCTGATGGATGCACAGATCGACCACGTCACCGGCTTGCTGATGCTGCGCGAGGGGAAACCGTTGCCCCTCTACTGTACGGCGCCGGTCTGGAACGAACTCAACAGCGGGCTGCCGCTGGTGCCGGTACTGTCCAATTACTGCGGCGTACGCTGGCATGAACTGCCAGTTGGAAGCGACACGACACGAGTCGACCGCATGCCGTCGATCGAGGTGCCGGGCATCGAGGGCATCCGCTTCAGGCCGCTGGCGCTCAGCAGCAAAGCGCCGCCGTATTCGGTCCACCGTGAGCGTCCGGAAATCGGGGACAACATCGGCCTGTTGATCGAGGATACGGCGAGCGGCAAGTCGGTGTTTTATGCACCGGGCCTGGGCGCCATCGACCCACCGGTGGGGGCCGCCATGCGGGCGGCGGACTGCGTGCTGGTCGACGGCACCTTCTGGAGTGCGGACGAAATGATCGCGCTCGGACTCTCCAAAAAGAGCGCGGCTGACATGGGGCATCTGCCGCAATCGGGCGAGACCGGCATGATTGCCGTTCTCGACAGCATCGGTGAGCGGCGCAAAGTGCTCATTCATATCAACAACACGAATCCGATCCTGGACGAGGACTCCGAACAACGCGCCATCCTGGCGCGCCACGGCATCGAAGTCGCCTTCGACGGCATGGAGATCCGGCTATGACCCTTGCCGCGCCCTGGACCCGCGACGAGTTCGAAGCGCAATTGCGCGCACGCGGCGCCGGTTACCACATCAACCACCCGTTCAACGTAAAAATGAACGACGGCCTGCTGCGCGATGACCAGATCCGCGGCTGGGTCGCCAACCGGTTTTACTACCAGGTCAACATTCCCCAAAAAGACGGCGCCATCATTGCCAATTGTCCGGACCGCGACACACGCCGCAAGTGGGTGCGCCGCATCCTCGACCATGACGGCTGGGACGATAACGAAGGCGGCATCGAAGCCTGGGTGCGGCTGGGGGAGGCGGTCGGCCTCGAGCGCGATGCGCTCTGGTCGCACCGCCATGTGGTCCCGGGTGTGCGCTTCGCCGTCGATGCCTACGTCAACTTCGCCCGCCATGCCCCCTGGCAGGAAGCCGTCTGCTCGTCGCTGACCGAAATGTTCGCCCCGAAGATCCACAAGGACCGGCTGGCCAACTGGCCGACCCACTACGGCTGGATCGATCCCGAGGGCATGCAGTATTTCCGCAGCCGCATCTCGCTGGCCGAACGCGACGTCGAACACGGCCTGCAAGTCACGCTCGACCATTTCACTAACCGTGCCCAGCAGGAGCGCGCGCTCGATATCCTGCAACTGAAGCTCGACATCCTGTGGGCGATGCTCGACGCCATCGAAAAAGCCTACCCCTAACCGCCAGGTGCCCAATGAACCCAGTTCCCGACAAACCCGCCCTGTCGCGCCTCTTCCGGATGCAATGGGAAGAAGCGCAAGGCAACTACGTGCTCCTGTATCCGGAGGGAATGGTCAAGCTGAACCAGAGCGCAGCCGAAATCCTGAAACGCTGCGATGGCCGGCATACGGCGCCGTCCATCGTCGGCGAACTCGAACAGGCGTTCAACTGCAGCGGCCTGCGTGACGACGTCGACGATTTTTTGCGCGCCGCCAGCGAACGCGGCTGGATTACCTGAGCCCGCATCCATGAACGATTCGACACCCGATCCGGCCCTGCTCCGCCCTCCGATACCCGCTCCGCTCTGGCTCCTGGCCGAGCTGACCTATCGCTGTCCGCTGCATTGCCCGTTCTGCTACAACCCCGTCGACTACGTAAAGGAGCGGGCTGAACTGACTACCCGGCAATGGTTCGGCGTGATGCGCCAGGCGCGCCAGCTCGGCGCGGCCCAGCTCGGTTTCTCGGGCGGCGAGCCGCTGCTGCGGGACGATCTCGAGCAGCTGGTCGGCGAAGCGCGCCGGCTGGGGTTCTATACCAACCTGATCACTTCCGGGATCGGCCTGACCGAGGCACGCCTGGGCCGCATGAAGGAAGGGGGGCTGGACCATATCCAGCTGTCGTTCCAGGACTCCACCCGGGAGATGAACGATTTTTTGTCAAGCACGAAAACCTTCGACCTCAAAATGCGTACTGCCAGGCTGATCAAGCAATACGAGTATCCGATGGTGCTGAACGTCGTGCTGCATCGCTTCAACCTCGACCATGTAGGCCGGATCATCGAGATGGCGCTCGAGATGGGTGTCGAGTACCTGGAACTGGCCAATACCCAGTATTACGGCTGGGGCCTGGTCAACCGCGAACAGTTGATGCCGACGCGCGAACAGCTGCTACAGGCCGAGGCGGTAGTCAACGAAATGCGCTCCCGGATCGGGAACAGGATGCGCATCCTGTTCGTCGTGCCCGACTATTTTGAGCAGCGGCCCAAGGCCTGCATGAACGGCTGGGCTTCGGTATTTCTTGGCATCGCGCCGGACGGCACTGCCCTGCCCTGCCATGCCGCCCGCTCCTTGCCGGGGATCACCTTCCCCAACGTGCGCGATGTCAGCGTGAAGGACATCTGGTATGCCAGCGGCGCGTTCAACCGCTACCGTGGCAATGCGTGGATGAAGGCGCCGTGCAGCGGCTGCCCCGAGAAAGACAAAGATTTCGGCGGTTGCCGCTGCCAGGCCTACGCGATGACGGGAGACGCCGAGAACGCCGACCCTGTATGTGCGAAGTCGCCGCAGCATGGCGACGTGCACGCCATCGTGATGCATGCGCAACGCACGCAGAAGGAGCAGCCGCTCCGGACGATCCTGTTCCGTACCGACGCCAATTCGCGCAAGATTGTGTAGAGCGGCAACGGGGCTGTGCAAGACCTGGCCTGTGGATCAGCCGCGGAATGCCTGCGCCCGCAACACCAGCAGCCATTCGCGCCCATCGGGCTTGCCTATCCACGCCCCTTCGTCCAGCTGCGCCGGCAACTGCGCCTCCATCGTTCGCCCCGTGCGCGGATCGAACCACAGTCCCTGATAAGGTCCTCCGGTGAGCAGGCGCGCCAGCTTGACCCCCTCTCCCGCCAGCGAATACACCAGCACGGTCGTTTGCCGCGCATCGGCCAGCACCCAGTTGCGCTCGCCCTCTATCGTCCACCCATCCTGCGGCACCATATCGGCCAGCACACCTGCCAGGTGCTGCTGCACGAAAGCGTCGAGCGGCGTGCGGTCGACCACCCTGCCCTGGCCGTGCCCGGCGGTCGGGTTGCGCATCAGGACCTGGGCTGCGCCCGCCATCAGGCTGGGGATCTGGCCGGTGCCGGCATGCCAGGCCACGATCGCCTTGTCGGGATGGCGCGCACGGTATTCGCGCACCTGGCGGTACACCAGTTCGGGCGTGCTGGGGTCGCCGAATTCGCGCGGATGGAGTTCGCGGAAGGCGCGGTTCTGGCCGCCGCGCGGCGCCCACAGGCTGCCGTCCGGTAGGTAATGCCAGTAGCGCATGTCGACCACGGCCACCTGGCGCGCCAGCGCGGGGTCGGCCAGGATGGCGTCGGTCACGTCCTTGGCTGTCGCGAGCACCAGTTTCACGGGGCGCCCGTGGCGGCGCTCCCACTCGCCCACGGTCTGCTGGAAGAACTGCTGGAAGGCGAGCGGGCCGGAATACTGGAAGGCCAGGCCGAAGATGATGTTGTCGCTCCCTGCCAATTGGTCCAGCACGTGGAAGATGTAGGCGCGGTGCAGCGCGCGCAGCTTCGGGTTGGCGACGTCGTAGAACTGCTCGGCCACGTGGATGCGATCCCCCGGCTCGAGGGGCATCGGCTCGGGCAGGCCGGTATCGTTGATGTTGTTGGCGGGGCGCCAGGGGAAGTCGGCCCAGTGCGAGGCCGTCTCGACCAGGTTGTGGTTGTTGTAGAGGTGGTGGTACAGCACGATGCCGTGTTGATCGGCCAACTGCGCAAAAGCCCGGGTGCGCTCGAAGTACCAGGGGTTGTAGCGCGTCAGGTCGTAGCGGCTCAGGCCATCCTGCGCTTTGCCCTTGCCGCTGCGCGCCCACGGCAGTTCGTAGAAGGCGGCCCAGACGTTGGCATCAGGCCGGGTCAGGATCGTGTGGTCGTCGCGGCGGCGGTCGTACCAGATGGCCGGGCCGCTCTGGTAGAACGGCGTGCCCTGGCTGGCGGCCCGCGCTGCCAGTTCAGGCAGGTCTTCGGTGAGGCCGGGGCCGTTGCGCCCCGGGACAAAGCGGGTAATGCTCATGCCGGCGTCGAGGGCGTTGGCAGGCGAGGCCTGGCCCAGCCACCATGCGTCGTTGACGGCGCCGCCCCACAAGGCCTTGTCCTTGACGACGAAACGGCCGTTGCGGATAGCGAGGGAAGCCCCTTGCGGGCTGGGCGCCCCCCGGCCGGCGTCGTTCGAGACCGCGCCGTCGAACACCCTGGCATCCCCGTCCGCCCGGGGAAACCGTATCTCCGGCTGCAGCACAGCCTCGGCGCCGGCCGCGCCGATACGCTGCGCCAGCTGGGTCGCATACAGGGGCAGCGCCCTGTGCACGATCTGGTTCGGCGCACCCTCCGGGCCGGACACCACGACCTCGAGCGCGCGCGAATTCCAGATGATGGAATTGGCCGCGGTCCAGCCTCCGGCCTGGGCGCGCTGGCCGTCATAGGCCAGGCGCAGCGCGGCGCCCTCGACCCGGACATCCTCGTACAGCACGCCCGAGGCCCAGCTCTCGAAGGCGCCGCTGGCGCCCAATGCACGGGTCGCGCGGCAATCGCGAAACACGTTCGGCCCGGCGGCCAGCAAGCCGATGGCGAAGTCATTCATCCCCGAATCGGCGCTGCAGTACTGCACCAGCACCTGCTGGCCTTCGACCAGGAAGCTCATGCGCCGGTAACCGCCCGCCTCGCCTGCCGGGGCTTCATTGCGGACGTGTTCGACGGTGATGCGGCGCGCGCGCGGTCCCACCCGCACCAGCGAAGATACCAGGTGCCGGCCAGTGACCTTGCGTACCCAGCTGTCCTCCACATAATCAAGATGGACGCCGTCCCAGGCGTGCTCCTCGTCGCGGGGGTTGCTCCCGTCGTATTCGCTGCGAATCGCCAGGTTCTCGATCCCGATCTGCGTGAGCGGCACATCGGCCGTCACTTTCGCCAGCGTGGCGCCGCCGTAGCGTTGTTCAATCGCGGTGGTGATCGGCGCATCCAGGGTCACACGCTTGCCGGCAGCGTCGATGCTGGCGATGCGCCGGTCCCAGACCAGGTCGCGCGAGCCGGCCGGCCAGTGGTAGCGCAGCGCCGCGAAGGTCCCCGGCAAGGCGTCCATGCCCAGAGCGCGGATCCAGTCACGGGTGCTGGGGCGGGTCAGCACCACGCGGTCGCCCGGCTGCAGATCGCCGATGTCGGACAGCGCGAGCGTGTGCGCGCCGGCCGGCACGATCTGGTCCGTGACCTGGATCAGGCCGGCGGTCAGGGCGGCGCGCCCGCGTCCTGCCTCGATGAGCGCGCGCCGGCTGCGTCCGGTCGCGACCAGCGTCGTCTGCCCGGCACTGCTGCCGCGCAGCACGATACCATCGGCATCGATGCGCAACTGCCCTGCAATCCTGAATTGTCCGGGCGCGAGTTGGACCACGCCGCGCACGCCGTTCGCCTGGCGCGGCAGCCGGGCAACTTCGGCCAGCGCGGCCTGGAGCAGCCTGGTGTCATCCGCGCCGCTCGGCCGCACCAGCAGGGCCGGGCCCTGGATGACGGGAATGGCAGCGCCGGCGGCATAACCCGCATACGAAAAATCGATCGGCACCAGGGCGGCAGAAGCCGGCGCTGCCATACCGGATGGCGCGGCAAAGCAGGCCACGACGGTGGCAAAAATGAAGGCAAGGCGGGGCGGCGTCACGCGGCGATCCTTTGACGAGCAGGCTTCTGGAAGCGAACGGACCATCCTAGCGGACGCGTTTTGGAGGAGCAATCACCCGGCTGAGAATGATCACGTGGCTGAGCGGTTCAGGGGCCGCCAGGTGAATACAGGAGCTGGCTGGAGGGAATCTGTTGACACCTCTACAATACGAGCTGAACAGCCGAGGCAACAGGCAGGCTGTTCGATCCTTCCACGCATGCTCGGCCCAAGGGAATTCAACGATGAAAATCGGCGTCGCGGTCATTGTTGGTTGCCTGATACAGGTCCCGGGCTACGCATGCGAGCTTGGCCAGGACCAGTCCTGCAAGGACGCGGCAACGCCCTTCGCTGGACGACATCCTGTCCACGCCCTTTCCATCAGGGAGCTGTTGCGCCCCGCCACAGATCGCCGCCTGCTCACGGCCGAGATCCCGGATCAACGCGCCCGGCTGGCAGGCGGTCCCGTGTACGAGTCGACGTTTGCACGCGCCATCGCCCGCGCAGCGAAAAGAAGTGCGGCCGAGCTTGCTATAGAAGCTGCTACCAAGATCATCGTCATGTGCCAGAAGGAGCGCAACCCTGCCCTGACGACGCCGTTTTTTCGAAGCGACAGCCAGCAGGCGCACTGCTTCCGGTATTAGAGAGCCCTGGCGGCAGCCTGGAACACTGTGGACCAGGTATCCCCCGACCCTGCTCCTCCGGTGACTTTATTTGCGAGAACGGCGGCGCGCGGTGGCGCCAAGCATTGCGAGGCCGAGGCCGAACATCGCCAAGGTCTGCGGTTCAGGCACTTCGGCACTCGGCTCGGCAGTTGTCAGCACGAGGTTGTCGAGGTTGAGTATCCGGTCAGCGTTATTCGCCATGACGGAAAAGCGATGAATTGGTGTCAGGCTCGTCAGCGACAATTGCCCGGCCAGGGGAGCCCAGCCAGCATTCGGGTTCAGAAGCACATCTTGGGCAAGGATATTTCCGTTGACATCATATGCCGTCAGGAAGGCGTCCCAAAACGACCTGCTGTCGATCCGGATGCCCAGGACCGGTACCGAGAAAACGCCAATTGGGTAGGTCGAACTGATGAAATGGTTACTGGCGGCGCCACCCATGAAGTTATCCTGCAACAAAGTTCCTTGCGTGAATGTCACGCCCAGCGATGCATATTGGTCGCGCAGCGGTTGCAGAAAGGTATTTGGAGCCGACACGTCATCTGCGGTTCCCAGTATTCCATCGGGGCCCGGGAAGCTTTCGAAATTCATCGTGATCACTGCGGCGGAGGCGGGAGCGCTCAATGCCGACGCCGAGACGGCGGCGAGGACGCAGTGGCGAAGGAAGCGACGCATATTGTCTCTTTCGTTGAAGTTATTGAACAAAATATATCCTAACAGTGCGCATTGAATTAGCAACCAAAAATTGTACCGAGCTGCTCATCCACGCAGCCTGGTGCTCCGATGGCATCCACCACGCACCATGATATTGTTGTGGCAACTCAACAGTATGGACCTGGCGGCAACGCCGCGGGCACAACCATGAGAATCAAGGATGGCATCGGCTTCCTGTGCATCGCCGCCGGCATCGCGCTCGGGGTCACCGGAGTACGAGAGCGCAATTTCCTGTGGTTCGGCGGCGGTATCGGGCTGGTGTCGCTCGGCATCGCCCTCGTCCGGTACAGCAGGCGCGAGGACAGCATCGATGCCGCCGATACGCTCATCGAGAGCATCGACGATTGATCCCGATCCGGCAGCGAGTCGGCCTGCCCACCGGTGTTCTTCAGCGTCCTGCATGTTAAATTGCTGGCTTGCCGCGGCACCACCGCGCATGAACACACACTCCGAGACACGATTGAAGAGGATTCGATGAAATTACGCTTCGCTTTATTGGTGACGGCCCTGGCCGCTGCCAATGCCGCCGTTGCCACCCCTGCCGCTCCGCGTGGCTTGACGGTGGAAGACCTGGTCAACCTGGAACGCGTCGGCAGCCCGGCGGTGTCGCCGGACGCGAGCCGCGTCGTCTACACGGTGCGCACTACCAATATGGACAAGAACCGCGGCCACACCAGCCTGTGGATCGCCGGCCTCGACGGCAAAACCGCACCGAAGGCGCTGACCACGCACGACAGCAGCAGCACCGACCCCGAATGGGCGCCTGCCGGCGACGCCGTGTATTTCCTGTCCTCCCGCTCGGGCAGCTCGCAGGTATGGCGCCAGAGCGCCGCCGGTGGCGAGCCGGTGCAGGTGACGAACCTGCCGCTCGACGTCGACAACTTCCGCGTTTCGCCCAGCGGCGACCGGATTGCGCTCAGCATGGCGGTGTTCCGCGACTGCGCCGACCTGGCCTGCACCAAGGATCGCCTCGATGCGCAAGCGAAGAACAAGGCAAGCGGGCGCGTTTATGACCGCCTGTTCGTGCGCCACTGGGATACCTGGGCGGACGGGCGCAACGCGGTGCTGTTCTCGGCGCCGCTGGATGCGAACGGGCGCGTGAGCAGCGCACCTGTTTCCCTGTCCGGTTCGCTCGACGGCGACGTGCCCTCGAAACCCTTCGGCGACCGCGAGGAATACCGCTTCAGCCCGGATGGCAAGACGATCGTGTTCTCGGCGCGCATCGCCGGCAAGACCGAAGCCTGGTCGACCAACTTCGACCTGTACAGCGTGCCCGCTCCCGGTGGCGCCGCGCCACGCAACCTGACTGCGGATAACCCGGCCTGGGATGCCAAAGGCGTGTTCTCGCCGGACGGGCGCACGCTGGCCTACCTGGCGATGACCCGCCCCGGCTTCGAGGCCGACCGCTTCCACATCGTGCTGATGGATGTGGCAAGCGGCAAGAAACGCCGCCTGGCCGAGAGCTGGGACCGCTCTGTCGGTGCCCTGCAGTGGAGCGCGGACGGCAAGACGCTCGTCGTCGACGCGGAAGACGTCGGCCAGCATCGCCTGTTCGCGATCGACGTGGTCAGCGGCAAGGTCAGCGCGCTGACCGACAAGGGAACGATCGCCGCCTTCGACATGCGCCGCGACACCATCGCCTTCACCCACGCGACGCTGGCCTCGCCGGCACAGCTGCACACCATGAAGCTGCGCGGTGGCAAGCCTCAGCAGCTGACCAGGAACAATGCGGACAAGCTGGCCGGCGTGCGCTTCGGCGAATTCGAGCAGTTCTCGTTTGCGGGCGCCAACGGCGACACCGTCCATGGTTACGTGATGAAGCCGTGGAACGCGACCCCAGGCGCCAAATACCCGGTTGCCTTCCTGGTGCACGGCGGCCCGCAAGGCAGCTTCGGCAACGCCTGGAGCTACCGCTGGAATCCGCAGGTGTATGCCGGCGCCGGCTACGCCACCGTGTTCATCGATTTCCACGGCTCGACCGGCTACGGCCAGAAATTCACCGATTCGATCAGCGGCGACTGGGGCGGCAAGCCGCTCGAGGACCTGCAAAAAGGCCTGGATGCGGCGGTCAAGAAATTCCCATGGCTCGACCGGGAACGCAGCTGCGCGCTCGGCGCATCGTACGGCGGCTACATGATGAACTGGATTGCAGGTAACTGGCCGGGCGCCTTCAAATGCCTAGTCAACCACGACGGCGTGTTCGACACGCGTGGCATGGCCTACTCGACCGAAGAACAGTGGTTCACCGACTGGGAAAACGGCGGCCCGTATTTCGCGGTGCCGGAAAGCCACGAGCGCTTCAACCCGGTGCACCACGTGAACAAGTGGAAGACGCCGATGCTGGTCATTCAGGGCGACCTCGACTTCCGCATCCCGACCGCGCAGGCCCTGTCCACCTTTACGGCGCTGCAACGGCGTGGCATCGACAGCAAGCTGCTGGTGTTCCCGGACGAGAACCACTGGGTGCTGAAACCGGCCAATTCCGTGCTGTGGCACCACACCGTGATCGGCTGGCTCGACCAGCACCTGAAGCGCTAAACGTTTCGATGTAACAACAAAGCCCGCGCCGAAAGCGGGCTTTTTTCGTAGTGCCGGGCGCCAATATATTTCTCTGTAGCTAACACTGGTATCATAATCATCCGGCTGGCATAATTGTCAGTTACTCCCGAATACGCCCATGCAAGTCGCCCAAGCCGCGGAACTCAAAGCGCAAGACTACGATTTCGAGACGATGAACCTGCAAGTCGGTACCCGGCTGCAGCTCATCACGCATCGCCGCATCAAGCCCGTGCAGCACTTCTCGGCCCTGATCGGGTACGTGAAGGACGAGTACATCATCCTCAAGATCCCGACGGAAAACGGGGCGCCGATCGCGCTGGCCGAAGGCGAGCGCCTGACGATCCGCGTGTTCTCGGGCGTGAAGGTGTGTTCCTTTGCCTGTACGGTCGAGCGCATCTTCGGGCGGCCCCTGATGTATGTGCACGTATCGTTTCCGAAAACAATCCAGGGCACGAGCCTGCGCACCGCAATGCGGGTCAAGGTCGACCTGCCGGCCCAGTTGTCAGGCAGCGGCACGCATGGCCGCCCCCTGCCCTGCACGATCGTGAACCTGTCGGTCAGCGGCGCCCTGGTGGTGTCGAACAGCCGGCTCCCGGCGGACGAAGAGCAGATCACGCTGCAGTTTTCACTGAAGGCGCCGCCGGATGAGCAGGAAGTGCGCATTGCCGCGCGCGCCGCGATTCGCAACGTGAATGTGTCAAAGGCGGCGGACGAGTCCGAGTTGTTCACCTACGGCATGCAGTTCATTGACCTCGATCCGGTACATTACACACTGCTGCAGAACATGACCTATGAGGCGCTGCTGGCGGACCGGCAGAAGATCGTCTAAACGTCCCGGCCTGAACGACAAAAACCCCGCTCGCGCACTGCACTTGCGGGGTTTTTTTACGTCAGCCCGCCTTGCCGGTGCAGACACCGGCCGCGCCGATCAGGTCTTGCGGGACCGTGTTCGCGCTGCAGCTCCAGGCGCCGGTGGCCACGTCGCGGGTGAGCGTGATCGTCTGGTCGCGCACGCTGGCAGGGCCGGCGACAATCCGGCAGGTCAGGCTGGCCGCGGTGGCGTTGGCGGTGGCGCCGAAGGTGCAGTGGGCGGTGCCGGTTTTCGCCAGGCCAATCTGTTCGGGTGCAGTGACGTCTATGCCGTCGTTGAGCCTGGTGTTGATACCCACCTTGCCTGCTGAGACCTCCGCCAGCGCGGCGCCGAATTTTGCCCTGGCGGCATAGTCCTGGTAGGCCGGGATGGCCACGACCGCCAGCACGCCGATGATCGCGACGACGATCATCAGTTCGATCAGGGTGAAGCCAGCTTCTGCTTCCTTCACAATCTTTTTCGATTTCATGGAGTCTCCGAATTAGTTTTTGGGAATTATCGCTCGCCGCGCGCTGACAACTCAGGCGGCTGCGGGGGCCCAGTATGGATGGGTCGATGCAGATGGTCTTGCGCTAGTCGAATCGTGCGCGGAAGGCTGTCTGGAAGCGGAAAAACGAAAACCCGCCGGAGCGGGTGTGGGGTGGCTTTTCGTGCGACAAAAACAAAAAGCCGCCCTGAGGCGGCATTCTGCTATGCGTACTGCCTGCTGCGATTAGCCGCCGTTAGATGCTGGCGTCGTCGCTACGTTGGTCTTCGTGATCACATCACGGGCTGCTGCGTTCGTCAGAGCGGCGGCAGGCGCGTTCACCCAAGCGATGGTCGAATCGTTGGCGGTCGGGTCCATGGTGAAGCTCTGGCCGTCAACGCCGCTGCCGATGCCACTAGCGAACTGGACAGTGATAGTGCCGCCCGAAACCGATGCGGCAGCCACTTCTTTGGTGGCGACGAAGACTGGGATGTTGGTTGGGGCAGCAGTGGTGGTGGTGGTGCAACCGGTTTCGACGCCGCCGGCTTCCTGGATGCACACGCCGACGGCAGTCTTGATGCCGGCGACCGAGCTCAGGGCTGCGCCGACCTTGGCGCGGATGGTGTAGTTCTGGTATTGCGGAATGGCGACAGCTGCCAGGATGGCGATGATCGCGACGACGATCATCAGTTCGATCAGGGTGAAGCCGGCTTGGGTCTTCTTAACAATTTTCATCGATTTCATGGTGTATCTCCAGGTCAGGGTGTTGGGGTTATCTGTTGCGTTGCTTGGTGCCACGAGCTATCTATTGCAAATGCCGTGCCAGCCATTTCCACCCGGAAATCATTACCATCTCTGCAATAAATACGACAAAAGATGTCATGCCAGCCTGTTCAGATGACAAATTTTGTCACCTGATGCGCAATTTCTGTTGCGCAACTTATGTTGCGACAGAATTTGTCGCGTCGAGCGGTGTCTCGTCCTAAGATAGGTTGACAGGGTTACGGCCTTTTTCGTTACCCTTTGGATGTTG